>JALFUR010000011.1 GCA_022784465.1 Christensenella sp. | reverse complement strand
TGTTACGCTATTCTTTTTTGTTCCTCTTCTAAATCTTAACACATTTCAAAATAAATAAAAACTATTTTTCGTTTTTACCGCAATTTACTCCCTCAATCTCTATTTTTTGTATTAAAACGTAATTTAGTTCTTCATTTGACGGACCATATTCAATTACAACTAAAGAATGATCAAATCTCGAAAAATGTGTGCTTTTTTTGATTATTTCTTGACTGGACAACATATTAACTCTAACATCTTCTTCCATTAATGTCTCATCATCTTTTTCTAAAGCTGTAGATACATTAATGAAATCTCCTGAAAGATTAGAATATGCTTTCTTCCAATCTCTAAATGTTTCTCTTGCTAAGTTATTGTCTTTGCAAAACTGTGCTTGTGTTTGTCCAGATACTTTAAACTTTCTACAATATTCATACCTTTCCTGATCGGTGTAATACCTCTTTGCCATACAAAAATACCTCCAAGTTTGTTCCCGGAAGTATTCTACTAGATTTTCTTTTTTGTTTTAAGGGTGTAAAATTTTGACGTTTACACAAAACAAAAAACCTAAAACGTTTACTCTCTCAAAAGTAGTTCGTTTTAGGTTTTGACTGGTGGAGATGCGGAGAGTCGAACTCCGGTCCAAAGAATTTCATCCAACATTTTCTACATACATAGTTAATATTTAAAGTCCCTAATAACCTCTATTAACAAAGATTATTTTGGCTAGCTCTAAAACTTGCTATTAGCATCGAGCTCTACTAATAACCCTTTTCCACTAGTCGGCGCCGCTTGCAAAGCCGTGGATTCTTTGGGCGACGGCTTTAGACTAAGCTGCTAAAGCGTATTCGCTAGAATTATCTGCGTTTAAATTTAGTTTTCCGTTTTTACGAAGCCGAGCCTTCGGTATGCTTATATTGAACTCAGTTTCCCTGTCGAATCCGGTACATCCCCAAGTTCTAATCTGCTCTAAAATAATTCGAGCAGATTCTTATAATTCGTAAGGCGTAACTTGATATACATAATAATTTAACCAATTATAATATATCAAATTTGCTGTACTTTTCCATTTCATATCTATCTTATTAATATCATCATTAATAAAATAATTCAATGGCTTGTCAATTTTTAACCCTTTTTCAATATCTCTAAGATATTCTGTTTTTAATGTGGTCCTATCATATTCGCTGTGTCCTGTTAAAAAGAACTTTTTATTATCTACGGATTTTGCTATTGCAATTCCGCAATCTTCTCCATATGCTAGAACTTTAATATTAGGGTTGCTAAACACTTTGTCTTGATCAACGGTGTTGTATCTAGACATTGGCATATACATAGTATCGTCCATGCCTTTTAAAAGCAATTCATAATCATCGCATGCTTTTATTGGATAAACACCAAATAATTTTTTATCAAAATTATGTTTTTCTATCCCATAAAAATGATACAATGCAGCATAGGCTCCCCAGCAAATATATATAGTTGAGGTTACATGAGTTTCAGTCCAATCCATAATCTCTTGTAACTCTTTCCAATACTGCACGTCTTCAAACCTCATCTGTTCTACAGGTGCTCCAGTGATAATCATACCGTCAAAATTTTTGTCTTTTATACTACTAAAAGTAGTATAAAATGTTTCCATATGAGATTGAGAAGTATAATGCCCTTTATATGTTTCCGTGCCAATTAATGTAACATTTACTTGCAAAGAAGTGTTACCTAAAAGTCTCATCAATTGAGTTTCCGTATCTATTTTTGTAGGCATTAAATTTAAGATGGCAATCTCAATTGGTCTTATATCTTGATTTTCTGCTCTAAGCTTTGGCATAACAAATATTTTTTCATTTGTTAATATTTCATATGCCGGAAGAGCTTTCGGTATTACTATTGGCATTTATTCACCTATTTTCTACTTGCTTCTAAAGCTTGTAGTATATCTTTTTCTATATCTTTATAATCTTCAATACCTATAGACAATCTTACTAAATTTTCAGGAACTCCGCATGCCTCTAAATCTGCCGAAGATAATTGTCTATGTGTTGTGCTTGCAGGATGAAGAACACTACTTCTTGCATCTGCAATATGTGTTACAATTTTTAAGAATTTCAAAGCGTCTTGGAACTTAACAGCTGCTTCTTTTCCGCCTTTTATTCCAAATACTAACATACCACCAAACGCTTCTTTTTCATAATATTTATGAGCCAAATCATAAAACTCATCTCCTTCCAAGCCTGGATATTTAACCCACTCTACTGCTGGATGGTTTGCAAGTAATTTTGCAATTCTTATAGCGTTATCGCTATGTTTTTCCATTCTTAAATGCAATGTTTCAGAGTTCATATTAGTCAAATAAGCATTAAATGGGCTCATTTGACAGCCAAAATCTCTCATCATTTGACATCTAGCTTTTGCAACGAAAGTTGCATTACCAAAATCTTTACTATATGTTCTTCCATGATAACTATCATCTGGCTTATTAAATAGTTCTTCATATCTAGGATTGCCTTGGAACTCAAAATTTCCAAGATCAACAATAACTCCACCTACACAGCTTGCATGACCATCTAAATATTTTGTTGTTGAATGCACAACAACATTTGCACCAAACTTCTTAGGTTTTAACAAATATGGACTAGCTAAGGTGTTGTCTACCATAAATAATATTCCATGTTTTTTTGCAACTCTAGCGAACTTGTCAAAATCTAAAACTATCATTGCAGGGTTCGCAATTGTTTCTCCATAAATAAACTTTGTTTTATCGTCAATTAGCTTTTCTATCTCTTCTTCAGAAGCTTTTGGATCAACAAATCTAGTTTCTACTCCATATCTTCTTAAAGTGACATTGAAAAGATTATACGTTCCACCATATACAGTTGTAGAAGAAATTATATTATCTCCTGTGCTGCAAGCATTCAATATTGCTAGCATTTCTGCTGTCATTCCTGATGAGCATGCAAGCGCAGCTACCCCGTCTTCAAGCGCTGCCATCTTCTTTTCAAACGCATCTATTGTTGGGTTTGAAATTCTAGTATATAAATGACCAGTTTCCGGATAATCGAAAACATATGCCATTTTATCTGCGTCTTCATAATAAAAAGTTGTAGATTGAACTAAAGGAAGAACTCTTGGCTCTCCATTCTTTGGTTCATATGATCCTTGTACACATCTTGATTCAAATTCCATTGTATTCCTCGTTTATGAATTGTATTCTTTGATTGTTCTTTCTATATTTCGCTTCTGTTGTTTTTCTTGTTCAACAGCACGCTTATCATGTAACTCTTTTCCTTTTGCTAAACCAACTTCTACTTTTACAAGCCCTTGCTTTAAATAAATTTTTGTTGGAACAAGAGTATATCCCTTTTGTTGAACATATCCTCTCATTTTATTAATTTCTTGTTTATGCGCTAAAAGTTTTCTTGTACGCTTTGCTTCAACATTATAATAACTACCTTTTTCATAAGGCTTTATATGAACATTTAAAAGCAATAACTCGTTTCCCTCTATCCTACAAAAAGAATCTTTTAAATTAACATTGCCCATTCTAACAGACTTAACTTCACAACCAACAAGTTGTATTCCTGTTTCATAGGTATCTTCAATAAAATAATCGAAATATGCTTTCTTATTGGTACTTATAATTTTTATCGATTCTTTCATAGCTTCCTTATTATTATATACTATATATAAATATTTTAAAAAGATAAAAAAATCCTTTTGCGAAAGGCAAAAGGATTTTCGTGTTCTTTTTTTGTTTTGTTATACTTCCAAGTAAGTAACAAAGAAGAAAATTGCTAATACTGCTAATATAACGCCACCGATAATTGTTACTTTCTTTAAAATGCTTTCCTTGTTTTTTGCCTTATTTTGTCCTGCGTATGTTTGTGTGTTTTCACCAGCAATCGTACCGATGTTTCCTGAGACTGGCTTTTGCATCATTACAGTTACCATAACTCCAATTGATACTATAATAAACAAAATCGAAATCGTTATACGCAAAGCTCTTGCTACTTCATAATTAATTAATGCTGCGCTTAGTAATAATGATAAACCCATCTTATATCCTCCGCTATTGTTTGCTAAAAAATAATACCACACAAAAAACCACTTGGCAACTATTTTATATTTATATTTATAGTGCATATAATAGGAAAAACCACCACGTCAAATGAATATAAAGCAAACAACATCTCTATTAGATTTAAGTCCCATTTATAATAAGTTGAATGTGTATAGTATATTTTTTGTCTTTTTGGTCATATATTAAACTGAGGAAATATAATGACAAAAGCAATCTTAATATGGCAAATTGTAGGTTTTTTCTTTTCTGTGTTTTTAGGATCTTTTCTTCATTTTGCATACAAATTATCTAATAATTCAATAATTGTTGGAACTTTTTCTGCAATAAACGAATCCACATGGGAACACATGAAACTTTTGTTTTTTCCAATGTTCATATTCTCCGTAATTCAATTTTTCTTCTTTAAAAATGTAGATCAATTTTGGAGTATAAAATTATGTGGAATTTGCATTGGATTAACTTTAATTCCAGTTTTGTTTTACATGTATAACGGGATTATTGGCAAATCTCCCGCATGGATTAATATTGCAATTTTTGCTTCTTCTGCATTTTTTGCTTATTTGTTTGAATTAAAAGCATTTAAGGATAATCGCATATTATTCTCTTCGCAAACAATTAGTTTTTATATCTTGTTGTTTATAGCTTTTTTATTCATATTTTTTACATTTATTACTCCAAAAATAAATATATTTAAAGACCCTGTAACTGGCAAATATGGAATTTAAAATAAACAAGCGAAGCTTGTTTAAAAACCTCTTTGATCAAAAAAAGACTGCTACAAATTTTTAATTTTGTAGCAGCCTATAATAGACATAATATATAAACTTTACATCATAGACTCAAAAGCCGTTTGTAACATAACGTTTTTCTTTAAAGATTCTTCTTGTGTTTTTTCTTGTGTAGAAACATAAATCTTTATCTTTGGCTCTGTTCCGCTTGGTCTAATGCATACCCACTCGTCATTGCCTAAATCGTATTTAATAACATTTGTTTTTGGCAATTTTGCATCTACAATTGTTCCATCAGCCATTTTAATTGTTCCTTTATTTAAATCCATTTTTGAAACAACTTTAATATCTGCAACATCTGTTAAATCTGTATTTTTGAATTTATCCATAATCTCTGCCATCTTAGCCATTCCATCTAATCCAGGGAATGAGAAAGATTTTGAAGATTCCACAAAATATCCAAACTTTTTGAATAGCTCTTGTAATCTATCATATAGAGAAACATTTATACTTGTATAATAGCAAGCCATTTCTGCAAAAATCATTGAGGCAACAACTGCATCCTTATCTCTTGCATGCGTTCCGCACAATGAACCATAGCTTTCTTCATACCCAAACATAAAGGTATATTCCCCTGTTTGTTCCCACTCTTTTATTTTTTCTCCAATAAATTTAAATCCAGTTAAAACATCAAATACTTCAGCGCCATAACTTTTTGCAATTTTGTCTGCAAACTTAGTTGTTACTATTGTTTTAACTACTGCGGCATTTTTTGGAAGAGTGCCTTCTTGTTGATGTCTCATCAAGATATAATCCATCATCATTGCACCAATTTGATTACCATTTAAAAGAACAAATTCGTTTTTATCATTTCTTATTGCAATTCCCATTCTGTCACAGTCAGGATCAGTTCCTATTACAATATCGCTTCCTAGTTTATTTGCTAGTTTTATTCCTAATGATAAAGCGTCTGGTTGCTCTGGATTTGGCACCTTTACTGTTGAGAATTCTGTATCTGGCAATCTTTGCTCTTCAACAACACTAACAGGAATGCCCATTCTCATCAACATAGTTGTTACTGGCATACATCCAGAACCATGAATTGGACTATAAACAATTTTAATTTTAGAAGCAACCTCTTTTACTGCTTTTGGAGATAGAGATAGCTTTGCTATCTCGCTAAAATAATCTTCGTCTAAATCCTTTCCAACAATAGTTATATGATCGCTTATTTTTGCATTATTTAATTCCGCAATATCTCCTCTATCTTTAACATCTGTGCTTTCTTTTTCAATGCCAAAATATGGAGTTTTTTCAATATAGTCTACAACAACTTTTGTTGCCTCAGGAGACATTTGTGCACCATCTTCTCCATATACCTTATATCCGTTATATTCCTTTGGGTTATGAGAAGCTGTAATCATAACGCCCGCAATACAATTTAAATGACGCACTGCATAAGAACACATAGGAACAGGACGAACATTTTCATACAAATAAACATTGATTCCATTTGCTCCTAATACTCTTGCAGTAATTAGAGCAAAATCAAAAGACTTTCTACGTGTATCATATGAAATTGCAACTCCTCTCTCGCAAGCTTCTTTTCCTAGACTAACAATATAATCTGATAGTCCTTTTGTTGCTCTTGCCACTGTATATTCGTTCATGTTTGAAATTCCTAAACAAATAATACCTCTCATTCCAGCTGTACCAAAAGCTAGCGGCATAGTGAATCTTTCTTTTATTTCTTTTTCATTGTCCTTAATTGCTTCTAATTCTTTCTTTTGTGAAGCAGACACATTATTTAACCATTCGTTATAATTTTCTTTGTAATCCATGTTTAACCTCTTAAAAATTATTCTTAGACATTATAGCATTTTTATATGATTATATCAATAATCAATATAAAACTCCTATTACGCCAGATCGAGGCAAATAGTAGTCTTCTCTTATCTTTTTCTCGTATAAATAAATATTGTTCTTGTACACCTTAATAAAAGAAGCTGAATGATATCCCTTTCTTTCTCTAGATAAAACAATGTAATCCTTTTCGCCATTATTAAAAACTTGATTGTCACCAAAAGATAAAATAATTTCTTCTCTTGGAGCGGCAGGTTTTATAGTTGATAAAACTTTTGAATATACCTCATATCTATAATTGGTTTTTGGACCATAAATATCGAAAATTATATTATCATCCTTAATATATCCATTGATAACAATCGCCATATTGGTGTTGTTACATAAAATTAAGTCTTGCGCTTCAGATACTGTTGCATCTAAAGATTTATCTATATACGAAGCAGGAACAGAATGTCCTCTTGCAACAACCACATCTAAACCAGCTCTTAACCACGCATTGTATAGCGTTGTTGAAACTTGACAAACGCCACCTCCAACACCCTCAACGTATTCTCCATCCTGTATTACTATGGCGTTTTTGTATCCGTTTTGATGGGATCTAAGTCCCACTGTTTTATTAAACGAAAGTTCTTCGTTTGGGTTTACTTGTATCCAGGAAAAAGAAGAGGTCGCAAGCTTTATATTGTATTTTCTATTATCTGATGAGGAACTAAAAGAAGTAGAAAAACTAGATATATGTTGTCTTTTTTGCATGCAAGAGTTGTTTTCCGCCATTGAACATGTTAAGAAAATATAAATCAGCAAAACAATAACAACTATAATGCCACACCACTTTTTCATTTGTTATTAGTATGGCAAAAAGTAATTATATTAATCCTAGTTTTTTCTTTGTAAATAAATCTAAATCAAATAAAACGCTACCAAGTTCAATATTTCTATTTGCTCCATGAAAATCTGTGCCGCCTGTAGCTATAAAATTATTTTTTCTTGCAATAGAAAGAAGCGTCTTTACTGTTGCTTCGTCATGGGTATTATAATAAGTTTCAATTCCACCTAAACCATGAGGTTTTAAACCTGCTACTAAATCTTCAAGCTTTTTTTGTTGCAATAAACGCAAAGGATGAGCAATTACAGGGATACCTCCGGCTTGCTTTATTAAAGCAACGCCCTCAAGTGGAGTAATACGCTTTGAAGGGAAATAGGCAATTCCGTTTGCGCCTAAGTATCTATCGAACGCTTCTGGAATAGAAGAAACATATCCTTTAGAAAGCAAAGCTTTTGCTACATGCAATCTGCCAACAGAATTTGATGCCTCAAGTTCGTTTCTTTCAATATTAATATTGTATTTTTTTAATTCATTTAAAATTTTTAAAACTCTTTCTTCTCTTTGTTGAGAAAAGTCCTCTAAAGTTTCAATAAGTTTTGTATTATTAATATCAAAGTTATAACCCAATATATGGATTTCCATAACAGAAAAAGTAGACAATTCTACTCCTGGAATAACCTTTATTCCAAATTTTTTTGCATATTCTATACCTTCTTTCACTCCTTTGATTGTGTCATGATCTGTAAAAGAAAGGACTTTCATATTGTTCTTTTTTGCTAGATCAACTATTTCCTTTGGAGTAAATGTCCCATCGCTATAATTTGTATGAATATGCAAATCAATATTATTCATCTTGTCCAACTTCTTTTCCTTCTATTATTTGTAGCGGAGCATTGTTTGTATAGTCAATACTGTCCACTTTACTAAGTTCTTCTATAATCTTTCCGTTCTTTTTATCCAAGTCATTTATTGATTCTATCACATTTTCTGCATTTTTCCTAACTTTTGAAAGCGCAGCTTTAAAACTGTCAAATTCTTTTCGGAAAGATTGCATTAATTGTGCGATTTCTTGGCTATTTTTTTGTATCTTCAAAGTTGTGAATCCCACTTGTAAACTATTTAATAGTGCTGCTATTACTGTTGGTCCACAAACTATTACTCTATAGTTGTTTTGTAATTCGCTACATAGCCCTGGATCTTTTACAATTTCAGCATAGAGGCCTTCTGATGGAAGATATATAATTGCAAAATCTGTGGTTGTTGGTGGGTTTATGTATTTAGCGCTAATAGATTTTGCTTCTGTTTTTACCCTTTTTAATAGAGCGTTTCTTGCGGCAATTGCCTCGTCTTGTGCACCTCTATCTATAGCATCTACTAGCTTTTCATAATCTGTTGTTGGGAACTTGGAATCTATTGGTAAATAAATGTTATCTGTTTTGTTTGAACCTGGCATTTTAATTACAAAGTCCACTTTTTCCGAACCATTTTCTTTTACGTTGAATTGTCTTTCATATTGTTCTGGTGCAAGTATTTGCTCTAAAAGAGCCTCTAAAGATATTTCTCCCCAGTTTCCACGCGTTTTAACATTGTTAAACACTTTATTTAAATTGCCCACCTGCTCAGAAAGCTTTGACATTTCTCCAAATCTAACTTGTAATTCGGCAAGATTGTTTTCAATCACCTTAAAGGCAGAATTAATTCTATTTTCTACTGTTGCAGCAAGTTTTTCATCTACAGTCTTTCGCATTTCTTCTAGTTTTTGTTCATTGTTCGTTTGAATATCCTTCATGCTCCTTTCGTTTGAATCTCTCATTTTTTCAATAGATTCTACAACATGTTTTCTCATTTCTTCTAAGCTGGATTTATTCTCTTGAGTCAACATATTTAATTTATTATCAAATGTGTTCATATATGGAGCAAGAGATGACGTAATTGCTTGAAATGCTGTTTGTGTATTTTCTACAAGAGATTTTCTTGAGTCTTCATTTTTTTCAATTAGCGTCTCAATGATGTTGTCTTGTGCTTCATCAAATATCTTTTGAATATTTTCCTCATTAACCGCATTGTTTTTGTTTTTTAGTAATAAAATTACTAAAATAACACAAGTAATTAATAAGACAATAGATACAATTACACAACTAAGTATTGCTATTTCCATATATTTTCCTCCATCGTTTTTGAGCATAAATCATTAAATCGTCGTAACTATTTTTTATTTTTTCTATAGCACATTGATATAATATCTCTTCAAGCATTATTTGTATTTGTTTTCCTTGATATCCAATATTTAATAAATCCTTTCCGTTAATTTTTAAATCCTTCAAACAAAATGGTAGCTTATTTTCTTTCATGATGACATATTGCTCTTCTAAACGATTTACTATGTCTTCTTCTTTTACCATTCCCGTTCCTATAGCGTCTGCCTTTTGCAATTTAACTATATCTTCGATATAAGGATAGTAATTTAATATATATGCTCTTAATTTATTTACCTTTGTGTTTTTTGAAAGATCAATCATATGAGCTTCTACTAAGGTTGCTGTTTTTTGAATTATTTCGTTTGAATATCTTAATCTTGACAAAATTTCTCTTGTCATTTTTGTTCCCTCTATTGCATGCATGTACATGTTTCCGTCTCTTTTTAAACAACTTGCTTTTGCGATGTCATGGAAAAGTGCAGCTAATCTTATTTCTTTTGGAGCTGCTTCAACGGTTTTAAATGTATGTTCTAATACATCATATTTATGATATAGAGGATTTTGCAAAATTCCTTTTGCCTGTGCTAATTCTGGAATAATTATATCTAAAATTCCCAAGTCTCTCATATAGCAACAGGCTTTGTATACATTGTCTCCTTGCAATGTTTTTGTTAACTCAACTTGAATTCTTTCAATAGAAATATCTTCTAGTCTTTTTACTAACTTATTTGCCGCTATGTATGTTTTTTCTTCTATTTCGTAGCCAAGAGTAGAAACCATTCGAACCAATCTCATAATTCTTAATCCATCTTGAGATAACACGACCTCTGCATCTTGAACGGTTTCAAGTTTCTTTTTTTCAATGTCTTGCACTCCATTTAATGGATCAACTATTTTATCTTGAACTATATCGTAATAAATTGCATTACATTTAAAATCTCTTCTTAAAGCATCCTGTGTTATATCTTTTGTAAAAACAACTTTCATAGGAGAGTGATCACCCTTGCCTTGAGGATAGCTATCTGTTCTAAAAGCAGTATATTCATAAGAAGACACGCCTTTGATTATAAGGGTGCCTAATCTTGGACTTGCATCAAAAACCTTAAATGAAGTTCCTGATAAAATTGTTTTTACTTCATCTGGCGATAAAGAACTTGCTAAATCGATATCTTTTGATGGAACTTTAAAAGCAATAGCATCTCTGACAAATCCCCCTACAACATATAAGGGAGCATATTTTTCAAATATTTTTGCTAAATCAATTAAATCTTTAGATATAAACTTTTTCATGCTAATCTTTTCTCTTTGAAACTGCTTTTAAATAAACAATGTTTTTTGTACTATCATCAACAGATATACCATCAGAGATTTCAATAGGTAATACTGCTAAAACTTCATTGTCCCTTGCTAATATAGGCAAATTATCCCTTTGCATTTTTGCAACTTTAACGTCTGTTAAATACTTACCTAGAGGTTTTCTTCCTCCTTTAAATCTCTTAAAAGAATCTCCTTGTTTTCTAGTTCGAATTATTGCCTTGCCTATTTTGTCTAAATCGGCCTTTAATCCACCGTTATTATTTAAAGAAATATCTATTTCCCAATCTCCAAAAGCTACTAATCCTAATTGAAAATCAGTAGTTTCTATGTTTTCAGATTGGTTAAGATAAAAGGCAATTTTATCATATTCTTTTACAGCCACAACATTAAAAGGCAAATTGATTGTTTTTCCATTTTCTTTTTCAATTAAATCAAAAACCTGGTCAATGTGGCATTTTTCTAAATCAACTCTAGTAGCTATTGTTTCTACGGCGTTAATAACAGCTTGTTCTGTTGCTATATTTTTTTCATTTAGTTCGGAAATTTTTAAATATACACAGTTATTCTGTTTATATACATTTGGCGCTTGTTTGCCAATATAATTAACTGCTTCATTTGATATTTCTGACAATCTCAAAATGTTTGTTGAGAAATTTGGATATACTTTTTCTATTTCTTTTATAACTACATTTCTAATTTTATTTCTTGAATACTCTAATTCAAAATTTGTGCTGTCTTGTACAAATTCAATGTGTTCTTTTTCGATATATTGTTTAATCTCTTCACTAGAAGTATATAGTAATGGTCTTAGTATTACTCCTGTATCTAATTCCATTCCACACAATCCTTTTAACCCACATCCTCTAAAAATGTGCATTAAAATAGATTCCACTTGATCGTCCTTATGGTGAGCTAAAACTACTCTATCCGCTTTTTTATTGGCAACTATAGACTCAAATATTTTATGGCGTCTTATTCTTGCGCCTTGCTCAATTGTGTATCCATTTTCCTGACAAAACTCTTTTATGTTCTCTTCGTAAACTTGACACTCTATTCCTTGCTTATTGCAGAAAGAAACAACAAAATCTCTATCTCTTTCCCCTTCTTCGCCTCGTAAATTATGATGTACAGTAACTACACTTATTTTATTTTTATCTAAGTTTTTTAGGGCAAAATGAAGCAATGCCATAGAGTCTTTTCCTCCTGACACTGCAAATACGAGTTTGTTAAACGAACTCAAATAATTAACAATTTCGCTAGATAACATATCATTATTATAAAACAGAACAATGGAAAAACGATACTATAAAATACTATTTGTCCTATTATAATAACAATTCTTAAAATACATATGATTATTATTTGTCACACTTTTTTGTAAATTCTAAACACAATAATTGAAGCATCATCTTGTAGACCTCTTATTTTCGCTTGTCCAAAGATCTCTTCTGATATTGTTTTAGGGTTTTTGCTATCTATTCTATGCAAAATTTCCTTTATTCCTTCTACTTTAAGCGTATCTAAAATACCATCTGAAACCATTACTAAGATGTCTGATGTAGAGATCACTTCTCTTGTTACATTTGGTTTAGCATTATCTATAATTCCTAAAGGTAAAGCCCCGCTTTCAACAATTTTAATGCCTTCTTCTTTTTTGATAAAACTTGGAACTGCTCCTAATTTGATAAAATCGACACTTCCAAAATTTAGATCAACTACGCACATATCCACAGCAGTAAAGTTTTCTCTATTTAAACAAGCTAGTGCCCTATTGATCAATATGAGTGCTTTTGAACTATCTATCCCTGCTCTATAAAAATCTTGAACTAGTTCTAAAGTTTTAGTAGATGTTTGTTGCGCATTTTTCCCTGTACCCATCCCATCGCACAGAACTATTAAAACTTTATTTTCTTTTATTTTGATTACAGTTTGTGAATCGCCGCAATATAAAGAGCCGTTTTTTGCAGAAACGATATTGTTGTACACTAACTCATATATTGGTTTTGATTCAAAATAAAGATAGGCTAATGCTTCTTCTTTTTTTACTTCCTCGTCTATTTTAATCATTGAAACGTTTAAAACTTTACTTAAAACTTCTTCTATTATCTTGTTGTTTTTGTCTTTTTCTCGAACAATAAGCATTGATGATACTTTATTTTGTGAAGAAAAAAATACTGCTTCTTTGCAAATTATATTACTATAGCCAAGAGTGGCTATTAGTTTTTCTTCTAAATCCTTGCTTGCTTTTGGATAAACTTTCATTTCCTCTGATATAGAACCAAGTACACTGCCAACGCCTGCCATTTGCATTGCAAGAAATTGATTTTCAATTAAATGTTGTTCTCCCTGCTTTTTTGATTTAAGATAAACGCTGGTTATATTTGTAATCTTATCTAACATTTTTCCCAAACAAACACATTTAGAACTCATAGATAAAGGTAATTCATTCACTGTTACTTTTGATGATATTAGCGCTACATCTATGGCGTTACGTAGCGCAATTTCTGGAGACATGTTTAGAGTTTTAAAACAATAATCTCTGTTTCTACACGCTTGACATACCTCTAAACTTACTTCATTTGCCATTCTTTTTATAAGCTCTTCACGCGGCAAATTTTGATTTCCCATAGATGTATAATTTCCGGCTAATTGATATATAACACTTTCTGCGATATTAAGCTTTTTGATTATTTCTTTTTTGTCTCTTCGTATTATTTCATTAATACAAGACTTTTCTCTCTCTACATTTAAAGACGGCCATTTTTGTGTTAATTTATTTGGCAAAACTACAAATAAAAGCGCCCCTACCCCTATGGCAATAATATGTAGGTAAGAATAATTTATATAGCATTTAAAAAATGAACCCATTATAAAGTCAATGAGTAAAATTGCCACTACCGATATATATTTATTTAGTTTTTTAAAACTATAAGCAACAAGATATGTTGTTAAAATACCTGCAACGCTAGAAACATTATAAAAGTGCATACCGTATCCTAGCGATATACTTAAAAGTAAGCACAAGCTAATAGCTACTGAATTTTTAAAAATGCAGTATTCAATTATAAAGCCAAAAACAACTAGGCAGATCTCAAATGATAAAATCCTTATTTTTGTTAATCCGAGCGACAAGCACATTATAAGTATGAATAATGCAACTTTTTCATCAATGCTAAGATTGGTTATATTCTTTCTAATAAAAAGCGCAAAAAATATTGACATTGAGGTATATGTAAATATTAAAAGTAAAACTATAGATATTGTTAAAAATATTCTTTCATCTACAGTTTTAGTTATAAAGAATATAGGCAATAATGATAAAAAAACATAAATTAAAATTTCTAGAATATAAAAATCTTTTTTTATTCTTTTATGAATTAATTTGGAAAGAACGCAAATAACAACAGGTGTTATTGCATATATTAAACTAGTTAATGTGAGGCCATTAAAAAGACAAGAGAATATATAGAGAGGAGAAATTATAGCGATATTTAATCCGCAATAAGTTAAAGCAGCATATACGCTTAAAGATAGCGGCAACATACGATTGTCTATCTTTGCTAATGAAGTTAAAACAAACATTAGGGATATAACTGCATATTTAATTATATCTTGTCTTTTTATAACAGCCATAGGCTCATAATATATATTTTGAGAAATTATATTATGTCTTCTTTTGTCAATTTCAAACTATAAAAGAAAATATATATAACTAATATTTTGTTAAAAATCCTTCTTGTTCTAGCCCTTCAAAATTTCTTTGTCTTAAAGCTTCGTATATAAACACGCAAACGCTATTAGCCAAGTTTAAACATCTTCTATCTTTTTGCATTGGAATTCTTGCGCAATCAGAATAGTTTTTAAATAATATTTCTTCGTCTAATCCTTTTGTTTCGCATCCAAAGAATATGTAAGTATCTTCTTGATATGTTATTTCTACATGATTATGCTTAGCTTTTGATGAAGCAAAAACAAATTGTGCCTTTGATTTTTCTTTAGTTAATCTAATAGAATCTGCTGTATTTTCTGTAATTACTGCATTTTCTTTAAAAACTTTTGTTAAAAAGTCTTCCATACTTGAATATCTAGTGCACACGGCAAATTCCCAATAATCTAGTCCGCTTCTTTTTAAATATTTATCGTCCCAGCTAAAACCGCAAGGCTCAATTACATGTAATTTTGCACCAGAAACTGCACATGTTCTAATTATATTTCCCGTATTGTTTGGTATATCTGGATTTACTAAAATAATGTTTATCATAAATTACTTTCCTGTATAATAGTTTTTAATTCGTTTATTGATAAAGCCTCAAAAGCTTTCTTTTTTAATTCTTTACCGCCAATTACTCCCTTTGCATAGCATACCAAATGTTTTCTAAAATTAACTAAAACATATTTTTCATTATGAAACTCTAAAAGTGTATCTAAATGTCTTATTATTAATTCTTTTTTATCTACATGAGGTTTGTTTACTATATCTGCAAAAATATTAGGGTTACCTAGCGCTCCACGAGCAATCATTACCTCAGCTGCACCTGTTTGAAGCAATATTTGGTCATAATCTTCCTTAGACAAAACATCTCCATTTGCTATAACAGGAATAGATACAGCTTGAACCACTTTTGCAATCTCGTCCCAGTGAGCGTGACCAGAATACATTTCTTTTCTTGTTCTTCCATGAACTGTTATAGCGTCTGCCCCTGCATCTTCCATGGCCTTTGCAAAATCTGCAGCAATTATATTATCAAAGCCTAATCTCATTTTAATAGTTATTGGCTTATCTGTAGCACTTTTTGCAGCCCTAACAACCTCTTGCGCTCTTGGAATATCTAGCATTAAAGCGCTACCTTCTTTGTTTTTTACAATTTTAGGCACTGGGCATCCCATATTGATATCGATTATATCAAACTTTTCTAAACACTTGTTTTCTACTGCCTTTGCAATAAAAAATGGTTCTCCGCCAAATATTTGTGCTGCTTTTATCTTCTCTGATGGTGTAGTAAATAATAACTGCTCGGTTTTATCTGCGTGCTCATAATACATTCCCTTTGCCGAAGCCATTTCAGTATATGTAATAGAGGCTCCCATCTCTGCACAAATTGCTCGAAATCCAACATCTGAATATCCGGCAATTGGAGCTAAAAGCGCGCCTTTTGAAATATTAATATTTTTAATATTCACTAGATAATTCCTCCCATAGTTTTTTCAATTTTTCTTTATCTATTTGTTTTTCTTTTTCAAGTTTTGCTTTTATTTTATATAATTTGACAATATATTTATTTACTATTTCGTTCAAAGCAATTTCAGGATCTATTTTTTGTAGCATAGATAATTGCACAATATTAAATAAAAGTTTTCCAAATTGAATTTCTTTATCTTCTTGATTATCTATATTTTTAATGATATTCTCTATGTCATTTATTATTTCTTCTTGGGTTCTATATAGCATATTCTCTTTCTTTGATATAGATAGGACCTTTTTTGTTTTTAAAAGCGAAGGAAAAGCCTCAGGAATTTTATCTATTTTAGATTGAATATCTGTATAATTCTTTTCTTTTGCCTTTGCGCTATCCCAGGAAGAAAGAGCAGCTTCTGTTGAAAGCGCTTTATCCTCTCCAAAAACATGAGGGTGTCTAAAAATTAGTTTTTGACAAAGCCTTGAGATTGCATCTTCATAGTTATATTCTTCTGAATCCTCACCAATTACACAATGGAAAATACATTGCATAAACATATCCCCTGTTTCCTCAATCATATTTTCTATATCTTCTTTGTCGATAGCATCAACTAGTTCATATGCTTCTTCTATTAAGTTTTCTCTGATTGATTTATGTGTTTGAACTCTGTCCCAAGGGCATCCATCTTTTGCTCTTAATCTTTTCATAATCAAGTATAGGTCTATAAAGTTAAATCTTTTTTTCTCTAAAGTGTTTATTGGATCAATATTTATTTGCGATTTATAGTTATACACTCTTTGTCTATCTAATTCGTAAACTTTAATTAATTTTGAATTAAAATATATTTCCTGGTCATCTCCTAATATATTGGATAAAACCAATTTTAATTCAGATGCTATATATTTGTTATCTACATCCACAATTGTTAAAGGTAATCTTGTGTCGTAATTAAATCCATTATTAGAAATAACATCGTATGCGCTCATTTGAATAAAAGAAGTACTAGGTTTTTTATGCATAGAAGCAAGTGAAGAAGATGGGATTATATTGATTTTTATTTTATTAGCTAAAATACATACTGCTCTATCTTCAAAGCCGCTTCCATTAACACAAAAAACAACCTTTTTTCTTTTGTTTTTTAATAAAACGTCTACAATAGTATTATCTAATTCATCAAAAGACTCTGAACTTTCATAAATATTATCAAAACTTGTGTAAGCAATATTATTTTCTCTAAAATATTCAACTGTTTCTGTTAAAGCTGTCTTTAAAAATACTAATTCCGCATTTTTTATAGCGTCTACGCCTTTTAGTGTTATCTCGTTTTTATTGTTACCTAATCCTACAACTTCTATCATTTTAATCCTTTTAGATTGAGCCTATGTTTATCAAATAAGATATATCATAAACATATTTTTTATTCAAATCATTTACATTATAAAGCATTTGCAATGCCTTCTAAAAGCCTATGATTTATATTTTTGAGAATTAAAAAGAGTTTTTGAAATTTCAGATATAGAATATATTTTAATAAATACTATTAAAAACAAATATATTGTTATTCCAGTTAAGATTCCAATAGTTATAGTCAAGATATTGTTACTACTTATTTTTGTAGAAAAATATACTGCAATTGCCATAATCAAGCTTGCAAAAACAATCTTAGCGATTTTGCCAATTAAATCTTTATTTGATCCCAAGAGTGCTCTATATTTTATTGAACAAATACATACAGCCAAGACATACATTAATATATTTGAAGCAATAGCACCAAAAATTCCCCAAAAATGTACAAGTATTATTTCAGAAATTAATTTAATTATGGTGCAAAATATTATCGTCTTCATTACAAAGGAAGACAAGTTTATTCCCTGCATTATAGAACTAAATATTTCATAAAGAGATAGCAAAATGATATTTATGCTAGACAATGCAAACATATTTATACATAAATCTATGCTTTTGTTATCTATTTTTGGATATAAAGCTTGCATTATAGGTCTTATTAATACAAGTAGGCCTAAAGCTGCAGGAATCACTAACAATAGACATATTTTTATAGATTCTGAACTTTTTTCTTTAATTGTTTTAACGCTTTTATTTGAAAATAATGAACTAAGAACAGGAACAACTGCAAGCGCTATTGATGTTGCTATCATAATTGGCAAATGTATTAAAGAATATGTTGGTCCTTGCAATAAGCCATATTGAGAAATTGCACTTTGAGCAGAATTGCCATTGAGTATCAATAGCTTTACTATAAGCAATGAATCAATAAAAGTTACAATTGGAAATACAATGCTTGAAATCATAATTGGAAAAGATTGAGAAGAAAGAAGTTTTAAATCCATAATAACAAAGTTATTATTTGTTTTTGTATTTTTAAAATTAATTTTTTTATATATAAAGAAAAACACAACGCCGGCAATCTCTCCTGCGATTAAGCCGATCAAAGCACCGTTTACTGCTGCTATTGTGCTTGTTTTTGCTCCATAATAAGCAAATGTTAAACTTACTGCCACTTTAAATATTTCTTCAAGTAATTGCGAAACACTTGGAATAATCATTTTTCTATTCCCTAAAAATATTCCTTTATATATACTTTTTATTCCAGAGAGAATAATTGTTGGAATTAAAATAAAATAAGATAAATATATTTCGCTTTTATCTTGAAAATTTGCTATTTGCTTAGCAAAAATTAATAAAAATGCTGAAATTAATAAGGTAGATATTAGGCATAAAACTGTTTGTGCTTTAAAAATTCTGTTTGTTGCAACTTTATTATCCTTAGAAGATAAAAACCCTATGCATTTAGACATAGTAGCTGGAATATAGTTAGAAGATAGAGCAAGAGCAAGCAATAAAAAAGATAAAACTATTTGATACATTCCAATACCTTCTACCCCCAATATATTTGTCAAAGGTATTCTATATAAAGCACCCATTGTTTTGGAAATAATTCCAGTTACAATTAATATTAGCGCTCCTTGTTCAAATGAGTTTTTCTTTGTTTCCATAATAATCCCTATATGCAATTATTTTTTGCATAATTAGGATTATTATTTATCTTTTTTCGTTTATGTAGGAAGCCAGAAAATCTGCTGTTTGTAATAAAACTGATAGTGCTGATTTTTCAAAAGCATTACTTATTGAATTATCTCCGCCTATAACTCTTTTATCAAATCCGCCCATGTGCCAATTAATAGCAAGAGCCTCATCGTCTGTTAATTTAATGTATTTATTAATCAAATAAACGGATTTTTCGCCATGTCCCATAGGTAGTTTTTCATTTATTCCATAATAAGGAACTTTTTCCCATTGTCCGTCTTTGTTTTTAACATTTCTATAATCTATTGTATAAAAATCTATTTTGCAAACATCATGCAATAATCCAACGATAGCAAGGCTTTCCATGCTTATATTTGCTACTGCTTCAGGATTTGCTTTTTTCTCCATTTCATATATCAACATTAAATTATTAAACACATTTAAACTGTGCTCGCATAGACCGCCAGCATATGCGCAATGGAATCTACTGCTAGCTGGAGCAGTAAAAAAGTCTGTACTTTCTAGCCAATTATATAGCGCTGAAGATCCTTCACGCTTGATATATGCATCGAAAATCCTATTAAATCTTTGTTTTGTTTCTGTTACATTCATTTTAAACACCCTTAAATATTTCCTATATATTTATTATAATCAGTTTGAGTTTCTTTTGAACATATAATATCTTTTACTTTTTTATAATCATAATTTTTCTTTAGTTCTCTATAAAAAGTTTGCATGCTCGAAAAACCGGCCTCATATGCAGCTGTTGAGACATTACAATCTCCTACTTGCAATCTTCTTAATACAGCTTGCAGCCTAACTATTGAAATATAATTAGTTATATTTGTTTTTAAAGTGCTATTAAACATTCTAGAAAAATAATATTTACTATAACCAAAATGTTTTGCAAGGGAATCTAAAGTAATATTTTCCTTATAATTTTCATTAATATATGCCAAAACTTCTTCTGTAAAAGTCTGATTATAATTTGCTGCTCTATCTTCTAGCTTTAATTCTTCAACTAATTTTCCCATTAATAAATCTACAGATCCTTGGCAAATTAACGGATTAGATTTTTTATCTACAAGCGATAAAAACAAATGCTTTAAACGTTTACATTTTTCTTTATTTTGAATTATGCATTTAGAAAACTTTTTATTTCCATAAAGAAGATAATAGTCTTTAAGCAAATGATTTGGAAGAACGAGAATAATTTGTTTTCCATTAGGATTTTCCTCATAACTATGCATAGCATAACTATCTGCAATAAAAATTTGATCAGGATATAAATGATATTTAACACCATCACAATTTATTATCTTATCTCCATCCGTTACATATAGAAGTTCTATCTTTCTATGAAAGTGATTAGGACATGCTCCATCTTTATCAATAGACACATACATTCTCTCATCGCTTTCTCTATATAATTCATATTCTGCTATCATAATATACCGCAATTTTTGAGATTAATTTTCGCAATTTTTGAATGATTATTGCTGTTATTAAAAGTATACTAATACACGAAAAGAAAATCAAATAGGTTTTCTTAAATAACAGAAAAAAAGGAGAGAGTAGTATGAAAAAGATTAGTTTTAAAAGATTCGCAGAAAGATTAAGCATTGCTCTATTCTTCTGCTAATCCCTTCACCAAAGAAAAAAACGTAAAATATAATTCGCAAGGACTTTTGTCTTTGCGATTTTTTATTTCTAGATACAAAAAAAATATTGGGGATTTTTAAATATAAAATTAATGTTTAATAGTAAAACTATTAAAAATAGAAAATCTCTTTTTTTAATATAAATGATTTAGGATTTAAAAAAATTGTCAAAGTGAGCTATTAAATTAATTAAAAATTGCCACCTGTTTACACTTATTTAAGTATTAAGTATTTAAAAAAAGCAATACAGAGCCTCATTTTAAACAAAGATTTTGCTCTATTTAAAATAATTTATTAATTTAAAAATTTTGATGCTTATATATGTAAGAGTAATCTTAGATAAATGTATAGAAAATTGAATATAAATTATTTAGATTTAAAAAATTTACAAATAAACAAGATATTAAAAATTTTTTTATTTTTATATGACATAAAACTATTTAAAAAACAATAAATATAAATATATAGAAAGGATTTATATATGAAAGAAAATCAATTAATTAAAGCTGTAGAGTTTAATGTTGTTCTTAATAAAAGTTTTAAGTTTAGTGGAATAGAAAAACTAATTGAGTCAAACGAGAAAAAAATTGTAATGAAACAAAGTTCAACAATAATTACATTAACAGGTGAAAAGTTAATTGTAGAAAAAGTATGCTCAGATGAAAAAAAAGTAATTGGATCTGGTGTAATCAACCAAATTAAAATTGGCGGAGCAAACGCTAAAGAATCTTTAATGCACAAATTATTAAAATGATACAAATAATTTTCTTATCTATATTTGCATTGATTATATTAAGAATAACAAACATTATAAATATTAATTTTAAAATTAGATTTTTTTTACAAATCATTATATACATAACATTTTTAACAATTTTATATTTTAAGTATATTAATTTAGATATAAAAAAAAATCCTATCTTGCTTATATTTATTACAACAGCGCCAGCTTTATCTTTTATACCAAAAACAAAATTTGAAAAACGCCTCAAGCGGCAAATAGTTAAAAGCAAAATTATAAAAACTATTAAAAATGTAATCTTAAAATAATATGGACAAAATATGCTTAAAAAAGTCAAGATTTTTAAATAATCAACACATTTTTAAAAAAAGATATTGACACCATATGGATTATATGGTATATTGTAATTGAAGAATAGATGCCTTTTTATAAAAAAAGAACAGAAGTAATTGTTTAAGTCTCTCTCAATTCTGTTCTTTTTTTATGCTAAAAAATCCACCTAACAAAAAATGCTCCTATATTAGCATAGTTTCACAATCAGCGTGAAACATACGGCAAAAATAGTTGGTAAGATAATTTTTTTATCAAATTAATAGAGTTCTGAAAATTCAATTTTAAGCCATATTGTTTCTAAAATGTACCATTTTTAGCCTATTTGTTTCTATTTCGTATTATTTGTTGTTTCTCGTGAAACTTGGTATGTTTTGTCCAAGGTGAGGTTTAGTATATATCTTGTTTGATTTGCTCATTTTGGTATGTAATTTCATTTTGCTTGACATATTTATTATTATTAATATATACTTATTGCGCTTAATAATATATAAAGTGAGGAAAGAAAAATGAAAAGAACTTATCAACCAAAAAAGAGAACTCGTAGTAAGGTTCATGGATTTCGTAAAAGAATGGCTTCTGCAAACGGAAGAAAGGTTTTAAAGAGACGTCGTAACAAGGGCAGAAAAGTTTTATCTGCTTAATGATATGCAAAAAAAGTACAGACTTAAAGGCCGCAAAGTTTTCAATTACATTTTAAATAAAGGGAAAACTTTACCAACTAAAACATTTGTACTTGTATATTCTCCTTCTAAATATTCTTCAAAAGTCGGCTTTATTGTTAGTAAAAAGATTGGTAAAGCTGTTGTTAGAAACAAAATAAGGAGAAGATTAAGAGAATCATTTCGTTTATTAATTCCAAATGTCCAAAATAATATTAACTATATTATTATTGCTAGACCTGGAATTGTGGATTTAAACTTTAACGAAATAACAAAAAACTTGAAATGGGCATTAACAAAGGCGAATTTGTATAAAAATGAAAAAGATTCTGATTGATTATTATAAAAATTTTATCAATCCTTTATTACCAGATATGTGCATTTATACGCCTTCCTGCTCTGCCTATATGGGGCAAGCTATTGAAAAATATGGCTTAATAAAAGGTCTTTTCTTGGGAATAGCAAGAATTTTTAGATGTAACCCATGGGCAAAAGGTGGATCTGATCCCGTAAAAGACAATTTTAAAGGAAATGCAAAATGGCTATTATAACAAATTTATTAGTATCGGCCGAATTGGGAAATGTTATTGCAAAATTGCTTGACTTGTTATATCAAAACATTGGCAATTTCGGTTGGACTGTTGTTGTTTTTACAATTCTACTAAAGCTAATTTTATCTCCTCTTGATGTTTGGCAAAGACTTTCGTCTAGAAAACAACAAAAGAAAATGGAAGCTTTAAGACCAAAACTTGAAAAAATAGAAAAACAATACAAAAACAATCCAGACATGTTAAGACAAAAACAATATGAAGCTCAAAAGGAAGCTCATATAAATATTTTCTCTTCTTGTCTTCCATTAATTGTTACAATGGTAATTTTCTTTGTTGTTTTTGGTGGATTTAGAGCCTTAGTTACGTATGAAAATGAATTAATTGTTGAAGATTTAGATAAACAATATGTTTCTTATATATTAGATTATAACTATGAAAATAAAATCCTTATAGATTCTTCTTTATCTCAAGAGGAAAAAGATTTTATTGCGGCAAATCGCGATAATTGGGATGAAATGAAGAATTTTTGCGACTCACATTACCCAGGTGAAAATATGGGATTTATAGAATATGATGAATTAAAAGCAACAGATCCTGAGGCCTTTTTAGAGTTAGAATCTATATTAGAAAATGAATACGATAAACAACTAGAAAAAACAAGTTGGCTATGGATTAAGAACGTATTTAAACCAGATACAGGAACCTCTATTATTCCTGATAAAAAAACTTTTGATTCTTCAGGAACAGGTGGAATTGGAGGAAATTCTGACAATTTAAATATTCATACATCTTATACAAATTTGGTTCAACCTGCTTTAAACAAATATTCTAAGAGTGGAACTTGGGACTTTAAAAATTGGAATGGATATTTTATTCTTCCTCTTTTATCTTTGGTAACAAGTTTCTTGTATACTGCATTAACACAAAAATTGTCCCCAGCTCAACAATCTATGGGAACAAAAGAACAAGTTGAACAACAACAAAAAACTATGAAAATGATGAATTACATAATGCCTATTATGCTTGCTATTTTCGCAGTAATGTATAGTGCCGCATTTGCTATTTATTATTTCATGAGTAATATTCTTTCTACTTTATTAACAATAGTTGTTACTTTGATTACAAAACAAATTGATAAAAAAGAAGAAAAGAATAAAGGATTTAACATAAGAGGTTAATTATGATAGATACAATAAAAGATTTTATAGAAGGAATCATTTCTAGACTTGATTTACAATGCTCTATAGAAGTTACCGAAACTGACGAAGAATATAGAGTTGAGTTGTCTGGACCTGATTCAGCTGTTTTAATAGGGTATAGAGGAGATGTTTTAGACAGTCTTCAATATCTAACCCTTTTATTAATAAACAAAGAAAATTCTCACGCTAAAAGAATTGTAATTGATGGTGAAAATTATAGAGCAAAAAGAGA
Source organism: Christensenella sp. (assembly GCA_022784465.1). Taxonomy (GTDB): domain Bacteria; phylum Bacillota; class Clostridia; order Christensenellales; family UBA3700; genus UBA3700. The sequence goes on along the minus strand of JALFUR010000011.1, from coordinate 80,948 downwards.
AGAAACTCTAACTAAACTTGCTAAAAATTTAGCTTTTAAAGTTGCAAAATCTGGAAAGGCTATTTCGCTAGAACCAATGAATCCTTTTGAAAGAAGAATCATCCATTCTGCATTAGTAGAAGATAAATATGTTACTACAGAAAGTGAAGGCGTTGAACCAAATAGATTTGTAATTATAAAGCCAAATAAAAATAAGCCTTCTAACTCAACTCAACCAAAGAAAGAGCAACCTACTCAAAGAGAAATATTAAATAGATTTAATAGCAAAATGAAATCTTTTGGTGGAGAAAAAAGAAGATTTTTCTAATCTAATTTTTTGTGCTTTCTTAAAATATCGATTAATTCAATTATTCTATCGATATCATCTGGAGTGTAATAATCAATTGTAATACGACCTTTTTGGCCATTTCCAATTGCTTTAACATTCGTAGCAAAAACCTTTTGCATAGTATTTACAAGCCTTTTTATCTCAATTGGTAAAACAGGCTTTATTTGTTTTTTGTTATTTGGATTTAAAGCATTATGAACAACAGTTTCTAGAGTTCTTACACTCATTTGCTTGTCACATGCAGCTCTAGCTAAAGTAATCTGATATTCTTTACTAGGAATTGATAATAATACACGCGCATGTCCTTCGCTTATTCTATTAGACTCTAACATATCTTGTACTTCTATTGGCAAAGATAATAATCTAATCGAATTTGTTATTGCTGGTCTTGATTTTCCAATACGATTTGCCAATTGATCTTGTGTTATTTGATATTCATCTAATAAACGTTTATATGCTTTTGCTTCTTCTATAGGGTTTAAATCTTCTCTTTGAATATTTTCAATTAAAGCTATTTCGTCTATTTGTTTTTTTGTTAAATCTTTTACTATAGCAGGAATTCTTGTTAAACCTACAAGTTTTGAAGCTCTATATCTTCTTTCTCCTGCAACTATTACATATTTATCGTTAGATTTTACTACTAAAATTGGCTGTATTACACCATTTGCTTTAATTGATTTACTTAATTCTTTAATTGATTCAGAATTAAAATTTTTTCTTGGTTGGTTTGGATTAGGAATAATGTCGGCTAATAAAAGCTCTTGAACTTCTTTATTTAAAGTTCCTTTTTCATCGTAAGTTCTATAATTATCTACATTAAAAACAATAAAATCTTTTTCTTCCATTATTTTCCTAAACAAAATTTATTAAATATATTATCTATTATATCTTCATTTGCACTGTTTCCGGTTATCTCTCCTAAATAAAAATAGGCTTTTCTTAGATCTACCAATGTACATTCTATTGGTTCTTTATTTATATTATTTATTGTTATATCTATGCTTTCTATTGCTTTTTTTATAACTTCAAAATGTCTTTGGTTAGTAATTAAAATAGAAGAAGAATCTATATTTTTAGAAATAAACATATCTACTATTGTATTTTTTAATTCCTCTATTCCTTCTCCTTTTTTAGCACTAATGTATATTCCTTTTTGATTTTCTAATGGTTTATTTATATCACATTTATTATATACCATTATTACATTTTTTTCTTGAGCTTTAATTTCGTTTAGAATTTTTATTTCTTCGCTAAATAAATCTCTTCCAGCTTCTGTAATAAATATTACTACATCACTACCTTTTGCTATTTCTAAACTTCTTTCAACACCAATTGATTCAACAACATCTTTTGTTTCTCTTATACCTGCAGTGTCTATAAGCTTTAATAAAACACCTTTTACTTCGATATTTTCTTCAATACTATCTCTTGTTGTTCCTGCAATATCTGTTACAATTGCTCTATCTGTTCCAAGTAAAGTATTTAAAAGGGAAGACTTACCAACATTTGCAATTCCTACAATTGCAACTGTAATTCCTTTCTTTATATATCCACCAACGTTAGAAGTATTTAAAAGATTTTCTAAATTTTTCTTTTCTATCTCTAATGCTTCTTTACAATCTATTTTGGCTTCATCTTCCATTTCATCCGGATAATCTAATGACGCCTCAAGTTGGGATATGCAATATAAAACTTTATCTTGAATTTGAGATATTTTATCTGATATTCCTCCTTTAGAAAGATTATATCCAGCATTTATTGCAGCAATAGATTCTGCATTAATCATATCTATTATTCCTTCAGCATCAGAAAGAGTTATTTTTCCATTTAAAAAAGCTCTTTTTGTAAATTCCCCTTTATCCGCAAGATCTGCACCTTGTTTTAAACATTCTTTTAGTATTTCTTCAACAATTCTAACACCACCATGACATTGAAATTCTACAAGATCTTCTCCTGTATAAGAATGAGGTGCTTTAAAATACACTGCTAAAATTGAATCTTTAATTGTTGATGTGACTATATTTCCAAAATACATATAATTTGGTTGAGCATCTTTAAAATTTGTAAGTTTTTTTGTAAAGAAAATTTTTGAAGCAATATCTAATGCTTCATCTCCACTCATTCTAATTATTCCTATAGCTCCACTTCCAACTGGAGTTGATATTGTTGCAATAGTCTTCACGTGATTGATTATATCATATTGATATAATATTTGCCAATATTTAGAGGGCAGTGATATAATGAGCCTATGAGCGAAATCTACGATAAAAACTATGATGCAATCGTTATTGGTGCTGGCCACGCCGGAGTTGAAGCTTGTCTTGCTCTGGCAAGATGTGGCCATAAAACTTTAATAGTTACTTTATCGTTAAATTCAATCTCTTTTATGCCATGTAATCCTTCTATTGGCGGAACAGCTAAAGGTCACTTAGTAAGAGAAATTGATGCGCTTGGTGGTCAAATGGGATTAAGTGCAGACAAAAATTGTCTACAACTTCGTATGTTAAATATGGGAAAGGGTGCTGCAGTTCAATCTTTAAGATCTCAAACTGATAAAACAACTTACCACTTATACATGAAACATGTTTTAGAGGAAGAAGAAAACTTAACAATTTTACAAGCTGAAGTCTCAGATATTTTAACAGAAAATGGAAAAGTTATTGGTATAAAAACAACTTTAAATCAAACATTCTATTGCAAAGCAATAGTTGTTGCAACAGGTGTATATTTAAATGCAAATATAATTATTGGAGATTGGAATCAAAAAGTTGGGCCTAATGGTTTTGCTAGAGCAACAGAATTAACTAATTCTTTAATTAAACTTGGTATTCCAACAAGAAGATTTAAAACAGGTACTCCTGCTAGAATAGATAAAAATTCTATTGATTTTTCTAAAATGGATATACAAAACGGAGATGAAAAATTATATCCATTCTCATTTATGACCGATGGTTATATTGAAAATAAACAACCTTGTTATCTAACTTATACAACAGAAAAAACTAAAGAAATAATATTAAAAAACATTGATAGATCTCCTTTATATAATGGAAGTATTCACAGTGTTGGTCCTCGTTATTGTCCATCAATAGAAGATAAAATAATGAGATTTAAAGATAAAGAAAGACATCAAATTTTTATAGAACCTGAAAGTTCATTTACTAATGAAATGTATATTCAAGGAATGAGTTCTTCTATGCCTTTTGATGTTCAAATTGAAATGTATCACTCAGTTATAGGACTTGAAAACTGTAAGTTTATGAGATATGCATATGCTATAGAGTATGACTGTATTGATTCTTTATGTTTAGATAATTCATTAATGGTAAAACACGTTCCAGGATTATTCTTAGCAGGGCAATTAAACGGAAGTAGTGGTTATGAAGAAGCTGCTGCTCAAGGAATATATGCTGGAATTAATGCTTCTCAATATATAAAGAATGAAAATCCAATGGTATTAACAAGAGATTCTTCATATATTGGAGTATTAATAGATGATTTAGTAACAAAAGGTACTAATGAACCATATAGAATGATGACTGCAAGGGCAGAACATAGATTATTATTAAGACAAGAAAATGCAGATTTAAGATTAACTCCAATTGGTAGAAGTGTTGGTTTAGTTAAAGATGATCGCTGGAATAGATATCAAAACAAAGTAGAAGAATTAGAAAAAATAAAAACATATATTGAAAAATCTATATCTCCTAAGGAATATGGACCATATTTTGATTCTATAAATGAAAATGTTCCACCAAATGGAATTACATATAAAAATATGTTAAAAAGAAGTAACGTTAATGCTAAAAACTTAATGGATTATTTTGATGATTTAAAGCAATTTAATTTAAGAAATTTAGAAGAAATAGAAACTCAAATTAAATATGAAGGATATTTATCTAAAGAATCTACAATAATAGAAAATAATAAAAAGTTAGAAAATAAATTATTACCAAAAGATATAAATTATTTAAAAATTGATGGTTTAAGACTTGAAGCTAGACAAAAATTAGATAAAATTAAACCACAAAATCTTGGTCAAGCATCTAGAATATCTGGAGTATCTCCAGCAGATATTACAGTTTTATTAGTTTATTTAAGTAAAGGATTACATGAATAATTTAAAAAATTATTTAAATCAATTAAAAATTGAAAATATAGACTTAACAATTGATAAGTTTGAATTATATTATAATTTATTAATTGAATGGAATAATAAGATTAATTTAACATCTATTACAGAAAAAGAAGATGTTGAAATTAAACATTTTATTGATTCTTTAACATCTTATAATTTAATTGAAGATAATTCTTTAATTTGTGATATTGGTGCAGGAGCAGGTTTTCCATCAATTCCACTGGCAATTGTAAAACCAAATTGTAAATTTGTTTTAATAGATAGTTTAAATAAAAGAATTAATTTTTTAAATGAATTAATAGATAAATTAAATTTAAAAAACTGTGTTTGTCTACATTCAAGAGTAGAAGATTATGCAAAAAAAAATTTAAATAAATTTGATTATTGTATAGCTAGAGCAGTAGCAGCTCTACCAACACTTTTAGAATATACAATTCCTTTATTAAAAGTTAAAGGTTCTTTAATTGCGTATAAGGGAAGTAATTATCAAGAAGAAATAGATATATCTAATAATGCTTTAAATAAATTAAATTCAAAAATTATATCTAAAAATGAGCTTACACTGCCAAATAATGATAAAAGATGTTTATTACAAATAATTAAAAATAATAATTGTTTAAATATATATCCTAGATCAGGAAATAAACCAAGACTAAATCCACTTTAAAAAAAACTGCTAAGATTATCCTAGCAGTTACTTTTATATAATAATTAATTTTTATCTAAATCTAATAGGTAATATTAAATATAGATATTCACTATCTTCAACTCCTGTAATAATACTTGGATTTGAATAATTCATTTTAAGTACAATATATTCATCTTCTATATTTTTTAAACAATCAGTAATATATTTTGAATTATAACCAACAACTATATCTTTTCCTTTTGTTAATACAGAAATATTTTCATTTGCATCACCATATTCAGAATTTGAACTAATATTTAAAATATTATTTTTAACTTCCAATTTAATCAATGATGACTTTTCATATTTAGATAAAGTTGAAACTCTATCTATTGCTGCTTCTAAAACTCTTGTATTTACAGTAATTTCTGTCTCAAAACTATTAGGAATTGAAGATTTATAATTTACAAATCCTTCAATTGGTGTAGATATAATTTTAATATCACTGTTATCTATAATTAATTTTTTATTAGCAAAACATAAATCAATTGAATCTTCATCATTTTCTAATAATTTAGAAATTTTTAATAAATCTTTTGAAGGAATATTAATTTCTGTTGTTGGATGTTCAGAAACTAATTGTTTTTTACAAATAGCCATTCTAAATCCATCTAAAGCTATACTTTGAACAATATCTTCATCAACTTTTAATAAACATCCTTTTAAAACAGGTCTATTATCATCATTCATATTTGAAGCAAAAGCTGTTTTATTTATTAATTCTTTAAAATCTTTTTGTAATATTGTTATTCTATAATCAAATTCATAATCTTTAATAACAGGATATTCATCAACATTTAAAGTTTTAATTTTTGTTTTATTATCTAAATATTTGATAATCAAAGAATCTTGTTCATCTTCTATTTCTATATCATAGTTTCCATTTAATTTTTTAATAAGATCTAAAAATACTTTTCCTGGAACTAATACTTCACCACTCATTTTAACATCAGCTTTTATAATCTTAATTATTGTAAAATCCATATCAGTGGCAGTAAGTTTAACTTGATCTCCTTGAGCTTCAATTTTAACGCCATCTAATATTGCTGATAGTTTTCTTTGAGGAAGTGCCATTGAAATTTTATTCAAAGCATCAGCAAAATCTAATCCATTACATGTAAATATCATTTTTTACCTCTTAATTATATAATTATTAGTTATTTGTTTTTTATATTGATAATATTATTAATAATAAGCACTGTGAAATTGTTGATAATTAATAATATTATAGATTTTATCGATTATTTCAATCTTATTTATTGTTAATAAACTGTATAAAATTATTCACAATTTATTAACATTTTTTTAATTTATTCACATTTAGTTTCTATGTATCAAATTTTTTATATCATTAACCTGTTTTTTTAGAAGATTATCTGACTTTAATTCTTCACTAATTTTATCTCTTGCATAGATAATTGTAGTATGATCTCTTCCTCCAAAATATGCACCTATTGATATTAATGGAACAGCTAATTCTTCATTTATTAAATAAACAGCTATTTGTCTTGGTCTAACTATATTTTTATTTTTCTTATTTCCTTTTATAGCTTCTTTAGAAACATTAAAATATGAGCATACTGCATCAGTTATAGTATCTAAACTAATTATATTGTTACTTCCACCAAGTTCTTCTCTTAATGCTTCTTTAACTAATAATAAATCATCAGCAGATTCTTTATTATTCATTTTACAATAAAATATAACTTTAGATAAAGCACCTTCAATTTCTCTAATATTTGATGTAATATTTTCAGCTAAGAAATTAATAATATCTTTAGAGAATACAAAACTTTTTTCAAAAGATTTCTTTTGAATGATTGCAACTCTAGTTTCAAAATCTGGACTAGAAATACTTACATTTAAACCTTGTTGGAATCTAGAACGTAATCTATCTTCTAAGAAAGTTAATTCAGATGGATGTCTATCTGAAGTTAATATAATTTGTTTTTTAAGTAAATATAAATCATTAATAGTATGGAATACTGCTTCCTGAGAAGAATCTCTTCCTCTTAAAAATTGAACATCATCCAACATTAATATATCTGCATTTCTATATTTTTCTCTAAATTTAAAACTTTGATCGTTATTTTTATTATTTCTAATACTATCAATATAATCATTAACAAATTGTTCAGTAGAAGCGTAAATTATTTTAATATTTGAATTATTTTCTATAATTTTATTACCAATAGCATTGATTATATGGGTTTTTCCAAGACCTACTCCTCCGTAAATAAATAAAGGATTATATTCTTTACCAGGATTTTCAGCTACGGCAAAAGCTGCTGCTTTCGCAATTCTATTAGATTCACCTACAACGAAATTATCAAAAGTGTAATTTTTATTTAAATTATTATTGTAAATATTTTCTTCTTCTTTATAATCTTTTTTAATTTCTATTGTATTTAATTTACTTACTTCATCAGGCATAATGATTAAATAATCATTAATATTTGGATTATTTAATTCTTTTATAGATTCTGGAAGTATATTTTTGTAATCATTTGTATAAAGTATTTCCTTTACGTTTTTTAAAGGAGAAATTAAAATTAAAACACCATTATTAATTGAGTATGGTTGAAGTTTCATAAACCACATTTCATAACTAACAGTTGATGTTTTTTTTGTAATAATATTTAAGATTTCACTCCAAATAATGCTAATGTCTATCATACGTATAATTATATAATAATAATTAAAATTTTACAACGAAATATCTTTAGACTAGATATATTAGTTAATTGTAAAAGTAAATTCCAGTACTAAGGTCCAGTATAAAAAAATTTGTAAAAGTAAATTTCATTAAATAATACACTTGTAAAATGATATTGAAGAAAAATCTTAAATATTATATTATATTTAAGAGATGAATATAAAAGAGATAAAATTAATAAATTTTAGAAATTATAAAGAAGAAACAATTGTTTTAAACGAAGGGTTAAATGTTATTGTTGGAAAAAATGCTATGGGTAAAACAAATTTACTCGAAAGCATTTATTGTTGTGGGATTGGAAAAAGTACAAAAACTAATAAATATAAAGAATTAATTAAATGGGGAGAAAAATATTCATATATAAAAATTACATTAAGTAAAAAATATAGAAATCATATTATAGAATTTTCAATTGATGATCAAGATAAAAAAAGGGTAAAAGTAGATGGCATACCACTATTAAAAATTAGTGATTTATTAGGTATATTAAACATTGTATTTTTTTCACCAGATGAAATGAAATTAATCAAAGAATCTCCTCAAGAAAGAAGAAGATTTATGGATATTTCATTATCTCAACAATTTAAAGATTATTTATTTTCTTTGAATAAATATAATGAAGTTCTTGCTCAAAGAAATAAATTATTAAAAGAAAATTTTAAAAATGAAAATATTAAAGATATGTTATCTATTTGGGATTTTCAATTAATAGATTATGGAACAAAAATTATCAAATATAGATATGAATTTATAGAACGAATAAAAAAATATGCTAATGATGTTCATTTAGTTTTAAGCGATAATTTAGAAAATCTTGTATTAGAATATGATAGTTTTATAAAATACGAAGACGATAATCAAATGAAAATAAATTATCAAAATAAAATAAACGAAAATATAGATAAAGATATAAATTTACAATATACAAACTATGGACCACATAGAGATGATATTAAAATATTTGTAAACAATATAGATATAAGAAAATTTGGTTCACAAGGACAACAAAGAACAGCTTCTCTATCTTTAAAATTGGCTGAAATTTCATTATTTAAAACTGAAATAGGAGAAACCCCTGTTTTATTATTAGATGATGTTTTAAGCGAGCTAGACGAATCTAGAAGAAATAAATTAATACATATTAGTTCAAATCTTCAGACTATAATTACATGTACCGATTTTGATAGTGACATTAAATATAACAGAATTGAGATTGAAAATGGTCGTGTAAAAAATTCAAATAAATAATCAAAATATACTTATAACATACTCCTATACAAAAGGTTTAATAACTCCGTAAATGGAAAAAGTAAACGCAGCAGTTAAAGGCGATTGCCAAGTTAACGCAATCGCAGTTGTTTTCGAAGAAAATTAATAAGAGTCTATCGACGCCAGATGGGCTTTTTTAAATGCATAAAACAAAATAATGCATAGCAAATAGACTCTTTGCCTAAATTGGAAAAAGTAAACGCAGTTTAACAAATATATGTATTTAGACAGAATAGTAAGCTATTTGTCTAATAGGTGTTTGTTCAAAATAATCTCATCAGATTCAATATTAGTAATACCAAACATTGAGGCAATACCTGGGTGCAAGTTCTCAAATAATTCATAAGGAGATTTATCCATTAAAGATAATCTTTTGTAAGAATTAATATGAGACATCATTAGATTAATATCTTGCTGGGTAAGGAAATCGAAAGAAGAATCATGAGATACAATTCTTCTAATTAATTTGTGGTTGTTTTCAACATGAGGTTTTTCGGAAGAACAGTAAGGGTTACAAAAGAATATATTAGAAAGTATTTCTCCTGTGGATTGAGAAGTTTCTAATAAATCTACTTTAGAGAATTCTTTACCATTATCTGTTAAAATAACAGGCATTAGATCATGTTGAGAAAGATTATGTTTTGCAAGAATATTTCTAATGTTGTAAAATGCAAATAAGACGGACTCAGCGGTTTTGTTTTCAAGAAGAAAAGCTAGCATGAAGTGAGATTGAATGAATTGGAAGGTGAGAAGGACTTTGCCTCCAACACGACCAATTACAGTATCCATTTCAACATATTCACAAGGAATAGTGGGTTTAAAAGATAAGAAGTCAGAATATGTTCTATTGGTAAGAACTTTATCTAGCATAGGCTCTCTTTTAACAACTTTAGAAGAGCGAATTCTTTTAGAAGCAGGCAAATCGTTTCTAGAACAACTATAGAGATTATTTTTTATTCTATTTCTAATAGTTTTTTCTGTACAGTTAAACTCGTTTGAATGAGAGATGAAGATATGATGTAGAGATTGACCTTTACAGACTAAATTAGTTAAGAGTTCGTCTTCTTTTAGAAAATCTCGTTTATTTAAACAAGTGGCAGTTCTAGATTTAGATCTAAATTCAGTAGCATTTTTATGAGCATTTTCAGCATAATATACACGTTTATCTAGTCTGCAATATCTAAAATTTTCACAGCCATTACAAACATAAGGGACTTTCTTTAATTTAGGGCAAACAGTATTGAATTTTTTGCAAAGATTAACACAAAGATCACAAGTACTACATTTTAATTTTCTAGGAAATCTACAATTAGAACATAAATGTTTTTCTGAACATTTAGTAGAATAAATACATCTTGTGGCTTTAGAAGTGTTAAAAGTACTAGCTTCTACTGTAGTTAAATACTTTTTAATTTCTCTGGAAATTGAAGTTCCATTTTTATTAATAGCTTTACCTATTTCTTTGAAATTTAATTTAGAAGAATTAGTTAATAAATCTTGCAATCTTATACGATCGACTTTAGTAAACTTTTTTGACATATATTTTGTCCTCCATACTTTAATTCAATTGAATCAACAATTGTACTTAAATTATAGAAACTGCGTTTACTTTTTCCAAAATTAAAAAACTGCGTTTAACTACTGCGTTTACTTTTTCCATTTACGCATTTTAGAATTATTTTGTCTTAATTATTGAATATCATATTTTAATATGATATAATTAAAAAGCAATAAATAAGGAACGAAGTATGACATTTAAACAGAATTTAAGAAAATTACGTAAAGCAAAAAGAGTATCGCAAACTGAGCTTGCAGATTATCTTGGTATTTCTCAACGCACCATTTCTCATTATGAAAATGGAACGGCTGAGCCTTCTTTGTCTTGCTTATGTCAAATCGCAGATTATCTAAATGTTTCGCTCGATGATTTGCTTGGAAGAGTGTTCCCTAACATTTAAAATCTTCAAGCTTCGGCTTGATTTTTTTAAACAAATAACTATGAAAAATATATGAGGTGTTAATATGGATATTAATTTTTTTAAGAAAGAAAAAATCGCTGCAATGAAAGAAAGAAACAAAGATGCAATTAACGCTTATGACTTAATTGTAAATAAGATTCTTATGGCTAGTATTGATAAAAGAGCCAAGGGTGAGGAAATTGTAGAAGCTGATATAGTTTCAATATTACAAAAATGCGAGAAAGAACTTATTGAAGAACAAGAAGGCTTTAAAAAAGCAGGCAGAGAAGATAGCGTAAAAAGCCTAGATGTACAAATTGAAACAGTAAGAAAATATTTACCAAAATTAATGAGTGCTGAAGAAATCAAAGCCGAGATAGATAAACTTGAAGACAAATCAATGCCTTCAATCATGAAACATTTTAAAACAAATTTTGCTGGCAAGTGCGATATGGGACTTGTAAATAAAATAGCAAGATCATAATTAACTACAAGAAAAAATAAAAGGGGCTTTTCAAAAACAAAAAGTTATGAATAAGCTCCTTTTTTGTTACCTAAACTTAAATATTTAAAAGAGATTTTGCAGTTTTATAAAGAATAGCTTCTTTTTCTTCTTTTGTAAGACTAAGTCTATTAAAAGCCTCAAGAGATTCTCTATGCCCTGCCCAAGGAGAATCTGTAGCAAATACGATTTTGTTTGCACCATGCGCTCTGACGATTTTTATAAATAAATCATCATCCATTAGATTAAAATATTTTTTGCTATCCTTGTATTGAATTTTTCCAATAGAAAATGCAGTATCAAAATACACGTTTTTACCACACAATTTATCTAAAACTTGATCCCATTGTCTCCATCCGCCAGTATGAGCTAATACTAATTTCTCTTCTTTTAATTGCAATAGATTAATGGCATTTATTGCTCTATCTACTGAACAATGAACAGAATCTGGAAGCCCAATATCTATTCCTGCATGAGTTACTACAATAAGATCATTTTTAAATGCTTCTTCTAAAATGTTTAAATATTTAATGTCATCGAAAAAGCATCCTTGATAATCCGGATGAATCTTTATTCCTTTGTATCCTAATTCCTTGATTCTTTTTATCTCTTGTTTATAATCTTCGTAATCAGGATGCATTGCTGCAAAAGAAATCAAATTGTTATATGAAGTATTTACATTTATTGCTGTATTGTTAATTTTTTCAACTTGTCTTGGGGCGGTAGCAACAGGCAAAACAATGCCTAAATCGATGCCTGATTCTTTTAAATCATTGCTAAGGCCTTCCGCTGTTCCATTTGTATAAGGAACAGTATTTGAAATGCTAGATAATTTCTCTACAGTTTCGGCTGCAATTTTATCTGGATATGTATGATTGTGAAAATCTATTACCATATCTACATATTATATATTTCTTCTGCTTCGCAGAATCCATATTTTTCTTTAATAATTTTTGAAGCAATTTCATCGTTGCTTGTTTTCATCAATATAGATGCATTATCTCCAGAAGTTAAAGCATAAGCATATTCAACGTTTATTCCCTTTTGTGAAAATGCTCTTAATAAGCCATTTAATGAACCTGGCTTATGTGGAATCTTAACTGCCATAATATCGTTTACAATAGAAGCAAATCCGTTTCTAACTAGACAATCTTGAGCTTTATTTGGATCAGATACAATCAATCTTACAACACCAAAATCGTTTGTATCAGAAATGCTCATAGAAATTAAATTAATATCGTTCTTAGCTAATACTTCAGTTAACAATTCTAATTTTCCACAACTATTTTCTAAAAAAACACATAATTGCTTTATATACATCTTTAACCTCCTATTTTCTTAAATCAATTACTCTTTTTGCTTTTCCTTCAAATCTTTGAAGTGTATTTGGAGATTCAATTTTTACTATAGAATCCAAGCCCAATATAAATTTAATCTTTTCTTTTATTTCCTTTTGCAAATTACTTATAAAAGCAAATGAATCTTGCATTTTTTCTGGAGCAATTTCTACTCTTATAGTCAATACATCAGACATTCCATTTTTTTCAACAATAATTTCATAATGAGGTCCAATTCCATCAACAGACAATAAAGCTTCTTCTATTTGTGATGGGAACACATTTACACCTCTTATTTTTAACATGTCATCTGTTCTTCCGCTCAAATTTTCCATTCTAGCAGTAGTTCTTCCACACTTACATTTTTCTAAGAACAATCTTGAAATATCTCTTGTACGATAACGAATAAGAGGTAAAGCTTCTTTATCTAAACATGTAACAACGACTTCCCCTTTTTCGCCTGGTTTTAACACTTCTCCAGTCTCAGGGTTAATAATCTCAACTAAGAAATGATCCTCATTAATATGCATACCACACAAATACTCACATTCTCCAGAAACTCCAGGTCCTATCAATTCGCTCATGCCATAATTTTGTGTTACAAGAAGTTTATCTCCATAGACTTTATGCATCTCTGTTCTCATTGCTTCTGTCAAAAGTTCACTTCCAACTAAAGCAACTCTTAGATTTAAATCCTTTTTTGGATCCATTCCTATTTCCTTTGCAACCTCAGCGATTCTCATTGCATATGAAGGCGTTGCAACTAATAGTGTTGTTCCAAAATCTTTCATGTATAATAATTGTTTTTGAGTATTACCAGTTGATGAAGGGATAATAGCTGCGCCTATTTTTTCCAATCCACAGTGCAAGCCTAATGCCCCAGTAAACATTCCGTATCCAAAACATATTTGTGCAATATCGTCTTTAGTAGCACCGCCAGCTGCAGCTAATCTTGCTACGCATTCAGACCACATATCTAAATCATTTTGAGTATAGGCAACAACTGTTGGTTTGCCAGTTGTTCCAGATGATGCGTGAATTCTTTTAATTTCACTCATTGGAACCATAAGCATTTTAAATGGATAATTATCTCTCATTTCCTGCTTTGTAGTAAATGGCAATTTTTGAACATCTTTTAGCGTTTGAATATCTTCCGGCTTAACATTAGCCTCGTCCATTTTCTTTCTATAATAAGGAGCACCTTCATACATCCTTACAACTAACTTTTTTAATTTTTCTAATTGAATCTTTTCAATTTCTTCTCTTGGAAGGGTCTCCTCTTTCGCCCAAATCATAAAATTTTGTCTCCTAATTATATTCTCTTTATTGTCTTTATAACAATTGGTTGTAAAGGCACATCATCATACCATCTAAAACTTGTTGTTTGAACACTAGATATATCTATAGCTATTTTTTCACTTTCCTCATCGCATAATTTTCCAAAAGCAGCATATTGTCCATCTAAATAAGAGCAAGGTGCAACGCAAATGAAAAACTGCGAAGAAGCACTATTTGGATCCATAGTTCTTGCCATAGACAATGTTCCAACATTATGTTTTATTGGATTATTTACACCATTTTGAATAAACTCACCTTTTATTGCAGACGTATGTTTCTCCTCTAGGTTTTGATACATTCCGCCACCTTGAATCATAAAATTCTTTATAACTCTATGGAATATTAATCCTGCAAAAAAGTTTTCATCTACAAGCTTTAAAAAATTAGCAACAGTAATAGGAGCACTTTTTTCGTCAAGTTCAGCCCTCATTACTCTTCCATCCATTAATTCTATTGCAATCTTATTCATTTTTTTTACCTCAAATATTATATCCTACTTCAAAAGCAGCTTTATTTATTTCAACAGTCTTTTGTGGAACTGTTTTCTCTATTACTTTTATCCATTCTTCTTTCTTAAAATCCATATGTTTAGCAGCTACGCCAACAATAATTGTATTAAACACTTTTGCATTGCCTAATTTCTTTGCTTCATCCATGGCTTTAACAGCAATAACCTTATGGTCTTTAGATAATGTTTCTAAAATGTTTTCTGGATATTTAGCTACTCCCGTTACAACAGTCATTGGATCAATTCTTTGATCATTTACTATTATTACGCCATCTTTCTTTAGATAATGCATATATCTCAATGCTTCTAATTTTTCAAATGCAATTAAAACGTCTGCCTTTCCAATTTCGACAATAGGTTCATAAACCTTATCTCCATATCTTACAAAAGTAACAACACTTCCGCCTCTTTGAGCCATTCCGTGAACTTCGGACAATTTAACGTCATAGCCAGCCATTGTAGTAATGCCACCAAGAATACGGCTTGTAAGTAAAGTACCTTGTCCACCAACACCAACAATCATTATGTTCTTTGTTTCCATATTACTTTACCTCCTCAATGGCTCCAAACTTGCATCTAGATAGACACAAGCCACATCCATTGCACATCGTATCATTTATAACAACTGTACCATCTTCTGCTTTTGTCATTGCTGGACATCCAGGAATTAAGCACATACCACATTTCCTACACTTTTGTGGAATAACAATACATTTTCCCTTTGGAACAAAGCTCTTTAACAATGCACATGGCGATTGAGCAATAATAACGGATAACTCGTCTTTTGCTACTTCTTCTTTTATAGTCTTTTCTAATTTGTCTAAATCGAAAACATCTACAACATGAACATTCTTTATTCCCATTCCCTTTACTAACTCATCAAGCAAAATAGGTTTAACTGTTTCTCCCATTAATGTTTTGCCTGTAGCAGCGTGATCTTGGTGTCCCGTCATTCCAGTTGTAGAATTATCCAAAATCATTACTGTAGCTGTAGATTGGTTATATACCATATTCATTAATGAATTTACACCAGTATGTAAGAATGTAGAATCTCCAATTACAGCAACCCAGTTCTTTATATAATCTTTACCTTTTGCCTTTTCCATTCCATGAAGAGTAGAAATACTTGAGCCCATACATACAGTCGTGTCTATTACTCCCAATGGATTAACTGCACCTAGTGTATAGCATCCAATATCTCCTGCAGCATGTATCTT
This sequence comes from Christensenella sp., assembly GCA_022784465.1. Classification (GTDB taxonomy): domain Bacteria; phylum Bacillota; class Clostridia; order Christensenellales; family UBA3700; genus UBA3700. The sequence continues at coordinate 64,949 of JALFUR010000011.1, read as the reverse complement.
TAACTTTTTCAAAACAGAGAATGTAGCTCTATGAGGACAACCAGGACACAAGATAGGTGGTCTAGCTGGCGCTTGAGTAGCCTCAGGCAAATATAAATCTTCATGTAATATTGCTTTTGAAAGCATATTTGCACTATATTCGCCTTGTATTGTAAATATCTCTTTTCCTATACATTTAATACCCCAAGATTTAACTTGTTCTTCAATAACAGGTTCTAATTCTTCCACTATGTATAGAGTTTCTACTTGTGAAGCAAACTCTTCAATTAGTTTTTTTGGAAGAGGATGAACCATGCCTAGCTTTAACACAGAAGCATTTGGCAAAGCCTCTTTTACGTATAGATAAGGAATACCGCTTGTTATAACACCAATTTTTTTATCATTGTATTCAACCCTATTTATTGGCATAGAACAAGCATCTTCTTTCATTCTATTCATTCTATCTTCAACAACTAAATGCCTTTTAATAGCATTGCCTGGCATCATAACTCTTTTTGCTATATCTCTCTCATATGGTTTATCTTCAACTTCTTGACGATCGTTAAGTTCAACTATACCTTGAGAGTGCGCAAGTCTTGTTGTTGTTCTAACCATTATAGGCGTGTCATATTTTTCGCTTAGTTCATAAGCGTATTTAATAAACTCTTTTGCTTCCATGCTATCTGATGGTTCAAGCACAGGAACCATAGCAGCTCTTGCAACCATTCTTGAATCTTGTTCATTTTGAGAGCTATACATTCCTGGGTCATCTGCAGCAACCATAACAAGTCCGCCGCTAACCCCAATATATGCAACAGTATATAAAGGATCTGATGCTACATTAACCCCAACGTGTTTCATTGATACAAGACTTCTTACTCCCGCCATCGAAGCACCAATAGCCACTTCCATAGCTACTTTTTCATTTGGGGACCATTCACAATAAATATCATCTTTATATTTAACGATATTTTCACTAATTTCAGTGCTAGGTGTTCCAGGATATGCTGCCGATACTTTAACGCCAGCTTCATATGCGCCACGAGCAATAGCTTCGTTGCCTAACATTATTCTCTTTTCGTTCATAACAACTCCTTATTTTTTATGAGAATTAACAAACTCTTTTATTTTCTTAATAGCGATTTCTAGATTCTTAATACTATATGCATAACTAACACGAACAAAATCCTTACCGCTTTCTCCAAAAGCATTTCCAGGCACAACTGCAACATTCTTTTCTTTAAATAATGTGTTTGCAAACTCTTCGCCGTCCATCCCTGTTGAAGATACACAAGGGAATACGTAAAACGCACCTTTTGGTTCAAAACATTTAAGTCCCATAGAATTGAACTCATGTAATAAATATCTACGACGCATATTGTATTCTTCTTTCATGTCTAAAATAGTAGAAAAACCTTCTTCAAAACCGTTTTCTAATGCTGCCATAGCTGCATATTGTGATGCAGTTGGACAACACATAATAGCGTATTGATGAATCTTATACATAACATTAATTATTTCTGCTGGAGCTAATGCGTAACCTAGTCTCCAACCAGTCATTGCAAAAGCTTTTGAAAAACCATTTAAAACAACTGTTCTTTCCTTCATTGAAGAGATAGAAGCAATGGAAATATGCCCCTTCTTTGTATATGTAAGTTCAGAATAAATTTCATCAGAAATAACAAATAAATCTTTTTCTATAATAAATGGAACAATAGCCTCTAAATCTTCTTTTTCCATTATCGCTCCAGTAGGATTATTTGGATAAGGGAAAATAATAACTTTAGTCTTGTCTGTTACCACTTTCTTTAAATTCTCTAATGTAATTTTAAATTCATTATCTATGCTACAAGGAATAGAAACAGGCTTAGCTCCTAATAGTGTAACAATTGGTCTATATGAAACATATGAAGGATCTGGAATAAGAACTTCATCTCCAGGATTAATCAATGTCCTTAATGCAAGATCAATTCCCTCGCTAGCGCCTACAGTGCATAAAATCTCATTTTTTGCGCTATATACTAAGTTGTATCTAAGCTTGTAATATTTTGAAATTAAATCACGCAACTTTGGCATTCCAAAATTGCTTGTATATTGAGTATATCCTTTTTGAATGCTCTTGATAGCTGCATCTCTACACACCCAAGGAGTATCAAAGTCCGGTTCGCCTACGCCTAAAGATATTGCTCCTGGCTTTTCAGCAACAATATCAAAGAACTTTCGAATTCCTGAAGGCGGGATATCAATAGCATTATTACTTATATATTTTCTATAATCCATTATTCGTGTAAAATAATCCTTTTTGTATTTTCTGTATCTATCAAAGATACACCACTTGCTTTATATTTTTTCAAGATAAAGTGAGTAGCAGCTCCTGTTATACCTTCTATAACACTCAATTTATCTGAAACAAAAAGCGAAATATTTCTAATTGTTTTTGCCTCTATGATGACCATCATATCATATGCACCGCTCATTAAATAAACATCTTTTACTTCGTCAAATTTGCTAATTTGAGCAGCAATTGCATCATATCCTCTTCTTGGTTGTGGAGTTACTTTTATCTCAATTAAAGCATCAACAAAGTCTTCTCCAGCTTTTTCTGTATTTACAATCGCGGAATACTTTACAATTATTCCGTCAGATTCCAACTCCTCTATAGCTTTTCTTGCGTTCGCTTCAGAAACACCTAAAAGCACAGCAATCTTTTCTGATGTATATCTAGCATCCTCTTGTAACAATTTAACTATACCTTGCTTTAATTTATCCATTTTTATTCCTCCAAAAATAAAACGCGTATATTTTTATATTATTATAATAAAAGCATAAATACAAGAAAAATCAATCTTAATGCCTTTGTTACAAAAAAATAGCCATCAAAACAAACGCTTTTATGGCTATATATACTGAAAGAACTGCAAAGCAGTTCTACTTTTCTTAATGATTAAATACTAAATCAGCGACTTTTACGCTTTGATTAGCATCTTTTGTATAATAGTCAGCACCAATTTTATCTGCATAATCTTGAGTTAAAACTGCTCCACCTACCATGACTTTACAATCTACATTTTCTTTTCTAAGTAGGTTTATCGTTTCTTCCATAGCACCAACTGTTGTTGTCATAAGTGCACTTAATCCAACAAGTTTTACATTATGTTTTTTAGCGGCGTCAACTATTAATTGAGGATCTACATTTTTGCCTAAATCGTAAATCTTGTATCCATAGTTTTCAAGAACTGTTTTAACTATATTCTTGCCAATATCATGAATATCTCCTTTTACTGTAGCAATAACAATCTCTCCTCTAGAAGTGTTTGATTCTGGCATTACTTTTTTTATTTCTTCAAAGCAAAGCTTAGCACTTTCTGCCGATGCAATTAATTGAGGTAAGAACAACTTTCCTTTCTCATATTCATCGCCTACCTCATTTAAAGCAGGTATCAAATATTGATCAATTATATCTATTGGATTTGTTGTTTCTAATAGCTTTTTGCAACATACTCTCGATTGAGTTAAACCACGTTTAATGCAATATGCAATGTCTTCGTCTATACCCTCTTGTTTAACTTCCTCAAATGGCGTAAAGTTTATATTATTTTCAACAGCATCCATGAACTCAGTATAGAAAAATTCTTTTGAATAATCATTCTTTTGAGCCTCATAATCTTTAATTGCTTTCATGTTTGCTTCTATATTTGGATTTATAATTGGAGCATCTAATCCATAAGCTATTGCTGTCTTTAAAAATGATGAGTTTACCACCTGTCTATTTGGTAATCCAAACGAAATATTAGATACTCCTAATGTCGTTTTTACCCTATACATGTCTTTAATTTTCTCTATAGCCTTAAGTGTGTTTATAGCCTGATTTTTCTCAACAGACACGGTTAAAGTTAAACAATCTATAAAGATATCTTCTTCTCTTATTCCGTAATATTTTGCTCTTTCTATTATCTTTTGGGCAATCTCAATTCTCTCTTCTATCGTTGATGGCAAGCCCTTTTCGTTAACGGTTAAGCCAACTACACTTGCTCCGTATTTCTTTACTAAAGGAAGAATTGAATCAAGAGTTTTATCATCACCATTAACTGAGTTTACTATTGCTTTTCCATTATAATATCTTAAAGCCTTTTCAATAGCATCACTCTTTCCACAGTCAATTTGTAGAGGAACAGGAACTATTCCTTGAACAAACTTTATTATTTTAGTTAATGTTTCCTTTTCATCAATTTCTGGCAATCCTGCATTAATGTCTAATATATCAGCATCCGCTTCTACTTGTTCAATAGCTTGCTGAGAGATATAGTCAAAATTGTTTTCAATAATTGCCTGTTTCATCAATTTTTTTCCAGTAGGATTAATTCTCTCACCAATAACAGTTACTTTGTCTATTACTTTAACAACAGTTGCAGAACATACAGCAGAAGGAATATTTACTTTTCTTTCTTTAACTTTTTTGCCTTCTACAATTTTACTAACTTCTTTAATGTATTCAGGTGTTGTTCCGCAACATCCACCAAAGATAGTTACCCCCAAATCCATAAATTGCTTATATGTTTGAGCAAACTCTTGCGCTTTTACAGGATACTCCATTTTATCATTAGGAATACCTGCATTTGCCTGGATAAACAAAGGCAAGTTTGTCCACTTTGCAAGTTCTTCCATAATTGGCAATATTTGCTTTGGCCCTAAAGAACAGTTAATTCCAATCGCATCAACAAAAGGCGAAATTGTTAAGGCAAAAGCTTCAACGCTAGTTCCGGTAAATGTTCTCTTGTTTTCCATAAAACTCATTGAGCACATAATTGGCAAATCTGAATTTTCTTTGGCTGCTAAAACTGCTGCTTTAGTTTCATATAAATCAGACATTGTTTCAATTATGATTAAATCTACCTTATCTTTTGCAACAATTATTTGTTCTTTATATGATTCATACGCCTCATCAAAAGTCATTGCGCCCATTGGCTCAATTAATTCGCCAGTTGGTCCCATGTCTAATGCAATCAACTTACCATTTGCAGCTTTTCTTGCGCAATCAATACCTGCCTCAAGTAGAGTCTTCATTTCATCAAAACTTCCAACTTTTCTACTATTTAGCCCAAAAGAATTAACTGAAATAATATCGCTTCCAGCTTCTACATATTCTTTCTGAATTTTTATTAACATTTCAGGATTAATTACATTGATTTTTTCCGGAATCATACCAACAGGCATTCCAGCTTTTTGTAGCTGTGTTCCCATTGCTCCATCTAATATGACATAGCTTTCTTTTAAAAACTTTCTAACGTCCATTTTTAACTCCGATAACAGCAGTAACAGATTTTTGAGGAGACAACATATATGAAGAGTTTGTAAAAACCCCTATATTTTTTTGTGTATCTAAAACCTGACAAATATTTTTTTGATGAGAAATATCAAAATCTCCATACCCACAAGAAAATCTTGAGGTAATCTCTCCTGGCAATTCATCACATAACTCATCACAATAACTCTCAATGGCTGCTGTTGCAGCAGCGTCTAAAATTACTGCAATAGTTCTATCTTTAATAAAGTATTTGTTTATTTGTCTTTCTACCTCAAAACCTATAGTGGCAGCGAATAAATATGCTTCATCGCATCCTTCTAAATGCTTCCAAATACTATTTCCACCTAATACCAAATTGGTTCCTACTAGGGTTTTATTTTCTCTATCTATTTTATATTTTCTAATGATGTTTTTTAATTGCAAATTATCTCTACAGATATTTATTGACTCTGTTATTTTTGCATCAAGTTCAGGGGATATTTCTTGTCCCCTATATCTTAAGTAGCATAAAACGTCTCTTCTTTTAATCTCCATTGTTTATTCCATCTATCAAACTAGAAACGTTTTGTGTTATTTTCTTTGCAACATATGCATTATTCATAACATAAACATGAATGCCTTGACATGCCGAAGAACTTAACAAATCTGCAATTTGATCTGTTGCGTACAAAATACCAGCTTCCATTAAAGCTGTGGGATCATCATTAAATTTGGCAATCATTCTTGATAATTTTGCTGGGATTTTTGTAGCCGCCATTTGAATTGTTCTATCTACATTAGATTTTTTTACAAGAGGCATGATTCCTGCTTGAATAGGAACATTAATGCCAGCACCTCTTACTTTATCTATAAATCTATAAAAATCGTCGTTATCGTAAAACAATTGAGTATTTAAATGAGTTAAGCCTAAATCAACTTTTCTTTTTAGATTCTCTATATCAACTTCACTGCTTATAGCTTCAGGATGCGTTTCTGGATAGCATGCACCGGCTATATCAAAGTCTCCTCTTTCTTTTATAAAAGAAATCAAATCAGATGCATACTTAAAATCGTTACAAACTGAACCAGGAATTCTATCTCCTCTTAATGCTAAGATATTTTCAATTCCTTCTTTTTTTAATGCTTCAATTGTATCAATTACTTTTTGTTTTGTTGAATTAATACAAGTTACATGTGCTAAAGGTTCAACATGATACTTGTTCTTAACCAAAGATGCAAGTTCAATAGAACGAGCATTGTTACTTCCGCCCCCTGCTGAATAAGTTACAGAAATATAATCAGGTTTTAAATCGCTTAAATTATCTAGTGTATCGTATATTCCACTAATATTCGATTCCACCTTTGGTGGAAAAATTTCAAATGAATAAACTACTTTTTTCGTTTTAAATAATTCCGAGATTTTCATATAGTTAACTCCAATTATATTATTTAAAATATTTTAACACTTTTAAGTTATATTTTCTTATTTTTTTTATTATTTTTAAAATCTTTTGGTTTAAATTTCGCTTTTGTTTTATTATCGTTTATATTTTTACTTTTATTTTTTGGTCTAATTAAGCATTTTGGGCCAAATCCAACCAAGTCCATTCTTCCTGCCTTTTGCAATGCTTCATACACAAGATCATAATTTTTAGGATTTCTGTACTGTATTAATGCTCTTTGCATTGCCTTCTCGTGAGGAGAGGTAACAACTTCTACTTTTTGCATATTTCTTGGATCAACGCCAGTATAGTACATACAAGTAGATATCGTAGATGGTGTTGGATAAAAATCTTGAACTTGTTCAGGTGAATATCCTTCATCCCTCAAATGTTCTGCAAGGATTATGGCATCTTTTAGCGTAGAACCAGGGTGAGATGACATTAAGTATGGCACCAAATATTGATTTAAACAATATTTTTTATTGACTTCTTTATATCTTTTAACAAAGCGTTTATACACCTCATTAGAAGGCTTGCCCATTAGTTTTAATACCTTTTCCGAAACATGTTCTGGAGCAACTTTTAATTGACCAGATACATGGTATTTGCAAAGCTCTTCTATAAAAGTTGGGTCTTTATCGTAAATAGCATAATCAAATCTTACTCCAGACCTAACAAATACTTTCTTCACTTTCGGAAGTTTTCTTAGTTCTCTTAATATGTCTATGTATTCTTTGTGATCTATTTCAAGATTTTTACAAGGAGAAGGAAACAAACATTGCTTATTTACACAAGCTCCACGAGTTAATTGGTTTTTGCATGCTGGAGCTCTAAAGTTAGCAGTTGGACCACCAACATCATGTATATATCCTTTAAAATCAGGCTCGTTAGTCAATATTTTTGCTTCATCTATAATAGAGTTTTTGCTTCTTGTTTGAACAATTCTTCCTTGATGAAACGTCAATGCACAAAAACTACATCCACCAAAGCATCCTCTATTACTAATAAGACTAAACTTTACCTCACTAAAAGCTGGGATTCCTCCCAAAGCATCATATGAAGGATGCCAAGTTCTTTTATATGGTAATGAATAAGTATAATCCATCTCTTCTTGAGTAAGAGGTTTTGATGGAGGGTTTTGAACAACATAAACATTGTTTGGATATGGCTCAACCAATCTTTTACCTGAAAATGCATCAACGTTTGCGTATTGAATAGCAAAACTTTTTGCATAATTCAATTTATCTTCTTTTAGTAAATCATAATGTGGCAACATTACATAATCTTGAATATTTTCTGTTTTCTTTGTCTTATAAACCGTGCCTGGAATAAAAGTAATATCTTCTATTTTTAATCCGCTATCAAGGGCTTGAGCAATCTCAACTATAGACCTTTCTCCCATTCCATAAGAAATTAGATTGGCTTGAGAATCTAATAAAATAGATCTTTTTAAAGAATTAGACCAATAGTCATAATGAGCTAATCTTCTTAAACTTGCTTCAATTCCTCCAATTATAATTGGAACATCCTTGTAAGTATGTCTAATCAAATTGCAATATACAACTGTTGCATAATCTGGTCGTTTGCCCATCACCCCGCCTGGAGTATATGCATCCATTTCCCTGCGTTTTTTTGAAACTGAATAATGATTAACCATTGAATCCATGTTTCCGCCGCAAACCAAAAATCCAAGACGTGGTTTTCCAAATATATTTATTGATGAATCATCCTTCCAATCAGGCTGAGAAATTATACCTATCTTAAATCCATTATCTTCAAGTATTCTAGATATAATAGCTGGACCAAATGAAGGGTGATCAACATATGCATCACCAATGATATAGACAAAATCAACTTGATCCCATCCTCTTTGTATCATTTCTTGTTTAGATATTGGTAAAAACTCACTCATTATTCTTTTTCCATACTGCAACGACAAAGTTCATCGTTACATTCATTTGTTGTATTTTATCTAATTTCTCTATATCTTGTTGATTAGTTTTGTAAAAATATGGAGTCATAGATATTTGATTCATAAACTCTTCTTTATCAAGAGACATAGAATATTTTATTTCTCTTGACTCAACAAGATTCAAACCTTCATATTCAAACTCGACTCTGTTCAATCTAACTTCATTATACATTGCTTGTTTAAGCTCAAGCATATGATCTTTTCCTGGCATAACTTCAATTAGTATGCCATCATCTTTTATTACCCTTTTAAACTCATCATTTGCCTTTGGAGAAAACACATTTATTATTACATCGCAACTATTATCATCTATTGGCAAATCAAAACTAGACCCCGTGATGAACAATGAGCTTTTATCCTTCTTTGCAGCTTTTTTGACAGCAAACTTTGAGATATCTATTCCAATTAAATTATCCAATATGTTTCGAGTTTTTTTAATATTTATTGAATAATACCCTGTTCCACATCCTACATCTAATATATTGCATTTAAGTGGCTTATATTTATTTATTAATTCAACTAATAAATCTTTAAGCTTGTCATAAAAGCCTTTTTGCAAAAAGTTCTCTCTAGCATCGACCATCAATTTATTATCTCCTGGCATACTTGAGTTTTTCTTATTTGCCAAAAGTAAATTAATATATCCTTCTTTTGCTATATCAAAATTATGTCCATTTGCGCACGAACAAGTTTTTTCGCTTATTAACAAATCTCGTTTACATACTGGACAAAGCAACTTCATTTATTCACCTAAAAATAGTGGTGTAGAAAAATATCTTTCCGCCGTATCTGGCAAAATTGTAACAACAGTTTTACCCTTTCCAAGTTTTTTAGCAAGCTTGATTGCAGCACAAACGTTAGTACCAGAAGAAATACCACATAATATCCCTTCCTTCTTTGCTAAATCTCTTGATGTCTGAAGTGCTTCTTCATCTGTTACTATACAAACATCATCATATATTTTTGTATTTAACACTTCAGGAATAACGCCATCTCCTATTCCCATTTGAATATGCGTTCCAATACTACCACCAGATAAAATTGCAGCATTTTCTGGTTCTACTGCCCAAATAACAATATCTTTATATTGCGCCTTTAAAACTTCTCCTATTCCTGTTATAGTTCCGCCCGTTCCAATTCCTGAGCAAAAACCATCTACTGGCCCTGCTACTTGTTCCATAATCTCTAATGCTGTGTGATGTTTATGACACATTGGATTTGCAATATTTGAAAATTGTTGAGGAACAAATACTCTATCATCTTCCTTTGCCATTTTTAAAGCGGTGTTTAAACATTCTTCTATACAAGCGCCTATGTTTCCCGCGTCATGAATAAGTATTACTTCAGCACCATAATGCCTAACTATCTTTCGTCTTTCTTCACTTACCGAATCTGGCATAATAATGACTGTTTTGTAACCTTTGACTGCACCTACAAGAGCAAGACCTATTCCCTGATTACCGCTAGTTGGCTCAACTATGATGGAATCTTTATTTAATAAACCTTTTTTCTCGGCATCTTCTATCATATTTAAAGCTACTCTTGTCTTAATAGAACCACCAACATTTAGCCCCTCAAACTTTACTAAAATCTGAGCGGAATCCTCATCTACCATTTTGTTTAATTTTATAATTGGAGTATGTCCAATTGCTTGTAAAATGTTATTATAAATCATACTTTTTCCTAATATGCGCTAATAAATATTTGCATCCTTCATTTATTTCATTATATGTTGTATCAAAATCGCCAGTGTACCAAGGATCAGCGATATCTCCACCCCTTGGCGTAAAATCTAACAATTTATATATTTTGCTGCCCATGTCATTTGGTATTATATATTTTATATTTCTCATATTCAACGAATCCATAACAATTATGTAATCAAACTTATCATAATCATAACGATCTATTTGTCTTGCTCTTTTTTGTTCAAAATCATAAATGCCATGAATTTGTAGTTGTCTTTTAGTTTCTCTATGTACTCTAGCCCCTATCTCTTCTCTTGATGTTGCTGCAGATTCTACATATATTTTATCTTGCAAATTCTCCTTTTTGACATAATCTTTAAATATAAACTCAGCCATTGGAGAACGGCATATATTTCCGTGGCATACAAATAGTACATTTATCATTTAGTTTCTCCTAAAACGTTGTCTTCAATCGCATTGCAAAATAATAATTTCTTCATTGTGGCTTTTTGATTTAGTTTTCAAATTGAGAGTTATATAGTTTTGCATAAAATCCATCTTTTTCAATTAATTCTTTATGAGACCCACTCTCTATAACATTACCTTCATTCATAACTAAAATTATATCTGCATTGCGTATTGTAGATAATCTATGTGCAACGATAAAACTTGTCTTCCCTTGCATTAATTTATCGAAAGCTTCTTGTATCTTTATTTCTGTTCTTGTGTCTATTGAGGATGTTGCTTCGTCCAAAATTAGCATTGGAGGAAGCGCAAGCATAATTCTTGTAATACATAATAATTGTTTTTGTCCTTGAGATAAACCTTCCCCATCCTCATTTATTATAGTGTCATAACCTTGAGGGAGTCTTCTAATAAATGAGTCACTATGCGTAGCTTTTGCTGCATTTATTATTTCCTCATCGCTCGCATCAGTTTTACCCATTTTGATATTCTCTTTTATTGTTCCGCTCTTTAGCCAAATATCTTGAAGAACCATACCATAATTTGTTCTTAAAGATTCTCTAGTAATTTCTTTTATTGAAATATTGTCGACTTTAATTTCTCCACTATTTGGATCATAGAATCTCATCAACAAGTTGATAAGTGTTGTCTTGCCACATCCTGTTGGACCAACAATTGCGATTTTCTTGCCACTTTTTACGTGCAAATTAAAATCTTGAATAAGAGGTTTTTCTGTATAACTAAAATATACATGATCAATATCTATATTTCCTTGAACATTAGACAATTCTACAGCATCTTTATTGACTTTTTCTTTTTCTTCATCCATTAAAGCAAATACTCTTGCTACGCAAGCAATAGCATTTTGTAATTCGGTAATTACTCCTGTTATTTCATTAAATGGTTTTGTATATTGATTTGCATAAGCAAGGAAAGTTGCAAGCATACCAACAGAGAACATAATGCCGCCAAAATTTGTGCTATTAACACAAAGCACTGCTCCTATAACGGCAACTAATGCATAAATAAGCGCGTAGACAAATCTTGTGGTTGGATTAACTAAAGAAGAATAGAAGGTTGCCTTTAAAGAACATTTTTCTAATTCCTCATTGATCTTTTCAAAGCTAGTCAAGTTCTCATCTGTATGATTATATGCTTGAACAACTTTTAAAGAAGAGATCATTTCTTCAACAAACCCCGTTTGCTCTGCTTTAATTTCAGACTGTTTTTTAAACATTGAATAAGTGTGCGATGAAATATATTTTGCAATAAATAATGAAAGCGGTGTTAATGCAAGAACGACCAACGCCAAAATCCAATTTATAACGAACATGAAAAATAAAGTTCCAATTATTGTAATTAATCCTGTAAACAACTGTGAAAAGCCCATTAATAGACCATCTGCAAAAGTATCAACATCGTTAATAACAATATTAACAATCTCTCCAGGTCTATGATTGTCTAAAAAACTTAATGGATATTGTGTTAAGTTTCTAAAAGAAATTAATCTCATATCGTATATTATTTTGTAAGTTATTTTGTTGTTTAAAATTGTCATTGTCCATTGCGAAACAAACAAAATAAATATACAAATATATAGTTGAATAGCAATAGATGTTATGCCATCAAAATCTACATCATTAAATCCTTTTATTAAATCAATGGCCTTTCCTATTTGATATGGAATATATATTGTCATGGCAACGGATATTATTCCAAGCAGTAAAGATAGGAGCATAAAATGCCAATATTTTCCTACATATGTCATCACTCTTTTTAAGGCGGTTTTATTTGTCATTTTTCAAACCTCCTTCTTTAAATTGTGAATCGTATATCTCTTTATATACTTTAGAAGTATTAAGCAATTGCTTATGTGTTCCTATTCCATCTATTTTTCCGTCATCTAGTACAACAATTTTATCTGCATGTTGAATAGAAGCCGTTCTTTGAGAAACAACAATGATTGTTGGATTATAATTTAACTTTTTAAGTTCTTTTCTTAATTTTGCATCAGTTGCATAATCAAGAGCTGAAGAAGAGTCATCAAGTATTAAAATACTTGGCTTTTTTATTAATGCTCTTGCTATTGCCAATCTTTGTTTTTGGCCGCCTGAGAAGTTCTTGCCAAGTTGTTCTACCTCGCTATCCAACCCTTTCTCCTTTTTCAAAACCACATCATAAGCTTGGGCAGTTTTTAAAGCTTGTATCATATCCTCTTCGCTTGCATTTTCATTGCCCCACTTTAAGTTATCTTTTATTGTACCTTTAAACAAAACAGATTTTTGTAGAACAAAACCAATTTTGTCTCTTAAAATTTCATCATCGTATTCTTGAACATTTTTTCCTTCTACGAGTACTTCTCCCTTAGTAGCATCGTAAAAATGAGGAATTAAAGATATAAGTGAAGTCTTGCCCGAACCCGTTCCTCCAATAATTCCTACAGTTTCCCCTTTCTTTATTTTTAAATCTATGTTTTGTAGTGATTCTTCGCTAGCTGTCTGATATTTAAAATCTACATTATTAAACTCAATTTCATATTCGCTTTCATTTTCTCCTTCGCTTTTTTTATGAATAAGCGAAGATTCCATATTCAATACTTCTTCAACTCTTTTTCCAGATGCAATAGATTTTGTTAAATTAACAATTAAGTTTGCTAACTTCACTAATTCTATTAAAATTTGCGACATGTAATTATATAATGCCACAACTTGACCTTGAGTAATATTGCCTTGATTTACTCTTATAGCACCAATATAAATTAAAGCAACTATTGCAAGATTTACTATAACATAGGTTAGAGGATTCAATAATCCTGAAATTATTCCTACTGCTTTTTGTTGTTTATAAAGTCCTTCTTGCTCTTTTGTAAAATCTTCATTTTCTTTCTCTTCTAGAGCAAAAGCTCTTATTACCCTAACTCCTGTCAAGTTTTCTCTTGTTTTTGTTACAACCTTTTCGAGTTTTGATTGAACTGATTTATGCATTGGCAAAGTAGCAAAAATAATTGCAAATACTACTAAAGCCAAAATAGGCACTTCAATAACAAAAGTAATTGCCGATTTTGCATCTACGATAAAAGCCATGATTATTGCACCAAAAACAACAATTGGAGATCTTAGCAATAATCTTAGAACCATATTTACGCCATTTTGTATCTGATTGACATCGTTTGTCATTCTTGTAATCATTGAACTAGTTCCAAGTTTGTCTATCTCAGAAAAAGATAATGACTGCATCTTATTAAAAAGACATGATCTTGTTTTCTTTGCAAAGCCTACTGCAGCCTTAGCTGCAAAATATTGAGCTGTAACAGCAAAAGCCAATCCTACAATAGCTAAAAATACTAGAACGACTCCCATTTTTATAATATAGTCTGATCCGCCATTTCCATTAATTCCAACATCTATAATTTGAGATACAACAATAGGAACTAAAAGTTCAAATAAAGCTTCTAGCATTTTAAAAAGAGGAGCAAGAATTACTTCTTTTTTATATGATTTTAAATTGGCAAATAACTTTTTCATCTTTTTTATTATATATATTTACACGCGCTAGCGCAAATATTCACAAATCAAAAATTTATCGCCAAGTTTTTCTATTTATGAAAATCAACACTTCTATTTAGTTTATTTAAAGACTATTTGCTTTCAACTGAAGTTAGGAAAAAATATAATAAATAAAGTTGAGTTGTTTTAATTAAAAATTGACTGAGATAACTCAGTCAATTCTTCTTCATTACAAATGTAAATTAGTCATGGAAGAAAAGAGGCAATTTCTCTAAGAAAATAATATCCTTTCTATCTGCTGCATCCCCTTCTGCAAGTACTGCCATTTTTCCAGTAATAGTTGCAGTAGATTTTGCAACTAAGGCTTCAAGTGCATGCAACGATTCTCCTGTAGAAATAACATCATCTACTATTAAAACTTTCTTTCCATTCATTTTTTCTATATCTACAGAATCAATAAATAGCGTTTGGATTTTAGCTGTTGTAATTGATTTAACCTCAATACTTACCACGTTTTGCATATATAGTTTTGCGCCCTTTCTTGCAAGAATGTATTCTTTGCCAGATTGTCTTGCCATTTCATAAGCAAGAGGTATTCCTTTAGATTCTGCTGTCAATATAATGTCAAAATCTGGTGCTTTCTTTAACAAATCTCTTGCACATGCAATTGTTAATTCTACATCTGAGAACATAACAAATGCGCCAATATCTAATTTTTCATTTACAGGACATAGTGGCAATTCTCTATCCAATCCTGCAATTTTCATCTTATAAACTTTTCCCATTTCTTATTCCTCTATACTTTTATTTAATTCTTTTTTATTAGCATTTTTTATTGCTTGAACCGCACTGATTATAGGTACAGCCAAAAAAGCAATACTCATAATAATGCCTAATATATACACTGTTATCAATAATCCTTTCGACCCAAATCCTCCCCATTCTTTTGGTCCAAAGATTGTTCCTAAATCTTTAGCTATAGTACCAAACATGCCATCAATAAACTCTCCAAGTCCTGAGCCATAAACAGCAAGATCAACATTTGTTGGATATACTACAAAACAAACAAAAGCAAGTAAAAGTGGAATTGTTAAAACTGTACTATATGTTGTTATTCCTATTGTTAATCCTTTTAGCACTTTAATGTTATCTAATTGACCTGCATTAATTGATGCTCCCATTATACCAATAGCCATAGTTATAACAATAATTACATAACATAAGATAATATGAAAATCTTTTATCTTATCTAAATATGTAAGGCCTACATTAATCCCTATTCCAACTTGCAATATAGACAATATTCCCCAAATATTAAACAGAATTGCTACAACAAATAAGGACAATTGAATTTTTAATTTCTTAGTCATTTGTATCTCCTACAATGTTTTTTTACTTAGTATAAACAGATGGCTTTAAAACGCAAACATCTTTTAAGTTTCTATATCTTTCTGCGTAATCTAATCCGCATCCAACAACGAATTTATCTTCTATTTCAAAGCCAACATAATCGCCCTTAAATTCAACCTTTCTTCTAGATGGTTTATCTAAAAGAGTGCAAATCTTTAAAGATGCTGGATTTCTTTGTTCTAGCATTTTCTTTAGAAAAGCAAGAGTGCATCCGCTGTCTATAATATCTTCAACAACAATAACATTTTTTCCTTCTAATGTTGTATTAATATCTTTATTGATTCTAACTTCCCCTGTTGTTGTAGTACCTGCTCCGTAACTACTTACAGACATAAATTCGAAACGTACATCAAGGTTTATTTCTCTAACTAAATCACAAAAGAAAACTGAAGCGCCACGCAAAATACAAATCATTGTCAATGTTTTGCCTTTATAATCTGCCTCGATTTGTTTTGCAATTTCTCTGATTCTTTGTTGAACTTTATCTTGTGGAATTAAAATAGATTCAATGTCTTTTAGCATGCAATTTTTCTCCTGAATTAAAATACGCTTTAATTATAATAATTAATTTATTTATACGCAATAGAGAAAAATTAATATGTTGGATAAATATCATATCCTTGCTCTTTATACATTCTATCTTTTTCTGTTATTTTTCTAATTGGCTTGCATGGTACTCCATAAGCTAAAGTATCGCTTGGAATATCTTTTGTTACAACACTTCCAGAACCTATAACAACATTATCTCCTATGGTAACCCCTCCACAAATTGTTACATTTGAAGCTATCCAAACGTTATTACCTATAGTTATTGGTTTAGCATATTCCAAACTTCTCATTTTGCCATCTACAAGTTGAGTGTTTCTTTCATGATAATCAAGAGGATGCATAGGCGTTGCTATTACAACTCTTGGCCCAATTAAAACATTATCCCCTATTGTTATAGGGCAAACATCTAATATGACACTATCAAAATTTAAGAAGAAGTTTTTTCCTATTTTTAAATTAATTCCATATTCAAGCCTAATATTAGGTTCTATGTAAATATTGTCTCCATGATGAGGTATCATTTCGTCTATGATTTGCATTCTATGCTCATAATCCGCAGGAGACGATCTGTTAAATTTGTCGACCTGTAATCGCAATTTTGTTCTCATATTAATTAATTCTTCATCGCTTGAATTGTATAACAAGCCACTTATCATCTTCTCGTATTCTGTCATTTTTGCACCTCTTACTATATATATTACCACAAAAAAAAGGAGCTGCTAAAATCCTAATAATAATCTCGATTTATAACAACTCCAAAAAAATGGTAAAGAGTTTAAATTAATATGTTTGTTTATGTTTTATTTTTTTCACACTCACTACAGTGGCTACATTGACTACAACAATCACAGCAACTGCCTTTATGTTTAACTTTTTGTATATTGACCATCCCACCTGATTAGAATTGTTATTGCTTCTTGGGGATCATATAACGAATGCAATAATTAACACAAATATTTTATCAAACTTCTATTTCATCAAATTCTTTTCTGGTCCTAGGTAATAGATAATCAACAATTAAATCTGCATATTCACTGCACTTTAGGTTTTCAAGGATCCCAACTACTATTACATTTGTAGCATACTCATCATTTTTCGCATATATTTCTTCTATAGTCTCACAAAAATATGCTATTTTTTTATAATCTTTTTTGCATAATACTTTTTTTATATATTCCATTAGCACATCTTCTACTACTAAAAATGATCCTGTATCAATTCCATCTTGCCATTCCGTATAGGCATCAAAACTCTTCTTAATCTCTGGAAATTTTTCTAATAATAACTCATTTAATTCTCTTTCTTTCATAACTAATCTCCTTTTAACGCTTCCTCTAAATTATTCAACAAATATTTCAATGTTGCTTTGTCAGGATGATTTGGATTCATAAAAAGAATCTTCTTGGATTTGGGCCATCCTCTTTTAAATATCTACATAATGAAGGTTCAGATACGCCACTAATTTTTGATAGGCCTTTTTGCGAAAGCTTCTTTTTCTCTATCAATTCCCTAACATTTTCTGCAAATGTTTTCATATTAATAGACATCCTTTTTGAGCTTCATCTATATTGTATTAATTTCATTTTGAAATTATAAATACATAATTTAGAAATTCTACAAATATTAGTTCTTAATGTTATAATCATTAAAATCACTGGAAGAATTATTGTACGTCAAAAAAAATAACACCCACTAAAATAAAAAAATATACTATAAATGTGTTGCACATAGAATTATGGTATTTTGAATAGCTACTTATCCGTGATTAATCGTTATTTATAGAATTCAACCCATATAGATTTTTTTGACGTACACGAATAAACTAAGGTTCTCTTTATATTAATCAATCCATGTAATTTCTGATTCTACATCATAAATCGTTTTACCTTCTCCCCATAATGGAAGATTTTCAAACAACTCAATACATTTTTGAATTGAAGTACATTCCACATCAATAATATCTAAAACTCCATTACCTTCGTCATCTAATTCACACCCGTATACTCTATAATTGCCTTCTCCATATCCTTCTACTCCTGTTGTGAAATATCTTTTTCCTCTAAAAACAAAATATATGTCTTCAAATGAAAAACAATACATAAAATCCTTTATTGTTCCACCTTCCATCTTAATTCACCTCCAAAATACTTTTTATAATTATTATATTCTGATTCTGTTAATAATCATGTTGTTCGATTATTAAAATTTCCTTTTCCATCGTATTCATGAATATGCAAAATACGCTTTCTAGATTTATCCAATTTTCTTTCGGGATGAAATGCTATTTCTTTTTCAATATAATGCTTACTATTATAAATTCTCATCATATTAAAGTTACCATCTTTACCTAATTTTATATATGCATTACTCAAGTTAGACTCTACAGGCAAATCATGTAATCCATTTTTTCCTTTTATGATTTTTATACCCTCTCTAATTCCTATAGTTTCATAAGAATATGGAACCATATCATTATAAAATATATATGGCACTATTATTCCATTTAAATATTTTTCAAAGATAGTGAAGCCGTCCTCTGAAAAAGAGAATGCCGCCTCATATTTTTCTTTATCCAAAGAAGAATACTTTATTAAAGTTGTATTTAGTTTTTCCTGTACGAATTCAAAAACATCAACATAATCATCAAACAATTCATAATCAGTTCTTACTTCTAATGCAAGAACCTCCATTTCGTTATAATCCTTTGATTTTAGTCTTGCAAATCCGTACAATTTCTCTCCTATTTAAAAAGCATTTTTATTATTTCCGCTTTTTGTTCTTCTGTAAAAATCTTTCTATTGCGAGCTACTAAAACTTTTACGGACTCAAAATCATCAGTCTTTTTATCTTCTTCTTTACCCAATAAATAGTTAGGTGTAGTTCCAAGCGCTTTAGCAACATTAATAACTATATCCATTCTTGGATTGATTGCCCCATTTAAATATCTACATAAAGATGGTTCTGACACTCCACTTAATCTAGATAAATCCTTTTGTGTAAGCTTCTTTTCTTCCATCATTTTCCTAACACTTTCTGCAAATGTATTCATATAGATGTTACCTCCTTCAAAGCTTTTCGCAATTTGATTATATATTATTTCATTTTGAAATTGCAATATCAATCTTTATGAAATTATGTAAAATATTTGTAAAGCTTATTTTTTGCGTGAAAAGTATTATTTTTTACTTATTTTTATGAAAAAATATTTGTGCAAAATCTTTACTTTTTAGGTTGAAATCGGCTTTTAAAAGTAAAGGTTTTTGTAAAATAAAACCGTATTCAGTACTTAAAATTTTAAATATAATGTCAATAAAAATTTACAAACAAGGCAATAGTGTGTAAAATATAGTTATATGGGAGGTGTGCTATGCCGAAACAAGAAACAATTATTTTACCCAAAACACAAGAAATTCTTTCTACCATGGGGGAACAAATTAAACTTGCAAGATTACGTCGCCACTTGACGGCAGAGTTAGTGGCGCAACGAGCAGGACTGAGTAGAGCTACCGTTATAGCAATTGAAAAGGGGAAACCGTCCGTATCAATGGGCTCTTACGCTGCGGTCCTTCACGCGTTAAATGATTTAGATAAGGATTTATTGCTTATAGCTAAGGACGACGAGTTGGGGAGAAAACTCCAAGACCTTGAACTGCCTACAAGAGGAAGAGGCAGAAAACGCAAAGGGGTTTAATGATGTCGAAAACGATTTATGTATATGAAAATTGGAAAAGTGACCAACCGAATAAAATCGGGAAATTATATGTGGATTTTATTAAAGGTAAAGAAGTGTTTTCCTTTACTTATGAGGATTCTTGGTTGGAAAATACTTTTGATGCACGCTTGTTGGATCCCGATTTAATGTTATACAATGGTCGGCAATATGCACCCGTAGGTAAAGAAATGTTCGGGGTATTTAGCGATTCTTCGCCTGACAGATGGGGGCGTTTATTGATGGATAGACGGGAAAGTATTCTTGCCAAGGAAGAGGATAGAAAGCCGAGAAAATTAACGCAAAGCGATTATTTATTGGGCGTTTATGACCAGTCGAGAATGGGAGCGCTTCGTTTTAAGACGGATGATAGTGGGGACTTTTTATCAAATGATAAGACGATGGCTGCGCCACCTTGGACAAGTTTAAGAACGCTTGAAGAAGCGGTTCGTAGTTTTGAAGAAGACGAAACCACACTTGATAAAAAGTGGTTAAATCAACTGATTGGTCCCGGTTCTTCGTTGGGCGGTGCAAGACCGAAAGCGTCCGTTGTTGATGTAGACGGTTCGTTGTGGATTGCTAAATTCCCTTCAAAGCGCGATACCTATAATATCGCTGGTTGGGAAAAAGTGGTGCACGACTTGGCTAAAATGTTATGGTTAAACGTACCTGAATCAAGAATTGAAAAATTTTCCAATTATGGAGATACCTTCTTGGTTAAGAGATTTGATAGAGTAAAAGACAAACGTATTCATTTCGCTTCAGCGATGACAATGCTTGGAAAAGAGGACGGGGAATCTTCCGAATCCAGTTATTTAGATTTGGCTTCGTTTATTCGTGCACACGGTGCAAATCCGACGGAAGACTTGTTGGAGCTTTGGAAACGTATAGTGTTCAATATGCTTGTATCTAACACGGACGACCATTTGAGAAATCACGGGTTTATCTTAGATGATAACGGTTGGAGACTGTCTCCGCTTTACGACGTTAACCCTGTATCGAAAGGGGAATTTTTATCATTGAATGTTACAGAGAACGATAGCCGTATTGATTTGAATTTAGCGTTGGATACGGCAAAGTACTATGGTGTTTCTAACCAAAAGGCGAAAATTTATATTAATGACGCTATAAAATTGGTTAGTGATAATTGGGAAAAGATAGCAAAGCAATACGGAATATCGAAAAGTTCGATTGAGGATATGCGACCTGCATTTATGACAAGGCTATAAAGGTTATATTATGTGTGTGGAGGAATTATGATTTATTATGCGACTCAACAAACGTTAGAACGGTACAAATTAAATACACCCGAAAATTTTCAATCGGAAACGGGCGATATAGTTAGAATGATTGCGAATAAGGAAAGAGGCAACCGTTTATACGAATGGGGTTGCAAATTGTTTTATTTTGATAGACGTAAGTGCTTGCAGGTCGTGCATTTCGCAAGCAAATTGACGATATTTCTCATCGATATTAAAATGGACGATATCGTGTATGCGACGAACGCTGTGGCGCAGTATATTTTTGATATTTACGATGGCGATAAAATGATGAAACGGGCGTTAGAACGGTATTTTAAAAGCTCGCCTATAGTCGTGTTTGATAAAATTACGGATAGAAGTATTATTGCTACGCTCAACAAAACACAAAGCGATTGGGCAGAAGATGGTTACTATTTCTACGAGTTTATTATAAACGGTATTTTACAAACCAAGGAAATCAATCGAAAGATAAACCGCGACTGGATTTTTACCCGTAAAGTAAACGGGAAAACGGAATATATTCGTTCGGCGGAAGAATTTGAGAAACTTATCAAAGAGAATTTTAAAGCCTAATTATACGGAGGTTAAGGAAATTGCACCAAATTGCAATTTCGACTTCTAAACAAGTGGGAAGCCCACTTTTATAATTCAAGACTATTTTCTTTAAGAAGGAAGTCTAAAACGTTCATAATAACGTAGCCTTTTTCATTTCTCCAAAGTTTAGTTCTATCTTGGGTAATAATAATTTTCTTAAACGAGTCGCCTATACGGTCAAGCGATGCTTGTTCTTGTTCCATCTTTTCGGTGTTAGGAATAGAAAAGGCAGATTGAATATAATAGCGTTGATTTCCTTTATTGCATACAAAGTCAACTTCTAAATGCTTGGTAGTGCGCTTGCCTTCTTCATCTCTAACAACGTGTTCTATAATACCAACGTCAACGTTATAACCACGCATAACGAGTTCGTTGTAGATTATGTTTTCCATTATATGGGTTTGTTCTTGTTGACGGAAATTAAGTCTTGCATTACGAAGCCCAACGTCGCTAAAATAATACTTAAATGGCGAGTTGATATATTTTCTGCCTTTAATATCATATCTAGTTGCTTTACGAATCAAGAAAGCGTCTAAAAGATAATCAACGTAGGTAGAAATAGTTTTATCAACAGTTTTAATGCCGTTAGAGGCAAAGGTTTTTGCTATTTTAGTTGGGTTGTTAAGTGAGCCAACAGAAGAAGCTAAAACGTCAACCAAAGCATCAATAGTAACGTCGCCACGTAAGTTGTTTCTTTCTATAATATCTCTTATATAGGTATTCTTGAAAAGGTTGTTTAAATATTCCGCTTTTTCTTCATCGGTTTCTAATCCCAAAAGCATAGGCATACCACCATAGGTAGAATATTCATCCCAAGCGTCGTATTTATCACCGTTTTTATAAGCAGAATAAAATTCGGCGAAAGATAAAGGATTTACATGTATAATATCGCCACGACCACGAAATTCTGTAGCGATGTCAGAAGATAAGAACTTAGAATTACTACCTGTAACGTAAACGTCAACGTTTTTTAATATTAATAAGCCGTTTAAAATCCCGTAAAGACGAATTGGCTCTTTTGATTTTATTTCTTCATCAGAAATAGCAAATTGCACTTCATCTAAAAGAAAATAAAACTTTTCAGTTTCACTAGTTATTTTAGAGTAAAGGAACTTAGAAAGATTATCAGGATTTCTATATTCCCTATTGCGGTCATCATCAAGGGAAAGTTTAATAATTTGCTCTTTTTTAACGCCTTCACTAAGAAGATAATCATAATATAGATTGTTTAGTAAATAACTTTTACCCGAACGACGAAGTCCGGTAATAATTTTTATACTACCATTATTTTTCTTGCGAATAAGTTTATTTAAATATAAATCACGTTTTATAATTAATTCTTCCATAACGCACTTCTTGTTTCAGTAAAATTAGTTTTGTCAACTTTTTCCGTAATAAGTATATTATGGTTAAGATAAAAAGTCAATGGAAAATTGTATATTATTGCGGAAAATCGCAATTTGTCAACTTTTTCCGTAACAACTTGGTTTAATTATATCATAGTAAAGCGACAATGCTTGTCATATATGCAAAAATGGATATAAAAATTATTTCATACAGGATTATATGATATGGATAATCTAGAATTAAATCAAATATTATACTCTTGACTTTTGAAAGTATTCTTCTCTACTTATTGAATAGCAAACTTTATCTGCTCTTTTTCCTGAATTCTTATCTACGAAATATTTTTTTAATGTAGCATCATATTTCATTCCAGCTTTTTGCATTACTCTTCCTGATGCTGGATTTGTTGATATGTGACAAGCAATAATCATACCAGCTTCTACTTCATTAAACATATACTTCATGAAAGCTTTTAATGCTTCTGTTGCGTATCCTTTATTCCAAAATCTACTCCCATAGCAATCTCCCATCTCAACTAAATCGTGAGCCTCGGAAACTTTAACTGCTTCTATTTCTCCAATTGGCTCCATTATTTCTTTTAAAACAACAATCCAATCAAAATAAAACTCATCATTTTCATACCTATTTGCTTTATTTTCTATATATGCTTTTGTGTCATCAATTGACTTATGTACATTCCACTCTACATATCGAGAAACTTTTGGATTGCTTGTCCAATTCTTATATACTAACTCGTAATCTTCTTTTTTTATTCCGTTTTTAATGTACTAATGTGTTGCACTTAATATGATAATTCACCTATACAATAAAAAAGGTGCTGCTTATATAACTAAACACTAAGTAGCACCTTATATATAATTTGTTTATTTGCTTAAGATATATGTTGATATTCATTTTTAGAATTATCACACCATTTAAGAACTATTATCCACAGTCAATTCAGTAGTTTCAATTGAAACATGACTTCACTTTTTAAGAATATTCCCATTTTTGTAGTTTGCCTCGGATAAACTATTCTATAACTATATGTGTTTCATGTTTTCCTGCTATCTCGGAGACAAAATTCATTACTGTTAATTCAGCAATTTGATTTGTCCTGCCATTTTCCAGTCTAACTATATACTCTTTCGGTAAATGAAATACAATCGCTTTGTCGCGTCGGTCAATGCTAACAAACTTATTCGGAATCTTATATATATAATCTCCGTAATTAGTCTCCTTCGGCATTGCAAAAATTTTGAATTCCCTATAACTGGCAATTTTATACGCTGAAGAAATGGATATATGTATCGTATTTTTTTCGTATTCCTCATCTTTTCCGAACACTCCACTGTCAATTATTTTTTTTAGTCCTATAATTGCTTCTTCATAATTGCAAGGCGAATACAACATCGTACGCGTATGTTCTTCATAGTCTTTTTTATAACACTCAGTTTCTATCACTTGTTCGAGCAAAGTAGGAATATCTGCATTATTCTGCGCCGATACACATAGCGAGTGATATTTCCGATCCTCTCTAACTCTATGTACAAGTGTGCGGAACTCATCGTTTAATTCCACTCTTCCAAGCAATTGGTATATGTCATAAATATGGCGTGAATGTTTTTGCATATCGCCTAAAAGCATATAATCGCACAATGCAAACACTTTGTCTACAAGCGTCCTTTCCATTGTTTGGACGTGAATATCGAAAGAAAGAAGCCCGTATTCTTCCGCTTGTTTTGTAAAACCGTTCGTTTTCAACCATTCTCCGATAAGAGAATCCGCCTGTTTCACTTCATCCGGATAACATTCCTGTATAAATACCGTTTCAGCCTTGATGATAGGATCAATCTCATCGTTCTCAAACAAAAGCGGATAACTTATCTGATAGCAGTTATAATCCCTTCTGCTTCGCGTGTTTTCAAGGTTGTTAATTGTCAGTCCGAGTTCTTCGCAGATTTTTACAATCGTCGGTTTAACTATCTTTCTTTGCCCTTCCGTAAGGTGTTCGCTGTCAAGCGTTAAGTCTATATCTTCCGAAAACCTGTTGATAGCCTTATGACATTTGGAAAGCGAAGTACCACCCTTAAAAATAAGTCCGGAAAGTTCTTCGTTAAGTCGTTTTAATACCAACGTAACGTAATAATCTTTTTCGACAAGTGCAGGAGAAATATTTAACCCTCGGCTTACTGCCTGTACCGCTTCTATAAAATCCTCTTTATTCTTATGCAAGTTCATTTAATATTTTGCTCCCTATCAGATTTTTTAAAGCTTTTGCCGGAAACTTCATTGCTACGTCCATCAACTGCTCTTTAGTAATACCTTTTTCATGCATAAAATTGATCAGGCGTCTACTTGCAAATTCGTCAATTTTCTCGCCGTTCAAATTGTTAAACAACTCCATAATCATATATGCATTTGCATTGTCTTTGTTGATCTCGAAACGCGATTTACGCAAAATAAACGTCCTTCCGTCCATCTTTACTTCTCTTCGTTTTGCAGATTCGTTGTTCGACACGATTTCATAAATATTTGGAACTTGCGTCGTTACGGAAAACATATTCTGTAGCTTTAATCCTCCGTACACACCAAACACTTCACCGTTCCATTTCAAATATCTACGAGCCATTACCGAGTCTGCCGTTATTGTGGACAAACCTATAAATGTATTACTCGGTATATAATATATTCCTTTTGCAAAATTGACTATTTCCTTTTTCTCTTCGGCTTCACGTATAAACCTGAAGATCTGCGGTCTTGAATAATCGGGGAAAAGCCCGATGATTTCTTCCGTATATATAGGTTCGTTCGTAGCAAAACTGTTTTTAACTCTTTCGGTAAACATAGACTTAACCTCCTTTTACAGACATATTATGCTCAATCTTCGTTAATATGATACTACTATTTACCAAAAAAGTCAAAATTAATATAATAACTATATCCCCATTTTCACCTTTGTAAAAGAAAAAATTTTTTTATACAATAAAAAAGGTGCTACTTATATAGCTAAACACTAAGTAGCACCATATATATAATTCGTTTATTTGCTTAAGATATATGTTGTAATACTCTTTGCTTTTGATTGCATCTTTGAAGAGATTTCTTTGTCTTCGCTTTCAACTAGTTTGCCTTCCTCTGATGTACAAACCTTCTTAATGCTAGTATATCCATCTAATCCTTCATATGTTAGTGTGCGATCTTTTTCTGAATCATTTAAAACAATAATTACAAGTTCTCCTGTTGGCTTTTTAAATGCAACTGTATCTAATCCGCCCCATCCAAATGGATCATATAATTCTGCCTTTACTCTTACATCGCCTACATCAATATAGTCCATAATATTTTTATACATATAATATCTATATGTTAAAGTAATTTCATTACTTTCCTTATCTAAATATACTAGTCCATCTTCGTATCCGCCATATGCTAGAGCAAGCCACCAAGACCATTCACAAGCATTCATTATAGACAAGTCTCTCATTATTATCTTGCTTGAGAAAATACCTCTATCTACAGATTCATCAACGCCCCACTCCATAACGCAATATTCAGATATTGTAATTTTCTTATTTAAATCAATCTTGTCAGCATAGTTCATAAAAGAATTTCTGTGTTTAATAGAATCATCTGCCCCATATGAATGCATTGATAATTCTTCTATTTCATTAAAATAATCATATTTAGCAAATTCTTTTAAATATTCTTTATTTTTTGCTTTTCTATGGTTTGTTTTATAGTTACCACTCTCATATATGTCCATTTTAAATTCTGTAGAATTTGTTTGATTAAATGCAGTCATTTTCTTATAAAATACATCATAGAACTTAGCAAGTGGTTCTGGATCGTAATGGCATCCTTCTTGAGAAGCATATTCTCCGCCCCAATCCCATTGTGGCTCATTTACTGGGCTTAAATAAATCTCTACATCATTAAAGCCTCTATCATCTAACATTTTCTTTATATTTTTAGCACATACTAAAACATAATCTGAAAAAGCTTCATATGCATCTTCTTTTAAATTGTTTTCTAATTCAACAGTTCCATTTGTCTTGCCATTTTTTGTCATTAAATAGTGTGGCGAATTAGAGAAAATAACAAGTTTACGGATATTTCCCATTTCAAATGATTTTAACATCATAGAAACATATGCTGAATCTTTAGTAAAATCATAATTTGCTTCATTGGCAAATGAAGAATAGTCTACAAATTTTGAAGCATCAAAGAATGACTCTGCTTTTCTATCATCGTCATAATTGCATCCTTCAACTTCTGTTGATCCTCCTCCAAGATTATATCTAAATATGTCTAAACCAAGTCCACTCTCCCCATAAAGCAATTCAATTACTTGATTTTGAACATCTTCGCTAAAATCTCTTCCTAAAGGTCTAAATGTCCAAGCTGATGAGGCACCAAAACCTGTAAATGTTTGATAAGTCTCAGCTTCATCAAATTTTACACTGACATTAGTTTTGTTTACAACGCCGTAAACTATTCCAAAACTTGAGCCAACAATGATGCCAGCCGCAAGTACTACAATAACTGCTATTAAAATTATTTTCTTAAGCATTAATCCTCCAAAGTGTCTGGATGATTACCAGAGCCTGCAAAGTATTTCATGTTGTCTATATATTTCATATCTTCATCGGATATATTGAAATCTAGTATATCCGCATTTTCTTTCATTCTATCCAACTTTGTCGTTCTTGTTAAAGGCAATATTGAATGCTGATAACACCATCTTAAACATAATTGTGCAACCGTTTTATTGTACTTGTTTGCTATATCTATTAAAGATTGGTTATTAAGCATTTTTCCTGCACCAAGAGGACTCCATGCTTCAACAACAATATCATTGCTTTGACACCACTCAACTGCCTCTTTTTGCATATAACCTGGATGTATCTCTAATTGATCTAACATTGGCCTAACTTCTAAATCCATTAAAGCCCTTGTATGATGAGGTAAGAAATTAGAAAGTCCAATTGCTTTTACTCTTCCTTCTTTATATAGTCTAATCATAGCTTTAAACGTGTCCACATTTATTTGTTCCCAATTGTCAAATTTATGAAAAGATGCTGGCCAATGAATCAAATATAAATCCAAATAATCCAATTGTAACTTTTTCATAGATTCGTCAAAAGCATATAAAGTTGAATCATACCCTCTGTCCGAGTTCCAAAGTTTTGTTGTTATATATAAATCTTCTCTTTTTTTATTACACTCTTTTATTGCCAAGCCAACACTTGCCTCATTATTATAAACCTTGGCCGTATCAATTAACGTATAACCAACATTTATTGCATTTGTTACTGCATTAAATGTCTCATCTCCACTTGGAATTCTCCAAGTTCCAAAGCCCACCTTTGGTATTAATTTCCCATTATTTAATACAAAATTATCAAACATACTATACCTCGCTTATTAAGAGGGTAATTGTTACAGAATTACTCTCTTTATAATTTGCACTCTCCTTAATTTTAACCTCAATACTTGCTCCTTCAGAATATACAAAACTATCTTCTTCTACGAATTCTCCACCATCTACAGATAATAACAATACCGCATCTTCTTGTTCATATACTAAAATGCTTTTTATATAGGCTACACTTACGCTATTTGATTCTATACTTTCATCTGAACTTTTTTTAAGTTCTCTATCCGCTTTAGAAATTGTTAAATTTGCTGTCATTTCTACAGGAATATTATAGTTTGTAGATTGAGTTGAGAATATTGCTCTAACTTGACATGATGTTCCAGCATCTTTTGTTTTGCCTTCATATTGAACAGTTACACCAATTCCATCTAACCCTACTGGAAGGGCCCCTGAAATTGCCAAGGATTGAACTTCCTTTGTATAAGGTTTTGTCTCATCTACAAATGTAATTCCACTCATATCATAATCTGCTTTTGAAATAACAAAGTTCTTTGTGCTATTTACAATCTGAAAATTATTATATGTATCATTTAAGATAGAAGCGTGTGCAATATACTCTCCTGCATTTATTGCGCTTCCACTTACATTAATATCTAAATTAAAACCTAAAACCAAATTACAATTAGCACTAGGACAAATCTCGCTATTTGAATAAACCCAATCAAAATCGTCTAGAGAATCGCCCTCTCCATACCAATTTATCTCTACTTGTTTTTTAGATATTACATACTCGTGTTTTACACTTGATGATATAAAGCTACTTGTTTCATTAACAAAAACCTCGACAACATATTTGCCCGAATTAATTGGAGATGTATTTAATAATTCACCATTTTTATACCATTTTATTTCAACGTCTCCATCTCCATCATATTGATATTCGCTCATTTGTGCTTCTTGGTTATCAAAAGTTTTTTCAAAAACCGCATCTGAATAAAACTGCACATTGCTACTTGCTTTTACGATATTAAAATAACATGTAGTATTACGTAAAATATAATTAGAGTTTGGAACCATCATTCTGCAAATAGAAGAATAATTATCTCCAACTTCGGCGTAGCTGCCATCATTCACTAAAAATACTTTTTCCCCAAACTCTGACGTATCTACAGTAGGAGTTGGAGAAACAAAATCTCCTGTATAGGTAAAATCAAAATCTTCATTGTTTCCGTTTTCGCCTACCCATACAACTTCTAATTCTCTTGGGGATATTTCAAATTCAATCGAAGCGCTTGCGGATTCAAAGCCCTCTACGCTTGGAACTGAAATCTCAGCCTTATATTTCCCTACATTTTTAGGAGCATTTGAAAGTAATGTCTTTCCTTGATACCAAACTATTTGAATATCTGCTGTGCTATTTTTTATATAATCGTTTTCTGTGATTAAAACGCTCTTGCCATCATATACTTTATCTAGGCAAAAGTCCTCTACAAAATATAAATCTCCTTTTAAAGGATATACTTTTACTTGAAAATATTTTTTAAATTCTATTTGATAATCATCATCTTCAGCTTTATAAACTACTTCTAAAGTTTGATCTCCCTCTTTTTGAGCATCATATCCAAGTACGACGAACTCATCTTTGCTCAATATTTTAGGATCGGCTTTTTTATAGTTTAGATGAACTTCTATACCATCTATATTTAATTCTTCACCAAATTGATATTCTAATTTGTCTGGCAATTTTACAATGCTAATGTCAACCATATCTTCAATGCGCGTTTGATTGCAAGACATTAAAAATCCACAACATAGTATTGTCGCAAATATAAATAGTATAATTAATGCTTTTTTCATAATCTCCTTAATCTCTATTATTTTATAAAATAATAAATATCTAATCAAGAAGATTATGCTTAAGCGTGTTTAGCAACCTTTATTAGAGCATCCTAATACTTTGTAGCCTTGGCTTTCTATTGCTTGCTTAATATTTTTGCAATCAATATCTTCTACGCATTCTACAACTACTTGTTTTGCTTCATGAGATGCTGTAACACTAATTACACCAGAAACTTTTCCAACAGATTCAATTACGTGTTTTTCACACATAGCACACATCATTCCATCTACATTTACTACAATCTTTTTCATACTACAATTCTTCTCCTCTTTATTTATTTTTATAGGTTTAAACCCTTTTATTGTTAACGCATTTAATACTACAGACACACTAGATAAACTCATGGCAAGCGAACCAATCATAGGATTCATATTAAGTGTTCCATTAGATACATAATATAAAAGTCCAGTTGATAAAATTACACAAATACTATTATAAAAGAAAGCCCAGAACAAACCTCTTTTTATTGTATTTAAGGTTTTTTTACTTAGATTAATTACATTTACTACATCTAATAAATCATTTTTAACAAGAATAATATCCGAAGATTCTTTTGCTATATCTGAACCTGCTCCTATTGCTATAGACAAATCCGCACAAGATAGTGCTGGTGCGTCATTTACTCCATCTCCAACCATAGCAACAACACCTTTATATTTTTGTTTCACCTCATTTATTATTTTTTGTTTTTCCATTGGATTTACATTAGCATACACTTCGTCAATTCCAACTTTTGAAGCAATAAGGTTAGCTGTAGTTTCATTATCTCCTGTAACCATTATAACTTTTATTCCAGCCTTTTTTAATCCTTCTATAGCCATTTTAGAAGATTCTTTAATTTCATCAAATATTGCAATCACACCAATTATTTGATTGTCTTTTGCGATCATTAATGGAGTTTTCCCTTCTTTTGACATTTTTTCAATATCTTCTTTGTGCGACGAGCAATCTACAAGTTTTGAATTACCAATTTTGTATTCATGTCCAAGATACTCTGCCTTTAATCCTTGCCCATCAATTGATTCAAAATTATTTATTTCAACTAAATTTGCTGATTTACTTATTGAATATTCAATTATTGCTTGAGCTAAAGGATGCTCGCTTTTATTTTCTATCGAATAAATAATATCCAAATAATCATTATCATCAAAACAAACATAGTCTGTTACTTGTGGTTTGCCCTTTGTAATAGTTCCCGTTTTATCTAATAATACGGTTGAAACATTATGTGCTCTTTCAAATATTTCTGCGTTTTTTACAAGCATGCCATTTTCTGCTGCTTTGCCACTTCCTACCATAATAGCTACAGGCGTTGCAAGTCCTAGCGCACAAGGACAAGCAATAACTAAAACTGTTATTGCGCAGTTTAAAGCTTGCTCAAGATCTTTTAAGATTAGATAATTTACAACAAAAGAAAGCACTGCAATCACCATTATAATTGGCACAAAAACTTTTGATACTTTATCTGCTAGTTTAGATATAGGAGCTTTTGAGTTTGATGCTTCTTCAACCAAACTAATTATTTGTGCAATTGAACTATCTTTAAAAACCTTATCTGCTCTTATTTTGATATATCCAGAATTTACAATTGTTGATGAAAAAACTTGCTCATCTTTTGCTTTGTACACAGGAATTGCTTCACCTGTGATATTTGATTGATCAATGCTTGCGCCACCTTCTATTATTGTGCCATCAATTGGAATAGCTTCACCCTTTTTTGCAATAATAACATCTCCAACATTAATCTTGTCTACATTAATAATTTCTTCTTGCCCATCTTTTAATATAACTGCTTGTTTAGGTGCTAAGTTAATTAACTTTGTAAATTCTTTTGTAGCTCTTTTTTTAGATAATAATTCCAAATATTTTCCTAATGATACAAGGGTTAATATCATGGCAGCTGATTCAAAATATAAATACATATGATATTCAACTCTTCCAATCGCTATCATAATAATACATACTATTCCATATACAATTGATGCTAGCGCCCCAATGGCAATAAGAGTATCCATATTAGGATTTTTCTTAAAAAGTTGCTTAAATCCATTTATAAAATATTGTCTATATATAATTACAATTGGAATCAATAATATAAATTGTATTAATGCAAATCCAAGTGGAGATTTCTCCATATCTACAATATCAAACACTGGGAAACCCAACATCATATTTCCCATAGAAAAATACATTATAACAAGCAAATCTATACAGCAAAAGATAAGTTTATATAATGGTTTTTTATCCTCAATCTCTATTGTTTTTTTAGTTGCTACTTTATATCCTGCATCTTCTACAGCCTTATTAACCGCATCAATTGATGTCATTGTTTCATCAATCTCAACAGTTAAAGTATTTTGAAGCAAATTAACATTAACTTCACTGCATCCTTTTATTTTCTCAACTGCATTTTGAACATGAGCTTGACATGAAGCACAACTCATTCCTTCAATATCGCATTTGTATTTCATTGAAACCTCCTAAATAGATCAACAATCTCATCTAACACTTCAGTGTTTCCTTTTTGAACGTTATCTATTACGCAACTATGAATATGGTCATCTAAAATTGTATTTGCTAAACTCTTAATAGATTTATCAATAGCAGATAATTGTATTAATATATCGTCACAATATCTATCTTCATCAATCATTTTCTTAATACCATTAAGTTGTCCACTAATTCTATTAATTCTGCTTTCAAGCTTCTTTTTTTCTTCTTCTGTTCTTTTCTTTATTTTTTTACAATTACATTTTTCCATAATAACCTCTCGCACAAAAAAATATACCCCCACCGGGTATATTTGTCAATATCTTTTTTGATGTTTTTTTAATCTATATGAGCTTTATATCCTGTTACATTTAAATATGTTTCTCCATCGATTTGCAAAGCACAAGGCTCATTAAATGTAACTTCTATATCTTTTCCTGTAAATACAAAACAGTTTTTTGTATGAAACACATGTGTTCCTTTAAAAATCTCTGGGAAAATAAATAATGTTTTCAATTTGCTCTTGCATGAGAATATAATCGTAGACAACATTCCTGTATTTCTTTTTTGATCAGGAGCAACTTTCATGCCACCACCAAAATATCTTCCATGCATTGTTGGAGCAAACCAAGCTTGTTCAAAATTATGTTCAACCCCATCAACTATCAACTTAACTTTCTTTCTTTTGAAAAAGAACAATAATCCTTTTAATGCAATCATTGTATAATTTATTGGCTTTGAAGATCTTTTTTTAATTTTATCTGCTTCTTCACAAACATAGCCATCTATACCATAGCCAATATTATCTATAAAATATTTTTTTATTCCATTAACTATACAATAAGGCAAGTTAACTAAATACTCATTTAAAAGGATTATGTCACCCTTCTTTTTGCCAATATCCTTACAAAAGTCATTTCCAGATCCTGAGGCGTAATACCAAACTTTATTGCTTGGACAAACTCCATCTAATTCATTAATAAAGCAATGGATGGTTCCATCTCCGCCTGTTATAACAATCTCATCGTCTTCTTTTAAAGAACTAACAAAACTCTTTAAATCTAAATTGATAATAGATTGCTCAGTTACTTCTTCATCTTTATATATTTCTTGCAATTGCTTAAGTGCAAGTTCACCTTTTCCATTATTAGATAATGGATTATATAAAATGTACTTCATATTTTTCCTCTGTATATATAAATATCAAAGTAATTATAACAAAAAAAATGGAGTAAAAGTACTATTTTTTACCCCATTTATAAATGTTATTATTTTTTTTATTTAAATATAGCACCAGAAGATGCTGATGTAACTTGATTAGCATATCTAGCCAAATATCCTGTCTTTATCTTCAAATCAGGCTTTTTCCATTTTGCTCTTCTTTCTGCTAAAGTCTTATCATCAACAAGAAGATTTAATTTATAATTATTAATATCTATTTCAATTAAATCCCCATCTTCAATCAAAGCAATATTACCGCCTTCTGCAGCTTCTGGCGAAACGTGCCCAATAGCTGCTCCACGTGTAGCTCCTGAGAATCTTCCATCTGTAATTAAAGCAACTGACTTGTCTAATCCCATTCCGGCTAAACAAGCTGTAGCAAATAGCATTTCTCTCATTCCAGGTCCGCCCTTTGGTCCTTCATATCTAATTACAACAACATCGCCTGGTTTAATCTTACCTGCTAAAATTGCTTCATTAGCTTCTTCTTCAGAATCAAATACTCTTGCTTTTCCAGTATGCGAAAGCATCTCTGTAGCAACGGCACTTCTTTTTACAACAGAACCATCCATTGCTATATTACCTTTCAATACTGCAATACCACCAGTCTTAGAATATGGTGTTTCAACATGCTTAATTACATCAGGATCTTTATTTACAACCTTAGATAAATTCTCTTCTATTGTATTTCCTGTTACTGTTAACAACTTTGTATCTAGCAAACCAAGTTTAGAAATCTCTTTCATTACGGCTTGAACACCACCAGCTAAATGTAAATCTTCCATATGAGTTGGACCTGCTGGTGCTAAGTGACAGAGATTTGGAGTTCTCATAGAAATCTCATTTGCAATATCCAAATTTAAATGGCATCCAGCTTCATGAGCAATAGCTGGCAAATGAAGCATAGTATTTGTAGAACAACCAAGGGCCATATCCATAGTCAATGCATTAATTAAGGACTTTTCATTAACAATATCTTTAATCTTAATTCCTTTATTATACATTTCCATTACTTGCTTTCCTGCTTCTTTAGCAAGTCTTACTCTTTCTCCAGATACTGCTGGGATTGTTCCATTACCAGGAAGCGCAATGCCAAGCACTTCACACATACAGTTCATTGAGTTTGCAGTATACATTCCAGAGCAAGAACCGCATCCTGGACATGCATTGTTTTCATATTGCTTTAACTCTTCTTCTGTGATCTTTCCTGCATTATATGCTCCAACAGCCTCAAAAGTAACAGATAAATTGATCTTTTTGCCATTTAAATTTCCTGCTAGCATAGGACCGCCTGAACAAACTACTGTTGGCAAGTTCATTCTCAATGCGCCCATAAGCATACCAGGAACAATTTTATCGCAGTTTGGAACTAATACCATTGCATCAAAAGCGTGCGCTGTAGCCATACATTCTACTGAATCAGCAATTAATTCTCTTGTGCAAAGAGAATATTTCATTCCTACATGACCCATTGCTATTCCATCGCAAACACCAATAGTTGGAATTTCAATAGGTGTACCACCCGCAGCAATTATTCCTTTTTTAACAGCTTCAACAATAGTATCAAGATGCATATGTCCTGGTACTATTTCGCTCTTTGCCGATACAACGGCAACAAGGGGTTTAGCAATTTCTTCATCTGTATATCCCATCGCTTTAAATAATGAACGATTAGGAACTCTAGATGCTCCGATTTTTATTGCATCACTCTTCATTGTCTCCTCCAATTATATAAAGGCAAGAAAACCTTACCTTTATATATCTATTATTTATTAGTTGTTAATTAATTTATCTTCTTCGTTATTCCAGCTGTATAACTTTCTAACTTCTTCACCAATCTTTTCACTTGGATGTTCTGAAGCAATTTTTCTTAAAGCTCTAAAGTGTGCTTGTCCACCAGCTTCTGACATATCTAATAAGAAGTCTTTTGCAAATGAACCATCTTGAATGTTCTTTAGAATTTGTTTCATTGTCTTTTTAGTTTCTTCTGTAATAATCTTTGGTCCAGTAATGTAATCACCATATTCTGCAGTATTAGAAATAGAATATCTCATTCCAGCAAAACCTGATTGATAAATCAAATCAACGATAAGCTTCATTTCATGAATACATTCAAAGTATGCATTTCTTGGATCATATCCTGCTTCAACTAGTGTTTCAAAACCAGCTTGCATTAATGCGCAAACACCACCACAAAGAACTGCTTGTTCACCAAATAGGTCTGTTTCTGTTTCTGTTCTGAATGTTGTTTCTAGTAGACCAGCTCTTGCTCCACCAATTCCTAAACCATAAGCCTTAGCTAATTCAAGAGCATTACCTGTTTCATTCTTTTCAACAGCAACTAGACATGGAACTCCCTTTCCTGCTTGGTATTCACTTCTAACTGTATGACCAGGTCCCTTTGGAGCGATCATTGCAACATCAACACCCTTAGGTGGAATAATTTGACCAAAGTGAATTGCAAAACCGTGTGCAAACATTAACATTTTTCCTGGAGTTAAGTTTGGAGCAATGTCCTTTTTGTACATAGCAGCTTGTTTTTCATCATTGATTAAAATCATGATAATATCTGCAAGCTTAGCAGCTTCTGAAGTTTTGTAAACTTTTAAACCTTGAGCTTCTGCTTTTGCCCATGATTTAGATCCTTCATATAATCCTACGATTACATTTACTCCAGAATCCTTTAAGTTCAATGCGTGAGCATGACCTTGTGAACCATAGCCGATAATAGCTACAGTTTTTCCTTCTAGTAAGGATAAATTACAATCTGATTGATAATAAATTTTTGCTTCTGCCATTTTTATATCTCCTTTTAAACTTTATTTTTCTATTTTTTCTACACCAATCATATAATTGATGAATTGTTGCGCTGTTCTACCTGAAATTCCACCATGACTTAATTCCCACTTGTTAGCTTCTCTCTTAATTTCTTCCTCGCTTGACTTAAGATTGTTTCTTTTTGCAAGTTCAAGGACTATATTAAAATATTCGCTAGGAGTTGGCTTTGAATAAGAAATTGTTACGCCAAATCTATTTACTAAAGATAACTTTTCTTCCATAGTATCTGACTTATGAATTTCACCATCATTATTCATATCATCTCTATCATTCCAGTTTTCTTTTATTAGATGTCTTCTATTAGACGTTGCATAGATAAGCACATTATCCGGTTTAGTTTCAACTCCACCTTCAATAACTGCTTTTAAGAACTTGTATTCAGTTTCAAACTCTTCAAAAGACAAGTCATCCATATATATAATGAACTTATAATTTCTATTTTTTATCTTAGCAATTATATTAGATAAATCCTTAAATTGATGTTTGTATATTTCAATCATTCTCAATCCACTAGGATAATATTGATTTATTATTGCCTTAATTGATGTAGATTTACCTGTGCCTGAATCGCCAAATAGTAAGCAGTTATTAGCCTTATTTCCGTTGATAAAGCTCTCTGTATTATCTACAAGTTTCTTCTTTTGAATTTCGTATCCAATTAAATCGTCTAATACAACGCTATCCATATTATTTATTGGATTAAATACTATATCGTCACCAACACTTTGAATTCTAAATGCTTTATTTAAACCAAACTTACCTACGCCAAATGCTTTATAAAATCCTGTTACTAAATCAAAGAACTCTTCAACATTTTTTGCTTGATTTAATTTCTCAGACAAAGTTTGTACTTTTTCTGAAATGTTTTTGTTATAAACAAGTTCACTCTTTTTTACAGCAACATAATTTTCTAGTATTGAAAAACATTGAATTCCAAGGACTCTTTCAATATTTGAAAAATCATAATGGAACAAGTTCATAAATACTTTGTAATCATTTTTAGCAAACAAATTAACAGAAGCACCTTCTGTTGCTCCCCTTGTTTCACATGTTAAA
The DNA here is from genome assembly GCA_022784465.1 of Christensenella sp. Classification (GTDB taxonomy): domain Bacteria; phylum Bacillota; class Clostridia; order Christensenellales; family UBA3700; genus UBA3700. The sequence continues at coordinate 26,857 of JALFUR010000011.1, read as the reverse complement.
CTGAAAGAATTTTCGTTTGTTATTAAATAATATGTTAAATAGTTTTGCCATAAATTATGATCAAATCCATAATCTGTAGCAATATTTAAAATCTCTTTAATTTGAGTATAGATCTCATCAACCATGACTTCTTGATAAGCATGATTGTTCTTATATTTATCTTGAGTATCAAACCTGTAAAAAATATCGCCTAATTTATATAAAACATTTTCTTTATCTTGGCTACGATACAAAACTAACTTGGCAATTTCTTCATACATTGTCTCCCTTCCTTTTTGCATCCCCTCTTCAGACGATCTTAATCTTCCATCATCAGGTTTTTTTGCATTATCAGGAATTGACCACTCTTTTCCAAGAAGTGTTGCACCTAAAATCTTTCCGCTAGAGCACAAGTTTCTTACTCGTCTATCAGAAATTCCCCATTTTTCAGCTGCTTGTTTTGTTGTAATTGCCATTATTTTGTTCCTCAAGTATATATTTTAGCACTATACGGAATAATGTCAACTAATATACGGAATAAAATTTGCGTTTTACGGAATAAAATATTGCGGAATTTAATTAATTCTTACATTTTTGCAATTTTTTAATTTAATATGCTCTCTTGCAAGTATAGAACCATCGTCAAATTTATTGTTTGAAACGGTTAAATCTTCCGTAGATTTTGCATCAATAAATTTTAATATTCTACTCATTTTTGTTTTATAAAACAAATTGCTTATCTCAATCATTTTTAGCCACAATTTTTGTTTTTTTATTATTTCATTACTTGTTGCATTTTAAGTTTAAAGTGCTAAAATCTTTTATATGAATGAAATCATTGCTTTAAATAACTATACTCAATTTCATTGTAAATGCGGAGATTGCAGAAATACTTGTTGCAAACTTTGGCATATTACTTTATCTGAAGATGAGTATTTTAAAACAGAATCTTTAGATTGCTCAGACTCTCTAAAGGAAATCATAAATAGATCATTTTCTTTAATCCCATCGCATCTTGCTTCTCAAAGCAAATACGCTGAGATTAATTTAAAATATGACGGATATTGCCCACTTATAAATAATTTGGGATATTGTTCATTGCAATGTGAATGCGGAGTTACAAGCTTACCTTCTATTTGCAATAACTTCCCTAGATCTAAAAGACAAATTTTTGATACTAGTGAAATTGCATTATCTTGTGCATGCGAAAAGGTGCTTGAACTTGCTTTTGTAAACAACAAACTAGAACTTTTTAATACACAGGAGCCTTCCTCTTATTTTTCTTTGCAACTTTCCTCTTTGCCGGAAGATCAATTATATATTAAGAAAACATGTTTAAACTTTATGCAAAATGCTGAGCCTTTTTCTAAGATATTTATGGATATAAAAAACTACCTTGAATCTATATCTTCAAAAATAAACATTAAAAATGAGACCTGGGATAATGAAGAAATCGTTTTTTTAAACAATATGTTCCAAGAACTATTTAATAGAGATTTATATTTTGCAGATATAAAACCTTTTTTCATTTCAAAATCATATAGCGAAATGCTAAGCCTAGAAGAAAGCCTATTTAATAAATATCCTCAATGCAAACAATATATAAAGAACATCTTAACTACACATATGTTTTATACAAATTTCCCATTTTGCGACAACGATGTAGATTACAAAAATTCTTTAATTGGCTTGATGACCACTTATCATATTGTTTCATATTTGTTTATAAATTATTTTGATGATAAAGACCTAAATAAACTTATTGATGTTTTAACTTTTGCTTTTAGAACCATAGAACATACAAGCTTTTATCACAATTGCCACGTCCTATATAATAAATACTTACTAAACCAATAACAAGAAAATAACTATTAAAGCAAGCCCTATGCAGAATATCATAAGCGAGTATGAAAAACTATTTGAGATTTTATTAACTTGTTTATTAAACATTCTATACAATCTATCAAATGCTTCCTGATTATCAGTCTTTTTTTTAACTAACGACATATTTGCATTATCTATAATTGCACCTAATCTATATGGTAAGCTCTTTTCTTCAAACTTATAATACTTAGATTTAAAAATAGCCTTATTTAATACATATACTAATGCATCTACAGCTAGAGCCATTGGTTTTAATATAAATAACATTACCAAGCTAAGCCCCTTGTATATAGGTATATATACAACATTTATTAAAGATATATTATCTGGCCAAATAGTTACATATTTTTTAGATTTCATTAAAACAGTTCTTACAAAAGCAAAATATATAGCTATGCCTATTGCAATTGAAATTGCAGCTCCTTTCAAACACTCTAATGAATAATATTCTATATTTATTGATCCAGAATTGTTAAATATATCATTTGCATATATTGCAATATTTCCCATAATCTTATTTGGCATAAATCCAATAAGCAGAATAATTAATGTAGATACTGCTATAACAATCTTTGATATAACACTTAAATATGTCTTATTCATTGATAAATATTTTTCTTGAGTTTGCTTATTTTCATTTTCTTCAATAAATATACAAACAAAAAGCTTTAGCATATACGCAAGTGTAAGACCACCTGTTAATACAAAAAACGCCTCGCTTATCTTTATCAATGCATAATAGCCTTGCAGATTCAACGATTCAATGATAGCTTCATGAAGAAGCGTTTTGGAAATGTAACCAGAGAAAAGTGGTACGCCTGCTAAAGATAAACCACAGATAGCAAAACATATTGCAATAAGCCATTTTCCTCTTCCGAAACCTCTTATCTCATTCAAATCAAGCTGATGTATATTCATTACTACAACACCTGCTATTATAAATAGCACTAGTTTTATCAATGAATGATTCATCATATGTAAAATTGCACCACTTGATGCTAGAATAGATTCTTCTTTTAATAATACACTTGTTGCAATTCCAACTAAAATAAAGCCAATTTGAGACATAGATGAGCATGCGATAGTTCTTTTTAAATCTACACTAAATAAAGCTAATAACGCTCCTAAAAACATTGTAATTACAGCAATAACAAGCAATACAATACCAAAAGATGTATTATCTATAAATAGATATTGCGCAATGATTATTACGCCAAATACGCCTGTTTTAGTTAGTATTCCAGATAACAATGCTGAAGCTGGGGCTGGAGCTACAGGATGGGCCTGTGGCAACCAAATATGCAAAGGATACATTCCCGCTTTTGCTCCAAATCCTATAAGCAAACATATTCCTGCTCCATATAAAGATGCATTTAATCCGTTTATCTCTACAAATTCCTTTATTTGAACAAAATCCAATGATCCAACTGAGGCATATAGGATAAATAGTCCCATCAAAAGAACCATACCTGTAATTATAGATACAGTTAAATATACCGTAGATGCCTTTTGGGTTTGTGGCTTTTCATCATGCATTACTAACACATAACTTACTAAAGACATCATTTCAAAGAAAACAAATGTCGTAAATAAATCATTAGATAAGAATACACCTATTACACTTCCAAGAGTCCATAAATAGAACATATAGTATCTATTTTTATTTTCGTAGTGCTTCATATACTCGTGAGAGAATATTAAAGTCATTAACCATAAGAATATAGATATTAGCGCATATAGGCATCTAAATCCGTCAATTTTAAAACTTAAACCAATGCCAAAAACATACTCTATACTAATAGATGCTTGCTTTATAACAAACATAAGTATTAGCATCATTATTAATTCTATAGCGCTTATTGAGATAGATATTACATCTCTTAAAATCTCACTTTTCCTGCCAATGAAATATACTGCAAATCCACTTATTATAGGTAATAAAATCATTATAAATATCATACTCATAACGCATTACCTCCAAGAAGCGATGCAATCTTATTAATAAATGGCGAAGAGAAAACCCCAAGCACTATAGATAATATCGCCATTACAATTATTACTAGCATAAACATCCATTCATATTTAGAATTCTCTTTTACAACTAAGTCTGGTTTTTGCGGCAAAACAAAAGCCCTAAAAGATATTCTCAAAGTATATACTGAAGTAAATATCGCAGATAATATAAGCGCAATTAAACCAATATACGCTACAACATTTTTAGATTCAATTGCAGATTGCGCAATATACCATTTAGATATAAATCCGCCAAATAGTGGAACGCCAATTAAAGATAAAGAGCATAGAGTAAAGCAAATAAATGCTACTTTCATGTATTTGCCTAATCCGTTGCAATCTTCTACATATTCAACATCAGCCTTATGCATGGCCATTCCACAGCAATAGAATAATCCTATTTTAGATATGCTATGAACAACAAAGTGAATCATAGCTGCTTCAAGTCCAAGTTGAGTCATAGTGCATGCTGCAAATACAATATATGAAATATTTGAAATGGTAGAATAAGCAAGTCTTCTTTTAAAATGCGCTTCCTTCATAGCCATAAAAGAACCAAATATAATGGTAAATGCAGAAAAGGCTAGAACTATATAATGAGATGCAGTAGATACAAGCACTTGTGTGCCTATCATGTAATAAATTGATCTAATTATCGCAAACGCTCCAGATTTAACAACTGCAACTGCATGTAAAAGTGCTGTTGTAGGAGTAGGCGCTACACCGGCTTGTGGAAGCCAAAAATGCAATGGGAAAATTGCGGCTTTTACACCAAATCCAAAGAACATTGCTAAAAAGGCCAATTGTGAACCTATTTTATGCTCCTGCATCTGAACTATTCCACCCTTAACAAACTCACAATTTCCTGCGTTTATTAGAACATAACATAGGCCCATAAACGCAAGTGCCGAACCTGCTAAAGATATATATAGATATATTCTTCCCGCCTTTCTTGATTCAACAGTGTTATTAAATGAAATCAAAGGAACTGTAATTAATGTTAACAATTCATAGAAAATAAACATTGTAAGCATATTGCTAGATAAGCATATGCCACAAACAACACCATATGTCATTACGTATAAAAGTGTGTAAGAATTTAGTCTTTCTACATCTTCCATATAAGCAAACAAGTATATCATTGCAAAAGGCCACAAGAAAGAAACAAGTGCAAAGAATATTTTACCTAATCCATCGAGTGCAAAAGAGATTTGCATTGATGTCAATATGTTAAACACAACTAGAGTATCTTTTGGTGTATAAAGCAATAAAACCAAATTAAATAGAGAGGTTATTAATACTATACTAAAGTACAATATCTTTCTATATGTATTGTTTTTTATCCTAGCAAAATATACTGCTAAAGGAGCAAATAATGGAAATAATATAGAAATTAAAAACGTAACATTTACCATTTATTCACCTACAATACAAACCCTTCAATATAATTTAGAATCGGATTAATAAATATTCCAAAAACTATTATTAATACACTAAGAAATACAATTGGAATATACATTAATTTTGAAGCTTCATTATATGTGTACAAACCCCTATCCTTTCCGACGAAAAAGCCCTTTATAGTAATTGGCAACAAATACGCTGCTGTCAAAATCGCACTAATCAACATTATAATTGGTCCTAGATAATCAAATACTGCTATAAGTCCTTTTAAACTTGCTATAGACAAATACCATTTTGAAATAAAGCCTGTTGTAAAAGGAATACCAATAAGTCCTAATGAAGCAAGTGTATAACACCAAGTCGAAATTGGCATTTGTTTTCCTATTCCCTTTAATTCTTTAACGCTATGCGTTTTATTTACAAAAATTACTTCTCCAGCATATAAGAACAAAACTGTTTTAATAAGAGCATGAGATATTATTTGTATAATTGCCCCTTCAAGTCCAAGCGAAGAACACAAAGCCACACCAAAGATTGCATAAGAAATTTGGGAAATAGTAGAATATGCTAATCTCTTTTTAAAGTCTTCTTGAATCCTTGCCATATAAGAACCCATTAAAATGGTTATTACAGCAACGCTGAGCCATACATATTGCATCCATGAACCAAATATAAACTCTGGTCCAAGAATATAGTAAACAATTCTAATAATTACAATTACACCCATCTTTGCTATGACACTAGACATCAAAGCAGAAGCAGGAGCTGGCGCTATAGGATGCGCAGATGGAAGCCATCCGTGCAATGGGAACAATCCGGATTTTGCACCAAAACCAAAAATGGCAATCAAAATCATAGTATATACAAAGTTTACATCTAAGCCTTTTAGATCAAGTCCACTACCGCCGTAAACAAAATCGCTTGAATTTGCTATATATGAAATAAAGAATATTCCTAGTAGTCCAAGTAATGCACCACTTATTGAATAAAATAGATATTTCAATGTTGCACTAATGGCATCTTTATTCATATTTGTTAATACCATAGGCATAGACAATAGTGTAACAAACTCAAATGACATATATAAAGTTACGATATTTGCGCTATAACATACCGCATTCAAGGCGCCTAATGAAAGCACAAAACTCGTATTGAATATCCTTTCATATTTTTCATTTTTCATGTATTCAATTGAATATATTGCTACACATAAATAAATCAAATTAAACAATATTGTAAACAATGCAGCGAGTTCATCTATCTTAAATGATATAGATAATGTGGAACTAAACTTTGCAATGGTAACTATTTCCCTATTTATAAACGCATTTACAACTACAATGATAAAGGTAATGAAAATAGTTATTGCAGAAGCAATATACTTAGATTTAATATTTTTGAATTTTACTATAGGCAAAACAATTCCAGCAATAAGCGGAATTAACATTGCAAGTAAAATTAAAACTATTTTCATTCCTCCTCCTAAACCAACATCTTTATTCCATTTTCTATAATTTCAATTATAAAACTTGAGAAAAAGAATAATATAACATTACATGCTATCAAGAAAACAACAGCTATTGCGTATAGAATATCGTTTTTCTTGATTACTATTTTTTGACTATTATCTACAGGCGTAAATATTGTTACTACCGTATGAATATAATAAACGGCATTTAAAAGTGTAGAAATAATAAGTGCACAAAGCACAACAACTGTTCTTAAAACATCTACATCAAATGCGCATTTTGCAAATAAATATTTAGAGATAAACCCACTGACAAAAGGGAATCCAACCATACTTAACGCACCCGTTAAGAAACCTACGCCACTTAATATATCATTAAATCCAGAACCTTTTAATTGCTTAAATCCCTTTTCGTAATTTGAACTTTCAATAAGGCCCTCTGCTGATGTAAACAATAGCGGTTTTGTAAATGCATGACAAAGCATATGATATACAACAGCCAATAGCGCAAGCTCTGTTCCAAGTCCAAGCCCCATGTAAATATATCCAATTTGAGCAACAGAAGATAAAGCTATCATCCTATTTATATATTCTTGCCTTATAGCGCTAATAGATCCTAAAATCATGCCTAATATACCTAATATAAATAAGACATCATTCATATGTGTTTGCTCAAAGTTTTCAAAACCGATAGTTCTATAAATAACTTTAATAATAAGTATTAAATATCCCTTTGAAACTACTGAAGATAAAATTGATTGGGATGCTGTTGTAGCATTTCCATAAGTGTCTGGCATCCATTGGTGAAATGGGAATAATCCAGCTTTTATACCTAGTCCTACAATTAATAAAATGGAAATAATTGTAACAAGAGGCATCTTTGTCTGATCTTGAACCATTTGTGTAATTTTTGGCAAAATGTATTCCATAGACAAATATCCCGTAGCATCATATAGTATTACAACACCAATTAAAAACAAACTTGATCCAAGCAAATTGAAAATCATATATCTAACAGCAGCAAGAGTAGATCTTCCTGTGTTTTTTATCATTAACAGTGCAGTTGAGGCCATAGCTGTTATTTCAAGGAATACGTAACCTGTAAAAATATCATTAGTATAAGATAGCGCAACAAAAGCCACTTGTATTAAACAAACTAGCGCATAATAATAGTGGATTTTTTTCTCTTCTATATCTCTTGTTAAATATTTTTTACCGCCTAAAACAGAGAGTAATGTAACGATTAACAAACAAGCACAAATGAATGTTTCTAATACTCCAAATCTAATCTCGTTTCCAAATGGAGCTGAATACGCACCCATCGAATACCTGTAAAACATGTTGTTATTGTAACAATATAAAAAAGATATTATTGTTAAAACTATTACGCTTATATTGTCAATTACAAAAGCAATGAACGCAACTTTTCTATTTGCTACGGCACAAATAATAACACCCAAGAAGGATATCAGTATTGTTATCATAGGTAAATACATAACTGTGTTCATTTCGTTATACTAGTCCTCACGTTTTCTTAATTCCATATATATCTTATCTAGATTTAATGTATGGTATCTTTTATATAGTCGCACTGTTAGTGCAAGCATTATTGCAGTAACAGAAACAGAAACTACAATTCCTGTTAATACTAATCCTGCAGGAATTGGATTAATATAAGTTACATCCTTTCCCTCTTGTATAATTGCTGCAATCTTTCCTTGTATATATCCCATTGATGCTAAGAACAAATAGACACCTGAATCCATAATATTTAACCCAATAATTTTTTTAATTAGATTAGGATGAAATAACAATAAAGAAAAGCCTATCGCGAATAGCAATATCGCTACAACTTCAATATAGTTATCCATTAAAGCTCTAAGCATATTAAATCTCTCCTTTTGTAAACAACGAATAAAAACTATACATAGTTGATGCAACAACTGCACCTACACATAAATCCATAATAAGCATTATATATCCGCCTAATGCTTCAGCTGCTTTAAGCTGAGTAAAGAATGCATAGCATTTAACTCCTACATAGCAACACAAAGCAACAGAAGTTACAACTTTAAATGTAGTCTCATTAAACAATTTATGCGCCTTTTCCTCACCAAAAGCCATTGAGTATACCATCAATCCTACACCCATTATTGTTCCGCCTGAGAAACCACCTCCAGGAGATGATTCACCATTGAATAATACGTACAACGCATATAAAAATATTAAAGGAATAATAAGTTTAGCTATACTTGAAAAAATTATATCGTTTTGTAGTTTATATGTGTCGATTCTTTTCTTTGGCGATATTTCTTTTAAAAGTATTAAAACCGCCAAAACAGCTGTAAACAATACGAATGTTTCCCCTAAAGTATCAAAACCTCTATAGTCAAGAATAAGGGCAGTAACAACATTCTCAGCTCCTGTGTTTTTATATCCGTTTTCTATATATTCATTTACTATTTCATTTACACTAGGATTATCTAATCCTCCAAAACGAGGTAAGAAACTTATAGAATATAAAAGTAATCCAATAAAGATTGCTAGTCCAATAACGCCAAATATCTTGTACATTATTGATGCTGCAAGAACAGTATTTTTCTCAATATTGGCTTTTGCTTTTTTATAATCTGTTTTATCCCTTAATCGAACTTTTTTACTCTTTTGAGGAGTTTCATCTAAGTTCAAGTCTAAATTAGGATCGTAATCTTTAAATTTCTTACTCATCGTAATTTTTCTCCTCTTCTCTATCTAGTTCTTCTTTAGGTATTTTGTTTTCTTTAGAATTTTTATCATATTCTTTATCTATATCTCTTATCTTTTTTAAAGTTAAAAAGAATAATATTGTGGTTCCGCCAGCTCCTACTGCTGCTTCCGTAATAGCTAAATCAGGAGCTTCTAATAAAACCCAAAGTATTGCCATAATTAAACTAAATGACATAAATACTATTACAGCTTGAAGTTTCTTAATAAAGAAAACTGACAATGCTAAAACTACAAGCAATATAAGTAAAACAATTCTAAATGCTTCCATTGTAATCTTCTTCGTCCTCCAAGTTGTGAGATAAACTATCCTCTACCTCGTCTTTGTGTATTTCTAATTCAAACTTTGAAACCACATGTGATGTCAAAGGTGATGTAATCCAAAGTATAATAACTATCATGGCAATTTTTGCAATATCCCACGATAATCCATTAGCAATCATAAGTCCAAGAGCAATAAATAATACTCCTAGCGTATCAATCATTGCTGTCGAATGCATTCTATTCAAAACAAATTTAAACTTGTATACTCCAAATACTGCTAAGAGTATAGATATTACGCCAAGTCCAATGAAAAAGGCACAAAAACCAAATCTAATCCACTCCATCTTTGCCTCCTTCCTCTTTTTTGTCTTTAGTTTTTTTTCTATATGCATTAATAAATGTAGATGTTAATACCATTACTGCAAAAAATCCTATTAAAACATATATTAGGCAAACATCAAGTATAAATTTCTCTTGTAAATAAAAAGCTAATATGGCTAATACGCATACAACTAAAGAGGATACTGCATTGATACTAATCAATCTATCTGCAGCTTTTGGTCCAATTATTGCTTTAATAATCATGCATACAATAGCAAATGCAAGAATTATCAACGAAACAATAAATAGAATTTTGTATGCTGATTCAATTGCCATTATTTATCCATCCTTACAAGTATTTTATAAAGTAATGCGTCTTTAAACCCTTCCATATACTTTTTCTTTAAACAATGAACAGTTACATCATCTGCATCTATGGAAACTGTTATTGTTCCTGGTGTTATTGTTATTGCATTTGCAAGCAATGCCTTTATAAACGAACTCTTTATTTCCGTTTTAAAGTGAACAATATCTGGCTCTGGCTTGTCTTTTGGATCTATAATAACTTTCATAACTTTAAAGTTTGCAATGAAAATATTATATAAAAGCACAAAACCATAAGCTATAAAGAGAAATGAATTCTTTATAAATCTAACGTCTTTTTTAAATGAAAAGTCTAAAAACTTACATGCAAATGCGTATAATATAGCAGAAAAAGCAATGCCTAAAAGTACTGTTTTTATTGCAATGTTTCCATTTAGTAATATCCATATAATAAAAAACGCTACAAACATTTCTTTCCTTTTATTACGCGCATATATAATAGCACTCATTATATTTTTTGAAAACAAAAAAGACAAGTTTTTGATTTAGATTGTTCTAGAAAAATCCAAATTGACTTCCTTGTCTAATTTCGTTTAGCTTACTTTATTACTAATCTTTTTGATTTAACAAAGCAAAGTTCTTTTTGTTTTGTTTATATAATTCCTTAAATACCTTAAATCCTTTATCATAAACCTTTTCTTTTAATTCAAGATTTGGTTTAAAGGTTTTCTTTGCAGGAATAAATTTCTTTATTTCTTCAAAAGATGGTATTGCTCCAATTCCTACTCCTACGCATGCTGCAGCTCCAACTGCACCAATATTTTGAGGAGAAGCAACAGTTTCTATTACATGACCTGTTATGTCTGACAACACTTGACAAGTAAAATCGTCTAATGCTCCGCCACCAACAAAACGTATTGCATCAGAAACTTTTACTTTTCTTTCAGAAGCTTCAAGCATCCAACGCTTGTGGTAACAAATTCCCTCTAAAACTGCTCTTATTAAATCTCTTTTACCTGTTTCTAGACTAATATTGAAAAACATTCCACGAGCATTAGGATCTTCAAATGGGCATCTATTACCATGTAACCATGGTGTAAATATAACGCCACCTGATCCTGCTGGAATCTCATCAACAATATTTGCCATGTAATTGTATAAATTTAAATATTTAGATTCAATGTCATCAGTAACTTTTTGCTTTTTAATATAAATACCTACCTCGTCTAAGGCGATGTGGTCTTTAACCCATTCAAAGCATTTTCCTGATGTTTCAAGTTCAGCAAAATAATTAAATCTTCCTGGTTGGGCAGCCACTGTAGCTGCTATCATTGTTGAAACATCAACTACAGATCTGTCTATAATTGTTCCAACCCATCCTGAAGTACCGCTATAAATATGAGTATCTCCAAGTTCAGTTGAACCGGCTCCAACTCCAATTAAATTCGCATCCATTCCGCCGCCAAAAACTTTAATACCTTTACATATTCCAAGTTCATCAGCTGCTTTTTGAGTTACTTCTCCAGCAGCCTCTGTAGAAGCTATTAATCTAGGCATATGATCTGGATTAACCCCAAACAGGTTGCAAATTTTCTTAGAAAAACGTTTGTGCTTATAATCATATAACATTGTGCCAAAAGCAGAGTCATATGTCATTACAAACTCGCCAGTCAATCTACAAATTAAATACTCTTTTACATCTAGCCATTTATATACTTTTGCATAATTTTCTGGCTCATGTTTTTTAACCCAATTATATTTCCAAACAGGATCTTTTACGGATACTGGAGCAGCACCTGTGATTAACAAAGCAGGAATAAGTTTAAATATATTTCCACCTGCAATTTGTATTCCATATGAAATGCCTTCTTTCATTTCATCTACTGCTCTTTGGTCCATATAAGAAAAAGCTCTATGAACAGGATTTCCTTCTTTATCTACTAAAACCAAGCCTTGCGCTTGCGAACAAAATGATATTCCATCAACTTGCTCAGGCTTAATATCTGTTTTTGCAAAAACTTTCTTAGTGGTAACACGCATTGCTTCCCACCATTCATTTGGGTCTTGTTCTGCGCCTCCGTCTTCAAAAACAAATAATTGATATCCTTCTGATGCCGAAGCCAAGATTTTGATGTCTTTATCTATTTCGATAAGACATGTTTTTATTCCTGTTGTTCCTACATCATACGCTAATGCATAATTTGCCATACGTTCCTCTCTATTTTACAAGCATTTACGCTTTTTTTCTTTTAATAAATTGATATTAACATAATATTTAAGAATTAACAATTTAATATTTATATTAATTGCTTTTTTCCGTTTCAAACAGCTCTTTTAAATGCAATTCTTTTTCTTCTTGCAAATGTGCAACGTTTTTCTTAGATAATGGATATAGCGCAAACAATACAAAAGCCATTATTCCAAACATTATTGCAGGAATAGAACCAAGTCCTGCACCAACACTTCTCCAAACAGACAAATTTAATCTTTTTTTTCATCCAAAGTAACAACTGATGCAAGCGAGCCATAAGGAATTTGAATCACCGTATAGCTCATACCAAAAACAATATATGTAATTGTTGCATATATATATACTCCAAAAGAGCTTGCTTCACTTCCAAACCCCGGCCACTTTACAAACATCAAAATTGCTGATAATGCAAGTGGTATTGAACCATATAAAAACCATAGGCGATATCTTCCCCATTTTGACACTTTAAACTTATCGCAAATTTTACCCATAATCGGATTGTTTACCGCATCCCATACTCTTGCACCTACAAACATAAACATAATGAATAAAGGATTTAGCAATAAAAATCTGTATAATATCTTTGAAGTAATGTTGTTACCAGTCCAAACACTAAGCAAGCGCCCATATCTCCAAGTGCGTAGGCAATATAATCCTTGCTTTTAAGCCCACTCACGCGAGAGATATAGCTCTCTTGCTTTGTTTCTTCCGTGATTTTCCGTTCTTTTTTATAGAATAATTTTTGAGATAATTATAATTAATAAATAGGCTTTTACAATATATCCTTTTATATAAAAAGGCCCTAGTTAAATAACTAGAGCCGCAATTTTAAGCTTTCGCAATATTAATAGTTTTCCTTTCTTACTTCAAAGAAGCTTTGTGGATGATTACATACAGGACATACTTGAGGAGCTTCCAATCCTACTACAACGTGACCACAATTTCTGCATTCCCACATTGTTACTCCGCTCTTTTTGAATACTTCCATTGCTTCAACATTATGAAGTAATGCTCTATATCTTTCTTCATGCATCTTTTCAATAGCTGCAACTCCTCTAAATTGCTTTGCTAAATCTGTAAATCCTTCTTCTTCAGCATCCTTAGCCATTCTTTCATACATATCTGTCCATTCAGCATTTTCTCCTTCAGCTGCATGTAATAAGTTTGTTGGAGTATCTCCTAATTCTCCTAATGCTTTAAACCATAATTTTGCATGTTCTTTTTCGTTATCTGCTGTTTGTAAGAATAAAGCAGCAATTTGCTCATATCCAGCTTTTTTTGCTACTGAAGCAAAATACGTATACTTATTTCTTGCTTGAGATTCTCCTGCAAAAGCTTCCCAAAGGTTCTTTTCTGTTTTTGTTCCTGCGTACTTGTTTGCCATAATGTTATCTTCTCCTTTAATAATAATTTTTTCAAAATCTGATGCTGGGTGTTTGCATATTGGACATACAAAATCTTCAGGTAATTCTTCTCCTTCATACTCGTAGCCACATATTGAACATCTCCAAATTGTTTTCCCTTCTTTTGTCTTACCTACCGCTTGAGGCTTTGGCTTTATGTTTTTTAAGTAATATTCATATGTTACAGAATCAACATCTGATAAAACTTCCATATCTATTATTTCTCCAATAAACATTGTATGAGAGCCAATATCTTCTGTTTTGTCTACTCTTACTGAAATGTAAGCATTAGTTCCTTCTGTAATATATAAGATGCCATTTTCTGATCTTTTACATGCATTAAAATCTGCAAACTTATTTACTTCTTTTCCTGTTTGAAAACCAAATGTCTTAAATAAATCAAACTTTGCATTTTGACCAATAATTGAAACATTGAATTCTTTTGTTTTCATTATCATGTCATGCGTATAATTCGCTTTATTTACACAAATGCTCAATTGGTTTGGAGTTGAAGCAGCTTGAATTGCAGTATTAATTATGCATCCATTATCTTTATCTCCATCTTTTGCTGTAAGAACAAATAGCCCGTAACTAATTTTATATAAAGCTTTTTTATCCATAAATCCTCCATTTTTGAGGTCTTTTAGACCTCTTATATAGATGTTAGCATAATTAAAAATGTTTTTCTAATATAATTATTTATAAAAATAAGAATTTTATAATGTTTTATGCAATATTTTACAATCCTTACCTTATATTTTCTTATTTTTTATAAATTCTATTTATTTTTCTCTCCAAAAGAGATGTTGCCAAATCTAATTAAAATGTTTTTTAAATACGACCTTCTTTCTTTATTCTCTACTAAAAGCATAGTCATGGCTTCCCATATGACAACAGTAGTAGCAATGTCTAGTACATATGTTACGATTTCTCTAAATAACGATTCTTGTGTCCATAGCCATGTTATTAATAACATTGAGATTAAAGACACAATACCAATTGCGATTAAACCATAGGCGATTAAATCCTTACTTTTTTTCTGTCTATGATTCTTTTTAAACTCAAGTCCTAGATTTTTATTAAATATTTCTTTCAGTTGCTGCTCGTTATACCCCTTCATATCATCAAATTTTATATCTATATTCAGCTTATAATCATTTGGGGTGTACTCTAACGAACTTTGTATCCAAGAAAAAAACTCGTCAGATAAAACTGGAACTTTAGTAATAGAGTTTTTATCAAAAATCTCCTCAGGCTCAGAAAACTCTAATTTAAAGTTTATTTCTTTCTTTTCCTCGTCAAAATCGTAAAATTCTTTTTCTATGTTTAATAATTCGTTGATATTTTCTTTCATCTTAGCCATATACACTTCCTCTTAAACTAACATTATTTACGTTGCATTACTTTAACATAATCTATTATGAAATCGTAATTTCTAGATTTATCATTATCATTTGGATTTCCTGCCCAACTTTTTGCACCATTTGCATCAACACCTGGAATCATGTTTCCATTTTCGTCACGATGTCCACCTACCTCAACAGACAAGATCATATACTCTGCAACTTCACTTACGTTTAAAATTTTTCCCTCATATTCGTGATTAGTTTGCCATGTTAAATATCCGTCAATATAGAACTTGTATTCTGTTTCCGTCCATTCTAGTGCATATGTATGCATTTCGCTATACATATTAGGAACTTTATATGTTTTAGACTTACTAGATTTAAGTCTTTCATCATAGCCATCACAATGTAAAACATGTGTACACCAAGGCTTATTTTGATATAGATATGGTGATTCCATTATGTCAATTTCTACTCCATCTTTAGCTGACCATTGAATATCATCTTTACTAAAAGCAACACCTTCATCTGGCATTAACCAAAAGGCTGACCATATTCCAACTGATGGCGGTGCTTGGCATTTTATTTCAAAATAACCACCTTTTTGACTAAAGCCAACATAATCCTCTCCAACAGGCATATTAGACATATTTGGATCAGTGCTTGTCTCAACCCAAGAAGTATACCAGCCTTGGCCATATACACCGTTTTCTTGCCAATTAGTACGAATTGTTAAAAACCCATCTTTTATAAAAAGATTTTCCTTATCGTCAACATAATATCCAGCTCGTCTAACGCCATTATTTTCGGGATTGTCAACATCTATCATTGTCCCTACGCGCCATTTTGTTCTATCTAATTCTTCGCTATCAAAATTGTCCTCAAATGTTATCTCCCATTCTTCTGGATTATACACAAATTGTGTATCTTTTGGAATAGACGATGCAGCGCAAGCCGCAAAAGAAAACATTGTTATACTAAGCATTAATGCGATGATTGTGACATAAATACTCTTTTTAATTGTTGTCATCTTATTATTTCCTCACAATTATTTCCCCATTTAAGTATATAACATATTTGATAGTTTCGGTTATATAAAGATATCTTAATAACTCATTTATCTAAAAATTAAATCTAATAATAATCAAGTTTCTTGTACTAATTTAAATTATCATCCATCACTTCAAACAATCATAAGACCACATAAAGTAAAAGGATTTATGGAATTAAAAAATTACGCTTTTTTTATTTGATACTTATGAAAAACAAGAATAGTTAAATCTAGCAAAAGATTGCATGATTTATTTAAAACACATTTCTAGAACTGTTATCATTTTTGATACTACTTCTAGAAGTAAGAATTCATTTTATAAGCATTTATAAATATAATTACATCTAGAAGTACGATCACTTTTGATATAACTTATAGAAAAGAGGCAATAATATGATTAAAAGAGATAAATATCTTAACGAATTGATAAAATTGAGCTATTTTAAATAATTTTATCAAATATTTTTGCGATAACTGCGTCTGAATTGATATTACTTAATCTCTCATATATATATCTATTTTTGATTAGGTTTTAGAGATAGCTTTTTCAAAAGCGAGTTCCCTAAGTGCAAAACTACAGATGTATAATTAACATAGGTTTTGTAATCTATTTCATTAAAACCTTAACGCTTTGTCGTTTTATTATATGTTTTTAATTCTATAATGGATTTGTTAACTCAAACTGTAAGTGAAAACCTAATTAATGTAAAAGTAGGACTAGAGTCCACTGGTCATTACTCTACTAATCTTGTTAATTACTTAAAACGACACAACCTTTCGGTTTTTGCGTTAAACCCGTTGAGTGTGAACAGATTCCGCAAGTCTCTAACACTACGAGCTACTAAAACTGATAAATCCGATGCAAGATATATTGCAGAGAAGATGATTACAGAAAATTCTTCATCCTACCTAGATATATCTTACTACATTATGAACTTTTAGAAAAGTTTTTTGAACCTTCTAGTATTTGCGGCGATAGAAGATCTTCTTTAGAAAAACATCTAAAAATTTTTCTCATGAAAAACTTGGTAGAACCTATTATCTAACTTATTCAACTTTCAATGTGCTTTTTAAAAGCCTCTTGCTTCTATGCATTTAAACGCTCTTTTTTATTTTTTACGCTAACATTTAAATTTCTTTGTAATCCTACTTGACTCTTATATAGTTAGCTCCTTTGTGCCTATATTGTAATCCCTTGCCTTACAAAAAATCCACCATGCGCATGTAGTTTGTCAGGTGATGGTCGGCATTTACTTATTTAATGCAATTCCTATTAGTTTGTCTAACTTATCCGCCAAAAATAGTGGCACGTTCAAAACATTTCCATCAAGCGAAAGATTGCAAAGAGATAGCCGCACAAGAAGGGGCGTTTCGCTTTCGTATTGTTTATAATAGTTCTTTATGCTTGTCATCCTTACGTTTTCGCCTGCCTTTACTTCAATGGGAATAATGTCGTTTTCCCTTTGCACGACAAAATCTACTTCGTGTTGTGCGTCCGTCCAATAGCGAGGCTTGACTTCGAACTGTCTCAAAAGGCACTGTAAAACATAATTCTCCGTCAACGCGCCCTTAAATTCGGTGAACAGACGGTTTCTTTCCGTAAATGCCGACGTTGCCAAATGCGAATGTTTGCGTAAAAGTCCCACGTCTCCCATGTAAATTTTAAACGCAGTCAGATCATCGCAAGCAGAAAGAGGCAGTCCAGGCTTAGAAATGCGAAAAACCTTTCTGACCATATCTGCATTGGCAAGCCAGTTGACGGCATTTTCATATTCTCGTGCACGTGCGCCTTCTTTTACCGCACTGTATAAAAACTTTTTATTTTCCTTTGCAAGTTGAGAGGGAAGAGATTCCCATACGAGCCCTATTTTATATACGTCATATTTGTCGGCATGCTTCCCAAAATCGCTTTCGTAGGAAAGTAAAATATCCGCAAGAACGTTATCAGCCGCCAAAATGTCCCGATCCTCCGTCCAAACCAAAACCGCTTCAGGCATACCACCGGTAATGAAATACATCTTTAATTTTTCCACAAGTGGATTAAAGAAAGCGTTGGGAATAGCAGAAATGTCCTGTATTCCGTCTAAATAAGCAAGTAAACTATTGTCCCCGTTCGCAAGTAAAAATTCTTCAAAAGACATTGCGCTCATTTCAAGAAAATCCACCTTACCGACGGGAAAGCCTTGCGACAGCTTTATTCCAAGTAACGATCCTGCGCTTACAACGTAGTATTCTGGTGCGTCCTCGCAAAAATATTTGAGCGCATTCAACGCTTCCTCACACGCCTGTATTTCATCGAAGATAATAAGCGTATCCTTTGTGACTTTTTTACCGCTTGCCATGGATAAATTCTGCAATATGCGATGCACATCTTTCGTCAACTGAAAGAACTGCTTAAATTCTTCCTGTCTTTCGAAGTTAATATAAATGAAGTCCGAAAAGTACCGTTTCCCGAACTCCTGCAAAACCCATGTTTTCCCTACCTGTCTAGCCCCACGAAGTATAAGCGGTTTCCTGCGCTTAGAGTCTTTCCATTTGCATAAGTCATTCAAAATTTTTCGTTCCATTTGGGAGTCCTCCATGCCATTATTATACTCTTATTTTATATATAAGCCAATAGAAAATTAAAATTATGTGATTTTTTTCACTTAAAGTTCTAAAATAATGTGATTAATCTTTGTGAAAGAGGTATTAAAATAGCGTCCATAAAATTGTGTCACAGCAGAAAAATTAATACAATGACATTGCGAATAATAAACTTAACCCTAAAAGTTGGACTAAGAATAAGCTTAGGAAAACTGAAGGGGTTAAGCTCATTTTTACGTTGATTATACTGTCATGTTTTTTTGGGAAAGTTGAACAAGAGTCTCGACACTCGACGGCTTGTTCAAAAAAAATTCATCTACTTCTTTTCCGTCTAACAGTAGCATAGTAAATATGACAATATGTGTCATTATTAAAAAAAATTATCTAATTAAGTTCTTCCTCAAAGTAAAATTTACTAGAACAGTTCATTCTAATAGCGTGAACAAAATAACTTTCTCTATTATATTTCCTATTTTCTATTTGTTCCTATAAAAAATCTTGTCTTAAACGGTTGGCATTTGTTAGAGTTTTGTAGTAAAATTCTGCTTGTCGATTTTCAGTTTTGGGGAATAGATAAAGATGTTTGCACTGATTGTTAGCTGTATCACGGGCGTAGCGGTATTCTTAGCGGTACTGATTAAACCTTATTTTAACGTAGGTAAATTTAAAATAGGTACTTATTGGCTTATTTCGCTTTTAGGTGCAGTGGTACTGCTTATTTCGGGTAGCGTACCCCTTAATTACCTTTGGCAAAATCTTACCGCAAAGACGTCCGTCAATCCTTTAAAAATACTCGTACTCTTCTTCGGAATGACGGCAATCTCTGTATTTTTAGACGAGGTAGGGTTCTTCCGCTACCTTGCAAACGCCGTACTCAAAAGGACGAGGAACAGCCAAATTAAGCTGTTCGTTACGCTATATATCGTGGTCTCCGTTCTTACCGTCTTTACCTCTAACGACATAGTCGTACTCACCTTTACTCCCTTCATCTGTCTGTTTTGCAAAAAGGCTAACATCAACCCCGTCCCCTACCTTTTTGCCGAGTTCGTCGGAGCTAATACTTGGAGTATGCTTTTAATTATCGGCAACCCCACCAATATCTATCTCGCCTCCTATGCGGGGATAGACTTTGCTTCCTACTTTTTAAAAATGGCTCTGCCCACCTGTTTTGCAGGAATTACCTCATTTATAATTTTGTTGCTAATTTTTAAAAAGAGCCTTAAAAAACCAATGACGGCGGTGGCAACTTCCGAAGAGTGCATAGAGGATAAGCCTTCGCTGATTGTCGGCTTAATATGCCTTGTTGTCTGTACGGTTTTGCTCGCAATAAGCTCCTATATATCCTTAGAAATGTACTTGATTGCAGGGGGGACGGCAATAGCGCTGTTTATCGCCGTATTGATTTTAAAACTCTGCCGTAAAAAACAACTCAAACCGCTTGGCGCAACCTTAAAAAGATTGCCTTACGAACTCATTCCCTTCTTGATTTCGATGTTTGTTATTGTGTTGAGCCTTGATTATTGCTTAGTTACCGAAAAAATTGGTAAGCTACTATTTGCTTGGCAACCCATTTTTACGGTCGGAATTTCGTCTTTCTTTATATCAAACATAATAAACAACATTCCTATGAGTGTTTTGTACGGTGCAGTCATTGGTGCTGGCGGAGAGAGTACCGCCTATTTACAGGGCATCTATTCTGCAATAATCGGATCTAACATAGGCGCATACTTTACGCCCGTGGGCGCATTGGCAGGCATTATGTGGGTATCTATTTTAAAGCGGTTCGAAGTCGATTTCTCCTTTAAAAGATACATTGCCTACGGTGCGTTGGTCGGCTTTCCCACCCTGCTTTCTGCATTGTTGGGGCTGTTGATTGTTATTTGATTTTAAAAGCATTTAAATAGTTTAGGGCGGAGCGCAAATATTGCGCTCCGCCCTGTTAAATTTTAATTGTTCAATCTTAAATACTGTTTCAAAATTTAACTCTAATTAGTAATAACCGTTCCTAAAATGCCTAATATAAAAGCGCTAACAATAATCAATGGTAATATAATTCGCCAACCTTGAGGTATAAATCTAATCATAAACTCACACGCTTAATTTACTTATCGTAGATATATATTAAAACAACTGTTCCGATTGTATTGCACTTTTTTTGGAAAGAACGACCAACGTCTCAACATGTGTTGTTTGCGGGAACATATCATATGGCGTAATCTTTTCAATATTATATTTATTGATTAACAAACTTAAATCTCTAGCCAATGTGGCTGGATTGCAAGATATATAAATCACCTTTCCTGGCTCTGACTCTAATATGCTTTCTAGAACTTTATTGTCGCATCCTTTTCTTGGAGGATCTATAACAACAATAGAATTATCGCCTTTAAACTCATTTATTACTCTTGGCAACTCTACAGCAGCATCTCCGCAAATGTTTAGGATATTATTATGGCTGTTCATCTTTGCAATTTTATTTGCATCTTCTATCGCTTCTTTTACAATCTCAATACCTACAACCTTTTCAGCGCAATCTGCTACTATGTTTGAGATGATTCCTATGCCGCTATACACATCAGCTACTTTAGCCTTTTCTGTTTTTCGTATTTCATTGCATACGGCAGTATAAATCTTGTCTCGTATTTCATCATTGATTTGCATAAAAGAATTTGGGTTGACAAAAAAATCCACTCCTAAGGCGTTACCTTTTACCTTATCCTCTCCATATATACATTGTATTTTTTCTCCCATAATTACATTTGTTCTTTTTTGATTAATAGAAACATATAGGGAAAAATCTATTTTAAGGCTTTCAAGTTTTCTTATTAATTCTTTGTTTTTTGGTAGAGAATTTGCATTGACTACTATACATATAGAATAGGCCTTATCTACTCTTCTTAAAACTAAATGTCTAACAACTCCGATATTTTTCTCTTCATCATAAACACTTATGTCGTTTTCATTTATATAATCCACAACAGCATCTACAATAGTCTGCATTTTTCTTGTGTGAAGTGGACAATCGCCAAGTTCTTCATCCTCTCTTTTATCAAAAGGAACAAAAATGTGAGATCCCATTTTATAAAAACCTGCACAAACTTTGCCATTAACCTTTCTCAATGGAATTTGCACTTTGTTTCTATATCCATATTTTTTCTCACCGGTTACAATATCATCAACTTTGCAATCAATTTTACATGCTCTATCTATGCAGTTTTTTATATTGTCTTTTTTTACTTTTAATTGATAATCATAATTAACATGTTGCATCGAACAACCACCACATCTAAAATAAATCGGACATAATGGCTGAATTCTTTCTTTAGCTGCTTCTATTACTTTAATTACTTTTGCTCTTGCAAAAGATTTTTTAACCTCTACAACTTGGACTTTAACTTTTTCACCAATTAAACAACCAGGAATGAAAATTACATATGAATCAAGTTTAGCAACTCCTTCACCTTCCATTCCATATGAACATATAGATAATTCTAAAATGTCGCCCTTTTTCATATTAAAGCATGTGCGCTCTTAACTCTTCATTAGATAATGGACTTAAATATGCTGGTGCAATATCAAAAACAGTTTTGCAACCTGTAACTCCCTCTTCGTGCAAACGATATATACCTCTTGCATATGCCAAGATTACTGAAGATGTGAACTCTGGATTTGAATCAAGTTTTAAGCTATATTCTATAACATGAGTATTTTCCTTATTTATACCTGTAACTCCTGTTCTAAATACAAATCCACCATGAGGAATTCCTGCATGATTCGCATTGAATTCTTCTTCTGAAATAAAATGAACTGTTGTATCATAATCAGCAAAATAATTTGGCATTGTTTTTATATCATGTTCTATTTGATTTAAATCTGCTCCTTCTTCTGCAACGACAAAACATTCTCTGATATGTTTTTGTCTTGTGGTTAATTGAGGATTTGTTCCTGCTCTAACCGCATCTAAAGCTTCTTGTACAGGAATAGTGTATTGTTTACCATTCTTAACACCTTTAACTCTTCTTATAGCATCAGAATGGCCTTGACTAACGCCCTTGCCCCAGAAAGTATAATCTTGTCCTTCTGGAAGCACAGCGCTACCATATAATCTCATTAAAGAGAACATTCCAGGATCCCAGCCACAAGAAATCAACGCAATATGATTATTTTCTTTAGCTATCTTATCTACATTTGCAAAATGGTCAGGTATTTTTGCATGAGTATCAAAGCTATCTATTACATTAAAGTATTTTACAAACTCTGGTGTTTGCTTTGGAAGATCTGTTGCAGAGCCTCCACAAATCACAAGAACATCAATCATATCTTTTAATTTTTCAATATCAGCTACTGAATATACTTTTACACCATCTGTTAATGGTTTAATTTGCGATGGGTCTCTTCTTGTAATTATACAAGTTAATTCCATATCTTTATTTTGTCTAATTGCGCTTTCAACGCCTTTTCCTAAATTACCATAACCTAAAATTCCAATTTTCATAATAAATCTCCACTGTGTATTTCTTCCCTCAAATCACAATTGTATTATATATCAAACATAAAAAAATTGTTTTTAAAATTTATTAATTATCATTATATAATTTAATTAAGAGGGAAACTTATGGAAAACAATACTTTAATATCTAAAAAAATGTGGTTCATTTTAATCTTATTTGGACTTATTGGCCAAATAGCTTGGGCGGTTGAAAATATGTATTTCAACTTGTTCGTTTATAATACAATTGCAAAAAGCACCGAAACAGTAACACTTATGGTTCAATTAAGTGGAATTACTGCAACAATAATAACTTTATTAGCAGGTGTATTTTCAGACAAAGCCGGCAATAGAAGATACTTTATATCCATTGGTTATATAATCTGGGGACTAATCATTGTTTCATTTGCATTTATTACAAAAGAAAATACATCTAAGATTTTTAACATTTCAGACACCGCAAAGATTATTTCGACAACCTGCGCAATCGTAGTTGCAATGGACTGCTTAATGACCACTTTCGGTTCTACCGCAAATGATGCAGCATTTAATGCTTGGGTAACAGATAATACATCATCATCAAATCGCGGAAAAGTTGAAGGCGTTTTATCCATTATGCCACTATTTGCGCTTTTAATAGTTGCGGGCGGCTTTGGCATTTTAGTTTCTCAAATTGGTTATGATGGGATGTTTATAGCTCTAGGTAGCATTGTTGTAATTTCGGGTATTATTGGTATATTCCTAATTAAGGACAACCCTTCTTTAGTTAAATCAAATAATGTGTTCTATAAAGACCTAATCTATGGATTTAAACCAAGTGTAATAAAAGAAAATATAACTCTTTATATTATTTTTATTGTTATGTGCATATACAGTATTGCCTGCCAAGTATTTATGCCATATTTAATAATTTACTTACAAGAATATCTAAAGTTTACAGTAATTGAATATAGTATTGTTCTAGGTCTTGTTATTATTCTTGGAGCTATATGTGTTGTTCTTATTTCAAGAGCTTCAGATAAATATAGAAAAGATAAAATGTGCTACATCTTTACAGCAATATTTGCTATAGGACTACTTTGCATTTATTTTGTAAAAGGAGAAAACCACACTCTAAATGTTATTCTTCTAGGTATATTTGGCTTTGTAATGATTGTTGGATACATTTCTCTTCTATCTTTACTTGGAGCATTAACAAGAGATTATACGCCTGAAGAAAATGCTGGAAAATTACAGGGTATTAGAATGATTTTCTATATATTAATACCTATGTTTGTTGGCCCTGCTATTGGACAAGCATTAAACAAATTCCAAGGAACAACATACATTGATCCAGATTCCCTTCAAGTTGCAAATATTCCAGCACCTGAGATTTTCTTAGTAGCAAGCATTATTGCCTTGCTTATGTTTATTCCTCTTGTTTTCTTAACCAAAAAAATAAATAAGGAAATGAATAAATAATTTTCTTTTTCTTACAATATAAATATGAAAAGAAAACTATTAGATATAAACAATCAAATTATGTCACTAAAAGATGAACACAATAACATATATTGGTTTGACAGAGAATTAGAAGAAGAAGCAAACGATGCTGATTAAAAAGCAAATAGAGTTTTATTCATCTTTAAATAGCTATGGCATTTAAACCTATGGTAAATTATCGTAGCGCATCTAAAAATGCAAGTTTAACTTTCAAATAATCATATTTACCATTTGTTTTCATTGCTTGATGAAAGCCAATATCTCTTAATGATTCAGGGCATTTCTCCTTATAAATATATGAAGAATTATATAATACTAGAATTTTAATTTTGCCATTATAGTAGTCCCTTTTTGCGCGATCACATTCAAAATCAATAAAACTTTTATTCGACTGCAATTTTGATGATGAACAGCAAGTTGACCATGAGCGGTAATTTTTACAAAAAATACAATATCCTTCTTTAACACTATTAGTTTTTTCACCAACAATAAGAATAAATAATTTACACATATCCATTCTTTTTGACAAAGAATCTTTAATACTACATGGAAGACTATTATCTCTTGACTGCTTAAAATCATGTACATTTTTAAATTCTAAAGAATAAATATCGTTTTCATTCCAACTATATAATTGTTCAATTGCTTCATGATCTTCATCCCAAGCTGCAGCCACATATGTTTTAGTTCTATAATTCATGTTCAACCTTCATAATATTTTCTAAATCTTTTGTATATACAAGAATATTTACTGTTCCTTGTATTTTTTCTTTATTTTTCTTGCATTCTTCTATCAACAAATCTATTGCCTCTTCGTTTGATAATCCAACTCTGGACCTTCCTGTACCCATTAATGGAAGATAAAGTTGAACTCCTTGTCCTGTCCTATTATATTCATTCAATATATTAGTAACACATTTTGAAATACAATCTTTATCGCTATGCGCCATATTATTTTCATCAAACTTAGAAAGCCCCACAAGATAAAAAACAACACTCTTATACTTTAACTTCGAAATCGAACCAATATCATCTCTAATTATCATTGATTCATTAATCATCCTTTTTATCTCTTCTATCGTAAAACCTTCTTTTTCCATCCTCGTAAGCCATTGGCCATGTAATGTTGTTTTTGAAACTTCTGGTTTAGTTGCGCCTGCTCCGGATATGTGTAAATGAAATTCGGAATCAAAAGGAATTACAACTATCTTTTCCTTAATGCATTCTTTTTTATTAAATGATAATGCAATTATGTCACCACTAACCACTTTAATACTATTTGTACCATTATTCCACACTTTGTAATCAAGTTTTAATCTATTATCTATCCTAATTGCACATATTAAAGATTCTCTAAGCATGACCGCCGCAGTTTTGCTACATAAATATTCCTTTTCACCATCTGTAAGATTAGATGCTTGCATAATAAAATTTCTTAATTCACCAATTAAAGACTCCAATCTGTTAACATTCATATATTGATTAATATAAGTTTTAAGCAACTTATCAATCTGCTCATTTGAGTAATCATTTACAATTTCTCTTATATCTTTTGGTACATCATAAGCCCTTGTCATTATTCTTGATGAAGTATTCGTTGGCAAAAAAGATCCTTCATAATTAATGCTATTACATCCTAAACTATTAAATAAATTTGTCATGTAGAATTGATACGACTGTCTAGGATCTTTAGAATATTTTTTCATTACAACCATTAAATTTGAAAATACAAATTGTTTCATTTTTTACCGCCAATTTACCGCCAATCATTCTCCAGTTGCGTTAAGTTACAGGATTTTATCTCTCATATAAAATCAAATTGAAATCGC
>JALFUR010000001.1 GCA_022784465.1 Christensenella sp. | reverse complement strand
GGTAAATCTGCATTAATAATAGGATCTAACATATGTTCTTTATAGAAATGTATTCTATAAAGTTCTGGATGTTCATCAATTTGTTTAATTATTCTTCTTGCTTTATATTTTACTTCTTCTGATTTATTATTTGATATTTTAATATTTTCTAATTCCTTTAATGTTATTGATGATATATAAATTGGTTTATTTACATTAGATGTTAATTCTAATAATGCAGAAGTATCAAAAAATTTATAGTCAATCATAAAAATGCTGCCTTCCCCTTTTTAGTATATCAATTTTTAATTATTTTTCTTGTCCTCTGTTGGCCCTTACTGCTTTATAAAAGCTATCTTTATTATTTATAAATTCTCTCAATTGTTCTTTACGAAGATAAATTTCATTTGTAATTGATCTAATATCTTCTTCTTTAATTTTAATTTGTCTTTTTAACATTCTCGCTTCATATGATTTTGGATTAAAATATTTACTTCTATTCATTGAATAATAAAGTTGTTTTAATGAAGCTAATTCTGGTTTTAATTCATTTTTTCTAATACTTTGTAACCCATAAATTGCCGCACGTTCCAAGGCAATATGATATCCAGTCTTTTCACTCATCATATCTAGGTCGTCTGGATGACATTGTGCCATACCCATATAAGTTTGATCATTCTTATCAAAAATTATACAAGTAGCAATACCAGTTTCTGGGTCCCAATCAAATAATGGTTGTCTTTTCATGTATATACTCCTTTATTTTCTTTTTATATATTAATAATATCATATTTTTTTATATGTGTCAAAAACTTGTTTTTTAAATTTTTTTTTGATATAATAATATTGTATAAGGGGGGTAATAATATGAATTATACAAAGACTAATTGGGAAAATGACATTACACCGGTTAGTGCTGAAAATATGAATAAAATTGAAGACTAGTTAAAGGCATTAACAGATGCGATGTATCCAGTAGGAAGTATTTATATATCTGTAAAATCAACCAATCCATCATCTTTTTTTGGTGGAACTTGGACAGCTTTTGGAACAGGAAGAACATTAGTAGGAATAAATACTTCTGACACTAATTTTGATGCTGTTGAAAAAACAGGAGGAGCTGCTACTCACACTCTTACAACAACTGAAATGCCAAGTCACACACATACAATCGGTAGTAGTGGTGCCCATCATCACGCCAGTCAAGGAAGAATGGAAGGTTCTGGAACAGGGGCTAATATATTTGAATCTTATAATGGTGCTAGTAAAACTAGGTCTGTAAATGTTCCTAGAACTGGAGACAACGGTGCTCATACACACTCTCCTGGACCTACAGGTGGCGGAGAAGCTCATAACAATCTTCAACCATATATTACTGTATATATGTGGAAAAGAACTGCATAAAAAAAATAAGGAGATTACTATAAATTGTAATCTCCTTATAAAAAAATTTTTTTTAAACAATCATAGAGAAAATCTCATTCGTGATTTGAATGATTTCTTGTCCGTAAGTAGCAATCAAATCCGCCAATAGTTCTTCTCTATATAAAGATAATTTTACCCCATAACTAAACATGGCAGCATGAACTATTTCATGACATAATACTTTTTTAAAAAGCTCATCATCTAATTCTTTATTTATAAAAATAGTATTTATTTCATTATCGCAAGCTCCTAATGTTAAACTTCCATCGCTACGAAATAGCATTGGATCATTTGGTGAAACAAAATATAATTTCCACCAAATTCCATTAATTTTAAACATTCATTATCTAACTTGCGATTTCATTTAATTTACGTTGTAAAATCTGTTTTTCTTCCATGCTGCTACCACGAATCATATCAATAACATCTGCGGATAATTCTCTTGTGTATTTTTCTAATTCTTGCATTTGAGAATTTTTATCTTTGTGCATTTCTTTTGATTCCATATATGTTCTTCTTATCATTGGGCTGCGGCCTTCTTTAGTATCGCGCAAATCATTTCCGCTATAATACATACGACCTTGATTTTGATCTATATCACGATAATAATTATAATTACTATCTCCTGCCATAGCTTCAACAATTGTGCAGTAATAAATTGATTCTTCTAAATCTTTAATCATATCTATTACTTCACCCATTTCTCGAGTATTTACCATAGATAAATTATTCATTTGCGATTGGGCTTGTGTTATTAAACAATTTTTCATTCTTTTTAATTCTTCTATCATATCAAGCCACCCTTTCTACAATTAATGAAGCGTTCTAAACATTAACTCCAGTTTCACCAATATTTTCTACACTGATTTGAGTGCAACATCCAGAAGGAACATCAATAAATATTGAACTATATACATTGTTATAACTATTAGCAGCACTTGGTGAAGATATCATTGATGAAGGTTGAACAGGTTCTCCATTTATACCAATTGCTAAAGCAATTGGTTTTACATCTGCTCCTATTGGAAGAGCAACATTTGAGCCAAATGAAATTTTAAATCTAGCACGCCTTTGATTTGTTAATCCTCTTAATGTTACTAATCCAGCTCCTTCTCTATGAAGAATACAACTGGAGCCACTTACTGCGGTTTCAGTGAAAACTACATTTGAGCCAGATGCAACTGTCTATATAGCATTAGCAGTTATCTCCATAATATCCCTCCTTATTATATATTAGAGCAAGCGCAATTTGAACCATAGCCGCAACCATATGAAGTATAATTTGCTCCAGTATATGGATTGGATACGAGATACGCTGGATTAGCTTGCGGACGTAATTGACTAATTAAGAAAGCATTCTGCTCACTTTGTGAAATTTGTCCTTTAAGAGATTGATTTTCAGCATGAAGAGTATCTAATTTATCTTGAACTAAGAAGTCTAAGATCGCTCTAGTTCCTTCAGTCTGACTTGCGATTATATCTCTTGTGCTATCTGCTACAACCTGTCTATTCTGACAAGCCTGTGAAGCTAAATTATAATTAAATTCAGCGGCATTTTGTGCAATTAACTACCTTGTATCACAGCAGCACTGTTCCTGTTGAGCACTCATATTATTTAACTGAGTAGCAAGATTAAATGTATTCTACATATTATTCATTGTAGAATTACAAATATCACTTTGAATAGCTCTTGTTCCACTATTTACAGTTTCCATTGTGTTAGAAAATCCTGTAAGCATTCCAGTATTTAAATTATAAAATCCTTGAGCAGTATTTCCAGCGAGACTATTTAATCCACTCTGCAAACCATTCATATCAAAGTTATAACTTAAATCAGCGGTTGTTCCATTTCCTCCCCAGTTGTTTCCGCCCCATCCGGCGAAACAGAATAAGAAAAGAATAATAATCCACCAAGCGCCATCTCCGCCCCAGCTATTATTATTGTTAGGTCCTCCAGTAGCTGCAGCGATATCACTTAATGAATATCCATTAGTTCCTTGATTAAACATTTTTTCATTTCCTCCTTATCATATTATAATCCAAAAGTATCTTTGAATCGTTTAAATTCTGAATCAAAATCTCGTCCGTTAGAAGCAAACATATTGCGCGCAAACTATTCAATATCTTGAGTTTGATTATTGCGGGCAAGATTTAAAAGATTTTGACCCATTGGATTATTATTGGCTTGTTGTTCCAAGAAATTCAACATTAACTATTGAGGGTTTTGTCCCGATCTAATTTGGTTAATAAATTGTATTGGATTAATATTCATTACTATTCACCATCCTCAATTGCTACTACTTTGTAATTCGTTAAAGCGCTCTTTCTACCGGCTTCCGCAAGCTCATCTATCCTTTTTTTAAGTTCTGAAAATTCTTCTTGAGTTACATAAGTAGGAGTCTCTTTTTCTTCTGGAACAGTTTCTATTTGATCGTAAACTTTTAAAGAAGCAGTTCCATCCATATTGATTTGTTTTGTATAAATTTTATTATTTGCGAGATCGGGGAAAATAAAAATACTTCCATCAAAATCAATAATCGTGGCGCGAGCTTCTTCTAAGGAAGAAACAGGTCTTCCTTTTAATCCCATCGGCACCTTCTACTGGAATTGTTGATACCCATTATAATTATTTTGATACATAAAAATAAAACATCCTTTCAATTTAATATTTGTAGACTAGTCTTTCATATATATATTAAAATTAAAATAAAAGGATTTACCAATTTTGTCAAAAAATTTGTTAAAAAATTTA
>JALFUR010000004.1 GCA_022784465.1 Christensenella sp. | reverse complement strand
CTATTTTTAATCTCATAAGAAATAGTTCTTTCGCTTTTTCCAATATTAATAGCAATTTCTTTACATTTTAAATTATCTTTAAGAGCAGCAGCAATGTAAAATCTTTCATCTAAAGTTAAATGTTTTGTTCCTTTTCTATTCGTATGTTTAACCTCCAATTTTTATTTAGAACGGAACAGTATTGCTGATTAAATATTAGAAAAACTAATTTGCGTTTGTAAAACTAATTTGCGTTTTTTAAAAAAATATACCTAAAACGTAATTTAGTTCTTCATTTGACTTTACTTTTTCCATTTACGGTTTTGGTTTATTAATTTTAAATCTTATTGATTTATAGTAAAAGAAAAACTATAATAAAAAAAATAGAGGAGGAATATGCGAAATATAACTAAAATTATCATTTACATTGCTTTATTGGTACTTTTTTGTTCTTCTTTTTTGATTGTAAAAATAGATCGTCATATTCGAGAATTGGAAAATAGTTTTTTTGAGTCAGACTTAAATGTAATTAATGATTATGAGTTAAAATATGTTCAAAACATATTGTCAAGCAAAACTTCTCTACCTGTTCAATTATCGTCAGTGAAAATTCTTTATGATTTTTTAGATCAACCTTCATATCTTTTTGTGTATGATTCAAACATAAATTGTTATGCAGTTTTTCATCGATGTAGTGGAGAAATGATAGAACTAGGACATAGACAGTCTGATTTACTGAATATAATGGATAAAAAATGTTATTATGGTGGAATAAGTACTTTTTTTTATGAAAAGAATAATAAAATATTTTATGTAAGTGATTTAAGTATCAGTTTTACAAAAGTAAACGCATTTAATTTGTTTAAAGATTTTTCTATAGATTTGAATAATAATCTATTTGCCGATGGCAAGTTTAATTCGTTGGCTGAAATGAAAACCTATATGAAAAATAATCAATATAATCTTGTTCGTTTGGCTGCAGAAAATAGAGATAATCAGGTAATGGCAAACAATTTATTGTATCATATTGGTATAGTTGAAAAAATACACATTGATCAAGGAAGATATTGTTATTACATAAAAAATAATAAGACATTGCATACGGGTTACACGTCATTTTCAAGATTCGGAAATAATAATGAATACTCTGATATTATATTTCCGTATAACTATAATGGTACTTGTGGAACTGTTGCCGCAACTGCATTATTGCAATACTATGAAAGGAATCAAATTGTTCGCACGGTTCCAGATAGTTTCTATGAGAATTCATTCCAGAATTTTTTTTCTAACGCAAATATTACGACAGTTATTCAAAATGTAGTTTCTGAAAAAATACATAGAAGTTTAAATTCAAGACATAGTAATGGTGGTTCTGGCTCAACTTATATATCCATTAAAAATACTCTTAACAAATATTTTTCGGATTATCAGTTAGATGGAGTAAGCGCTGTGTGTAGCGCTGGAACACTTTCTCTTGCTAATTGTATTAATGATGGTAATCCAGCGATAATATTTGTTAGTGCTTGCACTATTTATGGCTCATCTTGGGACGATAATTCTTATACGGAAAGGTCTCTTGGCCTTGCTGAAGGGCACGCAATGTATACATACGGATATACTACTTCAGATTCAGGAAGTATTGATGAATATATTTGTAATGCAGGATGGTCAGATTGGGGTAATGGAGAATATACATGGGGAGTTTCTTTTGTTTCTAAATCTGCGATAAGAGGTAATGTTAGAATAAAAATAGTTTAAAATGATGGGTAAAAAAGAAAAAAATTTCATAATTCTATTTGTTACTATTTGTTTGTTAATAGTAGTTTTTGTTGTAGTAAATACTATATTATTTTTTTCTCAGAAGCAATTCACAGAAAGCCGTCTATATAGAACAAATAGTATAAGTCGATTTCATTTTTCAAAAGAATTTTCAAATTATGATGAAATCAACGTGTTAGATTCTTTTGATTGTAGATATGGAATGCTGAGTGTAGCGCAAGGAACTTGTTTGCGAATAAAAGATGAAAATTCTATAAAAATTGATAGTTTTAGGATTACTAATGATAAATCCCTTGATATTGATTTTTCCAAATATAAAATAATAGCTAAAAGATTAAATGCAAATTGGATATATTATTATTGTTTTTACGAACAAGAAATAGAATTCATAAACGTTTTTTTTGATATTCTAGATATAAAAAATGCTAGTTTAAAAATGTGTTTAAATAATAAAGAAATTGAAATAGTATATAGTTGTATAGAAAAAAGTATTGATAACTATAATATTACATATTCATATGCAATAGAGGAAGAATCTGAAATAAATTATTATTACGTATTAACGTCAACTACTACAGAAGAAATGGAGTATTTAAAAATGCATTTTTTTAAATAATCTATAAATGAATTATAATGGGAATTGCATAACTAAATGCGTTTTTTTCTACTAACTTAATTAAAATCACAACGTGAATTGTTTGAATATAATCAACTTTTATATTATACTTATTCCATGGAATATTTTTCAAAATCTGTTCAAGATACATATGAGATTGCATCAGAATTTGCTTCTTCTCTTAAAGGCGGAGAAGTAATACTTTTAAATGGAGATTTAGGGGCAGGTAAAACGACATTTACTAAAGGTCTTGCTAAAGCTTTAGGTATTGAGGATGTTGTTACATCGCCAACATTTACTTTTATGAAAGAGTATCATGGAAAATTCGATTTATACCATTTTGATTTGTATAGGGCAGAAGATGAAAGCGAATTGTACGAGTTAGGACTTAACGATTATTTATATCAAAATGGTGTATGTGTAATTGAGTGGAATAAGTTTGAAAATATTGAAAATCCTATTACAATAGATATAGAAACAATTGATGAAAATACAAGGAAGATTACTATTAGATGAATGTTTTAACAATTGATGTTACAGGACCAAATTTGATTGTTGCTGTATGTAAAAATAATCAAATCGAATATGAAATTTCTGAAGAAGCTGGGAAAAAACACAACGCTTTAGTTATTCCTTTTGTAGAAAAAATTCTAACTAAACTAAACATGACAATACAAGATATAGATGTATTTTCATGTGTTGTTGGTCCAGGTTCGTTCACGGGAATAAGAATAGGTATTGCAACAATTAAGGCATTTTGCTTTGCTACAAAAAAACCTTGTGTTTCAATTAATTCTTTAGAAGAAGCAGCGTATGGAAAAGATGGAGAATTTTATATAACACTTGATGCTTTACATGGAAACTGCTATGGTGCAAAGTTTACTAATTCATGGGAGCAAATGTCAGATTTAGGCTGTTATCCATATGACAAAGTTAAAACAAGCGGCATAATTTCCTATGAAAAAGCAAAAATTTCAAATCCAATAAATTTAATCAACATAACTATAGAAAAGGCAAACAAGGGCCAATTTAGCGTTTTAGAACCATTATATTTAAGAAAGTCACAAGCAGAAAGAGATTTAGATGGAGAATAAGATTATTAATGCTAATATTTCTCACCTTTTAGAGATTGAAGAAATTGAATCTAAGGAAATTTTAATGCCTTGGTCATATAATTCATTAAAAGATTTATTGAGTAATGATAATATTGTGTTTAGAGTTATGATAGATTCTTCAAGTAGAGTTATTGGTTATTACAGTTTCGCACAAATTCTTGATGAGGGACATATAAATAATATAGCAGTAAGAAGCTTAGATCAATCAAAAGGATTTGGCACTAAATTAATGGAAGATATGATTAATCAAGCTTCAAAGCGTGGAATTAATGCGCTAACACTTGAAGTTGAAATAGAGAATATAAAAGCAATTAATTTATATAAAAAATTTAATTTTACAAACGAAGGGATTAGAAAAAAATATTATAAAAATACAAAAGATGCAATGATTATGTGGAGAAGATAGGAGGCATCTATTTTTTATAAGGTTTTGGGGGAAGGTAATCCTGTTATATTTTTACACGGATGGGGTTTAGATTATAAGGCATTTTTACCAATAAAAGAGTATTTAATTGGTTATAAATGTTATTTTTTTTCTATGCTTGATGTAGATCAAGTAGCTACCTTGCAAGATTATGCAGATGAGATAAAGAAAGTCATTTTACAAGATAATTTAAATAATATTACTATAGTTGGACATTCTTTTGGTGGTAGAGTTGCAATATTGCTTGCTATACAACTATCTTGCGTAAAAGGCCTAGTATTAGTGGATGCAGCAGGATTAAAACCGAGATTTTCTATAAAGAAAACTTTAAAAGTTTTAAGTTATAAACTGAGAAAAAAGCTTAAATTAAACACAGAAAAATGTGGTTCTAAAGATTATGTTGTTTTGTCTAATAACATGAGAAAAACTTTTAAAAATATAGTTAATTTTCATTTGGATAATTACTTAAAAGACATAAGGCAAGACACACTTGTTATTTTTGGTGATAAAGATAAAGAAACCCCATTATATATGGCTAAAAGATTTAAAAATAAAATACCAAAATGCGCCTTGATTTTATTAAAAGGTGATCATTTTGCATATTTAAAAAACTTTAATCAATTTTCGTTAATAATAAGAGAGTATTTAAATGGAATATATGAGCAATAGCATTTTTGTTATATTTTTAATTTGCGAGATTATGTTATTAGTCGATACTATAAGGATTTTTCAATTAAATAATTATAAGTTAATTTTTAATACAAAAAGCTTGTATTTTGCCTTAACATTTTTATTAACAGCATTGCCATATACAATTAGTTTTGTATTAAAATTAGAATTCATTTTTGCAGAAATTATTTTAATTGGTTTATGGTCTATATATCTAATAATTCAAAATATTTTTAAAAGACAAAAAATTGTATTTACAAATAGAGCAATAAGACTAATTGCTTTGTCAATAATTTTGCTTGTAAGTATAAGCGTAATTGTATATAAGTTTGTTCGTGGCGCTTTATTTATAAATGTAATAGTTATTCCATTTTTAATTGTTATTTCAAACTATATTAATTCTCCAATAGAGAAATATATAAATCATAGATTTATAAAAAAGGCTAAACATAGTTTATTTTTAAAGAATCCACTTGTAATTGGCATTACTGGAAGCTATGGCAAAACAAGTGTAAAAAACATTTTAACGCAACTATTGTCAATAAAATATAAAGTACTAATGACGCCAAAAAGCTATAACACTTTAATGGGCGTTTGTTTATCTATAAACAATCTTTTAGATCAAGAAATTTTCATTGTTGAAATGGGAGCAAGAAGAAGGGGCGATATAAGTAAAATATGCAAGTTTGTTAATCCTAAAATTGGGGTTGTTACAGGACTTGCGAAACAACATTTAAAGACATTTAAAAATATTGAAAATATATACTTAGCAAAAAAAGAATTGCAACAATCTGATTGTATAGAGGCAATGTTTTATAATGACTTAAATAATTACCTAAATAAAATGAAAAATGAGTTTCATAATTCAATTGGAATAATAGATATGGAGTATAAGCTTTTGGGCTTTGATGGAGAATATCAAGAATTCCAATTTTTATTGAACAACAATACTTATACTGCTAAGACAAAACTCATAGGAGTTCATAATATAGAAAATCTATTGCTTTGCATTAAAATTGCCACTTATTTAAATGTAGATATTCTAGATATAATCGAAAAAATAAAGACGATTGAGAGTATATCTAATCGCTGCGAAGTAAAGCATTTAGATAATAATATTACACTTATAGATGATAGTTATAACGCCAATATTGATGGATGCATAAGCACGCTCGATTTTTTAAAAAAATTTAGTGGAAGAAAAGTTGTTTTTGCTCAAGGAATAGTTGAACTTGGGAAAGATCAATATATAGAAAATAAAACTCTTGGCAATAAGATGGCACAAATAATAGATATAGCAATTTTGTTAGGTGTTAATAAAAAAGCTATACAAGAAGGGCTGATTGAAAAAGGATTTGATAAAGATAAAATTATATGTTTAAGAAGCTTTAATGAAATTAACAAAACATTTAAAAATATTTTAAAAGAAGGAGATGTTGTATTGATCCAAAACGATCTTACAGATAATTATTAGTATGAAAAATATTATTGTTATAATGGGCGGAAATTCTCTTGAAAGGGATATATCAATTATTACAGCAAATCAAGTGCTTAATAACATTGACACAACGAAATATAAAGTATATCCACTTATGCTTGATCATGGATTTTACTATATTCGAAATCCTAAAGATATTCAAACATATATAAAGAAAGACAATAAAGATTTTATAAAAGCAGTTATTTCAAATAAAAAACTGTATTTGTTAAAAAGAAATAAGTTTGCTCAAGAAGTAGATATTGATTGTGCCATGTTATGTACACATGGTGGAAATGGTGAAAATGGGTCATTACAAGGATTACTAGAAATTGAAGATATTCCATATACGTCACCATCTTTGCAAGCGTCATGTATATGTATGCATAAAAACCTTACTAAGAAATTTCTTAAAAACTTAGGCGTTCCATATCTAAAAAGCATTTCCTTAAAATACAATGAACAAGTAGAGAATATTTGTAAAGATATAGAATATCCAATTATTGTAAAGCCAAATTCATTAGGTTCTTCTATTGGTATAAGTGTAGTTAATAATAAAGAAGAGTTTTTAAATGCATTAAAAGTCGCATTTATGCTAGATGAGGAAATAATAATTGAAAAGGAATTAAAAAACTTTAGGGAAATTAATATAGCATGTTATATGAAAGATAATAGTGTAGTACTTTCTCAAATAGAAGAAACAAAAGGCGTAAATAAGTTTTTCAGTTTTGAGGAAAAATACATGAATAATAACGATAATCTATCTAAAGTTATTCCAGCAGAAATAGAGGATTATTTAGCAAATAAAATACGTGCATATACTGAAAAAGTATATTTAAAGTTAGGTGGTAAAGGTCTTGTTAGATTTGATTATTTATTAGAAGGTGGAACAAAGCTATATTTAAACGAAATTAATACAATTCCTGGTTCTATGGCTTTTTATTTGTTTAAGGATATAAGTTTTAAAGAACTAATTACACAGCAAATTGAAGAGTCAATAAAAATAAGCAAAAGGCAAAAAAGAGAATGTGAATATAAAAGTAATGTTCTAGAACATTATGCAATGAATAATAAAAATTTGAAAATATCTAAGTTTGCAAAATAATACATTTGATTAACTGGGCATTTCCTTATATAATTTAAATGTTAAAAAAAGGAGATACAGTTAAATGGAAAAAATCAAAATGTCTACGCCAATTGTTGAAATGGATGGCGACGAAATGACAAGATTAATTTGGAAATGGATAAAAGAGATTTTAATTGAACCATTTGTAGATTTAAAAACTGAATATTACGATTTAGGATTAGTAAATAGAGAAAAAACAAAAGATCAAGTTACAATAGATTCAGCAAATGCTGCAAAAAAATATGGAGTAGCTGTTAAATGTGCAACAATAACTCCAAATGCGCAAAGAGTTGAAGAATACAATCTTTCGAAAATGTGGAAGAGTCCTAACGGAACGATTAGAGCAATACTTGATGGAACAGTATTTAGAGCCCCAATTATGGTAGATGGAATAGTTCCATATATTCCAACATGGACTCAACCAATTGTAATTGCTCGTCATGCTTATGGAGATATCTATAAGAATGTTGAAGGATATGTAAAAAAGGGCGGAAAAGCAAAACTTGTTTTAGAAGATGAAGATGGCACTCGTGAAATTGAAGTTTTTGATTATTCAAAATCTGCTGGCGTTGTAATGGGAATGCACAATGTAGATGCATCTATTTCTTCTTTTGCTAGAGCTTGTTTTAATTATGCATTAGATTCTAAGAAGGATTTATGGTTTGCTGCTAAAGATACAATTTCTAAAATATATGACCATAGATTTAAAGATATTTTCAATGAAATTTATGAAAATGAATATAAGACAAAATTCGAAGAGGCTAAAATTGAATATTTCTACACATTAATAGATGATGCAGTTGCAAGAATTGTAAGATCAAATGGTGGCATGATTTGGGCTTGTAAAAATTATGATGGTGACGTTATGAGCGATATGGTTGCTACTGCATTTGGTTCACTTGCAATGATGAGTTCTGTTTTGGTTTCACCTGATGGAAACTATGAATACGAAGCTGCACATGGAACAGTTACAAGACACTATTATAAATATTTAAAGGGGGAGGCAACATCTACTAACCCGGTAGCTACTATTTATGCTTGGAGTGGTGCATTGAGAAAAAGAGGACAATTAGATGGTATTGTTGAGCTTCAAGAGTTTGCAAACAAACTTGAAAAAGCAACAATAAAAACAATTGAAGATGGTTATATGACAGGAGATTTGGCTGCTTTATACAAGGGAGACAAAGAAGTTCATAAACTATTAACAGAAGACTTTTTAAAGAAAATTGCATCAAATATATAATTAAAAATTAGTACATAAAAATATCCTTCAGCTCGAAGGATATTTTTGTTTTTGATATATCTTATTCTTTTTCTAAATAGACTTTCGTTTTATCGTGTTGTAATAGTAATTTATCTAATGATGGATAGAATGCATTTTTATCAAACATTTGAATAAATCCATCTTTTTCAAGTTTTTTATAAATAGATTCACGAATTCCTGTAAATGCGATTTGTTTATTTTTAGATTTTAAATCTTGCATGATTTCTGTAAGTGTTTCA
Organism: Christensenella sp.; assembly: GCA_022784465.1. Taxonomy (GTDB): domain Bacteria; phylum Bacillota; class Clostridia; order Christensenellales; family UBA3700; genus UBA3700. The sequence goes on along the minus strand of JALFUR010000004.1, from coordinate 422,845 downwards.
ATTGATGAAACGTCTAGATATGTAATTCCTCTAAAAACAAATATGAATTGATCATATTTATCTATAACGGTTTTAATTTGTTTTTCAAGTTCAGAAGCATTAGCAAAGAATAAAGAACCTGTCATGTAAACAATTACGGCATCTATATTGCTATTGTTTGTAAGATTTTCCTTTTCAATAGGAGAAAACTCTATTTGTATCTTTGTATTTATAACCATTATTACTAAAGATAGAACAACACCAATTAAAATTGCATATGTTAAATCTAATAAAATAGTAGCAATTAAAGTAACTAAAAATAAAATTATTGCATCCCATTTTTTCTTTTTAAAATAATCTTTAATAGTATGCCATTCATTCATTTTCCATGCTGTAGCAAATAAGACTCCAGCTAATGCAGCATAAGGAATTATTGAAATAATAGAAGGTAGAGCAAACATACAAATAATCAAAAATACAGATTGCATAATACTTGTAATTCTTGTTTGTCCGCCATTTTTAATAGCAACGCTTGTTCTTGCAATAGCAGCAGTTGCTGGAACTCCGCCAACTAAAGGCAATACCATATTTCCAATACCTTGAGCAATAAGTTCAACATTACTATCAAATTTTTCATTTTTCATTTTTGCTGCACAAACTCCACAAAGTAATGACTCAATCATGCCAAGTGCTGCAATTGTAAAAGCTGGTCCAATTAATCCTACTATTGTGTCTATAGATATATTAGAAAAAGATAGAGTTTGAGAATTTACTAACGTAGCAGGGATGTCTCCAATTCTATTAACTTTATCTTTGAAAAATAGTGAAATTAAAGTAACCACTATAAGTGCAAGTAAAGATGAAGGGACATACTTGCTCCACTTTTTAGGAAATACAAAGATAATAACAACAGCAATGATTGTTAATATAATTGAATATATATTAAAATCTGATGCGGATTTAAATACATTGATTAATTTTGTTACTATATCTTTTCCGCTCATTGCAACTCCAAAGAAATTTCCAAATTGACCAAAAGCAATTACAAGAGCAATACCAGAGGTAAATCCTACAATAACAGGACGAGGGATGAATTGAATTAATTTTCCAAAACGCAATAAACCAGCGATAAGCAAAATGGCTCCTGCCATAAAGCAAGCGATAAACATACATTGAATGCCATTTTCTTGAGCAACAATAGAGCCAAGTACAACAGTCATAGCGCCTGTTGGACCAGATATTTGGAACGAGCCTCCACCAAGCGCTCCCATTATAATACCTGCAAAAATAGCAGTGATCATGCCGGCAACAATACCAAGTTGAGGGTTTGTTTCAACGCTGGCAGCACCAAAAGCAAGAGCAAGAGGTAGAGCAACAGCAGCTACTGTTAATCCTGCTAATATGTCTTTTACAAATTTTGAACCATTATATCCTTTAAATTCATTAACAAATATTTGTTTATAGTGTTTAAAAAAGCCTCTTTTTTTCATGTTAATCCTCATAAAACGAGGAAATTATATTGTTTATCGACAATAATGTAAAGCGATATAAGATAAATATTTAAAATATCTTATTATGGACAAAATATTATTAATAATATATAATTATCGTATGGAAAAATTGCTTATTTTAGATTCAAATTCTTTGATTAATAGAGCTTATTATGCGCTTCCAAATTTCTCTAATAGAAAGGGACAATTTACGGGTGCAATTTTTGGTTATTGCAATATGCTTTTAAAGCTTATTGAAAATTATAAGCCAACATATATTATTGCTACTTTTGATAGAAAAGCTCCAACATTTAGAAAAGAGATATATGATGGGTATAAAGCTACAAGAAAGCCTATGCCGCCTGAACTTGCTATGCAAATTCAACCAATGAAAGAAATTTTATCATTAATGAATATTCCTATTTTAGAAAAAGACGGATATGAAGCAGATGATATAATTGGTACAATTGCTAAAAAGTTTCCACAACAAACATATATTGTTACAGGAGATAAAGATTCGCTTCAATTAGTAGATGATTCCACAACAGTTTTATTAACTAGAAAGGGCGTAACAGAAATAGAGGAATTTGATGTAGCTCATTTACTTGAAACAGGATTAAGGCCTTCGCAAGTTATTGATTTAAAATCTTTGATGGGAGATACTTCAGATAATATTCCAGGAGTTCCTGGAGTTGGAGAAAAAACAGCAAGAGATTTGCTTTTGAAGTATGATACGTTAGATGGCGTTTATGAACATATTGAAGAGATAAAAGGCAAATTAAAGGAAAAACTTGAGAATAATAAAGAACTTGCTTATTTGTCTTATAAATTGGCTACAATAAATACTAATTCTCCAATTGAAATTGATTTATTAGATGCAACTTTAAAAATGCCTTTTGATGTAAAATTAAAAGACAAATTAAAAGAGCTTGAATTATATAAGATAATTGAAAGATTGGATTTTGATGGAACTAGTCAAGAAATTGTTGTAGAGCAAGTTAATGTTTCTACAATTTCTCAAAGTGATGAACTAGATTTATTGGTTAAAAAAATCCAAAAAGAAAAGAATTTCTCAATATCTTTAGGAGAGGATATTTTAATTGCCACATCAAACAAAGACGCATATAAAATTCAGATATCTAATAATTTATTAGATGGTATGCTAATAGACTATGTTTATCTTGCATTAAAACCAGTATTTGAAGACAATGCAATCACTAAAATTGTATTTGATTCAAAAACTTTAATGAGAGAACTTCACAATTATCATATTAGACTTTCTATGCCATATGAAGATGTGCTTATAAAAGCATATCTATTAGATGCAAATAGAAATTATAAAACATTAGAAGATTTGCTTAGAAGTTTTAGCATAGAGTCTGATTCTATTGCTGCAGCTTTGTTTTCTGTAGATAAACAAATAACCATAAATCTAAAAGAAAGAAATTTATATGATTTATATGAAAATATGGAACTTCCACTTGTAGAAGTTTTATTTGATATGGAAACGGAAGGATTTAGAGTAAACAAAGAAAAAATCCTGGAAATTTCAACAATTTTCAAAAAAGAGATAGAAGATATATCTAACCAAATATTTGACTGTACTGGTGAAGTATTTAATATAAATTCGCCAAAGCAATTAAGCGTCATATTATTTGAAAAAATTGGTTTAAAACCTGGCGGAAAGGAAGCAAAAGCTGGCCATTCTACAGCAGTTGATGTTCTTCAAGGATTAATTAATGATCATCCATGTATTTCGTTAATTTTGAGATATAGAGAACTTGAAAAGTTAAGATCTACTTATTTAGATGGTATGCTTCCAAATATTGACGGAGATGGTAAGATTAGAACAATCTTTAAACAAACAGTTACCGCAACTGGTAGATTATCCTCAACAGAACCTAATTTGCAAAACATTCCTGTAAGAAAGAAGGAAGGAAAGCAAATAAGAGAATTATTTATTGCAAGTGAAGGAAGAAAACTTGTATGTGCAGATTATTCACAAATTGAACTTAGGTTGATGGCTGCTTTTAGTGGAGATGAAAGTCTTATAAATGCATTCAATAACAACGAAGATATTCATGCTTTAACTGCAGCAAAGGTATTTAATATTCCTCTTGAAATGGTTACACCAGATTTAAGAAGACAAGCTAAAGCGGTAAACTTTGGAATAATTTACGGAATTAGTAGTTTTGGATTATCTACTGATTTAGGAATACCTATATATCAAGCAAAGGAATTTATAGATAATTATTTTAGAACTTATCCAAAAGTATACGAATATATGGAAAAGTTAAAAAAAGATGCAAAAGCTCATGGTTTTGCAAAGACATATTTTGGTCGAATAAGATATATACCAGAGCTTACAATGTCAAATCGTAATATGCAAATGTTTGGAGAAAGAGTTGCTATGAATATGCCATTGCAAGGATCAGCTTCAGATATTATTAAACTTGCTATGATTAAGGTTCATAAAGCATTAAAGGATAATAATTTAAAATCAAAATTAATAATGCAAGTTCACGATGAATTAATCATAGACACATATGAAGACGAAATTGAGATTGTCTCAAAGATTTTAAAAGAGAATATGGAAAACGTTGTTTCTCTTCCAGTAAAGCTTGTTGCTGATCTTGGAGTAGGAGACAGTTGGCTTGAGGCAAAATAATGAAAATAGGAATTGTTGGAGGAATAGGAAGCGGTAAATCCACAGTATCAAATATTCTAAGAGAATTAGGGTATATGGTTATAGATTGTGACGCAGTCTATAAAGATATAACTAATGAAAAAGAATATATTGACCTTATTGATAAAACTTTTCCAGGATGCGTCATAGATGGGCAAATAGATAGAACAATACTTGGCAATCAAGTTTTTAATGATAAAAATAAATTAGCGCAATTAAATTCGCTAGCTCATCCATTAGTTTTAAAAAGACTAGATGAAATAATTAACAATCAAGATAAAGATGTATTTATAGAGGTTCAAGTTGTAGATGATAGGATGAAAAATTATTTAGATAAAATCTTGTTTGTCTCTTCAGATGTAAAATTTAGAATACAAAGGGTAATGGCAAGAAGTGGATATTCAAAAGAATATGTCAAAAAAATTATTGCATCCCAAACTAGCAATGAAGAATACGAAAAGATGGCAACTTACATAGTATTAAACAATAAAGGACCTTTAGAACTTAGACAACAATTAATTAGATTATTTGCATAAAACAATTCAAAAAAAAGCCCCGACTTGTCATTAAGCCGGGGCAATTTAATTACAAAAAATAATTAGTTATTTTTCATGTGAACATCCATTTGTGGATAAGGTATTTCGATGTTGTTTGCATCAAATGCTTTTTTAACTTCTTCAAGCATATACCAATGAGCAGTCCAGTAATCTTCGCTCTTTGTCCACCATCTAGCTAATATAACAATTGCGCTGTCTCCATGTTCAGAAACGTTAACAAAAGGTGCTGGATCGGCTAAGATGCAGTCGCATTTATTGATAACTTCCATAATTACTTCTTTTGCTTTTTCAAAATCTTGATTATATGAAATAGTGAATTTCATATCTTCTCTTCTTGTTGGGTTTTTAGAAACATTAACAACATTTGAGCTAGAAGCTTTTGAGTTAGGGATTATAATAACTTTATTATCTGGAGTAGCTAAATAAGTATAGAATAGGGCAACTTCTGTTACAGTTCCTTCTACGCCATCAACTACAATATAATCACCAATTTTATATGGTCTTAATGTAATGATTAAAATACCACCAGCAAAGTTAGATAAAGAACCTTGTAGAGCAAGACCTATTGTAGCACCAATAGATAAGATAGCTGCAGATATTGAAGATGTTTCAAATCCAAGATATCCAATAACGCATACAAATAGAAGAACTTTAATTACTCTTTTTACTGTTGGAACAAGTACTTTTCTTAAAGTTTCATCCATATGACGTGATTCAAGTTTTTTATCAACTTTTTTGGCTATAAAATCAACAATTTTGCATGCAATATACAAAATTATGATTGATATAACTACTTTTAAACCTTCAGTGGTAATCCAATTACCAATGTTTTCCAATAATGTTTTCCAATCCATTATTTTTTTTCTCCTTTATAGTATTTCAAAACCATTGTAGAATATTATATAATTTTTATCAATATTTTTTATTTCTCTTGACTTAATGTTAGGGGGCTAACTATAATGTTAGCGTACTAACAAAAATAAGAGGTAAGAATGAAATATAATATACCGCTGATGAAAGAATTGAGATTGATATCTAATTTAGTTACGAGGGCTATGACAGTTAATGGAAAGGAAAAGGGATTGCCAATTCCATTTGATCCTGAGAATAACAAGGATAAGAAAAAGCCAACGCCAATGCAAGGACTATTTATTGGATACATCTTTGATAAAGAAGCAAATGATGAAGATGTTTTTCAAAAAGACTTAGAAAAACATTTTATGATACGTAGGTCAACAGCAACAGAGATTCTTAAATTAATGGAAAAGAATAATCTTATTAAAAAAGAATCTGTAAATCATGATGCAAGATTAAAAAAGATTGTTTTGACTGAACATGCAAAAAAAGAGCATATAATGATTTATCAAAATATAAAGTTTGCTAATGATTTAATGATGAAAGATTTTTCTGAAGAAGAGAAGGTAGAATTATATAGATTGTTAGATAAAGTGAAAAAGAATTTAGGTGAAATAGATGAAACATAATATAAAAAAGATATTAAAGAGTGTTAGACAGTTCAAATTAGATGCATTTTTGGCACCACTTTTTGTTGCGCTTGAAGTTGTATTTGAATGTTTTTTACCTCTTGTTATGGCAAAACTTATTGACGAGATGTATGTTGTTCAAACATCAGGCTTTAGAAACTTGATAATTTATGGTGTTGTCATGATTACAATGGCGCTTGCTTCTTTTGCATGCGGAACATTATCTGGTATTTATGCTGCTCGTGGTTCAGCTGGTTTTGCTAAAAACCTTAGAGAAGATATTTTTAATAAAGTTCAAATGTTTTCGTTTGCTAACATTGATAAATTTTCAACATCAAGTTTAGTAACAAGATTAACTACAGATATTACTAATATTCAAATGGCTTATATGATGATTATTAGAAATGCTGTTAGAGCTCCATTTATGCTTATATTCTCAATGATAATGGTATTTTCTATAAACTGGAAGATAGGTCTTGTTTTACTCGTTATAGTTCCATTGCTTGGTGCGTTCTTGATTGGAGGAGTATTATATGTATTCCCAATATTTGATAGGGTGTTTAAAAAATATGATGCGTTAAATGAATCAGTCCAAGAAAATGTTAAGGGAATGCGTGTTGTAAAATCTTATGTAAGAGAAGACTACGAAAAGAAAAAGTTTGCTAAAGCTTCTAATGATGTTAGATGGGATTTCGTAAAAGCGGAAAAGATAATAGCATTATCTATGCCAGCAATGCAATTTGCAGTTTTTTCAGCAATGACGATTATAACTATTTTAGGATCAGTAATTATTGTAAAAACATTAAATGTTCCTGGCTCCGTATTTGAAAATGGTGTTTATACATTTGCTTGGGGAGAATTGTCAACAGGACAATTATCATCTTTGTTCCAATATACAATGCAAATGCTTATGAATATGATGATGCTTGCTATGATTATGGTTATGATAACTATGTCTTCAGCTTGTATAAAAAGATGTGCAGAAGTTCTTGATGAGGAAAGCACATTAAAGAATCCTGAAAATCCTATTATGGATGTTAAAGATGGTTCTATAGAGTTTAAAAATGTATCGTTTAAATATTCTGAAAAAGCGGAAAAAAATGCTTTAACAAATATCAATTTGAGTATAAAATCTGGTGAAACAATAGGTATTATTGGAGGAACAGGAAGCGCTAAATCTTCTTTAGTAAATTTAATATCACGTCTATATGATGTAACAGAGGGAGAAGTTATCGTAGGCGGCGAAAATGTAAAAAAATACGATATGGAAGTTTTGAGAAATCAAGTATCTGTTGTTCTTCAAAAGAATATCCTATTTAGTGGAACTATTAAATCAAATTTATTGTGGGGTAATAAAGATGCAACTGATGAAGAAATTCAAAAAGCTGCAAAACTTGCTCAAGCTGATTCGTTTATTGAAACATATCCAGATAAATATGATCATGTAGTTGAACAAGGAGGAGCAAACTTTTCAGGAGGACAAAAGCAAAGACTATGTATAGCAAGAGCTTTGCTTAAAAAGCCAAAGATCTTGATTTTAGATGACTCAACAAGCGCAGTAGATACAAAGACTGACGCATTGATAAGAAAAGCTCTAAAAGAAGAGATTCCTGATACAACTAAAATTATAATTGCTCAAAGAATAGCTTCCATCCAAGATGCAGATAAAATCGTAGTTATGAATAACGGCGAGATTGCCGATTGCGGAACACATGAAGAATTGATTAAGAGAAATGAGATATATCAAGATGTATATTATTCTCAAAATAAAATAACAAAAGGAGGTAATAGTAATGACTAATTCTAATAAAGTTAAACAAACTAAAAGCAATACTATGAAAAGATTACTAAAATCTCTTTTTGGATACTATAAATGGGAACTTATTTTAGTAGCAATTTGTATAGTATTTAGTTCAATTGCTTTAATGTGTGGTTCTTTATTTTTACAAAGAATTGTCGATTCGCTATTAACCCCTACTTTGCAAAGTATGGTAGATAACGGAATGACAAATCTTGAAGGATTTAATCATATTTGGCCAGAACTTTCAAAAATTATGATTTTGATGATTTGCGTATATTTAATTGGCGTTGCATCAAGCTTTACATTTAATAGAATAATGGCAATTGTTACACAAGGATATTTGAACCACCTAAGACAAAATATGTTTAATAAAATGCAGTCTTTACCAATTAGTTATTTTGATAATAATTCTAATGGAGATATCATGAGTTATTATACAAATGACGTTGATGCTATAAGACAATTGATTTCTCAATCAATTCCTCAAATATTTAGTTCAGTATTAACTTTGATTGGAATGTTCTGCATAATGTTATATTTTAGTTTCTGGTTAACACTAGTTATTATAGTTGGCATTGTTGCTATGTATTTTATCACTACAAAAATAGGTGGTGGAAGTGCAAAATACTTTATGAGACAACAAAGATCAATAGCTAAGACAGAGGCCTTTATTGAAGAAATGATGAATGGTCAAAAAGTTATTAAAGTATTCTGCCATGAAGAAGAAGCGCATGAAGATTTTAATAAAGTTAATGACGAATTATTCCATGATGCTACAAACGCTCATAAATATGCGAATATTTTAATGCCAATGATGGGAAATTTAGGTAATTTAATTTACGTAATGCTTGCCGTTGTTGGTGCTGTATTAATGGTATTGAATGTTAAAAATGTTTCTATAATTGGCGTTCATCAATTAACAATAGGTACTGTTGTTGCGTTCTTAGGACTTGGAAAAGGATTTACAAACAATGTTGGACAAACTGCTAGCCAAGTAAACTCAATTGTTATGGGTCTTGCAGGTGCAAACAGAGTATTTGAATTAATGGATCAAGTTCCAGAACATGACGATGGTTATGTTACATTAGTAAATGCTAAATATGACGATAAAGGCAATATAATTGAAACAGAAGAAAGAACAGGAATGTGGGCTTGGAAACATCCACATCAAGCTGATGGAACTATTACTTATACGAAACTTCAAGGAAAAATTGAAATGCATGAAGTGGATTTTGGATATAATCCAGAAAAGATAGTTTTACATGATGTTACTTTATATGCAATGCCTGGTCAAAAAGTTGCCTTTGTAGGTGCAACAGGTGCAGGTAAAACTACAATAACAAACCTAATTAATAGATTCTACGATATTGCCGATGGAAAGATCAGATATGACGATATCAATATCAATAAGATAAGAAAAGCGGATTTAAGAAGATCTTTAGGTATTGTTTTACAAGACACAAATTTGTTTACAGGTACAGTTAAAGACAATATTCGTTATGGTAGATTAGACGCAACAGATGAGGATGTTATAGAAGCTGCAAAAATAGCAAATGCACATGATTTTATAACAAGATTGCCAAATGGATATGACACAATGCTAACTGCAGATGGAGCAAATCTATCTCAAGGACAAAGACAACTTATATCCATTGCTAGAGCTGCTGTTTCAAATGCACCAGTTATGATCATGGATGAAGCAACATCCTCAATAGATACAAGAACTGAAGCTTTAGTTCAAAAGGGTACTGATCAATTAATGAAAGGCAAGACAGTATTTGTTATAGCTCATAGACTATCTACTGTACAAAATGCCGATGTTATTATGGTTCTTGAAAATGGTAGAATTATAGAAAGAGGAAGCCATGAAGAATTAATTGAAAAGAAAGGAAAATACTATCAATTATATACAGGAGCTTTTGAATTAGAATAAATTTTATTGACAAAAAAATACACTTTGTCATAAAATGACATTACTATATTGCGAGACAGAAATGTCGACAACAGGACAAGCTAAAAAAGCGATTTGTTACAGAGAACATCGGTAGCTGAGAAGATGTGCAATAACTTTTTCAAGTACCACCAGTTGTAAAGCACGTACCAAACGTATTTTGGATAATTAAGAGATAACGCATTGCGTTATAAATAAGGTGGAACCGCGAATTATTTCGTCCTTATGCTTAGGCATAAGGATTTTTTTATGGAGGATATATATGAAGATTACTTTAAAAGATGGTAGCTATAAAGAGTACCAAGATGGATTAAGAGTAATGGATATTGCTAAGGACATATCTGAAGGCTTAGCAAGAGTTGCTGTAGGCGCTAAAGTCGATGGCAAAGTTGTTGAATTAAATCAAGTGCTAAATAAAGATTGCACTCTTGAAATTTTGACCTTTAAAGATGACGAGGGAAAGAGAATATATCGTCATACCTGTTCACATATCTTAGCGCAAGCGATAAAAAATATTTATCCAACATGTAAACTTGCAATTGGACCAGCAATTGATGATGGTTTTTATTATGATATTGATTTTAAAACACCTATTGCTGTAGAAGATTTGGCAAACATAGAATCTGAAATGAAGAGTATTATCAAAGCTAATTATCCACTTGAGAGATTTGAGCTTCCAAGAGAAGAGGCATTAAAACTAATGAAAGGATATAAAGAAGATTATAAAGTAGAACTTATAAACGATCTTCCAAAAGATGCTACAATTTCATTCTATAAACAAGGCGGATTTACAGATTTATGTGCTGGACCACATTTGCCAAGTACTGGTTATATTAAAGCATTTAAATTGTTAAGTATAACAGGTGCATATTGGAGAGGAAGCGAAAAGAATAAGATGTTAACAAGAATCTATGGTACTTGTTTTGATAAAAAGAGCGATTTACAAGAACATTTGCAACAATTAGAAGAAGCAAAAAAACGTGACCATAATAAACTTGGTAGAGAACTTGGTATATTCATGACTGATGAAAAAATTGGACAAGGACTTCCTTTATTAATGCCAAAGGGCGCTAAATTGTTCCAAATTTTAAATAGATTCGTAGAGGATACAGAAGAGGAAGCAGGTTACGTTTTAACTAAGACTCCATATATGGCTAAATCAGATTTGTATAAAATATCTGGTCACTGGGATCATTATAAAGAGGGAATGTTTGTCTTAGGGGATGAAGAAAAAGATAGTGAAGTATTTGCACTTCGTCCAATGACATGTCCATTCCAATATACAATTTATAACAATGGACTTAAATCTTATAAAGATTTACCAAAGAGATATGGTGAAACTTCTATATTATTCAGAAATGAGGCTTCAGGAGAAATGCATGGTCTTATTCGTGTAAGACAATTCACACTTTCTGAAGGACACTTAATTGTTAGACCTGATCAATTAGAGGAAGAGTTTGCAGGATGTTTAGCTCTTGCAAAGAAAATGCTTACGGTAACAGGATTAATCGATGATGCTTCATTTAGATTCTCTAAATGGGATCCAAATAATAAGGAAAAATACATTGATGATCCTGAAAAATGGGAAGAAGCAGAAAGCACAATGGAAAAGATTTTGAAGGATTTAGGAGTAGATTATAAAATTGGAATAGACGAAGCAGCCTTCTATGGACCAAAACTAGATATTCAAATTAAGAATGTATATGGAAAAGAAGATACATTAATTACAATACAAGTAGATATGTTCTTAGCAGAAAGATTCGATATGACATATATTGATGAAAAAGGCGAAAAGAGACGTCCATATATTATTCATAGAAGTTCTATTGGATGCTATGAAAGAACAATGGCATTAATGATTGAAAAATTTGCTGGAGCATTCCCAGTTTGGTGTTCTCCAACACAAGTAAAGATTCTTGCATTGACAGATAGAAATGTTGAAGTATGTAAAGATATTGCTAAGAAATTAAAAGCTGCAGGAATTAGATGTGAAGTTGATTCTAGAAGCGAAACAATTGGATACAAGATTCGTGGCGCTCAACAAGAAAAGATTCCATATATGTTAATTATTGGAGATAAAGATGTTGAAGCTAATGTTGTTTCAGTAAGACGTAGAGGAGAAGGCGATTTAGGACAAATGCCACTATCTGAATTTATAGATAAAGTATTAAATGATATTTCAACATTTAGATTAGATTAATAAGATATAAAAAATATAGTTTTGAGGTGTTAAAAAGAATATTTTAGCACCTCTTTTTTTGTTTGAAAAAAATAGTCAAAAATTAGCAAAATCTTCGTTTTGTGTAATTTTTTACATTTTACGTCTTCGTTTTGTGTAATTTTTTACATTTTACGAAGAATAATGTGTAATTTTATACATCCATGCCTCAATTTTGTGCTTCATTTTTGTTAGATGAAATTAAAGAAATATATAAGTTTTGATTAATCATAAATAGAATAATACTTTACAAAACTAGATATGAAACAATTCGCAAACATTAAACTAATCTTGTTTTTCTTCAAAGTTCTATTATTAAGACATAATCAGAAAGTTCAACATATTTATGTTGAAAAGGTTAAAAGTAGAATGTATTATTTATTGTAATAGAGGTGGAAAATGATAGGTTTTAAACTTAAATTAAAAAAAGATGAAACTTACGAAATAACAAATTATGTAGGTAGGTCTAGGGAAGTAAATATTCCCCAATTAATTAATAATAAAGAAGTAACAAGTATAGGAGAAAGAGCATTCTTTGAATGCAGTAGTTTAACAAGTATAACAATTCCAGATAGTGTAACATATATAGCAGATCATGCATTCGCTGGATGTAGTAGTTTAACAAGTATAGTAGTAGATGAGAATAATCCTAAATACGATAGTAGAAACAATTGTAATGCGATAATAGAAACATCATCAAATACATTGATAGTAGGATGTAAAAACACATTCATTCCAAGCAGTGTAACAAGTATAGGAAATTATGCATTCATAGGATGTAGTGGTTTAACAAGTATAACGATTTCGAATAGTGTAACAAGTATAGGAAAGCATGCATTTAGAGAATGTAGTAGTTTAGAAAGTATAACAATTCCAGATAGCGTAACTAGTATAGGAGAATATGCCTTCGAATGCTGTAGTAGTTTAGAAAATATCGTGGTAGATGAGAATAATTCTAAATATGATAGTAGAAACAATTGTAATGCGATAATAGAAACATCATCAAATTTATTAGTATTAGGATGCAAAAATACAATAATTCCAGATAGTGTAACAAGTATAGGAGATTATGCATTCTCTGGATGTAATAATTTAACAAACATAACAATCCCAGATGGTATAACAAGTATAGAAAATGGGGTATTCTACGGCTGTAGTAGTTTGATAAGTATAACAATCCCAGACGATGTAACAAGTATAGGAGATTATGCATTCTCTGATTGTAGTAGTTTAGAAAGTATATCAATTCCGGATAGTGTAACTAGTATAGGAGGTTGTGCATTCTCTGGTTGTAGTAGTTTAACAAGTATAACAATTCCAGATAGTGTAACAAAAATAGAATATTGTGTATTTGCTAGATGTAGTAGTTTAGAAAGTGTAACAATTCCGGATAGTGTAACAAGTATAGGAAAGCATGCATTCAGAGAATGTAGTAGTTTGGAAAGTATAACAATCCCAGACGGCGTAACAAGTATAGGAGATATGGCTTTCCTTGAATGTAGTAGTTTAACAAGTATAACGATACCAGATAGTGTAACAAGTATAGGAGAAAGAGTATTTATTGAATGTAGTAGTTTGGAAAGTATAACAATCCCAGATGGTGTAATAAGTATAGAAGAAGGTGCATTCTGGGACTGTAGTAGTTTAGAAAGTATAATACTCTCAGATAGTGTAATAAGTATAGGAAAGTATGCATTCAGAGAATGTAGTAATTTAACAAGTATAACAATCCCAGAAAGTGTAACAAGAATCGGGGAGGATGCATTTAATGGATGTAAGAGTTTAAAAAATATAAAAATCCCAAAAAATGTAGACACTATAGATTCTAGAACATTTTACGATTGTTGCACTTTAGATAAAATAGAATTGCCAGATAGTATTAAATATATAAGAGATGAAGCATTTTTTAATTGTAAAAAATTAAATACTATTTCATTGTCAAAAGAAATACAATATCTTGGAAAAAATGTTTTTTATGGATGCGAAAATCTATCAAATATTAAATTTAATGGAACAAAGGAAGAGTGGAGCAATATAGATAAAGCTACAGAATGGAATAAAAATATTAATAGTTGCAAAATAGAATGCATTGATGGTTCGATTAATATTTAGAAAAAATATTTGAAATGTTAGGTTTTTATTTGACTAACTATTTATTTAGATGCTATTATTGTCTTACATTTAAGTAGACAGTAGTCTCACCCGTCAACAAAGGTTCGATGAGGTAATAGAATATAAGATAATTTTCTATGGACAACTTGTATGCTTAAGTTGTCCATATTTTTATGCTTGTAAAGCAAGGAGGATTTAATTATTAAAGAGTTACTTATTAACGACCAAATCAGAGCAAAGATGGTCAGATTGATTGGAAACGATGGCACTCAACTTGGTGAAATGACACTAAATGATGCTAAGAAAGTAGCGTATGATCAAGATTTAGATTTAGTATTAATGAATGGTTCAATTGAGCCTGCTGTATGCAAGTTAATGAATTATTCTAAATACAAATACGACATGATCAAAAAAGATAAAGAAAACAAAAAGAACCAAAAAGTCGTAAAAATCAAAGAAGTAATGCTATCTGCATCTATTGATGTAGGCGATATGAATACTAGAGCAAAACAAGCAACAAAGTTTATACAAGATGGCAATAAAGTAAAGGTTTCAATAAGACTTAAGGGAAGACAAAATGCAAGACCTGAACTTGGAATGAGAAACATGGAAAAGTTTATTGAATTGCTACAAGAAGTTGCACAAGTTGATGCAAAGCCAACAATAACTGGTAGAGAGATTTCAATGATGCTTGTGCCTAAACAAGAGAAAAAATAAAATATATATATTCGGAGGTATACAATCATGCCTAAGCAAAAAACAAAAAGTAGCGCTAAAAAGCGTTTTAAATTAACAGGAAGCGGCAAGGTTAAAAGAGCTAAGATGAACAGAAGACACATCTTAACAAAGAAAGCACCAAAGAGAATGCGTGCTTTAAGAAAAACAGCATATGTAGATTCTACACAAGAAAAGACAATTAAGAATTTGATTTAATCGGAGGAACACTAAAATGAGAATTAAAAGAGGCGTAAATGGCGTTAAAAAACGTAGAAAAATAATGAGACAAGCCAAGGGTTACTTCGGTGCTAAGTCTAAGTTATATAGAATTGCTCGTGAAGCAGTTATGAAATCTGGCCAATATGCATTTGTTGGTAGAAAGCAAAAGAAGAGACAATTTAGATCTTTATGGATTGCTCGTATCAATGCAGCAGCTAGAATGAATGGTCTAAATTACAGCACATTAATGCATGGTTTAAAGAAGAATGGAGTAGATTTAAATCGTAAAGTACTTGCAGATATTGCAGTTACAGATCCAGCAGCTTTTACAGCATTGTGTGAAACAGCTAAAAAGTAATTAAACTTTGAGGCAACCAAAAACGGTTGCCTCTTTTTAAGATGAAAGAGATTACTTCACTTTCCAATTCAATAATACAGCAAGTAAAAAAGCTCAAGGATAAAAAAGAAAGAGATTTACTTGGTCAATTTATAGTTGAAGGCGCTAATATAATTAAGGATTTACCAGATAGTGTTAGTGTTCAATATTTGTTTGTTGAAAAATCTAAATTAGATACTTATAGTGACATAATAAAAAAATATGACCAAGACAAGATTTGTGTTGTTTCAGATAAAGTCATGAAAACTTTATCAGATACACAAACTCCATGTGGATTATTGTGCACTGCAGTAAAGCCTAAATCTAATTTTGATGGGGGAAATGTAGTAATTTTAGATAGAGTATCAGACCCAGGAAATTTTGGAACAATTATAAGAACATGCGTAGCATGTGGAATAAAAACTATCTTTGCAATAGATACAGTTGATCCATATTCTATGAAAGTTGTTCGTTCTTCTATGGGTGGTATATTTAGAGTAAATATTGTATTAGATTCGTTTGAAAATATTTATAAAAAATTGAATGGATATAATCTCATAACTTTAGATATGGGTGGAGAAAACATATATTCAACAAAGAATGTTAAATCTCCATTTGCACTAATAGTGGGCAATGAAGCACATGGTGTTAGCAGTGAAATTAAAAATAGCTGTACAACAACTTTGTCTTTGCCTATGATAGGAGATATTGAGAGCTTAAATGCAGCGGTTTCATTGTCCGTTGCTTTATATCATTTATCTTTTGCTAATTAGACTTGAATTAGCATTTATTTAATAATAAAATAAAATAAGAAAAAAACAAGGAGAAATCATTATGTCAGGACATAGCAAATGGCACAATATACAAATGAAAAAAGGTAAGACTGATGCTGCAAGAGCAAAAGTATTTACTAAAATTGGAAGAGAAATCGCAGTTGCAGTAAAAGCAGGCGGTCCAGATCCAAACTCTAATGCTTCTTTAAGAGCAGTTATTGCTAAAGCTAAAGCTGCTAATATGCCAAATGATAATATTGCAAGAGGTATTAAAAAAGCATCTGGAGAACTTGGACAAATCAATTATTCTGAAAACGTTTATGAAGGATATGCTCCAGGTGGAGTTGCTATGATAGTAAACACTTTAACAGATAAGCCAAATAGAACAATTGGTAATGTTAGATCTTATTTTGACAAAAATGGTGGTTCTTTAGGTACAACAGGATGCGTATCATATTTGTTTGATAGAATGGGTGTTATCATTGTTGAAAAAGGTAATTTAACTGAAGACGACGTTATGATGGCAGCTTTAGATGCTGGGGCAGATGACGTAATTGACGATGAAGACGTATTTGAAATTAGAACTACTCCAGAAAACTTTGCAGCTGTTATGGATGCAATCTCAGCAGATTCATCATTTAAAGTAATATCAGGTGAAGTTACTATGGTTCCTCAAAGTACAATTGAACTAGATAAAGAAGCTTCAGCAAGAGTTCAAAAACTTATTGATGTACTTGAAGAAGATGACGATGTTCAAAACGTTTATCATAATGCTGAATTAGTTGAGGAAGAGGAAGAAGATTAATAATGAGTAGTGTAAGAGAGATTTGTTTAAATGCTAAAAAAGCAGCGTTTTCTTTTGCAGCAACAACTAATAAAGAAAGAAATCTAATGCTTGAGTGTATTGCTCAGGCATTAATTGCTTCTAAAAAAGATATTTTTGAAGCAAATGAAAAAGATATCGAAGAAGCAAAATCTAGCCTATCTAGCGCTATGATAGATCGTCTTACACTTAATGATAGTAGACTTAATACCATGATAGAGGGTGTTAAACAAGTTGCAAAACTTGCAGATCCAATTGGAGAGATTACCGATTCATGGAAAACAAAAAATGGATTAAAGTTTACAAAAGTTCGTGTTCCACTTGGAACTATTGGCGTTATTTATGAATCAAGACCTAATGTAACAATTGACGTTGCTGCTTTATGTATAAAAAGTGGTAACTGTGTTGTTTTAAGAGGTGGAAAAGAAGCTATTAATTCAAATAGAAAATTATATGAAATAATGCAAAATGCATTAGAGAGTAATGGCTTTGATAAAAACGTTGTTAATTTTATTGATGACATCACAAGAGAATCTTCATTAGAACTTTTAAAACAAGGAGATTGTGTTGACGTTGTTATACCAAGAGGCGGAGATGGATTAAAGCACTTTGTGCTTGAAAATGCGACTATGCCAGTAATAGCATCAGCAGGTGGAGTTTGCCACACATATATTCACGAAAGTGCAAATATGGGAATTGCTGAAAAGGTTGTATATAACGCTAAGATGAGTAGACCTAGTACTTGCAATGCGCTTGAGCAATTAATTATAGATAGAAAAGTTGCAAATAAGTTGCCACTTATTTTGCTACCTTTAATTATGGATGGCTGTAAAATTAATGGTTCTCAAGAAGTATGCGATATTATTTCAGCTGCTACGTTATGCGATGAAGCTGAATATAAAAAAGAACATTCAGATTACATTTTGACAGTGTCTATCGTAGATAATTATATGCAAGCAATAGATCAAATTAACAACAACAATACAAAGCATTCTGATGCAATTATTGCTCAAGATAAAGATGTAATCGATATATTTAAGAAAAAAGTGGATTCGGGATGTGTGTATGTAAATACTTCAACAAGATTTACGGATGGTTTCCAATTTGGTTTTGGTGCAGAGATTGGTATATCTACTCAAAAACTTCATGCAAGAGGACCGCTTGGACTAAAACAACTTACAAGTGAAAAATATATTATTGATGGAATGGGACAAATAAGAGAATGATAATTTTAGGTATTGACCCAGGATTGGCAATAGTAGGATATGGTGTTATCAGTGTAGAAAGAGGCAATTCTTCTGTTGTTGATTATGGCGTAATAAATACTCCAAAAGAATTGAAAGTTCCGCAAAGATTAAAACTTATTTATGAAGGTATGAATGCCTTATTAGACAAATATAAACCTGATTCTATTGCGCTTGAAGAATTATTTTTCAATACAAATACAACAACAGGAATTAATGTTGCGCAAGCTAGAGGCGTAATTTTGCTTGCTTGTATGAATAAGTGTAACAATTTGTTTGAATATACACCTCTTCAAGTTAAGCAAGCTATGACAGGATATGGAAAAGCAGAAAAAAAACAAATTCAATATATGGTTACAAAAATGTTGAAGTTGTCTAAGCCTCCAAAGCCTGACGACGCAGCAGATGCACTTGCTCTTGCTTTAACTCATGCACAATCTGCAAGATTAGGTGGTTTATTTAGAATTTAATCTAGTATTATTATTGGATTTTTTGCATTTAATTGACTTTATATTTTTTATAATTTAATATAAATATATGTATTATTCGATTACTGGTAAAGTTATATTTTTTGAAGAAGGAAGGATCGTTGTAGATTGCAACAATATCGGTTTTGATATTTTAGTTTCTAACAATACTTTAAATGCATTTGGACACATAGGTGAAACAATTACTGTATTTACTTGTGTTAAAATTGCTGATGATGTTATCAAAATTTATGGATTTAGCACAAAAGAAGAGAAAGCTATGTTTATAAAATTGACATCAATAAGTGGAGTTGGACCAAAAACAGCACTTCAAATTTTGTCAGGAATTGATCCAAAAACTCTTGCGCTTAACATTGTTAATTCAGATTATAAGGCACTAGCAAAAATAAAGGGAATTGGCAAGAAAACTGCAATGAGAATAATTATGGAATTAAAAGAGAAATTAGAAGAGGAAGATTTTGAAAGTTTAAGTGATACACCTATTCCAAAAATTGACGATCCTATTTCTCAAGATGCAATTCTTGCACTTTCTTCTTTAGGAATGAGTAAGAGTGAAGCAACTAGACAGGTTTCTTTATATAGACCTAAGGCAAGTACAACAGAAGAGTTAATTAGTTTAGTATTTAGGAGTATGAAATAATGGATTTTTCAGAAGAAGAAAGATTTATGTCATCTATGGAAAGTGTTGTTGATGTAGATAACGACAACAAACTTCGTCCAAAAACTATGGCTGACTATACAGGACAAGATCAAATTAAAGAGAATCTTGAAATATATATTCAAGCCGCTAAAAAAAGACATGAGTCACTTGACCATATTTTGCTATTTGGTCCTCCTGGACTTGGTAAAACAACTTTAGCTTTTATTATTGCAAATGAGATGGATAGTCAAATTAAAATCACATCAGGACCAGCAATAGATAAGGCAGTTGATCTTGCTGCAATTTTGACAAATTTGCAAGAAAATGATGTTTTATTTATAGATGAAATACATAGATTAAATCGCAATGTTGAAGAAATCTTATATTCAGCAATGGAAGATTTTGCTCTAGATATCGTAATAGGTAAAGGACCTACTGCAAGATCTATGAGAATGGCGCTTCCAAAGTTCACGCTAATTGGTGCAACAACAAAAGCTGGAAATTTATCTAGTCCTCTTAGAGATAGATTTGGCGTTCATTGCAGATTGGAATTATATAAACCTGAGGAGTTAGCTATAATTGTAAAAAGATCTGCAGGATTATTGAATATTGATGTAACAGAAGACGGGGCAAATGAAATTGCAAAAAGAAGTCGTGGAACACCAAGAATTGCAAATAGATTATTAAAAAGAGTTAGAGATTTTGCCGAGGTCAAAGGCGAAGGTTATATAGATAGAGAAATAACTGATTGGTCATTGAAAAAAATGGAAATTGACGAATTAGGATTAGATTCAATAGATAGACGCTTGTTGCTTACTATGATAGATAAGTTTAATGGTGGCCCTGTAGGATTAGATACACTTGCGGCTTCTATAGGAGAAGATGCATCTACTATCGAAGATGTATATGAGCCATATTTAATGCAAATTACATTCATAGCAAGAACACCAAGAGGTCGTATTTGTTTACCAGATGCTTATAAGCATTTAGGAAGAAAAGTTCCAAATTATGTTGAACAACTTTCAATGGATTTAAGTGGAGATAGTGAAGATGATGCAAACTCATGATTTTTACTATGATCTTCCAAAAGAACTAATTGCTCAAACACCGATAGAACCTAGAGATCATTCAAGGATGCTTGTTTTTCATAA
Organism: Christensenella sp.; assembly: GCA_022784465.1. GTDB lineage: Bacteria > Bacillota > Clostridia > Christensenellales > UBA3700 > UBA3700. The sequence continues at coordinate 402,136 of JALFUR010000004.1, read as the reverse complement.
AGATTCTAAGCAAATTGAACATAAGCATTTTTATGATGTAATAGATTACCTAAAGCCAGGAGATGTGCTTGTTATAAATGATACAAAGGTTTTGCCAGCGAGAATATATGGCACAAGAGTTGGTGAAAATATAACAAAAGAATTAAATACGGAAGTTTTGCTTTTAAAAAGACAAGACTATACAACATGGGAGTGTATAACTAGACCCGCTAAAAAACTTAAAATAGGTACAAAAATTGTATTTTCAGATGAACTTGAAGGTGAAGTAGTAGGATATGCAGATGAGGGCATTAGATATATAAAATTCACATTTAATGGGATATTTGAAGATATATTAGATAGAATTGGCCAAATGCCTTTGCCTCCATATATTACTGAGAAATTACAAGATAAAACTAGATATAATACAGTTTATGCGGATAAATTAGGTTCGGCAGCAGCTCCAACAGCAGGACTTCATTTTACTAATGATTTACTTCAAAAAATACAAGAAAAAGGAATAATTATTGCAAAAGTAATGTTGCATGTTGGATTAGGGACATTTAGACCTGTAAAAGAAGATAATATTTTAGATCATAAAATGCATACAGAATATTATGAAATTTCTGATGAAACAGCAGAAATAATTAATAAAGCTGTTGATGAAAATAGAAGAATAATATGCGTAGGAACTACATCTGTTAGAACTTTAGAAAGCGCAGCTGATGAATATGGACATATAAAAGCTACTAAAGATAACACAAATATATTTATTTATCCTGGATATAAATTTAAGGTTGTGAAAGGATTAATTACAAATTTCCATCTTCCAGAGTCAACTCTAATTATGCTAGTTAGTGCATTTATTGGAAGAGAAGAAACTTTGAATATGTATAAAATTGCAGTAGAAGAAAAATATAGATTTTTCTCATTTGGAGATTCAACATTATTAATATAAGGACTGATATGGAAAATTTTAAATATGAAGTTATACATGTTTGTAAACAATCAGGAGCAAGAGTAGGAAAGCTTTATACTCCTCATGGGGTCATTGATACTCCTGTATTTATGCCGGTTGGTACTAATGCAACTATTAAGTCGTTAACCCCATATTATATTGAGCAAACTAAAGCTTCAATTATACTTGCAAATACATATCATCTATATTTAAGACCAGGTCCTGAACTAGTAGAAAAAGCAGGTGGATTACATAAGTTTATGAATTGGAATAAACCAATTTTAACAGACTCTGGTGGATTCCAAGTTTTTTCTCAAGCAAAAATGAACAAAATTACGGATGAGGGCGTTGCTTTCAATTCTTATATTGATGGTAAAAAATTATTTATGACTCCAGAACTTGCAATAGACATTGAAAACAAGCTTGGAGCCGATATAATAATGGCATTTGATCAATGTACAGAAGGAAACACAAATTACATTGAATCTAAAAAGGCTTTAGATAGAACAAGTGCATGGATGAAAAGATGTTTTGATTATCATAAAAAAGATAGTCAAATGTTGTTCCCAATTGTTCAAGGGAATATGTATAAAGATTTAAGAAAAAAATCTTTAGATGATGTTTTAAAATATGCGCAATGTGGATTCTCAATAGGAGGACTTAGCGTAGGTGAACCTAAAGAAGTAATGTATGATATTTTAGATTTTCTAAAGCCATTGTATCCAAGTGATCAACCAAGATACTTAATGGGAGTAGGAAGTCCAGATTGTTTAGTTGAAGGAGTTTTAAGAGGCATTGACATGTTTGATTGTGTTCTTCCTACAAGAATTGCAAGAAATGGAACAGCTCTAACTAAACAGGGCAATTTAACTATTAGAAACGCTATTTTTAAAGAAGATTTTGCTCCAGTAGATAGTGAATGCGATTGCTATTGCTGCAAAAACTTTTCAAGAGCTTATATTAGACATCTTATTAATGCGGATGAAATACTTGGTGGAGAATTATTGTCAATACACAATATTCGTTTCTTAACAAAATTAATGGAAGATATCAGACAGGCAATTTTAGAAGATAGATTCTTGGATTTTTACGAAGATTTCACAAAGGCATATTCATGGGGGCATGGTGGAAAAAAACAAGACAAAGTTTTTTAAGTTATAAAACCACCTCAACTTTTTTGAGATAGAGTATCTAATATAATAAAAGTTGCATAAAATAGATTTTTATTATATTATTAAAAGCGAAATTAAATTTAAGGAGATTTGATTTATGAATATATTAGTAAATATTGCAGCAGATTCAACTAGCGGAAACAATTGGATTATGCTTGTTGTTTTAGGCGTTTTGTTTGTTCTTATGATTGTTATGTCAATCGTTCCACAAAAGAAACGTCAAAAAGAAACTCAAAAGATGATGGAAAGTTTAAAACCTGGTACAAAAATTAAAACTATTGGTGGTTTTATTGGAGAAATCAAAACTATAGATGCACAAGCAGGAGTTATTACTTTAGATTTAAGTGCTAAATTAGATGGATCTCAAATCGTTGCTATAGATAGAAGCGCTGTTTATACAGTTATGCAACCAGCTGCTGATGGAACATTAGAAGAAGTTAAAGATGAACCAGAATTAGCAAAAGATGATGTTGCTCCTGTAGTAGAAGAAAAAGAAGAGAAAAAAGATAACTAATAATTAATTTTGTAAAAAATAATTTGGATGTTTCTTAGGTGAAGCATCCATTTTTTTGTAATTTCATATGATTTTTTCTCATAAGATTTTATGGGGTAATTTATGGAAAGAGTTAATCGAAGTTACTTAGATGTTATTTTAGCATCTATATATTCTTTAATATTCAGCGCTGTATTAATAGCAATACTTGCAGTAATAATCATGTTCTCATCTATTGGAGAAAAGGGAGTTATTGCTTTAAATATTGTAATTAAAATGTTGAGTATATTTATTGGCGTTTTTATGGCTTTTAAAGAAATGAAAAAAGGAATGATTAAAGGTCTTGTTGTAGGGATTATATATGCTTTATTTACATATTTAATCTATTCAATAGTAAATAAAGATTTTTCTTTGTCAACATTTACAATTTGCGACATTATTTCTTGTTTTATAAGCGGAATTGTTGCTGGTATTTTTAAAGTAAATATTAAAAAAGAGTCTTAAGATATCAAATAATTAAATCTTACTTTTTTGTTAAAATAAAGTAGTTGAAATGTTTTTTAAAATATAATAATATATATATAGATTACTTCGGAGGTTATGTATGAAACATATTAATTCAATTGTTAAAAACGGAATGAAAAAAGAAGGAAATATTGGTTGTGGAGAATGTCAATCATCTTGCCAATCAGCATGTAAAACATCTTGCACAGTAGGAAATCAATCTTGTCAACATAAAGAAGAAAAGATTAATAATACTCCAAAAAAACCTTTATTCTAATATAAAATATAATGACACATTCATTTAGCTTTACTTATCACGATAGAGCTTATTATTTTATGTGGGATAGTGAAAGTGGCAGTTTACACAATGTAGATTTTGTCACTTTTTTAGTTGCTAAAGATAGATTTGAACATGATTTATCTATAGAGCAACAAGCTCAATTAAAACAGATTTCTCAAAGTGATATTGATGAAATTAATTCAGAATTAGATGAACTAATAAAAGAAGGCGTCTTAGAATCTCCATGCACAACTTTTGCTAAAGCAAAAAAGATAGGGGAAATAAAGGCGCTATGTTTGCATATTTGTCATGATTGCAATTTAAAATGTCAATATTGTTTTGCAGATGAGGGAACGTATCATACAAGATCGCGCGCTCATATGTCATTTGAAGTAGGCAAAAACGCAATAGATTTTCTTGTTAAATATTCTGGTAAAAGAAAAAATTTAGAAGTGGATTTCTTTGGTGGTGAGCCAATGATGAACTTTAATGTTGTTAAGCAAATTGTTGAATATGCAAGAAGCATTGAAGAAAAAGTAGGGAAAAAGTTTTCTTTTACAATGACATCAAATTGCATTTTACTTAACGATGAAAACATTGAATGGCTTAATAAAGAAATGAACAATTTTGTACTAAGCATAGATGGAAGAAAAGAAGTAAATGACAATGTAAGAAAATCTGTAAACGGAAAAAGTGTATTTGACATAGTATTGAAAAATGCTTTGAAAGTAAAAAATGCTAGAAATGGCAAACAATATTACGTTAGAGGAACATATACTGCGAAAAATCTAGACTTTACTAATGATGTTTTATTCTTAAACGACCAAGGCTTTGATCAGATTTCTATGGAGCCAGTTGTTACTGATATTGAAGATTTGAAAATAACAGAGGAAATGGTTCCAACTATACTAAGAGAATACGAAAAATTAGCAGAAGTTTATTTAGATAGAAGAAAAACTGACAAATGGTTTAATTTCTTCCATTTTATGATAGATATAGAAAGTGGTCCATGTGTTGTAAAAAGATTGACAGGATGTGGAAGCGGATGTGAGTATCTAGCAGTTACTCCAACAGGAGATATTTTCCCATGCCATCAATTTGCTGAAAACAAGGACTATTACATGGGTAATGTTTTTGATAAAAACATAAATCTTGAAATATCTAAAAAATTTGCTGAAAATATTGTAACAAATAAGCCGGATTGTACACTTTGTCCAGCTAAGTATTATTGTTCGGGTGGCTGCATTGCAAATAACTTGAATTATGCAGGTTCTATGAATAAACCATACAATATTACATGTCAACTTGAAAGAAAGAGAATGGATTTATCTTTAGCGATAAAAGCTATAGAGGATTCTGCTCAGTATTAATCCTACTTTTGGGTTAATTGTTATTGACATATTTTATTTTATATATTTATAATATTATTATTAATGACTAGGAGGCACATTTAAGGTGAAAAAGTACAAATCAATAACGATTTTGTCAATCTTATGCACTCTAATAATTTTAGGAACGGTATTTGCTTTTGTTTCGCTAGATAATGGTGAACTTGGGCTATACAATTACAATGCATTTCCAAAAAAGATTAGTTTGGGCCTTGATCTAAGCGGTGGTATCTATGCCGTATATGATGTAGATACAACTACAGAAGAGTATACAAGCTTAAGTGATGATCAAAAAAAGGCTGCTATAGAAGGAACTCAAGAAGCAATGTCTCAATTGCTTTTCAATAAGGGATATACAGAAGCTCAAGTTACAGTTAGTGGAACTTCAATTCGTGTAGAAATTCCAGATGTCGATGATCCAGAAAGAATTTTCGAATTAATTGGTAATCCTGCTAATTTGGAATTTAAAGAATATGTTGATGGAACAAACGATTTATCTTTAAACGATGAAACAGGTTCTGTTAAGTTATCTAGAAAATTAACTGGTGACGATATTGTTAATGCTGGTGTTCAATATAATAGTGAATCAGGCTATTATGAAGTAGTATTACAATTCTCAACAGAGGGAACAAAATTGTTTGGTGATGCTACAACAGCATTAGTAGGAAAACAATTAGCTATTTATATCAACGATCAAGAAATCATTCACCCTACAGTAAATACAGCAATTACAACTGGTACATGTAGTATTTCAGGTAACTATTCATATGATGATGCATATGACTTAGCTGTTCAAATTACAGCGGGTTCTTTCCCATTAACATTAAAGATGGCATCATGTAGCACAATCTCAGCTACATTAGGAGAAAATGCAATAAAAGCCGGTGTTATCGCAGGTATCGTAGGCGTTATTCTTATTATGCTATATTTGATTTTGTTATATAGATTGATGGGTGTAGCTGCAAGTATAACACTATGGTGGTATTCATTGACATTCTTATTCTTCTTAGCTGTATTCCCATGGGTACAATTGACATTATCTGGTATTGCCGGTGTTCTACTAGCAATAGGTATGGCTGTTGATGCAAATGTTATTATATTTGAACGTATCAAAGAAGAATATGCTTCAGGAAAGACTATAAGAACTGCTGTTTCAACAGGATTTAAGCGTTCAATGGGAGCTATACTTGACGGTAACATTACAACAATTATCGGTGCTGTAGTGTTAATCGTTGCAGGTACTTCAACATTAAAGAGTTTTGGTATTACATTGTTAATTGGTATTATTATGTCATTAATTTCATCTCTTCTTGTTACAAGACTTGTTTTGGCTTGCATTATGTCATTTACAAGAGAGCAAGACGCTGCATACTATGCATTGTTTAGAGAAGAGGAGGCTCCAGTGATTGAAGAGCCAAATAAAGAAACAGAAATGGTAAAGGAGGGTGAGTAATATGATAAATTTGGAAAAACACTTTAATTTACCTATTGCTAAGAATATGAAATATTGGATAATTCTTCCTCTTGTCATTATTGTTTTAGCAGGAATAATGTTCGGTGTATACTGCGGAGTATATAAAGACGTAAAGAAAGGTATGAACATTGGTATTGACTTTGCCGGTGGTTCTATTATGACTGTTACTTTAGGAACATATTTGAATGATTCAAATTATGATGAATATGAAGAGTTAATAAGAGACGCAATTGAAAAAGAGTCAATCGGACAAGAAGTACTTGAATATGGTGTGTCTGACGAATACAAAGAAAGATATAACGATAATACAATTGTACTTCCAAATGCAAACGCAGGAAAAGCTACAATAACTTATTCTCAATCTTCAGGAAGTGATGATGAATATGCAATCGTATTTAAATATGACAACGTATCTACAACATACGATGCAGATAATACACTTTCAGCAAAGAGAAATGAATTAATTAAAGAAAGCGTTGTTGCTGCGTTACAAGAAAAATTGACAGATGTTCAATATGATGAAATTAAAGATATGATCACTTATGAAAACATTGGTGCAACAGCTTCATTAGATTTGATTAAAACTGCATTAATGTGTTTAGCAATCTCTCTTGCTATCATCTTAGTTTATATTATTATAAGATTCGAAATTTGGAGTGGTATTGCAGCTGTTGTTGCATTGATTCATGACGTTTTAATCTTAGTATCATTGACAATTGTATTCCATATACAAGTAAATAGTTCATTTGTTGCTGCGATTATAACAATTGTATCTTACTCAATTAACAATACTATCGTTGTATTTGATAGATTAAGAGAAAATGTTAAGAACGAAAAGAAACTAAATGCAAAATATGATATCTCAAGATTAATAGATGTATCTATTAAACAAACTTTACAAAGATCTATTAATGCTACATTAACTACAATGGTTACTATAGTAATCTTTGCAATCTTTGGTTCTTCAACAGTAAATGAATTTGCATTACCTGTAATATTTGGTTTAGTTGCTGGTTTCTATTCATCAATGTTTATTGCTCCAGCTTTGTACTATATTTTAGTAACAGCACATGAAAAGAATAAACAAAAGAGAAAAGAAAAGAAACTTCAAGAAGCAGCAGCTTCAAAGCCAAAATATGTAGGCGCTAAATAAAAATTGAATGGGGTTGCTTACGGCAGCCCCTTTTTATTATGGATAATAAATTAGTAGAATTTTTTTCAGAAAAATTAAATATAGAAAGAATCACCGCGCAATGCCTTGTAAATTGTGGTTTTACCACAATTGAAGAGTGCGAGGATTTTCTTTCTCCAAATTTAGATTTACTTTCTGATTTAAATGATTACAAAGGCTATAAGGGAGTAAAAGAAAGAATTCAACAAGCGATAGATAATAAAGAAACTGTAGTAATTTATGGCGATTACGATTGTGATGGCTTATGTGCTACTGCTATGCTTTATTCTTTTTTAATCTCAAAAGGAGTAAATGCTAATTATTATATTCCAGATAGACATTCTGAAGGCTATGGAATGAACGAAAATGCGCTTGAAGAAATTGCTGAAGAATATTTTCCTGACTTATTAATTACCGTAGATTGCGGAATAACAAGTGTTGATGAAGTTTTATATATCCAAGAAGCATTAGGATTTGATGTTGTAATAACAGATCACCATAGTCCTAAAGAGATTCTTCCTGATTGCCCAATATTTAATCCGCATTTATCAGATAAAGGTTTTGCTAATTTATGTGGAGCTGGGGTTGTTTTAAGGCTTATAGAAGGCTTGGGCGGCAAGGAAGAGAGCTTTAAATATTATGATTTAGCTGCGGTTGCTACAATTGCAGATATTGTGCCACTTGTTGAGGATAATAGAAAGATTGTTATTAGAGGATTAAATCTAATCAATTCTAAGCCAAGAGCTGCATTTAAGGAATTGAAAAACTCTTTAAAGTTATCTAAGATTAGTTCAATAGATGTAGCTTTTAGAATTGCTCCAAGAATTAATGCTGTTGGCAGAATGGAAAATGCCACTAAAGTTTTAGATTTATTCAAGTATGATGAAGATCCATTTGTTATTTCTTCATTGATTGAAGATATAAATGAAATAAATACAAAAAGACAAAATCAAACAAAATTAATTTATGATAGCGTAGATGAGTCGTTAAAAAAATATAATTTTGAAAAGTATCCAATAATTGTAGTAAAAGGCGAAAAATGGGATGAAGGCGTTTTGGGAATTGTTGCTGCAAAAATTGTGAATACATATAATCGTCCTGCAATAGTATTTACTCAAAATGGCGATGTTTTAAAGGGCTCAGGGCGTTCTATTCCTGAAGTTAACATATTTGAATGTGTAAACAGCGCAAATGAAATTTTGGACAAATTTGGCGGTCATCCACAAGCTTGCGGCATAACTATTAAAAAAGATTTGTTTGAAGATTTTAAATTAAGAATAAATGAGTATTATAAAGAAGCATACATTGGAAAGATAATTGAGCAACAAGAGACAAATTTATATAATTTTAGAGAAATTAAAAATCTAAATAAATTGATGCTTGAGCTTAATAAATTGCAGCCATTTGGCGAGGGTAACGAAAAGCCTGTATTTTACGATAAAATTCAAAATATTAATTTTAAGCAATTAAAAATGAATTCTCCTCATATTCTATACAAGAAAGGAAACTTTCAAATGGTAGGATTTTATTATGCGAATAAATTATCTTTTATAAACAGTGATATTGTAAAATCAATATTCTTTACACTTGAAGAAGCTGAATATGGAAATACAAGCTATATTCAAGCTCAAATTAGTGATATAAAAAGCGAAGATTATGATCATATAAATGCAGAGAATTATTTAAATACTTCGCTATATGAAGATAAAAGCATTTTTTATCCTAAAAAGATTTCTTTTGAAGAGGCAATTAATATTTCAAAAGAGTGCTTGTATGGTTGCGCATATATATGCTTTTCAAAAGACACTTATCTTAAAGCAATAGAAAATATGCCTCAGGTTAAGCATTTGTCGTATTTTTTAGATTCTAGATGTCCAGATAATATAATTGCTTATTCATTAAATAATCTAGAAAACTTGAGTAATTATAAGAAGTTAATATTCTTAGATAGGCCAATTTCTTTAGGCTATATAGATATGTTGTTACTAGATAAAGATTGCGAGGTGTATTATGTTGAAAACTATGCGCCAGCAAATGAATTAAAAGATTATTTATTAGATTATTCTTCTTTAGGAAAAATATATATTCAAGCAGTTGAAACAATTAGAAAAAATCCTTATATTGAACTTTATTTGCTTTATATTGATATTGAAAAAAGACTAAATGTAAATTATAATAATTTTGTAATAGCTATGTTTGTTTTTTTGGATTTAGGGCTAATAAAGTATGAGGATAATAAGTTTAAAATAATTCCAAATGTGAAAAATCCAATTTCAAATAGTAAGCTATACAAGCTAATTAAAGGAGATGAATAAGTAATTGGATTTATCAGTCGAAAATGATTTTTTATTAAAAATTCATACTTCGTATGCTGAAAATGGCGCTCAAAGAATTGAGAAAGCGTATTTTTTTGCAAAAACTGCTCATAAAGGCCAAAAAAGACAATCAGGTGAAGATTATATCATTCATCCACTTTCTGTTGCGGATATTTTAGTAGATTTAGGAATGGATGCTGATACTATAATTGCAGCATTACTTCATGATGTTATTGAGGATACACAAGTTCAAGATTATGAAATTTCCGATGAATTTGGAAGTGAAGTTGTATTACTTGTTCAAGGTGTAACCAAATTAGATAAATTGAATTTTAAGACAAAAGAAGAGGAACAAGCGGAAAATCTAAGAAGAATGTTCCTTGCGATGTCAAATGATATAAGAGTAATCATTATTAAATTAGCAGATAGACTTAATAATATGAGAACTCTTGCTTTTAAGGATGAAGCTTCTCAAAAGAGAATTGCTAAAGAAACTCTTGAGATTTATGCTCCTATTGCTGCAAGATTGGGAATTTCAAGCATAAAAGGTGAACTTGAAGATTTGTGTTTGAGATACTTATATCCTGAAGATTATTTCTATATAGCTGAAAAAATTGCACAAACAAAGAGTGAAAGAAAAGAATTTGTTCAAAAAATTACAAATGATATACAAGTAATCCTTGATGATTTAGGAATTGAAGGCGAAATTAATGGAAGGCCAAAGCATTTCTATAGCATATATAGAAAGTTAAAAAGAGGCAAAGCATTCGAAGAAATCTATGATTTAATAGCAGTAAGAATAATTGTAGATAGCGTAAAAGATTGTTATGCTGTTTTAGGTGCTGTCCATAATAAATGGAAGCCACTTCCTGGTAGATTTAAAGATTATATATCTGTTCCAAAAGGCAACTTGTATCAATCATTGCACACAACTGTAATTCCATCTTATGGTTCTCCTTTTGAAATTCAAATTAGAACTAAGGAAATGCATAAAATTGCAGAATATGGTATTGCTGCGCATTGGAAGTACAAGCAAGGAGATACGTCTTCTAATCAATCTTTAGACGATAAAAAATTGGCATGGATTAGAAGTGTTATGGAACTTCAAAATGAATCTGGAGATTCGAAAGAATATCTAGATAATATAAAAATTGACCTTTATGCCGACCAAGTGTTTGTTTTCACGCCAAAAGGTGACGTATTTAACTTGGCAAATGGATCAACTGGTATAGATTTTGCTTATGCTATTCATACTCAAGTTGGCCATCATTGTGTTGGAATAAAGATTAATAATAGAATGGTTCCAGTGGCTACAAAACTAAATAATGGTGATGTTGTTGAAGTAATTACATCAAATGCTTCAAAAGGTCCATCAAGAGACTGGTTAAAATTTGTAATAACTCCATCTGCTAAATCTAAGATAAAATCCTTCTTTAAAAAGGAAATGAGAGAGGAAAATATTAAGATTGGTAGAGATAGCGTAGAAAGAACTGCAAGACAAAAAGGTTATGAAGCTTCAGAATTATTCAAATTACCTTCTTGGAAAGAATATATAAAAACAAAATATTCTGTCAATGATTCCGATGAAATCTTGGCTATGGTTGGCTATGGAGAACTTACAGCTTATCAAGTATTATCTAAATTATTAGAGTGTAGAAATAAGGATGTTGGCGAAGGAAGAGTAAAAGAAGAGCAAATTCTTGCAAAAGTGCCTGTTGGCAAAAAAAAGAGTTCAGATACTGGTATATTGATTAATGGTATGCCAGGAATGAAAGTTCATTTTTCTCAATGTTGTACGGCGCTTCCTGGAGATGAGATAATAGGATATATTTCTAGAACAAGAGGTGTAATGGTACATAGAGCGGATTGTCCAAACGTTGCATCTTTAGAAAAAGAAAGAATTGTTCAAGCAGATTGGCCATTAGATATTACTGGAAAATTCGATGTAATCATAGATATCGTTGCTGAAGATAGACCAGGGCTTGTAATAGATATAGCCTCTGTAGTTGCCAGCTTAAAATTGCCAATGCTTAGTATGGAAGCGAAAAAAACAGATAGAAATGAAGCCCTTGCGAAAATTACTGTAGAAATTTCTGATATGGAGTCTATTACAGTTCTTATAAACAAATTAAAACAAATAAAAGGTATTACTGAAGTAAAAAGAGCGAAATCAAAATAATGAAAGCAGTTATCCAACGTATAAATTATGCAAAATTATCAGTGAATGGAGAACTTGTATCACAATGTGGTGCAGGCTTTTTAGTTTTAGTTGGTTTTACGCATAATGATGATAAAAAGATTGTTGATTATGTGGTAGACAGAGTATGCAAAATGAGGCTATTTAGAGACGAAAATGGAAAGACTAATAAAACGCTAAAAGATGTAAATGGCGAAGTTATGGTAGTTTCTAATTTCACTTTATATGCAAATACTGCTACAAATAGAAGACCAGATTTTTCTAAAGCTGCAAAATATGATGTTGCTTATCCGTTGTACGAATATGCTTTAAGCGTATTTAGGGCGCAATTAGGGAATATCGCAACAGGTGTATTTGGCGAGCATATGCATATTGAAATGTCTAATGATGGTCCTGTTATGATTATTGTGGAGAAAAATAATGATAATAAAGCAGATTAGTTCAGGACCTTTAGATAATAATATTTATATTATTTCAAATAATCAAAAACAAGCAATTATGATAGATACGGCCTCAGATATGAGTGCTGCTTTTAAGTATATAAAAGAAAATGATTTAACTTTATTATCGCTTTTATTGACCCACGGCCACTTTGATCATATAGCTGGAGCGCATGAAGTTCAAAATTTAGGTGCTAAAATTTATATGCATGAAAAAGATTTATTCAAAATTAATCAATCAGACTCTATGGCTTCAATGCTTGGCATAAGTGTGCAACCATTTGTTGTAGATAAAGTAATAAAAAATGAAGAAACAATAAACATTGAAGATTTTTCAATTCAAGTTATATATACTCCAGGACACACAGAGGGCGGGGTATGTTATTTAATAGAAAACAATTTATTTTCAGGAGATACATTGTTCAAAGACAGCTTTGGTAGAGTGGACTTTTTTGATTCCTCTCCAGATAAAATGGTTTCCTCGTTATTAAAATTGTACAAACTAAACGGGGATATTATTGTTTATCCTGGGCATGGAGAAAAGACAACAATATTAAGAGAAAAAACGAACAACCTTGCAGCGCTTATATGATTAATTTAGATTATGTAAATTTTAGGACAAATGAAGAAAGCTTTAAAAATGATTATCAAGATATCATTAGAGCTTTTTCTCCATTTACAGTTTTCCAAGAAAATGGAATACTTATTGAATTATCTCTTATAAACACTGCAGATAACGAATATAACACAATTATAGAAATAGACAATAATTGTCTTATGCATTATGAAAAGCAATTTAAATTAGAAGAATCTTTAACCGAAATAGAAAGAAAAAGTCTAAAAAAGAGATACTCTAAAATTTTCTTGTATGAAATATTGTCTAAGCTTTTATCAAGGAAATTGCCTTATGGTTCATTAACTGGAATAAGGCCAACAAAACTTTTTCATGATTTGACAAGCAAAGGCGTTGATGCTTCTGATTATTTTAAAAATGTACTTTTTGTGTCTGATGAAAAAGTAAAATTAATTGAAACTATTTGTAAAAACCAAACAAATATTTACAATAAAAATGAAAAGGAAATTGATGTATTTGTCAATATCCCAATTTGTATTTCAAGATGTAGTTATTGTTCTTTTATATCGGCCGAGTTAGATAAAGTCAAAAAATTAGTAACACCTTATACTGATTTGCTTTTAAAGGAAATTGAAACTACAAAGCAAATAATTAAACGTGAAGGTTTAATTGTTAGAAGTATATATGTAGGTGGTGGAACTCCAACATCTATTGATGATGAAAATTTTTATAGAATTATATCTTCGTTAAATTTTAATGCTTCAGAATTTACTGTTGAGGCTGGAAGACCTGATACTATTTCGGAAAACAAACTAAAGATAATGGATAAATGTGGCGTAACAAGAATTTCTATTAATCCTCAAAGCTTTAATCAAAAAACGCTGGATTTAATTGGCAGAAAACATACTGTAGATGAAATTTATAAAGTTTATGAGATGGCGAGACGTTTTTCTTTTGATATAAATATGGATTTAATTGCGATGCTTCCAAATGAAACATTTGAAGATTTTAAATATTCAGTAAATCAAACATTAAAACTAAATCCAGAGAATATTACCATTCATACACTAGCTTTAAAACGTGGATCAAAATTGCATGAATCAAATTATGATAACACAAGCGATTTATTGCCTTCAAAAATGGTGGATTATGCGATGAAATCTATGTTAGAGAATGGTTATGAGCCATATTATATGTACAAGCAAAAACATGTTTCTGGAAACTTGGAAAATGTTGGATATTGTAAAAAAGACAAGGCTTGCATATATAATGTGGATATTATGGAAGAAACAACATCTATTATTGCAAATGGTGCTGGTGCTATTTCAAAAAGATTGTTTTTAAAAGACAATAGATTAGAAAGATTGGCAAATCCAAAAGGATTGGATGTTTATTTGCAAAGAGAAGATGCTTTGCTTAAAGATAAAGACAATTTTTTCTTTAATATTTAATATATTTTAGTTGCCTGAAAATTATATTTTTGTTATTATACTCATGTTACCTGGGCTAGGTTTTACAAAAACTCCGATGTATTACGTAGTTCATGGTGTATTAATTTTCCACAGAAGGAGGTAAAAAAATGGAAAACGAATTAACAAAAAAGGAAATCATTGCTAAATACGGCAAGGATGAGAATGACACAGGATCTGCAGAAGTTCAAATCGCTTTATTAACAGCTAGAATTAAGCACTTAACAGAGCATTTGAAATTAAACGCTCAAGACAAACATTCTAGAAGAGGTCTTCAAAAAATGGTTGGTCAAAGAAAGAGTTTATTAAAATATCTTCAAAAAACAGATATCGTTCGTTATCGTTCAATCGTTGAAAAGCTTGGTTTAAGAAACTAGTTAATTAGGGGTTATGCACAACATAACCCCTTTTAATCGACAATTATTTAAAGTTATTTTATATATTGAAACTAATATTGGAGGATTAGTAATGGAAAAGAAGATTTTTAAGACTACAATTGGTGGAAGAGAAGTAACTGTTGAAACAGGTGCTTATTGTGGTCAAGCTAATGGTAGTTGTATCGTAAGATGCGGTGACACTGCTGTTATGGTTAACGCTTGTATGGCTAAAGAAGCTAGAGATGGCGTTGATTTCTTCCCATTGTCTTGTGACTTTGAGGAGAAAATGTATGCTGTAGGTAAAATTCCAGGGGGATTTAAAAAGAGAGAAGGAAAAGCTAGCGATAAAGCTATTTTAACTTCAAGATTAATAGATAGACCTTTAAGACCTTTGTTCCCAAAGTTTTTCTATAATGATGTTACAGTTATTGCTACATGCTTATCTGTAGATACAAATATCCCACCTGAAGTATATGCAATGATTGGTTCAAGCGTTGCATTAACTATTTCAGATATCCCATTTGCTGGACCTACAGGTTCTGTTGTAGTTGGATATGTTGATGGACAATATGTTATAAACCCAGATCTAGAACAAAAAGAAAAGAGCAAGTTAAACTTGAATCTTGCTGGAACAAAAGATGCTATTTTAATGGTTGAAGCTGGAGCAAATGAATTGAGCGAAGAAGAAATGATTGGCGCAATCTTATTTGGTCATGAAGAAATCAAGAAAATAGTAGCTTGGATTGAAGACATCCAAAAGGAAGTTGGAAAAGAAAAGATTATACCTAATCTTTATCATCCAGCAGCTGATGTTGAAGCAGATGTTAAAGAATACTGCGATGCAAAAATGGATGAAGTTTTATCTCACTATGATAGACATGAAAGAGAAGTTGCTGAAGAAGCAATGGATGCTGATGTTTATGCTCATTTTGCAGAAAAATATCCAGATTCAAAGAGAGATATTTATGAAACAATGTATGCCATGAAAAAGGCAAAGGTAAGAAAGAAAATTCTTGATGAAGGAATTAGACCAGATGGAAGATCATTAACTGAAATCAGACCAATTTGGTGCGAAACAGGAATTTTACCAAGAGTTCATGGTAGTGCAGTTTTCACAAGAGGTCAAACTCAAGCTTTGACAACTTGTACACTTGGAAGCATTTCTGAAGTTCAAAAATTAGAAGGATTGGATGAAGATAGCTGCAAGAGATATATGCATCAATATAATATGCCTGGATATACAACAGGTGAAGCTAAGCCATTAAAGAGCCCAGGAAGAAGAGAAATCGGACATGGTGCTTTAGCAGAAAGAGCTTTAGAGCCTGTAATTCCTTCAGTTGAAGAATTCCCATATGCTATTAGAATGGTATCAGATATTTTAAGTTCTAATGGTTCTACATCAATGGCTTCAACATGTGGATCAACTCTAGCACTTATGGATGCAGGTGTACCTATTAAAAAGCCAGTTGCCGGTGTTGCTATGGGATTAATTTCAAACGAAGATAAATCTAAAGTTGCTGTTATGACAGATATTCAAGGTCTAGAAGATTTCTTAGGAGATATGGACTTTAAGGTAACAGGTACAAAAGATGGTATTACTGCTATTCAAATGGATATCAAGATTAAGGGTATTAATGAAAAAATCTTACGTCAAGCTTTAGCTCAAGCTAGAGAGGGAAGATTATATATCTTAGACAAGATGCTTCAAACTATTCCAGAACCAAGAAAAGAATTGTCAAAATATGCTCCAAAGATTGAGCAAATTAGCATTGATCCTCAAAAGATTAAAGACGTTATTGGTTCAGGCGGAAAGACAATCAATAAGATTGTAGAAGAAACTGGCGTTAAGATTGATATTAACGATTTTGGTGATGTATTTGTATCTGCAGTTGATGCTGATATGATCAAAAAGGCAATTCAAATTATTAACTTAATAGTAAATGATCCAGAAGTTGGAGAAAAAATTACTGGTACAGTTGTAAGAATTATGCCATTTGGTGCATTTGTTGAAATTGCTCCAGGAAAAGACGCAATGATTCATATTTCAAAACTTAAGAAAGAAAGAGTTGAAAAAGTTGAAGACGTTGTTAAGGTTGGAGATAAAGTTTCTGTAGAAGTTATTGAAGTATCTCAAAAAGGTATCGGATTAAAACTTCTAAAAGTTCTATAATTCAAACAAAACAATTAGGCCTTACGCCAAATGCGTAAGGTCTTTTTTTTTATGTCATTTTTAACAATTTTTGGCATATATATTAATATGGACAAAATTGGTTTAATAAAAATAATTTATTGTGCATTTTAGTTAAATTCACTTTTTGAATCAAATTTCACAGAATCTTTCATTTTTAGAAGATATGTTTCTAAATATTTATGAATTATTAAAAAATCCATAATAAAATGCTTTAAAAAGTGATATAAAGCAATCTTTTTGCATATACATTATTATGAAAATTAAAAGTATTAACAAACTGGACGTTTTAGCAAATTTTGTAATCATTTTTATTGTTGTTTCTTTAGTGCTTGTTTCTTGTGTTTCGCTATATGGATCTATGCAAGTATTTGCAGCAAGTGATAGTGTCTACTTTAATGGAGATATTAATTCTAATTATGTTTCTTTAATGTTTAATGTTTACTGGGGAGATGAATATTTAGATGGAATTTTAGATACGCTTAGTAAGCATAATGTTAAAACGACATTTTTTGTTGGAGGTTCATGGGCGGATGATAACATGGATTATTTAAAAAAATTTGTATCTTTAGGACATGAGATAGGCAACCATGGATATTTTCATAAAAATCAGTCGAGGTTATCTTTTGAGGATAATGTATCAGAGATAAAGTCAAATAATGTAGTAGTTAAAAATTTGTGTGGTGTTGAAATGAATTTGTTTGCACCTCCAAGTGGGGATTATTCTGAAACTACACTTAAAGCAGCAAAAAGTTTAGATATGAAGGTTATTATGTGGTCTATTGATACTATTGATTGGAGAGATCATGACGATAATTTGATTTATCAAAGAGCAAGTAAAGCTAAGGGCGGGGATTTAGTACTTATGCATCCTACAAAAAACACTTTAAATGTGTTAGATAAACTTTTGTCTTTTTACGAAAAAAACAATTTGAGGGTCGTCACTGTTTCAACAAATATTAATATTCTTGTATAAAATATTTATTTTATATATAATAATATTATTATGAGAAGTTCAATAATTGAGTTTAAAAGCGGTCTTAGACTTGCTTATATGCAAAGAGATTCCAAGTCTGTTGGAATTTCTATTTTGTGTGGCGTAGGTAGTGAAAATGAAACTGTAGAAAATAATGGTATTTCGCATTTTATTGAACATATGGTTTTTAAGGGTACTAAAAATAGAAGCGCGTTTCAAATTGCAAATGAAATTGAATCTATTGGTGCTCAAATAAATGCATTTACTTCTAAACAAAATACCTGTTATTACACTTATAGTTTAAGTAGTGAATTTGAAAAATGTGCAGAGATTTTATCTGATATTTTGTTCAATTCAACATTTGACGAATTAGAAATGGAAAGAGAAAAGAAAGTCATTTTAGAAGAAATTAGTATGACTCAAGATGATAATCAGGACGTTTCTATAGAAAATAGTTTTAAAGCTTATTTTGGGGATAACTCTTTAGGAAGAGAGATTTTAGGCCCAGCTAGCAATGTTAAAAAGTTTGATAAAAACGATATTTTAAACTACATGAAAGAGAACTATATTGCGAATAATATTGTCATTTCAGTAGTTGGTGGAGTTTCTTTAGAAAAAGCAAAAGAAATTGTACTTAAATATTTTGAGGGAAAATTTGCATCAAACAAAGATAGATTGTGGTTTGATGAAAAACATTTAACTAAACCTAATAGTTTGCTTTCATTTAAACATATTGAACAAGCAAATATATCTTTAGCTATGCCATCGTATTCAATGTTTGATAACAATTGCTACGCGTTAAGTATTGTTGCGGAATTACTTGGTGGAGGAATGAGCTCAAGATTATTCCAAGAATTAAGAGAAAAAAATGGTCTTGTTTATTCTGTATTTTCTACTATAAGTGCTTATTGTAATAATGGCGTATCCTCAATATATATAGGAACTAATCCAAAGTCTATAGAAAAAGCACTAACTATTACTGCACAAGAAGTAAATAAGGCTAGAAAAGAAGGCTTTACATTAGCAGAAATTGAAAAAGGCAAAAAGACATTAACTAGCAATTATGTATTTGCTCAAGAAAGTACAATTTCAATGATGAGAGCTATAGGAAAGAAAGTTTTATTCAAAAATGAAATGTTAGATGTGGATTACGAAATTGAACAGTACAATTCTGTTAGTGTAGATGATATAAATAAGGCATTATTTGATTGTTTTGATTTGTCTAAAGCTTCACTTGGATATGCTGGTCAAAAAACAAAACTTGATATGTTAAACGCTTTGAACTAATAGAAAAAATAGAGTAAATTGTAAGACAAAAGTTATTTTATTATTTTAATAATTATGTGCGTGTGCTATAATTTGCTTGTTAATAATTAGGAGTTAAATTTTGGGACGAGAAAGAGAAGAAAGCAGACTAGATACAATTTTTAAAGGTCTTATAATCATAGGCATATTTGGGGTATTAGATTTAATATTATTTGGTGTCTTTGGTTATGCAGGTAATTTTGTTAAAAACTTTTTGATTGGAGTTTTTGGACAAGTTATAAAAGGCTATTGTATTGCAATGACGCTAGTTGGATTTTTTATTTTGTTTGGATTTAAGCCTAAAGTTCCAGGAAAAATTACATTTAACTATCTTTTAATTTTATTTGTACTTGTTTGTATTGGACATTTAGTTACATATAAAGCAGGATCTGAATTGTCTTATTCAGAATATTTGTCTAGTATTTATCTATCTCACGATACATTAGCAGGCGTTGTTGTTGGCGCTATTATGTATCCTTTTAGTAAAGCTTACACATTTAGTTTGGTATTATTTATCTTAGTTTTATTGGGTTTATTTGCTCTTGTAATTGTAAATCAATTGGATTTTGAAATTGGTTTGAAATTCTTTAATAATTCAAAGAAGAAAGAACGTAAGATTTTTGGTTTTAATGAAAAAACTGAATCATCTTATGATGCAAATATGCAAACAACTCAAACTCTTGAAATGTATAACGGGGACGTTAATGGAAAACTATTTAGTAATGATAAAGTAAAATTAAATAGAAAGAGAAATTATGATGATTCTACAATAGAGCCAATTGAATCGATTGGACAAAACACGATGACAGAGGATGAGCAAGATTCTCTTATTAGTGGTGTTTCAATAAATCCAACGGATATAGATACAGAAGTGCAATTAGCAAGAGAAAGATTAAAAATGTTCTCGGAGGCATCTACCGAGATTCCAATTCAATCTCAAATGGATTTAAATAATAATCAATCAAGTGATAATAATGAAGAACAACAAGCTTCTTCTTCAAATTATATTCCAGACGATATGGATAAATTGTATTTCAATTCTTATAGAAGACAGCAAGCTTTAGGTGACAAGGCTTCAAATTATGGGCCAGATGCGCTTAATCAGCCAAATAATGAAATTCCACCTATGCCTTCGTATTATTCAGGAATATTGGACAATAATTCTAATTCGACAGATGATTTTAATTTATCTTCAACTCCTTCTATTGAACCACAAAAACCTGAAGAAGATCCATTTACTCAAATAATGAATAATGCAAATTCATATTTAAAACAATCAAACGATATCTTGTTTAATAAAGATAAAGATGAAAATAAATACGAAGATAAAGAAGAAGAAATTGATGCTTCAGAACAAGAAGAGACTCCTAATATTGAAATTGAAGAGCCAAAGAAAGAGGACAAGCCTCTTGATATGTTTATAGAGCCAAAGAAGGAAGAGCCAAAGATTAATATTGTTCCTCCAAAACCTATTGCTCCAAAACCAATAGAGCCTCAAATTGAAATAAAAGAAACAAAGGTTGAAAAACCAAAGCCTATTATAAAGAAATATGTTAATCCAGGATATGATTTACTTAGAGAGTACAAAACTAATGACGACTCTACAGATTATTCTGAAAAGGCAGATATGCTTGTTAGGGCACTTGCTTCATTTAAAATTGATATCAAGATTGAAGAAATAATTAAAGGACCTACATTTACTCGTATAGATTTTTCACTTGCAACAGGTATTCAAGTAAACAAAATTACTGCAAGAGAAGATGATTTAAAACTTGCTTTAGCAGTTGAATCTTTAAGAATATTAGCGCCTATTCCTGGTACAACAAAATGTGGTGTTGAAATACCAAATAAGGTTAGAAGTACAGTTGGTCTTAAAGAGGTAATGCTTACTGATGCATATCAAGAAGCTTTGAAAAAACAAACAGGATTGATATTCTGCTTTGGTAAAGATGTTGAAAATAGGCCATATTTCTATGATTTAACAAAAGCTCCACATACGCTTATTTGTGGTGGTACAGGATCTGGTAAATCAATAGCTATAAATGTTATGATTTGTAGTTTGTTATTTAGATATACACCTCAAGATTTAAGATTTATATTTGTCGATCCAAAGATTGTTGAGTTTTCAGTATATAAAGGATTGCCACATTTGATGATTCCAAACATCATTACTGAACCAGATAAAGCGGTAAATGCTTTGCAATGGGCATGTGATGAAATGGATAGAAGATATAGATTGTTTGAGTCTACAAGAACAAGAAAAATTGATGAATATAACGCTCGTGAAGATGTTAAGAAAGATCCTTCAATGAAATTGCCTTATATCGTTATTATTGTTGATGAGTTTAACGAAATTATGTTGAGCTCATTTGGTAAGCAATTCGACATGTTGATTAAAAGATTAACGCAAAAGGCTAGAGCTGCAGGAATTCATCTTGTTTTAGCAACACAAAGACCTTCGGTTGACGTTGTAAATGGAACAATTAAATCTAATTTGCCTTGTAGAATTGCGCTAAGAGTAGCTAGTGCTATAGATAGTATTACAATACTTAATTGTGCAGGAGCTGAGAAGTTGCTTGGTAATGGAGATATGTTGTTCTTAGATCCTAATGTAAATGTTCTAAAGCGTGTTCAAGGAGCATTTATTGATACGCCTGAAGTTGATGCGGTAGTTGATTATGTTAAGAATAACAATGATTCGCAATATGATGAAGAAGTATCAAATATCATTATGAAAGAACCAGAGCCTGAAGTTGATGAAGATGATTTTGTTAAACCTCAACAATTATCAATGTTTCCAGATGCAATATGTGTTGATGCATTAGAAGTATGTGTTAAATACAATCAAGTATCTACATCATTTTTACAAAGAAAGTTTTCTTTAGGATATTCTAGATCCGCAAAGATAATTGACTGGATGATGGAAAACGGCTATGTAGCTTTAGATGGTGTCAAGAAGGTTTTACGCGCTACTCAAGAAGATGTAGATCAATTAAGGGCATTAGAAAATGGAACAAATGATTCCGATAATAATTAGAATGGAGGAAAGTCTTTAGACTTTTATATATATGAATTTACCTACTAAAATTACAATAACAAGAATTGCGTTAATCCCAATTATCGTAGTTTGTTTTTGTTTAGAATCGATTTATGACTGGATGTTTATTTTGACTGGAGCTTTATACATAATAGCTTCTGTAACAGATTTTGTTGATGGTTTTATCGCAAGAAGATACAAAATGGTAACAACCTTGGGAAAGTTTTTAGATCCTATTGCTGATAAAATTTTGGTCGTTGCAGGACTAGTAATTGGTATGGTAAGTAACGATTATAGATTAAATATTCCTTTTTTGATTTCAATTTGTTCTATTATCATTTTGGCAAGAGAGTTTATTATTTCTCTATTTAGAACAATAGCTGCTTCAAAAAATATAGTATTAGCTGCAGATAAATTAGGAAAAGCAAAAACAATGTCGACCATGATTTCATTATGTGCGCTAATGTGGATTCCTTTTGCAGGTGTTGCAGGTAGAGTATTCTGGTGGATTGCTATAGTATTTTTATGTATTGCTACAGTAATTACAGTAGTTTCTGGAATAAATTACATTTTAAAAAACAAACGAGTATTATCTGAAGAGAAAACTAAAGAAGAAATCATTAAAGAAGAAGAGATTGAATTTCCTGATGAAAAGTGCATAGAAGCCTTAGAATTGTGTTTTAACGATAAAACATATTCTTTGTCATATATCCAAAAGAAATTGAATTTAAGTTATATTAGAGCGTTTAAAATCTGTTTCTGGATGGAAGTTAGAGATTTGGTTAAGATAGAAAACAACAAGAAGGTTTTATCTTGTACTTTAGAAGATATTAACATATTAAAAAGCAAAAAAGAAGAATTTGATAAAAAGAATAATAAAGAGTAATTAAAGATGAAAATAGGTGTAATTTCATTAGGCTGTGATAAAAACAGAATAGATACAGAGAATATGCTTGCATATTTACAAGAAGATGGACATTATCTTGTTCAGGATCCAAATGAAGCTGAAATTTTAGTTGTAAATACGTGCGCATTTATTGAAAGTGCAAAAAAAGAAGCTATTGATACAATATTTGAGTATCTAGAATATAAAAAAACAGGCAAATGTAAATATTTTATTGTTACAGGATGTCTCTCTCAAAGATACATGGAAGAGTTATATGATGAATTAGTAGAAGTTGATCTATTTATTGGAACAACAAATTATCATAAACTTCCTGAACTTATTAGACAATTAATTAAAACAAATAAAAGAACATATTTAAAAAACGATATCAATGATAGATATTTTTCATCTAAGAGGGTTTTGTCGACTCCTTACCATTATGCGTACATAAAAATAGCTGAAGGATGTAATAATAAATGCACATATTGTGCTATACCTTCTATTAGAGGAAAATACACATCAAGACCAATTGAAGAAATTGTTTCAGAAGCTCGATATTTAGTGGATAATTACGGGATAAAAGAGTTGATTTTGGTGGCTCAAGATGTCTCAATATACGGACAGGATATATACGGAAAAGTAAATCTAATTGAACTTTTAAAAGAACTATGCGATATTAATGTTGAATGGATTAGATTGTTGTATTTATATCCTGAAAACATAAATGATGAATTGTTACAATACATGGCAAGTAATGATAAAATTTGTAAATATTTAGATATGCCATTACAACACGTAAGCGATAGAATTTTGAAATTAATGGGTAGACGTGTTAATAAAGAAAAAATAGATTCATTGTTTGAGAACATTGAAAAATATAATTGTTTTACGATAAGAACAACTTTTATAGCAGGGTTCCCGCAAGAAACAGAAGAAGATTTCAATATTCTTTTAGATTTTATTAAAGAAGGTAAAATTAATTATGCTGGATGCTTTGCGTATTCTTGTGAAGATGGAACGGCTGCAGCAAGATTGCCTGGGCAAATAGACGAGTCTATTAAAGAAGATCGAGTTAAAAAGTTCTATAAACTTCAAAACAAAATGACTGATAAATACTTAAAAAATAGAGTTGGAAAAGTTTTTGATGTTATATATGAAGGAATAGATTATGATAAACAATTGTTCTATGGAAGGACTCAATACGATGCACCTGATGTAGATTGCAAAGTATATTTTTCTTCAGATTTTGCGGTAGACATTGGTGAAATGTATAAAGTTAAGATTGATAAAGTAAAAGATATGGATTGTTTTGGTAAGACCATTATACAGGAGGATTAAGAATGATTGAGAACTATAAAGATTATTGCGTTTTAAAAGCCTTCAACTTGACAGAAGCTGAATGTAAAGAATGTGTTGATAAAAACACAAGCGAAGGAATAAAAATCTTAATAGATAATCAATATATGGATTATTCAATTTCTATTATTAATGAAGCTTCTAATGAGATAACATTTAATAAAGAGCTTAATCGTATCAATGATCTTTTAAAATCCAAAATTTATTCAGATAGTGCAGAAACATTAGAAAAAGTTGTTATAAAAAAAGCCAAGGAAAAAGCTTTAAAAATCTCTTGTGCAGAATCATTAACAGGAGGAATGATTAGTTCTACTTTAGTCAACGTTCCAGGCAGTAGCGCTGTTTTTTATGAAGGTTTTGTTACATATTCTAGTATGGCTAAAGTAAGAAGACTTCATGTAAGTGAATCCGCTATAGAAACTTATGGTCCTGTTAGTGAGCAAGTTTGTTCACAAATGGTAAAAGGATTATTGGCTAATAAAGAAATACAAATAGCTGTATCAACTACTGGATGTGCTGGACCTGATTCAGATGAGTTTAATACTCCTGTTGGCAAGGTTTTTGTTGGTATAGGTTCACAGAATGTTGTTAAAACAATTGAACTTGATTTAAATGGAGATAGAGAAACAATTAGAAAAACGGTTACAAACATTGCTTTATACGCAATGATAAATATGATTGAAAATATATAAAGAGGTGCTAAATGGCAAAGAAAATAGAAAATTTAAATACTGAAAAAACTGCTTTAATTGAAGAAGCAATTGGAAAAATTGAAAAAGAATACGGCAAGGGCTCAATTGTAAGATTGGGAGATAAGTCTATTGCAAAAATGGATGTAATTCCTACTCAATGTCTATCTTTAGATATAGCTTTAGGCGTTGGAGGCTTTCCAAAAGGAAGAATTATAGAAATATATGGACCTGAATCATCAGGTAAAACAACTTTAGCTTTACATGCGATTGCTTCATGTCAAGCTCAAGGTGGAACGGTTGTTTTTATTGATGCTGAACACGCACTTGATGCTGTATATGCAAAGAATTTAGGTGTAGATATAGATAATCTATATGTAATTCAACCAGATTCAGGAGAACAAGCTTTAGACAACTTAGATACTTTAGTTAGATCAAATTCTATTGATTTAATTGTTGTAGATAGCGTTGCTGCCTTAACTCCAAGAGCAGAAATTGAAGGAGAAGTAGGACAAAGCGTTATAGGTTTACAAGCAAGAATGATGAGCCAAGGCTTAAGAAGAATTACAAGTATTATCTCTAAGGCAAATACATGTGTTATCTTTATTAACCAATTAAGAGAAAAAGTTGGTGTTATGTTTGGTAATCCTGAAACAACTCCAGGTGGAAAAGCTTTAAAATTCTATTCAAGTATAAGAATAGATGTTAGAAAAGGAGATGCTATTAAGGATGGAGCCGAGGTAATTGGTAATAGAACAAAAGCAAAGATTATCAAAAATAAAGTTGCTCCTCCATTTAAAGTTGCAGAGTTTGATATCTATTATGGCAAGGGTATTTCTCAAGAAGGGTCTATTGTAGATTTAGCAATTTCTCAAGGAATTATGTTAAAGAGTGGCTCTTGGATAAGTTATAATGATGAAAAGATTGCACAAGGAAGAGATAAAGCTGTTCAATATTTGCAAGATAATCCTGAGGTAGCAAAGGAAATTACTGCAAAAATTATGGCAAAATTAAACGAGTCAGAGTCTAAGGATGTTGACTAAAAAACTTAATTAATATAAACTATTTATGGATATCTATTTTAGATAAAAATATAAATAAAATTGAAGCTTAACAACTATATAGGAGGTATAAAATGGCAAGCGATTTAAATAGCTTGGTTTTTCTCCTTGGAACAAATATTGAAACTGTAACACTAGTACTTCTTGTTGTGTTTGCTTTGTTAATAGGCGGCGCAGCAGGAGTATTTGGATATAGATTTTTGGCACGTAAAAATGTTGGAAGTGTAAAACAAGAGTGTGAAAAGTTGAGACAAGAAGCTCAAGCAGAATCAAAAGAGTTCTTAAGGGAAGCAAAAATTGAAGCGAAAGAAGAAACTCAAAGACTAAGAGCAGAAGTTGATCGTGAGATCAAAGAAAAACGTTCTGAAGTCGCACGTAACGAACAACGTGTAAATCAAAGAGATGAACAATTGAACAAAAGAGAAGGTTCGCTAGATAGAAAAAGCGAAATCTTAGATGAAAAGAAAGTTGAATTGGATGCTAGAGAGAAAAAGATTGAAGATCTTGAAATTGAGGTTAAGAATGCTCATGAAAAGATGGTTCAAGAAATAGAGCAAATTGCTAAATTATCCCAAGAAGAAGCAAAACAAATTCTTATGGATGAAATGATAGATGATGCTCGAAAAGAAGCAGTATCTCAAATTAAAGAAATTGAACAACAAACTAAAGATGAAGCAAATAAGACTGCAAGAAAAATTGTTGGATTAGCTATTCAAAAATGTGCAGCAGAACATGCTTCGGAATCAACAATTTCTACTGTTACTCTTCCAAGTGAAGATATGAAAGGTCGTTTGATTGGACGTGTTGGAAGAAACATAAGATCTATTGAAAATGCTACTGGATGCGATTTAATTATTGACGATACTCCAGATGCAGTAACGGTTTCAAGTTTTGATCCTATGCGTAGAGAAATTGCCAGAATAACAATTGAAAGATTGGTTGCTGATGGAAGAATCCATCCTGGTAAAATTGAAGAAACTGTTGAAAAAGTAAAGAAAGAAATCGAAAATCAAGTTAAAGAAGCTGGAGAAAATGCAGCTTTTGATGCTAATGTATATGGATTACATCCAGAACTTGTAAAAATCCTTGGAAGATTAAAATTCCGTACAAGTTATGGCCAAAATGTTTTAGAACATTCATTGGAAGTTTCTTATTTAGCTGGTGTTATGGCCGCTGAATTAGGTGCTGATGTAAAAGTTGCTAAAAGAGCAGGATTATTACATGATATAGGAAAAGCCGTTGATCATGAACTTGAAGGAACTCATATTCAAATCGGTGTCGATTTAGCAAGAAAATTCAAAGAATCTAGAGCTGTTGTGCATGCAATTGAAGCGCACCATGGAGATGTTGAAGCTCAAACTGTTGAAGCAGTTTTAGTTCAAGCTGCAGATGCTATTTCAAGCGCAAGACCAGGTGCAAGAAGAGAATCTTTGGAGAATTATGTAAAAAGACTTGAAAAACTTGAAGAGGTTGCTAATTCATTTGAAGGTGTTGATCAATCTTATGCTATTCAAGCAGGAAGAGAAATTAGAGTTATTGTAAAACCTGAAAAGGTAGATGATTCAGCTACAATATTTATTGCTAAGGATATTGCAAAGAAAATTGAAAATGAACTTGAATATCCAGGACAAATAAAAGTAAGCGTTATAAGAGAAGTTCGTCAAACAGAATACGCTAAGTAGTTATTAAATTAATAGTCGGTATGGCAAAAGCATACCGGCTATTTTTTTTAGAAAAACAGTGAAAGTATAAATGGTAATAAAACAATTAAAAATAACAAACTAGGGCAAATTAGAAGCAAAAATTTTGCATGAAAAAGCAAAATATTTTTAAAATTACATCCAACAATGGCTGATTTGTAACAATTTAGATACGGATTTACGTATATAGAATTCATTAAAAAAGAAAATAGTAATATAGAAAATGCTGGAAGAATAAAAATGCAAACAGATAAGATTCCAAGTAAAGTAGAGCATAGTATTTCTAGCAAAATAATCTTATAGCAAATAAGTCCAAGAAAAATAGGGTATAAACATCTAAAGAATCTAAAGCATTTTAAAACGCAGGATAATATACTGATTATAGAACCTAAAAGGCATATAAGTAAAAATCTAAAGAAGCATTTTATATAACTATATTCGCCTTGGATAATGCAAGATAAAAATAATCCAGAAGAATCTTCGCAGGAAAAATCTTTGTAAATTAAAGCGCTTATGATGACACCAAAAGCGAACAAAAATAAATACCAAAATAAAAGACGTTTGTTATTCTTTATGCAAATGCAACATTGCTTAAAATAATAAAATAATCTTATATGTATATTATGAATCATATATATTTATTAATATTTTATATATGGATAAAATATGACAAATTTTAAATCAAAAATTTTGGAAATTTAAAAATATCGATTTTTCATATAAAAATAACGATTTTGGACAAAATAGCCATATTACGACTAAATAATTATGAATTAAGTTAAAATTTAAAACAAATTAATCAAAATTGATGATTTTAATATCAATTTAATTAGCACGAATTTTAATCAAAAAACAGAAAATAAAAATTAGTACAATTTAGTAATTTTTTTATAAATATAAATGCTGGATTGGTTAATTTTGTAATTATTTTATCTATATTGCAGGATTTTGTAAGTTTTTCATACATCCATCTATATTGATTTGGATATATTGTTTTCTTAAATCAGCAAAAATTTAAATTAATAAAGTTTATTTTATATTATTTAATCAATTATTATAAAAATGCCATTTATAGAAAAATACTTTCTAAATTATTTTAAAATATTGCTTTTTTTATAATAAAATACTTATTTTGGATATATTCTTCAACTTTTTACATAATATGTTTAATCTAAAAATTTATTAAGAGGTGTTATGAAAAAATCTATATTTATATTTTTGTTGGTATTTTTAATTTCATATTTATTATTTCCAGTAAATGCAATTTTTGCTGAAGAAGCTATTGAAGAGAAATGTTTTTCATATTGTGTTTCAGATTATTCTTCTGGATTAATTTTGTATGCAAAAAACGAACATAAAAAACATGAAATTGGTAGCATGGTTAAAATCATGACATTAAATATATTTTTTGAAGAATTAGAAAAAAATACAATTTCTTTAGATGAGGAAGTTTATATTTCAGATAATGCTGCTTCAATGGGTGGTAGCCAAATGTTTTTAGATAAAAATACTTCTTACAAAGTTTCAGATTTGATTAAAGGTATTGTGGTATGTTCTGCAAATGATGCTGCATATGCGATAGGAGAAAGAATTTCTGGAGATATAAATTCTTTTATTAATTTAATGAATAATAAAGCTAAAGAATATGGAATGAATAATACTTTATTTGCAAATTCTACAGGTTTACCTTCTAATAAAGAACAATATTCTACTGCTTTTGATGTAAATATTGCGACAAAAAAACTAATGGAACATGATAAATACTACGATTATGCAAAAATTTGGTATGAGGATTTTGTTCATCCATCAGGAAGAATTACAAGAATTACCAATACAAATAAATTATTAAAACGATATAACAAATGTATATGCGCTAAAACTGGATATACAAATGAAGCAGGATTCTGTATTTCAGCAGGTGCTAAAAAAGATGATTTTAAAGTTATTAGTACAGTAATTGGAGGAGAGTCTTCTGATGATAGATTCAATGCAGCTATAAGTTTATTTAATCGCGCATTTTCAACTTATTCTACAAAATTGCTTTATAGAAAAAATGAAGTAATTGATCAAGTAAATGTAATTAAAGGAAAAGAAAATCAAGTAAACGTATATGTAGATAAAGATGTTTCTTTATTATATAAAGAAAATGAATTAATATCTGATGTTCAATATAACTATTCAAAAGATATAGAAGCACCATTTTTGATGAATCAGAATATTGGATATATTGAAGTTAAAACAGGAGATAATGTTGAAAAAGTGAATGTTTTAACATGCAAAGAAATTCAAAAGAAAGGATTATTTGATTATTTTTCCCAGATATTGACAAAAAAATAGAAATTAAATACTATTTAACTAGTAAGAAAATTTTTGTGCATTTGCACTTTCTAGGGAAAAATAGGGCAGATCGAAGAAGCTATTAATATGTTAAGG
Source organism: Christensenella sp. (assembly GCA_022784465.1). Classification (GTDB taxonomy): domain Bacteria; phylum Bacillota; class Clostridia; order Christensenellales; family UBA3700; genus UBA3700. The sequence continues at coordinate 371,714 of JALFUR010000004.1, read as the reverse complement.
AGAACATATATGGCTGTACGATTAATTAAATGTGAAGAACAAAATGATGTTTTGTTCAAAAAGATTGTTGTTGATGATTATTCTTCTTCAACAGCAATTATTGTTCCTGATACTCATAATGCCATTATTATAAAAGATGGTATTGCTTTTGACACGTTATCTAGTGGTAAACATTATATCTTTGATAAAAAACATTCCCAGTTTGCTAAAGAAATAGGTAATGCTGAAAGTATCGAAATAATCTTTATTTCTAAAACTGCTAAGTTAAATATTTATTGGGGAACTACAACTCAATGGGAAATGAGAGATCCCGTTACTAATGTAAGTATTAAACTTGGTGCTTCTGGAGAATTTGAGGTGCAAATTTCTAATCCTAGAAAAGCATATTTAGAGCTTATAGGAAGCCAAGAAGTATTTGATACAGAAAAATTAAAAAATAGGTTACAAGGTAGATTATTAGCTGAAGTTCAATTTCAAATCGCCAATATAATGAACGATAAAAAACTCTCTTATGATAGATTAGGAGAGGTTTTGCTTCCTATTAGTAAAGAATTGTTGCCTCATGTCAAAAAAATGTTTGAATCAGATTATGGATTAAAAATTTTTTCTTTCACTATTTCACGAATAATAATTACCGATGAAGATATTAAAAAGATCTCTGATGCAAAGAATGAACAAGCTAAATATGAGCGCGGAATGAAAGAAGCTCAAAATAAAGCGAAAATGGATGAAATTAATTTCAATAGAGAATTAGATTTGAGAAGATTGCAGGTTGAAGATTATGCAAAATATCTAGAAGTTTGCAGAGTTGTTGGGTGGCCAGCAGATAAAAAGAAAGGTGCTACAGGGGATGATAAAGAGTGCCCAAATTGCGGCGCTAAAATAACTAAAGAAGTTAAGTTTTGTTCTGTTTGTGGATATGAACTTCTTAAGCAAAAAGAAAAGTGCCCAAATTGCAATAAATTGGTTAATAAAGGAGATATGTTCTGTAAGCATTGCGGAGCAAAAATAGGAGGATAAATGTGCTTTTTTAAACGAAAAAATGAGGAAAACGAAATGTCTGTTTTAGAAGATAGAGAACTAATACTTTTATCGTCGCAAGAAATAGACGTGCTTATTGCAATGTCTAAAGATGAGGATATTAAAGAAAAACTATTAAACATAAAAGATCAATTACAGTATTTATCGCCTTATAAGAATCCTAAAGTAACTAAGATAGATGAGAGAATTAAACAAAAGATTGAAGATATAAAGATTATGCTAGTAAAAGACGAAAATAGTAGCTGTGAAATTATAGAAAAAGAGATTGATATAATCAACATATGGATTAAAGAAAGAAACGCCAAGGAGCTAAGATAATGTGCTTTAGAAGAAAAAAATTTGAAAAAATTGATAGAGAAGAAATCGTAGATGCTATTTGTTCATTAGAAAAAGAAGAAAAATTAATCGAAGACGAGATTAAAGTAGTTTCAGAACAAATAAAAACAATGATAGATGAAGGTCAAAAATTAGATACTACATATGACAAAATATTCTTGGTTAAAAAGATTACTAATGAAAATGATAGAAGAGTACGTTTAATTAAGCGTGGAATGTTTGTTTTATATAATATAAAACTTACGAATAGATTAAAAGACGCAATCGACGATAATATCATTGTTAATAAAGTTAAGTCGCTTAGTTCTTTTGATTATTTGAAAAATCAAAAAGAACTTGCTATTTATCTTAATGAATTATTAAATACAAAAACAAAGACTGAAGATATATTAACAGAAGCGGATGATGCATTTGTAGAAGTAGAAAAAATGTTTTTAGAAAATACGAAAATATATGGCATTACAGATTTGTCTGAAGATAAATTAATGGCTATTTTTGAAACGAATAATACAGATAACACTAAAGGGCCAGACGAAAAAGAGGAAAACAAAGAATGAAAGAGGAGATGTTTAATTGTAAAATATGTGGTGGTCAGTTAGAAATTGAAGATAGAGTAGATGGTATTTTAAAATGCCGTAATTGTGGAAATAAAATTTTTACAGGGCAGACTTTTTCTAAAAAAGAATTTGCGCCACCGCCAACAAAAAATATAACTTTAATTGAAGAGACAACCACTAAACAATTAGATATAAAAAACAAGAAAAAAAGGCTAGTTTCATCATGTAATACAGTAAGAACTTTTATATTTTTTATAACACTAATCTATATTGCATTTTTATTGTTCATAGAAATTAGTTCGCTACTAGGAAATATTGAACTTGATGTAAAGCATGCTATGCTTGTTATAGTTGCGGCTTATTTTATGTTAATTTATGCAATTATTGTATTAAAAATAAAGACAAAAAATTATAAATTCAACCTAGTTTTTTATTTAATGGGTTTTATTGTTGAAAATTTTTTAATAGTTGTAGGATACAATTTTTTGATAAAAAATATAATAGATTTATTTGTATAAGTATGATAAATGCTTGACTTTTATTTTATTTATTAGTATATTTTATATAAATTAATTAAGAGGAATGAGTATGAATTATTCTGTACTAGTGCTAGTGAAGGTGTTTTTAGGACTTGTCTATAAGTCTAAATCTTCTATGGTGATTTAACGGAATAAGGAAATGAAATGAAACAAGCCTTGCGAAGAAAAATCACCGCAAGGCTTTTTAAATATAGATACATCTAACTTAGAATAAAAATCTAGTTAAATTCAAAGTGTATTATGAAAGGATACTAATGAAAATTAAAGGCGCTGATATTATTGTTGAAACTTTAATCGAACAAGGTTGTAAAACCGTTTTTGGTTATCCTGGTGGAGCTGTACTAGATATATACGATTCTTTGTATAGAAACAAAGATAGAATAGATCATGTTTTAGCAGCTCATGAACAAGGAGCCACACATGCTGCGGATGGCTATGCAAGAGTAACAGGAGATGTAGGTGTAGTTATAGCTACTTCTGGTCCTGGTGCTACTAATACAGTCACAGGTATAGCAACAGCTTATCTGGATTCAGTTCCAATGGTTGTTATTACAGGTAATGTAGCAATGAGTCTGTTAGGTAGAGATAGTTTTCAAGAAGTCGATATATTTGGCGTGACAATGTCTATTACAAAACATAATTTTATTGTAAAGAATGTTGAAGATTTAGCTCCAACTATTCGTGAAGCATTTTCTATTGCTAAATCTGGAAGACCTGGACCTGTTTTAATTGACGTTCCAAAGAATATTCAAAAAGCAATTGCTGAGTATATTCCAGAAAGATTTACAAGCGTTTTAAAAGGAGAAAAGCCTGATTCAACATCTATAAAAAATGCTGCAAATATGATTAATTCTGCTGAAAGACCAGTTATTTATTGTGGCGGTGGTGTTTCTATTTCTAATGCAGGAAAATATGTAATGGACTTATCTAAAAAAATAAATGCACCAGTAGCTTGTTCTATGATGGGTTTAGCAAGTATTCCTGCAAGTTTTGAAATGAATTTAGGTATGTCAGGAATGCATGGAAGTTTTGCTTGCAATAAAATTATCGATAATGCTGATTTAATTATTGCAATAGGTGCTAGATTTAGTGATAGAGCAACAGGAAATAAAGAAGCATATAAAAGACATGCTAAAGTTTTGCATATAGATATTGATCCATCTGAAATTAATAAAAACATTAATACAGATGCATCTGTTATAGGGGATACAAAGCAAATTTTAAAAGCATTGCTTCCAAAGGTTACTGCTCGTTGTAATGAGGATTGGGTTAAGACCATTAAGGATTACAATGCAAACGAGTCAAATTTATACAAGAAAGAATATGCTTTTGATGCAAAAGATATAATTGACACAGTTCAAAAGCATACTGATGAAAACACAGTTATTGCTACTGATGTTGGACAACATCAAATGTGGGTAGCTCAATATTATAAATTTGAAAAACCTCATACATTCTTATCTTCTGGTGGCCTTGGAACGATGGGATATGGAATGGGAGCTGCAATAGGTGGCTGTATAGCTAACAATAGACAAAGAACAGTTTTGTTTACGGGTGATGGAAGTTTTGGAATGAATCTAAATGAAGTTGCCACTGCTGTTAAGCAAAATATCCCATTAACTATTGTTATTATGAATAATGGTGTTTTAGGTATGGTTCGTCAATGGCAAACAATTTTCTACGACAAGAGATATGCTCAAACAACATTAGATAGACAAACAGATTTTGTAAAACTTGCAGATGCATTTGGAGCAAAGGGATTTAGAGTATTTAATAAAGAAGAATTAGATAAAGCTTTAACAGAAGCCTTTGAAATCTCTGGACCTACAATTATCGATTGTATATTAGATAAGGATGAACAAGTTTTACCAATGATTCCACCAAATGGAACAATTGATGATATTATGTTGAGGTAAAAAAATGAAAAAAGATCAATTTATTTTAAGTGTACTTGTAAGTAATATTTTCTCTGTTTTAAATAGAGTTTCTGGTTTATTTGCTAGAAGAGGTTTTAATATAGATAGCTTGAGCGTAGGGGAAACAGATGATCCTAAGTTTTCAAGAATGACAATAGTAGCAACAGGCGATGATTATGTAAAAAATCAAATTGTACAACAATTGAGAAAATTGCATGATATTCAAAGCGTTGTTTTATTAGATGAAAACAGTTCAGTTTTAAGAGAACATGTTCTAATTAAATTGAATTATTCAAACAAAAAGGATATTGATGCTTTTGTAGAATCATTTAAAGCTAATGCAGTTTTTTCAACAAAAGATACAATTATTATTGAGATAGTTGATGATCAATCTGTTGTAGAGAACTTTATTGAAAATGCCAAGAAGTTTGGAATATTAGAAATGTGTAGAGCAGGAGCTTTAGCTTTAGCTAAATAAAAAGGGCTCATATTGACTATAACGTAAGCGATTTGTTAAAATATTTACGTTATTATATATAAAAAATAAGGACAAAACATAAATGAACTATAAGGATACATTAAAAATTAACGAAAAAGGCCATTTGGAAATTGGTGGTTGCGATACAGTAGATTTAGTAAAAAAATACTCAACTCCTCTTTATGTAATGGATGAATCATACATAAGAAACGTTTGCCGAGCATATACAAAGACTATTAAAAAAGTTTATGGATATGGCGATTGTGCATACGCTTCAAAAGCTTTTTGTTGTGCTGCAATTTATACAGTAATGCAAGAGGAAGGAATGCATGTAGATGTTGTATCTGGAGGAGAAATTTATACTGCATTAAAAGCTGGTTTTGATTTAAAAAATGCACATTTCCATGGCAATAACAAATATGAATCAGAATTAGATTTAGCTATTTCAAATGGAATTGGAACAATTGTTGTTGATAATTTGGATGAAATAGATATGATTGACAAGATTTGTGATAAATATAACGTTAAACAAAATGTATTAATTAGATCAAATCCTGGCGTTGAAGCTCATACGCATGAATATATTCAAACAACAAGAATTGATTCAAAATTTGGTTTTTCTTTTAAAAACGGAGATTGTTTAGAAGCTATTAAAAAGGTAATTGCTTCAAAGAATCTTGTATTTAAGGGTTTGCATTGTCATATTGGTTCTCAAATTTTTGATAAAAACGCATTTGCTTTAGCAGTAGATGTAATGACAGATTATATTAAAAAATTGCAAGTTGAAGAAAACATAATCGTAGATGAAATCAATTTAGGTGGAGGATACGCTGTATACTATACAGAAAGTGATCCAAAATACAATGTTGAACAATACTGCGAATATGTTGAGACTATTGCAGATGCATTACAAAAAGCAGTAGATTCAAAAAATATCAAAAAGCCATATTTAATGATTGAGCCAGGTAGAAGTATAGTTGGAGAAGCTGGTATAACTTTATATTCAGTTGGAAATATTAAAGACATAAAAGGTGTTAAAAAATATTTGGCTATTGATGGCGGTATGTATGACAACATTAGACCGGCTTTATACGATGCAAAATATGAAGCAATACTTGCAAATAGGGCTAACGATAAAAATGAAGAAATAGTTACTATTGCAGGTAAATGTTGTGAAAGCGGAGACATTATTATTAAAGATATTGAATTGCCAAAGGCAAATAGAGGTGACATTGTAGCTGTGTTTACAACAGGTGCATATTGTTATTCAATGGCAAGTAACTATAATAGAAACGTTTTACCACCTGTTATATTCGTTAATAATGGAAAAAGCGGATACGCTGTTAAGCCTCAAACTTATGAGGATTTGGTAAGAAACGATATTATAAAAGTTGAGATGGAATAAATGCTAACAAGTATAATTTTAAGAAATGGAATAAATATGGAATCAATAGTCTTATTGTTTTCATATTTAATTGCTATTTTGTCTGCAATAATTTTACATGAAATTGCGCATGGTTATGCTGCTTATTATAATGGAGATTTGACTGCAAAATATGCTGGCAGATTATCTTTAAATCCTCTTAAACATTTAGATTTAATCGGATTTTTAATGCTATTGTTTTGCGGATTTGGATGGGCAAAACCTGTTCCAATAGATTCTAGAAATTTCAAAGATTATAAAAAAGGTATGATTATGACTTCAACAGCTGGAGTTTTGTGTAATTTCGTGCAAGCGTTTTTAGCATCAATATGCTTAGCTGTTTTTCTTAAGATTATAGCACCACTATCTTTTACATCTAAAAACGCATTGTTTTATTTCTTGCAGTTTGTGCTTTATATCTTTTATTTTTCAATGCAAATAAACATTGTTTTAATGGTGTTTAATTTGTTGCCTTTGTATCCATTAGATGGATTTAGAATTGTAGAAACATTGGCAACACCAAATAATAAATATGTTGATTTTATGTATAGACATGGAAGATATGCATTAATTATATTCATTGGTTTAAATTATGTAATACAACTTGTATCAGGATATTCATTGTTCGGAATGGTTAATGATTTATCCCAATTAATATTTAATAAATTATGGGGGCTAATCTTAGGCGTATCAATATAGAAAAATGGAAGAAATAAAAGCTAAACAAATTGAGAATAAAGATAAAATCTTTGAGTATCATCCATCTGATGATGTTTTGATTAGTTTTGAGAGTTTTGAAGGTCCAATTGCTACATTGTATAACATGATTATAAACAATGAAAAATACGGATCTGAATATAATATAAAAACATTTCCGCTTCATTTGGTAACTGATCAGTTTGTGGCTTATTTAAATACTCTAGAAAAGCTAGATACGGAAATTGCTTCAGATTTTATTAAAATTGCATCATTGCTTTTAAAATTAAAAGCAGACGCTTTAGTTCGTCCAGAAATAATAGACGTAGAAGAGGAAGAAGACGATTCATTTGCAGAAGATGAATTACGTAGAAGATTAATGATTTACGACATTGTAAAAAGCAATGTTGAAAAATTAAAAGCAAGAGAAAAATTATATAGAATTAATAGAAAACCAAAATATACAGATGCTGATGCTATTATCGTTATAGAAAACTTTAATTTAGATAATATGGTAGAAGCATTTGGACAAGTTTTATTAAGAATTGACGAGAAAGATGAATCTATTAAAATAAAAAGGGTTCAACCAGATAAATATCCACTTGAAAGCCAAGTTAAAAAAGTTGCATCGCTTTTACAAGAAAAACCAAAAAGAGGATTTTTTGAATTTTTTGGTAAGAATGTTTCAAGAAGTGAGGTTATATCAACTTTTGAAGCATTATTGAGAATGATGTCTAAACAAATGATAACTGCCACTCAAGAGGGTCATAGTGAAATGGAAATAGAATTAAAACCTGATTTAATTGGAAAAGAAATTGATTTCAGTTCAATTATTTCGGAATAAAGAGGAATAGATGTTAAATTTAGTAAACATGTTAGAAGCTATATTGTTTGCAGCCGGTATGCCATTGAGCAGACAAGAGTTGTTTGCAAAAATGCCTGAGGATATAAGCAAGAAGAATCTAAATGATGCTCTTAGTAAAATTGCAGTGAAATATAGCGGAGATTCAGGAATATTATTACAGCAATTTGGAGATAAGTTTCAATTTTGTTCAAATGACAAATATGGAACGGTTGTATCTGAAGTGTTGCAACCTGTAAAAGAAAAGGAATTGTCTAAAAGTTTAATGGAAGTTCTTTCTATTATTGCATATTTCCAACCAATAACAAGGGCTGAGATTGAGCAATATAGAGGAGATGTTGCCGCCGATTATGCGCTAGCAATGCTTACAAAAGCAGGCTTAATTGATGTTGGTGGAATAAAGCAAGCTCCAGGAAGACCAATTTTATATGTAACGACAGATAATTTCTTAAAGAAGTTTGATTTAAAAGATTTATCAGATTTGCCATCTCAAGATGAAGTTAAGCAAAAAATGTACACTTTGGGCTTTAATAAGGTTCAGGGAGAATTATATAGAGAAGATGGTAAAGTTGATGATGACGAAGATGAGATGTCAGATTTTGCTATTCAACAAGCGCAAGAGTTTGAGGATTATTTAAAAGATTACGATGATACTCCAGAATTCTTGAAAGATACAGAATATACAGAATACAGTGGTGATGATTTTGGTGAAACGATTAGCGATGAAGATAGTAAAACGGAAATTGTAGAAGAAATCGAAGAAGAAAGCGACGAATTGCCAACATAAAAGCGAATAATTTATATTATTATGCTCATTATACATTTAGTATGGTGAGCATATTTTTTTTATCATTAATAGGATTTAAAATAAAAGGATTTGTAGATTTAAAACAACAAAAAATGGTTGTAGATCTATACATTTTGTCGGCCTTATTAGTGCTAAAATTAGTAATTTTTATATATGACAACGAAATATATTATCAAATAAATAAAAAAGAAATTAAAAAGCTAGAGAAAATAAAAATAGATACTGCATATAAACCGTATATTGAAATAAATAATGCAAAAATAAATATTGCATACTCTGTAGAAAAATCTATAGAAAGTTTGATAATACTAAAAGCTATAGATTATTTAATTGGAATAATAAGAGTTTCAAACGAAAATATAATTTTGAACAATTTAAAGATATGCTCAGGACCAATAGAGGAAAGGGAAATGAAAATCAATATGAAAATTGTGATTCATTTAGAAATTTTTAAAATGATATTTATAAATCTAAGGAGATTATGGAAAGCGAATCAATTAAAGAATTAATAAACAAAATAGAAAATGAAGTAATTTTAAAAAACGGAAATTTATTAATTCCTTTGCATAAAATTACAATAGCAAATTTAGGACAGAATATTTTAGATCAAGAAAATTTTCAAGATTATACTACACCTGGTGTAAGTGTAATAAGTATTGATCCAGTGTCTTATCTATTGGTAAATGATGAAGAAATAAAAGAAATTAAATTAAACAATAACGAGGGAATCAGCAAATGGATAGATTTAATCAAATCGGGCATAAATGTGTTAAAAAAGAAATAATATTTCTAAAATTATTCTTAATTGTTTCAATTTTCATAATAGTAACATTATTTTTAGCCGATTATATTCTATTTAATAAAAACCTAAATAATAAGGTTTTTGGAGAGAATTTAACTGTAAATGCTGCAAGTTATGTTGTTATTGATGGGTCAAATTGTTCTGTACTTTGTGGCGAGAATATTCATAAAAAGTTACCAATGGCGTCTACAACGAAAATTATGACTGCCATTTTAGCAATAGAAAATTTAGATTTGAATAAATGTATAAAAATTAATAAAAATGCAATTGGAGTTGAGGGATCTTCAATTTATTTGAATGGGGATAAGGAATATAAAATTTTAGATTTAGTTTATGGTTTAATGCTTAGAAGTGGTAATGATGCGGCTGAAGCTCTAGCGTATGAGATTTCTGGTTCTATAGAATCTTTTGCTCAGCTTATGAATAAAAAAGCAAAAGAACTTGGTCTTGAAAATACTAACTTTGTAAATCCGCATGGGTTACATGACGAAAACCACTATACAACAGCTTATGATTTAGCAGTTATATCTTCCTATGCTATGAAAAACAAGATTTTTAGGGAAATTGTTTCTACGAAAGTTCATATAATGGATTCTACTGAAGATATTTTTATTAATAAAAATAAGTTTTTATCCAAGTTTGAAGATGCCAATGGTATAAAGACAGGATATACAAAGGTTGCTGGTAGATGTTTAGTTTCAAGCGCTCTTAAGGGAGGAATTCAATTAATTTGTGTTGTATTAAACTGCCCAGATATGTGGAATGCATCAATCAATTTATTAGATTATGCATATTCAAAATATGATTTGATAGAACTTATTAAAAAGAATGATGTTTTTATTAATGATGGAAATATTAAATTATATTTAAAAGAGGATTTATTAGTTGGGGTAGAAAAGAATTCATCAAATACTGTATCGTATAAGTTTAGAATCAATTCTAGTAACTGTTTTAAGAAAAATGATCACGTTGGTTTTATTGACGTTTACTTGAATAATCGCTTGCTATTTTCTAAAAAAACCTATACTATGGAAGCAATTAATAGTGGAGAGGATATAGTTAAGCTTAATAGCATAATTATTAATTTGAATAATGGAAAGAATTAATAAATATTTAGCATCATGTGGAGTCGCATCTCGTCGTGAATCAGAAAAAATAATTTTAGAAGGTAGAGTTAAAGTAAATAATGTAGTTATATCTAACTTGGCTACTATGATTGATCCTGATAAAGATAAGGTGGAAGTAGATGGCGTAATTCTTTCGAAAATATCGAATTATTCATATATTATGTTTTATAAACCAAAGGGCTGTGTTACTACAGTTAAGGATGATAAAGGCAGAAAAACTATATACGATTATTTAGAAAAATTAAATATTCCTCATTTGGTTCCAGTTGGACGATTAGACTATGATACAGAGGGATTACTGCTATTAACAAACGATGGAGATTTGGTATATAACTTGACCCATCCTTCTCATGAGGTTCCAAAAACTTACTTAGTAAAAATTGAAGGAGAAATTCCTGAACATAAATTAGCTCAATTAAGAAAAGGTGTTAAAATTGATGGAGTTTTAACAAAAAGAGCTAGAGTTAAATTAATTCAATATAAAGATGGAATATCTAAACTTGAAATAACTATTCATGAAGGAAGAAATAGACAAATTAGAAAAATGCTTGAAGCAGTTGGATATGAAGTTGAATTTTTAAAGAGAATTGCTGTAGGAAATTTAAAACTTGGTGGATTGTCTAGAGGCGGTTATAGAGTTTTAAATGATTACGAAATTGATTATTTAAAAAAATTTTGATTTTATCTAATCATTCTAAATAATTCTGAAGTCTTTTTTATTTAAAAAGGACTTTATTTTTTTGCTAAAAAATTTTGTTTTTTTTGCTTGATATTTATAAGTTATCTAAATATAATACTTATGATTATTATTCTTTGTTATTTTTATGATGAATAATTTATTACAATTAAAAATTATTTTGGAGGTTTTCTTAAATGGAAAATAAAGATCTCTTATCAGATATTGCTAAGATGGATAAGGCTACAAGTAAAGTTAAAGCTTTTATTAATTCTTTAGTCGATGAAAACAGTTTTGTAGAAACAGATGTTTTCATGTCTGGAAAGAATTTTGATAATTCTGTTGAAGCTTTAGGTGAAGCTGTAGTTACTGGCTATGCAACTATAAATGGTAGATCAGTTCAAATCTTTGCACAAAATCCAGATGTATTAAAGGGAAGTTTAAGTGCTGCTCAAGCAGATAAAATTGCTAAGTGTATGAATAGAGCAGTTTCTTCAGATACTCCTTTAATTTCTATTATCGATAGTTGTGGTGCAAGAGTTGGCGATGGTACATCAATTATGGAAGGCTACGCAAAGCTTATTAGAATGAGCACAATTTTAGAAGATCAAGTTCCTCATATTTGTATTGTAAATGGAGCTTGCGTTGGTATGATGACAACATTTGTTGCTTCTGCAGACTTTACTTTTATGTCTAAAGATGCAGTAATGAGTGTTAATTCTCCAATGTATTTATTGTCAGATTCTAAAACACTTCCTGTAGACTACAAAAAATCTTTAGGATTTAACTCATATAAATCAACTTCAGATTTAGCTCAATTTACTTATGATTCAAATAAAGATTTAAAAGCTCAATTAGATAAATTATTCAATATCTTATCTAACGAAGAAGAAGATACAGATTCAGATCCAAACGATGTTAATCCAAATATTGAAAAAGCTTCAGCAATCGATGCTGTAAACATGATTTTTGATGAAAACTCAAAACTTGAATACTGCGCAGATTACGCTAAAGATGTTTCTTGTTCATTTGAAAAGATTAATGGTATTAATGTTGGTGTTATAGCTACATCAGGAGATTATTTATCTTTAGATGGACTACAAAAGGCTACTTCATTTATCAATAAACTTGAAGTATTTGGTCTTCCTTTAATTACTCTTGTAGATACAAAGGGAATAGATTCAAAATTAGAAGATGAGGTTTCTGGTTCTGCAGCATATTTAAGTTATGCTTTAATGGGAACAATAGCATCTACTTCTATTCCAAAAATCGGTGTTGCTTTTGGTAATGCAATCGGTTACGGATATGCAGCTTTAATGAGCAAAGAAATTGGATTTAATTATACTCTTGCAGTTACAAAATCAAAGATTTCTCCAATTTCAGAAGAAGTATCAATTGCTATGATGTCTGATCAATTAAAGGCTGAAAATAGACAAGAAAATATTGCAAAATTATCTGCAGAATATGCTGAAATGCTTCAAAATCCTCTAAAGGCAGCAAAAGAAGGTTACGTAGATAATGTTATTGAAGCAACAAATCTTCGTCCATATATTGCATCAGCTTTATTAATGCTTTTAGGAATCTAAGAGGTATAAACAATGTCAAAGAAAATAAAACTACTTGCAATAATATCTTTAATAGTATTTTGTTTTGCAATGTTTGGCGCATGCGAACTTAAATATGGCGAACCAGACAGTTTGAATATTGCTCAACAAAGTGTTGGACAAAGAATATGGATTGGTCTGCAAGTTGCCTTTTTAGGAATCGCTACAGTATTCGTTGTTTTACTTGTTTTAATTGGATTTGTTATTTTATTAAAATATTTGATGATTTTATTAAATAAAATGTCTCAATTAAAATTGAAAAAGCCTGCAAAACAAGAACCTGTACAAATTGTTATAGAAGATACTGTAAAAGACGAGATTGCAGAGAATGAAGATGAAGTCGTTGCAGCTATTACTGCTGCATTAATGGCGTATTATGACGCTGAACAAAAAATCAAGTACGAATCTAATGTTTCATTCGTAGTTAGATCAATTAAAAAAATAAATAGATAATAATTAGGAGAATATATTTTATGCGTAAATTTAATGTTAATGTTAATGGTAAAGCATATGCCGTTGAAGTAGAAGAAATCGTTGACGGTTCAACAGTTTCAACATCAGCTCCAGCTGCTCCAGTTAAAGTTGCAGCTCCAACTCCAGCTCCAGCTGCTGCTCCATCAGGAAGCGGAAAACCTGTACCAGCTCCAATGCCTGGTTTGGTTAAAAAACTTTGTTTTTCTAATGGAACACAAGTTAAGAAGGGAGATACAATCATCATTCTTGAAGCTATGAAGATGGATACTCCAGTTTCTGCTCCAAGCGACGGTGTTATTTCATATAGTACACAAGAAGGCGCTAACGTAGATACAGGCGCAACTCTTGCAACATTATCTTAATAGGAGATTAAAATGTTTAGCTTTTTTACAACATTACCATCATTTTCTTTAGCAGAATCGCTTAAGAGTTTATGGGAAAGCACAGGCTTTGTAACATCATTAACTCCTCTATGGCAGAACTTAATAATGCTTGTTATTGCCGGTATTCTTATTTACTTAGCAGTTGTTAAAGAATTTGAGCCTAATCTGTTGCTTGCAATTGGCTTTGGTATGTTCATTATAAATATTCCTGGAGCTTATCAAGCTTTATATGGTATTCCATTGCTTGATGAAACCGGAGCATTTATCCTTGAACACGGATCAAAAGTTGTTCAACCAGGCTCAGAAGGTTTGTTCTATTACTTATATAAAGGTGTTGAATGGGTTATCTATCCACCACTAATTTTCCTAGGAATTGGTGCAATGACAGACTTTGGACCACTTATTGCTAATCCAAAGAGCTTGATTTTAGGTGCTGCTGCACAATTGGGTATCTTTATTACATTCTTAGTTGCAATAAACATTGGCTTTACAGGTGAAGAAGCTGCTGCTATCGGTATTATCGGTGGTGCAGATGGTCCTACAGCTATTTATGTAACAACTAAACTTGCTGCTCATTTGTTACCAGCTATTGCCGTTGCCGCTTATTCATATATGGCATTAATTAAAGTTATTCAACCACCAATCATGAAATTGTTAACTACAAAGAAGGAAAGAAGCGTAGTTATGGAACAATTAAGACCAGTTTCTAAAACAGAAAAGGTTATTTTCCCAATAGCAGTTACTGGTATTGTAGGTATTATTCTTCCATCAGCTCTTCCATTACTTGGTATGTTAATGCTTGGTAACTTATTTAAAGAATCAGGTGTTGTTCCAAGACTTGCTAATACAGCAAAAAATGAATTAATTAATATTATTACAATTTTACTTGGTGTATTAGTTGGTACTAAAGCAACAGCAGATGTATTCTTATCTACTCAAACTCTATTAATTCTAATTATCGGAATTGTAGCATTCTCATTTGGTACAGCCGGTGGTGTTTTAATAGGAAAATTAATGTATATATTTACAAAGGGAAAAGTAAATCCGCTTATTGGTGCTGCTGGAGTTTCAGCTGTTCCAATGGCTGCAAGAATTGCTCATAATGTAGGTCAAGAGGAAAATCCACAAAACTACTTATTGATGCATGCTATGGGACCAAACGTTGCTGGTGTTATCGGTTCAGCAGTTGCTGCCGGTGTTCTTCTAGCTGTATTTGGCGCTTAATTAAAAAAATTACGAGGTAAACTATAATGGTAAAAATTACTGAAACAATATTACGTGACGCACATCAATCTCAAGCTGCTACTAGAATGAGAATTGATGAAATGCTTCCAATAGCAGAAAAATTAGATAAAATCGGATATTATTCATTAGAATGTTGGGGCGGTGCAACTTTTGATGCTTGTTTACGTTTCTTAAATGAAGATCCATGGGATAGATTACGTAAATTAAGAAAAGCTATGCCTAATACTAAACTTCAAATGTTGCTTAGAGGTCAAAATATTCTAGGATATAAACATTATTCTGATGACGTAGTAGAAGAATTTGTAAAGAAATCAATTGAAAATGGTATTGATATTATCCGTATTTTCGATGCTTTAAACGATCCTAGAAATATGGAAACAGCAATGAAAGCAACTAAAAAGTATGGTGGAATTTGCGAAGCTGCATTTTCTTATACAACTTCTCCAGTTCATACAAATGAATATTTCGTTAAACTTTCACAAAAACTTGAATCTATGGGCGCAGATATAATTTGTATTAAAGATATGGCTGGTATTTTACTTCCATATAACGCATACGAATTAGTTAAAGCTATGAAGGCTGTATTAAAGCCAGAAACAATGATTCATTTGCATACTCACCAAACTGCAGGTGTTGGTAACCAAACTTACTTAAAAGCCATTGAAGCTGGTGTAGATATTATTGATACTGCTTTATCTCCATTAGGAAATGGTACTTCTCAACCAGCAACTGAACCAATGGTAGCAATTCTACAAGGAACAGAGTATGATACAGGTCTTGATTTAAAGAAGATCAATGAATGTACAGTATTCTTTAAGAAGGTTGCAGATAGATTAAAACAAGATGGTTGGTTAACAGATAAATCATTAGCTACAGATATAAACGCTTTAATTTATCAAGTACCAGGTGGAATGTTGTCAAACTTGGTTGGACAATTAAAGAAAATGAATGCTTTAGATAGATATGAAGAAGTTCTTGCAGAAGTTCCAAATGTTAGAAAAGATCTTGGATATCCACCACTTGTAACACCAACAAGCCAAATCGTTGGAACTCAAGCTGTATTTAATGTAGTTTTAGGGGAAAGATATAAGATGGCTTCAGCTGAAACAAAGGGCGTATTAAGAGGTGAATATGGTACTTTGCCAGCTGCTCCAGATAAGGATGTTATTAAAAAG
This sequence comes from Christensenella sp., assembly GCA_022784465.1. GTDB lineage: Bacteria > Bacillota > Clostridia > Christensenellales > UBA3700 > UBA3700. The sequence goes on along the minus strand of JALFUR010000004.1, from coordinate 355,572 downwards.
GTTTTAGGAGATAATCCAGAAATGATTACTTGTAGACCAGCAGATTTAATTGCTCCTGAATTAGAAAAATACAGAGAAGAATGCAAAGAATTCATTCAACAAGAAGAAGATGTATTATCTTATGCATTATTCCCACAAGTTTCTATGAATTATTTCAAGTATCGTCAAGCTAATAATATTAGAATTGATAGAGACTTTGGAGATACAACAAAGGGAATTCTTCCTGTATAATCATAAAAACTAACAGAAATTAAATCCAATCTGAAGAAGGTTGGATTTTTTTTGTTTTTGCAAAAAAAATTAAAAAATATTAATATATATTAGATGGATATATTAATTATTGTTTTAATTAGTCTATATTTAGTAGCGTTTGCATCGTATATTTATATGGTTAAATTAGGACGCAATTATTATAGAGCAGCGAATAAAATTATCTTAGCTTTATTGTATTTAGCCTTAGCTATAATTGCTTTTGCAACAAAAGCTTATAAATACAGTTTCTTTATTGCTTTATTAGTTGGTCTTTCTTTTACTTTCTTGGGCGATATCGTGCTTATGGTAAAGTTTAATATAGGAGCAGGATTATTTACAATAGGCAATATTTCAATCTTGATTTTTGAATTATTATTGCTTGATTATAACCATATTAATTTTGTTTATTATTTTCCTTTTATCATACTTGCCATTGCACTTTGCTTAATATATAAACAATATTTAATTAAAAGCAAAACCGTAAAAAAAGAAGATTTTAATTTATCAATAGGGTATTTGTTCTTTGTATCACTTCATGGATTTTTATCGATATTTGCAGCATTTATTCTAAAAAATAATTTTATTATAACCTTTAGCATTGGATCTAGCTTATTTATGATATCAGATTATATTTTAGTTAAATATGTATATTCATTACAGCCAAAACTTTTAGATCAAAGAGTAAATACACTTTTTTATTTTTCTGGAATTTTGTTGATTTGTTGTAGTATGTTTTTAATTTAGTTTTGTTAGAAAAATTTGTATGTTATAATGTCGATATGAACATATTATTAGTTAATGACGATAGCATTTATGCACCAGGAATTATAACTTTAGCAAATGTATTAAAAAAAGAGCATAGAGTGTTTGTAATTGCTCCAGAACAACAAATGTCTGGAACTTCACATTCAATAACATTCTATGGTTATTTAAATTACGAAAAATTAGATATTATCGAAGGATGCGAGTGCTATATTTTGAAAGGAACCCCATCGGATTGTACAAAATTTGGTATTGATGTAATACTAAATGGATTTAGACCAGACGTTGTTATCTCTGGTATAAATAAAGGATACAATATTGGTACAGATATTTTGTATTCAGGTACCGTAAATGCTGCTTTAGAAGGCGCAATTTTTCAAATTAAATCAATTGCAGTATCTCAAAACTATCATTGCGAATCATTTGAGTTTGCAGCAAAATATATACGTAAAAATCTTACTTCTTTAATGGATATAATTCCAGAAAAAGATTATGTATGTTTAAATGTCAACATACCTTCAGATAAAGAAGAAGATATTAAAGGTACTCAACTTGTAAAAGTTGGAGTAAATAGATATGCAGATTATTATGAATATGTAGACGAAAGAGGCTATGCTATTCAAGGAAATCCAATATCTGATCTTCCTAACGAAGAAGATACAGACGTCGAAGCTATTAAGAAAAAATACATAACTTTATCTTTTGTTAAAACAGAGTTTAACGACTATAAAGCTTATGAAAAATACAAAGGATTTACTTTATGAAATGTGTAGTTGTTGGAGCAGGTCCAGCAGGGATGATGGCATCTTGCATTTTATCTAAAAATGGACATGATGTAGTTTTAATTGAAAAGAATGAAAAGCTTGGAAAAAAACTATATATCACGGGTAAAGGAAGATGCAACATTACAAACAATTCAGATAGAGAAACAATTTTAAATAATATTGTTAATAATTCTAAATTTGCTATTTCATCACTATCTAAATTTACGCCACAAGATACAATTAATTTTTTTGAGCAAAATGGCACACCATTAAAGACGGAAAGAGGGAATCGAGTTTTTCCTCAGTCAGATAAATCTTCAGATATTATTAAATGTTTTGAAAAACAATTAAAAAATGTTCAAATTCTATTAAATACTTTGGTACAAGAAATTTTGGTAAAGGACAATGTCGCTTATGGCGTAAAAACCACACAAGGAGATATTTTAGCCGATAAAATTATAGTGGCAACAGGTGGAGTTTCTTATCCATTGACAGGATCAACTGGCGATGGATATAAATGGGCTAAAAAGTTTGGTCATAATATCGTTGAATTAAAACCAGGTTTAAATGGACTTGTTGCTAATAATACGTCGGTTTTATCAGGACTTTCATTGAAAAATGTCAAAGCAAATATTTATGCCGATGATAAGCTTATATATTCTGAGTTTGGCGAAATGCTTTTTACTCATAAAGGGGTATCTGGTCCGATTATATTATCCGCTTGTTCTTTTATAAACAAATATTATATAAACAAACGCTTTAACAAAAACATTGTTTTAAAAATAGACTTAAAACCCGCTCTAAATGAAGAAACAATTCAAGAACGTTTAATTAAAGATTTTTCGTCAAAACCAAATATGGATATAAAAAATCTTTTAGCAGAATATATGCCAAAAGCCTTAATTGCTTTTGTGTTAAACCAGGCAAATATTTCAAATTGTAAAAAATGTAATTCAATATCTAAAGAAGAAAGGGGAAAGCTTATAGATTCGATAAAAAACTTGAAATTTATTATTAAAGATATAGATAAAATTGAGTTTGCTATTATTACATCTGGCGGAATTGATGTAAAACAAATTAGTCCAAAAGATATGCAATCAAAACTTGTAAGCAATCTATATTTTATAGGTGAAATTTTAGATGTTGATGCACTTACAGGTGGCTTTAATTTGCAATTTGCACTTTCTTCTGCTTTTGCGTGCGCAAGTAGTATTAACTCTTGATTAATTTATATCAAATTATATATAATAGTTTCGAAATGAGGTAAAGAAATGATTAATATAGCTATAGATGGACCTTCTGGTGCTGGAAAAAGTACAATTAGTAAAATTCTTGCAAAAAAACTTAACATAACATATTTAGATACAGGCGCAATGTATAGAACTGTTGCTTTATATGTTTTAAGAAAGGGAGTTTCTGTAAATGATGCAGAAGCTGTTGAACCATTGTTAAAGGAAATAAATATTTCATACACTGGAGATGCTTTAGATAAACATATTCATCTAAATGGTGAAGACGTTTCTTCTTTAATTAGAGAACATCATATTTCTAAGGCTGCATCAGATGTTTCAAAAATTCCTGCTGTTAGATTATTTCTAGTTGATATGCAAAGAAAAATTGCAAGAGAAAATGATGTTGTTTTAGACGGAAGAGATATTACTAGCTATGTTTTACCTGATGCAAAATACAAGTTTTTCTTAACTGCAACAAGTGAAGAAAGAGCTTTAAGAAGATGTAAAGAATTAAAGGAAAAAGGTCAAGTATTTGAATATGATCAAATTCTTAAAGATATTATAGATAGAGATGAAAATGATTCTAAAAGAGCTTTTGCACCTCTTGTAAAAACTCCAGATTCTATTGAAATAGACAGTACAAAAATGACAATAGATGAAGTTGCTGATTATATTCTTTCTTTTATAAAATAGGTGTGAAAAAATGAGTGAAAATGATGGGAAAAAACAAATAATTGAAACTGGAAGACGCTATAAAAAGACGCCATTTATCAAATTTATGATTTGGATTGCAAAAAAACTAATGGGTGTTTTGTGGCCAACAAAAGTGTTTTTTAAAGAACGTTTCAATATAGAAGGTCGTGCTATTGTTACATCAAACCATTATGTTAAAGTTGATACAAATCCAATAATTAGCACGTTTTATAAACATAAACCATTTAAAGTTTTACTTAAAAAGGAATTAATGGAAGGCAATGGATTTGTTGCTCATTTTCTAGATGGTATCGGTGGTATTCCTGTTCATAGAGGCGAAGGGGATATACATGCAGCTAGAGAAATAATAGAATCATTGATGAATGACGAGCAAGTAATAATTTATCCAGAGGGAACAAGAAATAAAGAAGGATCAAAGCAAATGTTGCCTCTAAAGGATGGAACTGCACTTTTTGCTATAAAGACAAAATCTCCAATTGTCCCAATGATACACTACGCTCCAGCGTCATGGAAGAGAAAGAATTATTTGCTTGTTGGAAAGCCATTTACTTTGGAAGAGTTTTATAATAAAAAGGGTCCACAAGTTAAAACTGAGGCTACTAAAATTTTAGAGCAAAAATATGCTGAACTAAGAAAGGAAATTGATGAAATAGTCGAAGTATTTCATGGAAATATAAAAAAATATAAAAAGGCGCATAACTTAGTATAATTAATGGAAATAATTGTTTCGAAAAATTCGGGATTTTGCGTTGGAGTTAAAGCTGCAATTGAAAAAGCAAAATCTATCCCTGGTGGATGTGTTACTTTAGGTAAATTAATACATAACGAATTTGTTATTTCAAATTTAGAAAAAATACGCATAAAAAGCATTGAAACACTAGATGATTACACCTCTGGTGTTCTTTTAATTAGATCGCATGGCGTAGGACAAGATGTATATAAAGAAATTGAAAAAAGGGGAATAAAATACATTGATGCTACATGTCCGTTTGTAAAGAAAATTCATGAAATTGTTGAGGAAAATTATAAAAAGGGTTTGCATATTATAATAATCGGGAACAAAAATCATCCTGAAGTAATAGGTATAAACGGGTGGTGTAATTATACTGCGACTATAATCAATTCTGAAGAAGAAATATTAAGTATAGATCCAAAATTAGATTATTGTGTTGTATGTCAAACGACATTTGATGAAAATAAATATAATAATATAATAAATTTAATAAAAAATCGCGTTAATTTAGTTGTAAATAAAAAAACCATTTGTTATACTACATCTTGTAGACAAAAAGAGGCACTAGAATTAAGTTTAAAATGTGATATTGTTTTAGTAATTGGTTCAAAAACTTCTTCAAACACTCTTAAACTATTCGATATATGTGCTAAAAATTGTGAAACATATTTAATAGAGAATTTAACTGATTTAGATTCAGTTGGATATAAAGAAAAAAACATCGTCGGAATAGTGGCCGGCGCGTCGACTCCAAAGGAGTTGATTGAGGAGGTACAAAAACACATGAGCGAATCTCAAGTTACAAAAAACGTTGTAGTCGAGGACGTAAAGAAAACAGAATTTGAAAAAGCTATGGAGGAAATGAAACAAAGCAAGATTTCCATTGGTAGAACATACAATGTTAAAGTTCTATCTGCATCAGAAGATGGAATCCTAGTAAATTGTGATCAACCAAAGGAAGGCTTTATTCCAGCTTCTGAAGTTGAAGCAGATGGCGACATCTACGATCAAAAGAATTACAATGAAGGAGATTCAATCAGAGCAAAGCATATAAATAGACCAGAACAAGGCGATTCTAATTTGTTATATTTCTCTAGCAAAGTTATTAAGCAAGCTGATAAAGATTATAAAGAATACGCTGAAAAGCTAAGACAACCAGTATTTGAAGCAAAGATTGAAAAAGCTGTAAAGATGGGTTTAATGGCTAAAGTTGGTCCATACGAAGTATTCGTTCCATCATCTCAAATCAAGAGAGGTTTTGTTAAAGAGGCTGATTTAGAAAAGTATGTTGGAAAGACATTAAGATTAAGATTAATCAAATCTAATAAAGATAACAGCGAAGGCGAAATTGAAATTAAGCCAAGAAAAGCATTATATGCTTCAGCTAGAGTAATTATTGAAGAAGAAGCAGAAGCTGCAGAAAAGGCAATGTGGGAATTCTTTGATAACAATCAGGTTGTTACAGGAAAAGTTGTTAAATTTACAGAATTTGGTGCATTCGTTAAGGTTAATGGAATGGAATGCTTAGCTCATAAGAGCAATCTTTCTTACAAGAGAGATGTTAAGCCAGAAGACGTTCTTGAAATTGGAAAGTCTTATGAATTCCTAGTTCTAGAAATCAATAAAGAAAAGAAACAAGTTTCTTTAGGATATAAACAATTACAAAAATCTATTTATGAACAAACTGCTGAAAAATTCCCAGTTGGTTCAACAATCACAGGAAAAGTTAAAACTATTACTAAGTTTGGAATGTATGTAGGAATTGAAGAAGATGTTGATGGATTAGTTCCAGTTGCTGAAATTTCTCATAAGTTCATAAAAGATCCTGCTGATGTATACAAAGTAGGTGATGAAGTAACTGCTCAAGTAATTAAGATTGATACAGCTAAAGGTAAATTCACTTTATCTATTAAAGCATTAGAGACAGTTGAAGAAGCTCCAGTTGAAATTACAGAAACAGATTATAAGGCTTCATCAGAAAAGAGAGTTGCTAAGAACTTAAAGAAATTTGAAAATGTAGAAGCTCCAAAGAAGAAAACTTCTAAAAAGAAAGAAGAAGTTGAAGAAGAGCCAACTCAAGCTTATTCTACAAACAATTCTACATCAATTTCAGTTGGAGATTTGTTAAAGAATCTTATTGGTGAGTAATTCTTTATAATAATAGAAATAATCGTTTTTTGGGGCTGATTTTAAAGCCCCAAAATAAAACTAAAAAATTAAAAAAAATCTCTTGACATATAAAGGTAAAATATAGTAACTTTATATTGTTGCTAAATAGCGGGGTGTAGCGCAATTGGTAGCGCGCATGGTTTGGGACCATGATGCCGGGAGTTCGAGTCTCTTCACCCCGACCATTATGTAAACAAACAGTTTGGGCCATTAGCTCAGTTGGTTAGAGCAACCGGCTCATAACCGGTCGGTCCAAGGTTCGAGTCCTTGATGGCCCACCAAAGTGTACGTTGACAAACTTAAAATCTTTATGGCATTAATATGGCTGTGGCTCGTTAGTTCAGCTGGTTAGAACGCCTGCCTGTCACGCAGGAGGTCAGCGGTTCAAGTCCGCTACGAGTCGCCATTATAAGGAAATCAGTCCTTATTTGCCTCGGTAGCTCAGTCGGTAGAGCAGGGGACTGAAAATCCCCGTGTCGGTGGTTCGATTCCGCCCCGAGGCACCATAAAGACAATTACATTTAAAAATGTGCTGGTGTAGCTCAATTGGCAGAGCAGCTGATTTGTAATCAGCAGGTTGTTGGTTCGATTCCGATCACCAGCTCCATTTTTTATGTGGGTAGGTTCCCGAGCGGCCAATGGGAGCAGACTGTAAATCTGCCGACTCTGTCTTCGATGGTTCGAATCCATCCCTGCCCACCATATAAAAAGCAAAGGTTTGATACAGTAGTGTCAGACCTTTTTTCTTTGGCGGAAAGGGGATTTTTTCCTTTATGCCAGTTTTTAAGAGACTAGAAGCAGTGAAAATACAAGCTGTTTTCTGGCCTCTTTTTATTTTGCCTGAATACTTTTTAACGATATGAGAACATTTTAACGATTTGTACAAAATTGAGAAAATTTAAAGAATTGTCTCGAGTAAAACGGCTATATAATTGATTTTTTGATAAAAAAGTGATAAGATATGATATGTAACGACAAGAGGTGTAATATATGAACGATTATAAATTATTAATACCTGAATTGAGAGCGGCAATGAATGTGTCACAAGAAGACTTTGCGAAGATTCTAGGTGTTTCCCCTGTTTCTGTTTCTAGATGGGAAAACGGACATTCAAAACCAACAAAATTAGTTAAGGTTAAATTGCAAAAACTTTTTGATAGATACGACATCATGACGGAGGCTAAATAATATGACTGATTTAGAATTTAAGAAATTGAAAGATGACTTATGGCATTCTGCTGATATCTTAAGAAGTGGAGCACATATTGCAGCCAATAAATATGGTCAACCTATCTTGGGATTAATTTTCTTACGCTATGCCGATATTTTATATAAACAACATAAAAAAGAAATTGATAAGGAATACGAGGCTAAAAAAGGAGGGAGAGCTGAACGTTCTTATAAAGATATTTGTATTGAAAAGTGTGGTTTTTATCTTCCTGAAAAAGCGTATTTTGATTTTATTAATGATGCACCAGATACTGCTGAAAAAGCAACGTTAGTGAAAAAGGCCATGGAAGCGATTGAGGAAGAAAACCCAAGACTTCAAGGTGTACTTCCTAAGGAAGTTTATGGTCAATTAGTTCCTGAAGAAGAACCAGAATTGCTTTCACGTGTAGTAAGAATTTTTAAAGATATTCCTGAAACAATCGATGTTGATTTATTTGGTGAAATCTATGAATTCTTTTTAGGAGAATTTGCTATTCAAGAAGGCAAGGATGGTGGAACATTCTATACTCCAGCAACAGTTGTAAGATATATGGTCGAGGTTATTAAACCAGAAGCTGGCGAAAAAATGTTTTTAGATCCCGCTTGTGGCTCTGGCGGTATGTTTGTTCAAGCTGCTAGGTATATGCATAGACACAATCAAAATACAGATAGAATGCAATTTAGATGTTATGGCGTAGAAAAAGAACCTGACACGGTTAAACTAGCAAAAATGAATCTCCTTTTAAACAATGTTAGAGGTGAGATCACCGAAGCAAACTCATTCTATTCCAATCCATATGACGCCGTCGGAAAGTTCGATTATGTTATGGCAAATCCACCATTCAATGTTGATGAGGTTTTATATGAAAGAGTTAAAGATGATGACAGATTCAAAGCTTATGGTATGACAAAAGGAACTAAAGGCAAAGGTAAAGATGCGAAAGAAACAGTGTCTAATGCTAACTATCTTTGGATTAGTTATTTTGCAACTGCCTTAAACGAGAAAGGTAAAGCTGCTTTAGTTATGGCAAATAGTGCTTCTGATGCTGGTAGTAACGATTTAGAAATAAGAAAAAATATGATTAAGGCAGGAATCATCAAACAAATGGTTACTTTGCCTTCGAATATGTTTACGTCTGTAACCTTACCAGCAACTTTGTGGTTTTTTGATAAGCAAAAGCCTAAAGAACAAAAGGATAAGATTTTATTTATCGATGCCAGAAATGTGTTTACTCAAATTGACAGAGCCCATAGAAAATTCAGTGATGAGCAAATTAAGAACTTGGGCATAATAACAAGACTATACGATGGAGACACCAAAGCATTTGATGATTTATTGGCAGAATATAGAGAAAAAGCAGTAGGAGATAATAAGGAATACTATGAATCACAAATTAATTGGTTGCTTGAAAGATTCCCCTTACATAAATATAGGGATGTTATAGGTCTTTGTAAGGTTGCAGAAATTGGCGAAGTGCTTGATGAGAACGGCAATGTAAAAGAGGTTGTTGAAGATTCAATTGCCGATCAAGATTGGTCATTAAATGCAGGTCGTTATGTCGGTGTTGTTATTGAAGATGATGGAATGACCGAGGATGAATTTAAAGACCATATGCAAAAGTTAAATAAAGAATTTCAAGATTTAAGCAATGAGGCAAAGAATTTAGAAGATGCTATTGCTAAAAATTTATTGGAATTATTTGGTGAATGATATGGCTTGGATTATAGAACGTTTTAGTAATATCGCCACTTTAATTAATGGTAGAGCATATTTGATGCCAGAGCTCTTGGATAATGGTAAATATCGCATAGTTAGAGTTGGAAATTTCACAGGAAAAGATGAATGGTTTTATTCAGATATGGAACTTGATGATGAAAAATACTGTTCGAAAGGAGATTTGTTGTATAAATGGGCGTGTACTTTTGGACCGGAAATTTGGAAAGAAGAAAAGGTAATATACCATTATCACATTTGGAAGGTTGTGAATGATTCAAGTAGAATTGATAAGTTGTTCTTATATTATTATTTAAAATATAATACTCCAATGTGGCTTGGCGCTACAAATGGTTCTACGATGGTTCATATAACAAAATCATCAATGGAAAAGAAAAAAATATATATTCCAGATGATTTAAAAGAACAAAAGACAATAGCAAACATTTTAAATGACTACGATGAATTAATTGAAAATAACAATAAACGTATTCAGCTATTAGAAGATATGGCCGAATCATTATATAAAGAATGGTTTGTTAGATTTAGATTACCTGGATATAAAAATATCGAAACAAAAGAAAAATCTGCTAAAGGGTGGGTTTTTGGTAATCACGAAAGTGGACAGGCAATACCTGAATCATGGGATTTTGACGAGTTAATCAATATCGCCGAATTTAAGAGAGGTAAAAACATCACTTCTTCTAAAATGATTGAAGGAAAGATTCCAGTTATTGCAGCTGGTATTGAACCATCTGGATATCACAATCAGGCAAATGTAAAAGGTTGCAGTTTAACCGTCAGTGCAAGTGGGGCAAATGCGGGATATCTAGCGTATCATTTAGAAAATATTTGGGCAGCTGATTGTTCATATTATCAAAATGATAAAAATATATGGTTTGTGTATAATGCATTAAAGTTTTTGCAACCAGTAATTAGTAATATGCAGGTTGGTAGCGCACAACCACATGTATATGCAAAAAATATAAATAGACTTTCAACGATAATTCCTACAAAGGAAATAATACAAAAATATTGTGAGAAAGTCAGTCCATTCTATGGTGAAATAAAGATTTTAAAAGATAAGAATGAACTATTAATTCAACAACGTGATTCTTTATTGCCAAGACTAATGAGTGGTAAATTAGAGGTTAGCAGTTAATGGAAAAGGAGAGCAAGGTTTTTTTAAATAAAACATATATTCATGAATTCATGGAATTGATTAACAATAACGAAATGTTTTTGCATAAACCTGAATTATTATGCTTATACAATCTAATCTGCACTTTTAAAGATAGAATAATAACTGTTGTTGATTATTTGAATGACCACAGTAATTGTCCTTTGACAGAAGAAGAGTTTATTAATTATTTTGTATATGCAAGCATGTTATATGACGGATTTAATAAAATGCATGAAAATTTAATGCACACAGTGCCGTCTTATAAAGGAAAGAAAAAATATTTCAAATATTGCAAGCATTATAAAAACGTCTATTTCAATGATGAAACGTGTCCAACTGATGATGTATTTTTTGAATATTTAAGAGCCATGATCTTTGCTCATCCGTTTGAAGTATCAAAAAAGGGAAGGCCATTTATTAAGGATAGAGAAAAGCACTATTGTCCATTTGTTATAGTGAATAGCGCACTGAGATTTTATGATGATAAAGATAATGTAGGTATTAGAATTTATACAAGTGCTGACCAGAACTCAATAGTAGATTTAACTTTTTCATTTATGACTCTAAAAGGGTATTTAAAATCTATCTATGGCACTTTCCCTGAATTCATAAATTGGGCAAATAATGTTATCAATGGTCAAAATGAGGAATGGAAACAGATGAAGGTCAACAGAAATCAAGATAATTTAGAAGTTTTAAAGGAAATAAGAAAAATTTTAGAAAGCAGATTCGCTAATACTTATTCATTAGATAATGCGATAAGCTATCTAACATGTAAAACTACGATATCTCATAATGACTCTAATGTAAGTCTTTTTAGAAACAAAATATTAGAATTGCTTCCAAAGATTTGTGACTGTGTTGACAATCTAGACTATGAAGGCATGGAGGATGTTTTGTCGATAATCTATAAACAACCTAAGCATATGCATCAAATGGGGCATTATCAATTAGAAAAAATATATTCTTATTTAGACGAGAGAAGCGAAGTAATTGATATGGTTTCAAATGAATATTGGGGATTAAAACAAGCGTATGATTTTTCTCAAGAATTCGCCAAAAAATGGGTTACTATTGATATACAAAAAATGCAATACGACGAGATTAAATTATTGGTAGCTGTTGCTTGTTATTTAGAAAGTGTTGAGCAAGAAAAAGGAGGTAATAAATATGCCTAAAGCGTTTATATCAGAAGATGATATTGAGCAAAGTATTCTCAAAAAAATAGAAGATGAAAAATTAGGATATAACATTCTTAAATTAGATCCTTCGCCAGATAAGATGGACGTTTTACCTGATGGTACAGGAAGAAACGATAAAAAAGAATGTGTATTACCTCTTGTCCTTTGGGAATCCTTAAAAAGAATAAACCCTAATATCAAGGAATCTTTTCTTAAAGAAGTTTTTAATTCATTAATCACGGATTATACGGATACAGATATCATCCAATCCAACTATGAGCTTTATAAAAAAGTGCGTGATGGAGTAAAAGTTACTTTCACAAATGAAAAAGGAGTGGAAGACTTTACATTTATAAAATTAGTCGATTTTGATAATCCAAATAATAACGATTTTACTGCAGTTTCACAAATGTGGATTAAAGGCAGATTCAAATGGAGAAGACCTGATATCTTGATATTTATTAATGGTATGCCATTTGTTTTCATTGAACTTAAAAATTCTACCAGAAAAGTAGAAGAAGGATATTCTGATAATTTAACTAATTATAAAAAGGATATTCCAAACTTATTTGCGTTAAATCAAATTTGTGTTTTGTCTAATGGATTAGAAACAAGAATCGGTTCATTTAGCTCGCCTTACGATTTTTTCTTTGAATGGTTAAAAGTTGATAGCGAAGATGAAAAGCCCGATAGAAAGAAAATCTATGAGGATGGGACATCTGTTTATTACTTTGTTAAGGGTTTGTTAAGAAAAGATAGACTCATTGATTATATTGAGAACTTCATTATGTTCGATAATGGAAAGAGATTAGCAAAAATTATCGCTAAGAACCATCAATATATCGGAGTTAATAATTTGATGGAATCTTTGAATCACAGAAAAGAATTAAGAGGAAAATTAGGTGTCTTCTGGCACACTCAAGGTTCAGGAAAATCATACTCAATGGTTTTCTTTGCCAGAAAAGTTAATAGAAAAGTGCCTGGCAACTTCTCGTTCTTAGTTATTACGGATAGGGACGATTTAGATACGCAAATCCATAAAACATTTATTAGATGTGAGGTTGTAGGAAGCAAAGATGAATGTAAACCAGCTAATAGCACAAAGTTAAGAGAGTACTTAGAATCAAATAAGCCTTTTGTATTTACGTTGATTCACAAGTTTAGACTTGATAAAAAGCGGGATGAAAAGGTCTATCCGGTTTTAACTGATAGAGATGACATCATTGTATTAGTTGATGAAGCACATAGAACAGAGTATGCGGATTTAGCAGAAAATATGAGAAGTGCTCTTCCTAAGGCTAATTTTGTTGCATTTACTGGGACACCATTATTGGGAACAAAAAGAAAGACAAATCAATGGTTTGGAGATTATGTTTCTATTTATGACTTCAAACAATCTGTTGATGATGGTGCAACCGTACCACTATACTATTCACGTAGAGTTCCAGAAGTTGGCTTGACAAACAATTTCTTAGATGATGACGTGGTTAGTATTATTGAACAAAATGACCTAAATGAAAAAGAAGCAACATTAGTTGAAGATTCTCATTCAAGAATTTTAGAAGTAATCAAAAGAGAAGATAGACTTAAGAAAATTGCCAAAGATATAGCGCATCATTTCCCTAGACGTGGTTATCTTGGAAAAGGCATGGTTGTTTGTGTTGATAAGTACACTGCAGTAAAGATGTATGATTTAGTTCAACATTATTGGGATGAAGAAAAACTCCAATTAATTGTTGATAGAAACAACGCTAAAACCGAAGAAGAAAGAAAAATGTACACAAGGGCCTTTGATTATATGAATAAGGTCAAGATGGCTGTTGTTATTTCTGAAAATGGCGATGATGATAAGTTTACTTCACGTGGCTTAGATATCGAAAAGCATAGAACTGAAATGCAAAGAGTTGATGAAAATGGTTACGATATCGAAGACAGATTCAAAGATCCTGAAAATCCATTCTCATTGGTATTCGTATGCGCGATGTGGCTTACTGGATTTGATGTTCAAAACCTTTCTACTGTTTATTTAGATAAACCTATGAAATCACACACTTTGATGCAAGCTATTGCTAGAGCAAATAGAGTTTATTCTGGTAAGGAATGTGGTCTTATTATCGACTACATTAATGTTTTCTCTTATATGAAGAAAGCTCTTGGCGATTATGCAACAGGAGATGGGGGAGATGATCTTCCTGTTAAAAACATGGAAGAGCTTATGACTTACCTAGACGCAACAATTACGGAAGGTGATAATTTATTAAGAGAACAAGGATATTTGTTAACCGAGTTAATTGAAGAACAGGATACAGAAACAAGATTAGAAAAATTGAGAGAAATATACAATGCTCTTGTTTTAAATAAAGAAGTCAGTAACAAGTTTAAGGTTATTACAAACTTAATGAATAACATTTATGAAGCTTCTAAGCCAGAAATTTTTGATTATCATTGGTTTAATGAAAAGTTTGCTCCTCTTGTTTATCTAAATGGTTTGTTTACTAATTCCATAAACGATAAAAAAGTTGAAAAAGCAAGAAGACAATTATCTAAGATTCTTGATTCATCCGTTATTTCAAAAGATAGCGAAGAAGAGGAAACTGATTTAATCATTAACGGCGAAAAAGTTATTGATCTTTCGAAGATTGATTTTGATAATTTGAAACAAGAATTTAGACAAGTTAAATATAAAGAAATTCAAATTAATGATATAAAAGCCTACATCGAAAAACTTCTTGAGCAAATGCTAAACAGAAATAAAACAAGAAGGAAATTTGCCGAGCGTTATCAATCTATTATCGATAACTATAACAGTGGAACAAATGATGCTGAGTATTATTTTGAGCAATTAGAGAAATTACTTGAAGAATTACAAGATGAACAAAACAGACATATTGTAGAAGGACTTACAGAAGATGAACTTGAAATCTATGATTTGCTTTTAGTAAAAGGTAAAAACCTTAACAAAGAAGATACAAAAAAGGTTAAACTTGCTGCTAAAAATTTATATAAGAAATTATTAGATAATAGGGATTCTCTTTTAGTTGTAGATTGGTTTAAAGATGAAAATACGACATTGAAGCTTAAAAATGCTATAGAAGATTCTTTAGATCAAGATTTACCTATCTCTTACGACAAAGACTTGTTCCAATCTAAAACAAATCTTCTTATGTCGGTATTTATTGATAAAGCAGTTCAAGGCATGCTAGTTGTGGCGTAGAGAGGATTGAATATGGAAGAAAAAAGATTAGTTAGACGTAGAGGTGGATTTTCAGACAGAAACAATATCAATCCGATTAGTAAAGAAATGCAATTTTCGGACTTTGATGAAAAGACAAGAATTAAACTTAAGAATCTTTCTTTTAAAATTGTTGACCTTTACAAAGAACAATTTGGTTATTCTGAAGGAAAAGAAATAGTTTCTGCTCTATTTGCTGATGGATTATTTTGCATTTCAACTAGAGCAAGTGAGTTTGAATATGAAACTATAGAAGAGTTGATTAATAAAGTATTTGATGAAGGAGAGTATGATGAAATTTTAGATACTATCGAATTCATATCCTCAAACATTAAGATTAAACAACGAAATAACGGTTACTATAGCAATGGATATGGAAAAAAAATGTATTACGATCTTCAAGAAGTGTACAATGAACTATTTGAAGAAGAATATATTGGTTATAGATTTATAAATAATTACATAACAAGGATTACAAATAAAGGTGAGATTGAATCAATATGCGAAGCCTCGTCATCAGATTATGATAACGTTAGTCAACATATCGATAAGGCAATTTGTTTCTTAAGTGAATCAGAAAATAAAGATTATAAGAACTCAATCAAGGAGAGCATTACAGCGGTAGAAGCATTGTGCTCTATAATTACTAACGACGAAAAAGCGACTCTTGGTTCTGCGATTAATAAAATATCAAAAGAAAAGAATATTCATCCGGCATTTAAGGATGCAATAAATAAATTATATGGCTTTGCTTCTGATGAACCTGGAATAAGACATGGTAGTAATTAGGAAGGCAATGATATTACGTTTGAAGAAGCTAAGTTTGTGTTAGTAACATGCTCGGCGATTATAAATTATTTAATCGTAATATCAGCAAAAAAATAGGAAATAAAGAAAGGAGCCTGAATGCTGATGGATAAGAATATTCCAAAAGTATTATTTAAATATAAATCTTTTGATAAATATACTGCAGATATTCTAAGAAATTCTGAAGCATTCTTTTGCCCTGCTTCGAAATTAGATGATCAATTTGAATCAGCAATATCTATATCTAGTAAGATACTTAACAATGACCTTGATGGATATATGAGAGAATTAATGCCTTTCATATTAGAAAAGGTAGCTCCTGCATCCAGTGAAGTTCTTAAAAAAGATGATATAGTTTCATATTTCTTTAAGGGGAAATTAAATGCTCCAAAATTTAAGAGACTTGTCATGAAGTATGATTCAAGTCTTAATCATTCTCAATTAGATATGCTTGTTAATTTTATTAATAACCTCCAGAACGTACAAAATAATAAAAAGCTCAGCAAAGCGTTAAAAAAAATGCTTAATATTAAAAATGAAATAGGCGTTTTTTCAATGACTACTAGAGCAAATAATCAGCCAATGTGGGCGTGGTATGCAAAAGGATATGACGGCTTTGTAATTGAGTATAACATAGAAAAATACCTAATTGAGCACGAGGATATGGCTAAGGAATTGAAGTATGTTAATTACTCTGACAAAAGAGAAAACAATCCAATGCATATAATTATTAACGCATTTTATGAATCATTATATAAAGCTCTGGGAATACCGCATAAAAAATATGACGCTGAGAAAGACATTCAGTTGATTGTGAATACAAAATCAAAGGATTGGAGCTTCCAGGATGAATGGAGGTTGTTCGGAAAACCTGAAACAAAAACAACCATCCCGATTAATGCTGTTTATGTTGGAGTTAATGCAACTGAAGCCAATAGAGATTTAATTATAAAGATTGCTAAAGAAAAAGGTTTTAAGGTTTATCAGCAACTAAACGATTGTGAATCAACGGATATCGAATTCGAGAAATTGTGCTGATTTATATTAAAGAATCTCAAAATTACAATGTGCGTTAAATCGTTACAAGGGTGCGTAAACCTAGTCCAGGGTGCGTGATGTCACCTAAGGGTGCGTAAAAATTGGTAGTGGTGCGTAATTGTATCATAATAAGTAATCACAGCCATATAAAAAGCAAAGGTTTGATACTCGTTATCAAGCCTTTTTTTCATACTTAAATAATGGTTTAAATCCCGATTTTGGTATGTTAGAAGAATCAATTTGATACAATAATTGTTAAATATAAAAGATAAGCACCAATTTATTGTATATTTGAAGTATCTATAAAAAAAGATTACTTGCTATAAAAAAACGGAAGGTACCAATAAAAAAACGATAGCCCTATAAAAAACGATAGGGGCAATATAGTGTTTTAAAAGTTTAATATTGGTGAATAATACATTTTCGACATCGTTTACGCATAAAAATGGCGTAATAATGGCGTAAGAAACTTGTATTTTGGCGTAATAAATGTTATAATATGATCAAAGGCAGGTGGATTTTATGAGATTTGTTGAAACTGACAAAGTTGAATTAAAAGAAAAAAATAGCGATTCTCTCCCAAAAGAAATTGAATCGTTTCTAAATACAGAAGGTGGAGTGTTGTATATAGGAATTAATGATGATGGAGATGTGGTCGGTGTAGAAAATATCGATTCTACATTAAGACTTATTTCCGATATTCTTTCTGATCAAATAGAACCAAATGCTATTGATTGCGTTAGACCAGAAGTTGAATTTGTCGGCAGTAAGGCCATCATAAAAATTAATATCAAAAAGGGATATTCATCTTTATATTGCATAAAGAAATATGGCTTTTCTTCTAATGGCTGCCATTATCGAGTTGGGACTACTTGCAAATCAATGACACTGGAAATGATTAAGAAAAGATTCGAAGCTGGATTGTCTTCCTTAGATATGATGGTTAGAAGAGAATCGTACTATAGTGAAATGAGATTTACAAAACTTAAGATGCTTTTGATTGAAAATGGATATCATCTTGAAGAAAATTCATTTGAAAGAAATTTTAAATTAAGAACTAACGATGGATCTTATAACTATCTAGCTGAATTATTGTCAGATGAAAACTCAATACCTTTCATTTTTGCAAAGTTTAAAGGAAAAACTAAAGCAACATTCTCTGAAAGAAGCGATTACGGAAACCAATGCATAGTTTTAGCTTATGAGAGAATGAAAGAAAGATTAATGTTAGAAAATATTTGTAAGACGATAACTAATCCGAGACCAAGAAGAGATATATATCTTTATGACATGGATGCAGTCAATGAAGCTTTAGTTAATGCGATTATTCACAATGATTATAGAATCACAGATCCTCAAGTTGCTTATTTTGATGATAGGTTGGAAATAATTTCACACGGAGGATTGCCTAATGGCTTAACAAAAGAAGAATTTTTCAAAGGCGTTAGCAAACCAAGAAATGAACAGTTGATGGACATTTTCACAAGACTAGGAATTGTGGAACACACTGGTCATGGTATACCTGTGATAGTTGAAAAATATGGAGAAAGTGCATTTGAAATTAGTGAAAGTTATATTAGGGTTACAATTCCTTTCAATAGAGAAGTTCTATTAAATCATGGCGCAATAAGTGGCGCAATAAGTGGCGTAAATAGAGATGAACTAGAAGTGAAAGAAAAAATAATACTTTCTGAAATTGAAACTAATCCTAATCTTTCAACAAGAGAATTAAGTGAAAATTTGAATATACCATTTAGAAGCGTCCAAAGATATATATCTAATCTGCGTGAAAAGGGATTTATTGAAAGAGTTGGAGCTAATAAAAATGGATATTGGAAAGTTATAAAATAACAGCTTCTAGTCTTGTGGTTGATGAATATGTAGAGGTTGAATGTGATGGCGATAAAATTACATTAACAAAGACAACTCCACCAGAAGCAAAAAAGCACTAAAAATCATTAGAAGAGAAAGTTAGAATGCTTGATAAAAGGCAAAGAGCCAAATTAGCTAACTTAATAGACAAGTTATAATATTAAATAATTGTTGTGATTTGATATTGAAAGCACCCACTTAATAGGGGTGTTCAAATTGTTCTAAGGGTGTTCACTTTTATGACAGGGGTGTCCACTTTGGAGGTATCATATCAAAAGTATTGAACCTTTTTTCTTTTCATAAATAGTTAATAGTTAATGACAAAAGAATTTTTATATTTTTTTTATTCAATTTAAAAACCTAAAAGTTAATAATAGCTTCTATTTTTTTTACATATTAAATATCAAATATATAGTTATTTCGACAGTTCATATAATGTAGTATTCTCTTGAGGTGACAAGATGAGTATTACAATTATAAATTATGATAGCAATAAGATAATTGCTAAGTTTTCAGGCGAAATTGATGAATCCAACGCAGATTATGTTAGATGTCAATTAGATGAGCTTATAGATTCACATAACAATTTAAATATTATTTTAGACTTTTCCAATTTAGATTTTTTAGATTCAACAGGGATTGGCATATTACTTGGAAGATATAAAAAATCTAAAAATAAGAATATTAATATCATTATTAAAAATCCATCAAAACATGTAGATTCAATTTTAAATACATGTGGAATTTATACAATAATGCAAAAAATAGGCTGAGGTTATATATGAAAAACGAATTATTTATGAGAATTAAAGCATCACTTGTTAATGAGAGTTTTATAAGAAGTTCTATAGCTTCTTTTGTTGCATATCTCAATCCGAGTGTTGAAACAATTCAAGAAATTAAAACAGCAGTTTCAGAAGCAATAACAAACTGTATTGTTCATGCATATCCAAACCATGACGATTACATAGATATTGATGTATCAATTGAAAAGGGCTTAATGCTAATAAAAATAAAAGATTACGGAATTGGCATAGAAAACATAAATAAAGCAAGAGAACCTTTTTATTCCACCAAGACAAAGGAAGAAAGAAGTGGAATGGGTTTTACTTTAATGGAAACATTTATGGATTCTTTAGTTGTTAGGTCTCAATTAAATGTTGGTACTGAGGTAGTTATGGAAAAACATATCGTCGGGGTATAATTATGCTTGATCAACAAACTACACTTTCTTTACTAAAAAAAGTTAAAAATAATGACGAAAGAGCAAAAGAAGAATTAATTATTAACAACATTCAATTAGTTAAAAGTATTGTAAGAAAGTACAAATATTCTCAGGTAGAGTATGATGATTTAATGCAATTAGGGCTTATTGGCTTATACAAAGCAATTAAGAATTTTGATGAGAGTTTTAATGTAAGGTTTTCAACTTATGCAGTGCCTATGATTGTAGGCGAAATAAAAAGGTTTTTACGAGATGATGGAATAATTAAAGTATCTAGATCCACAAAAGTATTAGCTTCAAAAATTCAATCGTATATTAATGAAATAGTTTCTTCAACAGGTGAAAGTCCAAGTGTTAATGATATAGCAAATAAATTCAATATAGAACCTCAAGAAGTTTCTTTTACTTTAGATTCAATAAAGTATCCTATTTCTTTATATGACAAAGTCGATGAAGACTCTCTATGTTTAATGGATAGAATTCCAGCGGATGACAATGAAGAAGATTTTATAGATAAACTTGCATTAAAAGAATCTATAAATAAATTGCCAGAGAAAGAGAAAAAAGTAATTATGCTTAGATATTTTAGAGATATGACACAAAGTGAAATAGCTTCAATTTTAGGAATTTCTCAAGTTCAAGTATCTAGAATAGAAAATCGAGTTCTTGGTGAATTAAAAAAGTCTATGAGTGAATAAAACTAATCTGTTTTGTCAATAACTTCAATATATGAAAAACAAAGATGATTTTTTTAAAAATATTGATGAGAAAGAAATATTATTTAAAGAAAATAAAGAGCAAGGCATTATTGAGGATTAATTATGACAATCAAAGAGTATAAAGAATACGTAAAAGCACATACTCAAAAGACAAATGAAGTAAAAACACTTACTTTATCTTTCATTGTGGGTGGTATTATCTGCACAATTGGGCAAGGATTTTTAGAGTTATATAAGGAAATTTTGCCAACTTTTGATGAATTAAAAATTGGATCACTTGTATCAGTAACTATGATTTTTATAGGAGCACTTTTAACAGGGCTTGGTCTATATGACAAAATTGGATACCATGCTGGTGGGGGCAGTATTGTTCCAATTACTGGTTTTGCAAACTCTATTGTTGCGCCAGCTATGGAATTTAATAAGGAAGGAATAATTCTTGGCACAATGGCAAAAATGTTTGTAATAGCAGGTCCAATAATTGTTTCAGCAATAGTTTATTCTGTTTTATCTGGTTTAATTTTCTATTTTATAGGTGTCATATGAGATTAAGTAGACAAACGTTTTTATTAACTAAACCTGTATATATTGCTTCAACTATGTCACTTGCTGGTCCATATGAAGCAAAGGGTAATTTTAAAGATTTTTTTGACTATGTCATGGAAGATGATGAGTTTAATGAAAAATCTCATGAACTTGCAGAAATTAAAATGCAAAAGTATGTTGTTTCAAAACTTTTAATGAAAAATAATCTTGAATATAAGGATATAGATTTATATTTAGGCGGAGATTTAATAAATCAATTAACTGTGACATCTTTTTCAGCAAAAGAAACAAATATACCATATTTTGGAGTATATGCGGCTTGTGCTACATTTGCAGAATCTTTAATAGTTGGATGTAACATGCTTTTAAATATGGATAGGGTGCTTTGTATAACGTCATCTCATTTTGCAACAGCAGAAAGACAATATAGATTTCCTTTAGAGTTAGGGACTCAGCCAACACCTGCATCACAATGGACAATAACAGGAAGTGGAGCATTAATTTTAGATAAAACGTCTAATAATTGTCCAAAAATTGTTGCTTATACAATTGGAAAGATTGTTGATTTAGAATGCACTGATGTAAATAATATGGGAATGGCAATGGCTCCAGGAGCAGCAGATACTATTGAACAGCATTTAATAAGTAGAAATCAAAGTGCGAAAGATTATGATTTGATAATAACTGGAGACTTAGGTAGATTAGGAAGGGATACTTTAGATTATTTGTTAAAAGAAAAAAACATTGTTGCAACTAACATAATAAATGATTGTGGCGCAATGATTTTTAATAAAAAACAAAAAAGGGGACAAGGCGGTTCTGGAGCAGGATGTTGTTCTTTGGTCTTTTGTAGCTATTTATATAAACTTTTATTGTCTAAAGATATTCATAGAATTTTATTTGTGCCAACAGGTGCATTACTATCTAAAGATTCACCATTGCAAGGTGATACTATTCCTGGAATTGCTCATGCAATAGAAATTGAGGTATAAAATGGAAATGTTTTTAAGATTTTTATCGGCTTTTGCAATAGGTGGATTAATTTGCATGATAGCGCAAATATTAATAAATAAGACAAAAATGACATCTGCAAGAATTCTTGTTATCTTTTTGTCTTTAGGTGTTATTTTAGAATGTTTTAATTTATTTAAACCAATTAAAGAGTTTGCAGGTTGTGGGATAACTATTCCAATTTGCGGCTTTGGAAGCACTATTGTTATGGGAGCAAAAGAAGGGGCAAAGATTGGATTATTTGAAGCTACAACTTATGGATTGACGTACGTTTCGGCAGGTTTAACTGCGGCTATATTTTTTGGATTTTTGATGTCAATCATATTTAAATCACATTCAAAACGCAAATAATTAAATGCTATTGAAAAAAATTATATAAATATATATAATATTTATGAATATGCAACGACATAGAATTATCATTTCAATATTAATAATTCTTATAATGTCATTATTTGTGATGACATTATTTTCATGTAAACAACCAGAAATTGAAGTCCCAGAAGAAGAAATTTTTTATGATAATTGCCAATATGATTTAACATATATTGAAGACGATTTTAATTATAGATTAAATCTTGATGGAAATGGTGGTGTTACATGTTATCGTTCAGCTGATGATATAGAATTAGAGCAATCAGTACAATACAGTATGATTACAGATGCTAATAATATAAATAGAGGTTTAATTTCTTTTACTAATCCTTTTGAGTCAGCATATAATCGTATTCAATTTTATATATTAGATGATGAGCAAAATACTTGTGTAATGGGTGTTGATGATAATGGCAATAGTGTTCCAACACCAGAGAATGCAATTATAAGTAAAAGATTTTTGCCATTAGATAAAGAATTTGAATTTCATTCAATAGACACTTCAGAAGGGTACACTCAATACTATACAATTTTCTTTAGTGCTAAAGATTATACAAACACAGGAAAAGTTAGAATAATAAAAGCAATGGATGAATATCTTTATGGAGATGGAACGTATTCTATTCAAGAAAAAAGATATATTGAACTAATTATGAACGCATCTTCTGTTCCTAGTTCATGTTTTTATCCAAAAGATCAAAACAAGAATATCGTAGAATCTCAAAATGTATTAGCATCTAATTATAACGATAAAGGACTTGTTAGATTGGCTTTATCAATATCAAGTTTTAAATATGTTCAATTATATGATGATGGAACATTTGATTTTGTTTATTCTACATTTAACTCTCCAGAAGATGCATATACTGCGGATTCGTTTGCTGGAAAAACTTTTGTTCAACAACGTACATATTACAATGAAACAACAGGAGATAAATATACATTCGATATGACGCTTACTTTTACCGAAACTAGCGTTGTTATCTTTACTTTAGATAATTGCGTTTTAGAGCGTCATTATAGAATTATCGACGATAACAATATTGAAAAAATCAATTATGATATAGAAATATATATGGATTTAATTGGAACTCATGTACAGTTATATTCTTCTAATAATATTGCTTTTGCTAATGATTTTAACATTTATCTTTCATACGATGAACAAAATTATGCATTTACTGAAAGCGATTTAATGATTCAAGAATATGACACATATAATAGAATAATATTAAATAAAGATGGAAAAAAATTTGTAGCGTTATTCTATAAAGATGGTACATGGGAATGGGAAAAATGATAATTGCAAATTATATGTAATTTTTACATAAATATATTTTATTTTAAGTTATAATTAAAACATAAAGTTTAGGATAAAGAAAAAGGAGAAGATTATGCGTAAACTTATTATATTATTATTATTTTTAGTTTTTACAGTTTTAGCAATTGGATTTATTGCAATTCCTTCCTTTGCTATAGCTACGAATATTAACCAATTAGATGGTTCAAATATAGATGGGCTTGCAGATTATTATGCAAAAGCTTCAGCTGATGGAGCAACTGTTACTGTTATAAATAACCCACTTGCATCATTCTTGCCAGCATTTGCACAAATATCAATTGTTCAAACAGGAGAAGCTGGATATTTATATATTCTTGCAAGTGATGCTGCAAAATCAAATGTAGATGTTTTGGCAATGAACGGATCTGCTACTATTGTTTCGCCAGCAGCTATATTTATGTGGTTATTTACTTTACTTCTAATTATCTTCCTACCAAAGAAGAGATCTAAGAAAAGTGTTAGAAGAATTGCTGAGGATGTTGTTGATGACGAAATGGATAATTCTAGATCAAGAAGCTCAAAAAGAAGTAAGAGCAGCAAGAAAAAGAGAAGATCATATGATGAAGATGATTATGATGATGAAGATTAATTATTAGATAATTTAAACAATTAATGGGTTCAAGGTTTTCTTGAACCTATTTTTTTCATATAAATTAATATGAAAAAACTATCAAAATGCAAAAAGATATTTATTGTTTTTATATTAATAATATTAAGTATTTGTGGATTTTGGTTTTTTCGTTCTAATTTAAAAAAATATGTTACAAATTATGTTCATGGTATAGTAGAGGCAAATGTAGTAAATGTTTTAAATAATTCTTCTACTGATGCAATAAATAAATACAAAGAAGTTGCTGAAAATTTTATTACTTTAGATATAAATAAAGATAAAGAAGTCAAGGTGTTAAACATAAATATGTTATATATTAATTGTTTGCAAAGAGACGTTGCATCTTTATCTTTAGAATATTTAATAGAATACTGCGATTCTCATGAAATAACGATACCGTCTGGTGTTGTAATTGGTGGTATGATATTCGCAGGAAGGGGCAAGGAGATAAAAATTAAACTTATTCCAATAGGAGCAACTGACGTTCAATATAAGACTTCTTTTGAATCTGTTGGTGTAAATTCAACAAGGTTTTCGCTATATATTGATGTTGTTGCTCATTGTAGAATAAATGTACCTTTTTATGTTGAAGATGTAACATCATCTACATCAATTTTAGTTGTAGAAACGATAATTCAAGGAGAAGTTCCGCCATATATAATGTCATAAATAAATTTTATTAATGTGCGAAAAAGTAATTTTTTCTTACTTTGGTTTATTTGGTTGCATATAATTATAATATTTTATATAATAAAAAAAACGTTGACCGAGAACATGTTTACGTAAAAAATGTTTCAGAGAGTTCATTTTATAAGCTGAAAGAATGAATAACATTTAGTAAAGAATTCGCTCGTGAGTTGCTAACTGAAATATAGTAGGATTAGCCGGTTGTACACCGTTAAAACAAAATGAGGCTTTTTTAAGCGAAATTAGGTGGTAAAGCGTAAATGATGCGCCCTATGTGTTCATACATATAGGGCTTTTTTTAATATAAGAGGTATTAAATGAAAGAAAAAATTCAATCTTTAATTAATGAAGCTAAAGCAAAAGTTGAAGCAGCAAAAGAATTAATTGAAATTAATGAACTAAAAGTATCTTTCTTGGGAAAGGCAGGTGCTATTACTAGTTTATTAAAAGGAATGAAAGATGTTCCACAAGAACAAAGACCAGAAATCGGAAAATATGTAAATCAAGCAAGAGATACTATTTCAGACATTATTTCTAATAAAATGCAAGAATTAGAGCAAAAAGCATTAGAAAACAAAATGATGAAAGAGAAAATTGATATTACTATTGACGAAGTAGATGCTACAAGAGGAAGTTTGCATCCATGCACTCTTGTAATCAATGAAATCGTAGATATATTCACAGGTCTTGGATTTACAGTTGGCAATGGACCAGAAATTGAATTAGATAAATTTAATTTCCAATTATTGAATATTCCAAAAGATCATCCATCTCGTGACATGCAAGATACTTTCTATGCAGGGGAAGATATATTGCTTAGAACACAAACTTCTGCTGTTCAAGCTAGAACAATGATTAATACTCAACCCCCAATAAAAATCATATGCCCAGGTAAAGTATATAGACCTGACTATGATGCTACACACTCTCCAATGTTCCAACAAATTGAGGGATTAGTTGTAGATAAACATATTACTTTGTGTGATTTAAAAGGACTTTTAGATTTATTTGCTAAAAAGTTGTTTGATAGTAATACAAAAACAAGATTCCGTCCTTCATTTTTCCCATTTACAGAACCATCAGTTGAGGTTGATGTAACATGTTCTGTTTGTCATGGAAAAGGATGCAGAATTTGTAAGGGAACAGGTTGGATTGAAATACTTGGTGCAGGTGTTGTTAATCCAAAGGTATTAGATAGTTGCGGAATAGATAGTACTAAATATTCAGGATTGGCATTTGGTCTAGGGGTAGAAAGAATTGCCATGATTAAATATGGTATTCCAGATATAAGAATCTTATTTGAAAACGACTCACGTTTTCTTAAGTCATTCAAATAAGGAGGTAAAAGATGAAAGTTTCATTAAAATGGTTAAATGATTTTGTAGATATAGATGTTGATGTAAACACACTTGCAGATAAATTGGTTTCTGCAGGATTTGAAGTTGAGGAAATTATCGATCAAGCTTCTAAAATGAAAAATGTAATTCTTGGACAAATTAAAAAGATTACAAAACATCCTGATTCTGATCACCTTCAAATTTGTCAAATTGATGTTGGTGCTGGAGAATTAATACAAATTGTTACAGGAGCTCAAAATATAGCTGAAAACGATTTGGTTCCAGTTGCTATGCATAATTCACTTCTTCCAACAGGACAAGAGATTAAAAGAGGCAAATTAAGAGGTGTAGATTCTAACGGAATGTTATGTTCTGGTGAAGAATTGTGCTTAACAGAAAATGATTATGAAGGAGCTTCTGTTTATGGAATTATGATAATGAACAAAGAAACAGCTCCATTGGGCACAGATTTAAATAAAATCTTTGGAAATGATGATGTTATCTTAGATATTGGTGTAACAGCAAATAGACCTGATTGTAATTCTATTTTAGGTATTGCAAGAGAAGTTGCTACTGTTTTAAATAAACCTTTAAAAATGCCAGATATTTCTTTTAGTGCTAATAAGAACATTAAAATTGAGGATATAGTAAAAGTTGATGTAAAAGATACTGATTTATGTCCTAGATATATGGCAGGTGCTGTAACAAATATAAAAATAGCTCCATCTCCAGAATACATTTCTTCTAGATTAAAGAGCGTAGGACTTAGAAGTATTAATAATATCGTAGATATTACAAACTTTGTTCTAATTGAAATTGGACAACCAATGCACGCATTTGATCAAGATTTTTTGGAAGGAAATCAAATCAATGTAAGAAGAGCAGTTAATGGTGAAAAGATAATTACTCTTGACGAAAAAGAACATGTTTTAAATGATTCTATGCTAGTTATTTGCGATGCTGTAAAGCCTGCATGTATGGCTGGAATTATGGGTGGATTAAATTCTGGAATAAAAGATACTACAAAAACTGTTGTTTTTGAAAGCGCAAAGTTTGCAAGAGACAATATAAGAAGAACATCAAGAGCATTAAATTTAAGAAGTGATTCTTCATTTAGATATGAAAGAGGAATAGATTTTGATTCTCAAAGACTTGGTCTTGCTCGTGCGTTACATTTAATTCAAGAATTTAATTGTGGAGATATTGCTGATGGAATTATAGACAAATTAGCAACAGAATTAAAGCCAAATGTAATTAATACAACAGTAAACACAATTAATAGTATTTTAGGAATTGAGGTTCCTGCTGATACAATCTCTACTATTTTAAATAGTTTGCAAATTGAAACAACAATCGATGATAAAGGAAATATAACTTGTATTGCACCTTTATTTAGAGATGATATTGAAAATGCAAATGATTTAGCTGAAGAAGTAATTAGATTATATGGATACGACAAAATTGTTAACACATACTTAGATGAAGCTGTTCATACACAAGGTGGATTAAATCAAGAACAAAAGAATGAAAAAATGATTAAAGAAATCTGTGTTTCTAACGGATACAGCGAAACTTTGACATATTCATTCATCTCACCAAAGGCCTATGATCAATTGAGAATCCCTCAAGGAAATCCATTGAGAAATTACTTAACATTATTAAATCCTCTTGGTGAAGATATGTCAGTTATGAGAACAACGCTATCTTATTCAATGCTTTCATCATTAGCATCAAACTATTTGAAAAATATAAAGAAAGCAAAATTATTTGAAGTTTCATCAATTTATGAACCAAAGGCATTGCCTTTAACAGAACTTCCAAATGAACATAAGAACTTAGTAATTGGTTCATATGGAAAAGATGAAAGTTTCTATACAATTAAAGCTGTAGTTACTGCTATCTTAGAAAAATTCAATATAAGTGGTGTTCAAATTAAAAGATCTGAAATTCCATATTTACATTTAGGAAAGAGTGCATGTCTACTTAAAGGAAATATGTTTATTGGATATATTGGTGAAGTTCATCCTGAAGTAGCAAAGAGCTTTGATGTAAAAGATAGAATGTATATAGCTGAAATAGATTTATCTATAATAAATAAAGTTGCTAATTTCAGATATAAGTTCGAAGAAATCGGCAAATTCCCACCAATTGAAAGAGATATAGCCGTTGTTGTAGACGAAGATGTTGCTGTTGGCGAATTAATGAATTCAATTAAAAGAGTTGCAGGAGCAACACTAAAAGAAATTTCTTTATTTGATATTTATAGAAATCCAATTACTGTTGGTGTAAATAAAAAGTCTGTTGCTATCAATATGGTATTTAGACTTGCAGATAGAACACTAACAGACGAAGAAGTAGCACAAAAAATGGATAAGATAATATCTAAATTAAGAGATGATTATAATGCCATTTTAAGACAATAAGATGAGCGAATTATTAGCACCAGTAGGAAATATAGAATCTTTAAAAGCAGCTATATATGCTGGAGCTGATGCCGTTTATCTAGGTCTTGGAAGATTCAACGCAAGGCAAAAAGCTGATGGCTTTAACAAAGATAATATAAAAGAAAGTATAGACCTTTGCCATTTACATGGGGTAAAGGTCTATATTACATTTAATACGCTTGTCAAAGATAGAGAATTTAAAGATTTCGAAGAAGATGTAAAAGTATGCGCAAATGCAAATGCTGATGCTTTTATTGTTACAGATATAGGCACATTAGATATATTTAAAAAGTATAATGTACCATTACATGCTTCTACTCAAATGGGTATTCATAATTATGAAGGCGCAAAAATAGCCAAAGAATTAGGTTTTTCAAGAGTTGTTTTATCTAGAGAAGCATTAATTGAAGATATAAGAAAAATAAAGACATTAGGCATAGAAATTGAATATTTTATTCATGGAGCTTTGTGTGTTTCTTTCTCAGGAGGATGTTTATTAAGTTCGTTTTTATCTGGAGATAGTGGAAATAGAGGACTTTGTAAGCAATCATGTAGATTAAAGTATCAATCGTCGCTTTCTAAAGAAGAAAAATACTATTTGTCTACATCTGATCAATGTTTAATAGAAAAATTAAACGAATTAATTGATGCTGGCGTATATTCTTTAAAAATTGAAGGTAGATTGAAAAGCGCTGCTTATGTTGGTGAAGTAGTTAATCAATATAGAAGATTTTTAGATAATAAAAAACAAATCGATTATATGTCTTGGCTTAGAAAAGCATATAATAGAGGTTCTTTTACAAAAGGATATAACTATGACGACACTTTAAAACTAATGAGCCCAAACGTTCAAGGTAATCAAGGAGAAGCAATTGGTAAAATTGTTAAATATTCATCAAAAACTTTATATATAAAAACAAATCGTGGTTTATTCATTAATGATGGCTTGAAAATCTTTAAAAACGGCGTAGAATTGGGCGGTTTTAGGGTAGATAACATAAAAAAAGAGAACGATTTGTATTTGGTTAATACTATAAAAACGTATCCTGTTGGTTCAGATGTATATTTAACAGCTGATGAGGAATTAAGAATCAAATACGATAATCCAAATTTAGACTTGCCAATTTCAATTAACTATAAACTGAAATTAAATGAACCTTTATATATAGAAGCTAAATATAAAGATATAAATGTAGAGTTTGCTGGAGATATTGTATTTGAATCAAATAATAGACCCTTATTAGATAATGATGTAAAAGAAAAATTATCTCAAATAAATGGAACAGGATTTTATTTAGAATATATAAATGGAAATGTAGACGAAAATATCTTTTATCCTGTATCGAAACTAAAAGAAGCAAAAAGAATTGTTTTAGACAATTTAAAAAATAAAATACTAAGTGAATATAATTCATCTAAAGAAGATACTGTAAATATAAAAAAATTGGATATAAAAAATGATCTAAAAATTAATAATTTACTTGTAGAAATAGGATGGTTAGATTTAATAACAAATGCGCAAAACTACATTGAATTATCCAAAAATAACAAATTTACTTTAGTTGCAAAAATTCCAGATAATTTACCTAAAATTAACGATGATATTATAAAAAATCAATTAAATTGTAATTATTTAGAAAAATATCTTCTAAAATTGCCAAAGATTTGTAGGGGGAAGGATAATTTAGTTTTAAGAAAATTTATTGAATTGAACAAAGATTATATACTTGGATTTGTATGTGAAAACATATATGGAATTGATTTTGCAAGAGAATATAATCTTCCTTATATTTTAGGAACAGGGATTAATATATATAACAGCAAAGTTAACGAATACCTATCTTCGCAAAATTATGTTTTTTCTCTTGAACTATCTAAAAATGATATTTCTAATAAAGGGTATATATATTCGTTTGGTAAACCGCTAATGATGAGTTTAAGTCATTGCCCAATCAAATTGAATCTAAAATCAACATGTTCTGATTGTAGATATAATAAATCTTTTACGTATAAACTAAATAATAATGTCTTTGAAATAGAAAGATTTAAGCTTAGTCATTGTTATTTTGAAATGATAAAGTCTACTTTTATTGATTTAAGAGATAATTTAAATGAAATTAATAATCCTATTTATATAGATTTAAATGCTATTTCAGATTTTTTAGAGCAAAAAGCCATTATTGAAGATTTTATCAATAAAACAGGCAATAGTTATTTAGGCTCAACAAAAGGTCATTACAATTTAATTGTAAAATGATATACTTATATCGAGATGCGAGCGTTGTTCAATGGTAGTATTATAGCCTCCCAAGCAATAGACGCGGGTTCGATTCCCGTCGCTCGCTCCACTTTATTAGTAATTACAAATATAAAAATAGAATTTTGTCGAAAAATATCGAATAATGAAACATATTGAAAAATCAATGGGTTTCGTTGCCAAAATATATTCTTTTTTTGAAAAAATGGTTTTCAAGATAAATTATTTGTTATAAATAAAGTACCTAATAGGTAATTCGTTACTTATGAGATAACCTTTTAAATATAGACACCGTATCTCCCCCAAAACACTACGGTGTCTATTTCTTTTTATTTATTATTTTTTTTGATATAATAATTTTATTATGATAAACGACAAAACATTAAAAGTACTAGAATATAATCAAATATTAAATGATATTGCATTAAAGTGTGATTCTGCTCCAGGAAGGGAAGCGGTTAGAAATATTGTTCCTTCAACAAATATTGAAGAAATTACTAAGCTTTTAAATCTAACTAAAGAGGCAGATAAGATACTTTATGAATTATGTATAAATATTTCATTTGGCTTTGATAAAATCGATGAAATGCTAGAGCTTGTTCATAAGGGGATTTCTTTAAACTGTGAACAATTACTTAAAGTAGCTAGAGTTTTAAAAGTAGCAAGAGTTGCAAAAAATAATATTTTATCTACTCCAGAAAAAGAGTGTTTACTATTAAAGGACTTGTCTAGTTCTATTTTTGTTTCTACAGATATAGTAGACAAGATAGAGACGAGTATATTGTCTGAAAGTGAAGTTTCATCAAAAGCATCAGAGAAACTTGCTTCGATTAGAAACTCAATTGCAAATACAAATAGAAAAATCAAAGAAAAATTAACATATTATACAACATCTGCATCATATGCTTCATATTTGCAAGATGGTTTAGTAACAATTAGAAATAATAGATATGTTATACCTGTTAAAACAGAATATAAAGGGCAGGTTAAAGGTTTAATACATGATCAAAGTGCGACTGGCGCTACAACTTTTATCGAACCAATCGCCATAGTGGAATTAAATAATGAATTGAGATCTTATCAGCTTCAAGAACAAATTGAAATTGAAAATATTTTGAGAAACCTATCTTATGAAATCGACGCAAATTACTATCAAATTTACGAAACATATAACACGCTTGTGTTTTTTGATACCATATTTGCTAAGGCTTCTTACTCAAGATCAATAAAGGGAATTTATCCAAATTTGAATGATAATGGATATATAAATATCATAAATGGTAGACATCCGTTATTAGATAAGGATAAAGTAGTTCCTGTATCAATAGAACTTGGCTTGAAATATAACACGCTTGTAGTTTCTGGACCAAATACTGGAGGTAAAACGGTTTCCTTAAAACTGGTTGGAATTTTAACAATTATGACAATGATTGGAGTATTTATTCCAGCTCAAGAAGATTCTACTATTTCTATATTTTCAGATATCTTAACAGTTATTGGAGATGATCAATCGATAGAAAACAATTTATCGACATTTTCAGCACATTTGACAAGTATAATTAAGGTTACAAATGAAGCACAAAAAAACACACTTGTATTATTAGATGAGCTTGGAACAGGTACAGATCCGGTAGAAGGCGCGGCCCTAGCAATAGCTGTTATTGACTATTTAAAATCCAAAGATGCTAAGACTATAGTAACCTCACATTTTAAAGAGTTAAAAGAATATGCATATGCTTCAAAAGATGTAAATATTGCAGGTATGGATTTTGATCCATATACATTCAAACCAACATATAATTTGATGATGGGACAAACTGCATCTTCAAATGCTTTGGAAATAGCAAAACTATTGGGTTTAAATACCGATATAGTTAATCATGCAAAAAGTTTAATTAGCGAAGAAGATAATAATTTTAATAATATTATTAAAGGCGCAGAGATAAACAGACGAGAGGCAATGATTCTAAAAGGCGAAGCTGAAGAAAAATTAAAAGAAGCAAATCTAAAGTTAAAAGAATACGAGGATTTAATTCAAGTTGTTGAACAAAAGAAAGAAAAATTAGAACAAAAGCTAAAGATGAGCGCTAAAGAGGTTTTAGGCGATTATTTAGAAGAAGCTGAGGATTTAGTTGAACAGCTTAAAGAAAAGGTAAATAAAGGCAATGAAGAGGCTTTATTTGAGGCTCGTGTATTAAAGAAAAAACTTGAAAATATAAAAGTGGATTCTAAAGAAGAAATGCATTATACAAAACTAGATGGAGAGATTAAAGTAAACGATGCAGTATTTATTAAATCTTTAAATCAAACAGGAACTGTTTTATCTATTGCTTCAAATAAAAAAGAATGCAATGTTAAGTGTGGCATATTGACAATACCTGTAAAATTAAAAGATTTGCAGAAAATAAAAATAAATAATGAACCTAAAAACGAAAATAAGACCAATGTTAAAGTTTCATTTAAAGGAGATTATTCGCTTAATATTACAAATGAAATTAATCTTATTGGTAAAAATATAGACGAAGCAATACTTGAACTTGAAACATATCTACCAAATGCCAAGGGAAAAGGATATAAAGAAGTAAGAATAGTTCATGGAAAAGGAACAGGCGCATTACGTAAAGGTGTGCAAAAATACTTAAAGACTAATAAATTAGTTGAAAAATATAGAAACGGAGAATTTGGAGAAGGAGATTTTGGAGTAACAATTGTTACTTTTAAATAAGTGAATGATACATACCTATACTTTATCTAATAATAAATTAAAACCATTGCAGCTAATACTTTTAGCGGTAGCATTGCTTTTTGATTTAATTGGATTATTTATGATTCCTTCTGCTATTTTAGTTCCAAAATACTGGTTTATAATTATAGGATCGTTTTTGTTTTGGTTATGTGTTAGAATATCTACAATTTATTACACATATTCGCTAACTTACATGTATTACAAAGAACATTTAATTATTAAAAAAACTTACTATAGAAAAGAATACGTTTTATTGGATATTAACAAGAAAGATATAAAGAATATATATGAATCTAGCAAAGAAGATAATATTCAAAACTTTTGCTTAAAAAGTTGTGTATATCCGTCCTATGTAGTAGAATTACAAAACGGAAAAAAGTATTTAATAAATATGGATAATACACTATTTTCAGCTTTAACATGTGAGGAAAAATATGATTTATTTAGATAATGCGGCAACTACTAGTATGTATAAAGAATGCTTGAGTATATACGAAGAATACGCATGCATTAACTATTTCAATCCATCCGCCTTGTATGCTCAATCAATTAAGCCAAATCAGGTTGTTAATAATGCAAGAAAAACAATAGCTGCAAATATTGGTTGCTTATATAACGAGATTTATTTTACTGCATCTGGAAGCGAAGGAGATAATTTAGCTTTATTTTCAACAATTAAACAGAAAAAAGGAAAAGTTTTAATATCTGATACTGAACATGCTGCAATATATAATTCTGCAATGCATTTGAAAGATATGGGATATGAAGTTATCTGTATTCCTGTAGATGCTTATGGAAGAGTAATTATCGAAGAATATAAGAAATTATTATCTAAAGATGTGGTGTTAGTATCATGCATTCATGTATGTAATGAAACGGGGGCTATAAACCCTATATCAGATATATCTAAATTGGCAAAGGCTGCAAATCCTTCTTGCATTATACATTCGGATGGTGTTCAAGCTTTTGGAAAAATACCTGTAAACGTTAAGGCTCTTGGGGTAGATTTATACACAATGAGTTCTCATAAAATTCATGGACCAAAAGGGGTAGGAGCTATATATATTAAATCTACTGTTCATCCTAGAACTTTTATCTATGGTGGTGGACAAGAATCAAATATTAGAAGTGCTACTGAAAACGTTCCAGGTATAGCTAGTTTTGAAAAAGCATGTCAAATTACATTTAATAATCTTACAAAATCACATGGGATTTCAAAGAAAATTCAAAAGTACATTGTCGACTTTATAAACAAAAATATTTCAGATTGTATTATTAATACAAATCTTGATCAATCTTCGCCATATATAATTTCATTTTCTTTAAAAAATGTAAGAGGCGAAGGCATTGTACATTCTCTTGAGTCAAAAGATATAGTAATAGGAACAGGCTCTGCATGTTCAGCCAAGAAAGGATTAAAGAGAATTCCTGTGGCATTAAACTTAGATCCATCATATTTTGATGGAATGTTAAGAATTTCTTTTGATCCGACTATAAATCAAACAGATTTAGATTATGCTTTAAATGAATTAACAAAAGTAATAGATAAAGAAAGGGAATTATTGCAAAAATGAAAAAAGTTATTTTAATTAGAACTGGCGAGATTTTTTTAAAGGGTAAAAACATTGCTTTTTTTGAAAATACATTAATAAACAATATTAAATCTCATTTAGCTGGAATTGAATACAAGTTTGTTAGAAGCCAAAATAGATTTTATATAGAAGATTATGATGAAATATTCCAAGATGAAATAATCGAGCGATTATTGACTGTATTTGGGCTTCATTCCTTATCTATTGCTACAAAGATTGAAACTTCAATGGACAATATAAAGAAAATAGCTTTAGACTATGCTCCAGAGGAAGGTCAAACATTTAGAGTGTCTTGTACAAGAGCAGACAAAAAAACTATTCCTATGCCTTCATTTAAAATAGCAGGCGAGGTTGGCGGCTTTTTATTAAGCAAAATAAAGGATATATCTGTAGATTTGCATAATCCAGATGTTGTTGTAAACGTAGATATTAGAGAACGCGGCTATACATATATCTTTTCTAAGAGGATTATGTGCGCACAAGGAATGCCAGTTGGAACAAGTTCTAAAGGATTGTTACTTTTAAGTGGAGGCTTTGATTCTCCTGTTGCTGGCTGGAGAATGGCAAGGCGCGGCATGAATATTTCTGCAATACACTTCCATTCTTATCCTCATACAAGTTTGCAAGCAAAAGAAAAAGTAATTGACTTAGCAAAAGTAATGACAAAATATTGTGGAAATATAAAACTATATATTGTTCCTTTTACTGCAATACAAGATGAAATACATGAATCTTGTAGAGAAGATTTCATGATTACTGTAATGCGTAGAATTATGGTTAGAATTGCTGAAAGAGTAGCTAATATCGATGGTTCAAAAGCGTTGATTACCGGAGAATCTTTAGCTCAAGTTGCTTCTCAAACGATAGAGTCCATAACTTCAACAAATGAAGCTGTAGAACTATTACCAGTACTTAGACCATTAATTGGAATGGATAAATACGAAATTATTGAAACTGCAGAAAAAATTGGAACCGCAAGATTGAGTGAATTGCCATATCCAGATTGCTGTACGGTATTTTTACCTGAATATCCAGTAATTAGACCAAAACTTGAAACTGCTCAAAAAGAAGAGGCAAAAGTTAGAAATCTAGATAAATTAATTGATGATGCAATTGCTAATATGGAAATATTAGATTTATCTTAGTATTACTTTCTTTGGCGTGCCAATAATCTCTTCGCCATCATTTAAATAGTAAGGAACCACAATATATTGGTCTTTTTCGTTTATAGGAATAGATATTCTTTTGTTTGTATTATTGATTTCCTTTATTAGTTCAACATTTAAATTGTTTTTCTTAAAAACCTTATATCTTATTCTTTCATTTGAATTAAATTCTAGCGAGTAAATACCATTATTAAATATGGTGTCTATTTCAAGATTATCAATATTTGTATAACTATCTTCTTCTTTTAAATCATTTTTCAAAGTATTGATAAACACAGGTACTTTCAGCGGGGAAGGGGTAAGTAGGGAAGAGGTAAGATATTCATTATTTTCATAAGATATTTTATCTAGATATATCTTTTTAATGTTGTTAGAAATATAAAGTTTATCTGGCTTGTTTTCTTTGTAAAAATTTCTATAAAATTCTTTCGCCATACAAGTTGTTAATCCGCCTCCAGTTATATATTCGTCTAAATATTCATCCTTGTTTAATGAGCCACACCAAAATAAAGAAGTAACATCTTTTGTATATGCTAAATTATATATATCTGTGTTCTTTTTAGAAGCATATGCAGCTACAGTTCCGGTCTTAGAAGCAATAGGTATATCTAAAGTAGAAAGTTTAGATGCAGTGCCTATTTTTGCGCATTTTTCTAATGCTATATTTATCAGTGATGTTGTTTCTTCTGAAAAGATTTTATTCTTATCTAATTTATTCTTATAAACAACGTTATCGTTATGAGTTATATAGTGAATAAATCTTGGCTTAGAGTAATATCCATCATTTGCAAAACATGTATATGCGCTAGCTAAATCTAAAAAATTTATTCCATAGGTCATTCCGCCTAAAGCTAAAGATAGAGTTAAATCTTCTTTTTCGTATGGTATATTCATTTGATCAAGTATGGATTTTGCTTTATTTATCCCGATAAAATCTAGTGTTTCGCATGCAGATACATTATATGAATAGCAAAGAGAATCCTCAATTGTAGCAAAGTTTGTATAATTGTCTTTGTAATTTGAAGGCGAATATCCATCAAAAGATGTTTTTAAATTATTAAACTTGGTAAAGAGATGACAATTATCTTCAAGAGCTGGAGCAAATACCGCAAAAGGTTTAATAGTAGAGCCTGGAGATCTTAAAAATAAATAAGGATTAAAATCATTATTTGAATAATATGCACTAATTCCGCAAGATTTGTTGTCTATAATCATTCCAAGGTATGATTGATTATCCTCAAGTTTAAACGATTCATTAGTTAAACTATCAATAAGGACATTTTGGGTATTTTTATCAAAATATGTGTAAATATTTATGTCCAAATATGGCAAAATATCAGAATCGATATTTAAAAGCCTAGAAGCCTCAAAATAGACATTTTCTGAGTATTTTGCAGCGATATTATTATAATTTAAATCGTTTTTTATAATAATATTTGTATTTTTTGCGTCTAAATATTCAGAATTTGTAATAAAATTTTGATTTTTTAATTGTTTTAAAACTATGGACATTCTATCAATGGAATTATCTAAATTATTAATAGGATTATACTTTGTTGGGCTTTTTATAATGCCAGCAAGAAGGGCACACTCATTTATATTTAATTCGTTCAAAGACTTTGAGAAAAATCTTGCACTTGCATTTTTTATGCCATATACTCCTGAGCCAAAATATAACATGTTTAAATATTTTTCTAATATTTCTTCTTTGGAATATTTCTTTTCTAATTGAATTGCCATTCTTATTTCTTTTATTTTTCTATTTATAGACTTGTCTGATGTTAAATAAGTGTTTTTTATTAATTGTTGAGTAATAGTAGAACCACCTTGGTGCGATTTATATAGTAAATTGTTTTTTGCTGCACCAATTATTCTTATTAAATCAATACCGTTATGTTTAAAAAACCTTTTATCTTCTATAGCGATAAAGGCATTAATAAGGTCTTTTGGAATTTCTTCGTATTTTACGTATTTATCGTCTTGCGTGTTGATTTTGTTCATTTCTATATCGTAAATAGATACATTTACTTGTTGAGTGTTTAATTTTTCAAGATCTATCTCTATTGGAATGACAAAAATATATATCAAAAACAATGATATAGTTATCATAATCATTGATATAAATGCAGCGATTATAATTAGGGCTTTCTTTTTTAAAGACATACAATTATTTTTTGTATAAAAACTAATATTATTCTTACAATTTTGAATTGATTTACATAAATATAATTATTATAATTATTATATGCTTAAGTACAAAATAATTACATATGGATGCCAAATGAATATTCACGAGTCTGAAAAGGCTGCGGGAATTTTTGAATCACTTGGTTATAGCGAAACTTCTGATGAAAAAGAAGCAGATTTAATTTTATTTAATACGTGCTGTATTAGAGATAATGCAGAACAAAGAGCACTAGGGAATATTGGTGCTGTAAAAAAGTATAAAAAGATCAATAAGAATCTAATTATTGCCGTAATGGGATGTATGACTCAACAAGATGGCATGGGGAATACTTTAAGAGAAAAATATCCTTATGTCGATATAGTTATTGGCACAAATAATTTAGATAAACTCGAAGAATTCATTATTTCATGTAGGAATAACCATAAAAAGAAAATTGTAGAAATTGATCCAAATGATAGACCTGAGATAAAAGAAAATGAAAAAGTATATAGAACATCAGGAACTAATGCTTGGTTAAATATTATGTATGGTTGTAATAACTTCTGTACATATTGTATTGTTCCATACGTTAGAGGTAGAGAAAGAAGTAGATCAATCGAAAACGTATTAGCTGAGTTTAAAGATTTAATTAATCAAGGATATAAAGAAATTACATTGCTTGGTCAAAATGTTAATTCTTATGGTAATGATTTGAATGATGGAACATCTTTTGCAAAATTATTAAAAGAAATAGATAAAATTGAAGGCAAGTTTAGAGTTAGATTTATGACTTCTCATCCAAAGG
Organism: Christensenella sp.; assembly: GCA_022784465.1. GTDB lineage: Bacteria > Bacillota > Clostridia > Christensenellales > UBA3700 > UBA3700. The sequence goes on along the minus strand of JALFUR010000004.1, from coordinate 315,681 downwards.
ATTTAAATGATGAAGTAATAGATATTATCGCTAATTCTAAAAATATTTGTAAAAATATTCATCTTCCTATTCAATCTGGTTCAAATAAAATATTGAAACTTATGAATAGACATTACACAAGAGAATATTATTTAAGCGTAATTGAGAAAATTAAAGCTAAAATGCCTGAATGCGGAATAACAACAGATTTAATGGTTGGATTTCCATATGAAGAAGAAGAGGACTTTTTAGATACTTTAGATATTGTTAATAAAGTTGGCTATTCATCTGCTTTTACGTTTATTTATTCAATAAGAAAAGGAACAAAAGCTGCTTTAATGCCACAAGTTCCATATAAGGTTTCTCAAGATAGAATTATGAGATTAATCAAAGCTCAAAACGAAAAAACTAAAGAAATTTCTCATTTATTTGAGGGTAGAGTTTTTGAGGTGTTAGTTGAAGATATTGTAGAAAAGAAACCTGGTTATGTTTGTGGAAGAACAGATAATGGTAGATTAGTTACATTTTTAGGTTCTAGCGATTTAATCGGCAGTTTTGTGAATGTTAAAATTGAAAAATCTCAATCTGCATCTTTATATGGCACTTTAATTAAGGAGTAATATGGCACTATCACCAATGATGTCTTTCTATTTGTCGTTAAAAGAAGAGTATAAAGACTCTATAGTTATGTTTAGACTTGGAGATTTTTATGAGATGTTTTTTGACGACGCAAAAGAAGCATCAGAAATTCTAGATTTGACTTTAACAGGAAGAGCTTGTGGACTTGAAGAAAGAGCTCCTATGTGTGGTATTCCTTTTCATGCTTTAGATAATTATTTGCCAAAATTAATTAAAGCAGGTAAAAAAGTAGCTATATGCGAGCAATTAAATACTCCAGAAGACGCTCAAGGAAAAATGGTAGATAGAGGAGTAGTTAGAGTAATTACTCCAGGTACAATAATTGAAGAAAACATTTTAAACGAAAGTAAAAACAATTATCTTGCATGCGTTGCTGCAGAAGATAATTTATTCGCAATTTCTTGGATAGATATTTCTACAGGTGAATTTAATACACTTCAATCTTATTTTAAATCTGAAAAAGAAATTGAGGATTTATTAATGTCTATTCATCCTGCTGAGATTATTTGTAATAGTAAAATTTATGATTTATTAAAAGATTCTACAAATGTAAAAATGGGAAAATTGCCTTCATATCAACGATATGTAGAAGCTTTGTTTAATAGAAATAAGGCAAGTGAGATATTAAAAAAGCAATTTAAAGTTTATTCTTTGCAATTATTTGAAATAGATGATAAACCTCTTTCAATAGCAACTGCGGGTGCTTTAATGAATTATGTTTTAGAAACACAAAAAAGAGATTTATGTCATATTTTATCTATTAAATATGTAAAAAATAACGATTATTTAATAATAGATTCCACAGCAAGAAAAAACTTAGAGTTAACAGAATCTATAAGAGATGGATCAAAAAAAGCTACGCTTCTAGGGGTTTTAGACAATACTAAAACATCAATGGGAGCAAGAAATATAAGAAAATGGATAGAAAAACCATTAATAAACTCTATAGAAATAAATAAAAGATTAGATGCAGTTGAAGAACTTGTAAATAAAGCAAAAGTAAGAAGCAATCTAGCTGAAGTTTTATCTAATATAAAAGATTTAGAAAGACTAGCAGGTAGGGTATCTTATGGAAATCCAACACCAAGAGACTTTCTTGCAATTTCATCTTCATTACAGTATTTGCCAGCAATTAAACAATTGTTAGGTATGTGCAATAGCGCATTGATTACATCATTAAATGATAAAATAGATAATTTATCTGATTTATACCAGCTTTTATCTTCAGCAATAGACGAAGATTGTTCCGCTTTAATTAGAGATGGTGGATTTATCAAAAAAGGATTTAATCAAGAATTAGACGATTTGAAAAATGCTAAAAACTTGGGTAAGCAATGGCTTGCGGAACTTGAAGCAAGGGAAAAAGAAGAAACTGGAATAAAAACTTTAAAAGTTGGATACAACAAGGTTTATGGATATTATATTGAAGTAAGTAAAGGACAAATAGAGAATGTACCTTTAAGATATATCAGAAAACAAACATTAACTACTGGAGAAAGATATATCACTGAAGAATTGAAACAAATTGAAGAAAAGTTGCTAGGATCAGACGAAAGATCAATAGAGCTTGAAATTGAATTGTTTAATCAAATAAAAGGTATCGTTTTATCTAAAATTCCTCAAATTTTATCCACTTCTTCTGCTATTTCTATAATTGATACATTGTTATCATTTGCTATAGTTTCATTAAAAAACAACTATGTAAAACCTATTATTAATAATACTGTAGATTCAATTAATATTATTGATGGAAGACATCCTGTTGTTGAATCTATTTTAAAAAGTTCATCATATGTTCCAAATGATACATTACTTGATAATTGTTCTAATAGAACAATGATAATTACAGGCCCAAATATGAGCGGAAAAAGCACATATATGCGTCAAGTTGCACTAATTACGATTATGGCACATATGGGCTGCTTTGTGCCTGCAAAGAAAGCAGAAATAGCTATAACAGATAGGGTATTTACGAGAATTGGAGCATCAGATGATTTAGCTTTTGGCCAATCAACATTTATGGTTGAAATGATTGAAGTTGCTACAATTATTCAAAATGCTACATACAGAAGTTTATTGATTTTAGATGAAATAGGAAGGGGAACTTCAACTTATGATGGACTAGCTATTGCAAGAGCCGTAATTGAAGATATTTCTCAAAGAATTAAGTGTAGAACACTTTTCTCAACGCATTTCCATGAATTAACAGAATTAGCATCACTTTTGAATGGTTTAAAAAATTATAAAGTATTAGCTTGTGAAAAGAATAAGCAAATTGTTTTTCTACATAAAATTATGGAAGGTGGAACTAATAAGAGTTTTGGTGTTGAAGTAGCTAAACTTGCTGGAATTCCATTAACTGTTATAAAACGTGCTAAAGAAATTCAAAAGATACTAGAGAGAATTTCTGTTTCAACACAAAGTAAAGAACAAAACGATGAAACAAATCTATTAGATATAGCAAAAGAAAACTCAATAAAACAAGAACTTCTTAAACTAGATATTGATTCTATGACCCCAGTTCAATCATTTATGAAACTTCAAGAATTGATTGAAATGGCAAAAAGGGAGAATTAATCATGCCAAATATTAATAAACTTGATCCTTCTATATATAATCTTATTAGTGCTGGAGAAGTTGTAGAAAATCCTTCTGCGGTTGTAAAAGAACTTGTAGAAAATTCGATAGATGCTGGTGCTACGGAAATAACAATTATTGTTGAAGAGGGCGGAATTAAGACTATAAAAATAATTGATAACGGCTGCGGAATGAATAAGGATAATATTTATTTATCATATTTGCCACACGCAACATCAAAGATTTCATCTTCAATGGATTTAGATAATATATCTACTTTGGGTTTTAGAGGTGAAGCTTTGGCTTCAATTGCTGCCGTTTCTCATTTGACAATAGAATCAAAAGAATTAAATTCTAATTTTGGATATTTGGTAAAAGTTTCTTCTGGAGAGATTGAAGAAGAACATGAATGTGGTATGATGCAAGGAACCACAATTACAGTTTCAGATTTGTTTTATAATACTCCAGTTAGATTAAATTTTCTAAAAAGCAAAAAGCAAGAAGAGGCTTTAATTACATCAAAAGTAAAACAATTAATATTTGCAAATCCAAATTTAAAGTTTAAATATATAGTTGATGATAATCTTGTGTATCAAACTGGTGGGGGATTAGAAGACGCAATTTATTCTATTTATGGAAATCAAATTGCCAACAATTTGCTTCCTTTTGATTTTACATATAACAATTATAGGGCATATGGTTTTACAGGAAATATCAATATAACAAAGCCAAATAGAAACTATCAAACAATTATAGTAAATGGACGTGTTATAACTAATCAAAATATTCAACTTGCAGTTATGCAAGCATATGGTCCAGCTTTAATGAAGAGAACATATCCTGTATATTTGTTAAATTTAGTTATTCCTTTTGATGAAGTTGATGTTAACGTTCATCCAACAAAATCAGATGTTCGTTTTAAAGATTCTCATAAAGTATTTTCAACTGTTTATCGAGCTATTTTATCAGCTTTAGATATGCAAGCTAAAAATGTGAACATTAATGAAACATTCGATAAATCCGAACAAATTTTTAATAACGAACAAAAACAAACATTTGTTCAAAATACTACTATAGAAAAACAAACATTTGTTCAATCGACGTTTAAGTTAACTTATGAAAAACGCGATAATATTGATAAATTTTCTAATTTAAATGACAATTCTAATTTAAAAAATGATACTTTTTCTTATGATAATACGTCTTCTAATTTAGAAAATTTAAGAAATACTTCTAATTTTTCTAATTATAGTAGTTCGAATAATATTAATAATTCTTATGATTTAGAAAAGGACGATATTGATTCGCAAAATATTATTCCAAATTCAAATAAGACGGATAGAATTATTAAAAATGGATTTAATATAGTTGGACAAATTTTTACAACTTATTTAATTGTTCAATATGAATCTAAAGTTTATTTAATTGATCAGCATGCTTGTCACGAAAAATTTTTATTTGAAAAACTAATTGATTCTACAAATAAAAAATGTATTGCATCTCAGCCATTACTTATACCATATATTTATACATGCACAGTTAATCAATATGATTATTTAAAATCTTTACAAGATGATTTAATTGCACTAGGTTTTGAAATAGAGGAGTTTGGCGATTTAACTTTTAAAATTAATTCAATACCAATGGATTTAACAAATATTAATTTATCAATGTTTTTTGAAGATATTTTAAAAGAAAAATATACAATATCAAGTCTAAAAGCATCTGATTTAATTATTAATAAATTGGCTCAATATGCATGTAAAGCTGCTGTTAAATCTGGAGATTCATTAAATCAACAACAAATAGAAGCTTTATTTGATCAAATGGATAAAGGCGTTCCAATGCAATGTCCACACGGAAGGCCATGCATTCTAGAGTACACACGCGCTGATTTTGATAAATTATTTAAAAGGATAGAATGAACAAGATAATAATAATTGCAGGACCAACAGCTTCTGGCAAAACAAATTTATCAGTAGAAATTGCAAAACACCTTAATACTGATATTATTTCTTGTGATAGCATGCAAATATATAAAGGTATGGATATAGGAACTGCAAAAGTATCTACTTCAGAAATGCAAGGTGTAAAGCATCATATGATAGATATCATTAATCCTGATCAACCATTTTCGGTTTCTGATTATTTTGATATGGTCAAACCAATAATTGATAAATTGCACGCTGAAAATAAAATTCCGCTAATTTGCGGAGGCACAGGATTATATATTGATGCAATTTTATATCCTTTAACAATGGGCGCTAAAGATGAAAATATTCGCAATAAACTACAATTAGAGTTAGAGCAATATGGCCCAGAATATATGCATAATAAATTAAAAGAAATAGATCCACTTGAAGCCGAAAAAATCCACGCAAATAACACAAAAAGAGTTTTACGAGCTTTAGAGATTTATCAAATTACAGGACAAATAAAAAGTGATTTAAATGATAGATCAAAACAATTAAATTATGAAACGCTTTTAATTAGTTTGGATTTTAATAGAGATGAATTATACAATCGTATAAATAAAAGAGTCGATATAATGTTTGAAAATGGTCTAGAAAGCGAAGTTAGAAGGTTGTTAAATGACGGCTATTCATTTGATATGCAATCTATGCAAGCAATTGGATATAAAGAGTTTAAAGATTATTTTGTTAATAATTTAACAATTGAAGAAGTTAAAGAATTAATCAAAAAAAATACTAGACATTATGCAAAACGCCAAATTACTTGGTTTAAAAGATATGATTTTGCTAATTGGATTAATCCAAATAATACAGATAAGATATTTGATTTAATTAATGATTTTCGTGAGGACTAATATGAATTATAGTAAGAATATTGTAGATTTCGTTAATAATGCAGAAAATAAGTTGACAAATCAATTTAAAGAAATTGACAAGATTGCTTTATACAATCAAAGTAAAGTTTTAGATGCTTTTAGACAAGAACAAGTTGCATTAAGACATTTTTCTCAAACAAATGGTTATGGCTATGACGATATAGGAAGAGATACTTTATGCAAAATTTTCGCAAAAACATTTGGAGCTGAATCTGCAATAGTATCTCCGCTTATTGTATCAGGAACGCATGCTTTAACTTTAGCTTTACAGGGAATATTGAGACCTGGAGACGAAATGTTAGCAATATCTGGTGCTCCTTATGATACTTTAATGAAAGTTATAAATGGAGAAGGAATTGGTTCTTTAAAAGATTTTAATATTTCATATAAACAGGTTGAACTTGTTAATGGCAAATTTGATTTTAACAAAATTAAAGAATCCATATCTAATAAAACAAAAATGGTTTTCATGGGAAGATCTAGAGGCTATGAATGGAGAGATGCTTTGTCTATTGATCAAATAGAAGAAGTAACTACTTTTGTAAAAAATATCAATAAAGATATTGTCGTTATGTGCGATAATTGCTACGGCGAATTTATGGATTATAAAGAACCAACCGAAGTTGGTGTTGATTTAATGGCTGGTTCATTAATTAAGAACCCAGGTGGCGGCATTGCGCCAACAGGCGGATATATTGCAGGAAAAGAAATATATGTAAATCAAGTTGGATATAGATTAACAGCGCCTTCAATAGGTATGGAAGTTGGCTCATACGCTTATGGCTATAAGGATTTTTATCAAGGATTTTTCTTGGCTCCACATGTTGTAGCTAATGCAGTTAAAGGCTCTACTTTATTTGGTCAAGTTTTTTGCGATTTAGGATTTGATACATGTCCAGCTCCATCTGCAAAATGTAATGATATTATTCGTTCAATTAAATTTGATACAGAAGATCAATTAATTAAGTTTTGTCGCGCAATACAAGAGATTTCGCCAATTGATAGCAATTTGACTCTTTATCCATGGGATATGCCTGGCTATGATAATCAAGTTATTATGGCAGCTGGAACTTTTGTTGCCGGGGCATCAATTGAACTTAGTGCTGATTCTCCAATAAAAGAACCATACATTGCTTATATGCAAGGCGGTTTAACATATGAACATGTAAAATTGGCATTAATGTATTGTTTACAAAAATTAAAATTGCTGTAAACAATTAGTTCTTTTAAAAAAATATAAATTTTTTACATTTTTTATAAAATTTTTAAAAAAAATGTTCCAAAACCTTTTTCATGTGTTATAATGATTTTGGTAAAAAGAGCACTCCCTAGCTTTATTTTATCATTTAGTGCCTAATTTATTATTAAACTAGGCATTTTTTTTATAAAAAAAACTGTTACAAGATTTTGGTTTTTGTAACAGCCTTATTATATATATTTGATTATACAATGCTAAATCAAATGGTTTCTTAATAATCCCGTTGGTATGCCTAAGATTCTAAAGAATTTATCAGGTGTAACGATTATATCTTCCATATTATCATTTTCTGGTTTTAACTTAATATAGGAACCGCAATTATAATATCTTTTCATAGTTACATCTTCACGATCTATTTGAGCAACTACGATTTGTCCATTATTAGCAGTATTTTGAGATTTAACAAGAACGATATCTCCATCTAAAATTCCGCAATTAATCATTGAATTACCTTTTACTTGTAATAAGAAATTGTCGCTCTTAAGATTAAAATAATCGTTAGGAAGGGCATAAGATCTGTCGTTTTCAACGGCAGCGCCAATTGGTGCACCAGCTGCTGTATTACCTAAAAATGGAACTTTTGTGGCAAACAATTCTTCATTTTCTTCTTTGTTTGAAACAGAAAATCCAACGATTTCTAAAGCTCTATTTTTATTGCCAGTCTTAACAAGTTTTCCTTCATCAACCAATCTATCAATGTAAGATTTAGCCGATGCAGTCGATTTAATTCCGCATTCAGGTGCTGAAACAATTTCTCTTACTGTTGGTGGATATCCTTTTTCAAGAGTGAATAATTTAATAAAACTTAAAACCTTTTCTGTCTTTGCTGATGATTTTGTATAATATGCCATAAAAAATCTCCTTTATTTTTCAAAATCATTATAAAAAATAGTGAAAAATTAGTCAAGAGAAAAACGAACATTTTTTTGTTTTTTGTTATTCGTCTTTATTATGATCCCTCAAATTAACGTGTTCTATGGCTTCTTTTTTGATATTTTCGCTTATTGCTGCATAATGTCTTTTTGTAGTATTGACATCTTTATGACCAAGGACTTCAGCAACTACATATATATCTTTTGTATTTTGATATAAACTTGTACCAAAAGTTGTTCTTAATTTATGTGGAGTAATATGTTTTAAAGGAGTAGACAAATTTGAATATTTTTTTACAAGTATTTGTACGCTTCTAACATCTATTCTTTTATTTTTTAAAGAACAAAATAGAGCAGGTTCATCATCTAAAGCCGGATTTAAAGCTCTAACATCCATATATTTTAACAATGCATCCAAAACTTCGTCGTTAAAATAGAGAATTGTTTGATTTCCGCCTTTTCTAGTAACTTTAAAAGCTTTTTTATCAAAATCTATATCATCAACATCTAATCCAACAAGCTCAGAGATTCTTATTCCTGTTCCTAAGAATAATGTCATAATAGCTATATCACGTTCTTTTGTTCTATTATGAAAAGCTTGAGCATGACCAGTTAAACCTTTGCCGGACTCAACAGTATCTAAAAATTCTGAAACTTCTTCATTGTCAAATCTAATTATTGGTTTTTCATGAATTTTTGGAGATTTAACTTTTGATGCTGGATCTTTTTTTATGCGATCTTTATCATAACAAAATTTAAAAAAGGATTTAAGAGAAGATAACTTTCTAGATTTTGTTTTAATGGTATTTTTATATTCTTTATTATCAATTTTATAATAAGTTAAATAATCTAAAAACATTTCAATATGGAAAGATTCAATGTGTTCAAAATCTTCATAAGAAAGTGTTAAAACATTTTTGCCAACAAAATAATCAATCTCTTTAGTTAAATAATCAAAAAAGATTCTCAAATCTAAAGCGTAGCCAAGTCTAGTCAAAGGTGATGTAGTATGTTCAATTCCAATAAAGAATTCATTACAAACTACAGGAAGATCCTTTTTAACCATTCTTAGTTTTTCTATAGTATCAATTTCACGTTGTTCAAAATAAGTTTTTTCCATACCAATAAGAATTATACCATAAATTTTTATTTCGCAAAAAAATAAATATAACAATATATATAAAATATTGATATCAATACAATATATTAAAAAAATAGGAAATAATTAAAAATGAAAAAATATATAAATTGGATAAATATATAGATTCAAAAACAATCAAAAAATAATAAGAAAATTTAAATAAAATCAAATTGGCAAAAATGAACAAAATATAAGATTATAATTGAAAAATTAATTAATTTAGAATTATTTTGGCGTATTATTTCGCAAAGGTGTAATTTTGCGAAATAATAAAATCAAGAGATACCATAAAAGATTTTTGCTATTTTTTTATTGCCTTCCCGATTAAAATTATAAACAATTGTATTAAATTAATTATATGTACTAAATGGTATTTTAAAAATTAAATAAAACTGAACAAAATGTTTATTTTTGATTTTTTTTATTTAATTCCCTTTTTTTATATTTTTGTTAATTTAAAATAATAATTCTAAGATTTGAATTATTGCACTATTAAAATATTTATATTATAATAATAAGGAATTAGGAGTTTATATGGACAATTCTCAAGTAAATATCGATCTAATTAGGGACCATGTTGATACTATTATTTTAGCTACACTAGCTAATGGTGATAGATATGGACTTGATATTCTTGCAGAAATTAAAGAAAAAAGTAAAGATCTTTACGAATTAAAGCAAGCTACTTTATATTCATGCCTTAAAAGATTAGAAAAACTTGGTTATATTACATCATATAAAGGTGACACTTCAAATGGTGCCCAAAGAGTTTATTATTCTATTTTAGATGATGGTAGAAAAGTATTAGAAACAGATCAATATCAATGGGAATATGCTCGTACAATTATTGACGGATTATTATCCGACAAACAATTCGATAAAGATAAAACACCTCCATTTAACGCTTCAGAACTTCGTCCTAGAACAAAAAGAAATCCAAAATCTGATTTGCCTGCTTCTCAAACTGCACAAGTCCCAGAAAGCCAAATCGTTGTAAATGCTGAAGAAAATAATGAAGTCTTAAATTTTGAAGAAAATATGACGAATGACGGCCAATTACAATTCCCTTCTCAAACAATGAAAGTTGTTAGCACAAATGATCAATTAAAAGCTGTATTTGTCAACAAAGACAGTGTTTTATATGAAGATAAAGTTGATTATAGAGAAGTTTTTGATAATATATTTAATAATTCAGAAAATGCTGTATATTCCCCTGCTTATGATAATAGAGGTATAAGTTTTTCTGAATATGAAAAGCAACAAGAACAATACGAAGATTATAACGAAGATAGAAACGATTATTATACAAAATATGCACCAAGTAATATTGCTAAGATTTTTGCTGAACACAATATTACCATGAAACAATATGTAAAGAAAAATACGACAGAATATTATGTTAACAAATACTATTACATAAATAAATTGTTAATGACAACATCTATATATTCGTATTTTATATTTGCTATTGTTTTGACAATTATGCATTTATCTACATATTCGTCATTTAGTACTCCAATTAGTTCGTATTTAATTCCATTATTTACCTTCACAATAATTCCTATTGTTGCGATTGTAAATTACATAATTAATCCTACAAAAAGAGTTCAAGCAGATTTTTCTTTAAAGAAAACGATGAGTATTGTTTCAGTATTTTTGATTAATGCGTTTTTATTGATAATAATTATTGGATTCTTAGGATTTGGTGCGGTATTTAATAATACTAAAGTACTATTACAAACTGTTGTATTCCCTATTATTTTAACTTTATTAATACCAGTATCAATATTGATTTATTCGAGATTTTATAACTCAAATCATTATCATGTAAACTAAAATATTAAACAAAAAAATAGCTGCTAAGTTTTAATTTCATTAGCAGCTATTTTTATTAAATAATACTTATTTAGAATATTTTTTATCGAAATTTTCTAGTGTTTTAACAGATACTGCATAACAATCTGCCAAACAATTTTCATCTAAGTTATCATAAGAATCAAATCTTGTATGATAATATTTTTGAAGATTATAGTTCATTGCTCCAATAGATATTGCTCTAAATCCGCCTTTTTGGAAAGCAGCAGCATCTGTAGCACCGCCAAATGGAGGAATAATACCTTTTGAGCATTGGATATCTAATTCTTTTGCAGCTTCTACAAAAGCGTCTCCAATTTCTTTATCTAAAGGTACAGTTGCATTTAAATCTCTATAATTTGCAGCTAAGAATTTAGATTCTCTAATTGTATCATAAGAAATAATCCAAGTTGGAACATCATTAAATTCGTCTTTATGTGCTTCTGCCCATGCCATAGATCCTCTTAAACCAGCTTCTTCAGAACCAGATAAAATTACACCTACTTCTGTATGTTCAAGTTCTATTCCTTGATCCTTCATAGCTTTTAATATAGCAATACCCATATAACAACCAGTTAAATTGTCATTTGCTCCATCAACTATGATTTTTTCATTCCACATAAAACAAAGAGCAATAAACCAAGGAACAAAAAAGGTTGCAAGGATAGAAATCCAAAAACATAAAGTGCTTGTAGATGGAGTTAAAATCCAAAATACTCGTCCAAAACTTGCACAAACAATGGTATTAATAATAGAAACAACAAATAAATATATCATTCCTACTCCGCCAAAAGCGTATTGAGAACAATGAGCAATTCCGCCATATTTCTCATTTATTGGCCATAACCAACAAGCATCAGGATGACCATTAAAGAAAATTCTTGCTTTAACTTCTCCTGTACATTTTTTTATTCCTGTCATATTATGTCCTGTTTTTTCTGGGAATAATTTATCTACAATTTTCTTATATAATCCAAATTGTAAAAACAAGATAATTAAGCCTATTGTCATAACAACAATACTTAACGCTGGCATGAAGAAATTTAAAATAAATCCAACCATAGATAGTGCTACACATACATAAATCCAACCAAAAAAGCTTCCAGGATTTTCTTTAAAACTTTCAAGTTTTGTGTATTCGCATCCACATTCATTTTTTAAAACATCTCCCATATATTCACAAGCCAATTTTTCTCCTTCACTTCCAGGATCTCTTTTTGGTAAATTTTTGCAAATATGGGTAATGCCTTCTGCCATAAAATGAGCATACTTTGATTTTTCATCAATAACCTTTTTAAAATCTGCCATAATATATTTCTCCATAATGTTATTTTATTATTTGATCAAGCCAGCTATATATAGCTGAATCCGACATATGATTTAATAATTTTCCTTGTTTAAAATCTGCATTATATACAATAGATTTCAAATACTCTTCTGTTTTTCCAAGTTGAGATGAACCAGAAGTGGCAAAAGGAATGATTGTTTTTCCATCAAAAAAATTAGAAGTTAAAAATGAATCAATAATAGGAGGCTCTCTATACCACCAAATTGGAAAGCCAACGAAAATAATATCGTAATCAAAGATATTATTTAAATTTGATGCTAATTCTGGCGTTATTTCTCTATTATTGCATTCAATTGAAGATCTGCTGTTGTTATCAGTCCAATCCAAATCTTTATTTGTATAAGGAATCAAAGGTTTTATCTCAAATAAATCGGCATTTAAATAATTAGCGATTTTTTCTGAATAATATTGAGTTCTACCTGTTGCAGAAAAATATGTAACTAATATTCTACTCATATACAATTAACTCATCTTTTCTTCTTTAATCATTTTTGCAGCAATTTTAACAAGTTGCTCATTAAGTTGCTCTTTTTGGTTGATATCAATTTGTTCATTTATATATGATTTAAATTTATCTGCATCTTTAACATATTTAAATCTAAAAGCATCTTCTTCTTCGGAAGCTGTATTAATATCTATTGTTGAATATTTAAAAACTTTACCCCAAAAGTCTTGAGAAATTGTAATATTTTGAATTTTATCAAGTTGAGCAGAAAAAACTTTTGTGTTAAATACACCCTTTTTAGCTATAACTCTTTTATTGGTAATTGCTAGTTCTCTACTATTAAATTTAACAGTAGAAATTATAGCTTTAACTAGAGGTATAAACAATAACCAAAAGAAAAGAATTCCTCCAATCATTTTGAAAGTAATATTAATTTTACTAAATTTTGCTTTAATTATAATTTCTTCATTATTAATTAGATTTTTTTCAACATATTTACTCATAAAAGGCCTCTTTTTATATCAATATAAAAATAACAAAATATGCTACAAAAATCAATATAATACTTGAAATAAAAAACTATTTAATATAAGTTTTCATGCTATTGAAAATATTCATAGTATGATCGCCTATTCTTTCTAAGTTTCCTATTAAAGATATAAATACACTTGCAGACTCGGCTTTACAAAGACCAGAGTTTAATCTAATAATATGATTTTCAGATAATTTATTAAAGAAAGTATCTGTTAAATCTTCATATGCTTCAACTTCAGATAATTCTTCTAAAGATTTCTTTTCAAATGATGAAATAGTTACATTCATTTCGTTATAAACAGCATTTTGCATATCTAGTAATTCTTTTTTACATTCATTTGAAAAATCTACATTGGCATTTATTAATTCTTCAGTGTATTCAACAATGTTTTCTGCATAGTCACCTATTCTTTCAATATCTGATATATTGTGATAATATGCAGCAATTTCTTTTTCATTTTCATATGTAATTTGTTGGTTAGAGATCTTTACAAGGAATTTAGATAACTGTTTATTTAAAAAGTCTATATGTTTTTCTCTTGAAACAAATTCTTCTTTTTTATCAATATTTTTCTCAAAAAGCATATTCATTGCAAGTTCAAGGTTTGTTTTAGCATCAATAGCCATTTGAGTTATTTCTTTTCTAAGCATGATCATAGCAATAGCAGGAGTATTGATTAAACGATTATCAACGAACTTGAATTCATCAATTTTAACTATAGGTTTAGCTTCTGCTTTAGCCTTTGGTTCAGGAATAATTAATGATGCAAGTTGCGTTAATTGTTTCATCAATGGGAACATTAACAATGTAGTTGTAACATTGAATATTGTATGGAAAATTGCTATTTTCATACTAATAATAATATTTAAACCACTAATTATAGCCATTATCTTGTTACCAAATATTAGCAAAATAATTCCAAATATTATTGTTCCTATAATATTGAATAATAAGTGAACCATTGATGCTCTTTTTGCATTTGTTGAAGCGCCAATTGACGAAATAATAGCAGTAATACATGTACCTATATTCATACCTAAAGTAACAAATAAGGCTGGTTCTAAAGGCATTGCTCCACTTGTACACAATCCAATTAATATTGATGTTGTACCTGCAGAACTTTGCAAAATCATTGTAAGTAATGCACCAATTAAAATTAATACGATTTTATATTTAGATAAAGATAAAATAAGTTCAGTAATTGCTTCTTTATTAATTTCAAGAACACTAGTCATTGAACTACTCATAACATATAAACCTGTAAATAGTAATCCAATACCAGAGAAAATTGTACCTAAATTCTTTATTTTGCTCTTCTTTGTCATTTGCATGAAAACTCCTACACATGCTAAAGCACAGAAGAATCCAGCAACAGGTAAATCTTGAAGAGCAATTAAATATGCTGTAACTGTAGTACCAATATTAGCACCCATTATAATCGCTGTAGCTTGAATTAGAGACATCAATCCGGTATTTACGAAACCTACAACCATTACTGTAGTTGCTGATGAAGATTGAGTTAAAATTGTGGTTAAACAACCTGTAGCTATTCCTAATACTTTTTTATTACTAATTTTTGTGAAAAGATTTCTAAGTCTATCTCCTGAAAAACTCTCAAGATTTTTACCCATGGAATCAAGTCCAATCATAAAAGTTCCAAGACCCGCAAATAACATTAAAATGGCTTTCAGTACTACCAAATTTTACCTCGATTTAACATTTTCTTAACATTTTCCTTACATATGATAACTTAAAAAGTCTCTTATAGTCAAATAGTTTGGCTTTGTATATAATTTTGATAAAATATGGACAAAACGGATACTATTCTTTTGAATGTTTTTTTATTTCGCCAGTAGCTAATTTGTCACATCTATTGTTATATATGTTGTCAGCATGGCCTTTTACTTTAAAAAAAGTAACTTTATGTATATTTATTAGATTAATTAATTCTTCCCATAAATCGATATTTTTTATTTCATTTTTAGTTCCAATACGCCAATTTTTGCTTTTCCAGTCATCAAGCCAATTATTTTGAATAGCATTACATAGATAAGCTGAGTCAGAATATAAGTCTACTTCACAAGGTTCTTTTAATGCAGATAAGGCTTTTATTGCTGCCATAAGTTCCATTCTATTATTTGTAGTTTCAGTTTCAAAACCGCTTAATTCTTTTTCAATAGAATTGTATATTAAAATAGCTCCCCATCCGCCTTTTCCTGGGTTTCCTGAACAAGCACCATCTGTATAAATATCTACTTTTTTCATTCTTTAGACAATTCCTTGCTTCTTAGCCTACATTTTTTGATTCCATCTTTAATTTTACCTTCTAAATCATCTTCTCTAAAAGAGTTAATAGCTTGTATTGTTGTTCCACCTTTAGAACATACTTTATCTAATAAAACTAAGATTTCTTCATCTGAATTTTCAACCATTTTGCATGATCCAATAATTGTTTGTAATGTTAATAGAGTTGAATCTTCTTTTGATAATCCACCTTCAATTCCAGCATTTATCATTGAATTAATAAAATAATATGCGTATGCTGGTCCACTTCCTGAGATTGATGTCACAGCATCAAATTGTTCTTCTTTTAAATAGCAGATTTTGCCTATAGAATTAAATACTTTGCCGACAAAATCAACAATTTTAGAATCATCAATATTATTTGTAATACATGACATTCCATATCCTATTGATGAAGGAGTATTTGGCATTACTCTTACAATTTTTGCATTGGTGAAGATACTTTGTATCTTATCTATATTTATGCCTGCCATAATAGAAATAACACACTTTGCATTAGAATTTTTAAAGGTATTTGATATTGATTTGAAAATTTGAGGTTTTATAGCAAGGATAATATATTCAGAGTTTTGTAATACTTCATCATTATCTGTAACCATTTTTATATCATTATATGTACCATTTGAATGTGTATTAGACATAATGATTTCGTTTTTTGATAATATCGAAGAATTAACAATACCATTTACAATGGCTTTTGCCATATTTCCTGCGCCGATAAACCCTAATTTATATCTATATTCCATATCTTAACCTCTTCATTTTTTCTTGACACAAAATATTCTTACTTATATAATAACAATGCTTGCCTATAGGGGAGTGGCCCAATGGTAGGGCTACGGTCTCCAAAACCGTCGGTTGCGTGTTCGAGTCGCGTCTCCCCTGCCAAGTATAAATCCGATTTAATCGGATTTATTTTTTTATACGTTTACTTGACCTTTTGCGCCCAACACGTCTTTATTTTGATCTAATATAGGCTTAATAACTTCATTTACATATTCAATTGTTTGCTCTTTTGCTCTACCAATAAAATTAACAGGATTTAAAATAGAATCAATTTTATCTGAAATAGCGGCAAAAGCAGGATCTGATTTTATTCTTTCAATTAAATCATTATCTTTACCAAACTTTTTAACTTGCATTGCAGCATCCATAGAATGTACACGGATTCTTTCATGTAATTCTTGACGATTGCCACCAGCTTTAACACATTCCATTAGAATTACTTCTGTAGACATAAATGGTAGTTCAGCCATAATATGTTTTTCAATGATTTTATCGTAAACTACAATACCATCAACGACATTCATGAAAATTTCAAGTATTGCATCAATAGATAAAAATGATTGAGCCATAACTAATCTTCTATTTGCAGAATCATCCAATGTTCTTTCCATCCATTGAGTTGCAGCTGTATTTGCAGCATTTGTTGGTAAAGACATTACATAACGAGCTAAAGAACAAATTCTTTCACTTCTCATTGGATTTCTCTTATATGCCATTGCAGATGATCCAATTTGAGTTTTTTCAAATGGTTCTTCAATTTCTTTAAAACTTTGAAGAATTCTAACGTCATTTGCAAATTTATAAGCACTTTGAGCAATTTGAGATAATACAGATAAAATATTGTAGTCGTATTTTCTTGTATAAGTTTGTCCAGAAACAGCAAAAGATTTATCAAATCCCATTTTCTTTACTACTAATTCGTTTAATTTTTTAACTTTATCGTGATCTCCATCAAATAGTTGTAAAAAGCTTGCTTGAGTTCCTGTTGTTCCCTTTACTCCTCTTAATCTTGTATTTGATAAAACAAAATCTAAATTTTCTAAATCTAATTGTAAATCTTGTAGCCATAAAGTTGCACGTTTTCCAACTGTAACTAATTGAGCTGGTTGAAGATGTGTATATCCAAGTTGTGGCATTCCAGCATATTCTAGAGCAAATTTTGATAATTTATCCATTACGTTTAATAATTTATTTCTAACTAAATTTAGAGCTTTATGATAAATTATTGCATCGGAATTATCTGTTACATAGCAGCTTGTTGCACCTAAATGTATAATTGGTGCAGCTTTTGGACATTGTTGTCCATATGCATATACATATGCCATTACATCATGTCTAACAATTTTTTCTCTCTCTTTAGCAACATCAAAATTGATATCATTTACATGACTTTTTAATTCGTCAACTTGTTCTTGTGTAATATTTAAACCTAATTCTTTTTCACTTTCAGCTAATGCTACCCAAAGTTTTCTCCATAAAATCATACGATATTCTTCAGAAAAAGTTTCAAGCATAGGCTTTGTTGCGTATCTGGTTGTTAATGGATCAACATAATTTAATGACATAATTTACATCTCCTAAATAATTATATAAATTATTATAATATATTTTATGAGATTTTCCTAATGGATTTAATCAATATATTAGGTCATTAAATCTATAAAAATTCCGTATCCTTTTGTTGAATCAGAAACAAGAACATGTGTTATTGCACCAATCAGTTTCCCGTTTTGAATAATTGGGCTTCCACTCATTCCTTGAACTATACCTCCAGTTTTAGAAATAAGATTCTCATCAACAATTTTAATAAACATACATTTTTCTTTAGAATTAGAATTATCTATATTTAAAATTTCAATATCATACAACTGTGGATATTCTCCGCTTACTGTTGAATAAATCTGAGCTTTTCCCGTTTTAATATCTTCTTTTTTACCCATTTCAATTTTAATTAAATTTTGTTCATTATTATTAAGATTGCCGAATATACCAAACATATTTGAATCGGTTATTGTTCCAATTGGATTATTTAAATGAGAAAATGATCCTATAAGTTCTCCTGGATGATTTTTACTTGATTTAACAACTCTTGTAACTAATGCTGAATATATAACACCATGTCGCCCTATTATGTTTTCTCCATTATAATCTTTAATAGGATGTCCTAAGGCAGCAAAAGACATGTCTTTTGGATTTATATATGTTATTGTACCAATTCCAGATAATTGATCTTTTAAAAGTAAACCTAATTTGTTTTTTCTTGAAATTAAATCATATTTTGGAGTCACTGAGTAAGAATACAAATTATTATTTCTTTTTATACAGATATTTACAAACTCTTTATTTTGAATAATATCATCAATTTGAGATATATTTTCTATAATCACATCATCTATAGAGTACAAAATATCTCCTTGAAATAATTCAATATCTTTAAAAGGTGAAAAACATCCTTCTTTAGATATAATATTTACTTTTGATACAATGCTCAATCCGTTTAATTTTATATCGATTCCAATTACTTGACCGCCTAAATATACATAATCTATTTCATCAGCATTAACTACAATTAAAAATGATGAACTAATTGAAATAGTCAGTAAACAAATAATTATTATCTGATATAGAATTGAATGTCTTTTGCTAACCACAAAAGTATTATTTGAAATAAAAATTAAATTATTCTATTTTTTTAAACTATTTGCATGTTCCTTCATTTCAATAGCATGAGGAATTGCATGGTTAGAATCTTTAAAGCCTCCAATTAATCGAGCTAATTCTTGAATTATCTCATCGCCTTGTAAAAGTTTTAGCGAAGTATGAGTAGTAGAATTAGAGGTTGATTTTTCAATTAAATAATTATAATCTGCCATTGAGGCTAATTGTGGCAAATGAGTAATAGCTAAAACCTGTTTATCTTTAGAAATTGTATATAGTTTTTCAGCAACAACTTGAGCAATTGTGCCAGATATACCAGTATCTATTTCATCAAAGACCATAGTTTCTATTTTATCCAAATTAGAAATAGTGTTCTTTAATGCAAGCATAAATCTAGACAATTCGCCACCAGATATGATCTTAGATAATTCTCTAACTGGTTGACCAGCATTTGCAGAAAACAAAAACTCTATTTCATCAAGACCATTTGATGGAATAGTATCATAATCTTCAATTGGATTAATCTGATTAAAAGATATTTCAAACTTGGCATTTTTCATTCCAAGTTCATTTAATTCAGTTTCAATTTTTTTAGATAATTCCTTTGCTATAGTTTTTCTTTGCTTAGATAAATCTATAGAATTTTTATAAAGCTTATTAAATAAATCTTTCTTTTTTTCTTCAAGCTCTTCAACTTTATCTTCACCGTTAATTAAGAAATCATATTTTTCTTTTATTTCTTGTAAATAAGCATCTACTTCACTTAGAGTTGAACCGTATTTTTTCTTGATTAATCTGATTTTTGCAATTCTTTTTTCTATTCTATCGTATTCTTCAGGATTAAAATCGCATTCTTCGGCAATATCTAAAATTGTTGAAGAAACATCTTTAAGTTCAATTTTTGCAGAATCTAATCTTTCAATTAAGTTATCTATGCGATTATCATATTGAGCTACTTTATTCAATTCATGAATAGTTGTATTTAATAGCGTAACAATATTTTCATCTTCACCATTTAAAGCATTATAAGACAAATCTAAACTGTTTAATATAGATTGAGAATTGTTCATTTTATGTCTAAGTTGAATTAATTCTTCTTCTTCGTTTTCTTGTATATTTGCTTCTTCTATTTCATTTATTTGATATTCATATAAATCAATATTTTTAGATAACTCAGAAATAGAGCCATATTCTTTTAATTTTTTTAAACAATCTTTATACTCTAAATATAATTTTTCTTGATTTGCTTTTAGAGGAGCAATTTTTATACTGCCATAATCGTCTAAAATGTCTAAATGTGATGATGGATTTAACAAAATAGTAGTATCATTTTGACCATATATATCTACAAGCAATGAAGTTAATTGTTTTAACATAGACAATGTTACTTTTTGACCATTAATCAAACATGAGTTTTTTCCATCAACACTCATGGTTCTTTTGATCATCAATTCTTCTTCTTGTTCTATATCGAATTCTTCTAATAATTTTTGTACATTTTCAGAATTAGAAATATCAAAAAAAGCTGTTACTGATGCACTATCAGTTCCATATCTAATCAAGGATTTATCTGCTCTTTTTCCTAAAGCAAAATTAAGCGAATCAATAATAATTGATTTACCAGCTCCAGTTTCACCACTTAAAACATTAAGTCCCTTATTAAAGTTAACTGATAAATTATCAATAATAGCTATATTTTTAATTTCTAAACAATTTAACATAATTAGAAAAAGCTCTTTAGTGTTCTTGCAACTTGAATTGCATCTTCTGGCGATTTAGCAACAGCGATAATACAATCATCACCCGCAATTGATCCAAGTATTGAATCAAATTCTTGTTTATCAAAGAATGCAGCAGCCGAATTAGCGCTTCCTGTTACAGTCTTTATTACTACGATATTTCCAGCAGTTTGAATAGATAAAACACTTTCTTTAAATAAACTACCGAATTTTGAAGAAATACCATCAGTTGTATATCTTACTTGTGTATATTTATATTTTTTCTTTTCTCCAGGCATTTTTACTAAACGAAGTTGTTTAATGTCTCTAGAAACTGTAGCTTGAGTAGCGTTATATCCTTCTTGAATTAAGTAATCTACTAATTCTTCTTGTTTTTCTACTTCATATTTATTAATAATATCTAAAATAGCACTTTGTCTTTTATTCATTATTAATCACCCCAATAACTTAATTTTTGAAGAAGTTTTTGATAAAAGTTTTCATTACCAAATCTTATAAACAACGCTTGATGCTTAGCTTTTGTTATTATAATTTCTTCATTATCATTTTGATAAATTTCTTTAATTTTGCCATCGACAACCAACTTCATATTTTTAGATAAAGACTTTAGTCTTACTTCACTTTCATCAGATATTACCATTGGTACAGAATGAAGCGAATGTGGGCATATTGAATTAACAATAAATGCCTTAACATTAGGAGATAAAATTGGACCATTACAAGCTAAAGAATAAGCTGTAGATCCTGTTGGTGTAGAAACCATTACCCCATCACTTCTAACCGTTGTAGCATATGAATCATCAATATTTATAGAAACAACAGAAATATGTTCTCCACTTACTGTTTGTAAAACTGCTTCGTTTAATGAATAATATGAAGATTGATTCGTTTTTACTTTTAATAATTGTCTTTTTTCTATTTTGTAATTACCTTTAATTAACAAGTCTACTGCTTTTTCCATTTGATCTACTGCAACATCTGTCAAAAAACCAATTTTACCTAAATTAACGCCAACTATTGGTTTTTGATTTTCGTTAGATAATGAAACAACTTTAAGCATTGTTCCATCACCACCAAAAGCAAAAATAACATCAGATAAATCAACAAGTTTATCAAAAGCTATATTGTTTGAATCTTTAATTAATTCAATAGAATTTGAACAAATATAATAATCAACATTTTTTTTGACTAATATGTTGATTAACTGCTTTGCAGCAACACCATCTATATCTTTATTTAAATTCGTATAAATTCCAACTACCATGGTTACATTATATCATTTTATACATTTAAATGTATATTTATTTAGTCAAGTATATTAAATATTCTTTATTTTTATTAGGCTTTATTGGAGCGCATGTTATATTAACATATTTTAATCCAATAGAAATAGCAAAACTTTTAATATCTTCAATAATATTATCTATAACTTTTTGTGATGTTACGATACCATTTTTAGATAAATACTTTTTCCCTGCTTCAAATTGTGGTTTAATTAAAGCTATTATTTCCCCGTCATCTTTTAGTATATTTTTAACAGGCTCTAATACTAATTTTAAAGAAATAAATGAAACATCAATAGATGCAAAATCGCAATATTCTCCAATGTCGGAATATGTAACATTTCTTGCATTAATCCTGTCTTTAACAATAACTCTAGGATCATTAATTAATATATCTGGAAGCGCGCAATCTCCAACATCTAATGCATAGACTTTCTTTGCTCCATTTTGTAACATACAATCAGTAAAGCCACCATTAGATGCCCCAATATCTATACATGTTTTACCATTTAAATTATAAGAAAAATCAATAATTGCTTTTGCCAATTTGTCGCCACCAAGTGAGGCATATTGAAAATTTTTTAATACTTCAATTGAATCTTTATCATCTACATCTAACGATACTTTTGAAGCAATTTGGCCGTTTACTTTAATATAGCCAGATTCAACTAATTGTTTAGCTTTAGTTCTTGAAAAAGAATATCTTTGAGATAAAAATTGATCTAATCTCATAATTGATTTATATAATTAATTAAATGCTCACAATTAATTCCATTATCAGCTAATAGTTCTTCTTGCGAAGCTGTTTTTAAAATCTTGTCATCAATGCCAAGAATATGTAAATTTGCTTTAATATTATTCTTAACATAATATTCGGCAACTGCGCTGCCAAAAGAACCAGATATAACATTATCTTCAATTGTGATAATAGTTTTATCTTTTATATCCATTAATAGTTCTTCATCTAACGGCTTAATAAAACGAGCATTTATAACATCTATTTTTTTACCTTCTTTGCTCAAAGCTATATTTGCATTGCAAGCAACGGAAACGCAAACAGCTCCAGTTGCAAGGACAACAATATCGCTGTTATTATTAGTTAATTTTTCCCATTTTCCAAGTTCTATTGGTGTATGAATAGAATGCTCTAATCTAATATTTCCTTTAGGATATCTAATAGATAAAGGTCCAAAATAATCTAAAGAAAAGTCCATCATTTGTTCTAGTTCAATTGAATCTTTTGGACAAGCAATAACCATATTAGGCATTAAACGTAAAAATGAAACATCATAAATTCCTTGATGTGTTTCTCCATCTGATGAAACAACACCTGCTCTATCTATACAGAAAGTAACATTTAAATTAGACAAGCATACGTCATGTAGAATTGAATCAAATGCTCTTTGCATAAATGTTGAATAGACTGCAAAATATGGTTTTTTACCACCAATTGCAAGTCCAGAAGCCATAGTAGCAGCATGAGCTTCACAAATTCCAACGTCAATAAATCTGTTTTTAAATTGAGACTTAAAAATTTCTAATCCTGTTCCTTCTTCCATAGCAGCAGTAATAGCAAAAATATCTTTATCTTTTGCTGCCATTTTTGTAAGTTTTGCTCCCATTATTTTTGAAAATGAAGGTTTTTCCCAGTGTTTTGGAGAATATCCATGATAACCTGATGGATCAAGTTCTGCTTCTGTTAATCCTTTTCCCTTAATGGTTTTTACATGTAGAACAATGGATTTTTTACAATTTTTAGCATAAGTAAGAACATTGATAAGTTCTTCTATATTATGTCCATTAATGTTACCTAAATAATCTAATCCAAATTCTTCAAAAGCTTGATTTGAACCATGTAAACCATTTAAGTATCTTGACATATATCCTACAGTTTTTGAAATGGACATATCGTTGTCGTTAACAATAATAATTTGTTTTTTATTAAATGATGTTAAATCATTTAAAGCTTCATAAGAAAGTCCACCGGTTAAAGAGCCATCTCCAATTAAAGATATTATTTGTCCAGGAACATTGGCTCTAGCTAAGCCACAAGCAATAGACAAAGAAGTAGAAGCATGGCCTGTAGTATTTACATCGTATTCAGATTCATCCATTCTTGGAAAACCAGCAATACCATTTTTTTGTCTTAAAGTTGAAAAATTTTTATATCTTCCAGTTAATAATTTATGAGTATAACATTGATGCCCTACATCAAATATTAACTTATCTTTTGGCAAATCAAATACATATTCAATAGCAATTGTAAGTTCAACAACTCCCAAATTAGAAGACAAATGACCACCGTTTGTAAAAACGGTGTTAGTAATAATTAATCTAATTTCTTCTGCTAATTGATTTAATTGATCTATGCTAAGATTTTTTAAATCTTTTGGAGAATTTATTTTTTCTATAATTGCCATCTTTTTTCCTTATAAATATTTTTAGCAATTTTATGCAAGATATTAAATATTCTTCAGATGAATGTATTGCAATATCTTTCATATACGCCTTTCCTCCAACTGTTATAGCAACAATTAAAGATGAAACGCAAATTGCATTTATATAATTATAACTTAAATTATCTGCCTTTGCAACGATTGTAGCGCCACATGCACCCGATAAAATCCCGCACATATCTCCTATAACATCAGCACAAATATTGTTGACTTTATCTGCATTACAAACCATTTTTAAAATGATTTCATATTCAAAATTTTTCCCTTTTGTTAAAAAAAATAATCTATCTACATCACAGCTTGTTACAGACACTGCAATAGCATCTGTAATTATAGAAATAAAGATCATAAAAATAAGTACCATGTAAGGTACAAATAATTGTGAAGAAGATGTGGCTATTTGAGATAAAAAACTAAATAATATAGCTAAAACAAAAGTAATTATTGTAATTTTTATAGCCCATAAATTTTTTAATATAGGTCTTTTCATCATTAGTATATATGAAAAAACTTATTTATTTATACTAATATTTTCTATTTAGCATATCATCAATTAATTTATAAAATACTTCGCTATTAGATATATTTTTTTCTATTTGTTTAATTGCATCTTTTGCTTTTGAAGCATACTCTATACAATCAATCTTTGATTGCTCTAATCCTACATAATCTATATATGTTATTTTATTATGGTCTTTATCTGAATGTATACTTTTGCCAAGAACAGCTTCAGTTGAAGTTACATCTAATATATCGTCAACAATTTGGAATATAAGACCAAGATTATCTGCATAAATTTCAAGATTTTTAATAACAAACGAACTTGCTTCAAATCTTTTTGCTCCTGCAATTAATGCGCCTTTAATTAAAGCTGAAGTTTTTAAAAGATTCATTTTAATATAATCTTGCATGGAATATGAAGATTTATCTTCTTTCAAATCAATGCATTGTCCACCAACCATTCCGTTTATACCAGAATTATTTAAAATATATCTTGTGGCATTTACTTGAGCAAGAACATTGTCCTTAACATAGCTGCATTTCATTGATTCTTCATTATCTATTGCGCTAAGCATAATTTCGCTTGCTGCGTTTAGCATAGCATCTCCTGTCAATGTTGCCATACCAGCGCCATATTTTACATGAGTTGTTGGTTTTCCTCTTCTTAGCGTATCGTTGTCCATACATGGCAAATCGTCATGTACTAAAGAATAAGAATGAATTAGTTCAATTCCTATTGATAATTCTTTTATATAATTTATGACATTATCACAGTTTTTATTAGCTACAGCAAAAGCACCTAAATAAACTAGATATGGTCTAATTCTTTTTCCTCCATTTAAAATCGAATATTTAAATGAATCTGTAAGTGGATAAAATTCTTGCAAAGAAGATAAATATTTTTGCAAATAATTTTCAAATATATTTTTAAATTCACCAATAGTTAAATTATTCATTTTCAGCATTAAAAGATTTTTCTACAATTTCATCCATTTGTTTTTGCAAAATAGTAACTTTTCCTTTTGCTTCATTTAGTTGGTTCATACACTCTTCACAAAGTTTAATTCCTTGAGAAAACTTTGCTAAAGATTCATCTATAGAAAGGTTTCCGCTTTCCATTTGATTTACTATTTCATTTAATTGTTTAATTGATTCTTCAAATGTCATTTTTTACCTCTAATATTTTTGCAACAGCTTCTCCATCATAGCTTTTTAATTTAACCTGATCGCCAACAGATACCTCTTTGATGCTTTTAACAATTTTATCATTTATTTGTGTAAACATATATCCTTTTTTGAATATAGTTGTAGGATTAGTCAAATCTAATTTTGTTATTAGCTTTTCTAAATTAAATTGACTAGTTCTTAAGATATTATCTATACAATTATTCATTTTTGTTAATTGATTTTTTGCATAATTCATATTATTTAAATAATAATTATTAAATGAATTTTTTAATTTTGTATAAGAAATAGTATAATTTTTCGTTGCTAAATCAATTTTGTTTAATAGCAATTTATTCAATTTGTTTATTATATCTAGATAATATTGTTGTAAATCAATAACAGAATAAGCTACAAGTTCAGCAGCGGCAGTTGGAGTAGCAGCTCTAACGTCAGCAGCAAAATCTGAAAATGTAAAATCCGTTTCGTGTCCAACAGCAGAAATTATTGGAGTTTTAGCATTATATATTGCATGTACAATTTCTTCTGTATTAAATGGCAATAAATCTTCTAAAGAACCACCACCACGAGCAATTATTATACAATCATAATGTAATTCATCTACGATTTTAATTGCATTTGCAAGTTCTTTTTCTGCGCCTTCTCCTTGTACTCTACAATCATATATTACTAAATCAATAATTGGATTATATCTACGTGTAGTTGTAATAATATCCCTAATTACAGCCCCTGTTTTTGAGGTTATAACAGCAACTCTTTTTGGATAAGGAGGCAAAGGCTTCTTTTTAGTAATATCAAAATAGCCTTCACCTTCTAATTTTGTTTTCAATTTTGCAAGTTTAACTGCAAGTGCACCTTCACCATTTGGAATAATATCAATAACATTTAAGGATAATTTTCCATTTTTGGCATAAAAATCAACATTGCACTTTATAAATACTTGCTCGCCTTCTTTTGGAATATATCTTGATCTATATGAAAAATCATTTACAGCAATAGCTGCACCTGAATCTTTTAAAGTAAAATATGCATGAGGGCCAGATATCTTAAAACCAGAAACTTCACCAAGAACAACAATATTATGCAACAATTCTTCAGCAACAAATACGTTGTGAATCCAATTGTTTAACTGAGATACTGTTATAGATTTAATTTCTGGCATTTTTTACACTCTTGATTTAGCAGCCATTAAAGTGTTATATAAAAGCATTGAAATGGTCATTGGACCTACTCCTCCAGGAACTGGAGTAATAAAACTAGCCTTTTTCTCTACTTCATCAAAATCAACATCGCCAACTAGTTTGCCATCTACTCTATTAATACCAACATCAATAACAATAGCGCCAGGTTTAACCATATCTGCTTTTAAAAACTTTGGTTTACCAATAGCAACAACTAAAATATCTGCTTGTGATGCAATTTCTTTAATATTTTGAGTTTTAGAATGACAAACAGTAACAGTACAATTTGCATTTAAAAGCAACATTGCCATAGGTTTTCCAACAGTGTTAGATCTTCCTATTACAACTGCATTTTTTCCAGCTAAAGATACTCCTGTAGATTCAAGTAATTTCATAACGCCAAAAGGTGTGCAAGAAATTGTTCTTGGAGTTCCCATAGCAAGTAGACCTAGATTATTTGCACAAAATCCATCTACGTCTTTTTCTTCTGGAATTAAATCTAATAAATATTTTTCATCATAACCTTTTGGTAAAGGTAATTGAACCAAAATTCCATCGACGTTTTTATCTTGACTTAAAGTTTTGATAACATCAGCAATATCTTCTTGTTTAGTTCCATTTGGAAACTCATATTTTAACGATTTCATGCCTACTTCAGCACAACCAAGCACTTTGTTTTTTACATATGTTTGAGAAGCAGGATCTTCGCCTACAATAATAACAGACAAACATGGAATTCTTCCATGTTGCTTTTTAAATTCTTCTACTTCAATTTTTAATTGTTCTCTTGTTTGTTTAGAAACTTCTTTTCCTAAAATTAGCATTTATTTAACTCCTTATATATTCCAGATAAAACACCATTTACAAATTGTGGAGATTTTTCAGTAGAATTAACTTTAGCTAATTCAACAGCTTCATTAATCGACACATTTTTTGGAATATTTGGAATATATTTCATTTCATATGTTGCTAATAATAAAATAGCTAAATCCGGTTTAAAAATTCTTTCAAATTTAAAATTAGCCGTATTTCTTGAAATTAATTCAATTAATTCATTGTAATTTTGATTAACCCCATTAACAACGGTTTCTATATAATTTGAATCGTCTAAAGTTAATGTTGGATCTTTAAAAATATTTTCTTTAGCTATTTGATCATCTTTATTGAATAATGATTCAAATACTAATTGATAAGCATATGTTCTTGCAACTTTTCTACTCATGTTTTCCTCTTGCCTATATATTAACAGAACCTACAACATTTACATTAACAGTTTTAACTGTTAAACTTGTTGATGCTTCAACTTCTTTTTTTATCTTTTCTTGTAAATTACACACAACAACAGGAATAACTTTTCCATAATATACATTTACAGAAATATTAATTGTTACTAGATTATCAAAAATGATAACTTCAACAGCGCTTCTTTTTCTTCTTGAAGAATTATTTGTAATTAATCCTGGTTCGTATGTTACAGAAGCAATACCATCAACTTGAGAGGCTGCAGATACTGCAATTGAAGTAATAATGCTAGAATAAGTATCAATATTAATTTGTTTATACATTTTTAACCTCGTTTATTTGATTTTATCAAATATAATTTCTAATTACAAGAAATATAGCCATCTAAACGCTAAATTTAAATGGCTATATAGGCTTTTTTTGTTAAATATTGCTTAAGAATAAGTTATTACTACAACATCGCTTGGAGTGTATGATGTTTCTTGCAAAATAATACCTAATATTTGAGATACTTGTTCACTTACAAGTTCAGTAGCAGATACTATAACATTTACATTATTTTCTGTCATTGTAACAACTACATCTTCAAATCCTTTGGCTTTAATTAAACTCTCTACAACAAGTTCAGTTTCAGTAGTTTTAATTAATGACATTTTCTTTTCTTCTGCTGATGCTATTGTTTCGCTAGAAGCACCTTCTAAAGATATAATAGAGTTTAAATATGACAATTCTTCAGCTCTTTGAGCCGCTCTATCTGTTCTATATGAAGCAAAAAATGTAGTCATAGTTGAAGTGTTTGTATTATCTAAATTAGACAAATCTTCATTGTTTTTATTTTTTGATAAAAAGTCATCATTCAAAATAAAATTTAAAACACCTGTAACAACAAGTAAACCAACCATAGAACAAAGAATTATTATTTTTTTTGCATTAGTACTTAGCTTAATTTTATGTAGTTTTTTCATTTTGATACCTCCTATAAAGACTTAAATACTTTGATGTTTAAACTGTTTATATTTAAAAGTGTTTTTATTGCTGAAGTTATTTTTTCTACTACTTTTAAGTTGTCTCCACCATCGCAAACAACGATAACTCCTTGAACTTCTTTTGTTGAACTTGTCTCGCTAGTTTCATATGTATTTGCATATGTTATAAGCACATTGCACTCCCCAACACCTTCTATTTTGGATAATATTTGTTCAATTTGAGTTGAAATTGAGTTACTTGTTAATTCTTCTTTTGAATCTGTTTTATTATTTAAATAGAAATAAAGCATTATAGATAAAACTATTAAGATTAATGCAATATAAATCTCTATATGTTTTATACTTAAAATCTTTTTAAAAAAACTTTGCTTATTTTCCATTCAATAGAATATATGTTAAATAAACTATTTTAATAACCTAAAAGAAATTTAATAATTGGTTGAATAATTATATAAATACAAATAAGATCATATATTCCTTTAATTAGCTTATTATTAGAGTCTTTAAGTAGAACATCTAATAGTATTCCAACAAAAGTTATACCTATTATGCTGCATAGCCAATTTCTCATCATACACCTATATTAAAAGATAAGATAATAAACATGATTGTAATTAAAAACATTGCCCCAACAGATATAATTACACTTATTAAAATTGTGATGTTTTTTGAAATACTAAATAAAAAATCACTTACTTTATTATTAGATAATGGCTCTATTACAGCACTTGCAAATTTTAAAGAAATAGAAAACAATGCAATTTTAATAACAGGAAATAAAATAATTTTTAAAAAGTATATAACAATAACATATCCAAGCGAATTTTTAATTAATACAAGAGATGCAGAAACAAGGTCATATCCATCAGATAAATACCCTCCAACTATAGGTACATAACTTTCAATAGCATATTTTGCACTCTTTATTGAAACTGTATCTATTACCCCACTTGTTAATCCTTGAAAAGATAAAAAAATAATAAATAAAGAAAATAGGCCTGTTAAGATGTATTTACTAATACTGTTAAACAATTTAGATAATTTGTTGAGTTTAATTTTACTTGAAAGATTCGATACAATCTGGATAATTATTGAAGCTGTTATTAGTGGAAAAACAATATCTATAATAATTTTTATTATACTGTTTGAAATAAGTTCTCCAAATGGAGAGTAAACTTGTGATGAGATTTTGCCTCCTAGAAGTATTGTTATATTCATAAGTATTGGAAAAGATATATCACAATAGGTAGAAATATTATTTAATAAAGATTTTGCTTCATTAAAGATGATATATATTTGCGTTGTTGTAACAAGTAAAATCGCTGCAAAACAAACGATACTTATTATGTTATTTATTTCTTTATTTAAAAATGATGAAGTCATACTATTTAATATCGAATAGATGAGCACAATTATTAAAATAGAAATTACCATTGGAATAAATGATGTAATATCTTTTTTTACAAAATCACTAATTGTTTCTATAAAATCATTTATATTGCCTTCATATTCCCCATTTATTATTTCTTTAATTAAATCTTTTATAGAAACATTTTCGTTTAAATTTGAAAAGATTTTATCTTCTAAAGTGGTCGTATCTATTTTATCTATAGATTCATCAATATAATCAGAAATATCTTTTTCTTCACAAAAAGCTACATCATTAAAACATGATAAAATTGCAAGCAAAATAAATATAATTACAAGGATCTTTTTCATATTATATTCATTAATAAATCAAAAACTTTTTTGATAATTGGAATTGCTAAAATAAATACGAATATTTTTCCAGCAAATATAATTTTTTTAGCAATAGATTCACAGTTTAAATCACAGCATAATGATGCTGAATATTCAGATATATAACCAATACCTATTATTTTTAGCAGTAATACATAGTTTTCTTCATCAACATTGGTTTTCGCAATCAAGGCATTAAAATCTATTAAAATTGGATACAATGCATTAATTGAAAATATCAAAATAATAATTCCTGTAACTATGGTTACATATGTATACAAAGGAGAGCCTGTCTCTTTTAAAACATTAACTGCTATTGCACCTATTAGTCCAATAATTGCTATTTTAAATATTTCCATTAATACAAATTCAAAAGACTTTTTAAAGTATCAAACAAATTTGAAACCATATCTAAAACCATTATCAAAACAATGATTAATCCAGAAATTGTTACAAAAGTCGCAATTTCATCTTTGTCTGATTTTTTAAGTACTATACTTAATATGGCAGTAATAAGTCCAATTCCTGCAATTTTAAAAATAATTGATAATTCCATGCTACACCATCAAAATCATTAATGCTATGCCAATAATTAATCCAAGTTTTGAATATAAATTCCCTTTTGTTTTCATATCTAATTTAACCTCTTTATATTTTTCTTCAAGGTTTATAAGTTCGGATTTTAAATAATTTAACTGATTTGTATAATCTAACGATCCAAGTGTATTAAAATATTCTTGAATCTTTATTTTATCTTTTTTAAAACAATTAATTGTTTTATTGTTAATATAATCTTTTAATAACAGTACAAAGAGCGAATCTTTTCTGTCTTTATAGAAATCTTTTGTAATTTTATAAATTGGTTCTTTAAAAAACGAAATCCTTTGTATTAAAAATTTATTATATTCAATCCATTCTAGGAAGAATCTTTCTCTATTTTTTATTTCTTTAGATACATATATGCCTATAAATGTAGATGAAATACAAACTAATCCTAATAGAAATAATTTCATTTACACCTATCGTATATTTCTTTGATTTTTCCAACATCTTCCAAAACAATAATGTATCTCATCATAGATAATAATTTTGCATATATTTTTTGATTTATAGTTTGTATTCCTTCTGAGTGCATAGTTGCAATAACCTTTACTCCACATCTTATAATGTCTTGTATAGCATCAATTTCCACGCTTCCGAAAACTTCATCAGTAGCAATAATATTTGGCCGTAATACCCTAATGAATGAGCTATAAGCATGAGCTTTTGGAATAGATATAATAACATCAATGTTTTTCCCCAGTTTTATTGTGTTATCAAAGGAAACTTCGCCTTTTTCATCTAAAAGCAAAATGTTGTTATAACTTAATTCAGATATTTTTTTAATTATTGATCTAAGAAGTGTTGTTTTTCCAAGTCCTGGTTTAGAAATAATTAATGTATTATCAAAATTATTGTATATTTTTTCTAAATATGGATGATAAAAATCGTATTCATGCGGAACTCGAATACATAAAGATTTTATGTTTTTTAATGTAATTAAATTTAAGTTTTCTACTACCCCTTCACCTGCAAGACCGATTCTTAATCCTTTATATGATATATATCCATTTTTAATTGTGTCTTGAGAAGAATAAAGCGAGTTATTGGTTGTAGCTTTTATAATAGAAATAATATCTTCTTTAGAAACTATATAATTAAACTCTTTATAACTATTTTTAATAATGCCAATGAGATTATAACCTTCTCTAAAACGAAGTTCTTGAATATTATTACTCTCTGGCAAAATAGATAGGATTTTTTTTGAAAGTATTTCGTCCAACATACTAAATTATATTCAAAGTTGGACAAGCATATGAATAAAAAAAGGGGCATATTATAAACGTTGTGTAGGGAGTAAAAAGTAAAACGAAAAATATTATATGCCCCAAAGGTTATGACGAAATTATATAAAAATTATACTCTAGACATGTATTCGCCTGTTCTAGTATCAATTCTAATTCTTTCACCTTCATTAACGAAAAGTGGAACTTGAATTTCATATCCAGTTTCTAGTGTTGCAGGCTTTGTAGCTCCTTGTGTTGTATTGCCCTTTGCACCAGGTTCAGATTTAACGATTGTCAATTCTACAAAGTTAGGTGCTTCAACTGAGAAAGGTTTTCCATCATAGAAGTTAACAGTAACTTCACCATTTTCTACAACGAATTTTAAAGCATCTTCACACATTTCATAGTTAACTGGAACCATATCGAATGTATCCATATCCATGAAATAATATAGATCTCCATCATTATAAGAATATTGCATTTTCTTATAAATAATTTCAGCTGTTTCAAATTTTGCTGTAGGGTTGAATGTCATTTCTACAACACCGCCATTTATTACGTCTCTTAATTTAGTTCTTACGAAAGCGGCTCCTTTACCAGGTTTTACATGTAGAAATTCTACTACTGTAACAACTTTATTTTCATACTTAAAAGTAACACCCTTT
This sequence comes from Christensenella sp., assembly GCA_022784465.1. GTDB lineage: Bacteria > Bacillota > Clostridia > Christensenellales > UBA3700 > UBA3700. The sequence continues at coordinate 281,633 of JALFUR010000004.1, read as the reverse complement.
CTAAAATCACCGGCCATTACATATCCAGCCATAATTACCTCCACATTTTTTATTTTATATTATTATTAAGTTTTTGTCTATATTAGAAATTAATTTTGCACAATTATTTTGTATAACTACAGTATCTTCTATTCTAACACCACATAAATTTGGAACATAAATGCCCGGTTCAACGGTTACAACCATACCATTTTCTAATATTCTATCTTCTGATTTAGATAAAAATATTGGTTCATGAATATCTATTCCAACACTATGTCCTGTTGAATGAGTAAAATAATCACCATAACCTTTCTTTTCAATAATTGATCTAGCAATTAAATCTACTTCTTTTCCACTCATCCCAGCTTGCATTTTCTTTATTGTAGTTTCTTGTGCTTGTAGTACTGTGTTATATATATCAATTTGTTTTCTTGTAATACCGCCAAATGCAACTGTTCTTGTCATATCTGAACAATAACCATTATATTTTGCGCCAATATCCATTGTAACAAAATCTCCGCAAGTCAATTGTCTAGATGTTCTATGCGCATGAGGAGATGCCCCATTTTCACCAAAAGCAACAATTGAATCAAATGCAATAGATGCCCCATTTTTTAAAAATGTATATTCTATTAATGCAGCAATCTCAATTTCACTTATGCCTTCTTTTAAAGCTTTTAATGCTTCGTTAAAGCCAAGTTCTGTTATCTCTTGTGCTTTTTTGATATTCTCAATTTCTGCTTGAGTTTTAATCATTCTCATTGAAGATATAATATCAGTTATATCTACAAGCTTTTTATCGAAGAAAACTTCTGATATTTTTTTATATGTTGTATAAGGTACATCGTTATCCCACCCAATGCTATAGGATTGTTTAACAAGATCTTTTATAACGTCATATCCGCCAGATAAAACTAAAAATTTATCGGATAATATTTTTTTAGCTTCATTAATATATCTTCCATCTGTTATAAAATATTGTTCATCTTTTGTTATTACAATTTGACAGTTCGATGATTTATAACCACTTAAATAAAATGTATTAGATTCACCAAGAACAATTATCGCATCAACATTAGATTTTATAAACAATTCACGACATGAGTTCATAACATTTGTTATTTTATCATAACGACAAAAAACGTGTAAAGATTAAAATATTACTATTTTAAAGAATTATAATAATTTTTCATCATAAGTGAGTCTCTTGTTTGAGTTCCAGCTGATTCACATACTACAAAAGGATTCATTTTATATTCTTTAAATATTTCAAGTAATGGTTCAAAATCTGGTCCATAAACTTCATCATCAAAAGTTAAATGTTTTATTTCCCCTTTACTTGAATAAGCTATTTTAGAAAAATGAACATGCATTATACTAGTTTTTTCAAAACCAATTTTATCAATTAGTCTATCAATTACTCTTCTATAATCATCTTTCGTTTTAAATAATCCACCTTCTCTACTATTTAAATGTCCAAAATCAATACATGGAACAATTGTATTATCTCCAATATTTACAATTTCAATTATCTCTTCCAAATTACCAAGTTGAGCTACTTTTCCCATAGTTTCAGGACATAGCAATATATGATCAAATTTTAAATCTTGTTTTATTTTACAAATATTTTCAAAAGATTTTAATAGAATTTTCATTGCTTGATTTCTCTCAAGTTTACAAGGAGAGCCAGGATGAAAAACAACACGGTTACCCATAAAAGCATCGCAAGCAGTTAAAGAATCTACTATATATTTAATATTGTTTAATGCTTTTTGTTCATCGTCTGTAGCTAAATTGATAAAATATGGAGCATGAACAGATAATTCTATATCATTCATTTTAAATACTTCACCATAAGCTTTTGCTGTTTGCAAAGAAATGTTAACGCCTCTTCCAAAAGAGTATTCAAATAAATCCACTCCTTTTTCTTTAAGCCATTTTGCACCATCACTAGTTTTTTTAAAATTTTGTTGTAAAAATTCTTCACACGAACCACTTGGGCCAAATTTAATCATAGTTTTATCCTCATATTGTTAATACATAATCAATATCTTTTGATATTTGATTTTTAAGTTCATCTATCGTATTAAACTTTGCAATATCTCGTATTCTTTTTATAAATTTTATTGTTATTTCTTTATTATATAAATCTTTATTGTAAAATAAGATATAAGTCTCAATATTTTTCGAATAGTCATTAAGCGTTGGCTTTGTTCCAACATTAGTAACAGATTTAAATGAAACTCCATCTATGCATGTTAACGTATAATACACACCAGGCTTTATAATTACTTTTTCTTGATTTAATTGTATATTTATTGTTGGATATATCTTTTTTGATCCAATACCTTTTCCGCTTATAACTTTTCCTGAAGCAGAATATGGAGATATCAATAATTTATTTGCTTCTTCTATCTCCCCATCAATAAGCATATTTCTAATTGATTTAGAAGATATTTTTTTATTATTAGACAATTTTAAATCTTCAATATATAATTCAATATTGTTCTTTATACAATACTTTTTTAAATAATCAACATTTCCTTCTTTTTTATAACCAAATGTATAATCTTCACCACAAACAATGGCTTTTATATTTTTATTCATGCACAAATTATTTAAAAAATCTTCTTTGTTTAAAGACAAAAATTTGTCATCAAAATATGCTTTAAAAACATTATTTATATTAAGTGATGAAAACAAAACAATTCTTTCCTCAAAAGTATAAACTAATTTTTGATCTGAAAAATAAGATAATGGATTATTTTCAAAAGTAAAGCATGAAATTTCTAAGTTATTTAAATGTGATAAAAGTTTTGCTTTATTAAATAGTTTCAAATGACCTAAATGAATACAATCAAAAAAGCCTAAACAAATAACTTGAGGTTTATCATAACTCTCATCGTAATTAAATATATTTATATTTAATTTTTCATTTCTTATCATTCTAAATTAGCAATAGATTTAATGTTATTATCTATATTTTCTCCAATAAATTTTAATTCATTTTTATATGTTAAAGCAATTTTATTCTTATTTAAACTTGTCTTAATTGTCCTTCCTGTTGATATAAAATTATACTCTTTATCATTTAATTCATATACAGGCAAAAAAGATTTAACAATATCTAGTGGATCAATAAAGTACTTTTGTGGATTTTCTTTTAATTCATCAAGTGTAGCTGCTTGATCTAATGTAATGTTATCTAATGAATTTCTAATCAAATAAGACATATAACCACAAACATTGCACTTATTAGCTATATCATGAAATAAGGTTCTTATGTATGTGCCGCTTGAACAATTTATAGATAAATCTATGGATTTTAATTTGCCATCATTTTCTATAAAACTAATAACTTCAATGTTGTTAATATTAACAATTCTTTCAGGCAAATCAATATCTATATTTTTTCTCGCTAAATCATATGCTTTTTGTCCATTAATTTTAAGCGCAGAATACATCGGTGGAATTTGCTTTATTTGCCCTATAAATAAATTTAATTTATTTAATACTTCATCTTTACTTGGCAGTTTAGACTCATTTATTACCTTTCCATAAGAATCTAATGTGTCCGTATCTTTTCCAAAAGATAATCGTCCAATATAAGATTTATTTTTAGATAATAATAAATCAAATAATCTAGTTGCCTTATTTACACCAACAAGTAATAATCCTGCAGCGCCAGGATCTAAAGTTCCCATATGTCCAACTTTTACTTTTGAATTAAAATAATTTGATAAAATATGTCTAACTTTTACAACAACATCGGAGGAAGTTAAACCTGTTGGTTTATTTATTGCAATTAAAAAATTATTCTGCATAGTTTTCACAATCGCGCATTACACGATCTAAAACATCATAAAAATATCCTTTTTCTTGATAACCCGCAGCACAAGGATGTCCTCCGCCGCCTTTATTTGCAGCAAGAATATTTACAGGATATTTTACATCAGATCTTAAAGATATTTTATACGATTCATCGCTTAACTCAATAATTGAAGCTGCAATTCTTATGCCGCTTATATCTTTAATATCATTTACTATTCCCTCTGTACAAGTTAAATCAGTATTAGTAGCAACAAAATCCTCTTTCTTAAAGCAAATTATTCCCACTGTTTTACTATCATTAAATATAGCTTTAGATAATACTCTAATTTTTAATTGAAAAACATTAAAATCAATCTCATCCATAAAATGTTTTACTATTCTACTAGATTCAACTTTATAATTTTCTTCTATCTCTTGTGCTATTTTTTTAGTTAAAAGTGTTGTATTAGCATTTTTAAAATTACCACTATCTGTAATAATTCCACAATATAGCGATGTTGCAACTTCGTTATCTATAATTGATGGAAACTCTTTTTCCATTTCTTTAAGAATAATATATAAATATTCGCATGTGGCAGCAGATTCAGGGGAAATAAAATTAATATTTGCATATCCATCATTTGTGTTATGGTGATCTATACATATAGTTTTTTTAGCTTTAAAAAATAAATCATAATATATTCCAAGTCTAGAAGATGCAGCACAATCTAAAGATATAGCCAAATCATACTTATCTTCATTTTTATCTATTAAAAATTTATCGCTATTTGGAATAAAACTCAATTTTTTGTTATATGGCAATTCGCAATATACATCAACTTGTTTATTTAAATTAATTAAAACTTTATATAAGGCAAGTGTGCTGCCAAAAGCATCACCATCTGGGCTTTTATGGCATATTAACATTATCTTATTACTATTTTTAATTTCATTAAATAATTGTTGATATTTACTCATTTGCATCTTCGTCTTTCTTTACAATTTCACTTAGTCTTTGGTTCATATAAATACCATAAGCAATAGAATCATCATAAACAAAATGAAGTTCTGGCATTGCTCTAAGTCTCATTGTTTTTCTCAATTTAGATTTTATATATCCTTGAGCTGAATCTAATCCTTGAATAACCTTTTCTTCCTCTCCATCTGCCCCTAAAATACTTACATATACTTTAGCGTAAGATAGTTCAGTATCTACTGTAACTTTAGTAACAGAAATTAATCCTTTGACTCTTGGATCTTTTATGCCATCAGAAATTGCAATAGCAATTTGTTTAGCAAGTTCAGCTTCAATTCTTTCTATTCTACTCATTATTCTTGCTCCATAATAAATGTTTCAAGTATATCGCCTTCCTTGAAATCGTTGTAGTTATCTAATCCTACACCACATTCATATCCAGCATTTACTTCTTTAACATCATCTTTCATTCTCTTTAGAGATGATATCTTTCCAGTATGAATTACAATGTTATCTCTTAATAATCTATAACCGCAATTTCTTTGAATTGCACCATCAAGAACATAACAACCAGCAATCATACCAACACCTGAAATCTTGAATAGATTTCTAATTTCTACTCTACCTAAAGCAGTTTCTTTATATGAAGGTCCAATTAAACCAGATAAAGCATTATTAATATCGTCGATAGCATCGTAAATAATACTATAAGTTCTTATATCAATTTTCTCTCTTTCTGCTTGAGCCTTTGCTTTTGCTTCAGGTCTAACATTAAATCCTAAAATAATAGCATTTGTTGTATCTGCAAGCATAATATCTGATTCGTTAATTGCACCAACACCTGCAAGTACAATTTTGATTTTTACATTATCTTCTACTCTTTCATCATTAATCTTTAATAATGCTTGTTTTACAGCTTCACAAGAGCCTTGAACGTCAGTCTTTAAGATGATTGGAAGAACTTTAATATCTCCAGATGGTTGATCTTTAAACATTTCTTCAAGAGTTCTAGCATCACTTCTCATGCTCATTCTAGCTCTTTCTTTATCTGCTCTATCTGCTGCAACTTGTTTAGCTAATTTTTCATCTTTAACAACAACAAATGTATCACCAGCATTTGGAACTTCACTAAATCCTTGAATTTGTACAGCATATGAAGGTAAAGCTTCTTTAACAATTTTACCTGTACAATCTTTCATTGCTCTGATTCTACCAATATTTGTACCTGCAACAATGTAGTCTTTAACATGAAGAGTACCATTTTTAACTAATACTGTCGCTACTGGTCCAATGGCTTTATCCAATCTTGCTTCGATAATTGAACCTGAAGCAGGACAATCTTTAACTGCTTTTAATTCAAGCATTTCAGCAACTAATAAGATGTCATCTAATAATACATCAACTCCTGTTCCAAATTTTGCAGAAATTGGAACTACCATTGTGTCTCCGCCCCATTCTTCAGGAACTAAATCATAATTTGGAAGTTGTTGCAACAACTTAGAATAATCACCGTTTGTTTTATCTATTTTATTTGCAGCAACAATAATAGAAACTCCAGCTTCTTTAGCATGAGAAATAGCTTCAATTGTTTGAGGCATTATAGTATCGTCAGCTGCAATTACAATAACAGCAATATCTGTTACTTGAGCACCACGCTTACGCATAGCTGTAAAAGCTTCGTGTCCTGGTGTATCTAAAAACGTAATTTTTTCTCCTTTTACATCAATTGTATAAGCACCAATATGTTGAGTAATTCCACCTGCTTCTGTAGCAATAACATTAGATTTTCTAATGTAATCCAATAAAGATGTTTTACCATGGTCAACGTGACCCATGATTGTAACAATTGGAGGTCTCTTAACAAGATTACCTTCATTCTCTTTTGTTGTTGATTTAATTAAATCTGTTAATTTGTCTTCTGCAGTTTTATCTGCTTTTAATGTTAATGTTATGCCGTAATCTGAAGCTATAAGTTCAGCTTCATCAAATGATATTGTAGAATTGATATTAATCATCTTTCCTAAATCAAAGAATTTTTTGATCAATTCAGTAACAGGCTTACCTATCTTTTCACTAAATACTTTTACAGGAACTACATCACTATTTAAAACAGCTTCTGTAATTTCTTTAATTACAACATTTTGTACCTTTTTATCTTTTTTCTGAGATTTGAATCTTACATATTCGTTATCGTTTTCAAGCGATGAATCGTATTCATAACCTCTTTTTAGTAAATCTCTCTTAGAAAGACCTTTCTTTTCTTCATTTTGATTTTTTACGCTCGTTTTTTTGTTTTTAGCAGTATTTGCTTTTTGTAATGTTGGAGGTGCAACATAATCATTAGAAGGTTTATTAAATCCTGGTCTTTGACCATTTTGACCACGGTTATAAGGAGGTTTATCACCTGGTCTTTGATTATTTTGATATTGTCTTGAAGGATTTTGATTTCTATTTTGTTGGAATGCAGGGTTAATATATACTTTCTTACCAGTATCTGTAGTAAAAGTATCACTTTCTTCCTTTTTTTCTTGAACAACAGGTTCTTCTTTTACTGTTTCACCTTCTTTAGGTTGTGAAGTCTCTACAGCAGCTTCTTCATTTACTGCTTCTTGCTTTTCTTCAACTTCTTCAACTTTTTCAACCTCTTCTGGAACAACTGCTACTTCTTCTTTCTTACGCAATGCATCCAATTCTTGTTGTTTAGCTTTATAAGAACCTTTTAAAAGATTTAAACGTTCCTTATATTCATTCAAAATTTCTAATAATTCTTTTGAATTTTCAATATTTGCCATTAATTTAATCCTCCAATTTTGACATAATTTCTATTATTTGATTTGCTAAAGATTCATCAATTATACCTATGATTTTTATATTTGTTCTTTTAAGCAAATCATTTAAATAATTTTCTTCTAATTCAAATACTTTAACCTTCTTTATATCTGAATATAGAGTCATTTGTTTTTTACTATTTTTACCAAGAGTTTCATCAAACAAAATTACTTTAGGAACAATACGTGATGATTTTATAACATCTAATCCCCAAAGGACCTTATTCGCTCTTACAGCGAAATGTATATAAGGATTAATTTTTGTGTTGGTCATACTCTTTTAGTATATTTGCATATATCTCTTTATCTATTTGCATATCAAATGCTCTATTTAAAATATTATTTTTAATGCATTTTTCTATACAATCTTTGTTATCGCAAATATATGCACCTCTTCCTGGTTTTTTTCCAGTAAAATCAAGGAAAATATTTCCTTCTTTTGATTTTACTATTCTTAACAATTCTTTTTTTGGCCTTTGTATTCTACATACAATGCACATTCTTTCTGGTGTATTAATCATTGCCTAATAGAGATTCTGCGTCCTTTAATTCTTTGATATCAATTTTGTATCCAGTTAATTTACTAGCAAGTTTAGCATTAGAACCTTGCTTTCCTACAGCTTTTGCCAAGTTACGATCTTGAATAATAACAATTGCTTTCTTTGTTTCAGGATCAGCTTGAACTTGAATAACAGATGCTGGAGTTAAAGCGTTAGCAATAGCTTTAATTGGATCTTCTGTATATGGAATAACATCTATACCTTCATCAAAAGATACAGGTCTTTGACCATTAACGCCTTGAATAGGTGGTCTTTTAATGCAGTTGATTTCTTTTAGAATTTCAATGATTCTAGCATTTTTAGCACCGATACATGCACCAATTGGATCGATAGAAGGATCTTTAGAAGCAACAACAACTTTTGTTCTTACTCCAGGAACTCTAACGATTCTCTTAATTTCTACAAGACCAGCTTTAATTTCTGGAACATTCAATTCAAATAATCTTCTAATAAAACCATTGTTTAATCTAGAAATACCAATGCATTGATTAACATTGTTTCCATTAGGATCTGGAAGTCTCTTAACAAATGCTTTGATTCTATCTCCAACTTTATATACTTCAGAATTTATTTGTTCATTTGGTGTCATTACACATTGAATTTGTGTTCCAACAATTTCTGCGTAAATGTTTCCGTTTTGAATAAACTTAATTTGACAAGTAACGATTTCGCCTTCTTTTTGATTCATTTCTTCATTTAAAGAAGCCTTTTTAAAATCGTTCATTTTTTGAGCAACAACAAGTTTTGCTGTTAATGCTGAAATTCTTGAGAATGCTTCCTTTGTAGGTATTTTTTCTGAAATAATATCTCCTACTTTATATGAAGCTTTAATCTTTTGTGCATCTTCTAGAGAAATCTCTTTACCTGGGTCTTGAACTTCTTCTACAACTAATTGATATGCAATAACATCAATTTGATCCTTTTCAGGATTAAGTTGTATTGAAATATTACGAGCTTCGCCATTTTCTTTTTTATAGGCACTTGCAATACCAGCTTCTAAGAATTCTAGAAACTTTTCTTTACTAATTCTTCCTTGAGCATCTAAATCGTTTAATGCACTAAAGAACTCTTTGCTAATCATTTTTTTATCCTCCTAAAATTTTATAGCAGAACGAATAACTGCTATATCCTTTAAATTTATTTTTAAAATTTTATTTTTGTATTCAATAGAACATGTTTCTTTGTCGTAACCTACAAGTTTTCCCTCAAATTTTTTCAATTTATTTTCAAGAGGTTTATATAAAGAGACTTCAACATCACTATTCATTTTCTTTTCAAAATCTCTTTCTGTCTTAATAGGTCTATCTAATCCAGGAGAAGAAACATTTAATGTATATGCCTTGCCAGATGTAGGATCTAATTCATCTAATGGTGCATCTATTGCATTGTGTACTAATTCACATGCATCTAAATCTACCCCGCCATCTTTATCTATAAAAATTGTCAAAGTGTCTTGTCCATATTGCTTTTTAAACTCAACATCTACAAGTTCCATATTTAAAGATTGAATAATTGGTTCAACACAATTTTTTACATCTTCAATAATCTTAGACATATAAACTCCTCCTTTTCATAAATAAAAGCGACTTTTTTAAGTCGCCTTCAAGTAATCAAATATACATGAACACTTATATATTACACGTTATATAAATAAAAGTAAAGCAATTAAAACAAAAAAAAAGAACTTGGGTTTTTGCCCAAGTTCTAAATATACTAGAGAAATAATTATCTATTTAAAATTGTAAGCATAGCTTTTAGAGTCTTATTAATCTCTTGTAAGCTCTTAGCAATTGATGCTAATTCGTCATTGCTTACTGCAACAGGTGCTGGAGCAGCTGGTTCTTCAACAACTGGAGCTGGAGCAACAGGTTCTTCTACTACTGGAGCTGGAATAACTGGCTCTTCTACTACTGGAGCTGGAGCTGGGATTGGAGCTTCTTGCTCTTCTTCTTCCTCTTCCTCTTCTACTTTCTTTGGTACTGCTAGTTTATATTTTTTACCACAGTCTTCACATACTAAGAAAATATCTCCTGTTTTAGCGCTCTTTTTCTTTACTAAATCACCACCGCAAGCTTTACATTTCTTTGCTGCAGGTTTTTCTGGTGCTGGTGCTGGTGCTGGTGCTGGAGCTTCTTGCTCTTCTTCCTCTTCCTCTTCTACTTTCTTTGGTGCTGGTAATTTATATTTTTTACCACAATCTTCACAAACCAAGAATATATCTCCTGTTTTAGCACTCTTTTTCTTTACTAAGTTACCACCACATTCCTTGCATTTCTTTGCTGCTGGTTTCTCTGGAACTGGAGCTGGTTTTTCTTCAACAACAGGTGCTTCTTCTTTTTGTTTTACTTTGTATTTTTTACCACAATCTTCACAAACTAGAAAAAGTTCTCCTGCTTTATTTTTCTTCTTTACTAAATCACCGCCACATTCTTTACATTGTGCCATAAATAATTTCCTCCGAAATTCAGTTTTTTTCTATATTATACTTTATTACTTAAGTTTAACTTAAATAACCACTTATTTATTTTACTATTTTCTTGATAATAGTCAAATATTTGTAAAATATTAAACAAAATAAGTTATTTTGCATTATAATAATGTGGGTATAGAAAAAGGAGTTTACTATGATTGGCACAACAAATATAAAAACAAATTTGGATTTAGATGCAATTAATAAAAGAGCTAATGAACATTTATATGAACTTGTTAGATTTTCTGAAAAGAAATATCATGATGAAATTGAATTAATTGCAAATAATATAATGTATTCAAACAAAAAATTTGTGTTACTTGCAGGCCCTTCTTCATCAGGCAAAACAACAACTTCAAAAAAGATCTGTGAACAATTAAAATCTCTTGGAATTAATAGTATTTCTATTTCTTTAGACGATTTTTTTGTAAATAGAGATAAAACTCCAAAACTTGCCGATGGAAATTATGATTTTGAAAACTTTTCTATTTTAGATGTAGAAAAATTCAATGAATGTATTAAAGATTTAATAGATAAACAAGAAACAGACTTACCTATTTTTAATTTTATTACTGGAAAACGCGAAGAGTTTTACAACCATATAAAAATAACAGATAATGATGTTATTGTTATTGAAGGCATACATGCATTAAATCCAAAATTATTAACAATAGATTCTAATTATTTTTACAAAATCTATGTATGTGTATTTACCAATTTCCAAATTAATAATACAACAGTTATTCCTGCTAAATTATTAAGACTAATGCGTCGATTAATTCGAGATGTTCAAACAAGAGGAACTTCTATAAAACAAACTATAGACACTTGGCATCATGTATGTGAAGGTGAAGAAAAATATATAAAGCCATATAGAGAGCAAGCCAATCATTTAATAGACACAACACATATGTATGAACCATTGTTGTATCACACATATTTACAACCTTTATTATCTAAACATTTAGATACTCCATATGGAAAAGAACTATATGATAAATTATCTAAGTGTGGATATTTAAAACAAAATATTATTCCGAATGATTCGCTATTATGGGAATTTTTAGTTAAAGAAGTAAATATTGAAGATATGTATAATTAATCTAATTGCAAATTGTTTGCTAGATAAATAAACAATTTTGCCGTAGCAAGCGCATCAGACATAGCTCTATGCGCATTTTCATTTACAAGAGAATATCTTTCCATGCAGTAATTTAAAGAAGATTTTTTTGCATTTGGATCAAATTGTTTATGTAAATCCATCGTGTCTATACATGGATGGTTAAAATCATATCCATAATCTTTAAATCTATTCTTAATCATAGGAACATCAAAATTCTTTGCATTATGCCCTACTACAATGCATCCTTTACAATAATCCTCAAATGGCTCAATTACATACTCAAATAAAGGTGCACTTTTTAACATATCATCACTTATATTGTTTACCTCTTGTGCACTAATTGGCATAGGCATTTCTGGATCAATCAAAGTAGTAAAAGTTGAAACTATATTACCATTTTCAATTTTACAAGCACCAATTTCAACAATTTTAGATTTATCTAAATCTAATCCTGTAGTCTCTAAATCGAAAACCACAAAAGTGTTATGCCTTAAAAGCGGACAAATATATTCATGCTCTTCGAACATAGATGTTTGAATATTATTTTTTTCGACATTATATACTTGAGGTTGTGGAACTATTGTTTTTTGTAATTGATTTTTAGTATATGAAATTTTAGATAATGTTGCTTCCTCGTCAATTTCACATGTATAAACAGAATCAACAAACATCTTTATAGTATTAGATCTTTGGTCTTTTATTAAATTTCCAGCAACGAAAATTTCATCATTTAATTTAACATGTTCAAAAGAAGATTTAGATTTAGATATATCCTTGCCTTCTTTTACTTTTGATCTTGAAAAATACATACAAGACATTTTTCCTGTTGGATCTTGAATATCAAATTTAAAATACAATTTTCCACCACTTGATACCTTTTTTTCTAAAGATATAACTTTTCCACATATAGCCACACCTTCTCTTGGTGTTGTATATTTTGAAATATATTTTGGAAATGAAGAAACAGTATGACCAAGTATTCTATAACCCTTTGTCATAACAACAATACCATCATCAATATATTTATTCTTTTCAATTCTTCTTTCTTTTATTTCGTGAGGAATATCTACTTGTGTAAAATATACAAAATTTGGCAAATTATATTTAGAATTTAGATATTCTTCTATATTTTCTTTTAAACCTTTATTTATACAAAATGAATATATAGATGTATCTACAGGAATCCAAATACTTACTGCATCTTTTATTACAACTTTTATATCTTTTTGAATATATCTATCTTCAAGTGCTTTATAGTAGTTCTTTCTTATATATTCTGCAATAAACCTTTTTACAGTATCTGGAATTACTTGAATTACATCAAAATCTATTTTTATATTTATATCTTCAGGAATTATTTTTGTGCAGATATCGAAGATTTCCCCTTTTTCTTCTTCTGAAAATTTTGATTTATCAAAATAAATATCATACGGAACATAAAATACAATATTCAAACGATTATATTCATCATTTGCTGAAACACTTTTTAATCTTAAATAATCATATTTGTTGTTAGAAATATTATTAAATTCAATTAAAAACTTATCCATTATATTCCTCAATCATTTTTTTCATCTTTTGAATAATATCTTGATTATTGATAACCTCAATTTGTTTTCCATCTTTAAATATAATTGATTTATCTTTACCGCCAGCAACACCAAAATCTGCACCCTCAGATTCACCAATTCCATTTACTATGCAACCCATAACTGCAATTTTAATATTCTTTTTTATATCTTTTGTAGCCATATCTAATTCATCAGCTATTTGCTTAACATTAATTTCCGTTCTAGCACAAGTTGGACAAGAAACAATATCGCAATATGGTTTATTATACAAATTACATGCCTTTAATATATCTTGAGCTGCAAATACTTCTTTTACAGGATCGTCTGTTAAAGAAACTCTTATTGTATCTCCTATTCCATCAAGTAGTAGTGATCCAATGCCTATTGAATTCTTTATTAATCCTTTAGTATATGTTCCAGCTTCCGTAACGCCAATATGCAAAGGATATGGAATTAAATCATGAAGTTTTCTATATGCTAAAATCATATTCTTTACATTAGAGGATTTGCAAGAAACCACGATGTTATCAAAGTTGTTATCTTCAAGTATTCTTATATGATTAAGAGCGCTTTGTACCATTCCGTCAACTTGATTTAGGTTTTTTAATTCTTTTTCTAAAGAACCACCATTAACACCTATTCTAATAGGAATATTTCTCTCATTTAAAAATTTTGCCAAATATGCAACTTTTTCCTTTGAGCCAATATTCCCTGGATTTATTCTAATTTTATCAGCGCCATTTTCAGCGGCTAAAATAGCCAATTTAGACGAAAAATGAATATCAGCAACAATTGGCAAAGAAACAGCTTTTTTTATCTCTTTTAAAGCCGTAGCGCTCTCCTCATTAGGAATAGACAATCTAACAAGTTCACATCCTGCTTTTTCAAGTTCAAGAATTTGTTTGATAGTCAAATCAATATCTACAGTCTTAGTATTTGTCATTGACTGTATAATTATATCTTTTCCACCAATATATAGATTACCTACTTTTATCTTTTTTTCACTCATATCAACCTAAAAAATGTAATAAATCAAACAATATTGCCATACCAAATAAAATAATAAGTCCACAGAAATTTATAATTCCTTCAACTTTTCTATTTATTGGTTTTCTAATAATTGCTTCAATGATACAAACCAAAATTCTGCATCCATCTAATGCTGGGAATGGCAAAAGATTCATAACTCCGACAGAAGCACTTAACACGCATACGCCGTACATTACAGAGGCAAATCCATATTTTGTTAGTTCAGCTAAAGCTGAAATAGCCGTGACTGTGCCCCCTAACGTTTCACTTACTTTTGCACCACCTGAGAACAACGAACCAATTGAAACAAATATTAATGATATAACTTCCCAACAAAATTCAAATGCTCTTGCTATTGCACTGAAAAAACCAAGTTGAGTTTTTTCGTATACAACAGATATGCCTAGTCCATGACCAGATACTTCTATTTCTTGATTGTTTTGATCAACTGTTGTACCTTTATAATCTTGTAAAGATACATTAACTATAACTTCTTCTCCATCTCTAAGAATAGTTAATTCAACTTGTTCTTTTCCTTTAATTCTATTTTGCAATTTAGTTGTGTTAACTAATGAATAGCAGTTTTTACCATCAACTTTATATATGATATCTCCTTCTTGAAGTTGTTGAACATAAGCTGTATCTACATAATCATAAGTTTTATAAACTTTAGGAAGATAATCCCCCCAAGCCATAAAGAAAATCATTATTATTAAAATTGCTGAAATAAGATTCATAAATGCACCAGCAAATAAAACAATTATTCTTTGCCAAATAGGTTTTGAATTAAAAGTATCTTCACTTGAGCCTTCTTCATCTTCTCCATCAAATTGACAATATCCTCCTAAAGGAATACATCTTATAGAAAATTTTTCACCAGTTTTTTTATTTGTTGTTTGGAACAATTTTGGTCCAAATCCAATAGAAAACTCTAAAATATGAAATTTGAAAATTTTTCCTGCAATATAATGTCCTGCCTCATGCACAACAATCATAAACATAAGACAAAGCAAAGCTACTAAAATATAGCCAATCCATTGTAATACAGAAACAAAACTCGCACCTAAAAATATCATATTGTCTTTTTTATATACTCCCTTACGTCATAGTCAATTCTTTGAATATTAAACAAGCTTAACTTATCACTTGTCTCAAATTTTTCTAATGCTTTTGATATATGATATGATATATCGTAAAATTTTATTTTATCTTGTAGATACAACTTTACCAATTCTTCATTAGCCGCATTCATAATTGTTGGATATAATCCACCTTGTTTAGCAACATCTAAAGCGATTTTCAAGCATGGGAAAGTATCATAATCGCAAGAGGCAAAATTAAGCTGCAAATTATTAAATGAAAGTGGAGAAAATAAATGATCTCCTCTATTTGGATAATTTAGTGCAACTTGAATTGGAAGTTTCATATCCGGATATGACATTTGAGCAATTATTGAGCCATCATCATATTGAATCATACTATGAATTACACTTTCTTTATGAATAACAATATCGATATTTTCTGGCTTTACATTAAATAAATGCATTGCTTCAATAACTTCTAATCCTTTATTCATTAGTGTTGCGCTATCTATTGTTACTTTATCACCCATATTCCAAGTAGGATGAAGTAGCGCATCTTTAGCTTTAAGATTTGCAATCTCTTCTTTTGTTTTTCCTCTAAATGCACCGCCAGATGCTGTTAGGATAATTTTATTTATTTTTTTATCAACATTAAAATCTAAACATTGCCATATTGCAGAATGTTCACTATCTACAGGTAGAATAGATAAATTATTATCTTTTGCAAGTTTCATTACAAGTTCTCCACCTGTTACAAGAGTTTCTTTATTTGCAAGCGCTATATTAGTTCCAAACTTTAAGGCTGTAATTGTTGGAGATAATCCTTCTATGCCAACTAGTGCATTTACAAGTATGTCACATTTAATAGTACACATACTAATTATTGCCATATCGCCCTTAAATAAAGTAAAACCAGAAGGATTAATTTTTTCAGCTGCTTTTTCATCAGCAACAGCGACAAACTTAGGATTAAATTCTTTAATTTGTCTAGATAAAAGCAGAACATTAGAATTACATGCAAGTCCTACAACTTCAAATTGATCTTTATATTGTCTTATAACATCTAAAGTTTGAGTTCCTATTGATCCAGTTGAGCCTAATATTATTACTTTCTTTTTCATATTACAATCCTAAAATTGAGATAAAAATTAATGTTATTGGAATCATGACAATAATACTATCTATTCTATCCATAACGCCACCATGGCCTGGGAATAGATTGCCATAATCTTTAATTCCTGCTTTTCTTTTAATCCAAGAAGCAATTAAATCTCCTATTTCACATATTGGTGCTGAAATTGCACCTAAAGCAATATAAATAAGTATTGCTATCCATTGTGTTTCATGTATAGATACAGCTACAACATTATTAAATGAATTAAATAATCCTACTACATCGAATAATAACCAAATTAATAATGCTCCTATAATTCCGCCAAATACACCACCTATCGCTCCAGCAACAGTTTTTTTAGGACTAATTGTTGGGCATAGTTTTTTACCACCAATTAAAAATCCTGTAAAATATGCCATTGTATCAGTCATTGCAGGAACAAAGATTGTCAAAAGCATAGCATATAAACCAACCGCCAAGTTATTTATATGAATAAATAAAGCAATTGGAATAATTGGATAGAATAATACAAAAATTGATGCAAATACATCTTTTAATTCATACTTATGATCAAATGTAAATATAGACAACATTATAATTATAAATATCAATGTAGATAGTACTAATCCTTGATAATCGAAAAAATATGTAAATACGCTTATAGCAACAGATGCAATTAAATTTACAATCATCATTGGATTATATTCATTTGTTGCTTTTAAGCATTTACACATTTCATATGTTCCTATTACTGAAATAACAAGTATAAGTCCAAATACAAAAGCAACATGTATTTGGCGTAAACCTAAAACAAAACCAAATACAATTGCTAAAATTCCAACAGCAGTTAATGTTCTTTTTAACATATATTATTCCTTTCCAAAACGACGATTTCGCTTTGAATATTCTTCAAAAATTTTATATAACGTTTCTTTTTTAAGATCTGGCCATAGGTCGTCTATAAATATAAGCTCACTATATGCTGATTGCCAAAGCATAAAATTAGACAATCTTTTCTCTCCGGAAGTTCTTACAATAACATCAGGATCTGGCATGTTGCATGTATACATACAATCAGACAACATTTGTTCATCTATTTTATTTAAACCTTGAGATAAAATATAATTTACCGCATTTACAATTTCTGCTCTACCACCATAATTAATTCCAAGATTAACTATCATTTTATTGTTGTTTTTAGATTTTTCAACAATTTTAATTAAAGAATTTCTTGTTTCCTCTGGTAAAACAGAAATATCTCCCATGCATTTAACTTTATATCCAGCATCTGCATATTTATCTAATTCTTCGTCTGCAAATTTTTTTATTAAATCAAAAATTGAATCAATTTCATCTTGAGAGCGTTTCCAGTTTTCAGTAGAAAAAGCATAAAAACTGCAATATTCTACTCCTGCATTTTTACATTCCTCAACAATCATTCTTAAAACTTTAGCACCTTCTTTGTGACCAAATTTTCTAGGCAAACCTCTTTTTTTTGCCCATCTTCCATTGCCATCCATAATAAATGCTATATGTCTAGGAATTTTTAATTTATCTTCCACTTTAAACCTCTAATTTAAAATTTGAGACGATTAAATATACTTTATCTTTTTCTTCTCTATAACCAACAACAAGCTGAGCGTCATAATCTGCCAGCTTGTTTGAAGTATTATAAATTATTTCCACTTTTTTATCTTTTAAAAGTAATAATGCCTCTTCTAATGTTTTTCCTATCATTATACGCTCATTACTTCTTCTTCTTTTTCTTTTGTAAGCTTATCTACAGTTTCAATAATTTGTGAAAGATTTTTATCAACATCTTTTTCTAGTGTAGCTTGCTCATCTTCAGAAATAATATTATCTTTCTTTAATTTCTTTAAAGAATCGTTTGCATCACGTCTAGCATTTCTCAATTGGATTTTAATTTGTTCAGACAATGCTTTTATTTGTTTTGCAAGTTCTTTTCTTCTTTCTTGAGTAAGCTCTGGGAAAATTAATCTAATGCATTTTCCATCATTAGTTGGTGTAATTCCAATATTTGCAGCTAAAATAGCTTTTTCAACATCTTTTAATGCGCTTTGATCCCAAACTGTTATTAAAATCATTCTAGCTTCAGGAACTTGAATATTTCCCATTTGTTTTAATGGAGTTGGAGCTCCATAATAATCTACAACAACTTTATCTAGAATATGAGGATTTGCTCTTCCTGCTTTTAAAGTAGAAAACTCATATTTTAAACTATCTAAACCCTTTTTAAGTTTTTCATCGTATTCGTCAAATACTTCCAATACTTCAATACTATCTAGCATAAAAATCTCCTTTTAAATTGCTACATTAAGTTTAACATATCATATAATTTATTTCAATAAATTAATATATTAATAAAACAGCGTAAAATCTTAATTATTTTGTGTTTTTAATAAAAAAAATAAACAGTTATATTGTTTTAGAAAGAATACACATATATTGTTTAGAATTAACTGTATAAACAAATTTTACTACTACATCATATGTTGTATCCGCTTTAGAATTATATTTAACTTCTTTAACATTTGTTGAATAAGCAACAACATTATTATTAGCTGATATTTTAACAGAAAAAGCATTAACATTTGAACTAATACTAATAACACCATTTTCGTTATTTATTGTACAAGATGGAGTGAATGATGGGATTTCATCGTATGTTATAGTATTATCAAATCCAGCAATGTACTCTTTATATTTTCCATGAATTTCATTATATGCAATTTCTGCAATTTGCAATGATAAGCCAGTTAAATCAGTAACAAAAGATCCTTCGTTATAATTAATTACTGAATATGAAGAAAAATTCAAATCTGCATATTTATATTGTGATACTGATAGTTCAACATAAGAATATGCCCCTTCATCGATTGTAGAACCATATGTCGCTTTAATTAAACCATTTATTACATCATAAGAAATAATTATATATTTTTTATTTGCTCTTTGGAATTTATATGAAACAATCGCAGATTTATCATATTTATTTAATGCAAGAGTCATAATATTTTTATAATTATCAAAACTATAATTATTATCAAAATCAGCTATTTTTTCATCTGAAATAGATATATAACTAGATGATCCAAATTGATTATATAAAACTTGGAAATTATCACTTACTGTTTTACCATACAAATTAATATTTGATGTTATTTTAGTAGAAAAATCAAATTTCGTTTTAAATGATGAGTCCTTATACCAGCCGTAAAAATATTCAGCATTTGGATAATATATATTAGGAGCATAACTTTCAACAATAAGTTTTTGATATAATGTTCCTTCTATGTAATAATTTACTTCGTACATTACTTGTTCAAAAACTGCATAATACGATTCACTTGATGTAATTTGTTTAGAATTATCTAAAATATTACCTTCTTCATCTTTCCAGCAAATAAAATTATATTTTTCTTTTGTTGGCGCACTTGGCGAAGATACAGTAGACGCATATGGGATATTCTTTGTTTCATATAAATAATCATCAACATAAAATTTAACATCAACATTTTTTATAAAATATGCATTAAACACATATGATTTATCTGTATCTGAAATTTTATATGGAAATGATGCTTTCTCATTATTGATTGTCCAATATTGGAAAGTATATCCTTCTTTTACAGGAACTTCAAATGGAGCATAAATTTTTTCTCCAGGCAAACTAACTCCCGAATAAAATACCTCAGAATCTGAATAATAAGTGATAGGAACTTCTTTATAAGTTACTGCTTTAAATACAATGTCTTCTGTGCCAGCAGTATATGGCATGAAAACCCATCCGTTTCCTATAGCCCAATAGCTAATAGTATAACCATTATATTCTTTAATATCAGGAGCATAAATTAAATCTCCTGTTTTATAAGTACTTTCTTGGTATAGTTCATCTCCTATATAGAATTTAACAGAGATTTCAACTATACCTTCAGCATTTGATTCTTTGTCTGAGCATGAACAAAATAACACTATTAATATAGTAAATAAAACAAATATTAGAAATATACTATATTTTTTGTTCATGAAATCCTCTTTATCTTTGTTAACTATTTAATCAATGTACCAATCTTTTCGCCTTTAGCTGCTTTAATGATACTGTCTTTATCCTTAAGGCCAAAAGCAACAATTGGAATATTGTTTTCCATGCACATTGCAATAGCTGTAGTATCCATTGCTTGAAGTCCTTTTGCTATAACTTCTTTACATGAAATTTCATCATATTTGATTGCATTAGGATCTTTCTTTGGATCTGAACTATATACTCCATCTATATTTTTTGCTAATAATAAAGCATCAGCATGAATTTCAGCTGCTTTTAAAGAAGCTGCTGTATCTGTACTAAAGAATGGATTTCCTGTACCAGCACCAAAGATGACAACTCTACCTTTTTCAAAATGTCTTATAGCTTTACGATAAATATAAGGCTCAGCAACACGAGTAATAGTTAAAGCTGTTTGAACTCTTGTAACTACACCGATTGATTCAAGAGCATCTTGCATAGCAATAGCATTCATAACTGTAGCAAGCATACCCATATGATCTGCAGCAGATCTATCCATTGTAGAATCGTGTTGTTTTCCTCTCCAGAAGTTTCCTCCACCAATTACAAGTCCAACTTCTATGCCGCTATTTACAACTGTTTTAATTTGTGAAGCAACCATCTTTAAAGTAGCTTGATCTAATCCAAAACCCTTTTCACCTGCAAGCGCTTCTCCACTAATTTTTATTAAAACTCTTTTGTAAGCCATACTCCTCCTAAAAAAAAGGGAAACCCTTAGGTTTCCCCTATTTAATTATTTCTTTGCATTTGCGATTTGAGCAGCAACTTCAGCTCCCAAATCTTCTTCCTTCTTTTCAAGACCTTCGCCCATTACTAAACGTGTAAATTTAATAACTTGAGCACCACCTAAAATTGATTTAATATCCTTAGATGGATCTTTTACGAATGGTTGATCAACTAAGCAAACTTCTTTATAGAACTTACCAATTTTACCCATAATCATCTTTTCAAGAATTTGTTGAGGTTTATTAGCATTCTTTTCATCATTCATTGCTTGAGCTAATAAAATTTCCTTTTCTTTTTCAACTTCTTCAGCTGGAACTTCACTGCTGTTAACATATCTTGGAGCAGATGCAGCAATTTGTAATGCTATATCATGAGCTAATTCACTTGAAGCACCCTTTGTTTCAACTAAAACACCAATAGCGCCACCCATATGGATATAACTATTAATTTCTGTACCATTTGAAACAAATTTATCAAATCTTCTAATAGAAATCTTTTCACCAATCTTTGCAACTGCTTCAGCTGTAACATCTGTTAAAGCTGCAGATACTGATTCAACATCAGCAACATCATGCTCTGCAATATATTTAGCTACTGTTTGAACATATTCTTTATATTGAGCTCCTCTAGCAACGAAATCTGATTCACAGTTAACTTCAACAATAACTCCAACGTTTCCAGAAATATATGTATCAACAATACCTTGTGAAGCAATCTTTCCTGCTCTCTTTTCAGAAGTAGCTTTTCCTTTTTCTCTTAAATATTCAATTGCCTTTTCCATATCTCCATCTGTTTCGATAAGAGCCTTTTTGCAATCCATCATTCCTACGCCAGTTTTTGCACGTAAATCCATAACATCTTTATTTGTAAAAGCCATTTTCAATCTCCTTGTAATTATGCTTGTGGTTCTGTTGCAGCTTCTTCTACAACTTCAGGTTCTGCTGTTGCTTCAACTTGGAAAGAAGTTCCTTCTCTTGCTTCGATAACAGCGTTTGCAATAATGCTAGCAATTAATTTAATAGCACGTATAGCATCATCGTTTCCTGGAATAACGTAATCTACTAAATCTGGATCACAGTTAGAATCTACTAATCCAACAACTGGAATATTTAATTTGTGAGCTTCTTTAATTGCTATATCTTCTTTATTTAAATCTACTACGAATAAAGCTCCTGGTAAATTTGTCATGTTCTTAATTCCACCAAGATTTAATTCTAGTTTTTCTTTTTCTTTGATTAACTTAGCAACTTCTGTCTTTGGTAATAAATTAAATTCACCTGCTAATTCTTGTTGATTAATCTTTGCTAATCTTTCTACTCTTGTTCTCAATGTTTTGAAGTTTGTTAATGTACCACCTAACCATCTTTGGTTCATGTAATACATACCGCATCTTTCAGCTTCTTCTTTAATTGCATCTTGAGCTTGTTTCTTTGTACCAACAAAAAGAATAGATTTTCCTTCTTTAACTGTTTCTCTTACAAATTCGTAAGCTTTTTCAATTAATCCCAAAGATACGTCAAGGTTAATAATATGGATATCTCCTCTTTCACCCTTTGGGTAAATGTACTTTTTCATTTTTGGATTCCAAAGTTTCTTTTGGTGACCAAAATGAACACCAGCTTCCAATAAGCTTTTCATTTCAACTACTGCCATTTTTAAATTCTCCTTTGTTTTTTATTTCTTCCCCATAATCTACGTTTTTAACGACTCCGGCAATTGAGCAACTGCTAAAAACTAACTATAGGTGTATATTGACTATATGGATTATAACAAATGAATATTGATTTAACAAACGTTTTTACGCACATTTTTTATATATAAATAAATAATTTTGTCTATAACTAAAATAATACTACAAATGCTTATTATTGTTTTAAGTCTGCTTTTAAGATTACAAAAATATAAATAATTGAAGATATTATTGCTATAGGCACAATTATAAGAATATCTGCAGTAATACTTCTTACTAAGAATACCTCAGCAAAAAAATCAGTTAATATATAACTAAAGGTAATTAAAATTACCAAATATGATAAGCCTAATAAAACTATAGGTATCAATATTGTTAACAATATTGCAACTTTCATTTTTTTCACAATTACTTGCATTAAATACGACAAATTATAAATAGAAAACATGACAAAAAGAATTATTATTTCTTCAACCAAATACCAAGCAATGCAATTAATTGCTTTATATTGCAACCCAAATTGCAACAACACTTGTTGACTTGCCGTCGAAATACCCATAAGCATTCCTATTAACATTTGAATAAACCAAATTGCAATCATGAGAATATAGTAGAAAGATAATTTACCTATATGAATGTTTTTTATAGATGTATTATTTACCATAAAATTTTTAATTCTATCTTTTTCCTTTTCTATACCTATTGAATAAATTGGCAATAAAATAGCTACGACAAACATTAAATACATCGATATATTGAACCATAAAAACATCTCGTTAGTGCCATAATTATTCGAATTTGAAATTAAATTATCTGAATATGTATAAAACCAGTCCGGATTAACGTTATTCTCTAATAAAAATGAATAATAATTAATTTTAGATTTAATCACACTTGGTGTTTCATTTGGTAATCTCATCCCTTCATATGTTCCATCAAGCATACTTTTATATTCATTCAATCTATTTTCTAAATACTCTCTACTTGCATCAGATAAAGAGTATTCAACAGTTTCATCATTATGAATATATGGCTTAATAGTATAAATAGAATATAAAGCAAATAAAATTAACAAAGATAAAATAATAACAAAAAAACTAATAGACATTCTCTTGTCTAAAAAAAATCGATCTGCTTCGCATCTAAGAATTTTTTTACTATTCATTATTCCTCTATTTTAATATACTGCTTATAACTTAAAAATACAAAAAAATATGCAATCAATAAATGAACAATTATTGTTATAATGAACTGCAAATTAAATCCATATATTGACTGGATTATACTTGATATAGGCAAATAATACACAACATCATTAAAACCGCCTTGAGTAGCATCTTTTAAGAAGATCGAAGATAACATTTTTGAAATAATAAATATACACACAAAAATAAAAAATGCATATATATTTGTATAAGATTGTTTTCTTAGTACACTTCCAAGCAAGAAAATAATTGATGAAATAAATATGCTAATTGTTAAAAATCCGGTTTGTATGCACAAAAATATTTCAATAGAATTTTTTACTAATAATTGATTATTAATAAAAAAAATCATTCTAACATCTAAATTAAACAATCCTAACAATAATCCAATAATTGTAAATGGCAACCAACATAGAATGATACATATATTCATAAATAACAATTTGTTTTTAAACAACATTTTTAAATTAATATCATCTATGATTATGTTTTTAATTTCTGTGCCGATATCCATTAAAAAAACTTTATTTATAAGATATATTGTAACAAAAATTTGAATAAAAAATGATGGTATTAAAAGATAAAGCATAGCGCTTGTTGACGAATAATTATTATGATTAAAAAATCGAATCGTGCTAAAAAAAGGCCCTTTCTCGTCAATATAATAATCTGCTTCTATCTCTTTGTTTTTCAAAAAATAATTATAATATTCAATCTTTGATTCTAAGTCTAAAACCGAATCGAAATCTCCTCGTTCTTTGCATTGTTGAATTTCTTCATTTAGTTGATCTATTGTATCCTCATAACCTTTTAAAATTGTTTCTCTTTCCAATAAAGAAGTCTCAAATTTTGGCAACTTAAAAAACCCAATAATACAGAATAAAACTATAAGAAAAATAAACACAAAAGATAAAATTATTTTTGATTTATTGGTATATATTTTTGTAATTTCATAGCGAAAAATGCGATTCATTCTACTGGGCATCTCCACTTGAAGAAACATTATCTATAAATATTTGTTCTAAATTTTCAATTGAAGTTAAATCTTTATTCTCGTAAACAATTTTACCTTTATCTAAAATATAAACACTTGTACAAAAACTCTCTAATTCCCTAATGTCATGTCCAGAAACTAATATACAACAACCATTAGAAGCCATTTGTTTTATTATGTTTTTAAATAATACTATTGACAATGGATCTATTCCAGAAAAAGGCTCATCTAATATTAATAATTTTGGATTACACATAATGGCAAAAGCAAAGTACATTCTCTGTTTCATTCCTGTTGACAAATATTTGTATTTTTTTGTGGATTGACTAGATAATCCTAAAAGCTCAAGTGTATCCTTAATTACTGGCAATGTCACGTTATCATAAAGTTTAGAAAACAAATATAAATTTTCAATTAAAGATAATTCATTATAAAACGCAGGCGCATTAATCATAAAACCAACGTTTTTATTATCTAATTTTTCAACATTGTCAATATAGACAACTCCGCTATCTTGCTTGCATAAATTGCAAATTACTTTCATAAGTGTGCTTTTTCCAGCGCCATTTAAGCCTAAAAGTGCACATATCTCTCCATTACCTATGTTCATGCAAACATTAGATAATATGGGTTTTTTCTTTATTGTTTTGTTTATATTATTTAAAGATATCATAATTGTAGCAATGTATTGATGCGTTTTTTTCTTTATTTTATTATAAAGCACAAATACTTTATATATCAATATTCATACAATTACATAAATACAAAGTTGTTCTTAAAAAATTACTTTATTAAATCTTTGATTATTTCTGAAGACATAACTAGGCCAAATACAGAAGGCACGAACGAGCAGCTTCCTGGAATTACTTTTTTAGAATCTGGATCAATTATTTGTTCGTGATCAATTGGTTCTTCTTTTGAAAAAACAACTTTCAAATCCTTTATCCCTATTTTTTTCAATTCCCTTCTCATAACTTTTGCTAAAGGACAAACTGAAGTCTTATATATATCCGAAACTTCAACCATTGTTGGATTCATTTTGTTTCCTGCTCCCATTGAACTTATTATAGGAATACCTAATTCTTTTGCTCTTTTAATAATGCTGATTTTGGCTTTAACAGTATCCACGGCATCAACTATATAATCAAAGGAAGAAAAATCGATTAAATCACTGTTCTCAGGTAAGTAAAAAATATTATAAATATCAACTTTAGCATTAGGATTAATAGATAATATTCTATCTTTCATAACTTCACACTTGCTTTGACCAATCGTATTATAAGTAGCTATAATTTGCCTATTTATATTAGATTCAGAAACAACATCTTTATCTATTAAAGCAAATGAGGAAACACCACTTCTAGACAATGCTTCAGCAACATATCCGCCTACTCCTCCAATGCCAAAAATAGCAACCCTAGCATTAGCCAGTTTTGCCATAGATGATTCACCTATAAGAATTGTAGTGCGTGAAAATTGATTATTCATATAAAATAAGGTCAGCACATTAGTGCCAACCTTAATAATTATTCTTCAAATTTTGAGCATCCTTCACATGAAGAACTAGTACAATCTTTGCACTCTTCTTGCATATTTTCGTACTCTTTTACATACTCATCGTATACTTTATTCATCAAATCTTCATCTTCAACAGGAATAAAGATTGTTTCACCGTTTTCATCTTCTTCCATTTTGAAAATTATCATTTCATCATCTTCTAAATCGCCTAACTCTGTTGGTTGTAAAAAAGCATACCATTCATCATCATAATCTATTGTGGCAATTTGAATAAATTCAATTTCTTTTCCATCTTCGTCTTTTAAAACTACTAAATCTTCATCAGCAAAAATGTTTTCATTTTCTTTATTTTGATCCATAATAAGGCCCTCCGAATATTACAATAATTATACATAAGATATAAATTATTGTCAAAAGAAGATAATTTGATAAAAAATCAATTAATTATGCCCTATTACAACGTATTTGTTTTTCATAGGAGTATTTCTTAAGTGAGATTCTTCAATAGGAATAACTTTATATCCCATTTCAGAAACAATTGATTTAAATTCAACTAAATCATACTTGCCTTCACCAAACTCAGAAATATTCACTGTAGAATAAGCGATTCCATACATTGCCCTATTTCTTTGAGCTTCATTAATTAATTCCATTGCTAAATCTCTCTCTTTCATGGTTTTGCCCTCCTTTTCATATTTTCTACATATATTATAACATATTGTCCATATATTTTGAATATATATTGAAAAAAAACATAATATTTAATTAAATAAAAAAAAGTTCCTAAATCTGTTACAACTTAGGAACTAATTATTCTATATAATACTTTTTACGATATAATCATCGCAAGAATACATAAAAATATTGAACAAAAAACGCCAAACCATGCGCTATTTAAAGCCTGTTTAGCCATTTTAGGTTTATCTGATTTAAAAATAAAATACATAATCCATCCAACAAGTGGAAAAGCAAAAGAAAGTAATGCTAATCCAAATGAAGGTCTATCTTTTTTATTAGATTCTTCTTTTTCATTATAATGCTCTACTGTATTTTTTGAGCTTTCTGACCATCCGTTATAATTACTTCTTATAGAATCTATACCACTTGCTTTAGTATCAGTTTCGTTTTCTTCATTTGCAAATGGATCAATAAAAGGTTCAACCTTTGGTTGATTTTGCACATAATACGGATTTGATGCTCCGCAATGTGGACAATATTGATCAGACTCTGTTATATTTCCTCCGCATTGTTTACAGTTCATTTCTATGCCTCATCATTAAACCATTTATCTAGTGAATCGTCATTTGGATTTGATGAAGATGCACTCAATAATTTAAATAGTTTTGCAAAATTCTCTGCCCCATCAATAGTTTTTGGTTCAACTATTGGAGAGAATTGTCTCAATACTTCTTTATTAAAGTTTTTACCAATTCCTACAGGAAAAACTTTAACTTCATGGTTTTTTACCATTCTTGAAAATTCTGCGGCTGCAGCTTGATAGCTATCTGTAGGAAGTCCATCTGTCATCAAGAGCATAATTGGCTTATAATGTTCAATGTCATTATTTCTATAATAATTTCTTCTTATTTTTAATAAATCCATTGCTTTTGTTACAGCAGCACCCATTGGTGTTCTTCCATATGGAACAAGTGGCTTATATTTTAAATCCCTAATATTTGAATATCCACTAACTACATCAACCTCATCAACGCCACCAAATGAAATGATACAAATATCACAAATTCTACTAGCTTTTGAATTGTTTCTTACATAATCCAAAAAACCTTTCAAATTGTTATTTAATTCTTCAATTTTACTTATTTTAGAACCGTCACATTCCACCATAGAGCCACTTCTATCAAGAACCAAACAAATTGGTACACGTCTTGAGACATTTAATTCAAGTGAACTCCAATCTCCAAAGTTTACATCATCATCTAAAAAATCTGCCATAAACTACCCCTCCTTTTGTTTTATAAACAATTCTAATTCTCTAATCCATTCGGATATATCAGTAATTTTACCAAGAACAAAATATTGATAAAAATACTCTCTCATTTTTTGAGTCATTGCAAACCATAACTTAATATGTTGACCAGGCGTTCCTACTACTTGACTCTTTTTCATAGGATACTCGAATTTTCTATTACCTTCTTCGTTAACTTCAATATTTTCTCTATTATAAAATGGACTTTTTAACATCATCATTTCAAATAGTATTCTATTGACTGGAAAATACTCGTTTTCAATTGTTCTAAGTTTTTTCCTTAAATCATCACCTGTATAAGTCAATTCTGTGTATGCAGGATGACATACAGGACAACAATAATCTTCAATTTGGAAACTAGCAGCATCTATAATGAATAAATCGTTAGGTTCTCTCACTAAGATGTTATCTGGTTTCATGTCTCCTACTAAAATATTCTTTCTATGAAGATAATCAACTTGCTTTAAAAAATTTAAACAAATTTTATATCTATCCATAGGAACCATATCACCAACTCTAAAACCTAAATCACGCATATCATCAATGTTTTGACAATCTTTAAGTTCTTTCATTACATATCCAACAAAATTATTGTTGTAATATACAATATCTAGTGGCCACAAAATAAACTCATTAGTAATATCCATCGTAAGCATTTTTTGAAGCTTTTTTAAATTAATATAATTTAAATGATTTTTGTTATATAACTTAACAAAAAAGTTGTTGTAAGTTTTATAACAAATGCCCTCTCCACCAGATATTCCTGATTCTTTATCCAGTTTTAAAAATCCATATTTTTGAGAATATACAACGTCTATTTTGTCAATATCTATACTATTAATGTATATGTCTTTTGCCAAATAATAAGCGCTATATACTTGCTTTTCTGTCTCCTTCCATTCTACTATATTTTGGTGTTTTAAGCAATATATCTTCAAGTCTTGCTTCTTTGATTTAAGTCCCTTAAATGCGTCATAAATCTTCTCTTGCTGCGTCAAAACAAAGGTTTCATTGTACTTGGATGTCTTTTTCAAAAAATCATCCATATCTAAATATCCATTTGTATCAATATATTCAAGTCTCTTTTTATTAGCGAAAAAGAATAGGTATGTTTGAATATTATATGCATCTTCATTTAAACCCATTGAGAAATATCTCTTTATTTCATCTTGTATAGACGAAGATACGGCAAAATAAGCTTCAACATTTGAATCGCTAAGCAAAACCTCCAAAAAGCTATATAACTTTTCAGTACTAAATACACTTTCTTCAATATAGTACAATCTATTAATCTTTGCCATTTAATCTCGTCCCTTCCAAAATGTATGACAAGTTGTCTCTTTGTTTATACTTATGAGCATTATCTAAAAACACTCCATAGCTGCTTCTTTGTATTATTTGGTTTTTATTTGTTATATCTATAAAGAAATCTTCTAACAATTCTTTTGATGCATTAGATCCATCTATTGAACTTAAATATAACAAGTTTAAACTTAAATCATCATAGCTATATTTAGCTACTTGAGTAGATAAAAACTTTTCTAAAATTATGTCGTATTTTGAACATGAATAACTATTGAAATTATCGAATAATTTTAGACAATTAAGGTGCAATCCATTAATAGAATTATAAAGTACTTCTTCAGGACCATCAGACATCAGCAAGATTCCTGTTAAATGATTAAAATTCCCTGTTGTAATTCTTAAATGATCAATTGCATCTGGGTCAGTTAAAAAGAATGTTATATTTATTTGCTCACCATTTTCTGGATGAGATAAAACCTTAAGTGTTTCGCTCTTTCCAGAATTAAACAATCCAGCAATTACACCATCTCCAATATGCCCCATTATATATCTACCTTCTTTTATAGCAACAAATAATAGCGTGCAAGCTAAATCATCAAAGGTGACCTCTCCTGATACTTTATCTAATAATTCTTTTTTCAAATGATTAAATATTGAGTTTTTTACAATTTTTCTTGAATCTTCGATTTCTTCTTCACTCTTTCCGTATACTTCAGAAATCATAGATAAAGCATCAAATTCTGAAATTAAATATGAGCAAATAGCTTTTGTTACTGTATCTGAACCAATTTGAGAGAATTTTTTTGAGCCAGCACCATCACTTAAAGCTAATACATGGACACCATTTTTACATAAATAATAAGCATTATCTTGGCATGGCATATTGCTATCAATATGATCCAAGCCAATTCTAACTGATTGTGAATGTCTCCATTTAGTAAATATCATATTACAGCCCATCCTTCAAAACCTGAGCGATCAAATTTAACTGATTCGCCAAGTTCTGTATTTGCTCTTTTTGTTGTCATATTAAAGAACCAATTAAAGAATAAATCATATGTATTCTCTTTAATTCTCATAAATTTTTTAGTAGACAATAATGGTTCAATGTTTGTTGGTATTTTCTTTTTTGATAACATAAAAGGCATGTAAAGAAGCTTGTTTTCAGCGACATTTTGCTTAATTTTCTTTGCAATTTCCTCTAAATCATCAAAACTGTATGCATCGGTAAGTACAAATAGCCAAGGCTTATATAAAGGAACTTCCAAAGTATTATAAAACTCAACTCGATTCAATAAATCTTGAAGCGCTAAATCTATTGCTTTTCCTAAAAATGGCATTCTAAATACATTTAGATTGTCATAATCAATATTCATATCTCCAAACTTATTAATAACAATAGGATCAAAATCGTTAAAAGTAACAATTTCAATCTCAATATTATCAACATCAGATTCTTTCATTGCCTTTTCATAATTCATTAAAGCAGCTTTAATTTTTTCAAATTTTTCTCCTTGAACTGCAGCTGAATTATCTATGACAAATGATATTAATAGTTTCGCCTTCATACTCACCTTATATTTATTAATTTGTCTAATGATTGTCTTTCTTTTTCCGTTCTATTTACTATTGGAATAATGATATCCAAGTGATTTTTAATTAAACTCTTGATAATCTTTTTTCCACACTCTTCTGCATTTTCCAATTTTAAATCTAATTTAGTATATAATTCTGAATCTTTTATAGAATCTATTGCTAATTTTTTATGACTTCTTAATGTGTCATATTTTAAAATTACAGCACTAAGCAATATGTTCAAGTAAATAATAGTCGATATATTTAATGTCTTTAAATTATCCATATAAAAGTTTAGCAAATTATTAGAATCTACATATTTATTTTTAGATAATTCTCCTTCATAAAAACATAGCAATATATCATTAATATGCGGAGTTTTCTTGATTATTGCTTCAGCGTCTTTTTGATACATTCTTGCTATTTCATCTTTATTGCTATAGAAAGAATTTTCCATGCATATTTGATTAATCCAATCATTTGATATAGGAGGGTTTGATGAAGAATTAAAAAGCTTAATCGAATATGCCATATTTTCATACATGTTAACCTCTTCATCAAAGACTTGATTGTTGTTCAAAATAATCTTGTGGAATCGCATCATTTGAACACATGCATTGTTCTCTAACGTGTTTGTTAAAACCCTATCGATTATATCTTCTTGATTTATTGAAGAAAAACTTAAAAGTTTACTACAACATTGTCTTGCATTCTTTTCGATTACTAATTGATACAAATGTATTAAATCTTTAATAGTAAAACCAGCTAGTGCATCTTGGCTAAAGCACCATGACCAATCTCTATCTAAAACTGTGCCATACAACATATCGTTAGATAAATAATGTTGATTTAATAAACTTGCTGCAACCAAAGATTTATTTTGTACTTTTTGAGAACAATATATCAAAATGTCTAAAATTTCTTTGCCTGAATATTGAATATTTAATTCTTTAGCTATATTTAATAATTCAACTATTTTCTCACCATTTTTAATTGTTCCATTTGTGATTAATATGTACGATTTATCTTTGATATAATCTCTAAATTCGCCGCAAATGAACTCAACAAAGGATTTCATTTCTCCAACATCTATATGCGTGAATTCTTCAATTTCAAAAGTTGGCTGAATTCCCTGTATTACATATTCTCTTAACGAATCATTAAACTGACCAATAATTGTAGTATTGTAATTTATTAATTCATTTTTATTTTGAATAAATACTTGTCGTTTTTCTTCAACAAGTGCATATAATCTATCTTTTTCTCTTTGGTTAGGATATTGAGAATTTAATTTTTCAAAAGCATTTATATATATTTTAATTTCTCTTTCAAACTCTTCTTCAATAGTATTTATCTTAGTAAATAATCTATTTTTAGATTTTTCTATATTTGCTACTTCGTTATAATAAGCATTGAAAATATTTAGTTTAGAGTTATTATATTTTGACCTTGTCAATTCATAATATATAAATACAGCCATAGATGCATCTATTGGAATAATAGTAAATAGATATATTCTAACGACTCTAGAACCAATAAACATTGCAAATAATATAAAACTAAATAAAATTACACCTGCAAGTGCGGATAAATTGTATAAATTCGTTTGCAAATTATACATTTTAATGAAGAATGGATACGTAGCATAATTTATACATCTTCTATTTCTAAAAATAAGCTCAAAAGAAAGGTTGTATACAAATATTGCAAAAGATACAACAATAAAAAAGATCATAAGATTTAAAGCATTATTCTCAATCAGTGTCATCTTGAATCATATGCCTCCTTCCTATTGCTGCAAATACTATCGTAATTACCATAACTAAAATTCCTATTCCAAGGAAAAACCAAGAATAAAAAATATTTTTATTTTCATAGGTATACGTATATTCTTGCTTATAATCTCCTGCTCCAAGAACAGTTATTGTATGAGTGCCATTTTTGTCTAATCTATATTTGCCATCTTTAAACTCAATTTCTTTTCCATCTAATAAAACTGTAGCATTAATTTTGTTTATAACAGGTGGAGCATCATAAACAATTGAAGTATCAATAGTATAATCTTCTTTTATAGTTATGTTATAAACATAAACAGAATTATTGTTTTGCTTTACAATAATTGTGTGAACGCCTATTTCGTCTATTTTTGTGTCACTTTCAATAGCTTTATTATCTAAAAGCAATGTGTAATCATCAGGAAGATTAGATATACTTATTTGCGCATTACTAATATAATCTTCTTTGTCTAAACAATAAACATATATGTTTACATCTTTATCTAACGTCCATTTTTCAATAATTCCATCTCGCTCAGCAATTAGATTGTCTTTTTGTATTTCGTCTAAATAAAAGCCAATTAAGTTCTTTGTGTTTTCTAATACGTAAGATGATATTAAATTTACTGAAGAATCATATGTAACCTCAATTATTTGAGGCTCTTTATCTTCAGCTACATATAAATTAATATTATATTTATTTGCTTTCCATACTGCAGTTAATGTGATGTTATTTATATAAGTGTATATATCCTCATTCTTAAAGATTCTATCTTCATATATCCATCCTTTAAATGTATATCCTTTATAAGTTAAATCTGAAATATTTATTGGTTTATCATATTCAACTTCAATAGGATCAACTTTACATTCTTCAAATCCTGAATCAAATGATATATTAAATTTTAAATTTTCAAAAACTGGATATAAAGAAATATTACGTGCAAATTGATATATAGTGTTAGAATCCACGATGCCGCTTCTTTCATTTTCAACATAGGACCAGCCTATAAATGAATAACCATATTTTGTTGGCAATCTATCATCATTTATACCAATTAATCTCTCATTATAAGTTGCTTCATAATCTTCATAAACGCCTAATGATGGATCAATAACAAAACTAATTGTATATTTATTAGCTTCCCAATTAGCATCAATTTCAAGATCTCCTTCTCTATCAAAAATTAAATCTATTGGAGTATCCGTGCCAGTAATAGTCCAATTTATAAATGTATAACCTAATCTAGATGGGCTTCTAAGTGCAAATCCAGAGGCGTAATTATACTCATATAACACGTTTTGTTCTTGAGTAAATGAACCTCCGTTAAGATTGTATGTTATTGTATAGGTTTCATACACCTCATCTAAAGTTAATTGAATTGGAGAGCCTTTTGTTTCATCAATTCTATAATTAGAATCATAGCCATTAAATACAATATTTTCTCCATCTTTTAATACAAACAAAGTATATGAGCAGTTACTATTTTGCAACGACAATAAAAAATTGCATAACTCATAATAAGTTGTAGGTAAATCTATCAATTGTGATTGAAGTGTATCTTTATCTGCATAAACAGTTTCATTAACTTGAATATCAAATTCAAAAGTTTTTTCTACATATTCGTATATTGATATATCGTCAAAAGAATCTTTAACAATTGAATTAATTAATCTATTTGAATCCTTATTATATGACCAGCCTAAAGATTTTTCACCTTCTATACTACTCTTTGCTGGGAAAATATACTCCTCATGCCAATCGATATAAGTTGTAGATATTTTCTCATCGTTATAATCGTAAGCAATTACATTAAAAGCTGGGATCTGAACAAAAGTTTTGTCTTCATAGAATATAGTATCATACGCTATTTCATCGCCAATTTCTTTTGTTTCACTATTATAGTATCTAATCTTATAATTATCCTTTTGTTCAATAGAATATTGACCATAACAAGAATAAGAATTAAAATCATTATCTTTGACTCCATCTAACGTATAATTATATATAATATAATTAAGTTTTTTAACTTTTTCTACAAACAATGAAATATTATCATTCATTGTTATAGTTAGCGATGAAAGTATTTCTCCTTTTGTTTTTGTTTCTGAATCATAACCATAAAAAGTATATTTATAATTTTCATCATAATCAGATAAATCATTTGGAAGCGATATTTGTGTTCCCTCAGCAAACAAGTACGATGTTCCTACATCTTCTTCACTATAAAATAAGGTTAAATTGTATTGTATTTCGCCTTCAGCTTCAACTTGTCCATTAAAAACAACAAGCAAACAAGCTATGCTTATTAGAAGCATTAATAAAATACATAAGAAATAACCATTATATTTTTTTGTCATTATCTACCTACATGGCAATCTAAATATGTTTGAAGAATAATTGTAGCAGCCATTTTATCTATAACTTTTTTTCTATTTTCCCTTCTTACTCCAGCCTCAATTAAAACTCTTTCAGAAGAAACTGTTGTCAATCTTTCGTCTTGAAAATCAATTTTACATTCATAATTCAATTCCTTGAATTTATCATTAAGCATAGAAGCAAATTGTTCTGATTTTTCAACACGTTCTCCTCTTGTTCCATTCATATTTATTGGTAGACCAATAACTACGCATTTAACAAGGTTGTCCATAGCCAATTTTGCAATATATTCAATATCTTTATAGATATATTTTCTTTGGTATGTTTCAAGTCCATTAGCAATTATTCCCATAGAATCACTCATTGCTAATCCGATTCTAACTTCTCCTAAATCTATACTCAAATGTCTCATTTATGCTTCAATCTCCTCGTATATTCTATCGATTTCTTCTAATTTTATTTTTCCACCTCTTAGAATAATAAAATACAATAAACCAATAATTATCATTGTTCCCCATATAATCAAAGAAACAAGATATCTATTTAGATTATAAAATACGACTTCACAAACTATTCCTATAATCATACCCGCAAATGCAGCTGGCAAAGAAATAAGCATAGGAACTAGTGTTGAGAAATTGTTCTTTGTAATTTCCTTTATATTTGTCCAATTTAGTTTAGGATTCTTTAAATCTCTTTTTAAAGAGAAATAATCCAGTGAATTTACTATCAAGAATGACGATA
The DNA here is from genome assembly GCA_022784465.1 of Christensenella sp. Classification (GTDB taxonomy): domain Bacteria; phylum Bacillota; class Clostridia; order Christensenellales; family UBA3700; genus UBA3700. Next base: position 245,105 of record JALFUR010000004.1, on the reverse strand, counting down.
CAATTAAGCCAACAATATCTAAAATGTTAACGCCATCAATCATTATCATCATCACAACAGCAACAATACAAATAGATATGATGTTCAAAATATCATTAAACTTCAATTTAGCTTTAAATACACTACTTCCCTTAATTGGAAGCGTTTTTAAAATATTAAACGAAGGTCCTTCTAAAGAAAAACCTGCAGATGCTCCTACATTTGAGCCTCCTAACATCATGATTGTAAAGCATGAAGCAAATCCACAAAATGTAGCTGCTGTAAAAGCAAATGCTTCTCCTGTTTCAGGATCAACAGGTTCTGAAGATGCAGCCATTTTCATTACGAAAATTAAAATTGCTGTCATTAATGGACCCATTATAACACTCATTAAAATATTCATGAATTTTTGAGAATCTCTTGTTAAAACTAAAAACTCTCTTTTTAATAAACTTTTTTCTGTATTCAAAATTTGGAACTCTTCGCCTTTTTTAACCTGTCTAACAATTCCAGAATTTTCATTAGCAGAATACATAAAACCTTTATAAAGGAAATTTGCAATTAAAATACCTATAGCAAAAACTGCTATTGCTACTAAAATATAGAAAAGCAAATTTAATGCTGGAGAAATATTCATTGCAGCCTTAGCAATCCAAAATGTATGCGGAATTTTTTCTCCAATACCAAATATTGAACTTAAATCCATGGCAAGTTCCCCATCTTCCCCTATTGGAGAATTTGGACCATATAATGTCGAATATAATGGAATATAAATAGCTGCAATAAAAGCGCATATTAATGCTGTAGAAATAATCGCACCTAATGTTGGGTGTTTTTTCAAATATGTCATAATTTTCATTATTGGGAATGAAACTATCGCAATTACCATAAGTGGTAAAAATGGAAGTGTAATAATTGCTATTGGAAATACAATATAAAACCAAGCCGATAATGAAATTAAATTAGCTTTTGTAACACCTAAAACAATAGAAATCATTGATGGAATCAAAATAATTGCGGTAATTAACACTTGAGATAATAAAGTTGTGACAATTTTTCCAATAAAGATATCTACAGTTCTTACAGGCAAAGACAACAAAAATTCGTTATCTTTTGATAAATACATTATTTGAAGATATGAAAACAAAGAAAAGAATAACGTTGCTATTTCTGAAGAAACAAATAATACTGATAGCATTTTTGCAAGTTCAAGTTCACTTGTCAAAGAAGCTGCTGATGTGTAAATTGTTGCAACAAGCATACCAATTGGCACAATAAATGCAAATGTAAATAATATTATTATTCCTATGTATTTTCTCTTTTCTTTTTTATCTGCAAACCTAGGCAACAAATAATATTTGATATTAAATTTGATTAATGTCATTAAATTGCTATTATTCATTTTTAAACAACTCCTCGGCTTTTTCTAAAGAAAAATCTTCATTAGATACTTTGTTGTCTTCATTTGTAACAGCTAGGAAGAAATTCTCTAAAGAATCTTTCTTCTTTAATTCTTCAACAACATCACATGCAATTAATTCACCCTTGTCAATAATAGCTACTCTATCGCAAATTTTTTCAACAACTTCTAGCATATGAGAAGAGAAAAATACAGAATTTCCCTCTTGGCAATGCTCTTTCATAAGTTCTTTTAAAATATGCGCACTTTTAGGGTCTAATCCTGTCAATGGCTCATCTAATATCCATAATTTTGGTTTATGTACTAGAGCTCCTATGATACATATTTTTTGTTTCATACCATGAGAAAAAGAAGATATTTGTTTGTCAAAGACATCTGTTAATTCAAATAATTCTAATAATTTATTTGATCTGTTTTTTCTATCTTCTGCTCCAACTTTATATATATCTGCCATAAAATTAACATATTCTCTAGCTGTTAATTGTTCATACATCATATGATTATCTGGAACAAATCCAATTTGTAATTTTGCATTAATTGGATCCTCGTGAACATTATATCCAGCTACATTTATAGTTCCTTCTGTAAAAGGTAATATACCAGTAATACATTTAATTGTTGTTGATTTTCCAGCACCATTAGGTCCTAAAAAACCAAAGATCTCTCCATCTTTTACTTCAAACGATACATTTTTTACAGAATATTTATCATTATTTTTGTACTTTTTTGAAAAATTATTAATTTGTAACATTAACTAACTCCTTTAATCTTTATTATGTTTGATTATTTTCGCCCTTACCAGGTTTTTTTCAAAACCATTTTTAGAAGGGGTATATATTTGTACATCTTTTAAATTGTCTGGCAAATATTGTTGCTCTACCCATCCACCATAATCATGAGGATATTTATAACCAGATATCTTTTCTAATTTATAATTTGGATCTTGAAGATATAGCGGAACATCTCCTGGCTTTGTATTTGAAACAATATCTTCAACTTTAAATTGTGCAACTTCTACGCTATTTGATTTAGGTGCTTCACAAACGTAAATTATAGCTTGATAAAGCAATTTTTTGCCTTCCGGCATTCCAATAGATTGAAAAGCTGTTAAAGCGCTTGTAGCTACAACTAAAGCATTAGGATCTGCCATTCCAACGTCTTCTGAAGAATGAATTATTATTCTTCTAGCAATCAATAGCGGATCGCATCCTGATTGAATTAATCTTTCCGCCCAGTATAAAGCAGCATCAGAATCGCTACCTCTCATAGATTTAATAAAAGCAGAAATCATATCATAATACATACTATTATCTATAGATAAAGTTTGTTTTTGAGATGATTGCATAGCAACATTTTTATCTACTACAATAGTTCCATCGGAATTTGGTGTAGTACTCAAAACTGCTAGTTCAAGAGAATTTAAAGCGTTTCTAACATCACCATTTGCAGCAAAAACTATGTGATTTAAAGCATCTTCAGAAATATTAACACTATAATTGCCTAATCCTTTTTCCTTATCTTTTAGCGCCCTATTTAATACTTTTAAAATATCTTCATCGGAAATTTTTTTAAACTCAAAAACTCTACATCTTGATACTATAGCTTTTGTCATAGAAATAAATGGATTTTCAGTCGTTGAACCAATAAAAAGTATAATTCCTTTTTCAATTGCTTCTAAAACACAATCTGACTGTGCCTTATTCCATCTATGACATTCATCTAATAATAAATATGTTTTTCTGCCATAAAGCTCAAGTGTTCTTTTAGCATCTTCAATTACTTGTTTTGCATCGGATACGCCGCTAGATACAGCATTTAATTTAACAAAATCTGAATTAGTAGTATTAGCAATAATATTAGCTAAAGTTGTCTTACCACAACCTGGACCACCATAAAAAATACAACTGCCAAGCGTACCAGTTTTTATTGCGCGTCTTAATAATGAATTTTCTCCAATAATATGCTCTTGCCCAACAAATTCATCTAATGTAGTTGGCCTCATTCTCTCTGCAAGCGGAGCTGCAGCATTCGTGTTAAAATCAAATAAAGTGTTCATATATTACAATATACCACTATATTAAATATAATTCAACACGCTTGTGCACACGAAAATATAATAATATTATAATAAAAGAGTCTTATCTTCAGAGATTCCAACCATCCCGTCAACGACATATTTGTTGCCTTCTTCATCTCTAAGATATCCCTCGATTTCTCCAAAATTTACAAAATAATCTATCTTGGCAATTTTTAAGTTTATTACCATTGTATTCACAGCATAAATTTTATATTTTAAATTAACCATGTCATATTCATCTTTAACTATCCATTCTGAATATCCATCATAATTATGTAAATCTGTACTTTTTTCAAATTTAACAGGTGGCAACAAAGAATATTTATCATGAAACCATAAAATATTTTCATTATAATCAGAAGGATTGATAGACTGATTATCTGTTAAATTAAAGCCTAAATACTCCATTTTCCCGTTAATTTCACATTTTCCCATAGTTGCAAGCCAATCATAATGTGCCTTTCTAGGATAATAGCCTTTATGATCATCCATAAGTGCAGTTGTAGTATCATCAGATAAATATTCAACTCCATTTACAACTATTTTTCCTGTTGCTTTTAAGAAATCTTTTTGCGAATATAGTGGCCTATTCTCTCCAAAAGGAATTGATACTATAGAAGGATTTGAAAGTCTTATCATATTAAACTCAAACTCAATAGTATCCTTGTTAGCATTTATATGTTTACCTGAGATTGAAGCTAACCCTTTATCTAAGTTATTTACAAAATGTACATGCCCTTTTTTTGTATAGCATTTAGTTTCACTTGAATTTATCAAATTGTCGGCAATTACAGCCTTTTTGCTTCTTGTATTTGTATCCCAAGTATAAATTTTTCTTGATTTTTTATCATAAAACAAAATGAAAATCTTACCAAATAAAGCCATATCTGAACAAGCTGCAAGAAGTATTCCATCTTTTAAATTTACTTCACAAGCTTCCCAAAGCGTTAACTTAAATCTATTAAATATATTTGGAGCCATAGTTGGTCTATCTAGTTTTGTTAAATCCATTTCAACAAACTCTTTATCAAATGTACCAAATAAAGCTGTACCGTCATCTTTAATAAGACTATTTGGAGTTTCTATAGGTCTTCTTTTTTCAGAAATAACTTTATTAAATTTTTCCATACCCTTACCACTAAAACTTTTTTGTGAACATATTTTACCATATATTACATATTTGCTCAATAGTCGCAGCAAAATATAATCTTTTCTTTTACTTCGCTATATAATACTCTTTTTTTATTCAAATATTCGTATTTATCTATAATTGTAGAATTTGGTTTATTATTATTCATAAAAGATATATTAATATCTTTACCCATATCTAAATATGTCATTTTTAAATCTAAAGAAAATGGAATTTTTTTGCATTCAATAGAATAAATATCTTTTTTGATTCCCAAGTATTCCTGTTCTATTGATAAGTAATAATATGCATCAACTTGAATTGAAGTAAAACTTTTTTGAGTTTTAAGAGGATTAATTCTGTTGTCATAATTATACATGTTTTTATTCTCATAAAAACTTAATAATTTATAGTAGTTAATTCTCTCTATATCACTTAGATATTTTAAATCGATCTTTTTCATAAGTTCAATATTTTTATTTGGCAACAAATAATTTAAAAACATGATTATATCAGCGTTTTCAGTAATTGTATTAAAAGAGATCTTACTTAAATACTCATTGCATTTCACTTTATGTTTATTAATTTCTACAATATATTCGTTATCAAAAAAACAAGACATATTATTTATCATATTAATTAAATATAAAGCATCTTTTAGTGAAGTAAAATTTTTTATAGCATTAAATGCTCGCATAATATGTTGGATTAAAGTTTCAGAAAATATAGTAAATGAATAAAAAGAATATTTTGTTTTAACAATATATGGAATTTTTTCATATAGTATTTCATAATTTTGAGTATAAGATAAATATGCATTTACTAAATCAATAAAAGCAAAAATATCTTTATTTTCTTTTTTTCTTATTCCACTAAAACCATGAAAATCATATAAAAAATCCCCTTCAATAAACATATATGAAGACAAATACAATATTTTTTCCTTAACATAATCAGGATTTATAGATAAATATGCTTTTAAACATATTGCATCAATTTCAACAATAACCCCATGTACTTCTTGCTTATCAATATGAGAATCTAAATACTGTTTAATATTATTTATCAATATTTCATTAAAAACTAAATCAAGCAAATAATCTTTAGATGAAATTATTAAAGAAGGTTTAACTTTTGACAAAGCTAACTCAAAATTTTTTAATTTATCAAAATTTTTAAAATCAAAATTAATTATTTTTTCTTTATCACTTGAATATACAATAATAAATTCTTGTTCGCTTTTTGAACTAAAATAACCCTTATAAGATAAAATCAAACAAGGAAAAAATAGATCAAAATCTTTATATCTAAAATAAGAAATATCTTTATCTGAAAAGTTTTGAACATTATATTTATTAAGTATTAATTCAAAAGGAAAATTGGTCTTTAAAAAAATAGACTCTTTTAGATCCTCAAGTTTAATCAAAAGAGTATATTCATCCAGTTTTGTACACTTCATAAACATAGATTTTATTCCGTTTTTAGAAAGTTCTTTTTCAAAATATAAAAGAACAGGCTGCGCTTTTATATTGTTAAAATTTAGTCTAAATCTACTAAAAAAACAAACACCATTATACAAAAGTCCATATTCTTGATAAAATTGCCCTATCTCGATATTTGCTACATTTTCATAATGCGAATTATTCCAATTTAAAGCATTTTTTAGAAAAGAAGGCTTAAAAACATAATTTTTACTACCACAAAAAGCGAACAAATTTACCCGTGATGAAATAAATTTGTTTTTGCCATTTAAATAGAAGGCGTCTTCTCCTAGAATCATTCCTCCTTTTAAAGAAGACAAATATGCGATTTCGTTTTTATTACTACTTATTGACAAATTATTTAAAACCATTTTTTTCCCAAAATTTATATTACTAAAAATTTGGTTTTTCATTTTAATTTCAAAGCTTTTACAAAAACTGTTTTCTTCATTTTCCAAATATTGAATATTTAAATTTTCTTCATTTAAAAATGTATAAATTTTATACTTTAATTTTTGTTCGTTTTTTATAAAGTTTTTATCCATTTTTATTAATTTTAAGTTTTTGTAATTTTTTAAATTTTCAAATAATTTTGGAGATTTATAAAAAATAAATAGATCAATATTTTGACCAAAATCATTTAAGCTCTTCCCTATTTCAACAAGCTTAATTATATCTATATCATTTTCTATAGCTGCAATATTTTTTAAACAGACATAATTTTCCTTCTCTTTTAATATTGGGTAATTCAAAATTGTACAAAGATAAATATATAAATTTAAATCTTTTTCATTGTTTATCAGCAATGAAAGATTGTCTTTATAAATTAAGTTAAATTTTTTCGAAACTGCAATATAATTGTTATTTTTAGTTTTTTCTATTTTTTCATATATTTGATTTAAATTTGAATCTACAAATTCAAGCACACTTAGTTTATTAGACAAAAGCTTAATATATATGCATCCATTCTCTTCAAAATAGATATTTCCATCAATTAGCATTATTGCCAAATAATAACCTATAAGATTGAATATAATATATTTTTCATTTTTGTCGATAAAATTAAAAGTTTTCAAGTTTAAATCTAAAACAATATCTGATTCTTTTGAAAATATTTCATATAAAATTGCATCATCTTTTTTTAATAACATAATTTTCATACACCCATTTTTAGATTTAAAAATTACATTATCTTTTTTCATAATAGTTTTTAAATATTCGTTTTTATTGTAATTTGGATAATACGAAAAACAGCCAGTTTTAGTTTTAAAATAATGTCCTACCATATTAAATGGATCAAAAAATCTGTTGATAGAACCTTTATTTTCATGGTAAATATAGTTTCTTCCATAAGAATCCACGATAAAAGCAATCTTATCGCCACATAAAACATCAACATGAGGAAAGTTTTTATAGCCAAATTCTAAAGATATATCCTTTGATATTTCTTTCCAATGTGTTTGTTTTATGAACAAATATGAAAATTTTATTTTAAAATGTTGAAATTTTTTCCCTAAATAGCAAACAGGAACAAAAAATACAACTATAGAACTATATATAGCTAAAAACATATTAAATGAACTGATAACTAGTATTATGTTTATTAATCCAGCAACAAAAGATACTCCGTATATCCAGAGCAATTTTTTTCTTAATGATAAATAATTATTTATAAATGAGTTTTTAAGCAAATAATAAATACTACTTAAGCTAGATATAGATAACAAAACAATTTGATAAATAGAGACATCTACATTTAAAAAAAGCGGCAAAACGCCTATTATGGTGGCAGTTACAACAGTAAAAAAAGTACAGATTGTTACAATAATCTTTTTTGTTGAAACTGTTATTTTGTTATTTTTTAAAGAAAAAAAATAATCCGAAAACACACGATTAAAGGTTATATTTAATTTAGACGAAACCTCTTTTGCATTATTGTATGCTTCAATTTCATTAATTTTGTTTCTCTTTGAATATTTGCATACAATTTTAGATAAAATTAAACTATCTTTGTCGCTATATTCGTTTTTTAGATAATTATATATTTTGGATAAATTATAGAATTTTGTTTCATTTATATTATCTATTAAAAATAACGATTTTATTAAGTTTTCTATTTTTACAGAAACAACTGACAGTTGATAGACCATATTTGGGTCTTTTAAATTTGGCTTATTTTTAAAATTTTTAATTAAAACGATTTCCTGTGCAGCTTTTGACAAATTTTCAAAAATTGACAAAATTACGGCTTCTTTTAAGCAATATAGCTCATCAAAGTTAAACTCTTCAATCTCTAAAAATGCTTTTAGGTGCTTAAATAAAGTTTTTTCATCTATAAAATTATCATAGGCTAATATTGTTTTAGTTATTTCTATAATTCTCAATCTACTTTTATAATGAGAAACTTTGGTTAGTTTAAAAAAATCATATTTATAAAATATTCTATTTATGTTTTTGAAATTGTTATAAAAAAATACATCAACAGGCAAATATTGATTCTTCTTCTTTGAAATATTACAAAAATAATAATATTTAAACAGGTTTTTCTTTATTAAATAGACATTTGGGATAAGTGCAGAAAAATTGTATTTATTCAAGTTATTCGCAAGTCTTTTTACAGCAGATAAACTATCTTCTTTATATATTACAAATTCTGGATAATATACCTTTGCAAATATTTGCCTAGTACATATTAAAATGACAATTATTAAAGAAATTACGATATAAAACATATAAAGGATTATTCCCAATTTTATTTAGAAATAATCCTTTAACAAGATGGTCTATAAGCCGAGTTCTGTATTAGATGATCATCTGTCTAGATATATTGTTACCAATATATTCAAGCGATTTTCCGACTAGCAGGCTACTAAACGTCGTTTTCTCTTGCACCAAGTGGGGTTTACAGGGCTTCCCAAGTCACCTCGGGAACGGTGAGCTCTTACCTCGCCTTTCCATCCTTACCTTATTAAGGCGGTCTATTTCTGTTGCACTTTCCTTCAAGTCACCTTGACTGGTAATTAGCCAGCACTCTGCCTTGTGGTGCTCGGACTTTCCTCATTCCTTATGGACTGCGATCATCTGGCCATCTTGTATTTATGAATATATTTCATTTTTTTAAATTTGTCAAAATATTCATCATAACAAATAACTAAAATTATGACATTCAGAGAATGCACCTATACAAAATACTATCTGATTTTTTCTTGTTTTTTCAAACTTATTTATCCACAATTTTCCTTAATATTTATAACTGTATTTTATTAGTTAACATATATTTTCTTAATTTTAATAAAGATTTAGTTTCAATTCTAGAAACATACGATCTAGAAATATTGTATTTATCTGCTATTTCTTGTTGTGTTAAAACTCCATTATTAGATAGACCATATCTATATTTAATTATTTCTCTTTCTCTTTCATCTAGAACCGCATCAAGCATTAACTCCATTTTTTCTTTAATTTCTTTCTTTTCTAACTTATCTAATATACTTTCTTCTTCATCCGCGATAATATCTATTAAAGACACTTCATTGCCATCTTTATCAAAACTAATTGGTTCATATAAAGACAAGTTATCCTTATATTTTTTATTTGCCCTTATACTCATTAATATTTCATTTTCTATGCACCTAGCAGCATAAGTAGCAAAAACTGTTTGTCTATCTACATCAAAAGTATTAATAGCTTTAGATAAGCCTAAATTGCCAACAGAAATTAATTCATCATTATCGCCATAAGAAGCATATTTTTTTACAATATGTACAACTAATCGCATATTGTGTTCAGCAAGCTTATTCTTTGCATTTATATCTCCAGCTTTTATTTTTCTTAATAGTTCAAGTTCCTTATCTTTGGATAATGGCTTTGCAAAACTCTTTCCATCTATATATCCTGTAAAAAATAAAATATTACTAAGTAAAGCAAAAAATCCAGTAAGCATATGATTCTCCTCACTGAAATTTATGCTGATTGTATAATTTTTATTATTAAATTATCTCTTCTAAACCTATTTATAACTATTCCTTAACTTGCTATATTTTTTGTCAAATCACGATTAGACTAATCACGATTAGACTAAATTTGGTCAATTATATTTTTAGATCACAAGAATGAATTAAAGTATCTAAACGGCGCTTATATCTCAGATTAAACAGAATATATTGTCTTGTAAGGCTATACACCATAACCTTTTTCTATCCGTTTTTTCGATTAAACGTAATCTTTTTCCATCCTAAGATCTAAAATTTATCCTACATTTGAACTGTTTTGCGTAAGATTTCCACACTTTTACGTTCCTTTTTGCGTTTTAATACAACACTTTTTTGAACATAATAGCAAAAACTAGTACTATCAAGAAATTATTAAACTGTTTTGTAGAATAAAAAAATATGATGATTTATAAATTTTAGCTTACATTCCACATTTCCATTTAATCTAGAATCTTCTAAATATTACTTACTAAAAAAATCCAGTAAGCATGTAATTCTGCTTACTGAATTTAAATTATATTTATATTTTTTTTGTTATATATCGTATTTAGACAATAATTGCGCAGGAGTTTTTCTTAGCAACATGGCTGAAGGCAAAATCGCAGCTAAAGATATTACAGCGAACAATATTGCAAGTGAAATTAAATATAACGAAATAGGATAATAGAATGTTGTATATATTGTTGTACCAAATGTCATCAACTTCCAGAATATAATACTAATTATTAAATGAACAAAAAATACTAATGTTGTAACTAAAGCTAATGATTCTACAAAGAATCTAAATATTATATTCGATTTATTTACCCCAATAGCTCTAGCTATACCAATTTCTTTTATCTTATTGAACAAATTAGTTCTCATTACAAAGAAGATAACAATTGCAATTACTAGCAACACTAAAGCAACCATAATATAATAAATGCTATTATCTTGATTATTAATATCTTTCTCTTGCTCGACATATTCTTGTTTATTCATAACTTTTACAGATGGATAAAGATTTTTTATCTCATTGTAGATATTTTGTCTTTCGCTTTCATCATCCTCGTATATTATTACTGAATTTCGATTATATTCATTATATAAAGATTGCCATTGCATATTATAAAAATAGTATTTTTTATAATCTTGTTCATTTATTATTAAAAGATTATCTCCATAACCATCGTTCTCTATAACTTGTACTATTTCATATGAATCAAAAACATCGTCTGCATTATATGTCAATACATCAATTTTAGAATCATCTCCTGTATATCCTTGATATTTTATTAATACTGCCTCACCTTTTTGTAAATTTAAATCCAATTTGCATTTATCTACAGAACATATATAAAGGCTATTATAATTTGATAAAGATACATAATATTCTGCATCTTGGAAAAAGGCATCGGGTATACATATTTCACTTTCATTGGAATTATATATTCCTGCAATAACAAACTTGTCATAGTTGTAAAGATAGTCGTTATTTGGAATAGATGAAATATCAAACATAGATGATTCTTTTAAAGTCATTCCAATTAAAGAATTGTAAGAATTTATAAAGCTATATTTTGAATTATTAATTATTTCATTAGCAGTCTTTGATGAAATATAAACTTCATTCTTTTCTTTTACTTGGTGACCCGCTATAATCTTTTTGTCGCCAAAAATCGACATAGGAAAACTAAATGCTTTAAAAGTAATTTTCATTTCAGCACTAGTTTCAAAACCGGATGGCTGAACATAAAATTCTTCAAAGACAGAACTTCTTCCATTTCTTACAAAATATGCATCACCATAGTTTTTATCATAAATAGATAGATAGTCATCATAAGAAGCATTTATATATAAAGCGTTTTCATTAACTACATAATTTAAGCTGTTTTGAGAATAATATGATGCACCAATTTTTGCAGATAAGAAAACTACAACGATGGCAAGCAAAGAAAACAAAATTCTTAAACTCTTTTGTCCTTTTTTCTTCTTACCAAATGTCGTTTTTAATCCATCTTTAAATGCCTGTTTAAAGGTATATAATTTACCATTCTTTTTAGATTTTATCGAATCAAAAGATTCAATATCATATCTATTTGTTTTCTTTTTGACCTTTTCTTTGTGATCATATATTTGGACTTCAGATCTATCATTTACTATATTTAAGTTTTTATCATTAGATTTTAAATATAGCTTTCCATTATTTGCCACAATTATTATTGATGTAGCTTTAGAATAAACATCACCATAATAATCAATTTTAATTCCATTGTGTTCAAATGTAGATTTTGCATAATCTTCTAAATAAATATTCTTAGATGCCTTTATGGATGTATTATCTATTGAATCATTTAAAATATCTGATTCAACTTCACCATCTACAATTTGAATTATTTCATCTGCATATTGTTCAACAATATCCTGTTCATGAGAAACAAGTAAAACAAGTTTATCTTTAGATAATTCTTTTAGAATATCCATAATAAGAATCGTGTTTTCTTCATCAAGATTCCCTGTTGGTTCATCTGCAAGAATAATTTTAGGACCTTTTACAATAGCTCTTGCTATTGCAACTCTTTGCTGTTGACCACCAGACAAGTCTACTACATTTCTGTTCATATACTTTTCCATGCCAACACACTTTAATGCCAATATTGCTTTTTCTTTTAAATCTTTGCTTTTTGCATTAGCCCCAGCAATTATTAAAGCATTCTCAATTGTTTCTAATACTGAATAATTTGAATCTAGACAATAATTTTGGAAAATATAACCAATCTTTTTATTTCTTATATAATCTCTATTTTTAGCAGTAAAATGTTCATCATCTATATAGATAGAACCTTTATCAAAATCATCTAATCCGCCAAGAACATTCAATAATGTTGTTTTACCACATCCACTTTTACCAAAAAGAGCAATTAAACCCTTATTTGGCAAATTTAAATTAATATCATTGATTACATGAATTTCATTAGATTGTTTCTTATTAAAATATTTATTTAATCCTTTTACGTTAATCATGATACCCTCTTTAAATTATTCTTAATGCTTTCGGCGAATAATTTCTTATTAAATTTGATTGAAAGCATCATTACGATAAATACAATGCATGCAACTACCAATAAATAATATTGAATTGGCAAATAGTATACATATAATGAAAGCTTTGTAAAATATGCAATGAAATATACAGGCACTAAACATAAAATAGATATAAATCCACTAAACAATAATTGGAAATATGTAGAAATTGATATAACTTTTCTATTAATACCCATAGATCTAAAAATTGCAATATCTTTTTTCATTGTTTCTACACTTCTTCTTGTACATAAGTTCATGAAAACAACAATAAACAACAACACAACAATTAATCCTATAATAGAGAAAATTGATGTTATTAAAGTCAAATAATTTTGTGTTTTTTGTGTTGAATTTGACATTATTGGAACATATCCAAGATCAACTAATTCCTGCAGATGTTGTTTTGCTTCTAAATCATTTTTATAAAAGATAGAAGCTTGAGTATTTTTAAATAAATCATAGTTATTTTCATAAATTTCATAAGCATCTTCTAAAGAAATATATATTTCTTCAACATCGCTTTTTATTACTGTATCAAAATTAATACTAATTGTTTTACTATTTAAATTAAACTCGTAAGAAGTATCCTCTACTGAGATTATATTAAATTTGTTTGGAACTAGTATTTCTCCCTTGTTTAATGAAGGATCAACTTGCAAATATTTTACTTCAGTCCAACATAAAGAAAGATAGGCTTCATTTGCATTAGAAGAAGATAATGAAGAATAAGTATCAACATTGTAATAAATGTTGTTTATAGCTTTAGTAATAGCCATATCATTAAAGCCTTGTCTAGTTAAATAAATATATCCATCCTTTGTGTTATCTACATATGTTTTAAATCCTACTAATGTGAATGAAAAATTATCAATTTGAATTGTCTTATTTAAATATTGCTCGCACACATCTTTACAAACAAGAGGAACACACAAAAAGACCTCATTATCTTTTTGAGGTATTCTACCTTTAGTTATTCGCCCTGTATAATCATAATTACAAGTGAAAGAATAATAATTATTATAATCTAAAGCTTGATCCATAAAACGCAGTTGCGTCTTTAATTCAAGAACATTATCATCTAAAACATAATCTTTAATATTTGAAATTTTTTCCAAATCTTCTTTATAAATAATTGACCCATCCGTTTTTGCTATAATCACCCTACCATCAACATGATTAAATATGTTTTTTGACGAAGAAACATCATAGTTTTCAGAGGCACATATTAAAAATGAAAAGAAAATCGCTACAAACAGCATCAAAACAATAAATGTTGTAAATTTTGGTCTTGATTTAAATCTTTTTATACCTAATAAACAACCACTTAAAAAAGTACTTTTTAGTTTTGGTTGTTCAATTTTTATACATTCTCTTGGTTCAATTTTGACATATTCTTCATCATCTACAACTGAACCATCAAACAATCTAATATTTCTTGTAGCAACATCAGAAAATTGCTCTGCATTATGAGTTACAACAATAACTAATTTTTCATCAGAAATATCTTTTAATAATTGAACGATTTCCTTTGCGCTTTTACTGTCTAAATTTCCCGTTGGTTCATCTGCAAGAATAATTGGGCTTTCTTTTGCTAAAGCTCTTGCTATTACTGTTCTTTGTTTTTGGCCACCAGAAAGCTTACTTCCTTTATGGTTCAAGTGAGAATACAAACCAACCTTTTTTATTAATTCTATGGCCTTTTTTCGCCTTTCAATTGGATTTTCAATATGAAGCAATGCAAATTCTACATTTTCAAGTACAGTAAAACTATCTAAAATGTTGTAATCCTGGAAAATAAAAGAAATATTTTCGATTCTATATTTTTCCCATTCTTGTTGAGTAAAGTGCGAAGTAGAATTTCCCTCAAAGTATAATTCGCCTTCTTCGTATGTATCTATACCACTAATCACATTTAACAATGTTGTTTTACCAGAGCCGCTACTTCCTGTAATTGTAACAAACTCGCCAATATTAAACTCTAGATCAATATTTCTAAGTCCAATAGCAACTGTGTTATTAGTTGTATATACTTTACTTATTTTTTCTAATTTTAATAAAGGTTTCATTATTTACCTCAATTGTAGAAAAACTATTTTTCTACCCAAATAGCAGGTACTATTCCAGAACACAAAGATATATCTCCCTCTTTCAAATCTCCTAGAACATCTATTTTTCTTACAATAGTAGAAGCTTTTTCTCTATCCGTTGTTGACCTTGTCCACCATGTCCCATATCTGCCTTCAAATGAAGGTACACCCTTGACTATAGCATAGTCTGAAACTATTTTTTTTCTGTTAACCGAATAGTTTTCGACATTAGATGCAAGTGACACTCTATAATTTGGATTATAGAAATCACTGTATGACAAAATATATAATGCATCTTGAGTATTGATTTGTCTTTCAGAATACATTGTTTTATTGCCACCATTTGTATTTATGTTATCTTGAGTCTTTATTAGAATTCTGTCAATTTGCGTTGAATCATAATGATTAAACGCTTTTTTATATATATCACTTAATACAACTCTTACCTCAGAATGATAATAAGAATTGGCATATACCTCATTTTCAATTATATAATCATCATTAAATTTTTCTAAATTTGAATAATCTTGATATATAGAACCATCAATTATTTTTTCAGATAAAAGCAACATCTCTCCTACAGGAGAATATATTAATTTCCATCTAATTGGCTCTACTAAAAAGGCATATTCTTTGTCTTTTACGACTGCTTCACCATTTGATAAAAGTCTATTATATGGAGATGAGATTTCTTGAGCCTTAACTACAGCATATTGATTTTCTTCGTATGTATACCAACCTGTAGTTTCATCTAAAACACCTTGTTTGATTAAACTGACATCCACATCGGAAACTGTTTGTGGATAAAGACCCATATAATAAAATGTGGAATTATTATCATCAACAACATATAAAGGAACTATATCTTTTGGAGTCTCTTCCTCGTTTGTCTCTTTTTTGCAAGCAAATGTTGTTGTTAATATACAAATAATAACAATAGAAATTACAAATAAATAGATTTTTTTACTATTTTTTATCATTTCTTTTCTTTTACCAAATCTTTAATTTCATTTAACCAGCTGTTTATATCTTTAAATTCTCTATATACTGCAGCAAATCTGATATATGCTACATCGTCCAATTTCTTTAAGCCTTCCATAACATATTCTCCAATTTGAGAAGAAGTAACTTCTTGCTCTAAAGAATTAGCTATTTTCTTTTCGATTTCATCAACTAAAGCATCAATTTTTTCCATTGGAACAGGACGTTTTGCACATGCACTTAATATTCCCATTTTCAATTTATTACGAGAAAACTCTTGTCTTGCTCCATTTTTCTTAACAACCATAACAGGAGCAATTTCCATAGTTTCATATGTTGTAAAACGTCTTCCACATTGATTGCATTCTCTTCTACGTCTAATTGAAGTTCCATCTTCATTTAAACGGCTATCAATAACTTTACTATCTAAACATCCACAAAAAACACATTTCATAATATTTATCCTTTATTCCAAAACCAATTTTTCTTTTTAGGTTGAGAATTATCTTGTTTATCATTTTGTTTTACTTCAACTTTTTTCTCTTGTTGAATTAATTTGTCATAATAATTATCTAGATACTCAATATTTGTTACAAGCTCTCTATATTTTCTTGGCAGAGCTCTATATCTATTTTCAAATTTTATATATAGTTCTCTACTTGCAACCTTTTCTGAAGGAAGCTTAGTTAAATATTCGTTTAATACTTTTGCATCATTTTTATATTTTTTATCATAAGCTCTAGCCATTATTTCATTAAAGTTGCGAACATATTGTTTGTATTCATCCTCTAAAGCTTTATATTTTTTCTCAACTTTAATAATTTCCTCTCTTTGAGGTAAAACCGCTTGATCTAAATCATCTAAGGCTTGTTGAACAATTTGAACTTTGTTTTGTTTCATCTTATTTGATGCCTCAACAATTACTTGTTTGTAATTGCCAACTTTTTCCTTTTCTTCTTTTGATAAAGATTTATATTCATCTTTTATTTGTATGATATCGTCATAGTTTGGATGGTTCTTCTTTTCAACCTTAGTTAATATAGAATTGAAATCTCCTATTTTATTGTCTTGAATCTTTTGATAAGCATTTGTAACAATTGTTTTCAAATTTCTTACATAAGCTCTTGCTTCTTTATCTAAAGATTCATAAAACATACGAATCGTATTTATATCTTCCTTATTTGGCCTTTTATTATTATCTAATTCCTCTAGTTTTTTATTAACAATTTCTGCAGTTTTTACTAAATAATCTTCTCTTGCTTTATCTATTGAAGCAACAAAATCTTTAGCTATTGAATCCCTTGCATATTTAACTAATAATCTATAATTTACGCTTTCTTTATAATTTGAGTGCATAACAAGATTATTCATATCACTAGATTTAAATTCAACAAGCAACCTATAATACCAAGCCATATAATTTTCAGCATCAATATGTTGAACTCTATCTATTAAATCTTCTGCTTCTTCAAAATCCCCTAAATCTTCAATTTGAACTCTTATAAGTTTCAAATAAGAATCAATTTTAGTGTTAAATACTGGCTTATCTGTTTGGCCTTCCTTTAAAAGCTTTGTGATTTTTTCAATAGCTGCAGTATTAGAATTAATTTGTTTTTGTTGTTCAGCATCCTTATCTACAGGATGAATAATTGAATCTAATTCTCTTTCTATATCTCCAAGCAAAGAAATACCATATTTTAAACCTTGCAAATGAGATAATTCCATCGGCAAATCATCTGGTGAAAAATTATCTACAAAAATTGGAATAATACATCTTGAACCTGCTGGATTATTCTTGTTGATTTCTAAAAATCTTTTCCATTCATTTTTCATCCAATGGGACTCTAAAAATTCTTTTTTAGAACAAATTAGAATCATTACCTTTGCCGTATGTAATCCATAATATATATTTGGTTCATATTCTCTTATTCTAATGCCCTTTAAAGACTTTTCTGAATAAAATACTTTATATTTATCTGATATTCCGTTATATATCTCATTAGCTAAATCAAAATCTTTTGTAACAAAATCCGAATGCAATTGAGTTTTCTTAAAACATAAGAACACGTCATAAGGTTTTGTTGTTTGCTCAATAACAACGGCCTTTTGTCTAGCGTTTTCAATAACATTCAATCTTTCTGCATAAATCTTTAATTTTTCTTTTGAATTTTTTGTTACATAGTTATAGAACATTCTATAAACTGAAGATGTGTTTATTGGTTGTTCTTTTACTTTATAAAATGATGGGAATAATTCTCCATTATTATCTGTTTCAATTAGAACTTGTTGATCACATAGCAATAAGCCCCAATATGCTAAAGACAAATCTTCCTCAGGATACTTTGCAATAATCTCCTCATACATAGATTTAGCTTTTGAAAACTCTGCAAATTGTCTAAAACTATTAGCAATTCTAAGATCAATGAACATTTGGCTATCTGCTTGTCTTTTTGTGTATACATTACCGCATGACAAACATTGATAGTTGTCTCCTTCTACCTTAAAATGTGTCGATAAACAAACTGGACATTGAAAAGCTTCTAATTTCATCTTATCCTTCTTTTATTTTGTATTCTTGCATTGGTTTTTTCTTATATTCTATATCCATTATTCCTAACTGTATTTTTATTATTTTTCTCATTTCAACAGCAGGCTCTAAACAATACTTTTTAAATAATTCTTTATCCACTTCATCAACTGTCGAATAATGTGGAAACAATAATTTCATATATGCTGTTGCTATTTTCTTTACAGCATTTGTATCTCTTGTGTCAGCCTCAAGTGGAACTTCAACTAATTGATCAACAAGGGATTTTTGAATTACATCTTCTCTTAAAGCATGCATTATTTCAGAAAAATATTCTGTATTTAATCCCCAATCGTTGATTTTCATATTCTCATTCATTCTAGGAACATCCCATCCTTTAATAAAACCATGCAATCTGTCTATTAAAGCTGTGTCTTCAAATAAAGATGGTAATTCTTCAAACATATTTAAATTGACATCCATATTTTCAGAACGAATATTTCCTAAAATCATAAGGCCAGCATCGCCCATTCCTGCTTTATTTCCAACATTATATGAACCACTTTCTAAATAACCTTTTAAAGCTCCTCTCATCTCATTTATATCTGGGAACTTTATTGTAGAAATTTCATCTAAAGCAACATAGTCATAATAACTTACTAAACCTTCCTGTTTTTTGCTCATATCGTAAAACATTTTTGATCTAGTCATTACACCACCGCTAACTAGCCATCCTTTCTTGGAAATTTGAGAGAAAATATAACTTTTTCCTGTTCCTTTTGGAGCAAGTTCAATTAGGTTTAATCTTTTTTCAACAAAAGGAAGCAATCTAGAAAGCATGGTTAACTTATTTAATTCGCTCTTAAAGCCATTAGCATTATAGTCAATAGCACCAAGTAGAACATCAATCCACTCATCTAATTCAAAATTTTTTCTTGCAGCTTTATAAAAATCTAAATCAATTTTATATGGTCTAAAATCTTTAAAGTCGACAAGAGCTATTTTTCCTTCAGTTTTCTTGCCATTATCTATATTTAAATATTCTAAATCAACGATGCCCCAAAATTCTCCATCTGTGACAAGTAATGCTTTTTTGTGTTTTTCCCACACAGATTGTGATATGTAAGTTTCTTTATCTGTTATTCCAAAATCTGGCAAAGAAAAAGTGTATTTTTTTGTCTTTATATCTATTGAGACAGATAGTTTTGTTAAAAACCTTACTCTTTCTCCAGAAAGCAATTTATCTAAAATTGCATTCCATTCATTTTTTCTAGGCATAACATCTTTTATTTTTTCTAAAACAAAATTTACATTAACGCATCCGTCTTTATCTGCATATTTTTTTAAAAACCAGTCTCGAATAAAAGCTGGCAAAGACAAAGATGCGAAAACATTTTGCAAAGAAGATTTCTTTACAATCATACCATCAAAATTAGCTTTTAACTTGTCTATAGTTTTGTCGCTCATACAACCCTTTTATAGGCCTAAATCGTCTTCTTCTAGTCCTTTTGTAAATTTTATTTTTTCCCTAGCTATTTCGTTTTGAGAAGAAATGATAACTTCATATTCTCCAGATTCGTCAATTTTAATTGGTTCACTTATCCAACTATTTAATTCTTTTTTACAAATGTAATTTGAACCATCTACATTTATATAAACTTTTTCAAAATCTTTTGAAAGAGTAAATTTTAAAACAGGATAAGTTCCTGGGAATATTGAAACATTGCGCGAAGCAAATGTAACAAATACATCATCTTCTTCTTTTTCATTTAAAACTGGCTCTTTTTCTACATTTGAAGTTATACCTGCATAATCGTCAAATACTTTAATATCTTTTTCTTTAACAGTTGGTTTAACTTTCTTAATTGCCTCTAAAACATTAATCATTGAAACTGGAACTTCTTGATTAGTTTCTATGTATTTATTTAGTGGTTCTTCCTTTGCTTTATCACATACTTCAGCAATATCTGCACCAGAATAACCTTTTGTAAACTTAACAAGCATTTCCCAATTAATGTCTTTATCTAAAGGCGCATTTCCCAAATATTTCCTTAATAAAAATTCTCTTGCTTTATCATCTGGCAAAGTAACATAGATTTTTTCTGAAAATCTTCCAGATCTTACTGCAGCAGAGTCTACATCCCAAGGCCTATTTGTAGCACCAAGCAATAACAAGTTTTCAGCTTTTGAAGCAAAGCCATCGATTTGTTGCAAGAACTCATTAACTCTTTTATCGTTATGAGTATCTCTTCCTCTAGCACCAAACAAACTATCCATCTCGTCGATAAATATAATTGCCATTGGTTCTTTTCTTGCTGCCTCAAACAATGAACTAATATTTTTTTCTGATTCACCTACCCATTTAGACATGATATCTGAACCTTTAACAGCAAAAAATGTAGCTCCAACCTCACCAGCTATAGCTTTAGCGATCATGGTTTTTCCTGTTCCTGGAGGTCCATAAAGCAAAACGCCACCACCGCTCTTTTTACCGTATTTTGCATATTTATCTGGATATTTTAATGGATTAATTACTCTTGTTGTTATAGTCTTTTTTACATCATCAAGACCTGCAACATCCGAAAATTTCAAATTAGGTATTTCAGCAGATTGCCATTCTTTACCATTATCTTCTTCTTCGTTTTGTTCTTTTAATTCTGGATTAAAAGTATTTGATGAAGAAGAAACTGGTTTTGTTGAATAAGATTTTGGTATTTGACGTTTTTCTAAATCTTCAGCAATATTTTGCAAACGCAAAGCTCTATCATATTGAGCTTTTTTCAATGCTGGAGTTGAATTTTTTGCAATTTTCAATAATGTTTCAGCAGCCAAATAATAATTGCGCTTTGCTAATTCTAAATTTCCATTAGCATGAGCAACTTTTGCCTTTTCATAGTAGACATTAAAAATATCTCTTAAAAAAGATGTATCTTCAGCCATAACTACCTCTTATAAACTAATTTTCTTTTTGTGCCATTTTCTTCTTTAGTTTTTCTAATTCCGCATCAATTGAATCTGAAGAAATTTCATCTTGTCCAATTTCTTCGTCAATAAGAGCATTGATTTCGTCATCAGAAATAGCACCTGCGTCTCCCTTATTTGCATCAAATTCTGTTGCTGAAGTTTCAAGATATACTTCCATTTGTTCTGACTGAGTTTGTACTCCTTCCATAGCAGCTTCAAATTGTTCTTGAACTTTAGCAAATTCCTTTGAATTTGTTAACTTTGTCATTTCCTTACTTAAAATAGATAATCCACCAAGAAAATCATGAGTCATTTGAGTCATATCTTTTAGTTGAGAAGTAATTTCAAAGTTTAATAGCATTTCTTGAGCTCTTTTTTGTTGAGCAAGAGTCATTTTTAATCCTGTAATAGCTAAATCATATTGAGCTTTAAGACCTTGCTTTTTAGCTCTTTTTGCAGCATCAAGATAAACTTTCTTTTGTCCTTCAAGAATTGCAATATGCTTGTTCATTTGATTAATTGTCTTTTTTACAAGCATTTTCTTTTCAATTTCTTTTTCTTGTTTAGATTTAAATAATCCCATAACTTTTACTCCTCCGCTATGTCTTTTTGTTTTGTTTTATATAATCCGGCAACACCCTCATTGTCTATAGTTTGAATATCTGCTTCAGAATCAGCAGCTTCTGTTTCTTCAAACATAGCAAGAAGTTGGTCATCATTTTGACCTGCTCCGTAAATCTTTTCATTTTCATCATATTGCATATCAACAGCAGCAAATGTTTCATCTGCATTTGTAAGGTTTTCTTCTGTTTTAATTCTAGTCTTTAACGCTTTATTTAAATATGCACTTAAGCCTGCAGGATCTTGCAACAATTTATTTATCTTATCCTTGCTTACATCACCATAGAAAGTCTTGTCTTCTATTGCAGTTTTCAATTTGTTTAATTGATCAATGTTATATAGCAAAAACATTCCACGTTTAGCATCACGCTCTTTCTGCGTTTTTAAGAAATTAATCTTTTTTGCATACAACAACTTAATATCTTGAGACTTTTCTTTTTTTCCTTTTTCTAAAAGCTCTTTAATTTCTGCTTCTTTTTCTACGATGCCATCTTCTATCATCTCTTGTTCTTTTTCAAGTTTAATAATAGATTCAATAACATCTTCTCTTTTTAATTTTCTATATTTTAAGAAAGATAAAAATCCCATGGTTCCTCCTATTCTTTCATTTCTCTTTTGTGTATTAATTCTTTAATATCTCTTAATGAATGATTAACTGCTAAATCGCTTCTTATTCTTGTTTTAGATAAAAGTAGTGTTAAATCATCAAGCTTTGAAGCAATTTGTTCATCAAGAATTTTTATGTCATTATTTACAACTGGATTAGAATATTTCACATCAATAAATATCTCACTCAATTGGTCATAAAAATCTGGATATTTTTCTGCTAATAACATTAAGTGTTCAATCTTTTCCGCATTAGATTCAATTCTATTTTTTTCTTCAAGCACTTTAGAGATATGGCTCCTAGAAATATCTATAACCATATTCTTATCTCTTCCTGTTTTACTAAAAATACTTAATAGTCCCATAATGCAACCTATCTAACCCTTGTTCCGCAATTGTTACAAAAAATACTGCCACTTACAAGTACTAATCCACAATTAGGACATACAGTTTTTTGTTCACTTCTACCAATTAAAGATTTATCTATATCTGATGATGGAATATTTGTACTATTTATAATGAACGAATCAATATTTAACCCATATTCACGTGAAAGCATTTTTGCAAGCACCTTTTCAACATATTTAGATAAAACTAATTTTTCTTCAGAAACTCTACTTAATGGAATATTGTTCTCTTCAATAAAATCAGCAATTGTAGGTTCAATAATTGCAAGCATTTTGCCCTTTATCCTATCTTTTAAATCATCTACAGTAAACGACTTACTAGATCCAACAACTTCAAGATAAAACTGACGTGGATTTTTAACTCGAATTTCAATTTCGCCACTAGCACCCATCTTTGCAGAAGAATCTGTGATAGGATCATGAACGTCAAATAAAACAGGGGTTCCCCATAATATTTTGATTTTTGCAGTTTTTGAAATATAAAATAATTCTATTTTTATTGAACTAAGCTTTTCGCTACTTTGAAACAATGTTCCTTTATTTACTATTGGATAAACGCCAGGCTTTAGAGTTTCAAGAGCAATCCCCTCTTTAAGTAAAATTGCAACATGAGTTTCATCGACAACAACTTTACTATCGTCTCTAGCCCTATCTAACGTTTTTCTTACAAAAATATCATCATTAGATAATTCTGTATCATTTAATCCAATTAGTCTTGAACTACTTCTCATTTACGCCTCTTTATTACGCATATTTATATATAAATTATACACGCAATAATATATTTTTTCAATACCATAAAAAGAATAGGCCACAACGAATTGTGGCTTTATTCTAAAAAAGGAGTACCAAAACATGAAATCAGTTAATCAAAATAAAATTAAGGTAAAGTTTTCTTTTCGTATTCATTATATTTCGCCTTTTTCCATTTGAAAATACCCATTATTTTACATGTTACTTTAATGGTACATTAACATAAATCTACTAAAATAGTATCTATTCCAATTTTAATAATTTTACACCAAGGAATAACTTGTGGTTCTTGAGAAAAATTCTTAAAAAAACTCTTTTCTCCAGGAACAGAAAAAGTCCTAATTTGTCCTTTGTCATCAAAGTTCAAATCTAGGACTCTTCCGAGTTTTTTACCATCAAAGATATTTATTACTTCTTTTTCTCTTAGCTCACAATAACTGATATTCACATTAATTTATATGCCTAATTATGCAAATATATCTCTTAATTTTTTTAATGCGCTATTTTCCAATCTGCTGACTTGAGCCTGAGATATACCAATTAATGAAGAAATTTCAACTTGTGTTTTATCTGAAAAATATCTTAGATATAATACTTGCCTTTCTTTTTGAGGCAATCTTTTCATGCCATTTTTCAAATCTATTTCATCTTCCATTCTCTCAAGTGTATATTTATCTTCTTTTATTTGATCCATTAAAGTGAGAGAATCTTCACCATTCGAATATACTTCATCATATAATGATGTAACGTCGCTCATAGACTCAAATGCTCTTATTACGTTGTGTTCATCTTCACCAATAGATGAGGCTATCTCAAAGGTTGTTGGATCTCTAAAATTATCTTGGATAAACTTCTTCTTAAAGTTCACTGCTTTATATGAAATATCTCTCAATATTCGTGGAATTTTTATTCCGCCATTATCTTTAACAACTCTTCTTACCTCCCCTTGAATCATGGGAACTGCGTATGTTGAAAACTTAACATTATATCGCTCATCAAAACCATCTAAAGCTTTTAATAGTCCAATTATTCCAGTATGAAACAAATCATCTAAATCGCATTTTGGTTGTTTATATTTTTGGACAATAGAAAGTACAAGTTTTATATTGCCCATAACTAATTTGTCTTTTGCGTTTTTATCCCCTTTTTTAAATTCTCTAAATAATCTTAAAAAGTCTTCTTCATTTAGCACTTGACTAGATTCTATATCGTAGCCATTTAATATTACTCTTGCCATAATTCACCTCTTATGTAATTTAAGTTTGAGTAATATTTATTTAATTATTCACATTAATTTTTCCATCTCATATTTAAGTTTATCCATTATTTTCTTTTCTAAACGTGAAATATATGACTGAGAGATTCCAAAATAATCTGCAATTTCTTTTTGCGTTTTCTTTTCTCCACCAAAAACTCCAAAACGAAGTTTTATTAATTCTTGCTCTTTTAAGGTAAGTTTTTTGAAACTTTCCTCTAGCATCTTTTCCTCTGTCTCTTTTTGCAATTTATCTATAATTGTTTCTTCTTCAGAGGAAAGAACATCTTCAAGCATTAAAATATTACCTTCACTATCTATATTTATTGGGTCTTCTAGCGAGACATCATTTTTTGTTTTAGAAATCTTTCTTAAATGCATTAAAATTTCATTTTCAATACATCTAGAAGCAAATGTTGCCAATTTAATATCTTTATCTGAATTGAAAGAATTTACAGCTTTTATAAGCCCTAAAGTGCCAATTGATACTAAATCATCTAAATCAACTCCCGTATTTTCAAATTTTTTTGCTATATATACAACTAGTCTTAAGTTGTGTTCAATTAATTTATTTTTTGCTTGAATAGAGCCATTATTATACTCTTTAATTGCAATGGATTCTTCTTCTTTAGATAAAGGCGATGGAAGCGCTTCGCCACAACAAACATAAAAGACGTCTTGTGTTTGATTTTTAAATATTTTTTTAAGTAAATTAAATAGTTTTTTGAACATTTTTTACCTCATATCTGCATGTATCAAGACATCATATTCTTTTAAATTATCTGATACCGCACATAAAACATTTTTTATAGATTTTTTATCTTTAGTAAAAAACATTTCATCTAGATTTATAACTTTCAAACTTGATTGAGAATTTACAGTCAATGGGTTTACATAATCTATTTTATTAATGCAATTGTTTTTTAATAACCAAATATACACTTTTTTACTAATTATGCAAACTGGCTTAAAATCTTTATATAAAACATTTCCTGAATCATAATATCCTTTTACTTTTAGATGTTTATCTTTTACGATTAATTCAAGATTTTCAAGAAAAATTATATTTCTTTTTATTTGATCAAATTTGTAAATTATGTTTTTTAAAAGAAAATAAAAAGCAATAAAAATTATGTAGATAACTGTAACTTTGTATGAAAAACTAATTTTGTATAAATCCACATTTTTCATTATTAAAATGGCATAAATACAACCACCAATAAAACCCGTTACAGCTAATAATACAAAAACAAGTTTTATATATTGCTTAACACTATTTATCTTACAAAGAATAATTGGGATAATTAATAACAATGCAATTTTTATGTACAACTTATCTAAATCAAAATACAAGAATAAAATGCTAATAATAACCTCAAATAATGTTGTTAAAAATATGCGAATTTTTACTAGATTTTCTTTATTTATTTTGACGCAAAATAGATTAATAAAAAAATTCAAAATAAAATTATTTATAATATAAAATTCTATGTAAAGTTCCATAATTTGATTTTACAAAATATAGATAGTCGAAAAAAATTGAATAATAATATGAAAGCAAAAAAAAAGAGGCAACTCCGTACGAAACTAAGCCACCTCTCTTTTGGGTATATATGTTGTATAAAAATATATATCTAAATTAATTAAATGTCTCTATTATTCATAATCCTTTGCCAAGGAGCAAATCTTCTGTTCTCTTGTTGTGGTTGTGTAGGTTGAACAGGTTGAACAGGTTGAACAGGTTGTGCTGGTTGAGCAGCTTGGCTACCATAAACTTGATCATAACTTTTAGCTTGATAAGGATTTGGATTATACATATTTTGTGGATTATATGCTTGATTTGGCGAAGCAGAATATCCATTTTGTTGAGATTGTTTATTGTCTGAAACATTGTTATTCAATCCTAATCTCTTTATAAATTCTTCATTACTCATAACACATCCATCTTTAACACTTCTAAATGGACTTGCTGACTTATTTTCTTCAAAACCAGTAGCAACAATTAATACTTGAACTTTGTCTCCAAAATTCTCTTCAAGGCCAGCACCAAAGATCAAGTTAGCTTCTGGAGAAATACATCCTCTAACTAAATTTGCAGCGTCAGATACATCTTTTAATCCAAGTGAAGCTGGGCCTCCAACGATAGATAACAATACGCCTGTAGCACCTGCAATATTAGAATCGCATAATTGTGAGCATATTGCTTGTTTAACAGCAACAGATATTTTATCTTTTCCTTCAGCACATCCAACAGAGATGTGTGCTCTTCCTTTCCCTTGCATAATTGTTTTAACATCAGCAAAATCCAAATTAAGTAGTACTGGAGTAGCAATCAAATCTGCTAAACCTCTAATCGCGTCTCTTAATACTGAATCTGCATGTTTGAAAGCTTCCAAAAAGCTTACATCATTTCCTAAAACTTTTAATAGATTATCATTTGGAATAACTATTAAAGAGTCAACATTTTCTTTTAAATTTCTAATTCCCTCTTCAGCGTTATGTAATCTAACCTTTGCTTCAAATCCAAAAGGCTTTGTTACAACACCGATAGTAAGAATATTTTTTTCTCTTGCAATTTGTGCAATAACAGGAGCAGCACCTGTACCAGTTCCGCCTCCCATACCAGCTGTGATAAATAACATATCAACGTCCTCAAGATATTTTCTTATTTCATCTCTTGATTCTTCAGCTGCACTTCTTCCAACATCTGGGCGAGCTCCAGCTCCAAGACCCTTAGTTGTTGTTTTACCAATAGCAATTTTTACGTCTGCTTTTGACATATTTAATGCTTGTTCATCAGTGTTAACCGCAATAAATTCTGCACTCTTAACACCTGCTTCAATCATGCCGTTAATAGCGTTACATCCGCCGCCACCAACGCCCATTACTAAAATCTTTGCTTGTTTAAAGTTTTCCATACATACCCTCCACTTTAAAATAACTTTTTCCAAAAACTATTATTTTCATTTATTTCATATGCAACATCAATTAAAGAAAACATTGATGTAAAATATGGCTTATTATATTTAGGAACTTCAACTACTACTACCCTGATACGTCTTTTTAATTTATGTTCTAGATATAGTACCGCTCCTTTTATTTCTGTCACACCGCCTCCTGTTAGATATACAGGTGTAGTGTTACTTACTATGCCAGGATTTGATTCTATTGTTTCATTGATAAAATCGACAATTTCATCCAATCTTGTTTTTACAGAATTGTTGATATCTATAGACTTATAAGATCTAATTTGATTTTTAACAAATAACGAATAAATCGCACCATCCGAATTCACATAATTCAAATTTAATGAATTCTTTAACGTTAGTGCTTCATAAAAATCCACATTCAATTGCTTTGATAGTTTATCAAATATACTTGCAACTCCATATGGCGCAGATTCTAAACATGCAATTCCATCACCTTTTATCAAAGAAAGTGATGTAGTACCAAATCCGACATCTAATGAGATTGCTCCAAGATTTCTTGCATTTATATCAATAAATCTATTTGCAGTTGCCCATGCAGAAGAAACATATTTAACCTCTTTAAACCCTGCATTTTGAGCAATAGAATCAAACATTTTAACAAACTCTTTATCTACAAACATGTAAGATATATAAGCTTTTATTTGAGATGCCCTCTCTCCTACAGGATTAAATACTCTTTTTCCACCATCTAGCTCATAAAACATTGCTGATGAAGAAAAGACTGAATATTTTGGGTCAAATGAATAAACATCGCCTCTACTGTGCATTTCATTCACGATTGACGATGTTATTAATCGTTCTCTGTTAAAGATCATTTGGGAAATATTGGTTTCAATTTTAGAAAACTCTGCTGGAACACCTACATAAAGACATTTTGGCATCTTCAAACAATTTGCTTGTTTTATTGTGGTAATAACATCATCCTCTAATGTTGAAATATCACAAAAATTAGATTCATAATATCCTATATACGCATTACAAGAGAAAGAATCTACAGTATAACTACCTGTATAAGATTTTCGGCCTACAGCAAAAACTAGTTTACTGGAGCCAATATCCAAAACTGCAACATCTTTACCCATACTTAAATATTAATAATTATTATAATAAAAGTCAATAAAAATATTAAAAATTTTTAAATATTATATATATTATATTAAAGAGTCTTTATGTTTTAAACTTTTTTCTTCAGGATCATAATAGATATAGCCATGATCTTGATTAGTTACATTCTTTTCATTTATGTAATAAGTATAGAAACTATTAAATGCATCAGTTCCTAAATTGTCGTCTATTACAAATACAACTCCAGTATTAGTTGTTAAAAGTGTTTGATTTTCCAAGTCTTCATACGTTACTCTTTCAATTTTTGTAATTAAAGTAGAAAATCTTTCATTAACAAAAGATAAATCTTCTGCAGAAGAAATAATTGGTTTTAACCATTCAAATTCTACAAAACTACCTTTTTGTATTTGATTAACTGATATGCCAGTTATTGGAGTTATATATGCTCCTTCAACTTCGCTTACAATCTCTACAACTTTTAGTTCCCTATCTAACAATGCAAATGAGCCATCAGAAATGGCAACAAATAAAATGGGTATTCGTTTGGATATATTTATATAAACATCGTTTGGGAACTTTCTTTCAATAGAAATAACTTTCAATTCAGGATGCATTTTTTCTATATTAGAAATAGCAGTGCTCTCTTCTAATCCAAAAATGCTTGAGTGTGCAACTATTCCGCTATCTAATATTATGTCATTTATTACTTCTTCATCAATTGTTAAGCCATTAGTTGTTTTGACATTTACCTCATCAATTGTAAAAGCAATGCTCATACAAATTACAATAACAACTATTACAGCTAAACACGATAAAAGAATCACAAGTTTTTTATTCATTTTCAATCCTGTAAATGTTTATTCCTAAACTACTTAATGTTTTCGCCATATCTTCATATCCCCTATCAATATGAAAGATATTTTTTATCGTTGTTTTTCCTTCTGCAACTAGTGCCGCTAAAACTAAAGCCGCTCCTCCACGAAGGTCTGTAGCGCTAAGATTAGCTTGGTGTAATTTTTCAACTCCTTTAACAAAAGCCACTCTATCTTTAACTGTTATGTTTGCTCCCATTTTAGATAACTCAGATACATACTTATATCTTGATTCAAAAATGTTTTCAACAATAACACTATATCCTTTGGATATACATTGTAAAGATAAGATTTGTGCTTGAAGGTCTGTTGGGAAGCCCGGATAAAACATTGTTTCGATTTTATCTATACTTTTCGGCCTGCCTATACACCTTATTTGCATTTTACCATTTTTGACATATACCTGGCAAGAAGATTTTCGGAGTTTAGACACCAGTGATTGGACATGTTCAAGGCAGTAATTTGACACCTCTAATCTACCTCTTGTCATAGCTGTTGCTATCATGTATGTACCTAAAACTATTCTATCCGGAATGGGTTCATATTCAACCCCTTTTAGCTTATCTACTCCTTCAATTCTAATTATTCCACTTCCTGCTCCAGATATTTTTGCTCCCATCTTATTTAAAAAATTTTGCAAATCAACAATCTCAGGCTCCTTTGCGGCATTTCTTATAACTGTTTCACCTTTTAAAAATACGCTTGCCATCATAATGTTTTCCGTTGCACCAACTGAAGAAATATCTAATGTAACATCCCCTGCTTTAGCATTTTTCGAACTACAAATAATAGAACCTGATTCTTCAACAACATCTATATTTAAATCCATAAGACCTTGAATATGAATATCTATTGGTCTAAGTCCTATGTCGCATCCACCTGGATATGCAATTTTGGCAATTTTAATTTTCGAAAGCATTGGCCCTAATAAAAAAATTGAAGATCTCAATTTTGAAGCAAGAAGCGAATTGATTTCATATTCTTTAATATTTGATGGATCTATTTCTATACTTTCATCATCTTTTTTAATCTTGCATCCTAATGCAGTTAAAATATCTATCATATTTTCTACATCCAAAATATGAGGATAATTTTTTATGGTTGATTTTTCATCAGACAAAATACTTGCCGCCAAAATTGGCAATACAGAGTTTTTAGACCCTTGAATATTTAAACTCCCTTCAATTGGGTTGCCTCCCACTATCTCATATATACTCATAAGCACCTAATATATCTTATTCAAGCATTTGTTCTGTAGTGAATTTTTCTTAATAACATCAAGCATTCCAATGAAAAAATATATTACGCAAATACTAGTTCCCCCATAACTAACAAAAGGTAGTGGTAAACCTGTTGGAGGAATAGAACCTGTAACAACAGCAACATTTAATAGTGCTTGAACTATAATTACTGAAATTATTCCTATAGACAAAAAAGCTTCAAACTTTGTAGAAGCTTGTTTTGCAATTAATAAGCCTTCAATAAATACTGCTATAAACAATGCAATAATAATTAATCCTCCAACAAAGCCAAACTCTTCACAAATAATTGAGAAAATAAAATCGCTTTCTGCAAAAGGTAAAAATAAGTATTTTTGTCTTGAATTAAATAATCCAACGCCAAATAATCCTCCCCCGGCTAAAGCGTAAAAAGATTGAATTAATTGATACCCTTCATTTTGTGGACTTTTCCATGGATCTATAAATGCACTTAATCTCGCTAATCTATATGGCTCCATCAGAACTAAAACTACTCCAAATGCAATTACAGGTATTAGCAATAAAAGTAAATATTTAAGCTTTAATCCACCAAAAATAATCATTATTAACACAACAAATGAAATTGTAATTGCAATTGACATGTTCGGCTCTAACAAAATTAATACGACAACGATTAAAGAGACTAAAGCAATTAAAACAAATCTTTTTCCTGGATTATCTATTTTATGAATTAATGAAGATATCATAAGTACAAGAGCGTATTTAGCAAGTTCAGATGGTTGAAAAGATATTCCAAATAGATTAATCCATCTTCTTGCCCCATAATTTTCCACTCCAATTTTAGGAATAAACACCATTACTAGCAAAATAATGGAAATTACATATAAGACAATCGCATTTTTTCGCCAAAATTCTAATTGGATGTTTTTTGAAATAAAAAAGCATATTATGGCGGACAATAAAGAAATAGCTTGTTTTTTCAGAAAGAAAAATGAATCATTGTAATATATTTTTGCTGAATAATAAGAAGCTGAATATATCATTAAAAGTCCAATCAATGATAACAAAACAGCAAAAATAAATAGCCTCTTATTATATATTTTCAACAAGAATAATAATCCCTTATTGTAGAAGAAAAATCTTCTCCTCTTTCTAAATAAGAAGCATATTTATCAAAACTTGAACTACTTGGAGAAAATAAAATTACATTTGAATCACTTTCAAAAGCCATAGCTACGGCTCTTTTCATAGAAGTAGCTATTTTATAGTCATATGGCACATCTTGCGGCATAAAACTTAGCATAGTATATGTATTGTCTCCATAAAATACGATATGCTTAACATTTTCTGGAAGTTGATTATAAAAAGAATCATATGCTATGCCTTTATCATAACCACCCACTATTAAAGTTATAGAATCTTTAATACTTTTACATGCTTTTATTGTTGAATCTATATTGGTTGCTTTAGAATCATTATAAATATCTTTTCCCTTTATTTTACCAATATACTCAATTCTAAATGCCGGTGCTTTAAAATATGACAAAGTAGATTTTATTATACAGTTATCAATGTTTAAAAGTTTAGCAAGTGTTATTGCAGCTAGTGCATTAGATAAATTATGCTCCCCTTTTATATTCAAATCTTTAATAGGCATAATCTTTTCAAAGTTATTTATTTCACAAACTATGTATCCATCAAGAACATATGTACCTTTCACTTTTTGTTTTGTTGAAAAATAATAAATATTGCTATTAATTGTCTTTGAAAAATTTCTCACAATTTGATCATCATAGTTTAAAATCGCAACATCTTCTTTTTCCTGATTAATAAACACCCTTTGTTTACATAAAGAATAAATGCTCATAGTTTTATGACGCTGAAGATGATCCTCTGATATATTTAAGCAAATGGCATATTTTGCTTTAAACTTAGAAACTCCTTCTAATTGAAAAGACGAAACCTCTAAGACCGCAACACTGCTCTCTGTCATATCTTTTAACTCAGAAGAATACGGTTTGCCAATATTTCCAACTTCATGAGCATCAATTCCAGAATTAGACAATATAGATTTAATCATTAACGTTGTAGTTGTCTTTCCATTTGTTCCCGTAACTGCTACTATATCGTGATTCGCATATCTATATGCTAATTCAATCTCACTTATAACCTCTATCCCATACTTATTAGCATAGGATACAATTTTTGAATCAAAAGGAATTGATGGCGAAACAACAACTAAATCAACATCAGATAATTCTTCAAATAAATCTTTGCCTTTTATATTTTTATATGGCCAGGTTTTTATGTCATAATCATCTTCATAAACTTTTACATTCCAATTATTAGCCTTTAATAATTCACAAGCTGACTTTCCACTAATTGAATAACCTACAACAACTGCATTCATAACGTTCTTATTAGATCCCAAACACTAATAACTCCAAAAAATATGGTAATTATCGTGTAATACGAAACGATCTTACTCTCCTTTATTCCCTTATATTCCAAATGATGATGCAGTGGAGCCATTTTGAATATTCGCTTACCCGTTAATTTAAATGAAACCACTTGCATTATTACACTTATGCTAGTAACAACATAAATTATGCCTATAACTAAAATTAAAAATGGATTTTTTGAAAAAATAGCTACACAAGCAACTCCTCCCCCTAAAGCTAAAGAGCCAGTATCTCCCATAAATATTTTCGCTGGATATGCATTTTGCCATAAAAAAGCAAACAACCCACCTAATGTGCAAGAAGAAAAGAGAATCAAAGATTCAGTGTTTTGTGATGGACTTTTAAAATTTAATAAAATTAAAATTATTAAAAATGTTGAAAAATATGCTATTGCAGTTTTTGTTGCCAGTCCATCTAATCCGTCTGTTAAATTTACAGAATTTGTAGTAGCAATAAATACTACAAACGTAAAAGGTATATACCACCATTTTAAATCTAGATATATATCTAAAAACGGAATAAAAACTGACGAGCCTATAGCATAATGATAATAGCAATACAAGGCAACAACTATGCTAATTAGTGATTGAGCAATTATTTTTTGATAAGCTTTTAAACCCAAGTTTTTCATTCTTTTTACTTTCAAAAAATCGTCTAAAAAACCAATTAGTGAAAAAGATAACATTACAAAGATTGCTATAGAACCAATAAGCGTTATAGATTTAATGTAAATCAAAGCAATAATTGTTATTGGAACAATAAAAATTATACCGCCCATTGTAGGTGTGCCATTTTTACTATTATGATTGTCCACATAGAATAAAGTAGTTTGCCTTATCCCAATTCTCTTTATTAGTCTAATTATTGAATTGGACAAAACCATTGCAAGCAAAAAAGTAAGTATAAAGCTAATTATTATTTTTACACTAAACACTTAAATTGCTTACCTCTTGAATATCTGAATAAGGAATGAAAGTATTATTTTCCTCTATATATGACTCGCTTCCTTTTCCTGCGATTAAAACAATATCCCCATCGTTTGCGATTTTTGAACCTAAAGCAATAGCTTTTTTACGATCAACCTCAATTAGCAAATTATCCTTATTTGTTATTCCCTGCAAAATATCTTCAATAATTGCCTCTTTCTTTTCCGTCCTTGGATTGTCTGATGTTAATATAACTATATCTGACATATTCTTTGCAATTCTCCCCATTATTGCTCTTTTTGAAGTATCTCTATCTCCGCCACACCCAAAAATGGTAATCATTTTTCCTCTAGAAATTTTCTTAGCTTCTTTTAATAAATTAAAAAGCCCATCTGGTGTATGTGCAAAATCCACTATATATTTCACTTTATTTATTTCAAAGACATTAAATCTTCCCTCTGGCGGTTTTAATAAAGAAAGTGTTTGTTCAATAGAATAGTCTTTTACACCACACAACTTTGCTACAATGGCAGCAGCCATAGTATTGTAAACATTAAATCTACCAAAAAACTTGGATGATATATCCATTATGGAATCAAACAAATTTAAAATATATCCAGAACCATCGGATTTATTTTCAATATCTATGCAAAAAACATCTGACGGATTTGACAAACCATAAGTAATTGTTTCATTTTTTGATTTTTTTATTAACTCTACTCCTAGATTATCATCCATGTTTATAACATGAATAGAATTATCTTTTTCAAGAAAAAATGATTGTTTACATTTTCTATAATCATCCATATTCTTGAAAAAATCCAAATGATCTTGGGAAAAGTTAGTAAACACTTTCACAAATGATTTAATCCCATATAATTTTTGATAAAAAATTGCATGTGCAGATACTTCCATTACAACATATCTAACACCTACCTGACACATATCCTTAAACATACAATTAAGTTCAATTGGATCAGGCGTTGTCATGGTGGATTCTTTTCTTATACCATCATACTCTACATACATGGTCCCAATTAAAGCTGCTTTAATACCATAGTTTTTCAGCAAATTATATATGATATATGCTGTTGTTGATTTACCATTTGTTCCAACAACGCTTATAATCCTCATTAAATTTGATGGTTTGCCATAAAAATTTGAAGCAATAGAAGATAATGCTTTTCTAGCATTCTCTACTACAACACATGTTGCATCGCATACAATCTCTTTTTCGCACACAATCACATTTGCTCCATTTTCTATAGCTTCATTAACAAAAGCTGAGCCATCAAATTTGTTTCCTTTTAAGCAAATAAAAAGAGATTTATCTGTCACTAGTTTTGAATTAATTGCAATATCATTACATTCCAAATTTTCATTACCTTGTAATTTAATTACTTTTACATTTTCTAATAAGTTTTTAAGTAACATATCATTCCACATTAAAAAAGACCACACTATCTTTATCTATTGTGTCGTAAGGGTTAGGCATTTGATAATTTACCATTCCTTGTTCTCCTGTGTACTCATAACTTAACCCAGCATTTTTTAAAATACTTAATGCTTCTTGAAGACTTAATCCAATTAAAGAAGGCATAGTCACTAATCTTTCTTGATAATCTTTTCTTTCAATTTTTAAATAATTGAAAGTATTTTCAAAAATATTTTTAACATATGGAGCAGCTACAATTGATCCATAATATAAATACCCTTTTGGTTCATCTACCATAAATAAACATACAATGTTATCATTGCCAATTTGAGTAAATCCTAAAAAAGATGAAATATATTTTCCTTTGGCAATTGCTCCATTTAAATATTTTTGACTAGTACCTGTTTTTCCGCCAATAGTATATCCATCAATCTTTGCATTTTTTCCAGATCCTTTTTCAACGACATTAACCAAGTATTCTTTTAATAAATTTGAGGTTTCTTCACTTACTGTATTTTTAACAATTTCTGTATTATTTTCTTTTACAACAATATTCGTATTTTTATCATAAATTGATTTGACTAGGTACGGTTTTATAAGATTTCCCCCATTTAAAATGCTAGACACAGCACATATCAATTGAATAGGAGTAACAGCTATTGCTTGACCAAATCCTATACGTGCCAAATCTACATTTTTAACGTTATCTAGTGGCAATAAAATTGAAGATGATTCTCCTGGAAAATCTAAACCTGTCTTGTTTTTTAATCCAAATTTATCTAAATAAGCATAAAAAGTTTCTTTTCCTACAGATAAAGCTACATCCATGAACACACAGTTACAAGAATTACATATTCCTTCTGCAAAATTTTGACTGCCATGGCCTATGCTTTTCCAGCATTTAATTCGTTGTCCATCCACAATATGAAACCCTGGACAATAATAACCTTTTTTGATTTTATCCTCTTCAAGTCCAATTGCAGAAGTTATTATCTTAAATGTAGAACCTGGTTCATACACATCAGAAATAATTAACTGTTTAGATTGAGCGTTTAAAGTATTTGAATCGTTTCGTGGAATATTGTTTAAATCATAAGTTGGCGCTGAAGCAATGGATAGTATTTCTCCTGTATTTGCATTCATCATAATACATGAAGCGCTATTTGCACTGTACTTTATTAAAGCTTCATTTACTGCTTGCTCAACATATAATTGCATATTTGAGTCTATTGTTAAATTCAAGCTAAATCCATCAAGTGGAGATAAATATGTAGTTTTTGAATTAGAGATTTTATTACCAATAAGATCGCTTTGAGTATAACTTGCCCCATCAATCCCCATTAACTGGGCATTATATAGCAATTCAAGTCCAGATATTCCAACATTATCTGAAGAAGTAAATCCAATAGTTTGAGTTAAAAAATTTCCAAAAGGATAATATCTATTTGAATCAACTGTCAAATAGTATCCTGAATAGTTCAATTTCACAAGTGAAAGCATTTGTTTTTTAGATATATTTGTAGCTATTTTTACTTCGCTGACTTTCTTATTGATTTTTGTTAAAAAAGCTTCTTTGTCTATATCTAATATTTCAATAATTTTATTTATTTCATCTTCACTTTTAGATAATTCATTTGGTCTTGCATATAGAGTAAAACTTGTATTTGAAGATGCTAAAGTAACTCCATTTCTATCTAAAATTTCGCCTCTATTTGCGGTAAAAGCTAGATCTCTTGTCCATTGCGAATATGCTTTTGCAACTAATTCATCAGCGTTAATTATCTGTAAATAAAACAATCTAGATACCAACATAACAAACAAAAAAGTTACCACAATTATAATCGTAAGTAACTTTTTATCTATTAATCTTTTTGATATATCCACCACCATAACTCCTTTTATTTTTATTTGTTATCCGTGGTGTATTTTATTTTTTTATCCTAATGATTTGCCTATTGCATCACATAATCTATCAAACCAATTTGTTGAAGTATCATATTCATATTCAATTACTTTTGGTGTAGTTGTCAATGAATCTACTGAACCATCTTCATTAACAATATAATTGATTTCTGAAGAAATTACTTCGCCAGAAACAGAGGAAGCAACTGCTTCGCTTCCTGTAGCTCCGGCTATTAAGTTTATAAGAATAAGTGCTGCGCAAATTGCGATAATCATAAAATATACTGCTATTAAGGCTTTAGTCATTTTATTCTTAATTTTTCCTTTTGTAGCAGGAGCAACTTTTTCGTACTCTTGAATCTCTTTTATATTTTGATTCTCTATTCTTTGATTACCCAAAACATTGTTTACTGGTTGTTGATAATACATATTTGTAGGATAGCTTTGAGCATTTACCCTAACATTATTGTATTGTTGATAATCTTCATATGTTGGTTGATATACAGGAGCTTGTTGGAACATATTAGCTGTATTTTGAACCATAGAAGATAGTTGTTGTGGAGGCACAGCAGTATTGATGTTATCGCTTTGTGGTTTTGTGTAATAATAATTTTGATGTACAGGTGCTGCTCTATATGGAGTAACATTTTGTATTGGTTGATTATTAGAATAGTATGGTCTATTATTTCCATATGTATCATAATAACCATTATTATTTACCACATATCTATCATTAGAGTATTGAGAAACTCTTGTTGCTTGATTTTCTCTTTCCATTAATGATTCGTACATACTTTCTACCTCCTTTTTTTATTTTCTATTTATTATTCTCAATTTTGCACTTTGAGATCTTGTATTCTCTTCTAATTCTGTTTGTGAAGCAACTATTGGATGTTTTGTTAGAATTTTTACTTCACTTCTTTTATTACATGTACATATCGGTTGATTTGGTGGACATATACAATCTTTTTCTAAATACTGAAATGCTTGTTTTACTATTCTATCTTCTAGAGAATGGAATGTAATAACACACATTCTTCCATCTACTTTAAGTCGCAACGCTAATTCTTCTATTGCTTCTTTTAATCCTCTCAATTCTCCATTTACTTCTATGCGAATGGCTTGAAAAGATCTTTTACATGGATTTCCACCTTTCCATCTCAATTTTGCAGGATATGAATTAATAATTATTTCTGCTAATTGCAATGTTGTTTCAATTGGTGCTTTTTCTCTATTTTTTACAATATTATATGCAATCTTTCTTGAAAGTTTTTCTTCACCATACATCCAAAGGATATCTGATATTTCTTTTTCTGAATAATTGTTTACAACTTCGTATGCTGAAAGAGATTGGCTTTGATCCATTCTCATATCTAATCTAGCATCTTGATTATAAGAAAAGCCACGTTCTGCATTATCCAATTGATATGATGAAACTCCTAAATCTATTAGTATTCCATCAACTTTTTCTATACCGATTTTGTCAAGGTTCATAATAGTGTTTTTAAAATCATCATGAATAAAGATAATTTTATCACTATATTCTTTTAATCTTTCTTTAGCAGCTTTTAAAGCATCTTCATCTTTATCTACTGCAATCAATTTTCCTGTTGTTAATTTTTCTACTATCTTACTAGAATGGCCAGCTCCGCCTAATGTGCAATCAACATATATTCCTTCTGGCTTAATATCTAACCCTTCAATGCATTCATTTAATAGCACCGGAATATGTTTAAATTCCATTCTACTCAATACCTATTACCATGTTATCAATAATTGATCTTTCTTGTGATTCATCAAATGAAGCGCTTAATTCTTCTTCAGCAGAAGCCATTGAAGCTTCATAAACTTTCTTATCCCAGATTTCAATTTGGTTTCCCATTCCAACCATTACAATTTCTTTATCAAGTATTAAACTACCCTTTTGTCTTTGAGAAATAACAAATCTTCCTTGAGAATCAACCTTACATGGTTCAATATGCGAAATGCAATATTTAGCAATTCTTGTATCTCTAGTTTCGTTAATGTATAAAAGTTTTTGCATTTGTCTAATGAAAGATTCTGCAACCTTTTTAGGCATAACTGTTAAGAAGTTGGTATGAGGCATTTTTAAAACATAAACATCTTCTATAACTAATTCGTTAGAAGCGTCATAAGATAAATAAGCATCTTTATATTTTGCAGGGAATCTAAAACGATTTTTATCGTCAGCTGTTAATTCTACACTGCCTGAAAACAAATAGCCCATACTTTCCTCCTCGATTATTTTTCACATTCATTATATAATGCACACATATCATTGTCAAGATTTTTTTCCATTTTTTTCCACCAATATGTAAAATTTTTTGTTTTAATCAAAAATATGCATTATGTGTCGATTATTTGAAAATTTTAACACTTTTTTACCCTAAATTTGAGTTATCCACAAAGTTATCAACATTTCCACAATTTAACAATTTTGGTCAAAAGTGGAAAAAAATGGAAAATCGTAAATTTGACAAAAATAATCAATAAAAATAGCACCCTTTTTCGGGTGCTAAAATAGGCTTTTCAAATAATTATAATATTTGAACTAGAGTATTACATACCTGATCGCAAGCAGTTAAATAATATTCTATTCCGTTAATTTTTTTGTATGGATCTGCTCTACATACATCACCATGTAAATGTCCATAAACCACTTTTTTTATCCCATGTTCATGAAACAAAGCTGTAAAATCGTTTTCCTTTTGAGTAAAATCAAATGGAGGAAAATGGAGCATACAAATAACAGTATCTGTTTGTTTTCTTTCCTTCTCCATTGCTTCTAACGAATTCTTTAGTCTTTTCATTTCATGGCCATAAAGAATCTTATTATCCTCATCTGTATTAGTTGGCCCTATAGACCATAATCTTGTTCCACAGATAAGAACATCTCCAAATCGTAAACAATTGTTATGTAAAGCATGAATATTTTCAGGCAAGAAAGATTGCATTTTTTTCATAGTTCCCCACCAATAATCATGGTTACCTTTACAAATTACTATTTGACCAGGAAGCTCTGCAATTTCATCAATATCTGGTTTTGCTTCCTCAAAATTTAAACCCCATGAAACATCTCCTGCAACAAGTACAACATCTTCATCGCTAACTTTATTTCTCCAATCTTGTCTAATTATATCCCAATAATTAGACCAACTATCTCCAAAGATATACATTGGTTTATTCACAACTTTAGATAAATGTAAATCGCTTATTGCAAAAATCTTCATGTATTTATATTAACAAAATTGCAGTATCTTAAACAAGCACATTTATTTCAAATGGACATTACACCTATTCTCCACTCCACATTCCTGCGGGTAAAGTGGCGTATCAAAGACATCTGAACAAAGATTTGCATTGAATGACACGCATGGCGGAATATAACAATATCCATAAGATGGAACCAATAAATGAACTTGCATTACCACTTTTAAAATTACAGTAACACAAAGTGTAAGGTTAAATGAATTATTACCAACATATGTACCAGAATTTGAAACAACAGCAGCTGTAGATTTTATCTCATATGGTATAATCGATGGAGCTGAAGTATGTAATATAACGTCTTTAGGAATAGTTATTGTAGCCGTAGCTGTAGCTCTAACACCATTAGCATCAGTAAAATATACTTGAATTGGAACAACAACATTACATGAAACTCTACTATTACAACTTCCATCCATAATATCGTTTACAACCAAATCGGTTACACTTGCTTCGCTAGTAGAACTCTTTGCGCATATAAAAGTAAAAGGCGCAACTACATCCGCAGGCGTAATATTATTTAATAAAATTGGCACATCTTGAAGCACCTCTTGTTTCATACACATATCTATTACTTTATTACATTCGATACAAGTCTTATCGCATAAACCACATAAAGGATTATTCTTTAATGGACCAGGAATGTTTTCAGATTTACAATTATTACAAAATGACATTTTGATATCCTCCTATTGCTCTATAATATGCTTAGACCAAATAAACGGTGACTCATTTATTTATAATATATAAATATATAAATAATAAAAAAGCGCACATGTATTTAATAATTTTATTAAAAACTAGTCACACATACGATATCTATTTATACCTACGATTTACTAAATACACGCATTAAACAAAAATTGCATGTGATTACTAAATATCAGGCGATTACATAATTCCCGCGTATAGCGCACGCACTCGCGCGTATAAAAAAAAACAAGCCTTTTTTTAGTAAAAATCGGCTTGTCACACAATTGTCACACCAAAATTTGACTATTTTTGTAACATTTCTTCTATTTTAGATAAAACCTCAATCTTCCCTTCTTTTTTCAAAGATGAGGTTATAATTACGTTATCTACACCCTGTTTCAAGCAAGAAGAAATAACCATTTTTTGCTTGTTTATTTGAGCTTTAGAAAGCTTATCTGCCTTTGTTGCTACAATAAAAAATGGAATTTGAAAATGATGCAAATAAGCAAGCATTTGAAGGTCCAATTCTGTTGGATCATGTCTTATATCTACAAGCAATATTACGGCCTTTATATTCTTAGAATTTTGCAAGTACCCACCAATTAGTGAATCCCAGTTTTCTCTATCTTCACCTTTGTATTTAGCATATCCATATCCTGGAAGATCAACAAGCATAAACTCTCCTTTATTTATCTCAAAATAGTTTATAAGCCTTGTTCTTCCTGGAGTCGATGAAGTCTTAGCAAGATTCTTATTATTTACTAAAAAATTAATGAATGAAGACTTCCCAAC
Source organism: Christensenella sp. (assembly GCA_022784465.1). Lineage (GTDB taxonomy): Bacteria > Bacillota > Clostridia > Christensenellales > UBA3700 > UBA3700. Next base: position 202,115 of record JALFUR010000004.1, on the reverse strand, counting down.
GTTAGATTTTCCTGCAATTACAATTTCAGGCGCATTATAGTCCTTAAATTGGCTCAAATTGCCTATACTTGTAATAAATCTAGCTTGTTTAATTTCCATTCAAAATTCTCCGTTTAATTCATTATATACAAAAATCTTATTATCTTCAAATAGACTTTTAATAAACAATAAAAATAAATACTAGTTCAAATCAGTTTTTTAATAATTTGCAAAAAAATAGAGGCTATTAAAACCTAAGATTTAAAATAGTCTCTATATAAGTATTTTTTAATTATTTGATAATAACATTTTATCGTTTACTAGTGCTTCACCTGTTGTTTGTTCAAATTTCTTTAACAAATCTTGAACAGTTAGATTTTTCTTTTCTTCACCTTTTACATCATATATGATTCTACCATCACATAGCATGATTAAACGATTTCCATATGCTATAGCGTCATTCATATTATGAGTAATCATTAAAGTCGTTAAGTTGCTTTCTAAAACAACTTTATTTGTTAAATCTAAAACCTTTTTAGCAGTTTTTGGATCTAACGCCGCGGTGTGTTCATCTAAAAGTAACAATTTAGGCTTTTTTAATGTTGCCATAAGAAGAGTTAATGCTTGTCTTTGTCCACCAGATAACAATTCAACTTTTGTTGTCAATCTTGATTCAAGACCTAATTCTAAAGTCTTTAACAAATTAGCATATTCTTCTTTTTCTTTTTTTCTAATACCAGGCAATAAACCTCTAAACTTTCCACGTCTATTAGCCAATGCTAAATTTTCAATAATTTGCATTCCTGCAGCAGTTCCCATTATTGGATCTTGAAAGACTCTACCTAAATATTTAGCACGTCTATGTTCGCTCATAAGCGTAATATCGTCTCCATCAATTTCGACACTACCACAATCTGGTGCAAATGTACCAGCAACGATGTTCATAAGTGTAGATTTACCTGCGCCGTTACCACCAATTACTGTTACAAAATCGCCATCTTCCAATTCCAAATCAATACCATTTAACGCTTTCTTTTCATTAATGGTTCCTTTGTTGAAAGTCTTGTAAATATTACTTAATCTAAGCATCTTTATTTCCTCCTTCAACCTTTTTCTTTGGTGAGAAAAATTTCTTTATTTGTTTAATTGGGAAATTCTTTTTAACATAAGGGAAACCTAAGAACAATGCAACAACTAAAGCTGATAACATCTTTAATAGGTCTGTGTCTATTCCTAAACAAATTACAAACTGGAATACTACGTAATAAACAACGCCACCAATTGCAACTCCAACTAATCTAACAGCGAAATTCTTTCCTACCTTTGGAATTATATTAGTCAAGGCTATTCCTATAATACAAGCAGCCAAACCGATAACGATTGCACCTCTACCCATATTGATATCTGCAAATCCTTGATATTGGCACAATAAAGCACCAGATAAAGCAACGATACCATTTGATAACATTAGTCCGATAATTTTTGTAATATTGATGTTTATACCTTGAGCCTTACTCATTCTAGAATTACAACCTGTAGCTCTAATTGAACTACCGATTTCTGTTCCAAAGAACCAATATAAGCCAGCAATCAATACAACTAAAAATGCAACTAATATAAGTAGTGATTTATTAACCAATAATTGAGTAATTATAACACCATATGTTCTTGCGCTAAGAGCTACATTCGCAGCTCCTAAAATCTTTAGGTTTATAGACCAAAGCATTAACTGGGTTAAAATACCAGCTAAAATTGGAGGTATTCCCATAACAGTGTGGAATAATGCTGTAACTAAACCCGCTAATGCACCAGCTAAAAATGCTATAATTAGCGCTAGCCACACATTCATTCCGCCTATAACAAGCACCGTACATACTACGGCGCCTGTACATATAGAACCATCAACTGTTAAGTCTGCGATGTCTAATATCTTATAAGTAAGATATACACCAATTGCCATTATGCCCCAAATCATTCCTAAAGCTGTAGCACCAGGCAATGAATTTATAAATGTTGACATACTACTCCTTATTCTGCGTCAAATGCTGTATAGTTTGAAGGTACTGTTATTCCATATTTTGAACATCTTGCAGCACTATATTTATAAACTGGGCTTTCATCATATTGAATAGGCATTTCTGAAATTTTTGATGTACCTAATAATATTTCTGCTGCCATTTTACCAGTCTTAACACCGATATTGTAATAACTTATAGACAATGTAGCAATACCACAACCCACAGCGATACCTTCTTCTCCAGCAATGATTGGAACATTGTGTTCTGAAGCAACTGAATCAATAGTAGATGTGTTAGCAGCTGCTGTATTATCTGTTGGAATATATATAGCATCAGATTCTGCGCAAGCTCTTGTCAAAACAGCACTAATATCATTTGAGTCAGAGAATGTATAAATTGTAACAGAATAACCTGCATTTTTTGATTCTAAATAAGACTTAACTGCATTTGCTTGATAAACGGAGTTTGCTTCAGCAGAACAATATAAGATACCAATTTTCTTTGCTTCTGGCAATAATTCAGCAAACATATCTGCTTGACTTGTCAATGGAGCCAAATCGCTAGTACCAGAGATGTTTCCTCCTACTGTTCCATTAAAGTTAGCAATATTTAAAGCTACACCATATTCAGTAATAGAAGTTCCTAAAATTGGAATAGTCAATGTAGCACTTGCAGCTGTTTGTAAAGCAGGAGTTGCATTGGCCATAATCAAATCGTAATTACCTGAAACAAATTTGTTGATAATTGTTGAACAGGTTGGTGTATCTCCATTTGCGTTTTGAAGGTCAATTGTAACCTTTTTTCCAGCATTTTCCATTTCTTCTTTTAATGCATCTTTGAATCCTTGTGTTGCAGCATCTAAAGCAGCATGTTGAACTAATTGACAAACACCTACTTTAAACTCGTCTTTCACCTCTTCTTTAGTACAAGAAACGAAAAAGATTGAAGTTACTACCATTGTGCATAACATAACGCATGCAATCAATAATTTCATTGTCTTTTTCATAAGAAAATCTCCTTATTTATAAAATTCGTATTTAGTATACTCTTACAAATTATTTATAGTCAATATATAATTTTTTATTATTTTTATTATTTTAAAGCACGAACTTGACTAAATTTTATAGTTTTAATCAAGTATTACAAGAAAATATATTGTATAAATATAAATTTTTTAGAATTATTATTCAGCAATTATAATAAAAAAAATGCTCTCCTAAGAGAGCAAATTAATGTTTATCGTTTTCATTAAGCGCTTTTTCTTATTATAGTTGGCTTTTGTGTTTTTTGAATTACTTCTTTTGTAATAACAATCTTTTCAATTGTATTATCTGAAGGAACATCATACATCAATTCAAGCATAATATTTTCAAGAATAGATCTTAATCCTCTAGCACCAGTATTTAACTTAATAGCTTGCTTTGCGACCTCAGACAATGCTTCAGGTTCAAATTCAACATCAACGCCATCAAGTTTAAACAATTTCTTATATTGTTTAACTGTAGCATTCTTAGGCTCTGTCAATATTTTAATTAAAGCCTTTTCATCAAGAGCATCAATTCCTACAACTATTGGCAATCTTCCAACAAACTCTGGAATTAGTCCAAAATTGATTAAATCTTCAGGATTTATATTCTTAATCAAATTGCTATAACTTGTGTTATCCTTTGTCTTAATATTGCCGCCAAATCCCATAGAATGGCCATTTAATCTCTTGTCAATAATTTGATCAAGACCAACAAAGGCACCACCACAAATAAACAGAATATTTGTTGTATTGATTTGAATACACTCTTGTTGTGGATGTTTTCTTCCGCCTTGTGGTGGAACAGAGGCAATTGTGCTCTCAATTATTTTTAATAAAGATTGTTGAACTCCCTCGCCGCCTACATCTCTTGTTATTGATGTATTCTCACTTTTCTTAGATATTTTATCTATTTCGTCAACATAAACAATTCCAAGTTCAGCTTTTTTTACATCGCCATCTGCAGCTTGAATAAGTTTTAATAGAATGTTCTCAACATCGTCACCAACATATCCTGCTTCTGTAATTGTAGTAGCATCAGCAATAGCAAATGGAACATTTAATATTCTTGCTAAAGTTTTTGCAAGCAAAGTCTTGCCGCATCCAGTAGGTCCTAACATTAAAATGTTAGATTTCTCTAATTCGATACCATCTTTAGTTTGCTTACTATTTATTCTCTTATAATGATTATATACTGCTACAGATAACACTTTTTTTGCATCATCTTGGCCTACAATATGCTCATCAAGTTTTGCCTTAATTTCATGTGGCTTTAACAATGTTAATCCTAAATCAACCTCAGAATCATCATCGTATTCCTCACGATCAGCTTCAAGCATATCATAACAAGATTCTATACATTTTTCACAAATGCATAATCCTGTTGAATCGCTTTCAAACATTCTTTTTACTTCAGATTCATCTCTTCCGCAAAAAGCACATTTACGTACCATTTCTTCCACTATTAACCTCTTTTACTATATACTTTATCAATCAAACCATATTCTAGCGCTTCATCTGCTGATAAATAATTATCTCTATCAGTATCTTGCATTACTTTTTCATAAGGTTGATTACAATTTTCAGCAAGAATTCTAGCCATCTTTTCTTTTGTCTTTTGAATATGATTAGCAGTAATAACAATATCTGAAGCTTGTCCTTGAGCTCCACCTAATGGTTGGTGAATCATTACTTCACTATTAGGTAAACAATAACGCTTTCCCTTTGTTCCAGAAGATAATAAAAATGCACCCATAGAAGCTGCCATTCCAACACATACAGTTGAAACATCACACTTGATAAAATTCATAGTGTCATATATAGCCATACCTGCTGTAACACTTCCTCCTGGTGAATTGATATATATTGTTATATCCTTATCTGAATCTTTTCCTTCAAGATATAATAATTGAGCAACAATTGTATTTGCCATCATATCGTTAATTTCTCCAGATAAAAATATTATTCTATCTTCTAGTAATCTAGAATAAAGATCATAAGATCTTTCTCCTGCACTTGTTTTTTCAACTACATAAGGAATTAATGTATCGTCTAAAATCTTATTCATAAATTAGAACCCTCCTAGTTTATTAGTGTATAAAAGCGCACTATACTAAGATAATAGTAGATGCGCTTTATATTTGATTAAGTTTTGATATTATTTAATAGTGTTATTATTCTTCAAATACTCAAACAATTTATTTGTTGTGATGTCGTTACGAATATAATTCATATATTGTTCATTAATATTCTTTTTGAAATCTTCAACAGCAGCACCTGAATCTGCAGCCATCTTAGCAATAGCCTCTTCAATCTCTTCTTCTGAAACAGGAACTTGAACTTGTTTTAAAACAGCTTCAAGAACTAATCTATATAAAACGTTCTTCTTTGCTGTATCTTTATATTGCTCAGCTAGTTTTTCTCTTGTTGTATTCATGTATTTATAATAATCATCAGCCTTTAAGCCTCTGTACATTAATCCATACTCAAATTCCTTAACCATATCTTCTGCTTGATGTTTAATCATGCATTCTGGGATATCTACTTCACTTGATGCAGCAATTTTTTCAATGATATCATTTTCTAACTTTTCATTAGCTGCTTTTTCTTTTCTTTCTGTAATAGTTTTCTTAATATCTGCTTCGTATTCTTTTACAGTATTGAATTCAGAAACATCTTTTACAAATTCATCATCATATGCTGGAATTGTCTTTTTAGAAATTTCATGCAATTTAATAGCAAATACTGCTTCTTTTCCTGCTAATTCTTTTGCGCCATAATCTTCTGGGAACTTAACTGTGATATCTCTATCTTCTCCAATCTTCATTCCACATACTTGGTCTTCAAAACCTGGGATAAATTGTCCAGCTCCTAATTCTAGAGGTTGTTTTTCTGCTGTACCACCTTCAAATTTAACGCCATCAATTGATCCAGAATAGTCAATAATAACTTTATCTCCCTTTTCACAAGCTCTGTCTGTAATGTCTTCCCATGAACCAGCTTGATCTAATGCCTTATCTACTTCTGCTTTGATTTCTTCAGCTGTTACTTTAACTTTATCCTTTTTGAACTCTAAACCTGTGAAAGCGCCAAGCTTTACTTCTGGCTTAACAGTAATTGTAGCAGTGAATTTTAATGTAGAATCAGAAATTGCTACGATTGCAACATCTGGTTGATCTACTGGGAATATATCTGTTTCAGCCTTTAATGCAGCTTCATATTCCTTAGGTAGAATTATATCCAAAGCATCATCAAAAAATACTCCGATACCATATCTCTTTTCAATTACAGATCTTGGAACATGTCCTTTTCTGAAACCTTCAATAGTAAACTTACCCTTATTCTTTTCGTAAGCTTGTTGAATAGCTGCTTTCCAATCTTCTTCTGAAACATCAAAAGTTAGTTTAACTTGGTTTTTTTCTAAAATTTCCTTAGTATAACTCATCTTAAAACTCCTTAATTATTATAATTAATAAATATTTGCATAGAGTATTTTAACATATCAATATGCATTTCGCAAGAGAATAAATAAATGTATAAATGGCGTTAATTGTCAAAATGTGTCAATTTTTGTTCAATTTCTTCTTTAAAGCATTCATTATTGCTGTTACTTCAGCTTTCAAATCTGATGTTGTTTTATTTTTTTGTGCATTAAATTTATTAACTATCTCTTCTTTTTTATCACTTGAATAATTCTTTAAAAATAGTAGTAATATTCTCCACATTACATTAGACAATTGCCCTTTATTTTCCTTATCCACTTTAAGAAAATTTTTAACGAGTTTTAAACTTTCTTGTTTATTTGTAAAAATATCATCAACATACATTGTGTCATGCATTTGAAAAAGCTTATAAAACGTATCAACAACATATTGTCTTTGAGGTATGGATAATTCATTTAAAATTTCATCTAAAGTAATATCTATATCATCGGATATTTCTTCCGCATTCGGCTCAATACAAAAATGATTATCTTCAATAACCCAATTATAAATCCAGTGTTGCCAAACAAATTTATCTTCACTCTTTACTACTTTAAATTGATCATCGTGAAGTATTCTCCCAACACATGATTGTGGTGGTATATATTTTTCTATCTTGTCTCTTATATTTTTAAATCCTTGTGTTTGATAAAATATTTCCTTAAATCCTGGGCCATCAAAATTATACACTTTTATAATTTTATCTAGATATTGCTCTTTTACTTTAGATGCTGCATAAATCGCCAAATTACCGCCTTTTGAATGGCCTACTACATAGATTTCTTTTGCATTATGAAGCGAACAAGTTTCATTCAAATAAAACCCTGCTTCAATTTGAGAAGGAATAGCAGACATATATGTCATATTAAAGTTTTCTTTCCACCCAACTATAGTCCCGTCTGTTCCTCTAAATGAAACTACACATGTATGTTTATCTATCCAAAATCTTATTGCACAAAATTGTTTTTGATATTCTAGATCAAAATCGTTAACATAATTTTCTATTAAAACATTTGCGTATCTTTTAGATGCACAAACATTAGAAAACAAACTACCATCTATTTCATATAAGTTTCTTGTTTCTGTAAATATTTTTGGGTTTAGATTTTGATTAATCTCTTTAATATAGGTTTTATCTTCTATAAGCGAAAAATTGTAATATGCCAATTGCGCAAAAACAAGTGCATCAATTTCGGTAAATGGCATCTCAGAAAATGTTTTGTTTCTATTTTGAATTACATATTCAATTACATTCATTTAACTCACCTTGAAAAATTTTTTAAAATATTATCCTTTATAGTTAATATAATTGAACTTTTTTTGTACTCTTTTCCAAGTATTTTCTTCTCTATAGCTTTTTCAACTTTATTATGTTTTCTAAAAATTTTATATACGTCAAAAACAAAGCGCCTTACTTCTTTATAATCCTCATTTTTTCTAAGTCTTTTGCAAAATTCTTTAAATTCTTTTTTATCAAAAATTACCTCATCTAAGTACTCTTTGTTAGACGCTTTAAGCTCATCAAAAATCGCATTAAATACTCTAACCTTTATATCGTCAAATTTTTCATCTTGAACATCATCTAAAGTTAAATCGATAGTATTTGAAATAGCAGCAAATCTTGGAGCTCTTTTAATTTTATCGTTTTCAATAATCCAGAAAAATGGCCAGTGTTGTAAAAACATTTTTTCTTTAGATTTAATTATTTCATAACAGTCATTATATAATATTCTTCCAATTATGGATTCTTCTGGAGAAAGTTTGGTTATTTTATTTCTTAAAGATATATATTGTTTGCCTTGATAAAAATTACGATAAAATCCTGGTCCATCAAAATTGTATACATGAATAATTCTATCTACATATTGCTTGCTACAATTAGCAGCAATATAAACAGCTAAATTACCACCTTTTGAATGACCTATTAAATAAAAATCTTGATAATCTTCATCTTCCATGACTTTTTCAAAATAATTAATAGCAACTCTTTGAGATGGTATAACCTCAGTTGAAATCATATTGAAATTTTCTTTCCAGCCAACTAATGTACCATCTGTTCCTCTAAAAGCAAATATTGCTGTTTTCCCCATCTCAAAACATAAGGAAGCATATTGCATTTCAATAGATGTATCATAGTCTTTATAGAAATGTTTAACTTTTAAATGAGCATATCTTTTCATAGATAGCACTAATTTTAAAAACTCAAAATCTGATTGTTTCAAATTAATAGTATTCGTGATCTCAGACAGATTTTCGTATTTTGAAATTTGCTCAAAAGTATCTCCATCTTTGACATGCTCAAAATTATAAAAAGCCAAGCGTGAAAGAGTAAGAGCATCGATTTCATCAAATGCTTTTTCCTCGAAAGAAATGTCATGGTCTTTTAAATAACTATATAAATACATACGTATATATTAACATATTATTTGTTATTTTCAAATTAAAAGTGATTTGTTATAATTTATACATGCCAAATGATTATATTACATTAAATGCATTATCTAACGAACTTGATTCAATTTTAAAAAATGGTAAAATTGACAAAATTACTATGCCTGAAAAAGACGAAATTAACGTTTTTATTCGAGCAAATAATAAAAACTATAATTTGGCAGTTTCATGTAATGCATCTAATCCTAGAATCCATTTAACAAATGTTAAAAAAATAAGTCCTCTTTCAGCTCCTTCTTTTTGCATGCACTTAAGAAAACATTTATTAAATGGCATCATACAATCAATTCGTACAATAAACGAGGATAGAATTATTGTTTTAGATATTTTATCTCATAATGAAATGAGAGATCCCGTTCAATACAAATTAATTATCGAAATGATGGGCAGATATTCAAATATAATTGTTGCCAATGAAAAAGAAATAATTACAGATGTATTAAAGCAAGTTCCTTTTGATATGATGACAAAAAGAACACTAATCCCATCTGCAAAGTATATAGTTCCTGAACAAACAAAACTCTCGCTATCTAATAAAGAACAAATCAGGACTGCACTAAAGCAATATATGGGCAATAATCTTGTCTCATTTTTATTATCTATTGTCTCAGGTTTAGCTTCATCTACAGCTGAAGAAATAATTTTTCAAGCAAATGTTGGAAACTCTACTTCACCATTAAGCGATGATAATATTGAAAATATTTTAATTTCATTAGAAAGATTTTCAAATATATACAATTCTAAACTATATAATCCATGTGTTGAAATAAACGATAACAACACCCCTTTAGATTATTATGTAATGAAATATCACAAAATAAAGAATATCATCTCTAAGCCATCATTAAATGAAGCAATTGAATATACTCTTTCTTTAAAAGATGAAAAATTTAGACAAGAAGAAAAAACTAAATACCTTACAAAGGCATATAATGCTTTTTTAAGCAAATGTAATAAAAAACTAGAAAAATCTAAACAAAGATTTAATGAAGCTCAAGATAAAGATCACTATAAACTTATTGGTGAACTTATTATTGCTAATATATACAGAATAAAAAAAGGCGATGAATCTATTACAGTTCAAAATTATTATTCTAGCGATTTAGAAGATATAAAAATTAAATTAGATGAAACTTTAGCTCCACAACAAAACGCACAAGTTTATTTTAAAAAATATACAAAACTAAAACATCAAGAAGAAATTGCACTTGAACAAATAGAAGAACTTGAAGAGACAATTGAATATTTAAAGTCTATTGAGCCATACATCTCAAGATGTAAGACACAACAAGACATAAAAGAAATTCATAAAGAATTAGAAGAAATTGGCGCTTTAAAATCTGTAAAAGATAAAAAGTCAAAAAAAGAAAAAGAGTCTTCTCCTATCGTATACAACGTCAAAGGATTTGAAGTTTTGATAGGAAAAAACAATCTACAAAATGATAAAATTTCATTCAAAATAGCAAATGGCGGAGACATTTGGATGCACGTTAAATCTTTCCATGGTTCTCACGGAATAATAATAACTAAAGGACAAGAAGTTCCAAATGATGTTTTACTTATTGCTTGTGAAATATGTGCATTCTTTTCTAACACTGGCGATGAGAAAAAAGTTGAAATTGACTACACTTTTAGAAAGAATGTAAAAAGACATCCTAGTAAAAAACCTGGCATGGTGTTATACGATACGTATAACTCTATTGTTGTTGAGCCAATAGAACATAAAGAATATTTAAAATAACAATTTAATCTATATTAAAAACTCTCTTAAAATTTTTAGATAATACTTTTTGTAAATCTACATCGCTTAGTCCAAGATTTAATACCCTATCTAATTCTATTTTTATATCCCACATCGGAAAATCTGTGCCAAAGAAGAACTTGTCTATTCCGTGTTTATACATAAGTTTTAAAGCTTTCTCATTTGATAAAAAAGCAAGGGTTGAAGAGGTATCAAAATAGACATTATCTAGTCCTAAATAACAATCTAATTCATCCCACCTATACCAACCACCAAAGTGCGCCCCAATGCATGTTAAATTTGGAAACATTTTTGCAATCTTTGCCAATTTATACGGACGAGACAAATCACTTCTTGGATCTCCTACATGGAACAAAATAGGCATTTTAGAAGAAGCGTATTTATAGATTGGATACAACACCTCATCATCTATATTAAATTTCTGAAAATCTGGATGAAGTTTTATTCCCTTAAATCCTTGGTTATATCTATTAGATATCTCATCGATTATCTCTTCTTCATTCATTCCAGGATATAATGTCATAAATCCTATAAATTCTGGATGCAACTGCATTTGAGAATAAATAAAATCGTTAATTGGTTTAACTTGATGAAGCGATGTTGCACAAGAGTGAACTATATATTTTTGAACACCAAGCATACGCCCATTTTGAATTAAACTTGATGTATGTCCATCAACACTCGGCATGTTCTTTGCATTGTAAAAATTACGGATATTAGCTGTTGCTTTATCTACGATAGAATCTGGATATATATGAACATGCGCATCAATTATTTCGTACATTTTTTCTAAGCTCATTTAAAACGTTATTAAAATAATCTGGCAATGGCGCTTCAAAAACCATTCTCTCATTTGTTTTTGGATGATTAAGTTCTAATCTATATGCATGTAATAATTGACCATTTAAATTAAATTTGTTTGAACCACCATACACTAAATCGCCAACAATAGGATGTCCTATATGTTTAGAATGAACTCTTATTTGATGAGTCCTACCTGTTTTAAGTTCATAGTTCATTAGAGTATATTTATCAAATCTCTCTATAACATTGTATAAAGTTATGGCTATTCTACCAGTATTTCTAGATACTGCCATTAATTTTCTATCCTTTTGCGATCTATCTATTAGTGTTTCTATCTTTCCCGAATCATTAGATACTTTTCCATCGACAAGCGCTTTATAAAATCTCTTAGCACTCTTTGTCGCTATTTGTTCTTGAAGTGATACATGGGCAGCATTATTTTTTGCAACTACAATTAATCCTGATGTATCTTTATCTAATCTATGTACAATTCCAGGTCTTACAACGCCATTTATATCGCTAAGATTATCTAAATGAAATAGTAGTGCATTAACTAAAGTGTGAGAACGCGAGCCAGAAGCTGGATGAACAACTAAGCCTTGTTGCTTATTAATTACAGCAAAATCATCATCTTCATATACAATGTCAATTGGAATATTTTCCGGAGTTAAATCTAATACTTCAGCATCAGGAATTTCAATAGATATAGAATCCTTACCTTTAACTGAATAGCCTGCTTTTTGTACAAGCTTATCATTTATTAAAACTTTGTTTTCTTCAATTAATTTTTTTATATAAGAACGAGAAAGATCCAATTCTTCATTTAGAAAAACATCTAATCTTTTTCCTTGATCTTCTTCTTGAACAATTAAAAACTTATTCTCCATCTTTTAAAACACTATCTTGATTATTCTCTTCTTGCAAAGCTAATTCTGCATTATATTTTTCTAATTTTTTCTTAGAATAAAAATCCTTATCTTCAAATTGGAAAATAATATAAACTATCAATAAAATTACTCCGCCAATCAAAAATAGATCTGCAACATTTCCAACTGCAAAATCTATTCCAAACCAAGTTTTTAAAAATGTATAATCTATAAAATCTCTAACGTGACCTAATGCTATTCTATCTATAACATTTCCCATTGCACCGGCAGAAATAAGTATTAATCCAATTCTTAAGTTTGAAGGCAAATTAGGTCTAATAACTAAAAGTGCAATTATTCCTAAAGTAACGATAGTAGGCATTATTGTAAGAAAAGTAATTTGTCCAGATAAAATGCTAAATGAAGCTCCTGTATTAAAATGACAAGATAAAGTAAAAATGCCATCCAAAACAACATAACTTGCATAAGGCTTTGATTGCAATAAAACATCATCAATTAAATATTTTGTAAGCAAATCAACAGCAATCAATGCAAAGAAAAACAATATCTCTAATGCATATCTTAGTTTGTTATTCTCTTTCAAAAGATTTTTCATACTAATTTAAAGATCCTCTAATTCCTGTTCCTGGAGGAGTAAGAGCAAATTTTCTATCCCCCATAGATTGCATTAAACCACCTGCGCCATAACAGCCACCAGATAAAAAGTCTACCATTCGTTGAGAATCTTGCACGTTGACTTTTGAAAAATCTACAATAACTGTATCTCCTGCTTTAATCATATCAATAATTGTCTTTATATCATTAATGCTTTGTGGCATTTGAATATTCAAATATTGATGCGAAGCAACATAATTATTTGGAGTTTCTTGTGGTTTTTTATTCATAAAAGAAAATAGTCCTTTCTTTTTTGGTTGTGGTTGAACGGGTTGAGGTTGTGGAATATAACTTTGAGGTTGTTGAACCTGTCCGCCATAAATAAATTGATCCTCATAATCCTGATTAGATATCTGTGCCTGATTTTGTTCATACATAATTGGCATAGAAGGAGCTGGTTGGTTTATTGGTTGAGGAGGAACATTAGGTATTGGAGTATATGGAGGAATATTCGCAGAATATGGTCTTTGAGAATATGAAGGATATCCTTGAGGTTGCGTATAATTGTCATTCTTACTTACACCTAAAGGATTAGATGGATCTATAAATCCTCTTCTTTCATTTTGGCCATTAGAATAATATGGATTATTTCCTAAATCTCTTCGATTCATAAATCCATTTTGATTATTAAAATCGTCTCTATCCATTTTTCCCTCCTTAGTTTCTTGCTCCAAACAATACTCTTCCTAATCTAACCATTGTTGAACCACCATACTCAACAGCAAGTTCATAATCATTAGTCATGCCGCAAGATAATGTATCTATTTTATGTCTTAATGATGCAATATTTTTTAAATTATCAAATAATGCTTTTAAGTCAATGTACATATTTTTTAATAATTCTTTATCTTCTAAATTAGGCATAACACTCATAAGTCCACGAATTCTTATATTGTCATATTTTTCAACAACACTCATAAACTCTGCCAAGTCTTCTTTTGCAATTCCGCCTTTTGTTATTTCACTACCCATATTTATTTCAATTAAGCAATCTTGAATAACATTATGCTTTTTTGCCTGCTTGTCTATTTCTTGAGCTAGAGATTCTCTATCTAGAGAATGAATTAATGCGACTTTGCCAACAATATATTTGACTTTATTAGACTGAAGTTGTCCAATCATATGCCATGTTAAATTGTCACCGGTTTCATATTTTTCTACTATTTCCTGTACATGGTTCTCCCCAACATCTGTCAACAAATGATTATCTTGAATCATTTTGATTAATTCTTTTGGTTGAGTTTTTGTAGCCCCAATCAATACAACACTATCTTGCCTATTTGCTCTTTTTTTAGCAGCTTCAATATTAGACAAACAAAGCGATATATTCTTTTGCAATTCAAATAGTTCTACCATATTTCACCTAATTACGCACGTAAATTATAGCACACATGCATGCCTTTGTAAATTTTTAATTCACGCAAATATAATAAAAGAATAATACCCAAATTTGATGTTATTTGAAGTATTATTCTTTAATTTAAAAGAAAATATCTAAAGTTTGTCTTATTTATGAGGCGTTGTTGTATAACTGCATAGGCTTAGATTCATTTGTAACTCTACTTACAGATACCTCATAAGCCACTTTTTCTGCCATTTCACCATTTATGTTTTTTAAATATACTCTAGATTGAATTCTACCATTAATTATCAATTTTTCTCCAACACTTAAAGCTTGAACGAATCGAGCATTTCTGCCCCATAAAATACATGGGATATAATCAGATTTATTATACGCTCTATTGACTGCAACAAGAACGTCACATATTTCTCTTTTAAATGGTGTTGTTCTAAAAATAGGTTGTTTACAAATATATCCAACAAGATCAATATTATTTGGATTTACGCATTCATCGTCTTTTATAAATTCTCTTACAAAAGTTGTTAATAATAGTCTTGATCTGTCACCTTCTGCCTTATTATAGCTCCTAAATTGTCCTGTTAAAGAAACTGTGTTTCCAATTTCTAATCTTCTATCACCCATTAGTCTTTCAGAAACAGTAATTGGTATTATATCTTCTTGATCTGACAACCTTTTAACTGCTAATTTTAATTCATAAAATCCTTCACCTAAAACCTCATGAGAGAAAACTGGATTTGTTACAACTTTTCCTTGTAGTTGTACTTGATTATTGTTCATCTGTTCGTAGTTCATGCGAAACCTCCTTATATTACATTTCGATGCTGAACACCGTTTATATCTATAATGTAATTATCTTCATAGACAAGTTGAGAAAGGGGCACTAATTCATAATTTTTGCTTAGCAAGTAATCAACAACAAGCGGCAAAGCATCCAATACATGTTCAGAATTATTATGAAAAAGTATAATTGATCCCCCTTTAACTTTATCTTGAATTCTCTTCAATATTTCTGTTTCATTTAGTCCTTTCCAATCTAACGAATCTACATCCCATTGAATTGGAATCATCCCTTGTTTTTCTACACTTAACACACTATCTAAGTTATATGCGCCATATGGAAACCTAAAGAACTTTGGACTTTCTCCTGTTATGTTTTTTATTTTTTCATTAGTTAAATTTATTTCATTTATTCTTTGACTTTCATTTAGTTTTGTCATATCTAAATGAGTAATACTATGATTGCCAATATCAAATCCTAAATCATATATTTTTTTAACTAAACTTGGATATTTATCTATCCAAAATCCTACCAAGAAAAATGTACCTTTCACATTAAACTTGTTTAATGTGTTTAATATTTCTTCCGTTTTATCCGCTCCCCAAGCAGCATCAAAAGTTAAAGAAACTTTTGTATCATCCTCCACGCTATATACTGGCAGTTTTTTATTTACTTTACTATTTAATGCAAGTGCAACTTCATCATTTTTATACAAACTCATTGAGCAAACAAAAATTGCAATTATAATTAAAATTACTATTAATGTTTTTTTGTAAATAATTACTGTCATTCAGCCTCATAATATTAAGACAAATACAAAGCATGTTTTTGTCTATTATTTGATAAAATTGTATCTAAATCTTATCTATTATATATTTATGAAAAAGGTAAAAAAATATGAAAAAAAAACTGCTAAGAAAATCATCTTAACAGTTTTTATATAAAGCACTAAATTATATTATTTCAACAATTCTTGAGCCATTAAATCTAATTGTTTTTCGTTCTCTTTATTCATAGCAGATTTAATAGTAACTACTTGATCAAGCCATGTAATATTTTTTAATTTTTCCATCATGGCTTTAATATACTTAGCAGCCATTGGAGCCCAAGAACCATTTTCAATTATTCCTATAGTTCTATTTGTATATCCCCTTTCAACCAAGTGGTCTACAAATGTTTTCATAAATGGGAATATTTCTCCATTATATGTTGTTGTTGCTAAAACCAGTTTTCCATATCTAAATCCATCTTCAACAGCCTCTGCCATATCTTCTCTTGCTAAATCGCAGAAAACAACTTTAGCACATCCTAACGCTAACAATTTATCTTTTAGATATTCTGCAGCTTTTTTAGTATTTCCATATACTGAAGTATATGCAATCATAACTCCTTCAGATTCAACATTATATGAAGACCAAATATCGTATTTATTTACATAATATTCCAAATCTTTATCTAAAATTGGTCCGTGTAATGGACAAATGGTTTTAACATCAAGTGCTGCTACTTTTTTCAATAGCATTTGTACTTGAGCGCCATATTTGCCTACTATTCCAAAATAATAACGTCTAGCTTCACAAGCCCAATCTTCATCAACATCTAATGCCCCGAATTTACCAAAAGCATCAGCTGAGAATAAAATTTTGTCTAATGAATCATAACTTACCATAACTTCTGGCCAATGAACCATTGGAGCAAAGATGAAAGTTAAGTTATGTGCACCAAGAGATAATGTATCGTTGTTTTTAACTTCAAGTTTAGAAAAACTAATTGAATCTCCAAAGAAGTTTTTGATCATATCAAAAGTTTTTGCATTACCTACAACTTGAATATTAGGATATTCATTTATTAAATTAACAATATTTGCAGAATGGTCTGGTTCCATATGTTGAACAATCAAATAATCGGGAGTCTTTCCAGCTAAAGCTTCTTTAACATTGTTAAGCCATTGAGAAGTAAAATTCTTATCAACAGTATCAATAATTGCTACTTTTTCATCAACTATTACATAAGAATTATAAGCCATACCATTTGGCACTATATATTGACCTTCAAATAAATCAATATCGTGATCATTTACACCAACATAATAAACATCCTTTGTTATATTTTTCATACATCACCTTTATAAAAATAAAATAATCTAATTTATATTAGCATATAAGAGTAATTAATTTAAATTATTTTTAATTAATTTTCTCCTTTTCCATGCAAACCAAACAAAGATAAATATAGTTTACACTTATTAATTTTGCCAAAATACGGATTTTTATTAAACACCATAACCTTACTCATGTCTTTTGTTTGCTTTAACCATATATTGTGACCCTCAAAATTAGGATTAGACGATTTAACAAAATTTGAATAATAATCTATCATTAAGTTAGATAAGTTATAATCATCTTCTGTAAAAGGTCTCCAACACTTATCTAGCGAGCCAAAGAAATACCACAAATCAGATGAGTGAAATGCGCCCTTATTATCTCCAGGCAAATTTATAGAAAAATACGCTCTATATGAATTTGCAAATTTTCTTGTCCACTTTTTATTCATATTGAATAAAATTGGTGGAACAATATCTTCAGATGTAGAAGATAAAATACAAGGAGTATCTACCTGTTTTAGATTCTTAAATATTTTTGTTCCCTTATCTAGCAAAAAGTAATTATCTATATATGGCGAGCAAGAATAAAAAGAAGCAATAGGATGATGTTTTGAAACTTCTTTAAACGCTTCAAATATTTTCTCTACAGAGACAGAATATATTTCATTAAGTGAGTTTAAATTCAATTTTTCTACAACTTTATTCCAAAATTTTTGAACTTTAGCTTTAGAATATTTGCCAGGATTCATAAAATGTCCAACGCCACCGCCGCTCAACAAAATTGCTTTATGATTAACTTTTTTAGACAAAAGCAAAGTCGTTACTGCAATGGCTCCTGCGCTTTGCCCAGCAAGCGTTATATTATTACAATCTCCGCCGTAATCTTTAATGTTTTTTTCAATCCAATTTATTGCTGCCATAATATCATGCAAAGCAAAATTGCCTTGCATTTCATTGACATTTAAAAAGCCAAGTGGCCCTAATCTGTAATTTATAGTAACTACAATTACTCCCTTTTCACACCACTTCTCTCCTTGAAAGTGTTTTTCATTTCCACAACCGCCAAGAAAGCTTCCGCCATGCACATATATTAAAACAGGCGCATTGTTTGCGTTTTTTTCTCTCCATATATTTAAAAATAAACAATCTTCAGAATATGTAAAAGTGTCATCTTTTCTAAATTCGTTGTAGTAAAACTTTTTACTAGGATTTTTAGATTCATCCTCAAAAGCTCTTTGCTGAAAACAGCAAGCTTTAAAGTTCGTAGCATCATATACTCCCTCCCATTTATCTACTAAAACTGGAAGAGAAAACCTATTTGCCTTTGCGTATCTTATTCCCCTAAATATTTCTACATTAGGATTAAATGGTGAATCAATACCTTCAATTGCTCCACATTTTGTATTAATTATCATACTAATAAATCCTTAAGTTTTACTATTTCATTTATTTGTTTTTGAATATCAATTTGAGATATTTCTTGAAAATCTAAAAACTCCTTTATCATAACAGCCAAAAACTCTTTATTTATAGCTAAATCCTTTGCACATTCCCAAAGAGCATAAACGCCTTCGCTTAAAACCTCATCTGCTCTTCCCATTCCAAGAGAACAGTCAATTTCGTCAGTTTTAGGCTTAATAACTTCTAATATAATATCTTCAATGATTACATTGAATTCATCGCATATATTCTTTATATAATTTTTAATTTCTACTTGGTCCATAATTACTCTACAAAATATTTTTCAAGATTTGTTTCAATGTTGTATTTTTTCTTTATTTCTTGCATTTTTTTAATATTATCCGAACTTAAATGCGCATTCAAATCTTCTAAAGTATCCCATTTTTCAACAAGCAATACTTCACCGTTTTCCTTAAGTGGAAGATAGTAATCATATTTATGATTTCCCTTTTCATGTCTGACATATTCAGCCATACCATTTGATTCAAGTTCCTTAACATATAAAAGTGCTAAATTATCTTTGCTTTTAAAAGTAACGTTTAAAACTACCATAAATATTCCTTTGTCTATTTGATATTTCTATTTTAGCATATTAGGCTTTTTTATTTAAAAAAACTTTAATAATTTTAATAGATTTAATTCTTTTTGGTATAAAATAAAATTAGAAATAATTTTGGAGCAAAGTATATGTGTACTGCAATAACATTTAAAACTAAAGATTTTTATTTTGGAAGAACACTTGATTATGAGTTTTCTTTTGGAGAAGAAGTAACAATTACTCCAAGAAATTATGAAATAAAATTTTCAAATAATACAATACTTAAAAATCATTACAGCATTATTGGAATGGCTCACATTTGCAATAATTATCCGCTATATTATGATGCAATCAATGAGCAGGGTCTTGCTATTGCAGGATTAAACTTTACTCGTAACGCAGTATACAATGATGAAGTAAATGACAAAGACAATGTCTCACAATATGAGTTTATTTTATGGATTCTTTCTCAATGCAAAAACATTGACGAAGCCAAAGTTTTACTTTCAAAAATTAACATTACAAATAAACCATTCAGCGATAAAATACCACCAGCATCACTTCATTGGATTGTAAGTGATAAAGATTCTGCTATAACAATTGAAAGTACTAAAGAAGGATTAAATATTTACGATAATGAAGTCGGTGTTTTAACAAATAATCCACCTTTTAACATCCAAATGGAAAATCTAAGAAAATACAACAAATTGTCTCCAAAAAGCCCTGAATATATTGAAGATAACAAAGATTATTCTTCTTATTCAAGAGGCCTTGGTGCTGTTGGCTTACCCGGAGATTTATCTTCAAAATCCAGATTTGTTAGAGCATATTTTGTAAAGAAAAACTCTAAAGCTGGCGAACAAGAAGAAGAAAGTGTAAATCAATTTTTCCACATATTAAACTCCGTTGAGCAACAATATGGTTGTTGTGAAGTTGAAAAAAATAAATACGAAAAAACAATATATACCTCATGCTGTAATGCAACACAAGGTATATACTATTATTCAACTTATGAAAATCATCAAATAAGTAAGATAGAAATGTTTAAAGAAGATTTATCTAAAAATGAACTAATATCCTACCCTATTATTAGAAAAGAAAAGTTTTTCTTGCAGAACTAGTTTTTATAAAAATCTACTACATCTTTATAAACAAGTTCGCGATCAGCTTCATTTAAAATCTCATGTCTCATATTGTCATATGAGATTTTTTTAATGTTTTCAAATCCTGCTTGTTTTAAAACATTGATTGAATCTTCCGTTCCTTTTTCTCCACCTGTACAAGGATCATCTTTTCCGCTAATACAAAGTAGTGGACAAGTGCTATTTACGTCAACATAGTTTTGAGGTTTATGCATATTAATAACAAGTGTAAATAAAGCAACATATGCTGATGTTGAAAATGCAACTCCAGATAATGGATCTTCTATATAAGCTTTTACATTATCTTCGTTTACACTTATCCAATCTACTGGCGTTTTTGGATTTTTAATTGCCTTATTAAAAGCACCAACTGCCATTGATTCAAGTAGTGGTGATTTATATTTTTCACCTTTAATTGCCATAATAAGCTTTGCAAGCATTCTTCCAATTCCAGCAGCAGCTTGGTAATTAGGATATCCGCATAAGCATACTTTATCAAAAGTTTTAGAATTCTTAAGCAAAGTATTTCTAGCAATAATAGTTCCCATAGAATGAGCAAAAAGATAGATTTTTTGATCTAAATAATTATCTTTAATATATTTTGCAATAACAAGTTGATCCTCAACTAGTAAATCTGCAGCATTTTTAGATTCAAAATAACCAAGAAGCTTTGCATTTTTTCCATGTCCTCTCATATCTGCTGTAACTACGGTAAAACCGGCTTTATTTAAATATTCAACAAAGCCTTCATATCTTTCTTGATGTTCTTCCATTCCATGCGCAATTTCAATAACAGCTTTTGAATTTTCAACTTCAAAAACATGGACACACAATTCGTATCCATCAACAGATTTAAGTAAAATCTCTTTCATAAATTTTCCTCCATAAATTTATTATACCACTTAGAAAATGTAAGGAAAACCCAAAAAAATGGGCTATTGCAAAACCTTACAAATTTGCAGCTGCCCCATTATTTTGCTTAAAAATGGTAATTCATTTATAATTAGCTCTACAATTACAATCTAATCTATTCCCTAAGAGGAGAGTCAACAGTTATTTAAAAAATTTTTTTACTATTTTACCAAGTACGAGAGTTTAATTGACGGAACTGTGCAACAGTAGAAATGTGAGAGTTTAATCCACCATCTACATTTACTATTTGACCAGTAACATATTCGCTCTCATCTGAGGCAAGATATACACACATATATCCAATGTCTTCAGGACAACCATAGCGATTAACCATAATATTACTTGTAAATATGTCTTTTAATACTTGAGGAACATGTGCATCATTTTCCGGTGTAACAATCAAACCTGGGCGAACGCAGTTACAACGAATGTTTTGTTTTCCATATTGTAAAGCTGTATATTGAGTTAATTTATCTACACCTGCTTTTGCACATGCATAAGCTGTAGAAGATAAATCTCCGCTAAATGAAGCCATTGATCCTATATTAATTATAGAACCACCTTTTTCATTTTTTTGTAAATATGGCAATACTGTTTTTGTTGTATAGAAAGTTCCACGCATATCGCTTTGGAAAATATTGTCCCACATCTCACTAGTAAGTTCATCTACACGTCCATCTTTTAAAGCGACGTTTGCAGCATTATTTACTAAAATATCAATTTTTCCGTATTTTTCAACAGTATCTGCAAACAACTTTTCAATACTGTCTAATTGAGTTATATCCATAAAATGATAAAAAGCTTCGCCACCTTCATCTACAATTTTATCTACAACTGCTTGACCTTTTTCTTGTCTTCTACCGCAAACTACAACCTTTGCTCCTTCTTTAGCAAATAGTCGTGCTATGCCAATACCAATTCCACTTGTTGAACCTGTAACAACTGCTACTTTATCTTTTAATCTATTCATAAAATTATCTCCTTATAATTAACTTTTATTGCAGCAATTCAAAACTTATTACATAAGTAATATTTTTGTTAAATATTATTTCCAATAAACGCAACCTATAGACTTTTATGAATAAAAACTAGATATAATCAAAGATTAGAAAAAACTTTTACATATATAAAATTAATAAGTGAAAATATAAATATTTTTAATAATATGGCAGGGGTAGTAGGATTCGAACCTACGAAATGACGGAGTCAGAATCCGTGGCCTTACCGCTTGGCAATACCCCTATGCATACTTATTTTACAATAATTGCGTCCAAAAGCAACATATTTCTTATTTGACTTTTCTATTTTTTTATACATATAATAGTAATGCCATGCTAGGTGGGGAGATAGCGGTGCCCTACACCTGCAATCCGCTACAGCAGGGCTGAATGCCTATCTCGGTACTGGTTATGTAAGGTTTGCCTTAAGCAAGTGATGTTGATCTTAAGGTCTTGTGCAATTGAACGCTGTGAACCATGTCAGGGCTTGACCGCAGCAGCATTAAGCAGATTGTTTGATGTGCCACGAGGAAGCTTTAGGGGAGTTAACTACTTTTGTAACACTTAGGTAATCTTTATCAAAATAGGATGCATGGCCTTTGTAAAAAAAATGTGAACTTATTGTTCACTTTTTTTTCTTTTAAGTACAGTTTCTAATTTTGGGAAAAGTGGCGTATAATCGAATATTTTATCAAGCAGTTTCCCGGAAAAACTTATAATTGGAGAGTTTATAAAAGTGGTAATTATTGTACCAATTCCTATGCTGTGGAAACTTGCATAAAAAATTGTTTTCCAATCAAATGATGCCACATCTCTAAATAACACTAATGCTAAAACAATAGATAAAGTTAAAAATGATAAATCAAAAATCAATTTTGTTTTATGCAATTTAAACTTATATCTATCTACAACTTCTGCAACAAACAATTCATGAACTTGAAGTGGCATATATGTTCTAAAAAAGCAAGCTACACCTAAAGCTGTAACAGCATCACCTACAAACAACATTATCCATCTAAGCCAAATATATTTAAATGGTTCAGTTCCAAGAATAAGAATCCATAAATCCATAATATAGCCATAGATAACAGCAGTTAAAAATGCAAGTAAGTATCTCCAATTAAATCTTTGTACAACACAGCATAGTGTAAGCAAAATTATTCCTTGAAATAGATACTCTATCATACCTACAGAAAAGCCACTCCAAAGAGGTGCTAAAAACTCAAATAAAATAAATGTAGGTGCAGCTATCATGGAAACGCCTAAATCTGCTTTTTTGCAAATACAAACGCCTAGTGCGACCAAAACAAGTCCCAAAACCCACATTAATTCTGATGATTTGGAAATTTTATTCTTCATAAAACAAGGCTAGTCCATCTTTTCTATTAAAACGCCAGCTTCATTAAATAATTGTAATGAAAATTCATCTGGATATCCGTTTTTATAAACAACTCTTTTAATACCAGCATTAATAATCATTCTAGCGCAAATTGTGCAAGGTTGATGAGTACAATACAAAGTAGCGCCATCAACAGCTAAGCCTAGTTTTGCAGCTTGAATAATTGCATTTTGTTCAGCATGAACAGCATAGCAATACTCTTGACAAGTTCCAGATTTAATTCCCTTATTTACACGAATACATTCTGCCCTTTCTGCGCATGAAGATACGCCAGCAGGAGCCCCGTTATAACCAGTTGTTAATATTCTTTTATCTTTAACAATGATTGCACCTACATGTCTATCTTGTTTGAAACAACTTGACCAACTACCAACAACTTCGGTAAGTTCCATAAATCTCTTATCCCATTTATCCATAAGTATCACCTCTAATTAAACTCATACTCATAATACATAAATTAAGATAAAAAAACAATCGTTATAGCACTTATTTTTTACTTAAATAGTGAAGATAAAAGTTTATTAAGAAAAATTGATTTTAATTATCTAATTGCTTGAAAATAAGGAATTTTACAATATTTTATTTCATTGCTTGACATTATTAATATAAGTAATTAAACTATATAAATATATTAATATTTATGTTAACAAAGAGGTTAAATAAAAAAATGATATCCTTAGAAAAAATATATCAAGCGAAAGAAGTTTTAAAAGATGTAGTTCGTAAAACCATCGTTGTAAAAGCACCTGGTATTACAGACGAATGTACACTTTATCTAAAACCAGAATGTCTACAAAATACTGGTTCTTTTAAATTACGTGGTTCAGGATTTAAAATCGCAAACTTATCAGATGAAGAGAAAAAAAGAGGTGTTATAGCCTGCTCTGCTGGAAACCATGCTCAAGGTGTTGCTCTTGCTGCACAAAAGGCTGGAATTAAAGCCGTAGTATGTTTGCCAGATAGTGCACCTATTTCTAAAATTGAAGCAACAAAATCATATGGAGCTGAAATTGTTTTAGTTCCAGGAGTATATGATGATGCATATAATAAAGCTTTACAATTAAGAGATTCAGAAGGATATACATTTGTTCATCCATTTGACGATGATGACGTTATCGCTGGACAAGGAACTATTGCTCTAGAAATTCTTGAAGAATTATCAGACATTGATGCAATCATTGTTCCAATTGGTGGAGGCGGATTAATTGCTGGTATTGCATATGCAGTTAAGAAATTACGCCCTTCAATTAAAGTTTATGGAGTACAAGCATTAGGTGCGCCAAGTATGTACAATTCAATTAAAGATGGAAAGATTGAACATCTATCAAGCGTATCTACAATTGCTGATGGTATTGCTGTAAAAACTCCAGGAGAAAAGACATTTGAAATTATAAATGAATATGTTGATGAAATTGCTTTAGTAACAGAAGATGAAATTGCTGCTGCAATTTTGGCATTAATAGAAAAACAAAAGATGGTAGCTGAAGGAGCTGGTGCTGTTGCCGTTGCTGCTGCCATGTTTAATAAATTCCCTACAAAAGGCAAAAAAGTTGTTGCTGTTGTATCTGGTGGTAATATTGACGTTTCAATATTATCTAGAGTTATTGAAAGAGGTCTACAAAAATCTGGTAGAAAAACTAGTCTTTTAATTGAACTTGTAGACAAGCCAGGACAATTACAAGATGTATCAAAAATCATTGCTGAATGTGGTGGAAACGTAACATCTGTACATCATGAAAGATCTGGAGATACAGCAAGTATCAATGGATGCTATTTACGTATTTCTGTAGAAACAAGAAATTACGAGCATGTACAAGAAATTGAAAACGCATTAAGAAATAGTGGATTCACTATAAAAAAATAGAAGGAGAATAATAATGGACAAAAAAATTATTTACACAAAACAAGCCCCAGATGCAATTGGTCCATATTCTCAAGCAATTGTTATAAACAATATGGTATTTACGTCTGGACAAATTGCCATCAACCCAGAAAATGGTTTAGTTGAGGCAAAAACCATCGAAGCTCAAACAGAGCAAGTATGTAAAAATCTATCTAACATCCTGATTGCAGCTGGAACATCACTCTCAAATGCAGTTAAAACTGTATGTTACCTCCAAAACATGAGTGATTTTAGTGCTTTTAATGAAATATACGGAAAATACTTCACTTCAAAGCCAGCACGTTCATGCGTAGCTGTAAAGGAATTACCTAAAGGAGTTCTTGTAGAAGTAGAAGTCATCGCTACAATATAAGAAAAAAAAAGGATAGAAATATAATGGATAATAAAAAATATAAAATTGGTTACTATTTACCACCAAAAATGGAATATGATTGGGTTAAAAAAGATCATATAGAAAAAGCACCTCAATGGTGTAGTGTTGATTTAAGAGATGGAAATCAAAGTTTAGTTATTCCAATGAGTTTGGAAGAAAAATTAGAGTTCTACAAAATGTTATTAAAAGTAGGCTTTAAAGAAATTGAAGTAGGCTTCCCTGCTGCATCTGAAACTGAATATGAATTTTTACGTACATTAATTGAAAAGAACATGATTCCAAATGATGTTTCAGTTCAAGTATTAACACAATGTCGTGAACACATAATTAGAAAGACTTTTGATGCATGTAAAGGTGCCCCAAGTGCAATTATACATTTTTACAATTCTGTAAGTGTTGCACAAAGAGAGCAAGTATTTAAAAAGTCTAAAGAAGAAATCAAGAAAATTGCTGTAGAAGGAGCAAAACTTGTAAAACAACTTGCAAGTGAATATGAAGGCAACTTTAGATTTGAATATTCTCCAGAAAGTTTTACTGGAACTGAACCAGAATATGCTCTTGAAGTATGTAATGCTGTTTTGGATGTATTAGAGCCTTCTAAAGATAACAATGTAATTATCAACTTACCTGTAACTGTAGAAATGAGTATGCCTCATATTGTTGCAAGCCAAGTTGAATATATTCATAAAAATATTAAATATCGTGAATTTGTTACAATTTCACTTCACCCTCATAACGATAGAGGCACAGGTGTTGCTGATGCTGAATTAGGATTGCTTGCAGGTGCAGATAGAGTTGAAGGAACATTATTTGGTAATGGTGAACGTACAGGAAATGTTGACGTTGTAACATTAGCTATGAATATGTACTCACATGGTATAGATCCAAAGTTAGATTTTTCAAATATGCCTGAACTTGTTTCTACTTATGAAAAATGTACAAGAATGCACGTTCATGAAAGATCTCCTTATGCTGGCTCTTTGGTATTTGCAGCTTTCTCTGGAAGTCACCAAGACGCTATTGCAAAAGGAATGAAATACAAAGAAGAAAAACATTCAACAATTTGGAATGTTCCTTATATTCCAATTGATCCAAAAGACATTCATAGAACATATGATGCCGATGTTATTCGTGTAAATTCACAAAGTGGAAAAGGTGGAATTGGATATTTACTTGAACAAACATATGGATATGTATTACCTCCTCAAATGAGAGAACATTTAAGTTATTTATGCAAGAGTATATCTGACCATGAACATAAAGAGTTGAAAGTTGCTGAAGTATTAGACATATTTAAAACAACATATTTTGATAGAAGTTCCCCTCTTTCTATTGATGAAATGCATTTCCATCAAAAAGAAGATGGAGTTAATGCAGATATTGCTGTTACATTAAATGGAACAACAAGAATGATAAACATTAATGGTAACGGTTCATTAGATGCTGTATCTAACGCAATTAAGTCTTTGACAAAGCAAGTTTACAAATTAAAAGTATACACAGAACACAGTATGCAAAATAGTGGTTCTGGCTCTTCTGCTGTTGCCTATATTGGTATTGAATGGCCAGATGGTCATATGAGCTGGGGTGCAGGAATTAACACAGATATTATTAAAGCTTCTGTATCTGCCCTAACAAGCGCATTTAACAATAAATAGGAGGTCAAGAACATGGGAATGACTATGACTCAAAAAATATTAGCTGCTCACGCTGGACTAGATAAAGTTGTAGCAGGACAACTAATAAATGCAAAATTAGATATAATTTTAGGAAATGACATAACAACTCCAGTTGCAATTAATGAATTTAAAAAAGCTGGATTTGATTCAGTTTTTGATAAAGATAGAATTGCTATTGTTCTAGACCACTTTGTTCCAAACAAAGATATTAAAGCAGCTGAGCAATCTAAAACATGTAGAAACTTTGCATGTGAACATTGTGTAAGCCATTTTTATGATGTTGGAAAAATGGGTATTGAACATGCTCTTTTACCTGAGCAAGGCGTTGTAACTGCAGGAGATTGCATAATTGGTGCAGACAGCCACACTTGTACATATGGAGCGCTTGGTGCTTTTTCAACAGGTGTAGGATCAACAGATATGGCTGCAGGAATGGCAACAGGAATGGCTTGGTTTAAAGTTCCAAGTGCAATTAAGTTCAATTTAACTGGAAAATTAAAGAGCAATTGTTCAGGAAAAGATTTAATCTTATATATCATTGGAAAAATTGGTGTTGATGGAGCTTTATATCGTTCAATGGAATTTGTTGGCGATGGAGTAAAAAACTTATCTATGGATGATAGATTATGTATATGTAATATGGCAATTGAAGCAGGTGCAAAAAATGGTATTTTCCCTGTTGATGAAATCACATTAGATTATATGAAAGATAGATGTGAAAGAAAGCCTGTTATATATGAAGCAGATATAGATGCTGAATATGATGAAACATATGATATAGACTTATCTACTCTTGAGCCAATTGTTGCATGTCCACATTTACCTGAGAACACAAAACCTGCAAAAGATTTATCTAACATTAAGATTGATCAAGTAGTAATTGGAAGTTGCACAAATGGTAGAATGGAAGATATGCAAGCTGCATATTCAATTTTAAAAGGAAATAAAATTGCAGATAATGTTCGTTGTATTATTATTCCAGCAACAATGCAAATTTATAAAAAATGTATTGAAAATGGATACATCTCTGCCTTTATTGATGCAGGAGCTGTAGTATCTACTCCAACATGTGGACCATGTTTAGGTGGATATATGGGAATTCTTGCAGAAGGCGAAAAATGTATAGCTACAACAAATCGTAACTTTGTTGGACGTATGGGACATGTAAAAAGTGAAGTATATTTAGCAAGTCCATATACTGCAGCAGCTTCAGCATTGACTGGATATATTACAATGCCTAAGGAGATTTAATTATGGAAAAAACTATTGGAAAAGTATTTAAATATAAAGATGATGTAGATACAGACGTAATTATACCTGCTAGATATCTTAATACTCCAAACGCTCAAGAATTAGCAATGCATTGCATGGAAGATATTGATCCTGAGTTTGTAAAGAATGTTAAAAAAGGAGACATTATTGTTGCTGGTTGGAACTTTGGATGCGGATCTTCAAGAGAGCATGCTCCTCTTTCAATTAAGACATGTGGTGTTGGATGTGTTATTTCAAAGAGTTTTGCAAGAATTTTTTATAGAAATTCTATAAATATTGGTTTACCAATAATTGAATGTGAAAAAGCTGCAGAAGAAATTAATGCAGGAGATAAAGTAAGTATTGATTTTGATACAGGAATTATTTTTGATGAGACAACAAATAAAACTTATCAAGCACAACCTTTCCCTCCTTTTATTCAAAACATTATAGATAAAGGCGGATTATTAGTATCTTTGAAAAAATAGAGGTAAGAATATGGATAAAAAAATAGCAGTAATACGTGGTGATGGAATCGGTCCAGAAATTGTTAATCAAGCAATAAATGTATTAAATGCAATTGCAAAAAAATATAATTATACATTTACATATGATGATGTAGATATGGGTGGAGTTGCCATAGATAAATATGGTGAACCATTACCACAAAAAATGTTAGATAAATGTATAAAATCAGATAGTGTCCTTCTTGGTGCTGTTGGTGGTCCAAAGTGGAATTCAATGCCTGGCGAATTAAGACCAGAAAAAGGACTACTTAAATTAAGAGCTGGAATGAAAGTTTATTCTAACAATAGACCAGCAAAAATTTGGCCTCAACTTGCTCAATCTTCCCCTTTAAAGGCAGATATTGTTAATAAAGGTATAGATTTTATTATTGTAAGAGAATTAATTGGTGGTATTTATTTTGGAACACATACAACTATTGATGAAAACAATGAAAAAGTTGCTATTGATGAACTAAAATATGCTGAGCATGAAATTGAAAGAATTGGTAGAATTGGATTTGAGACTGCACAAAAGAGAAATCATAAATTATGTTCTGTAGAAAAAAGCAACGTATTAGATTCTTCAAGACTATGGAAAAGCGTAATGCATAGATTAAGTGAAGAATATAAGGATGTTGAACTTACAGATATGCTTGTAGATAATTGTGCAATGCAAATAGTTAAAGATCCTTCTCAATTTGATGTAATTGTTACAGAAAACATGTTTGGAGATATATTGTCTGATGAAGCATCTATGATTACTGGTTCAATTGGAATGATCCCTTCCTCTTCTTTAGGAGATTCATCATGTGGTTTATATGAGCCAATACATGGTTCAGCCCCAGATATTGCAGGAAAAGATATTGCAAATCCTATTGGAACAATCTTATCTGCAGCAATGATGCTAAAATACAGTTTTAATATGTCAAAAGAATCTGACGAAATTGAAAAAGCTGTTTCTAACGTTTTAGATAAAGGATATAGATGCAAAGATATTATGTCTCACGATGACAATCAAGAGCTAAAACTTGTTGGATGTAGCGAAATGGGCAAATTAATTGTCGACGAAATTATAAGCAAATAATTTAAATTATTTAATAATAGAATAAATACACTTTTTTTTAATTAAATTGTGTATTTATTTTTTTTTACCTTAATTTATATTGTTCTAAAAATGTATATATATAAATATATATAAGTATCAAAAAACAAAAAATAAAAAATTGCTAAAAAAGTATTTACAATGCGTATACATAAGTGTATAATACAAAATGTTAGCAGTCGAGCACCTTGAGTGCTAAAACGTTATGGAGGTACTTAATATGACAATAAAACCATTGTTTGACAAAATTGTTGTAAAAGCCGTAGAAGCTGAAACAAAGACATCAAGTGGTCTTTTCTTACCAGATTCTGCAAAAGAAAAACCACAAACAGCGATTGTAATTGCTGTTGGCCCAGGAGGAGTTATTGAGGGCAAAGAAATACAAATGCAAGTTAAAAAAGGAGATAAAATTCTTTATAACAAGTATTCAGGAAACGATTTTAAAATTGACGATCAAGAAGTTACTATTATTAAACAAAGTGATGTTCTTGCCGTTATAGAAGACTAGTATAGGAGGCATAAAAATGGCTAAAAAATTTAAATATGGCGATGAGGCTAGAAAAAGTCTAGAAGCAGGCGTTAACGCTGTAGCTAATGCTGTAAAGATTACATTAGGCCCAAAAGGACGCAATGTCGTTTTAGATAAAAAATATGGTTCCCCACTTATAACAAATGATGGAGTTACAATTGCTAAAGAAATTGAACTTGAAGATTCATTTGAAAATATGGGAGCTCAATTAATTAAAGAAGTTTCAATTAAAACTAACGATGTAGCTGGAGATGGAACTACAACTGCATGTGTTTTAGCTCAAGCTCTAGTAAGAGAAGGTTTGAGAAATGTTGCAGCTGGCGCAAATCCTATTATTTTAAAGAAAGGTATTGAAAAAGTTGCAAAAGCTGTTGTTGATGAATTAAAGCTTATTTCTAAACCAATTGAATCTGCTGAAGCTATTGCTCAAGTAGCAAGTATTTCTGCAGGAAATGAACAAGTTGGTGAACTTATTTCAGAAGCAATGGAAAAAGTTGGTAAAGATGGTGTTATTTCTGTTGATGAATCAAAAACAACAGAAACAAATCTATCTGTAGTTGAAGGTATGCAATTTGATAGAGGTTACGTTTCTTCTTATATGGTTACTAACACAGATAAAATGGAAGCTATTTTAGATGATTGCTATATTTTAATTACAGATAAGAAGATTTCTTCATCAAAAGAAATTATGCCTATTTTGGAAATTGTTGTTCAAAACGGCATGAAACTATTAATCATTGCTGAAGATATTGAAGGCGATGCATTAACAGCACTTATTTTGAATAAATTGAAAGGTGTATTAAACTGTGTTGCTGTAAAGGCTCCAGGTTTTGGCGATAGAAGAAAAGAAATCCTTGAAGATATCGCTGCTTTAACTGGTGGTACAGTTATCTCTTCTGAACTTGGATATGAATTAAAAGATACAACACCAGCACAATTAGGTAGAGCTAAACTTGTTAAAGTAGATAAAGATAATACAACTATTATTGATGGCTACGGAGACAACGATGCTATTAAAGCTAGAGTTCAAGCTATAAAGGCTCAAGCTGCAGAAACAACAAGTGAATATGATAAAGAAAAGTTACAAGAAAGACTAGCAAAACTTGCTGGTGGCGTAGCAGTAATTCATGTTGGAGCTGCAACAGAAGTTGAAATGAAAGAAAAGAAATTGAGAATTGAAGATGCTTTAGCTGCTACACGTGCTGCAGTTGAAGAAGGCGTTGTTCCTGGCGGTGGTGTTGCCCTACTTAATATCATTAATAAGGTAAAACCTATCGTTGCAAATCTTGAAGGAGATGAAAAGACTGGTGCTATGAGTATGCTTAAAGCACTTGAAGAACCAATTAAGCAAATTTGCGCTAATGCTGGCCTTGACGGCGGAGTTGTAATAAATAACATTATCTCAGCAAATAAGGGCTATTCTTATGGCTATGATGCGCTTAAAGATGAATATTGTGATATGATTACATCTGGTATTCTAGATCCAACAAAGGTTACAAGAAGCGCTGTTCAAAATTCTGCATCTGTTGTTTCTACTCTATTAACAACAGAAGTATTAGTAACAGATATTCCAGAACCAGTTGCTGCACAAGCTCCTGCAATGGATGGCGGAATGTATTAATAACAAATTAGTAACATAGAATTAGGGCTGTTTATAACAGCCCTATTTAATTTAAAATGATTGATGTAATATCTTCGATATTTATTTTCTTTTTATCTAAAAAAACAACTTGCCTATTATCTAAATCTATTCTTTTAACTTGTCCAATATAACTTAAATAACTCCCACCATTTTTCTTTTTATCTTTTACAAAATAGATAACTGTAATTTTAGGATTGTCTTTAATAGAATTATTTATATTATTTAAAATCATGGAAATTTCTTCTTTTTCTGATTCATCTAATTCCCTTTTTTGATCAACATATCTTCCCGTTTCATTTATTGCTTCACCATATCCACTTAATGCGGCAAATGGAGCAAACTGCGCAGATCTATCATATAAAGACATTTTTGAATGAGTTTTTGATTGATGGTGTGGATAATTGATTATATCGTCATATGCTCCCATTAGGCTTTATGTCCTCCTATTTGATTATTTCTTTCTTTCATTGTTGCTCCTTCTTCAAAATTCATTCCCTTCAAAATGGCGTTTTTACCATATTTTTTCTTTATTTTAATAATGGATTGCTGTGTTCTTTTTTCTTTTTCTAATTCGCTTTTTTCTATGTTTTCATAAAAATTAGAACTTTTATAATCATTAAACATATCTAATTGAATATAATTTTCTTCTTGAGGAATATTTTGTTCTAATATTACACGATTTGCACTTATATTTATTCTTCTTATACTTAAATCCTTATTAACAATTTCATCAAACAAAGTCAAAATTGAATCTGTAAGTTTTTTTGTGGATGAAGTAAATATGTCTAGATTTATACTTCCATGAGCACTTTTTGGAACCATTCTCCCATACATATCAAAGACAATTTCACCTTTATAGTTTTCTAATATTTTACTATTATCTATATTTTCTCTATCATACCCTATATATAATCCAAGTTGATTTGTAACTACTTTTTTCTCCACCATATCTAAAGATAAGGAATCTATCATTTCCTTAACTATTACTCTTGCCTTATCATAATCATATGCTTCATGTAACACTTGCCCAACGCTTAAACTATTAACACTTGGTCTATATGATTTAATTGTAGCTATTGTTGTAGGCTCCCAGCCCCATGCGTGATCTATTAATAATTCTGCATTTATTCCAAATTCTTTATACAATAAATCTTCATTATATTTGCTATTAACGCTACCAATAGAACATAAAGCAATGTCTCCCATTGTATACAATCCTAATTTGTGAAGTCTATTTTGTATTCCTTTTCCTATTCTCCAAAAATCCGTTAAAGGTTTGTATTCCCATAGAGTTTTTCTATAACTTATTTCATCTAATGTAGCAATTCTTACCCCTTTGTCATCTGCCTTTTGATGCTTAGCTACAATGTCCATAGCAACTTTTGCTAAATATAAATTATTGGCAATTCCTGCCGTTGCCGTTATTCCAGTCTCTTGATATACTTTATAAATTATATTTTTAGTAAATTCATAAGCAGATATTTTCAAAGGATTTAAATATGAAGTTATATCAATAAAAACTTCATCAATAGAATAAACATGAATATCCTCTGAAGAAACAAAAGATAAGTATATATTATATATTTTTGTGCTTACCTCTATATACTTTTGCATTTGAGGTGGCGCTATTATCATTTTCAATGCCTTATTTTTATCCTTTGTAAGTTCTATACTATCATATGACTCGCCATTGAAACCTATAGAGGTTGCATTTGCTAAACGTTGTTTATTTATTTGTTTAATCTTTTGATTAATTTCAAACAATCTCGCTCTTCCAGGAATCCCATATTCCTTTAAAGATGGCGATACTGCTAAACAAATAGTCTTTTCCGTTCTTGATTGATCCGCAACAACTAAATGTGTAGTCAAAGGATTCAATCCTCTCTCTACACATTCTACTGATGCATAAAATGATTTTAAATCAATACAAATATACGTTCTATCCATTTTTTCCTCTATTACAAATATTCTAACATAGAAAATTATGTAAAGAAAGCAAAAACGAACATATATTTGCTTTTTTATTAAATGTCTATATATTTTCCCGTTTCTTCAAAATAATCTTTTATATGGAATTCTTTTTGAAATAACAAAAATGCCTCTTTTTCAACTTTAGCTAAATAATTATTTACTTCTAAAATAAAATCTGGAGACATTTTATCTAAATACTGATTGATGTAAGATAACCATTTTTCTTTGAACACTCTTACTCTTTCTCCCTCTAGAGCAAATCTTACTTTAGATGTATATTCTATCTCTTCTGCTTTTTCTACGGCTTTAATTATAGATTTAGAAACTGTTTCTTCTTTTTCTTTATATTTTTTTAACTCGTTTTCTAAAAATTCAATTTTAGAATTTAAATCTGAAATTGTTACTCTATACTCACCTATTTTTAATTCATAATTACTTTTTATAGTATTTATGTAATTATCTACATCTAATGTATTATATCCTTTTTTTACAATTTCAAAGTTATTCATATTTCCCTCGCAAGTTTATGATAAAACAAAAAGATTATCGTTTTTTGCACGATAATCTTTTAATTATTTGTTTTTTTGTCTTCTATTTTTTTGAATTTGCTTTTAACAATTCTTGTTTAACATCATAAAGTTTTTGAGATAAATCAACCTTGTATATATGTGGATTTAACAAACGTTTATATTCGTTCCAAAACTCTCCATATGATTCTTTATGATAAGCTGCAATTTCTTTTACTGTAGGCAAATCATATACCAATTTTCCTTCTTTTATAATTTGAACTGTTAACTCTTTTACATAGAAATTAGTTATTGTTTTTCTCTTATAAGTAAAATGTGGATCAAATATTTCAAGTTCTTCTAAATTATCGAAGTTTTCTTCTTGCAAACAAATTAAATCTGCTAGCGCTTTATTTGAATTTTTATCATATATTCTAACAATTTTCTTAAAGCCTGGATTTGTGATCTTTCCAGGAGTATCAGACATCTTTAATTTTGGAACAAGTTTGCCATTTTCTTCAATTGCAGACATCTTATATACACCACCAAGACTTGGACAATCCATACTTGTAATAAGCTTTGTTCCAATTCCCCAAGTGTCAATTCTTGCCTGTTGCGAAGCTAGTGACATTAATACTGTTTCATCTATATCTCCAGAAGCGCATATCTTTGCATTTGGGAATCCTGCTTCATCAAGCATTTTTCTTGCTTCAATAGACAAATAAGATAAGTCTCCTGAATCTAATCTAATTCCTATTGGTTCATGACCTTTTTCTCTCAATTCTTTAAATACCTTTATGGCATTAGGAACACCGCTTCTTAATGTATCATAAGTATCTACAAGCAATAAACATGCATCTGGATACATATCTGCATACGCCTTAAATGCTTCATATTCAGTTTTAAAGCTCATTACCCATGCATGAGCATGAGTTCCAGATATAGGAACGTCAAACATTTTACCAGCAAGAACATTTGATGTAGATGCGCATCCTGCAATTATGGCCGCTCTAGCGCCGTAAATTCCAGCATCTGGTCCCTGCGCTCTTCTTAGTCCGAATTCCGCAACAGGAGCGCCATTTGCCGCGTATACAACCTTAGCAGCTTTTGTTGCTATCAATGTTTGATGATTTAAAATACAAAGTATTGCTGTTTCAATTAATTGAGCTTCAAATAGCCTTGCTTTAACTGTTAATATTGGCTCTTGAGGAAATATTACAGTACCTTCTTTAACTGCATAAATATCTCCAGTAAATTTAAAATCTTTTAATAAGGATAAAAATTCCTCATCAAACAATTTTTTCGAACGTAAATATTCAATATCTTCGTTTGAAAATTTTAGATTTTGAATGTATTCTACAACTTGTTCAAGTCCACAAGCTATTGCATAATTGTTTCCGATTCCACGATAAAATACATCAAAAACTGCTTGCTTATCCATTTGTCCATTTTTACTATATCCATACATCATAGTTAATTGGTACAAATCTGTAAGTAAAGTCAAATCTCTCATTTTTAATCCCTTGAAGCGATATCGTTACCATCTACATTCTTAGATTCGCTTTCATTTATATCTTCTGCCTTTGTTTCTAAATTATTTGTTTGTTTTTCAGCAGCTTTAGCTGCCTCTTTTGCTAAAATCTTAGCACGTTTTTCTTCAATGATTTTATCCCATTTACTTGAGATAAATGAAATTTTATTTGTATATAATAGTATTAATAATACTATACCAACACATGCCATAACATAAGATATTACTTGTATTGAGCCAATATTTGTATTACCAATTTTTGCATTATCTATTTTCAAAAACTCTAATGTACCACGTACAAGTCCATACCATGTTAAATAACCTAGAGTAAGAGTCATTGGTTTAATTTTATCTTTATATTTTCTATATAAAATATATCCAACGATTAATCCAATAGCATTGATTACTCCTTCATAGAAGAATAATGCACAATACCAACCTGCTTCGTATCCTGGATAATGAACCCAAGGTTGTTCTATATATACCGCAAATGGAAAATGTTGAAATGTTGGATTTGTTATAGGAAGACCAAATAATTCTTGATTAACAAAATTACCCCATCTTCCAATAATTTGTCCAAGAAGTAGTGGAAATGCAACACAATCTGATAATTGTGCAAAATGGTATTTTTTATTAGTGATTGTAACTAATAATATTCCAAGTATTCCACCAAATATTCCACCAACAATAGTTAATCCACCAGAGCGGATATCTATCATTTCTGCAAATGTTGTATACTCGTCACCAATTCTTGGAACAACATAAAATATTCTTGCAAATAATACGGCAAGTATTACAATCCATAAAAAAGATTCTAATTGATAGTCTTCATCTAAACCTTGTTTTTTTGAAAAAAACAAGAAAAACAAAAAGGCTACAACAATACCGCTTGTTACAATTATGCCATACCAAGCAATATCCAAATCACCAATAGAAAATGCAATATTGTTTATACATAAACTAATTAAATTCATTAAATATCCACCTTGCAAGTACCAACGTTTCTAACACCTATAATAAATACATTTTTCTCGCCAAATACTATATCGAATTCTTTCTTGTATTCGTCTACTAAATTCTTATCTGTATATGCAATTATAGTACCTGCAAATCCTCCTCCGTGAACTCTACATGCTTTAACTACATTGTTTTTCTTAGACAATGTAAGACCAAGTAGAATTGGTTGAGAAACAGCACCTGATGGATAACAGTTTTGAAGCAATGTCAATGAACTTTCTCCACTTGCATTAATCATCTCCAAGAACCTCTTTTTCTTAGAATTTTTCAAAGCTTTTGCAGCAGTATCTACGCGAGCATTTTCATCAAAATAGTGAATAGCTCTTAAAACTGCTCTATCTGAAGCAACAGTTCTTAGTGTTGTTAAAGAATCATAAAATTGTTTTTCTTTAACTTTTCTAAGTTTTGTTACATTAAAGAACTTAGCTACGTTTTCCATTTCTGTTCTTATTGCAGCATATTCGCCTGTCAAATTACAGTGATCTCCTCCTGTATTTGTAAGAACAATTGCCAAATCATCAAATGGCCATTTTATAGATTGAACTTTAGGATTTTTTGTAGATTTAAAATCTATAAAGCTTACGCCGCCAAGAGCAATTGCACATTGATCTAACAATCCACATGGCTTTCCAAAATATTCGCTTTCTGCCAAATGTGCAGCTTTTGCTTTTGTAATGGCATCTATTTGTCCATTGTTGAACATTTGATTTAATATTTCTGCTACAAGCACTTCAAAAGAAGCAGATGATGAAACTCCAGCTCCTTTAAATACATCAGAAGTTGTTGAGGCTGCAAATCCTCCAATTTTATATCCATTTTTTACATAGTATGCGCAAACGCCTCTAACTAAGCCTTCTGATTTTCCGTACTCATCTTTATGTACGTTTAAATCAGATATATCTACATCTACAACAGGATATCCAATTGATGCAATTGTAATTTTACCCTCTTGTGGTGTTACACATGCCAATGTATCAACACTAATTGAAGCACATAAAACTTTTCCGTTATTATGGTCTGTATGATTTCCACAAACTTCTATTCTTCCTGGTGAGGAATAAAAAACTCCTCCTTCTCCGTAAGTCT
Source organism: Christensenella sp. (assembly GCA_022784465.1). GTDB lineage: Bacteria > Bacillota > Clostridia > Christensenellales > UBA3700 > UBA3700. The sequence goes on along the minus strand of JALFUR010000004.1, from coordinate 163,263 downwards.
TGCTATGAATTTGATATAAGTTTTTATATCTTTTTGCTTGATATTTTTCATTTCCCTTTCCATATAACAATTCACAGTTATCCAAGAATTTTTTGTTTTCAATTAATGAATTAATAATTGTAGAATCCATAAAATCTCTCCTTCGTGTGTACTTGTTGAAATTATACCATATATTATATATTTTTTGTTAATAATTATTAATTATTTATATTTAAATTATGTTGCATATATCAAGAATATTGTTTTATAATTTTATTGTTCAAAAAAACATTTAGAGGATTATCAATGATTACCCAAGACATTTTAAAAGAAAAATTGTACGATTTAGTTTCGTATGCAAAAGACAATTTGTCTTTAAAAGTAGACGATTACCATTATGTAACTAATATGTTACTTGATTTATTTAAGTTAGATTCACCAGCTACAACATCTCATGGATACAAAGATTTTCAAGCTGACGTTATCGATGTTTTAGTTCAATATGCAGTTGATAACAAGATGATAGAAGAAAACGAAAGACTATTATTTGAAACAAAATTATTTGGTCTTGTTTCTCTAACTCCATCTCAAACTATTGAAAAATTTGACCATATTGCAGCAAATGAATCAGTAAAAAATGCTACAGATTGGTTTTTCAATACTTGTAAAGCTTCTAATTATATTAGAATGCAAGATATTCAAAAAAATATCAAATGGTCTCATGTTGGTAAATTCGGAAATATAGATATTACTATTAACCTATCTAAGCCAGAAAAAGATCCTAAGCAAATCGCTTTAGAAAAATCTAGACCAAAGTCAGGATATCCAGCTTGCATGCTATGTCTTGAAAATGTTGGTTTTGCTGGCCATATTTCTCATCCAGCTAGACAAACTTTAAGAACTATTCCAATTGAGGTAAATAAAGAAGCTTGGTCTATGCAATATAGCCCTTATCAATATTTCAATGAGCATTTAATTTGTTTATGTAATGAACATAGACCAATGAATGTTACTATTGATACTATTAAAAGATTGCTTGATTTTGTAGACATCTTCCCTCATTATTTCTTAGGTTCTAATGCTGCTCTTCCTATTGTTGGCGGTTCTATTTTATCTCATGACCACTATCAAGGCGGAAGCAAAGTTTTACCAATGTTTTCTGCTCCAAATAGAAACAGATATGAAGATCCAAAATTCAAAGATGTAGAGATATACACTGTTAATTGGTACAATAGCGTTATTAGACTTGTAAGTTCAAACAAAGATTCTATTACTCAAGCATGTCAAGTTATTATGTCTAATTGGGAAAACTATTCTGATGAATCTGTAGAAATAATTTGCAAAACTACGGAACAACATAATGCTATTACTCCTATTGTTAGAAAGGAAGATCAAAATTATGTTATAGATTTAATTTTGAGAAACAATAGAACAAATGAAAAGTTCCCTGACGGAATCTTCCATGCAGCTCCATCTTTACACAATATTAAAAAAGAAGGAATTGGACTTATTGAAGTAATGGGACTATTTATTTTACCTGGAAGATTGAAAAAAGAATTCGAGGAAATGAAAAAGTACTTAACAGGAAAAATCGAATTAGATATGAAATCATTAATGGAAGAAACAAATCCTCTATCAAAGCACTTTGGAATGCTTATGCAATTAATTAATGATTACGGAACTGCTAATTCTCAAAATAAAGCAGATACAGTTATAAGAAATTATGTTAATAAAGCTTGTGAAGACATTCTAGAATGTACTGCTGTATTTAAAAATACAAAAGTTGGACAAGAAGCTTTTGATAAATTCTTAATTTCCGGTTTAAATTACAGTAAATTTTAATAAATATAATTATAAAAAAATTGACCTAATCCGCGAGGATTAGGTCTTTTAATGATTAAATATTTTTTCTGTCCTGAATAGCTCTAGATAAAGTAATTTCATCAGCGTATTCTATGTCGCTTCCCATTGAAACGCCAGATGCAAGTCTAGTAACAGTAATTCCAAGTGGTTTTATCAATCTTGCAATATACATAGCTGTAGCATCTCCCTCTGCATCAGGATTTGTAGCCATGATTACTTCTTTAACTCCGTCAAGTCTTGCAAGTAGTTCCTTTATCTTTATATCATTAGGGCCAATACCCGCAAGTGGAGATAAGGTGCCATGTAGTACATGGTATACGCCCTTATATGTCTTACATTTTTCAAAAGCTGTAATATCTTTAGGATCTTTAACAACACAGATTATAGACTTATCTCTACTTTGACAAATTTCACATTCATCTAAATCTGTATAATTTCCACATGTTTTACAATAATGTATTTTCTCTTTTGCATTAATTAGTGCATTAGAAAAATCTTCTACATCTTCTTTTGGCATATTAATTATGCTATAAGCATAACGCTGAGCTGTTTTAAGCCCAACTCCAGGAAGTTTTGTAAATTTGGCAATAAGATTATCTAATGGCTCAATATTGCTCATTACATTAATCCTCCAAGTCCGCCAAATTGTCCCATCTTTTCACTTTTAACTTCTTCAGCTTTTTCTGTAGCGTCATTAAATGCAGCAACAATTAAGTCCTCAAGCATTTCAATATCATCTGGATCAACAGCTTCTGGTTTAATTGAAATACCAGTCATTTTGCCATCACAAGTTAAAGTTACTTCTACCATATTAGATGCAGAACCTGTAACTTCAAGTTCTTTTAATTCTTCTTGCGCTTTTAGCATATCTTGTTGCATCTTTTGAGCTTGCTTCATAAGTTGTTGCATATTACCCATTCCGCCGCCACGATTAAAACTACCAAAATTTCCCATAAATTAAATCTCCTTATTAATTTAATGTCTTATTAAATAATTCATTGACTTGCCCTTTTCTAATATCTACAGGGCTTTTTATATATCTTATTTCTATGTCTTTTATTTCTGAAAATTCACTTTTTATCATCTTCAAATAAGTATCTTTATATACCATTAAGCTCTTAGCTATATCTTCATTAGAAACGGTAATTATAAACACCTTATTATCTAAAACTATATTCTCCTTGCTTAAACCAGCAGAAGTTAATGTAGAATATTCTGGAATATATCTTTTTGACTCATTAAGCATATTTAATAATCTTCCAAATACACCAACAGCAGTTAGCGTTGTTCCTTCTGTTGTAGAAACACCTTGAATAGAACGTTTAAAGCCTTCTAAATCTTTAATTCTTGCTAAAACAGAAGAAGTATCAATAGAAGAAGATACGTCGCATGCTTTTGCAATTGCCACCTCAATAACAACTCTAGATAAAGTTGAATATTTCAATGTATTTTGAACTTCTGTAAATATTTCGCATGCTCTATATAATTTGTAATTTGAAACACCAACTGAAGCGTCATTAACTTTATTAAATAAATCTATAGGCAATCCTAAAACTTTTACAGCATCCATGGTGTTTTTTGCAAACATGATATTATTCATCATTTTTGCAATATCTTCAGATAATACTTGAACGCTCTTACCCATATTTATAAGTTTATTAGCAATTGATAAAGCTTCTTCTAAATTGCCTTGTAAAATATTTTCACATAATGCAATTATATTGTCTGGAGAAGAAGCACCTAAAATTTCAAGAACATCACTATATTCGATTTTTTTATTGCCACAATATGAAATAACCATATCTGCAATAGACAAGGCATCTCTAACCGAACCATTCCCAGCTTCTGCAATAGCTAAAGCTGCTTCTTTATCAAATAAAACGCTTTCTTTAACAAAAATCTTTTCCAAATGACTAGCTAATTCCTCTTTTGGAATTAATCTAAAATCAAAACGAATACATCTAGAAAGTATTGTAGCCGGAATTGTTTGAACTTCAGTAGTAGCAAGTATAAAAATAACATGTTCAGGTGGTTCTTCTAATGTCTTTAAAAAAGCATTGAAAGCTTGCTTTGTAAGCATGTGAACTTCGTCGACAATATATACTTTATATTTGCCAACAGAAGGAGCATATTTTACTTTTTCAACTAAATCTCTTATATCCTCAACTGAGTTGTTTGATGCAGCATCAAGTTCAATAATATCTAAATTATTAGGAGAAGATAATGCTTTACATACTTCACATTCGTTACATGGAGAACCATCTTCTTTTGGATGAAGACAATTAACTGCTTTAGCAAAAATCTTAGCAGTCGAAGTTTTACCAGTTCCACGAGTTCCCGTAAACAAATATGCATGTGCAATAGATGCACTCTTAATAGAATTTTTTAGTGTTTGACGAATGTGTTGTTGTCCAACCATTTCATCAAATGTTGATGGTCTATATTTTCTATATAATGATGTATAAGCCATATTTTATATATTTTTGCCGCTTACAATTAAATGCAAACGGCAAAATCTCCTCATATAAAAAGTTTTTTATTATTCTTTAGTTTCTGAATTTTCTTCTTTATTTTCAACTTCGATGTTTTCAGAATCTTGTACTTTATCCTCTACAGGTGCTTCAGCCTCAACAGAAGCAACAGGAGTATCTTCTATAACACTTTCTTCTGTAACAAGTTTAATTTCAATTCCCTTTTCAGCAGCTAAAGCATAAACTTCTTCTTTTGTTGCATTCTTAGCAACTTCAAGTCCAGCTTTTCTTGCTGCAATTCTTACAACAGCATTAGCTTGTTCTTTTTCATCAAACTTATAGAAGAATAATGGAATAACACAAGCAAACATTGAAATACCACATAATAGTGTTGTAGCAAGCCAGTTTCCACTACATACATCAGAGAAATTCTTTTGGAAATCTGCAAAAGTTTTAATACCTTCAAAATTACTTGCAGTAATTTTTGCGATAAAATCAGCAGCACCAGCACCTTGTGCTTGAATTACTCCGTCTTGTCCCATTACTAAAATTCCTTCTTTAACACCTTCTTGGAATATAGATAAGAATGATTGATCGTATCCAAATACTCCTAAAACCATTAATGTAACAAATGCTGTTAAAGCCATACCAATTTTAGAAATCAAGGTTTGCATTGAGAAACAAATACCCTCTGCTCTTTTACCTGTCTTATCTTCAAGATAATCAATAGAGTCTGCAATCATTGAATATGTAAGAATATTGCTAAATCCTGAAGGGATACCTGCAATAATTACAATAATATAAAATGCAATTTGAGAAAGTGTAGATGTTCCATTTGATTTCATACCAATGAAATATAGTAAAACAAGTAAAATACCACCTATTAAATGCGAATAAATGAATAAATTCTTTTTACCAAATTTATTAGACAAAACTGGTGTTAATAATGTAGCTACTAATCCACCAGGAACAACTAATAAGAATATTACTGATGCAAGATTCAAATTCATTAAGTTATAGTTTGCATAATAAATTGAAGTCGTCATGTAAATTGTTCTTAATCCACCAAGTACACCAACTAAGATTAATAATAAAAGTGGTGTGTTTTTAAATAATAATTTTATACTTTCGCCTAAAGATTCTTTCTTTGATTCATCGTCATAGAATCTTTCTTTTGTAAATTTAAAGCCTACCCAGAATGTAGGAATAGCAATTACTACGCAAACAATACCAATAATTAAATAAGCTATAGCACTAGGTCCTGTAATATTTGTAACAATTGGAATAGCAACAGATACAAGACCTGAACCTATTGTACAAATCAAACGAGCTACTGTAAGCAAAGTGTTTCTTTGAGCAGTATCTTTTGTCATTGATGAAGACAATCCCCAATATGGAACGTCTACGATAGTATAAGCAATACCCCAACATAGATAAACAACAGTAGCGTAAACAAACTTTGCAACGTCGCTAAATCCTGCGAAGAGACCTGCTGTAAACAACAAGATAGTAAATATACCGATTGGAATTGGAGTATACAATAAGTATGGTCTCATCTTGCCCCACTTTGACTTTGTTCTATCTACGATTGTTCCCATGATTGGATCGTTAAATGCGTCAAACAATCTAGCAAATAAGAACATATATGCAAGCCAAATTGGAGAAATCTTTGCAACATCGGTTAAATAAACCATGAAGAAAGTTGTAACTAATTGACAAATAATGTTTTGACCAAAACCAGCAAAAGAATAGCTTAATGCTTCTTTAGGTTGAACTGTTTCTGGCTTTGATGGGTCTGTACCTAAAAATTTGTGTAAAATTGGTATCTCGTTTAGTTTAATCATAATTCTACCCTCTAAAAATCTAGTAACATAACGAATAATTCGCTATTGTAATTATTTTAGCACAATAAAACAGCCTTCGCAATATTAATAAATATATAAATATTTAAAAAGATATAAGTTAAATCAATACTTTATGACTAGCTTTTTGAGGATATAGAAAAATATATTTTTTCAGTAGATTTAAAATTTGATTGTTATGATAAGTAAAACATAAAAATATTATTGAAAAAATCCAAGACTTATAAGTAAAGCCTTATTAATTTTATCCATCAAATCCGTTGGAACTTCTCCAATTCTTTCTTTTAAACGCATTTTATCTATAGTACGTATTTGTTCAAGTAGAACTACTGAATCTTTTTGTAGTCCAAATACATCTGCATTTAATTCTATATGAGTTGGCAATTTTGCCTTGTTGATTTGAGAAGTTATTGCTGCTGCAATAATAGTCGGAGAATATTTATTTCCTACATCGTTTTGAACGACTAGTACAGGACGAACTCCACCTTGTTCACTCCCAACAACAGGTGATAAATCCGCATAATACATTTCCCCTCTTTTTATAACCATACAGCACTAACTCCTTAAGCGAACCCATCTTACTTATAATATGAATTTTCGCCATTTAAAGTTATTGCCAAAATTTTAATGTATTATTCTTTAATATACTTAGAAATATTTCTAGCTACATCAGAAGCTAGTACTCCGTACTCTGAAAAATCTCTTGTTAAGTCCTTAGCAGCCTTTGCACATAGAAACGCACCCATATAAGCTGCCTTAATTGGCTCAAAACCTTGCGCTAACAAACCAAGTATTACTCCACTTAAAGTATCTCCAGATCCGCCTTTTGAAAGCTCAGGTCCACCATTTACAACAAAATAAACATCCTTTCCATTTGTAATAATGCTACTTGCACCTTTTAATAAAACTATCCCACCAATTTTATTCGCCACAGCTTTAGCACTTTCAATTGGACTAGATATTATTTCTTTTTCGTCTATACCTGAGATTCTAGCCATTTCTTTTATATGTGGCGTAATGATTATTGATGCTTTTTTATATTTGCATAAAGAATCTATATCGTCTTTAAACGCATTAATTGCATCAGCATCAAGTAAAACATTTGAAGAGTAGTTTTCAAGAATATGACTAATTATTTTTTTATTTTCACCATAATTATTTCCCATGCCCATTCCAAGAGCAATGGCATTTACTGACAACATGATTTTATCTAATTGTTCTTTATTAAACTTTATATGTCCATCAATTTCATCTAGCGGATAAAGCGTAGATTCAACAACACTTGCTTGAAGTGCTGGAATAATTGATCTTGGAGCAGCAATAGTGTTTAAACCTGCTCCAATTCTTAACGAGGAAACCCCCATGTTAGCGATTTTTACAGCGCCTACAAAATTTTCGCATCCTCCAATTATTAGAGAGCGTCCATAAGAATACTTACTTGAATTATTTTTTCTTTTTGGAAAAACTATATCTTTATCTTCAATAATTTTGTATGTTTCTTCAGTTTTTTCAATTCCAATATCTTTTGCAATTATCTTGCCTACACAGTCTTTTCCATCATTCAAAAAATGACCTGTTTTATAATATTGAATAGCAATTGTTTGATCTGCTTTAACGCATTCTGTTTTAAGCCCATTATCTCCATTTAATCCACTTGGAATATCTGCACTTATAACATACGCACTTGAATTGTTAATTCTAACAATAACATCTTTGATGTTTTCTTTTACTTCACCTCTAAATCCTGTACCTAATATACAATCTACAATTATGTCAAAATCATAATTGCACTTAGATATATCAAAAATATTTTCATATTTTTTTTCATTTAATTTATCTAAATAAAACTGTGAATCATTTGATATTTTTTTGCTAATTAAATATACATATGGGAAAAAACCGTTTTCAATTAAAATATTAGCTAGCGCTAGTCCATCTCCGCCATTGTTACCAGACCCACAAATTATACCAATTTTTTTATTAGAAAAATCGCATTCTTCATATATGCTTTTTGCAGCCAAATTCATTAGCTCAATAGATGGAGTTTTTGTCTTTATTGTCATTTGATCAAATTCTTGCATTTGTTTAACTGTTACAATATCAATCATTATATTTTTCCTTTTTGATAATTTCTAGAGCTTCTTTTATATCGTCAAACTCATATCCCCTATATTGCAAATATCTAATTAAAGAGGCATATTGTTTCGGATCATCTAAATCCTTGTTTTTTGCTTTCTTTTTTGCAATATTTAAACATCCATCTTCCTCTTTATATTCCTCAAGCGCTTCTAATACAATTTCCTTTTTAATGCCCTTTTTTATTAATTCTTGCTCTAAACGCAACTTGCCTTTTACTGCTCTATTTTGAAATATATAAGCTTTTGCATATTTTAAATCATCTATGTATGAATACTCTTTGCACTTATTGATTACATACTCAACAATGTTTTTATGATATCCTTTATCATATAATTTATTAATTAATTGTTTCTCCGTTGCAACATATTTACAAACATATTCAACAGCGTAAGAAAAGGCCTTTTCTTTTTCAGAATCAAAAATAATCTCATCTAATTGCTTTTTATCTATTTCCATTCCAACTTTTAACCTGTACTTAAAAACTATTATGCTTTCTACACCAGAATAAAAATTGTCATCCAAATAGATATTGCAACGATTTTCATTGTTTTTTTGTATTTCAATTTTTGTAATTACAGCCATATTTGTATTATATCATTTTTTTATAATGAATAAATTAGAAAAAAATTGTGCACCTAAATCAACTTAGATGCACAATCAAATATCAGTGTTTTATTAATTATTCAAAATATCTTACACCACTTTCAAATAATTTCATATCGTAGTTGCCTTCAACATTTTTGTATAAATCTTTATCAATTCTTTCAGCATGTCCCATCTTTCCAAGTACTCGTCCATCTGGAGAAATAATACCTTCAATTCCGTACATACTTCCGTTTGGATTAAATGGAGATTGCATTGTAGCATTTCCTAAATTATCTACATATTGAGTAGCAACTTGACCATTTTTAATAATTTTTTCTAATTCTTCTTGAGAAGCAACAAATCTTCCTTCTCCATGACTTACAGGAACCATAAATTCATCATTTATAGAAATTTGATTAAACCAAGGAGTCTTATTTGTTGCAACACGTACTTTAACCATAGTAGATACGTGACGAGAAATATTATTAAATGTTAAAGTTGGAGCTTTTGCTTCTTGTTCAATTATTTCACCATATGGAACTAAACCAAGTTTTATTAATGCTTGGAAACCATTACAAATACCAAGAGCTAAACCATCTCTATGTTTCAATAAATTCATAACAGCTTCAGCAATTTTTGGATTTCTAAATGTTGTTGCAATAAACTTTCCAGATCCATCTGGTTCATCACCACCAGAGAAACCACCTGGGAAAGCCAAAATTTGGGCCTTATTTATTGCCTTTACAAGTTCTTCAACACTTTCCTCGATGTCTCGCGAAGATTGGTTTCTAATGACAAATATGTTTGCCTTTGCCCCTGCTCTTTCAAAAGCTCTTGCTGTATCATATTCGCAGTTTGTTCCTGGGAATACTGGTATTAATACTTCAGGTTTAACTAATCCTTTTGAAACGTGTTCAATCTTTCTTGAGCAGCATATTATATTGCCAACATTTCCTGTTGCTAAAGCGGTAGTTGGATAAATCTTTTCTAATGTTGATTCAAATGCATAAGCTGCATCTTTCATCTTGAATTCTTCCCCGCATATATCTGCTGTGTATGTTCCATTAATTGTAGCAACATGAGTTACATTAAAGCCTTTAAATGCATTTGCATTGTTTGCTTGGAATACAAAATCTCCTAATTTTGGAGCGAACATTTCAGCGGAAATTTCTTCCCAAGTTGTTCCTATTTTATTTCCTAAACATGACTTAAATACAGTTGAAGCAACGCCACCTTCTTCTACTACGTTACATGCAACAATTTCGCCATCGTTTATAGCTTTTGTCATAGTATCATATAAATCTAACAATCTATCAAAATCAGGAACACCATATTCATCTCTATCAATTTCTATATGATATACATTTAATGCGTCTTTCTTTGTTGAATCAAATACGTTAGTAATAATCTTACTTGCTTTTGTAATTCCACATGCAAATGATATAAGTGTTGGTGGAACATCAATATTCTCAAATGTGCCACTCATACTATCTTTTCCACCAATAGCGCCTACTTTTAAATTAATTTGAGCATATAGTGCACCTAAAAGAGCTGATAATGGTTGTCCCCATCTTTCAGGATCTTTATTTAATCTCTTGAAGAATTCTTGTAAAGAAAGTCTAATTGTCTTTCTATCTACACCACATGCTACTTGTTTAGATAAAGATAAAACTATTGAATAAATAGCTCCGACAAATGGTGATTCTGTTAATAAATTTGGATTGCATCCAAAAGTAGATACAGTTGCAGTATCTGTATAACCTTGAACTGGTGGCTTAGCTGCCATTGCAAGAGCAGGTGTCAATTGATATTTACCACCAAATGGCATTAATACAGAAGAAGCTCCGATTGTTCCATCGAACATTTCTCCTAGACCTTTTTGAGAACAAACATTTAATCTTTGTAAATCATTTAATAATGCTGCTCTAAAATCGCCTTCTCCAAACAAGTCTTCTGTAGATTTATTTGGTCTTTCCATATAGTATGTTATATCTTCTTTAATTACTGCATTTTGTTGTTGTTTTACACCATTTGTATTTAAAAAGTCTCTCTTTAAATCAACAATAACTTTATTTGCAAAGAACATTCTCATATGACCTGTATCTGTAACTTCAGCTACAGCTACTGCATTTAGATTCTCTTCTTTTGAATATTCAATAAACTTATCTACATCTTCTTTATGTAATACAACAGCCATTCTTTCTTGCGATTCTGAAATAGCAAGTTCTGTTCCTGTCAAACCTTCATATTTTTTAGGAACTAAATCAAGATTAATATCTAGACTATCTGCAAGTTCTCCAATAGCAACAGATACGCCTCCTGCGCCGAAATCGTTACATTTTATAATTAGATTTGAAACTTCTTTCTTTCTAAATAGTCTTTGAATCTTTCTTTCAGTAGGAGGATTACCCTTTTGAACTTCTGCACCGCATACTTCTACGCTCTTTTCTGTATGAGCTTTAGAAGAACCTGTTGCACCGCCGCAGCCATCTCTTCCTGTTTCTCCACCTAATAAAACTATAATATCGCCTGCTTTTGGTTTTTCACGAACAACGTTTTCCTTTGGAGCTCCACCAATAACATATCCTGTTTCTAATCTTTTAGCTTTATAGTTATCGTGGTACATTTCTGTAACTAATCCTGTAGCTAATCCAATTTGGTTACCATAGCTAGAATAACCTGCAGCAGCAGTTTTAGATATTACACGTTGTGGTAATTTTCCTTTTAAAGTATTTGCTATAGATTCTCTTGGGTCTGCACATCCTGTAACTCTCATTGCTTGATATACATATGTTCTTCCAGATAGAGGATCTCTTATTGCTCCGCCTAAACAAGTTGCAGCTCCACCAAATGGCTCTATTTCTGTTGGGTGGTTATGTGTTTCATTCTTGAACATAATAAGCCATTTTTCATCTTTTCCATTTACGTCTACATCTACTTCTACAGAGCAAGCATTTATCTCATCTGATACATCTAAATTATCTAGTAACCCTTCTTTCTTTAGTTTCTTTACAGCAATAGTTGCTATATCCATTAAGCAAGGATATTTATCCTTTCTCTTTTTATTAAACTCAGAATATAGGTCGTTATATAACTCCCATGCTTTTTCTACATGTGGATTTTCAGATTCAATTTTAACGTCTGTTAATTCTGTAGCAAAAGTTGTATGACGACAATGATCTGACCAATATGTATCTATAACTTTTATTTCTGTTTCAGAAGGATCTCTGTTTTCTTCAATAAAGTATTTTTGAACAAATTTAAGGTCATCAATACTCATGGCAAATCCGTTTTTAGCATGATATTCTTCAATTTCTTTATCCGACATATCTATAAAGCCTTCAATTGTTGGAACAGTTAAATTAACATTTATTTCTTGTTGTAAAGTTTCATATGTATCCATTGTTCCTTCTCTTGATTCAACTGGATTTATAATGTATTTTTTGATCTTTTCAAATTCTTCTTCACTAACACCTTTTATAGCATAGATAGTTGCACATTTAATTAGTGGTCTATTTGTCATAGATAATAATTGAACGCATTGCATTGCACTATCTGCTCTTTGGTCATATTGTCCTGGCAAATATTCTACAACTAATGACTCATAATTACGGCCAACTGGATATTTATCAAATACATCGTCAACTGGAGATTCACTAAATATTGTAATCTTTGCTTTTTCAAAAATATCTTCATCAATATCTTCTATATCGTATCTAATGAATTGTCTAACATCTTCTGCTTTTATTCCTAAAACATTGTTAATATCACTAAGCGTTTTCTTAGCGGCAACATTATAACCTTGTTTCTTTTCTACGAATATTCTTTTAACCATATTTTACCTTTATCTTTTTATTCCAATATCTTTTCTATAGAACGCACCATCAAACTTTATTTTTTCCACGTTCTTATATGCTTTTTCTCTTGCTTGGTCAATATCTTTTCCTTCAGCAACAACACCTATTACTCTTCCACCATTTGTTACAAGTTTGCCATCTGCCATTTTTGTTCCAGAATGAAATAACATAATATCTTCATCAATATCCTCAATAGATATCTCAACTCCCTTTTTATAAGATTCAGGATATCCACCAGATGCTAAAATGACACAAACGCAAGCCTCATCTTTCCATTCAATGTCAATCTTATCTAACGTTCCGTCAATACAAGCATTGAAAATATCATATAAATCTGTTTTTAATCTTGGAAGAACAACTTGAGTTTCTGGATCTCCAAAACGAGCATTGTATTCAAGAACTTTAACGCCATCATTTGTTACCATAAGTCCAAAATACAATACGCCTTTAAATTCTCTACCTTCTGCATTCATTGCATTAATGGTAGGATAAATAATATTGTTTAATACTTCATTTTCTATTTCTTTTGTATAAACTTTAGATGGTGTAAATGTTCCCATTCCGCCAGTATTTAAACCTTCGTCATTATCATGGGCACGCTTATGATCTTGAGAAGAAACCATTGGTACTACATGTTTACCATCAACAAAAGATAAAATAGATACTTCTTTTCCTACCATGAATTCTTCAACAATAATGGTCTTTCCTGCATCTTTAAACTTTGAATCTACCATCATGTCTTTTAATGCTTGCTCACCTTCTAAAACATTTTGACAAATAATAACGCCTTTTCCAAGAGCCAATCCGTCAGCTTTAACAACCAAAGGATATTTCGCAGTTTTAATATATTCTAAAGCCTTGTTATAATCGCTAAATTCTTCATATGCAGCAGTAGGAATATTGTATTTTTTCATTAAAGCCTTTGAAAAAGCTTTTGATGCTTCAATAATAGCTGCATTTTTCTTTGGACCAAATGCTCTATATCCATTATCGTTTAATAAATCTACTAAGCCTAAAGCTAGTGGATCATCTGGAGCAACAACTGTTAAATCTATATCTTTATGCGTCTTTACAAACTCTAGGATTTTATCAAACTCTAATGCTCCTATTGGATGACATTCTGCAATTTGAGCAATACCAGCATTTCCTGGTAAACAATATATTTTATCTACTTTATTACTTTTTTTAAGAGCCCAGCAGATTGTATGTTCTCTTCCGCCGCCTCCGACAACAAGTACGCTACCCATTTATCCACCTATTAATGTTTAAAATGTCTTAGACCAGTAAATACCATACTTAATCCAAGATTGTTACAAGATTCAATAAACTTCTCATCATTTACAGATCCACCTGGTTGCATAATTGCGCTTATACCAGCCTTTGCAGATATTTGTGCACAATAATCATCTACTGGGAAGAATGCATCAGAAGCTAAAACTGCACCTTTTGTTGAAGACAAAGAATGAGCTATTGCTTGTTCTGTTGGCCAAATTCTATTAACTTGTCCACCGCCAATTCCAAGTATTGTTTTATTTTTTGCTATTACAATTGCATTAGATTTAGTATGTTTTACAACTTTCATTGCAAAAATCATATCATCAAGTTCAGCTTGAGTTGGAGCTTTTGTTGTTACAACTTTCATAGCATCTTCATCTACAACTTTTCTATCAAAGTCTTGTATTAATAAGCCGCCAAGAACTTTCTTCATATCAAATGCATTCATTGGAACAGCACTTAAAATGCCTGGTAGTTCTAATAGTCTAATGTTTTTCTTTTGAGTAAGTATTGCAAGTGCTTCTTCAGAGAATGATGGAGCAACAACAATTTCAATAAAGATTTTTGAAATTTGCTCAGCAGTATCTTTATCTATTTCTCTATTTGAAGCAATGATTCCACCAAAAATTGAAGTAGGATCTGCAGAATATGCTTTATTGAAAGCATTAGAGATAGTATCTGCTGTTGCAACTCCACATGGATTTGCATGTTTTACAGCGACAATTGTTGGTTCTGTAAATTCTCTTATTAAATCTAATGCTCCATTTGTATCATTAATATTATTGTAAGATAATTCTTTTCCCCATAATTGTTTTGCTTGAGCAAGTGATGCTTCACAAGTAAATGCTTCTTTATAGAAAACTCCTTCTTGATGAGGATTTTCTCCATATCTCATATCTTGAACTTTATCAAATGCCATTGTTAATTGTTCTGGGAATTTTATTCCTAATTTTTCTCTCAAATAATTAGCAATCAATGTATCGTAATATGATGTATGTTGATATACCTTATACATTAATCTAAACTTTGTATCTTTAGTAATACCGCCATTTGCTAATTCATCTAAAACAACAGAATAATCTTTTGGATCAACAAGTACTGCAACGTCTTGATAATTCTTTGCTGCACTTCTTAACATTGTTGGTCCACCAATATCTATATTCTCAATTGCTGTTTGTAAATCTACACCCGGCTTTGAAATTGTTGCTTTAAAAGGATATAAGTTTACTACAACAATATCTATTGGAGTAATATCCATTTTCTTTAAAAAGTCCATATGTTCTTTATTAGAACGCATTGCAAGTAAACCTGCATGAACTTTTGGATGCAATGTCTTTACTCTTCCATCTAGACATTCTGGAAATCCTGTTACATCTGTAATGTCAATTGCTGGAACACCAGCTCCCTTTAATGCCTTTAAAGTTCCTCCTGTAGATACGATTTCAAATCCGTAACCAATCAAACTTTGTGCAAATTCAACAATACCTGTTTTGTCTGAAACACTAATTAATGCTCTCTTTTTCATTTTTTGCTCCTTAAATAATCTAATATGAATAGCTTCCCTATTCACACAATTGTTTTACGACTTTTGGTAAAAGAATATGTTCAAGCTCAAGCACTCTTGCTTGTAGAGTTTCTGGAGTGTCATCTTCTTTTACTTCTACTTTTTCTTGAGCTATAATTTTGCCCGTATCAGCCCCTTCGTCTACATAATGAATTGTAGCTCCTGAAAACTTTTCTTTACCGGCAATTACTGCTCTATGAACATTCATACCATACATTCCCATACCACAATAATTTGGTATTAATGCTGGATGTATATTAATTATTCTATTTCTGTACTCATCAATTAATACAGGAGTAACTATACTTAAATATCCTGCAAGTACAATTAAATCTATCTTATATGGTTTTAAATATTCTAAAATTGCTTTATCTCTATCTAATGTAGAATTATAATTTTTTGCTAAAAACACAGCATTATCTATGCCATGTTTTTTTGCTCTTTCTAAGCCGTATATGCCTTCTTTATTTGCTACAACACAAACAACTTTTCCATTAATGTATCCAGATTCTGTAGCATCTATAATAGATTGCATATCAGTTCCGCCACCAGATATAAAAACTGCAATATTCTTTTTCATTAAAGTTCTACGCCCTCTTTGTCTGTTACTTCTCCAATAATATAGCTTTCTTCACCAAGAGTTTTTAACTCTTTTACAACATCTTCTGCAATACTTGGATCAACTGCTAAAACCATACCAATACCCATGTTAAATGTATTGCACATTTTTCTATCATCGATGCCTGCTATTTCTTGTAAAGCTTTAAATATCTTTGGAAGAGGATAAGAAGATCTATCAATTGTAATTCCCAATCCCTTTGGAATAATTCTTGGAATATTTTCAATAAAACCTCCACCTGTAATATGAGCTATACCTTTAATTTCAAATTTTTCAATTAAAGATAATATTGTCTTAACATAAATCTTTGTAGGTGTTAAAACAAGCTCTGCTGGAGTGCAGCCTAAAGTTTCATTATATTTATTTAAGCTCTCTTTATCTTCTCCAAACAATTTTCTAACAAGTGAATAACCATTTGAATGGATACCTGAAGAAGTAATACCAATTAACTTGTCACCCTTTTTAATGTTTTTTCCATTAATGATTTTATTTTTCTTAACAATACCAACACTAAAACCTGCAATATCATATTCATCGTCTGGATAAAAACCTGGCATTTCAGCAGTTTCTCCACCAATTAATGCGCAACCGGATTGACGACAACCATCAGCTACACCCTTAACAATTTGAGCAACTCTTTGAGGTATTAGTTTTCCTTGAGCTACATAATCTAAGAATATAAGAGGCTTTGCTCCTTGACAAACAATATCATTAACGCACATAGCAACAGCGTCAATTCCTATTGTGTCATGCTTATCTAAAATAAAAGCATATTTAAGTTTAGTACCTACTCCGTCTGTTCCAGCAACTAAACAATCGCCATCTTCCTTGTCGTCAAGCGCATAAAAGCCGCCGAAGCTTCCTAAATCGCCTAGAACCGAATTGTTGTATGTAGTCTTAACATACTCTTTCATTAATTTAACTGCTTCATATCCAGCTTCTACATCTACACCTGCTGATTTATAATCTATAGCCATAAATACCCCTTATTTTGTCAAGCCTAAACGCTTCATCATTTCTCTGTAACCCTTGTCTACGTCATCCATATCTCTACGGAATCTATCTTTATCTAATTTTTCATGAGTAGTAGAATCCCAGAAACGGCATGTATCTGGAGAAATTTCATCTGCCAAAATTATTTCGTCATGGAACTTACCAAACTCAAGTTTGAAATCTACTAAGTCTATATTTAATGATTTGAAATATTTAACCATAAAATCATTAACTTTTAGAGCTAATTCTTTAATTCTTTCTACTTCTTGCTTTGTAGCAATTTCTAATGCAAAAATATGAGAATCTGTAATCATTGGATCGCCTAGAGCATCATCTTTATATGAAAACTCTAAAACTGGACATGCAAGTTTTCTACCTTCTTCTACGCCATATCTTTTTGCCATAGAACCTGCTGCTATGTTTCTTACAATTACTTCAAGTGGAACAATTTTAACTTTCTTAACAAAAGTTTCTCTATCATTGATTTCTTCAACATAGTGAGTAGGAATTCCTTCTTTTTCAAGCAATCTAAACATATGATTACTCATCAAATTGTTAACTACTCCTTTGCCATATATTTGACCTTTCTTAATGCCATTAAAAGCAGTAGCATCATCTTTGTAAGATACAAGTACTATATCTTCATTATCTGTAGCATAAACTTTTTTTGCTTTTCCTTCATACAATTGAACAGTCTTTTCCATTATTTATTTAGCTCCTTTTGTAATTTTTCATCATCATCATTTATTTTCTTTTCTAAATTTGCTTTATACTCTTTTAATTTTTCCATTAAATCTGGATATTTTATAGCAAGTATTTGAATTGCAAGTAATCCTGCATTTAATCCACCATTAATAGCTACAGTTGCTACAGGAATACCACCAGGCATTTGAACCATAGATAAAAGTGAATCTAATCCGTCCATTGTTGAACTCTTAACTGGAAGCCCAATTACAGGAACAGGTGTATAAGCAGCAAAAACGCCGCCTAAATGAGCGGCTTTTCCTGCAGCGCATATGATAACTTCTATGTTGTTATCTAGCGCATTTATTGCATATTCATGAGCTTGGTTTGGGGTTCTGTGTGCCGATATGACGCGAGCGTCTACTTCAACACCAAATTGTTTTAAAATGTCAATTGCTGGTTTTACTACATCAAGGTCGCTTATGCTTCCCATAATCACAGCTACTTTTGCCATATATTAAATCTCCTATGTATATATATTAAAAGCGCGTCTCTTGCACGCATTTATTTTCTATTATTTAAAGGATATTTAAAGTTTATCATATACACTATTTTCAATCAACAAAATTAGCCTTATATTTTACTATTTTCAATTAACAAAAATTTGTTCTATTTTTCCCATCTTGTCCTTATGTGACAAAATGCAATATATAAGTTTTTGCACCTAATTTTCCTACTTTTTGCCCACTTATCCACATACTTATCCACAAAGCACATAAGTTATCCACATTTTCTTTTTACTATTTTTGTATTTAATTTTTGGGAAAATTTATTCAAAATTCGGTTTTTGTGACTTAGTAAAAATGTAATTTTTGGCAATTATTTTAGTCATTTTTTTAACATGTTAAGTTATAACTTTCTTCAATTAATTTTTCTATTTCATTTAAATCTAATTTATTTGTTAAAGCAATGCTTATCCAATGCTTTTTATTCATATGGTAACACTCAAAAAACACCTTATTATCTATTAATGATTTAATCTTATTTGGATCAAGTTTTATATTCATTACTGACACTTGTTCTTTGCTATTTAATTTTAATTTATCCCAAGTTATATTCATGATAATAGCAAACCACTTTTTCTTTTTATTTCTAAAAATACAAGTATCGTCATCTTCCCATAAATATTCTGGCTTTGCATTAAAATTTTTTTCTATATATTTAATTATTGAGTCTTTGATTCCGGTTTTTTTAAAGCACAATTTCAGCATCTTAGATACTTGCATTAATGCTTTTTCTTTTAAACAAAAGGCCAAGCCTTCAAAAATATCTTCATTATTAAATAAAACGTACTCGTCTAAAGTATCTTTATCTAGTACGTTTATCTCAATGTTTTTATTGTTATTAATTGTGTATTTAATAAATAAATTATTTTCTACATCTATAGATAAAACAAACTTGTCTTCATCTATTTTAGTAAAGCCATACTCTATTGCACGCTCTTTATCTAACTCATATGATGAAAATATATTATTTAATATCATAGATTATTAAAGATTTGTGTGTATACGTCAAATTCATGTTGTGTAAAACAATAAAAATATACATCCATTTCATTGTCTTTTAACCACTTCTTTGTTGTTGATAGAGCAATCTTTGTTGCCTCTTGCAATGGATAAGAATAAACACCTACAGATATGCCACAAAAAGCTATGCTTTTACATCCATTAGCCTTTGCAAGTTCCAAGCAGTTTATATAGCAACTTTCAAGCAACTTTTCAGGTCTTGAATCTAAGCCATATATTGGTCCAACAGTATGTATAATATATTTTGCGTTCTTTATATTATATGCCTTTGTAATTTTCGCTTCTCCCGTTTTACAACCATTAAGCTTTAGACATTCTTTAAACAACTCTTCTCCTGCTGCAGCGTGAATTGCTCCATCGACTCCGCCACCACCAAGAAGTGAAGAGTTTGCCGCATTTACTATTGCATCAGCTTTTGCATAAACTACAGATCCTTTTACTATTTTAATTTGACTCATATTTACACCTTTATATTATGTTATGAGTGCATACCATATAAATAATAGACTCATATTTTGATTTATTTATTTTCTTTAGAATGTTTTTGCCCTTTACTGTTCTTGCTTCGATTGTTATATCTTCTGTATTTAATGATGCCATTTCTCCATCAACAAAATAAATAGCAAAATCATAAGGCTCTGTAACAAGTCCAATGTAGGCGATATCTTTTATATTATTAACTTCTGCTAATGTTACTCCTTTGCCATATCTATTTTTTGGATCAATAGATGCAAGTATTACACGTTTAGCATAACCATTTGCCATTATAACGACAATCTCACCATCTAAATTGTTTTGAGCAAAGAATTTAACTTTATCATTGTCAGATAGTTTTATTCCTTTAACGCCAGATGCTTTTCTTCCTTGTTCAGGAACATCGTTATATGCATTTAATACTTGTCCAAGTTCAGAAACAAATAGCATATATTCTTTAGCGCTATCTCCTATCTCAACACAAACAACCTCGTCATCTCCCTTTAGAATGATTCCTTGGTATGTAGAATTACTATCCATTGGGTATTCGCTAGACGATGATTTTTTAACCATACCGTCACGAGTAGCAAAGTAAATTTCTTTACCCTTTATTGTTTCTTCAAGCATTATTTGAACAACAAAATCGTCCGAATCAATCTTTTTACCAATCTTTGCAATATGAGTTCCCTTTGCTTTCCATTTATCTTCAGGAACTGCACTTGCATCAAATACAACGCAATTACCCTTCTTTGTAAAGGCAATAACTTTTGTATCTGATTCAACCTTTAAACAAGTTTTAACTAACTCTTTTGCTGTACAATTTACAATGTTTTTAGAAGTAGTTTTATATGTTTTATCATTAACTAGTCTTAAATCTCCCATATATGAAAGCATTAAATAACCACTCATTTTAGGAGTTTCAACTATCTCTTGAGCAACTATTAATTTTTCAGATTCTTTTACAATTTCAGTCAATCTTTTTGTTGCATATTTTTTCTTTATCTCTAGCAATTCTTTCTTGACAATAGATAGTTGTCTTTTCTTTGATGCAAGAATTGATTCTAATTCTTGAATCTTTGCAAGTAAAGATTCAAGTTCCTCTTGCATCTTTGAAACATCTAATCTATTTAATCTCTTAAGTGGAACATCAAGTACTGCCACTGCTTGCTTTTCAGATAAATCAAACTCAAGTTTTAATTTGTCTTTTGATTCTTCATACGATTTAGATTCAAGTACTATATCTACAACACGTCTTATATTATTAACAGCGATCATTAAACCTTCAAGAATGTGTGCCCTGTTTGTTGCTGCTGTTAATTCATATTGACTTCTTTTATAAATAACTTCTCTTTGGAATTCTACATATTTAGAAATATATGACAACAATGTTAATTGCTCAGGTTTTCCGTCAGCAATCGCTACAAAATTGAAATTAAATGCAGTTTCTAATGGTGTAGATTTAAATAATCCAGCTAAAATCTTCTTTGCTGATACATCCTTTTTAAGTTTAATTACACATCTAATACCATTTCTATTTGATTCATCAGATATATCTTGTATGCCACCATATATCTCTTTTTTTGTTTCTCTAAGGTTATTAATTGATTGAAGCATTTGAGCTTTATTTACCTGGAAAGGAATCTCTGTAATAATTATTGATTCTTTATCGCCCTCTTTTTCAATTGTGTATTTAGAGCGCATAATAATCTTGCCTTTACCAGTTTCATACGCTTGTTTTATGCCGTCAGTATATATAATTTGAGCCCCTGTTGGAAAATCTGGTGCAGGTATGAATTGCATCATTTCATCAAGTGTAATTTTAGGATTATCTATATATGCAACTACGCCATCAATAGTTTCACCAAGATTGTGTGTTGGTATATTTGTTGACATTCCAACAGCAATTCCAAGTGCGCCGTTAACAAGTAAATTTGGGAATTTTCCAGGAAGTAAATCTGGCTCATTAATTGTATCGTCAAAGTTAAGCACCATTGGAACTGTATCTTTGTCTATATCTTTTAAAAGTTCCATTGCAAGAGGCGCAAGCTTTGCCTCCGTATATCTCATTGCAGCCGCTGGATCATCGTCAATTGAACCAAAGTTTCCCTGTCCAAGAACTAAAGGCTCTCTTACGTTAAATGGCTGTGCAAGTCTAACCATTGCATCATATACTGAACTATCACCATGCGGATGGAATCTACCT
The DNA here is from genome assembly GCA_022784465.1 of Christensenella sp. Lineage (GTDB taxonomy): Bacteria > Bacillota > Clostridia > Christensenellales > UBA3700 > UBA3700. The sequence continues at coordinate 141,109 of JALFUR010000004.1, read as the reverse complement.
AAACAATCACCTACAACTTTTGCACTTTTTACAAAAGGCTTTTCCGGTGTTATTCCCATAGTTGACATAGCATATAATATTCTTCTTTGAACAGGCTTTAATCCATCTTCAATTCTTGGAATAGCTCTATCCATAATTACATGCTCAGAATATGGCATCATAGAATCATGCAAAACTTTTTCTACTGTGCATTCGATAATTCTAGATGTATCTACTTCATTATCTATAACTTCATGTTTCCTCTTTGCCATATTATACCTTCTTCTCAACTAATTCTTTAAATTGATCTTGCTTATTAAAATTAGCATATTCATAAATATAGTCTCTTCTTGGCGCAGCATCTTTACCCATAAGAGTTGTAAACAAATGATCTGCCTCTGCTGCGTCTTCAATTGTAACTCTCATTAGCGCACGCTTTTTAGGATTCATTGTTGTTTCCCATAATTGTTCAGGATTCATTTCACCTAATCCTTTATATCTATTTAACGAATAGCCTCTTGCTGCAGTTTTAAGCATCTCTTTAAGCTCTACATCATCATAAGCATATCTTGTGCCATTTTTATCTTGGATTCTGTATAAAGGAGGCATTCCAATATACACATGTCCATCAGTAATTAATTCTTTCATATATCTAAAGAAGAATGTTAATAAAATAGATCTTATATGACCTCCATCTTGATCGGCATCAGCAAGAATAATAACTTTATTAAATTTTAGATTTTGAATATTAAAATCTTTATCAAAGCCTGTACCAAGTGCATTTATTAAAGATACAAGCTCTTCATTTGCAACAATATCTGAAATTCTTCTTTGTTCTGTATTTAATGGTTTTCCTCTTAAAGGCAAAATAGCTTGAATTTTTGGATCTCTTCCGCTTTTTGCAGAACCACCAGCTGAATCTCCCTCTACTATAAACAATTCGTTAAATTCAGGTTTTTTACCTGAGCAATTTGCTAGTTTTCCAACTAAGTTGTTTGTAGACGATTTTATAGCACGAGCCACATTTTTTGCTTCGGCAGATTTTAAACGAGCTTTTTGAGCAATTGCAGCTTTTTCAAAAATAGCATCTATAACTTCCTTTTTAGCCTTATTGTTCAAATAATCTTTTATGGCATCAGTAAGTAAATTTTCAACTAAAGTTCTTGCTTCCGGATTACCAAGTTTACTCTTTGTTTGACCTTCAAATTGAACGTTTTGCATTTTTATAGCAAGAACACTAGTCAATCCTTCTCTAAAGTCTTCGCCTATATAATTTTCTTGTTTTTCTTTGATTATGTTTCTTTGTCTACCAAAATCATTTAAAGCTTTTGTAAGCGCTGATTTAAATCCTATCTCATGAGTTCCACCTTCTGATGTTGGAATATTATTTACATAAGAAAAAGTGTTTTCTGAATATCCATCAGTAAGTTGCATTGCTAAAGAAACATAAAAATTTTCTTGTTTCTTCTCAATGAATATTGGAGTTTGATATTTAATAGTTTTGCCTTCATTTAAATATTGAACAAAATCTGATAAACCACCTTTATAGCAATAGTTTTTACATTTTGATTTTCCTGATTCTGTTGTTTGTCTATGGTCAGTTACAGAGATTTTCAAGCCTGCATTTAAAAACGCAAGATCTTTGGCCCTTTTGCAAATTGCTGTGTAATCAAATTCTTCACTTTTAAATACTCTAGAATCAGGCAAAAAGGTAACTCTTGTTCCCTTTGCTTTTTTATCTTCACTAGGCTTTGATGTTAATTCATGATTTATTACTCCAGAATGAATTTTACCACTCTTATCTTCTATAGAATGGAAATCCATTGAATAAACTTTACCATCTCTCCAAATCTCTACCTTTAGCCAAGATGATAAAGCATTTGTTACAGATGCTCCAACTCCATGTAATCCGCCGGAAAAACCATAATTTTTATTATTAAATTTTCCGCCTGCATGCAATTTTGTGAAAACCAAATATACACCAGGTACTTTATATTTTGGATGCATATCTACCGGAATACCTCTTCCGTTATCTTTTACAGAAATACTATTATCTTTGAAAATCTCTATTTCAATAGTGTCTCCATATCCGTTAGAAATTTCATCAATACTGTTATCTACAATTTCCCATAAGATATGGTGCATTCCTTTTGACCCAGTTGTACCAATGTACATACCTGGTCTTTCTCTAACAGGTTCTAAGCCTTCTAAAACTTCAAGATCTTTTGAGCCGTAATCGCTTGCCATTTCAATTTCCTTTTAAATTATATTAATAAAAAACTTGTTACTAAAATATTATAACTTTTTTATAGCAGTTTGGCAACCACGAAACCACAATATGTAGTCCTAAAAAAATCCTAACACCACAACTTTTTGTGTTTTATGTGTTTATATTAGAAAAATATATAATAATATGCTATTATTTAGTCGCGAGGTTTGTATGGGATACGAAATTTATCTAAAAAGAGGCGAAGAAAAAAGAATTGTTAATGGACATAGCTGGGTATATGCTAATGAAGTACAAAAAATAGTTGGAAAAGACAAAAATGGTTCTTTGGCAACTGTGTACTCATTTGATGGAAAATACATCGGCAAAGGTTATATAAATCATTTATCTAAAATTTTAGTTAGAGTTTTTATTAGAGATAACAGCGAAGATACAAAAGATTTTTATCTAGAAAGAATAAAAACAGCAAATAACTACAGAAAGGATTTAGGTTATGACAACTGCTATAGAATGATATTTTCCGAAGCGGACAATCTCCCTGGCCTTGTTGTAGATAAATATGACAATGTCTTATGCGTTCAATTTTCTTCTTTAGGAATGGATAAAAGAAGAGATTTAATTGTTGAATGTCTAGTTGAACTTTTTAATCCAAAAGGAATATATGAGCGTTCAGATATGGCTACACGTTCAAAAGAAGGTCTTGAGGAAAAAAACGGATTGCTATATGGCAGCATCGACGATTGGACTATTATAAATGAAAACGGAATAAAAATGGCCGTTGATGTTAAAAACGGACAAAAGACTGGATATTTTTTAGATCAAAAGGAAAACAGATTGGCATTAAGAAAATATTGCAAAGATAAAGATGTTCTTGATTGCTTTTGCAATAGTGGCGGATTTTCCATGAATGCAGCAACCGTAGCTAAACATGTTACTGCAGTAGATATATCTGAGCTTGCTTTAACAAATGTAAAAAAGAATATTGAATTAAACAATTTTAAAAATGTTGATACAAAATGCGGAGATGTATTTTCTTTATTAAGAGAATATAAAGCACAAAAGAAGCAATTTGATGTAGTAGTTTTAGACCCTCCTGCTTTTTGTAAAAGCGCAAGCGAAGTTAAAGATGCCTATAGAGGATATAAAGATATAAACATACTTGGAATTAAGCTTGTAAAATCCGGTGGTTATTTAGTAACCTCTTCTTGCTCTCACTATATGACATTTACATTATTTGAAAGAATGCTTATAGAAGCAGCTAGAGATTCTGGAAGAGTAGTTAGATGCGTTGAAATAAAATCTCAATCACCAGATCATCCTTCTTTGCTTGCTGAGGAAGAAACTCAATATTTAAAATTCTTTGTTTTACAAATTATTTAATATACACAATGCCCTTATGAGCTTTGTTGTATAAAGATATTTTTGAGTTAATGATGTTTATCGCATCTTGTGCGTTATCTACGCCAAATACTTTATCTGAATCAATGTTATCATAGCGGATTCTATCATCAAGTTTAGAATCTGCTAATTTTTTACTCCAACCATCAACGTTTTTAAAAGATACTATAAGTTTTCCAAGCGACCAAGCCATAGCCATTTCTGACAATGTTCCTGCACCGCCACCTATAACTACAACAGCATCAGCATTAGCAACCATTGCATTACGTAAAATATCTAGCCCTGTTGGAATTACAATATCGGCAAATTCGTTTACTTGGGACCTATCAAATGAAGGAATAATTGCTATGGTATCTCCGTCTTTATATTCTTTTGATGATTTGGCACCCGCAAAAGCTGCCTTCATTACGCCATTTAAGCCTCCTGACTGAACACGATAACCATTGTCTACTAAAGTCTTACCAATTTCATATGCCATTTGATATTTTAAAGAATTCTCTTCAATATATGCGTCACCAATTACTGCTACTATCTTTCTCATTTATTTTCTCCCCTATTATTATACCAAGTAATAACTCTATCTAGATTTGCTTCATCAACATAACTTGCACCTTGCTCTATCATTAAAAGAGTTTGCTTGTCTTCTTCTGTTTTATTTTCCTTTTTTCTTAGAACTTTTCCTAGCACTTTACCCATGCTAATCATCATAAACTTATATATGCCATGCAACCTATCTAAATAAAAACCACCTCTTATATTTATTACAAGTTCAGAATGATATGCTTTTACTTTTTCTTGAATCTCTTTTTCTTGTTTTTCATCGTATGTCATGCCCACTGCAACAATAGCTTTAATCGCGTATTTTTTTGCCTTATTTAAACCTTGAACTTTACCAGCCATAATCCATCCCATATAAATAATCTCATCATTTTTAGATAAAGATTTATTAGCCTCTTTTATATCATAAACCGGCAATGCCAACTTTTTTGACAACATTAAAGCATATTCTTTTGTAAAACCAGAGTTTGATTTATATACTATAGCTTTTATCATTATTTTTTCCTATTTTTCCTGTTATATTCACAATTATTTATTTTTCTTAAATAGTTCTATTCCGCAAAGAACACACGCAGCTATTGCAATTGAAATAACAAATACTACAAGAAAAATATATGCTACCTGATATCCTTTTGAATATATTACAACTTCTGAATAAACATAGCAATCTTGTATACTAGACATAGACATTGTAACAAACCCATCTTCTACCTTTATATCTGACACGACAACTTTATCATTGTTGCTCTTTAATAGCAAATTGTTATCTGAACTATACGGAACTTTCATTTTGATTGTAATTGGCTCTTCAAAACTAGTTATATAATTGCCTTCTTGATCTATTATTTCAACTTTCAAATTATATGAATTTTTATACCCTTTATTAGTAAATAAATCGTATGTATTATACTTGTTATTATTCTCCCAATATATGTTTATAGTAGGATTTTCTTCTACATCCAAAAATGCATATGTTATTTCAAATACTCCACTTGCATCTATATATGTTATAAATTCTTTTGTAAACTCAGCTTCTATGACAGATTCACCTGTAACCACAAAAGAATTGTTTTCTATCCTTGTTCTTCCTGATGAATTAACTAAATAAATACTACTTAAAACATAACCCCGTTCTGGTATAGTTTCTATATTTACTATTGTCCCATATTCATAAGTGTCTTGAATTTTATCTAAAATAATTGAACCATGATTAGATGATGTAGAAATAGGATAAAACCTAGATACTGCATTATATGTTGCTACATATAATTTATCAAAGAATGCATACTCATCTACGGGATTATCCCAACCAGCAAAATAATAATCATATTGATTATTAGATGCTTTTGTTGGGGCTTTTGGTGGAACTATTTTTTCCCCTGGTCCATATTTCTTTGACGACAAAAGCGTGCCATCTTCATCCTGAAATATTATAGTATAATATTTACCATTTACGCTATAAACTCCATAGTAGTCTTGATCCTTCACTACTACATCGCTACTTGAAACCTCTGGCTCCCATCTTAAAAATGTATATGTGTTATTAAAATCCGAAGGACGATATGGTATAGAATCTGCATAGGCAATTTGATCACCATATTTATGTCTTAATTCATACAATTTTTCACCGTCTTCATATAAATAGAATCTTATTAAATAAGTAATAGTAAAAGAAACAACAATGTCTACATTTTCATTAATTTCACAAGATATTTCAGTCTTATTAGTATTAGCATCATTAGGATTATATATATAATTATATATCTTATTTTCTAGATCACGATTTCCTTGTTTATATATATCTATAGAAAAATAATAATTATCTTCAGGAGTTACAGAAATAGTTAAAACATTTTCATTTTTTGTTACACTTACGCTGCCATGTTCCACATTTTCTTTTTCTGTTGGATTTATAGTATTTCCATCTTGTTCTATATATGAAACACTATATGACAAATCCTCCGCATATACATTATCGCAATTTATAATAAATAGAAATATACTTGTAAAACATACAATAAATACAATAATCGATATAACTATTTTTTTATTTAAACTAAATTGCATTATTAATCCTAAACCGACATTAATTTTTCTATTATAGGCTCATCAGCTGGCGCCCAATCTAAAGACTTTAAATCTTTTATATCTAACCATTTATAGTCTAAATGCTCTTTCATTACAAAATATGGACTTTCTACTTTTACATAAAAACTGTGCATTGTTATTTCAAAATCAGGATATACATGATTTATACTCATATAATAATTATTCTCTGAAACATATATATCAATATCCAGTTCTTCTTTTATTTCTCGTATCAAAGCTTGGGTTCTTGTTTCTCCTAGTTCAATTTTTCCACCTGGAAACTCGTACTTTTTAGAAACATATTCGTATTTCCCTTCTTTTCTTTGCATACAAAGAATCTTTCCTTTATATTCAATTATTGCAGCTACTACTTCGTTTCTTTTCATGTTAATTAATAAAAAGTTTGTTATTTGTTTTTCAATTAATAATATTATATTTTTACGCAAAAAAAGTCAAAGTATTGAGTTGATTCATCTCGATACATCGCATTTTAATGTTTTCGATATTTTATAATTATATTCTTTTAGATTTTTTCTAACTTAACTAAAACAATAGTACCGTTAGCAATATTCATTTCGTAAGGAGAACATTTTATATTTACAAGTTCAACTCCTTTATATGTAACAGTTCTCGCATATTCTGAATCATCTTGATCTGTTTCGTTAGAAGTGTATACTTCAATAATATAAATATCATCGCCTTCAATATACATTTCCATCTGATCAAACTTCGTAAATTCATTTGAATCAATAACATATTCTATTTCTTGATTATCCAAAACTGTTATTAACCCATTTTTTAAATCGATGTTTGATAAATCAATTACTTTTTCAATGACTTCTTCTCCCTTCTCTTCAACAAGAATAAATGTGTTTTTTTCTTCTTCAATATTGTCATTTTTTTTACATGACACAGCAAAAAGACTAAAACACATAATAATTGCAACAAAAAGAATAAAAACAATACGTTTTTTCATAATTCTACCTCTCCTGAATAATTTCGTCTTACTTAAATTATTACTTTATATTTTAATTATAATATAAAAACAAAAAAATAGACATACTATCTACATATGTCTACTCTTTATTATAAGGATTAAATAAAATATAACATTACATTTTTCGATATTATTAAAACATATTCAATTAAGACATAGGTTCTCAACAAATATCAATAAGTTTGAAAAGAGCTAATTTTTATATTAAAGATATTATTACTAACAAGAACTTTGTTAAGTTTGCTAATTATCTTAAAAAACAAGAAACACAAATATTTTCATACAAAGACTATTTTGAAGCTTGCATCTTCTTGGGCTTAGACATGACTCAAGATAAGAATGTTTATCCTCACAATTCTCGTTATTGGCACGATATTAGAATCGCTGAAAAAGAAGCAAAACAAAGAGAATTAAATAGAGAAAAATACAAAGAATTTAACAAGATATTCAACAAGATATCTAACAAATACATCTCTTTAGAATTTAAAGACAATGAATACTCTACAATAATTGCCAAATCTAAAGATGATTTAATATTTGAAGGAGATTCTCTACACCATTGCGTAGGCAAAATGAATTACGATAAGAAATTCGTTGATGAACAATCTTTAATATTCTTTGTAAGACTAAATAATAATTTAAATTTACCTTATGTGACTTTAGAATATTCTCTATCTGATAAAAGAGTTATTCAATGTTATGGAGATAGAGATTCTAGACCGAATGAAAATGTTCTAGATTATGTAAATAATACTTGGCTACCTTATGCCAATAAAAAATTAAGAAAAATACTAAAAACTGCTTAAAAGGAGATATAAACTATGGAAAACAATTATAGAATTTGTGGATATGCTCCACAATACAATTTATCTTTTGTAATTGATTGCTATAACAAAGTAGATGCTTTATGGAAATTCTCTGCTTATGTTAAATCTAAAGGCTGCAATATTATTGAGGCTAACAAAATAGAGGATACAATAGACATCAATCTTAATATGAATGATCTACTTGCAAAAGGAGATATTACATTAAAAGCTCTTGGAGATGGTATGCCTAACTCTATACATAAAATTATTGATGGTATTACTTATAGGGCGATAGAGAATGAAGGTGCTTGTTATGTACCTAATAAGAATATAACTGTATAGGTGAAATATGATTGAAACAATAATTAAAGAAATCTTTAATGATTTACTAAATAAAGAAAACTTAGACAAAGAATTAATTAAAGATACAAATATTTATTATTGTAATGGCAAAAATGGAACTGAATTTGAATACTTTTGTAATGAATCTTCAGCTCCTTTTTGCTTATATTATACAGACGGATATTGTGCTATTAAGTTATATATTATAGATAAACAATTTAATATTTATTTATATAACCATAGAAATATATTGATTCCATTTATGACTTTGGATATTGATAACAATATTCGTCTTAAGATGATATATATATTTGGATAAAAAATATGACAATGAAGGATTATTTGATTGTAAGATTAAAAAAGCCGGCTCTTAATTGAGTCGGCTAAAATATTCAACATCTCTAATCTCTGACAGCTTTTCACTTATTCTAGAAACTATTACACAACCTGAAATATTATCTTTTGTTATTGAGCAATCTTTTTTCTTTTCAAAAAAAATCATTCTTTTTTTTACATAAACTTCTCAAGTAATAAACAAATAAACATGCCCGATAAAAAGATATACTAAAATTAAGAAATCTTAAACACTTTTAAATTTGTAGATCAGGAATTTGATTGTATACATTACTACGATGATAAGCTAAATATTCTGCACAATTTTTTGGAATGCGATATTGTGCATCATCTTTTAGACTTAATCTTTGTTTATTCATATTTGATAAAAATGGAGAAATCAAAATCGTTCCATTATCATTAAAAGAAATAAACCCCATATCGAATAATTTATGGAAGGTAGGAGTCATAATTAGTCCATTATTAACATCAGTAAGTTCTTCAATTTTTCCCTCTGATAACGAAATACTATGAGGCTTAATATGACATGCTTCTAAAATTCGATCTTCTGTAACTTTTGTGATAACACATCCAGGCATAATATCTAAAAGTTTCATTCTCCATTGTACCTGTCCTTTTCTACGATTCTCTACCGCCTGTCTATTACCAGCCAATAAATCTTCAACAATTAGTTTTTCTTCAACAACTTTTTCTTCAATATAGAATGAAGGTTTGATATAGATATACAACTTATTATTATCAACATTTCTAACCTTGACAAAATTTAGTTTAGTAACTCTAGGCAAAGCAATATTTCTTAAAAAATCCCAATTTGAAGAAGAATATCCATCATCTTTAAAATTAAGATAATATCTATTTTGACTATCATATTTTTTTACAAAATGTAATTTAATAACATCGTTAGCAATATTATTAGTATTTATAACGTTTTCCTCATAATAATCAGATAAATCATTTTTATAATCCTGAGTAGGATGATAAAACTCATCTTTTGCTTCATACAAATATTTTTGTAAATCTTTTTTTAACAACATAAAACATTCAATGTTGTTAAGATCAAAAAATTCATCAAGCATCATTTCATCATGTCCAACATAAATACGTTTTTCACCCATTCCACTAGTGCCAATTAATTTATATTTTTTAGCTACTGAACATTCTTCAAAATTCATATCAAAAGCATCAATTCTAGTTACTCTCATATTATTTTTCCTCCTATATATCAAATACGCCTGTTCCTATTACATTTCTAACAATTGCCATCATAACATCAACTACGATTGAATTACCTGCTTGTTTAAAAGCTTGCATTGGAGATACAACAATCTTAAATGAATCAGGATATCCCATAAGTCTCATACATTCTCTATCAGTCAAAGACCTAATAATTCTCTTGCCTTCAGAATCAAAACCAACGGTAATATAATTATCAACTCCTGCTCTATGATGTTGAGTCATTGTTTTTAATAAAGTTCTTGCTATTGGCTTATCAGTTTCTATTGAAGTTCTAAAATTTTTTGTACCACTTTTTAAAACATAGTCTCTAACTTTTGGTGTTAAAATAAATCTTTCATCAGGATGCCCTGGAATAGAATTAATTGTAATATTTCCATTTTTATCATAATAATAATTAAAATTAATTGGATCAAACGCGCAATTATCTTCTAATAAATCTTGCAAATAAAATGGTAGATTTTCCGTGCCAATTCCCTTTGGATACTCAAAATCCATAACATTTAAATCATCTCTTATACCAACAACAAACAATCTTCTTCTAGTTTGGGGAATTCCAAAGTCTGATGCGTTTAAAACTCTAGGTTCAGTAATTTTATAATGAAGAGTATTCATAAAAATATCTTTTATTTTTGCCCAAGTCCTACCTTCATCATGAGTAGTCAACCCTCTTACATTCTCATAAATAAAAACTTTAGGTTGAACTTCTTGAATTATGCGAGCATAATCATAAAACAGTGTGCCTCTAGCATCTTCTAATCCTCCTTGAAACCCAATAGAAGAAAAAGATTGACAAGGACTACCTCCAACTAAAAGGTCAACTTCTCCAGCATAATCTGTACCATCGAGTAATCTAACATCAAGATGAAAATCATCTTCATTGATTTGATAATTAGCTAGATAACTTCTTTTTACAAAATTTGTCTTTCTCGAAATAGAATATAAATTATCAACATATTTTTTCTTTTCTTTTTTATTATGTAAATGAGATATTTCTTTCTTTGCTTTTTCTATATCAATATCTACTTCTATTTCGCCATTATCACAAGCAAAAACAATTTCATAATCTTGATGAAGCCTAATTAATGATTGTTCTATAGCGCCTATACCACTAAATAAAGTTGCTAATTTAATCATTATCCCACACTCCAGTTTTTTTGATTGATTCAACTAATCTCATAAGAACATTAACGACAATTGAATTACCCGCTTGTCTATACATGATTTCATCTTTATGTATTATTTTAAACGAATCTTTAAAGCCCATTAGTCGCAAACACTCTCTTGGAGTAAACTTTCTGCATACACCTACTTGTCCTTTCCAATTTCCAACATATGCTCTTTCTAAAACATCATGTCGATCTATAATTGACTCTAAAGGCTCAAAAATAAAATCGCCATTCCAATTAAACTGTTGATTTGCTTTTTGACATCCAATTATGTCATTTCCTACTCTTGCCCTTGAAGGATTTGACGTTACAAATTCAAATCCCTTTTGCTTTAAATAATACTGAGCATTCACTTTAGACTCTAAGTAATTATTTACTCTAGTACTTAATTCTTCAGCTATAGGAAATTCAAAGCCACGAATATTTAAATTTTTTCTAAAACCTACAACATATAATCTTTCTCTATTTTGAGGAATTCCATAATCTTTTGAATTCAAAATAGGATCTTCTTTTCCATCATTTTGACGAATATAGATATCATAATCAAGTAGATTAAAAATCATTTTTACAACTTTCCAAGTATTACCCTTATCATGATTAAGCATACCTCTAACATTTTCATAAATAAAAACCTTTGGCTTACTTTCATTGATAATTCTACAATATTCGTAAAAAAGAGTTCCTCGAATATCTTTTAAACCAGCTCTTTTACCATTAACCGAAAAAGACTGACAAGGACTTCCTCCAACAAATAAGTCTATTTCATTTTCAAAAAGATTACCATTCAAATATTTTATGTCTTCAAACCATTGATTATCATTAATTTTATAATTAGCAAAATAAGATTGCTTAACATAATTTTCTTTTTTTGTTTCTCTATATAACCTATTGACTATATTTTGGACTTCTTCTTCTGACTTTCCTTCAACTAAATCATCTATTTCATCATAAGATTTTTTTAATTCTCTTTCTCCATTATCACAAGCAAAGACAATTTTATAATCTTCATTTAAATATTCTAAAGCTGATTCTATAGCACCAATCCCACTAAAAACAGTGGCCAATCTAATCATCTATTCCCTCCATTAGAAACAAATAAAAATACCATATATTATCTTAACATAAATTATATTATATTATATTAATAATTTTTATTTATTAAAAAAAATATATACCACAAACTTCATGGTAATAATTTACAATTAATCCGTAAACATAAATACTACCAGTTAAATTTACCAAATCTTTTGGTCTATCAACATATTTATATGACACAACCTTAATTAAACTATCAAATGGAACATAACGTATTCTTCTACCATCATTAATACTTAAACCATTCTTTCTAATTTCATATGTATAAGGTTTTCCAGTTTTTGTATTAAAGGTTCTTCCCACATTAGATTTAATATAATCCAAGAAAGAAACAGCTTTATCTGCACTTTCTTGTCCAACTAAAAAATCAATTGAACAATTAAAATATTTTGACATATCTATAAGATTCGAAATAGAAGGTTCTCTTTCTCCTCTTTCCCACATTGATATATGAGATTGTCTTAAATCTAATTCTCTTGCCAACTCAGATTGATTTAATCCAATATATTCTCTTAAATACTTTAATACATCTTCGAATTTCATATATATTACCTAAAAATTTACAAAATATTCGTATATTAATTTTTCTTAATACAACTCTTTTCTTTCGCTATTTTACAAACTATATCATCATTAAGATTGAACAACTCACAAATACTTTTAATCTCTTTTAACAACATTCTTTTCATATCAAACTCAATTACATTTATATGCTCATTTATACCTAATTCTGAATATCTAATAACTTCATCAATCAAACCATTCACCCCCAACAAAACCTCATACTGATTTTGATTTATAACTCCCATTAAAAAATAATCAACTAGATGCTCTTCGAGAAACGAAATATCCTTATATAAAATCTTATACATATGCACAGGAATATCACATAATAAATAAGATTCTTTTTTTGATTTATTAATAAAATCATGATTAATTCTCAAAGGGCTTCTCCTAGAAAAATAATATTTTTCAACTGTGTCAAAATTATTAATTAAATAATCAACTGCTATTTTAATATTAATTTTTACTTCTTCTTTTTCAATTTCTTCATTAAGCAATAAATATTCACTAGTACATTCTAACTCTGTTTTAAGAGTATAAATTAAATCTCTTTTAAAACTGGAAAAAATATATACCCTTTGATTTTCTAATATCTTAAAATTATTTTTATCATTTATTCTTTCTAGAAAAATTACTACAAGTGTAGATGAAAAGACACCTACTCCTAAATTCCCTATCCATTGAAATACTTTATTGCAATCAAAAAAAATACAAATGGACATCAAGAAACCAATCATTGCAATTATTATTAAAAAAATATATTTTCTTGAAATTTTCATATAAAAATTATAACACACTAAAATAATCTAAAAAACTATAAACCAAAAACATCTAGAATTATTTATATCCTATAATATTTAATATTGACTATATAACACTACGAAATATACTATTTAAATTAGAATATTTAACCAGAAAAAATATTTATGGAAAAATTCAATACAGTTTGAGAGGAATTTGAAATGGCGTTATGTGAAGTAATGATAGAAAATGATAACGATTGTTACAAAGGAGATTATGTAGAAGAAAGAAATAATTTGAGTATTGATATACATGATTATTCTAATTTCGATAGTGAAATAAAATATTGTAACGAGATAATATATAAATCAATTATTGTAAAAGATTATAAAAACAACTTTTTTGCATACTCACCTATATTTTACAACACAGGAAGTACTTATAGTTTAGATTCATACGAAAGTTATAAAACTAGTTTTTATTTTTCAACAAGCAACATAGAAAACACTTCAGAATTTAATAAAAACATAAAAATTAAAGCTATAACTTTTTATCATCCAATGCTAGCCAAATACTTTAAAAATCCTTGTTTAAATATCGAAGAAACAAAAGACTATTTCCAATACAAAATAAAAAGAACAGAAATTAACAAAAACGAAATAAACATAAACAAAAACAATATTTCTAAAATAGTTATGAGCGGAAGTTGTTCAGTTAGTAATAAAGATCAACATCAAAGTATTAATATAAACACTGAAAATTATATAAAATTATATTTAATTAATGAAATCACATATGAAGAAGTTCTTGAATATATTCACGAAATGCACATTTATTTAAATGCATATTTTCCAATAGCTTTAAAATCTTATGAAACATATATAACCACAAGTAACAATAAAGAACTAAAATTAGTCCACAAACATTTAGGAGATATAAAACACTACAATAAAATACATTACAGCATTATAAAAAATTCGTTTTTTGAATTTATAGAAAAAATGTATCTTGATGTAAATTATAGAGTAACTCAAGATAAAAACAAATTTTTACCACTTGAATTTAAAATCCCAACATCACTAGAAGATAAGTTTTTATTTTATTTTAGATACATTGATATGTATATTGGAGAAAAATTATCCATGAAAGAAAAAAAGAAAGCAAGCAATTTCCGAAGAATAGAATACTTTATTGAAAACAACAAAGACTTATTTAACGAATCAGATTTATCAAACATATACTTTGCAAACGAAATCAATAGTTTAAGAAATTATTATGTACATGACGGATATTATATACCAAATAACAAATTTGAAGTTAAAAATAATAAAACTAAAATTTTATATAAAAAAGATATGGACTATAATTGGCTATTTGATATAACAAGCGCATTAAAATTTGGTGTTTATAAATTAATGTATAAAGAAATCTTAGGTTTAGATATTGATGAATCTGAATTAAAAATTGTAATGAATTTAATATAAAACAGATTAACTAAATCAAATGCATTAACAATAAAAAGTTACTCAAAAACGCCCCCTCGTAGTATAAGACATATACTTGTACAGATCCGAGTAATATAAAGTTTATATATAATTATTAAAATATTTCAATATAAAAATATACAAAAAATTTTAAAATAATATATTTTGCTGTATCGAACCCATGCTTTCTATATGGTGCTCGTGGACGGACTCGAACCGCCGACTTCTTGTTCCGGAAACAAACGTTCTGATCCACTGAACTACACGAGCATTTGTTTTATTATACACCAAATTATTTCAAAATAAAAAACTATACTTTATGCGACAAAAAAGCAATATTTTCAACCTTTATAATATCATATATTTTATTCATACAGGAGGTCACAATGAATTTAGCATTAACAGGTGGTGGTACAGCTGGTCATATAATTCCAAATATTTCTTTAATAAATGATTTAAAAAAAGAATTTAAAAATATCTATTATTATGGAAATAGTAATGGAATGGAATTTACACTTGTAAAACCATATAAAAGCGTTGTTTTTAGAAACATTGAGGCAGTCAAATTTTCGCGAAAATCATTATCTAAAAATCTATCTATACCCTTTAAACTTCCTCTATGTATTATTAAATCTTTAAAACAACTAAAAAAAGATAATATTGACATCGTATTTTCAAAAGGTGGATATATTTCTCTCCCTGTTGTTATCGCCGCTTTTTTGCTAAATATACCTGTTATTTGTCATGAATCAGATTGTACATTAGGAATAACAAATAAGATTACATCATTATTTGCTAAAAAAGTAATTACATCATTCCCTTGCACAAAACTAAAAAGACAAAACTATGTAAATATTGGAATGCCACTAAGATCAAGCTTATTTAACGCTAATGCAGAATCTGTTTACTCAAAACATAAAATTCCTAAAAATAAACCAATATTATTAATTATGGGTGGCTCTCTTGGCTCAGAAATTATAAATAATACGGTTTACCAGATACTAGAACAATTATGTAAAACGTTTTTTGTTATTCATATAACTGGAAAGTCTGGCAAAAATTATTCTATGAAAAATTATGTCTCAATAGATTTTACTTTAGAAATTCATAATTATATAAAAGCTGCTAGCATGATTGTTTCACGCGCAGGTGCAACATCATGTTTTGAACTAGCAGCTTTAAATAAAAAAGTTCTTTATATACCTCTATCTAAGAAAGCTTCACGTGGCGACCAAATAGATAATGCTAAATATTTTAGAAATCAAAATTACGCACGAGTACTATTTGAAGAAAACCTTTCTGCTTCTTCTTTACTTAGAGAAATAAATAATACTTATATTTTTCAAAAAGCAACTTATTATTATGATACAAGTATTAACAATAAAATTACTTCTCTAATAAAAAAATGTGCTACAGATAGTTTTAAAGAGAAGAAGAAAGTTTATTCTTCATATTCTTCTAAATCAGCGTCATCGTCTTCGAACTCTATGATATCCTCATAAGGAATAGGTTTAACATTAACATTCTCTTGAGCAACAATTACATTATTTAGATTTTTTACTAAAGTACTGTTTTGTTTTTATCCATCTTCTCGATTTGCTTTGTAAAATCAAGGTTGTTTATAATCGTTTGCACGTTTGCAGAAAAACCATCGATATAACTTTGAAAATTGCTTGCGATATTATCGCTGTCGTTTAATAACTTGGCAAGAGTATATTCGCTTGTATTATAAAAGGGATAGCCTGATACTTGACATAAAAGAGCGGCAGGAATCTTAGGGTTTGCCTTGTATTTAGCGACAACTGCATCTTTTTTCTCTGCCAAAGCACACTCAAAACGACGAATAATAACCATAGGTATAATTACGTCCTTATACTTATCGGAAGTATAAGCACCACGCAAAGAATTTGCTATCGACCAAACAAGACTAACTTCCTTGCTTACGTCTATTGATTTATCGTCAAACATTACTTCGTAATTGTATTTATTCGTCATTGTCGTTCTCCATTCTTATGAAAATCATAAATCATTACTTTTTCAGTTGTTGTAGAAATTTTTCTATAATAATCCATAAGCAGCTTTTGCTTTTCCTGAGGGGATAAATATAATGGGCTTCGAAAGTTATTATTCTCTAACCAATATTTATATCCATCAATATATGAACCACCCATATTAATTGCATATTCTATTCCATACATCGCAATAACAAAATATACCTCACCATTCCCCAAAAACAACAAATCCGCTTCCCAATTTATAGCTGTAAATGGATCACCGTCATACGCTGTATGTCTCGCATATATGCGTCGTGCATTGTATTTCCATATTTTTCTACTTTCGTAGCGGGCATATTCTCGAATAGATTTAAATATCTCATCTGAGCCAACATACTCACAAACATCGTCTTCGCCTCCACATCTGTATATAAAATACTCAACAGCCATTTTTGCTAATAATCTTGAAACAAAAATATTTTCTTCAAGTAATCGTTTATCTGTGTTCCCACAATATATGTTATATTCGGCAACTGCTGCCGCAAGATCCGATTCGGTTTTATCTTCTTTTGTATATATCATACATGTATTTTCGCCGACTTGTTGAACATATTCTTTCCCAATTCTCGGATAGGTATAATCTTTAATTATTTTACCCCTCTTATTCTCAAGTTCCAATTCCTGACGCAGAACACGTACCGTTTCAGATTCAAGAAAGGGCTGTTCTACTTTCCGAGCAAAATAATTATTGCACTTATCGCATACAATGCCTTTTCGCAAGAATGCTGTTTTATTCCCAAACGATTCGGGAACTATATGTTCTATGCTTTTAGAATAAGATGACTCTTGTCCGCAGAAAATACATTTCATTAATATACTCCCTCATTAAACATATACAAATGATTGTGGTGCGGCTTTAATCCCGTAATCCAGCAATGTTTTCGGTTCATCATAAACTTTAATCTTGCCTAACTTGTAAGCATAAGCAATATCTCTTCCCTCAAAATACTCGTCGAAGAACTCTTTGCTAATACCGGATTCATTCTTTGTAATTTTCCACAACTCTTCAGGAGAATCCATTAATACGTCTATGATTTCGGCTTCTGCAACAATTCTTTTTACGGGAGTTGTCTCGTATATAATTATGGAAAAAATATCCTGCTTGGCAGCAATTTTTCTATATTCGTACTTCTTGATTCCCTTAATGATGTTTTGCACGTGTTCAGGGTTGATGGATATTAAAATTTTCTTTTTCATTTTTACTCCTCCATTCCTAATTTATAAATAGTGTCAAATTGTTCTTTGGTTATAAAAGTAAACGGACGTGGTCCTGAATATTTATCTACAATACCACAATTTCTTAATTCATCTAACGTAACCTTATGCGTAAAGGGTTTATAGTCTAATATTTTTAATACGGTAGGGTATTTACTATACACAGCTCTGATATCTTCTTCTTTAAAAATAGACTTATCCTTGCATATACTTATACATTCGTCAACGTTTTTGGTTTTTACGACTTCTTGGACAATCGCCATACCCGTAACAACGGATGAATAGTTTTTATACCAACCATCGCTCATTCTATAAATTAAAATTACATCTCCAGCCTTAGCCTTGATATTATATGCCCCTGTTAAATATATCTTTTCTATCGCATATCTATGGGCGAGTTTATCTTCATACAAATGCATATCTTCGTTCTTCAAAATATTATCGGGGAATAAATCCGTATGATATTTAGCGTAAATAGGAAGGAAGTAGTGGTTTCTATCTTTCTTTAAAATAGGATAATTAAACTTTGGCGTTTCGGTTTCTTTATAATTCTTCATATCTTTTACAAGTACTAATTCGCCGTTTGATTTCTTATATCCGTGTTTTACAAAACCCCATTGTTCCATAATGCCTTTTAACGCAGTGACTTCCGGTCTCTTGCTTTCAAAAAGCGTTACGTAAACTTCGTCAACTTCCCATTGAACAGCGTTCTCAAAGATAATTTTTAAGAAACGTTCTCCCAAACGGAAGCCTGTACGTTCAATTTTGAACGTTCCAACTTTTAATCTTCTTTTTGGAGTTAAGATGGGCTCTATATCAGTATAATTTTCGCTTTCGTCCTCAATTTTAAGATACAAAAAACCTTTTAAATTATTTTCATTATCTTCGAAGACATACGCTTTTTCATTACCTTTTTTCTTGAACCAATCATCGAACTTCTTGCCTTCATAGTCTTCTCTTAAAGAATCAAAGAAGGCACTGTTTATATCGACCTCATCAAATCTTTTTAACTTTACGGCAAGCATTTTGTATTCTATATTTTTAGGATAAGCTTTTTCAAAATACTCCAATAGTTCAGCAGATGTAACAACCTTATCTCGTATAAATAAATCCTTTGCCTTTTTTAGGATTGCGCCATCATCAGTAAGGAGAATCCCAACATTGTCGTTATATACTTCTAAAAGCAAGGCATTATCAATTTTACTATTTACATCTTGAGAATATTGACTTACAACATATTCAAAATAATCGTCTTTTCCTGCACTAAAAGAAGGCAAAATATCATACGAAGCAACTTTCGTTAACATCGTGTTTTTTATTTTCTCGTCTTTATGAGTTTTTAATTCTTCTATGGTATTTTTGTGCAAATATTTCTTTACGTTTTTCTTGTCAAACCAATTAAACAAGTTATTGATTTCAAATGAAACGTTATCGCTACTTTCTCTTTTGATAAAAATATTAGTATCTAATAAAACGCTCGCTTTCGAATAATCTATATATAATGGTTCAATTTCAAACACAACGATTCCATAGCGGTCAACTTCGGCTTTTGGATAAAATTTATAGCACTCTTTTAAAGTTCCTTCTAACGAAGAAAAGATGTTTTTAAAATCTTGTTCCCAATTTTCCCTTAAGGCTTCATTCCACGAACTATAAACCTTGATTCCTTTTATCGTTGTTCTTACAAAGTTTTCCTTGTTTTGATTAGATATCAAAACAAAGGTATCTCCAACTTTTACCTGCATCCTTTCAGGCGAAGCTAATCTATATTCATGTTTTTTTACTCTATTTTTAATATCAGTAATAAATGTATCTCTGATCTTTAAATAATACGTTTTCATTTGGAATCCTCCTATCTCATTATATCAAACATAATATGACAATATATGTCATGTATTATTAAAAGACTCAAATAATTCTTCAACTAATTTTAACTGTTCTGTTGTTAAAATTGCATTGCCTATTTTTGTTATTCTTTCTCCTAATTCATAATTATTCAATATAACTTGGCAAACATCCGGGGTAGGAATCTTTCGCACTTGGCAAAACAACTTATCCATCTTAACTTTATCTTCTGGTTCAGGATTCAGCACACATAACATTTTTGTATAAACTTCTGCCGTCGGAATAGAAGCTCCATTTTCCATATAGGTCATATTAGAAGGAGGTAGCCCTACGGCATTTGCAAATTTGCGTAAAGATAAGCCTTTTTTTATCCGCAAGTCAGAAATTAGTTTACCAAAAGTGATTTTTTCTTCACTTTGAGCACTAAAGTTTTTCTTTGCCATAATTACCTCCTGTTATATAATATTGTTATATGTTCTATAACATAGAATAATTATATCATAACAATTAAATAAAGTCAACCACAATGTGACAAAAAAACTTCCGAATTAGATTAAATATAATATAGTTCAACGATTAAAAATAAAGATCCACGAATTAAACAAATTCATGATTTTTTTTTGTCATTTGAAAGCGCAATTACTATTAAATTTTATGTTATTTAAAATCCCTATGGGAATTGCGCTTTTTCTGAACTCTCTTTGCTGACTCCCTCGTAGGTGTTCCCATTAAAATATTTTTTGTTTTATTATAATCCATAACAGGAACACCCATTTTCTTTTCATCTTTTTTTACTGAAAATAATTTTAAAAAAATTACCAGTTTTCTTTTTTTACCATATAGTTAATTTTTTAACAATACCCTATTTATATCATGTTCTATAATATGGACATTTCGAGCTAAAATAATTAAAATAATTGCATAAATAAAAGACAATTGAGAAATATTTAACTTTAGTATATAATTTAAAATATGAAAAGAACTAAATACTTATTGTTTATTTTAATTACATTATTATTTGTTTCATGTTCTTATGGCTTTTCTTGTGTCTATGCTGAAGAAACAACATATGATACTTCAATATACTATTCAGCAAAAGACCATATTACTTGCTATTTTGATCAAGAATTAACTCAACCAGTTTGTATTATTCCAAGATCTTATTTTTATAAAGTAAAAGGAAAAAACGAATTATCGATTGAAATTGTATATAATAATACAACTTTATATATTTCAAATACAGATTTTACAAATAAATCCTCAGCCTCTACATTAACAGATATATCTAATCCTGGATATATGCTTATAGACTTACAAGCACCAGAAACAAGAATTGTTGTATATTCTCCATCAGACACAACATTTAGTGAGACAAACACATATAATGTTTCAGATATTACTTTTATTGGTGCTTATTTAGATGAAAATACAGATATTTATTATTTCTTTGTGAATTTAACAATTCCTACATTAAATACTACAGGTCAATTCTTAATTAAAGCAGATACGGTATCAACAAGCTTCTCGTATAATAATATTCCATTAAACCCTGCTTCGCAAGAATACAAGAATCAAACGCAATTAGAGCAAACAACTATTGCTCAAAACAAACTAAAAAGAAATTTATTCTATTTTGGAATTTCTTTCCTTGCTGTATTAATAGTAATATTAGTTTATAATCCTTTTAAAAAGAAAGGCGCCATTTCGGCACCTACATCTCATACTTCAGAAGACGACTTTTAGTCATCAGGTAGAAAATCCTTTATAAGCTCTGCTTCCCTATGAAATGCATAACTAGATGCAATCGATCCTACTTGCATTTCTTTATTAATTTCAAATTGTTTCCATGGATTTTCTTCAACTGGTGGATAAACCATAAATGTTTGTTTTTCCTTAGATACTGGGTGAATAAATGTTAATTTAGTTGCCCAAAGAGCCAAATTGAATCCCTTAGATTTTTCATTTGCTCCATATTTAACATCACCAAATAAAGGACATCCTATAAAACTTAATTGTACTCTAATTTGGTGAGATCTGCCTGTTTCAAGTTTTACTTTAATTAAAGAGAATCCTCCAAAAGATTCTAATACTTCATAATGAAGAATGGCTTTTTTAGCTCCTTCAGTAGCCATAGGAACAACAGAAACCTTATTGTTTACTTCATCTTTAGCTAGATAGTTTACTAGTGTGCCTGTTTTATCTTTTGGAACTCCACAAGTAATACATAAATATTCCTTCTCAAATTCACCATTTTTTATTTGGTTAGATAATCTTTCTGCTGCTTTTGATGTTTTAGCAAAAACCATAACGCCGCCTGTTGGTCTATCTAATCTATGTACAAGCCCAACATATGCAGAACCAGGTTTATTGTATTTATCTATTAAATACTTTTTCACAGCAGTTAACATATCCATATCCTTAGACTCATCCGCTTGTGATGGAACATTTTGTGGTTTAACAACCACTATCACTTGATTATCTTCATATAAAACTACCAATTCTTTATAATTAAAATTTTTCATATTATTCCTTATTATTTATCCAAAGGCCGCTACATCCACAAGGAAGCACAATTTCCTCATCTGTAGGCAAACCTACTTCGTACGCTTGAGTATTTCCATTTAAGTCCTTTAAAACTAATTTTAATATGTTTTCTATTACTGTTGGTTGCAATCCCGTTGTATAAGAATTTATCAAAAAGAATAAAGGATTATCAGATAAAACTTCCTTACACATTGAAACCAAATCATGAATACAGTTTTCAATCTTCCATACCTCGCCATTTGCTCCTCTTCCATAACTTGGAGGATCCATAATAATGGCATCATATTTATTTCCTCTTTTTATTTCTCTTTGAATAAATTTGGCACAATCATCAACTATATATCTTACTTTTGTAGTATCAATATTCGATAATGCAACATTAGTTTTTGCTCTATCAACCATAGCCTTTGCAGCATCAACATGTGTTACATGAGCTCCAACTTTTGCACATGCAACAGTAGCCCCGCCAGTATATGCAAATAGATTTAAAACCTTTATTGGTCTACCCGCTTGCTTTATTAAAGATTGCATCATATCCCAATTTACTGCTTGTTCTGGAAATAAACCTGTATGTTTAAAGCCCATTAGTTTTAAAGAAAACTTTAATCCATTTCTCTCAACAATGAAATTTTCTGGAACTTTTTTTGTATATGTCCAACCGCCACCGCCGTTTGAACTTCTTGTATATTTTGCATTAATTTGTGGATATTTCTCTAGTGGTTGACTTGAATGCCAAATTACTTGTGGATCTGGGCGAAGCAAAATTAAGTTCGCCCATCTCTCAAGCTTCTGACCATCGCCAGTTGCTATTATTTCATAATCTTTCCAACCACTAGCTACTTTTATCATTATATTTTCTTAACGCTTAGAGTAATGTTTTCTCCATTAATATCCCATTCTTTTGAGTAACCATCAATAGCATTTACTAGTTCATCAGCAAGAACACCAGATAAAATAGATTTATCATTTTTTAATACTTCTACTGCTTTTCCTTCTCCTACATATCCAACTACAATATGATCTACAACTTCAAAGCCTGCTTCCTTTCTCATTGTTTGAATCTTAGAAGACAATTCTCTAGCAATACCTTCGTTGATTAATTCTTCATTTAAGTTTGTATCAAGTACAACAGTCATAGATCCATCAACTTCTAATGCGTATCCTGCTTTATTTACTGGAGCAATCAATAAATCTTCTTTTCCTAATGAAATACTAGTTCCGTTTACTTCAAATGTATGAACATTGCCCTTGTTTACTTCATCAACAATTTCAGTTGCTTTTTCGCTGCAAGATACTTTTGAAAGATATTCTCTAATTCCGCCTAAGAACTTACCATATTTTGGACCTACAGTCTTTAATTGTGGCTTTAATTCATAAGTCATGAACTTTTGATCATCTGTTACCATTTCAGCCTTTTTAACATTGATTTCTTCAGCAACAAGATTTAACATTTTTTCATCTGAAAGATTTGTATCAGATTTAATATATAAAGAAGCTAAAGGTTGTCTATTCTTTATATTTGCCTTATTTCTTGCAGCTCTTCCAATTGTAACAGCTTTCAATACATAGTCCATATCATATTCAAGTTGCTTATCTACCATAGATAAATCAGCTTTTGGGAATTGTGTCAAATGAACTGAAATTGGAGCAGAAGAATCAAAATTGCAAACTAAATTTCTATAAATACATTCACTCATAAATGGAGTAAATGGAGCAAGCAATTTAGAAAGAGTAACTAAAACAGTATAAAGTGTAGTATATGCTGCTACTTTATCTTCTGTCATATCTTTACCCCAATATCTCTCTCTACCACGTCTAATATACCAATTAGATAAAACATCAACAAACTCTTGAATTAAACGAGAAGATTCAAAAATCTTATATTGATCAAGATATTTATCTACTGTGTCAACTAATGTATTTAAGTTAGATAAAATCCATTTATCCATATGAGAAAGCTTGCAATCTTTCAAGTTATACTTAGTTGGATTATATCCATCAATATTTGCATATAAAACAAAGAATGAATAAGTATTCCATAAAGTACCCATAAACTTTCTTTGTGCTTCAGAAACGTTGTCAGCTGAGAAACGAGATGGCAACCATGGAGCAGAAGAAGAATAGAAATACCATCTAACTGCGTCTGCACCTTGTACGTCTAATACTGACCAAGGATCAACAACGTTACCCTTGTGCTTAGACATCTTAATGCCGTTTTTATCATTAACATGACCTAAAACGATACAATTCTTAAATGGTGATTTATCAAATATCAATGTAGATATTGCAAGTAATGTATAGAACCATCCTCTTGTTTGGTCAACAGCTTCAGAAATAAAATCAGCTGGATAATGTTTTTCAAATAATTCTTTATTTTCAAATGGATAATGCAATTGAGCAAAAGGCATACTTCCGCTATCGAACCAGCAATCTAGAACTTCTGGAGTTCTCTTCATTGTTCCACCGCATTCACACTTAAATGTAACATTATCAATATATGGTCTATGTAACTCAATATCCTTATCTAAACCACCAAGAGTTCTAAGCTCTTCTCTAGAACCAATTACATGTACCTTGCCACAATCTTGACATACCCAAATTGGAAGTGGTGTACCCCAATATCTTTCACGAGAAATACCCCAGTCGATAACATTCTCAAGGAAATTACCCATACGTCCTGTACCGATTGTAGGTGGCATCCAGTTTACTGAAGCATTGTTTTTTAACAATTGATCTCTTACCTTAGTCATCTTAATAAACCAAGATGATCTTGCATAATAAATAAGTGGTGTATCACATCTCCAGCAGAATGGATAGCTATGTTCAAATTGCAATTCTTTAAATAATAGATTTCTCTCTGCTAAATCCTTGATAACATGTTTATCTGCTTCTTTTACAAACATTCCAGCAAAAGGAGTTTCTTTTGTAAGTTTTCCTGCATCATCAACCATTTGAACTAAAGGCAAATCGTATTTTCTTCCAACATTAGCATCGTCTTCACCAAATGCTGGAGCAATATGAACAATACCTGTACCATCAGTTAATGTTACATATGAATCGTTTGTAACATAATATGCTTTTTGTTTTCCATCATATACTTTATATAATGGTTCGTATTCTTGATATTCATAATCTTTACCTTGCTTTACAGACAATACTTGATAATTTTCAAATAAAGAAGGAGCAAGAGCTTCTGCAAGTACATATACCTCACCATTCTCTGCTTTGATTTCAACATAGTTTTCATCTGCATTCATACATAAAGCTACGTTAGATGGCAATGTCCATGGGGTTGTTGTCCATGCTAAGAAATATCCTTCAGCATTTACTCTTTTAAATTTAACAAATACTGATGTTTCTTTTACATCTTTATATCCTTGAGCAACTTCATGAGAAGCAAGTGCAGTTCCACATCTTGGGCAATATGGAACAATTTTATATCCTTTGTATAATAAGTCTTTGTCAGATATTGTTTTTAAAGCCCACCATACTGATTCAATATAGTTGTCATCATATGTAATATATGGATGATCCATATCTACCCAATATCCAACTCTGTCAGACATCTTTTCCCATTCACCTTTGTATTTCCAAACACTTTCTTTACATTTTTGAATAAATGGTTCAATGCCGTATTTTTCAATTTCTTCTTTTCCATCCATTCCAAGAGACTTTTCAACTTCAAGTTCAACAGGTAGTCCATGAGTATCCCAGCCTGCTTTTCTAAGAACATGATAGCCTTTCATTGTCTTATATCTTGGAATAATATCCTTCATAACACGTGTCAAAATATGACCAATGTGTGGCTTTCCATTAGCTGTTGGAGGGCCATCATAGAATGAAAACTCTTCATTGCCCTCGTTTTGTTTAATGCTTTTCTCAAAAACATCATTTTCTTTCCAAAACTTAATGACATCTTTTTCTCTATCAATAAAATTCATGCTAGAGTCAACTTTGTCGTACATATATTAATCCTCCGATTGTTGTTCGTCGCTATTTCCTATAATTCCTTTTAGCAACAAACTATCTTCTTTTTCTTCTTCTTTCTTTTCTAAAACTTCAACCATAACCTTCAAAACTCTGTTTTGTTCAGCCTTAAGTACTGTTAGTTTTAAGTTTTTAAATAGAACTTTATCATTTGTTTTAGGAGCACGCTCTAAAAGAGTAGCAATTAAACCACCAACAGTAACTGGCTCATAATCGTCTGCTTCTTCGTCTAAATCAAATTCTTCAAAAAGTTCTCCAATATTTAAATCGCCAACAACTTCATACAAATTGTCGTCGATTTTCTTTATTCTTTCAACAATATCATCATGCTCATCCCAGATTTCGCCCACTAGTTCTTCTAGAATATCTTCTAGTGTAATGATACCTCTAGTACCGCCATACTCACCCATAACAACAGCAAGATGAGTTTTAGCTCCTTGCAATTTCTTTAATATATCTGGCAATTTCATAGAAGCTGGAACCATAATGACATTCTTTGTCATAATGTTTCTTAGCTTTTTCTCTCCCGCAAGATATGCTTTATAGAAATCTTTTTCATTTACAAGCCCTATGATATTGTCAATATTTCCTCTATATACAGGTAATCTTGAAAATCCTGTTTCTCTAAATTTCTCAAGTGCTTTTTCTACTGAGCAATTTACATCAAGTGCTTCTATATCTACTCTTGGTGTCAAAGAATCTTCAACAGTTAAATCATCAAACTCTATTGCAGATTTAATTAGTTCACTTTCTTCCTCATCAATTGATCCTGTATTTTGAGCTTCATCAACATAAGTAATTAATTCATCGTCTGTAATTTGAACTTGCCCTTCTTTGTTTCTAGAAAACTTTGTAACAAATTTTTGCCAAGCTCCTAAAATGTAATTTAATGGATAAAACAAATAATACAAAAAAAGAACAAACGGAGCTGAAGCAATTGCTACAGGCTCAGGGGTTCTCTTTGCCATTGTCTTTGGTGCTACTTCTCCAACAAAAAGTACAACTAATGTAATAACAACAGTTGATACAACACCGGATATAGATTCTTCTTTAATTAATTTTGAAAATAACAATGTAGCAATTACTGAAGCGGCGATATTAACAATATTATTTCCAATCAAAATTGTTGTAAGCAATTTATCGTACTGTTCACCAAGTACACCTGCCCATCTAGCAGCTCTGTTATCGCTCTCAGTTAATGCTTTAAATTTTAATTTTGAAATTGATGAATAAGCAGTTTCTGTTGCTGAAAAAAATCCTGATAATAAGACTAAAATCACAATTGCAACAGTATATGCTATAATCGGTCCCATAAGTTTTTACAAGGTTCTCCTATAATAAATATATTATTATTATAATTATTCGCGCTTGTGTTGTAAAGAAAAACACGCGAGTATTAAAAAGTTTTTATCTTATCGAATAAGCCATAAAAAATGCCGCTTACTATTTATAAACGGCATTTTATAGTATTATCTTAAATTACAATCAAGGGAACATTCCTCTTAATTTTGTCGCTGTAGATATTCTGCGAATTGCAAGAACATATGCAGCTATTCTATATGTTAATTTATTTTCACTTGCAATTAAATCTAACTCCTTCCACGCCTTGTCCATAACTTTTTTTAGCATGTCATTAACATCTTCTAAATCCCATGTTAAAGATTGCAAGTTTTGTACCCATTCAAAATATGATACAGTAACGCCACCCGCATTTGCCAAAATATCTGGAACCAAGATAATTCCTCTCTTTTCTAGAATCTCATCAGCCTCATTTGTAGTTGGTCCATTTGCTGCTTCTACAATATAACTACACTTAATATCATTTGCATTATCTTTTGTAATTTGATTTTCCATAGCAGCTGGAATTAACACATCACACTCAGTAACAAGCAATTCTTTATTAGAGATATGTTCAACATCACTTGATTCATAATCTTTCAAAAGCTTTTTCTTGTCTTTTATAAAATCAAGTACTTTTGGTATATCTAATCCATCTTTATTTCTTATTCCGCCCGAAACATCAGATACAGCAACGATTTTACATCCTTTTTCATATAGAAGTTTTGCCGATACAGATCCTACATTTCCCATTCCTTGAATAACAATTGAAATATCTTTAGGATCCAAATTATGTTTTTCAAGCAAATTCATTGTGGTAATCATAACTCCCCTTCCTGTTGCTTCAGGTCTTCCCAAAGACCCACCTACTGCCAAATCTTTTCCAGTAACTACGCCAGGAACCGTGTAACCTTGCATCATAGAATATGTATCCATAATCCAGTCCATAATTTGAGAGTTAGTATTTACATCCGGTGCAGGAATGTCCTTTTCAGGTCCAATTATAGGCAAAATACTTGCAGCGTATCTACGAGTTAATCTCTCAAGCTCGCCTTTAGACAAAGTAGAAGGATCCACCTTAATTCCGCCCTTTGCTCCACCATATGGAATATTTACAACAGCGCATTTAAAACTCATCCAAGCAGCAAGTGCTCTAACTTCGTTTATATCCGCATCTTGGTGATATCTGATTCCGCCTTTACAAGGCCCGCGCGAAGAAGAATGTTGAACCCTATAACCTTCAAAAACTTTTATGGTTCCGTCATCCATTTTTATTGGAACAGAAACTGTTAATTCTCTCTCTGGATGTTTAAGCAAGATGTAATCTTGTTCATCCATTCCCACTGTCTTTGCAGCCTTATCTACAACTGCCAAAAAATTCTCATAAGCATTATAACCCATCGTGTCCCTCCTTATCTTTTAGATATAATACTATGCTATATAAAAAAATATGCGCCATAACGCGCATACTTAATCTCTATAATAAATTTATACCAGAACTTTTACATTTATTTATCATATCATCTGGCCAAATTGAAGAATGCACTTCTCCAATATGTGCCTTTTCTAGTATAAGCATACACAATCTAGATTGTCCTATACCTCCACCTATAGTCAATGGCAAGGTGTTATTTAAAATCATTTTATGGAAAGGTAGTACCAATCTATCTTCATGTTCAGATTTAGCAAGTTGCTCTCTTAAAGCTTTTTCGTCAACTCTTATACCCATTGATGACACTTCAAAAGCACAATCAAGGATTTCGTTATAGAATAAAATATCTCCATTTAATGACCAATCATCATAATCTGGAGCTCTACCATCATGTGGTTCACCACTTTTTAATACATCTCCTATTTGCATTAAAAATACAGTTTTATGTTCTTTAACAAAAATCTCTTCTCTTTCTTTTGGAGTTTTATCTGGATACAAATCTTCAAGTTCTTGAGCGGTTATAAAAGTAACCTCTCTTTTTATAGTTTTATTTAAAACAGGATAAAGAGTATTCAATTTGTCTTTTAAATCACAAATTAATCCTACAATGTTATTAACTGTCTTTTTCAAAAAATCTATATTTCTATCTTCTCTTGAAATTACTTTTTCCCAGTCCCATTGATCAACATAAAAAGAATGCAAGTTATCTGGATTTTCATCTCTACGAATTGCATTCATATTTGTATATATTCCTTCTCCAACTTTATATCCATAATTGTATAGAGCAAGTCTTTTCCATTTAGCAAGAGAATGAACAATTTGAGCTTCAACATTTTTCATAGATAAAATATCAAAGCTTACTGCTCTTTCTATTCCGTTTAAATCATCATTTATACCAGTTCCGGATTTTACAAATAATGGAGCTGACGCCCTTTCTAGGTTAAACTTATCGCTAAGTAATTGAGTAAATAAATCTCTTGTAATTCTAATTGCTTTTTCTGTTTCTCTAATATTTAATTTTGAATCATATTCTTCAGGTATTATAAGTGCCATATCATTTATCTCCGCTTGTATTATAGCAAATATAATTTACCAAATAAACATTAAATGCAAATTTTTTTTATAAAAAAATGTTCATAATAATTATCTTTTTAAAAAAACAGGGGTGGAAAATTCCACCCCATTACCTAGATTAATTTCAA
Organism: Christensenella sp.; assembly: GCA_022784465.1. Classification (GTDB taxonomy): domain Bacteria; phylum Bacillota; class Clostridia; order Christensenellales; family UBA3700; genus UBA3700. The sequence continues at coordinate 110,457 of JALFUR010000004.1, read as the reverse complement.
GCAAGTCGTTTTGTTAAAATCCTCTTTAACCATATAAACGTTTTGTCTTGCTCGATTACAATTGCCAAGAAAAGATTTCAGCTGATTTAAAGAAATATTTTCTATTTTTAACATATAAGCACAAACAGAATCGACGCATCCATTTGCATTTACTATGCTGCAATTTATCCCTCCCTTCAAGAAACTATCTCTCATCAAGATAGCATCTTGCTTAGCCCGAAATGTTATCGCGAAATATTTATTCATTGTATATTACCTATGTATAAAACATTTCGATGCTTAATATATTATATTAACTAAACTAAAAAGGTGTGATTATGATATATTTTGACAACGCAGCTACTTCAAAATTTAAGCCTTTGATTATGGCAAAAGAAATATTAAAAACTATATACAACTCCTCAAATTTCTCAAGAGCATCCCATAAAGATGCACTCTATTTAGCTACTGAAATTGCTTTATTTAGACAAGATTTATTATCTTATTTTAATGTTTTAAATACACACGAAATTATCTTTACTGCATCGTGCACAGACGGGCTAAATATGGCAATTTTAGGTTATGCAAGTAATTTTAAAAAACCTTTTCATATTATATCAACAGCATTTGATCATAATTCTTCATTAAGACCAATAGAACATTTGCGTTTAACTAAAAAAGCTTATTATACAATTATTTACCCAGACAACAATCTTGAAATTAATATAGATAATATAGAAAAATCCATAACACCTAATACGAAGCTTCTTGTTTTAAATCACATGTCAAATGTAACAGGCTCATATCTAAACATTTCAAAAATTAAAGAAATATCTAAAAAATATTCCATACCTGTTGTATTAGATATAGCCCAATCTGCTGGTCATTTAAACTTTTCTTTAGACGGCATTGCAGCCGCATCAATTGCTCCTCATAAAGGTTTTCACTCACCTCAAGGCTTAGGTTGTTTAATAATAGATAAAAATTTTAATTTATCCCCTATTAAGTTTGGTGGCAGCGGCATAAATAGCGAATCTCTATCTCAGCCAAATATTATGCCTGACGGGTATGAAGTAGGCACTATAAATGCCCCTGGAATTATTGGGTTTAAAAGCGGCTTTAAATACACAATAGAAAACTTAGATAAAATACATAGCAAAATAGAAAATTTATCTTTGCGCCTGCATCATAAATTGCAATCTTTAAAAAACTTTGAGATCTTTTCATATAAAAACTCGCCTATCATTTCAATAAAACACAAGTATTTTCCATCATCAAAAGTAAGCGAGTTTTTAGACAGTAAAGATATTGCCACAAGAAGCGGACTTCATTGTGCTCCAATTATTCATTCTTATTTAGGCACAATAAAACAAGGACTTACAAGAATATCTATTGGATATAACAATAGCGAAAATGATATAGATTATTTAATGGATATGCTAACTTTTCTTGACAATCTCAAGCAATGATTTTAATTTAGCTTTTTCATCTTCATTTAAAAAGCCACTAGCGACATTATATAATTTTTCTATTGTTGCATCGTTTATTGAACCATTTTGTTTTCCCTCTTTTGCGTGTTTTATAAGCTCTTCCATAAGTTGATCTTGACTCATGGAAGAGTATTTATTTATATCATCTTGAATATTGTTTGTATTAAATTTATTTTTTTTCATAGCTTTCCCTCATAAATATTTTATGAGCACATAAAATAAAGTGTGAAAGCGAGGAAAATATGGATATAAAAGATATGCTAAATTTAATTAATAATTCAGGGCTTGATATGTCTTCTTTGCAAAATGGAAAAAACGCTAATTTATTAAATCTTCTACCCCTACTTATGAACATGCAAAAAGGATCTAAAAGCGACCCAAAAATAGTAGACAATGAAATAAATAGTACAATAAAAAAATTATTTGATTAGTAGTTTTTCAAGTTCTTTTGAATCATGCACAATTTGTTGTGCATTATTTTTAATTAAAAACTCTTCTGATTTAAAGCCCCAGGAGACACTTATACAATTAATACCTGCATTTTTTGCAGTCATTATATCCACTTCAGAATCACCAACATAGACAACATTTTCTTTATTAATTTTGAACTTATCTATAATGGCATTAACACTATCTGGATTAGGCTTAATCTTTATTTTATCTGTTGCTCCTTGATACTCGTCAAACAAGCCATTAAAATGTATATCTACAAGTTTTTTAACACCAAAATGAGCCTTATTAGAAACTACTGCGGTTTTTATATTATTTACTCTTAATTTTTTTAGTAAATCAATAATGCCATCATATGGCTTTGTGTTATCGTCGCAATGAACTTCGTAAAAATCACAGAAATCTTTAAATATTATATCAAACTCATCTTTAGATAATTCTTTGCCTATTGCCCTTTTCATTAAGTTAACAATTCCATTGCCAACAAAATTTCTAACCTCATCAATGCTTCTTAATGGCAACTGTGCTTTATCTAATGCATAATTTACTGCATTAGTTAAATCTAAAAGTGTATCTAGGATGGTTCCATCCATATCAAATATAACAAGTTTATACATTTTCGCCTTCATTCATTAAAGAATTATATACAATATGTCTATATTTGTCTAACGCTTCACATCCATATTTTTTATCTATAGAATCGTCGATTTTTAAATCAAGTTTTATATCAATAGGTCTACCATCAAAAACAAGAATCCTATCCGCCATATAAAGCGCCTCATCTATATCATGGGTTACATATATTGCTCCTATTTTCTTTTCATGCATATAGTTTTTTAAAAGTGTAAGTAAATCTTTTTTTAGTGCTATATCTAAATCCTTAAATGGCTCATCAAGTAGTAGCATATCTGGCTTATATACAATAGCCCTACAAATTGCCACTCTACTTGCTTGTCCTCCTGAAATTACATTAGGAGTTTTATTTATACAGTCTAGAATTTTAAAAGCATCTAATGTTTTTGTTATAAGATTATTATCTTCTTTATCCATAACGAATTTTAAATTATCATATACGGATATAGTTGGAATTAATCGTGGCGATTGATAAACATAAGCTGTTTTTAGATTATTATCTATACAATTTATATAATTTTTCGAATTCGATATAGCGTTCAATAAAGTGGTTTTCCCTACACCAGATTTGCCAAGAATACAAGTGATTTCACTATCTTTAATATCTAGTGAAAAATCCTTATATAAAACTAAATCTTTAAATGCAATATTTAAATTATTTATTTTCATTAACACCACGCCTTTGCAGTTTTCGTACAATTAATTCTATTAAATACAAAACTGCTTCCATTATTGAGGCAAGCACAACTGCAATTATTGTCCATGCAAAAAGATCACCCATTTCAAAATATAGCCTTGCATTATTCATAGAAACACCAATGCTATCTCTTGTTTGAGCTAATACTTCTGCTGCAATAATAAGTTTAATTGAAAAACTAATATTTGATCTTACAATAGAAAAAATTTGAGATTGCATTTGTGGCAAATACATATATCTTACTTGTTTTAAAATAGGAATTTTATATGATTGAGCCATCTCAATTAAATTGCTATCTACACTCTCTATACTAGTTAATATAGAACCATACATTATTGGAAATAACACAATACTTGCAACGAGTATTGGAGCATTAAAAGAACTAAGCCAAATCAAGGCAAACAATATAAATGACATTGTTGGAACAGCCCTTAATACAAGAACAAATACTTTCATTACCTGTCTTATTGGATTTACCAATTTAGATAACAAAGCAAAAATAATTGCAAGTATAAAAGAAATCGAAAAGGCAATTAAACACCTTGAAAGCGAGCTTCCTATTCTAAGGAAAAACTTATCCTCACAAAAAACATTTAGCATGCTTTTTAGCGTAGATGAGATTGTAGGCAAAATAATCTCTTGTCCAATAATTTTTGCCGTAATACCCCATGCAGCTACAATAAAAAGCAAAGCTGCAAAGGGATAAATTATAGACCAAATATTTAACTTTTTACTCATTAATAATAAAATTCACTGTTAAGAGCAGGAACTTCTCCTACAAGCGAACTATCGGCTTGATTCATTGCCTTTAAAGACAAATCAATATAACTATAGCCTTCTCTAAAACCATCGACTCTAATGTTACAACCTTTTATCGCATCAACGCTTATATCTTCATTTAATGTTGTAGCGAAAATGCCACTTATATTTCTAACTGCTTCTTGTGGATTTGATTCAACATATGCAACATTATCTTGCAACGCTTTTATAACTTTTTTAACAACAGCTTCATTCGTTGTAGATTTGCATACTAAAACCGCTTGAGCAAATCCTTTTGTTGTTGCTCCTTGCATTGTCTTATATAAATCTTGAACATCAGCAACATTATATAATCCTTTTGTCACAGCTTTAGATACTGCAGGCTCTGCAAGTAATCCATATACCTCTTCGCCTTTTTGTTTAGCTTGCATTAAAAATGGTAATAATGCAGCTCCATCTGCTACATATTTTATACAAACTTTGTTTTCAATAGCTTCCTCCCCTTCTTCATATTCAATATTTGCATTTTGTAGCAAAGAAATCAAAATTGCTGCAGGTACTGCTGCTTGTCCAATTGAATAAAACATTTTTCCCTTTAGAGATTGAAGCGAAAAATCTGGATTATCTATAGAAGATAAAATAAATAAATTGCCATTTGTAACTGTAGATACAACTTTAATTTGCGCGCCATTGTTATATAATTTAGCAGCCGCATTTACTGGCATTATGGCAAAATCTGACTTTATAGCTTCTTGACCAATTGTAGAGGCGGAAACAACATTTGCATTTACTTTAATAGCATCAATTTCTTTGTCTTTAATTAGACTTGAAATAGCAAGAGCTGGAGCTCCATCTGGAGCAACTATTGAGATTTCTGTAACTTCAACTTCTTCTTTATCACAAGATATAGAAAATACGCAAAGTGTAGCTAATAGCAATACGATTATAATCAAAGAAATACTCTTTTTCATACTATACCTCCATTGTTACTACAGCACTTTTTACTGAAACATCTTTAATTCTTCCAAGCTTTCCAGTTAGTGCAGATATTTGCTCGTTTGTGCCCTTTACAATCAAACTAATTGTATTAATGCCACATTCTTTATCTGGTATTCCCATTCTTCCTGTAATAATATCAGAATGTTGTGTTATAACGCTTTGAACGCTATTTACAATGTCTTTGTCTGCTTTTAAGACAATTCCTACTACTCCAATTTTTGTCATTTTTGACCTCCAAGTATAAAAAATAATCCGCGTTTGCGGATTATAAAATTCAATATATAATTTTTATCTTACTCTCCGAAAACTCATCGATTTAGTGTTTATTTATCTGATTTAAGAATGAATCCTTAAATAAGATCGTCTTCATTATACATATACTAAGCTATGCAGTCAACAATGTAAGTGCACGTTGTATATATAAATCTGTTTTATATGGTCTTACTGAACTTGTAGGTATTTTATTTACAGCCTCAGGAGTAAATCCTTCGCCATGAATAGATGTTGTCCAAACCTCTACATCATTTTCATATGTTGGAATATAATATTTGCCATTTGTTATATGAACATAATGTTCTCCATCAGATAAAGGACGAACAGTTTGACCAACTCCTTTTCCATATGTTTTACTTCCTACAATTTGAGATTGGTTATAATGCATTAATGCACCGATTAAAACTTCAGAACAAGAAGCGGAACCACCATTACATAATATTGTTACCTTAAAATTATTTATAAGTGCTGGCAAATTCTTTGCAGTATATTCATTTCCATCGTCGTCTGTATATGAGTGTTGAGTGGTAAAGAACGTTTCGTCGAATATACCATTACCTGTATTATATACATATTTTGCAAGTTTTAAGTCAGTTGAACCAGCGCCCTGTAACAAGCAAGCTGCAATAAATCCAAGGATTTGTGAATCTCCTCCTCCATTTGATCTTAAATCTAATATTAAGTTTGTATTACCACTCTCAATAAATTGATCTATACATTCTGAAAAATCTTTAACTGCTGTTTTTTGGAAAGCTGAAAGTTTAATCATTGAAGTAGTATTTGTAGGATCATTAATTTGCTCTGAATCAAAATAAAATGCTTGTTTTGATACAATTAAATCCTTTGTTAAACTAAATTCATAATATCCACTATAATATGCATCATATCCATTGCTCTTTTGAATATACAAGATAACATCATCGCTTTTTGAGATAAACGCAGAAAGAAGTGCAGCGCTTGCTCCCTCTACTTTTGTAGGTGCCAAATTATTAATAGAAATTGCATAAATCTTATCCCCTATTTCAATCTTTACAGGGTCTTCAACAGTTGTTCCTAATCCAGAAAAATCATTTGTCTCGTATTTTGTATTAGATGATGCAAGCTCTACAGGAGAGGAAGGAACAATATATTCTATTTTATGTTCGTTATATATTGTACTTGAAATATTCATTCCTAGCGCAATACTTGCTGTTGTATAGTCATACTCAGACATAAACGTAAAGTCATCAACGCTGCTAAAAAATTGCTCAGCTGCAATAACTTGGAATGTTTCCCAATCTATATCTTCATAATAATATTTTTTAACTAATTCGTATGCTTCAACAAGTAGTGGCATATCTGCGTCCATACTTGCCTTCTTTCCAGAAAAATATCCAACTACAAACATTGAAGACATCACAATCAAGGCAACAAGAACAATTGCAGTTATAGTAATTATTTTTTTCTTTTTATTATTTGGGTCTGTTGTGTTATCCACGCTTGTAGAGTAATCAACAAAAATAGGCTTTTTATTTTCTTGAAAAATATCTTCTTGTTCCATAATATTTACTCCATTTTACAAATTAAATAATCTGTATCTTTATCAAAATATATGTCATTTCTTATTATATTATTATTTATAATTAATAATATCTCTTTATTAATAAATATATCACATATTGGCTCTAAAACGTTAATATATTCATTTTCTATTTGTGCATAAAACTTTTCTTCTTTCTTTATTAGCTTCCCTATTATATATTCATTATGTCCTAGATTTTCTAAAACCATTCTATTTTTTGGTTTACTAGTTAAATTGTCCAAAGTGTCAAATTGGATCAATTGAGAATATGCCATAATTGCGATTTTGCAATTCATTTTTATTGCTTCTAAATAATTATCTGTAGAGTATATTACACATTTATCTTTAGAATCTAATAAGAATATTTCAAAGATTTCTTGCCTTAATTTCTCATCCATATCCTTAAGTGGATTATCTATTAAATATAAATCATTTTGTCTAATCATACATCTTGCAAGTAAAAGTATTTTTTTATAATCTTGAGAGATTTTATTTACCTTACAATCTAATATATTATTAAGCTTATATTTTTTTGCTTGAGCTTTAACAATCTCATCTATGTTATTTTCTTTTCTAATTATAAGCGGATAAGCAAGAACATCATAAACTTTATCATGTTTAGGCAAGCTATTTAAATCAAAAGAAAAAGCCAAATTTTTAGACACATCTTTAGAAAAAGATATATTTCCGTTATATTTTTCAAGACCAGCAATTGCGCGAAGAAGCGAAGTTTTTCCAGATAATGACTTACCTAATAAAACCATATGCTCATTAGCATTTAAACTAAAAGAGGCAACTTTAACTCCCCAGTTCCCTCCAAAATATTTCATAGATAAATCTTCAACTTTCAACAACACTTCACACATAACTTTATTATAGATAAAAATGCTACAAATTTCAATTGACATAAAAATCAAGATAGATATATCATTTTTAGTAGCTAGGGGTGCCAAAGTGGCTGAGATTATACCCTTTGAACTTGGACAAGATAATTCTTGCGAAAGGAAGTAAATTTATTATATTTCCCTAAAAGTTCTCCTTAGCTAAAGGAGTTTTTTTATGTTTAACTTTTTAATTTGTGGTGATTTGCAATATACAAATTACTTCAATGTAACTGAAATGCGCGGCATTGAACTTATTTGTGCATTAGTTCTTCTTGGAGTTATTATTATTGCAAATGTTGTAATCAAGTTTACAAAACCTGATTATTTGAAAAAATCAATCTTAATTTCAGCTTTAGTTGCTTGCGCTTTTGCCCTATCTATTGTTATTGCAAATGTCGTAATAGACGCAAAAGACGATGCCTATAAAATTGAAAATGTGGATTGCAGAGCTTGGCTTGAACAATTAGATTATCTATCTGTTGCAATTATTGGAACAATAATTTTGGCTATAGTATTAATTGCTACACCTTTTGTTGTAGATAGAAAATCAAAAATGTTTAATTCATCTAATGTTACAAAGCAATTAACTTATGCAGCTATTTGTATTGCCCTATCATTTGGATTATCTTATATTAGATTATTCAAAGCTCCATATGGTGGTTCTATAACTTTAGCTTCATTGTTGCCTCTTGCCTTATATTCATATATGTATGGTTCTAAAAACGGACTAATTGCCGGCATGATTTATGGTCTACTTCAATTCATTCAAGATCCATATTTCTATCATACATTACAATTCTTATTAGACTATGTTATTGCTTTTGGATTTGTAGGAATGGCTGGTGGATTATTTAGAAAAATATTAAAACCAATATTTGCTCTACCTCTTGGCTTATTAGTAGGTGTTGTTGGAAGATTTTTATCTCACTTTATATCAGGTGCAGTATTCTTCGGAGTTTGGGCACCAGAAACATTTACAAACATCTGGACTTACAGCCTTGTTTACAACATTCTATATGTTGCCCCAGACGCTGCTATAGCATTAGTTGCTTCTGTTGCACTACTATCTTCTAAACAAGTATTAAATCTAATTCAAAATATAACAAGTGATCAATTAGATAAAAAACAAATTTTAGATCAAATTGAAAACACAACTGTAGATGCTTAATTAATGAAAAATAAGCAATAGCGCTAACTTTTAAAGCTAGCGCTATTTTTTACTATCTATATAAAAATATTAAAACGCCACCTTCAAGCACTTCAAAAGATATCTCATCTTTTATTGCTACATTTGAAATGGCTCTTCCTAAACTGTTGGACGATAAACGCAAATCATCAATTGGATATTTAACCCCAATGCCGTTTGAAATGATAGAATCTTCCATAAATGTAATTATTGAAAATTCTTTTCCTTTTTGAGTTTTAAACGCATATTTGCCTTTAGATTTAAAATATATGTCTACATCGTATTCTTTTCCGACCATAGACACACCTTGCTCTTCTCCGCTTTTTAATAAGCTTAAATTGCCCATCTCATGGTCAAGTCTTCCACCACTTATACCATAAATTGCAATCTCATCATACCCTTTTTTTATAGCATAAGCTAAAGCTTCTTGCCCATCTGTTTCGTTTTTTTCAACATTAAGTTTTAAAACATTCAAGTTTGTTGGAATAGCAGACGAATCAAAATCTCCTATAACAATATCAGGTATAATGCCTTGCTTTAGAGCAAATTCATAGCCTTTATCTGCGGCTATTACAACCTCTTCGTCAATATGTCTATTTAAATTTGGAGAATTAAGAATTATTGCTGCTTTCATCTTGACTTAATTTATTTTTCTTTTTTAGTTTTAATGGTATTTGAGCAAGAATAATTGCTATAAACATAAGTACGCAACCCCATATCTGATATACAGATAATTGCTCATTTAATATAATCCAACCAGATAGTACAGAAACACACGATTCTAAAGATAAAATTAAAGAAGCAACTGTTGGATTAAGATTCTTTTGGCCAAGAATTTGGAATGTGTACGCAACACCACAACTCATAACTCCAGCATAAGCAATTTCTAACCAACACTCTTTAATTAAAGATATTTGTGGATCTTCAAATATAAACATTAATATAGACGATACAACACCAACAAATGCAAATTGGATACAGCTCATTGCAACGCCATCAGCCTTTGGAGCGAAATAGTCAATAATAAAGATATGAACTGTAAACACTATTGCACACATAAATACTAGTAGTTCTGGAATACCAAAAGTAAATTTAGTTCCAACCATACATAGCAAATACAAACCTGCTACTGCAAGTGGAACAGAAATAGCTAGTAAAATTGATGGCTTCTTTTTCAAAAATATACCAGCAATTGGTACTAATACAATATAAAGTGCGGTAATAAACCCTGTTTTGCCAGCTTCCATATCAACAATACCAAATTGTTGCAAGTTAGTAGCAATACAAAGCACAATTCCGCAAAGTAATCCGCCAATAATTGTGTTTTTGTTATATTCTTTTTTCTTTGTCAAATCAAAAGTCTTATATTCGCCTTTTGCTCTAATTATAAAGATAAAAGGAATCAAAACTAATGAGCCAAGCAACATTCTAATTCCATTGAATGTAAAAGGCCCCATGTCTTGTTCCATTGCACTTCTTTGAGATACAAAAGAAATACCCCAAACCACAGCAGCAAGTAAGCAAAATAATGATCTTTTAATTGTCTCTTTATTCATAGCAAGTACTATTATATGCTCTTTAAATAAAATCAGGCAAGTTTTATCACTTGCCTAATCATTTTAAATTACTTGCCTAATCACCAAATTTGTATTTGTAAAAGTTGTCGTATCTGCTCCATTATTAAATAATGTAACAACACTATTAGGACTAGTTACACTTATTACCCCATTTCCTGCAACATTTGTATTAGTTGTTGTCGCCAAAGTTGATGATTGAGTAAATTGCGTTTGAGTAACGCCATTTACTTTCAATCCAACAGATATTCCACTTGCGGACGAACCTGTTGTTGAATATTCAATGGCATATGTTCCAGGTTGCAAAATCGCTCCATTGCTTCCTGCTGATATATTTTGAATATTGCCAACAATTATATTCCCTGAAAGAGGCACCGTCTCATTTGCAGCAACAGTTGATGCGGCGCTTGTAAAATATCCTGTAGCAAGTCTATTTGTTGTTGTAGTTTGAATAGGTTGGCAATAACTACAGTAGTTATTACTACAATTTGGAGCCGAATACCATCCACATCCATAAGAACAAGAATTACATCTATTACATTGGCAAGACCTAGTTGAATTATTACAACAATTCATATATTCTATTCCCCCTTATAACATAATATGGAAAATAGATTCATATGGTTACAACAACAAACAAATTACGCCACCTTTCCCATCATTCACAATCTTATTTATAGTTTTTCTCATTTTAAACTTTACATCATCAGATAAAGTTGTAAGTTTTGTCTCAATTCCTTCTTGAGCTAAAGTTTTTAGAGTTTTTCCAAACATATTAGATTGCCATAACTCATCATAATTATTTTCAAATCCATCAAGCCAAGACTGAACCATTTCTTCATTTTGTCCTTTACCTCCAAAAATTGGGCTTACTTCAGTCTCTACATCTATCTTCATAATATGATAAGAACATGCCTCAGCTTTCATCTTTACTGAACACTTATTTCCCTTTTTATATACATCAGGTTCATCGTATATCATATCGTTTTCTTTTGGAATTACAATTCCATATCCATATTCATCAGCATCTTCAATGGCATTTTTAATCTTTTCATATTCTTTCTTTGCGTGTGCCAATTCTTTAATGTAAGAAATGAGTTTAAATTCATCTTCAATATTTTGTCCAGATTGATCAGATATGACATCATAAAATAATTTTGGATTAGGAACTAATTCAATTTGCATTTTTCCACTACCATAATCTAAGTTGCTTACTTTTGTAGAATCAATATATTCATCTTCATTAAATATAGATTCAAATAAGTCATAATCGCTCATTTTCTTTAAATTTGCAGCCTCATTTCTTATCTTATCTAATATATGAATAATAATCTTATTATCTTTCGGCAATGCCTCTAGATATCTTGGTATATCTATATCTATATACTTTAGTGGAAATTCTTTTAATATTTCATTTAGTATTCTCTCAAAAGATTCTACATCCATTTTTTGGACATTTTCAAGTACTACTGGCATATTATACTTTTCTTCAAGTTCATTTCTTAAAGCAATGGCTTTTTTGTTATATTTATCTATACTATTTAATAAAATAATAAAAGGCTTTTCTAAACTTTTCATTTTATTAATAATTTCTTCTTCCTCATTAATAAATAATTTTCTATCTATTCCTTGAATTGAACCATCTTGAGTTACAACAATTCCAATTGTAGAATGGTCTTTCATAACTTTATCTGTTCCGAGTATTGCAGCTTCGCTAAAAGGCATATCGACATTAGACCATGGAGTTTGAATATTTCTTTCTTTGCCTTCTTCTATAAATCCACTTACTCCATCATAAGGATATCCAACACAATCTATAAGTCTAATATTTGTTTCAACTGTATTATTAAGTTTTATTTTCACTCCACCATCAGGCACAAATTTTGGCTGTGTAGTCATTATTACTTTTCCGTCTCCTGATTGAGGTAATTCATCAATTATTCTTTCTTTTCTCGAGCCCTCGTCAATACTAGGCAACACCATAGTATTCATAAATTGTCTTATAAAAGAAGACTTACCAGTTCTTACTGGCCCTACAACTCCTATATAGATATCTCCATTTGTTCTTTTAGCTATATCTTCATAAATTTTTGAGTCTACCATAACACCTCCGTTTATTAATGTATACACAAAAACTTTTTAATATATTACAAAAAAATAGATGCCTTTAATTTAAAATCAAAAGCATCTATATAATTATTAATTTTTAAAAATTATAAAACTATTTGAGTTCCTTCAAATGCATTTAAAGCAGGCGTTGGCATTACACTTTGATTCTTAATTGTTACTAGTTTGTAATCTCCATAGAATGCCCATTCTCCAATAGTAGTAAGTGTATTAGTTGCACTATTAAATTCAATTGTTGCTAAAGCTGTACAATTCTTAAATGCATTCTTTTCAATTACGTTAATTGCTAATGGGAAAACTACTTCTGTTATTCCTGAGCAATTTTCAAAAGCTGATTCTCCAACAATGAAGGATACATTACTAGCAGATAAATCAATTTTTGTTAATAAAGCATCATTTTTAAATGCACATGCCCCAATATTAGATAAACTTACAGATATTCCTGTTATTGATTCTAGAGATGTACAACTTGTAAAAGCATAATCTGCAATATTTTTAATTCCACTCAAATTAACACTAGTTAATTTTTTACATCCATAGAATGCTTGATAAGGAATACGTGTTACACCGCTTCCCTCAAAAGATACACTTGTTAATTCTGTTGCATTATGGAAAGCCTTTGGTGCAATTGATTTAATATTAGAAGGTATAACTAAATCGCCTTTAGCTGCTCTTCCATCAACAATTACATCATTAATTACAAGCAAATTGTTGTCATCATTAGCTCTTGCGACATTTAAATATTTTGAACCGTAGAATGATAGTTCACCAAAATTAGTAATTGATGAAGGAAAGGTTACTTTACCAAGATTTGGTGTATTGTAAAATGCATATGTTCCAACACTTGTAATTGTATTACATTCAATAATTAATTCTTCTAGATTTGTTAATCCTCTAAAAGCTCTGTCTGCAATTGAAACAATATTTGTTCCAGTGCTAGGAATTCTAATTGATTTAGCATCACTCTCAACTTTTATAATAGAATAACCATCTCCAACATTTTCTAATAATAAAGTAAATCCATCATAATCAACATATTGTGTTTCTCCAACAGCAACTGTTTCTTCTTCAACAAATACGATATCGTCTGCTGGAATTTCAGGATCAGATTCTACACTAGTTTCAGATTCAGTATTAGATTCAACTTTTTGTGTTTCTTCTTGAATATCAGTTTGTGTTTCACTTTCAACTGCTTCTTCCTTATTTTGTTGCGGTGCAACAACACCTAAACCAGGAGTTTCTTGCGACTGCAACGAATTAACATTTGAGCATGCAGAAAAAGCACAAACAAAACAAATAGCTAAACATGTAATGATCGTTATAACTATCTTTTTATTCATAAACCCACCTTTTCCTTTGTATTATTTATTATATTATATTACACACAAGTGCGTGAATCAATACATTTTTATGCAACAAAGTTCGTCTCAACACACAATCACATCAATCACATTGAATTACGTAAATGAATTTTAAAGCTTTTTTAGCACATTATTTTTAGCTTATTATAGCAATATTTTTTTCATATGAATAAAAAATGAGCAAAATAAAGTGTGACTTTAGATTGCTCAAAATCTTATTTTATATTTTGTAGTCTTGCTATATAGGCAATTTTATAAAAGAACTACTCCTACGATTGCAAGTACTAAAAATACAGCACAAAATACATAAACTGTAGTTTTCCATCCGCCTTTTTTCATACCTGAAGCATAAGAAAATGCACATACTAATACAACAAAAGCTAAACAAATATCTTTAACCTTTGTTAATATTCCAGCAATTGTTGAAATAAATTCCCAACCAGCAAAACGATTGATAATCAATAGTATCCAAATAACGATAGATACAATAATAGCTATTACAGAAGCTAAATTTAATAAAGAATTTTTTGTTACTGTTTCATTTTTCTTTGACATTGTTCCTACTCCTTGATTTTTTGTTTTTCTATTAGATTTCCTTCTATATCAAATTGAGAAACAAAATTGTTTTCAATAATAATATATCCGTGCACAGCATTTTCTTTTGGAAGAGATACAGAGCCAGGATTTACAACTAATGTGTTTCCTACCCTTTCCATAAAATTGACATGGAAATGCCCATAAGCCAAAACATCTCCTGGAAATTCAGGCATAATGTCTTTATTGAATTTATGACCATGAGTTAATGTTACAACAACATTGTCTACTAAAATCTTAGCGCTTTCAGTAAAAGAAAATTCAGATATCATTTGATCAACTTCGCTATCACAATTTCCTTTTACAACAATTAATTTATCTTTCATTCCATTTAAAATCTTTGCTACTTCCATAGGAGCATAATCTTTTGGCAATGGGTTTCTTGGTCCATGATAATATATATCTCCAAGTAGCGCCATCATATCGGCTCCTTCTTGAATAAAGCGCTCTTTTAACTTTTCAGCGTAATATTTTGATCCATGAATATCTGAAGCAATAAATAATTTCATCTTATCTCTCCAACAACTTTTCTAAACAAGCTTTTTGTACTGCCAAAACCAAAATCTTGCATGCTATTTCTAAATCTTCATTAGATGTAAATGTAGGTGCAATTCTAAGCACAGAATCGTCATCATCCACGCCATATGGGAATGGAGCTCCAGCTTTTGTTAAAGTTAAGCCTAAATCTTTACAAACTTCATATACTCTTTTTGCACAACCATTTAAAACATATAAAGTAATGAAATATCCTCCATTTGGTTTAGTCCATCTAGCTATATTACAATCTTGAGCAAAAGTCTCATCTAAAGCAGATAAAATCTTATCAAACTTTGGTTTAATTATAGCTTTTTGCTTTTTCATAATCTCATTAATATTTTCTACATTCTTTAAATATTGCGAATGAATATATTGTTCTATTTTGTTATATCCAATTGTTTGGAAAGACATGTGAGAAATAACATCTTTAACATTATTTTCGCTACACGCCATACACGCGACGCCAGCACCTGCAAATGTGATTTTTGAAGTAGAAGTAAACTCATATATTCTATCTTCATTTCCATATTTTTCAGCAATTTGCATAATGTTTGCAAGCTTATCTGTTTGATCCATTAAATCATGTACAGCATAGGCATTATCCCAAAAGATTCTGAAATCTTTTGCTTTTGTATGCATTTTAGCTAAACGCTCAACAGCTTCTTGAGAATATGTGCATCCCGTTGGATTTGAATATTTTGGAACGCACCAAATACCCTTTATGGTATCGTCGTTTTCAACTAATCTTTCAACTATATCCATCGCAGGTCCATCTTCATTTAATGGAACTGAAATCATCTCTATACCAAAGTGTTCACAAATTGCAAAATGTCTATCATAACCAGGAACTAAACAAATAAATTTAGCTTTCATTTGGTTCCAAGGTGTACTTCCGCAAACACCAAATTGAAGCGCTCTTTGAATTGCATCGTACATCATGTTTAATGAACTATTTCCGCCAACAATAATATTAGAAGGTTTAACACCAAGAACATCAGCAAATATTTGCTTCATTTCTGGTATTCCATCAAGCATTCCATAGTTTCTATAATTCTTAGGCATATTTTGCAATAAAGCAGGATCGCTAAGCATTCCCATTGCAATATCTAATTGCTCATTACAAGGTTTTCCACGTGAAATATCTACTTTGTAGTTTTGAGCTTTTACGTCATTACATTGCATGTTTACTTCATCTAATAATTGTTCAATTTTTTCTTTATTTAGTTCTAAATAATTCATCGTTGCCTCTAATTTAGTATAATTATATAAAATTATATGTAATTTTTAGTCATTATTCAAGTTTAATCGTTATTTTCTTCGTCAGTTTTTACTCTTGCTATTAATTTTATTGGTGTTCCCTTGAAAACAAACGCTTTTCTTAAAGCATTTTCCAAATATCTATGATATGAAAAATGTAAAAGTGAAGAATCGTTTACAAACATAATAAATACTGGAGGATTTGTTTGCGCTTGAATTGTGTAATAAACTCTTAATCTTCTACCATGTGTTGCTGGTGGTTCAACAGCAACAATTGCATCTCCAATTATATCGTTTAATACACTAGTAGAAATTCTCTTAGACGCTTCATCATACACTTCAAATGCAGTATATAAAATCTTGTCCAATCTTTGACCTGTCTTTGCAGACACATATACTGGAACATAGTAGTCCATAAAGTTTAATTCTTGCGCTAATTTTTCATTGTATTTATTGACTGTATAGGTATCTTTTTCAACAGCATCCCATTTGTTCATTACTATAACGCTTGGTTTTCCTTGTTCATGAACATATCCGCAAATCTTTACATCTTGTTCTGTTATTCCCTCTGACGAATCTATTACGATTAATACAATATCTGCTTCTCTTATTGCAGCTAAAGATCTTAAAACTGAATATTGTTCAATACCTTCGTCAACACTAGATTTTTTTCTTATACCTGCTGTATCAATAATCTTGCATTTTCTACCTTCAAACTCAAAAGGTGTGTCTATTGAATCACGAGTTGTTCCAGCAAGAGAGGAAACAATAACTCTATTGTATCCTAAAATCTTGTTTGTTAAAGAACTTTTTCCCGCATTTGGTTTTCCAACAATAGCTATATTTAATGTATCGTCTTTTTCTTCAATTGAAACCTTTTCAATTGGCTCTAAAACAGCATCAAGTAAATCTCCAACTCCTACTCCATGAATAGAAGAAACTGGTATAACCTCTCCTAATGCTAAATCGTAAAAATCGTATATATTTTCGATTTCGTTATTATCTATTTTGTTTGCAGCTATAACAATATGTTTTTTAGATTTTCTCAATAAATCTGCTACTTCTATATCGTTTGAAGTAATGCCATTTCTTCCATCTACAACCATTATTATTGCATCTGCTAAATCTATGGCAATTTCAGCTTGTGCTCTTATGTGTGCCCACATATTGTCTTCGCTCTTTACATCTAATCCGCCTGTGTCAATTAAAGTAAAAGCATGTCCACACCACTCCCCGTCAGCGTAGATTCTATCTCTTGTTACTCCCTCAAAATCTTCAACAATAGATACCCTTTTGCCAATAATTTTGTTAAAAAGTGTACTTTTACCTACATTTGGTCTTCCTATTATTGCAATCAAAGGTATTTTACTCATTTGCTAATTCTCCTATAATCTGTACAAGATCTTCACCATTTTGCACAACATGAATCTTTGAATTAAGTTTCTCTTCAAGTTCTACAACTCTCATTCCATCTAAAAATGTATCTGTAAATTCTCTAAGCATATTAGATGGGATTAAAATATGCTTTACAGGATTTTTCACTTGATCAATGATATCTTGTGCTGTTATTAGTCCAGACACAGTAATACTCTCTCCAAAGAAATGGTTAATAATATCATATATCTTGTAGTCTAAGTTTATAAACTTTTCTTTCTTTATTTTATCTAATGCATCATGTAGATATCCTTTAAAAGACTGTCCTGTAACTACTCCTATTTGGATAGGAGTGTCACACTTTTTTATTTTGCTTAGTCCATAGTTTACTTCTTCAATAAATGTTCTGCATAATCCCACGCCATTTTCTATTTGACTATATTGCCCATAATAATTGTTTTCTGGCACAATTATTCCAGCTTTTATATAAAATTCGTCAGAACACCAACAAAAATCTCCGCCAACTTTTTCATTAAAATCTTCAACCAGTTTAATTGTTTGTATAGCGCATTCTTTATCTATAGGCTCTAATTTATATAGCTTGTCTCTACATGAAGTAAGGCCTACAGGAACTACAGCAACACTTTTTATTTGTGGATGCAATTTATACAATTGGGACAAAGTCTCAAAAAGCACATCTTTATCGTTTATGTTTTTGCACATTACTATTTGAGTGTGCATTTCAATATTATTTTCAGCTAAATAGCGTAGTCTATCAAATAAATTCGCCCCTTCAGGATTAGAAATAAGTTTAGTTTTCACATCTTTATCGTAAGCATGCACAGATACATAAAGTGGAGATAAATGTAGTTTAACAATTCTCTCAAAATCGTGATCTGTCATATTTGTAAATGTTACATAATTTCCAGAAACAAAGCTTAATCTATAATCATCATCCTTAACATAAAGCGTTTCTCTCATACCTTTTGGGCATTGATCGACAAAGCAGAATAGACATTTATTTTTACATCTTTTCGGATTAAGTTGAACAGAATCATCTAAAGTTAAGCCAATTTGTTCGTCGACATCTTTTTCTATTTCTAAATCAACAATATCTCCTTGCTTCGCCTTCATGTTCATAACAAAAAAATCTTGACCTTCGTAATAAAAATAATCAAGTATATCCTCTATTGGCTCACCATTAAATCCAAGTAACTCATCGCCAACTTCTATACCTAATTCTTCTGCTATTGAACCTTTATCTACGCCTATTACAATTGCCATAATTAAAATTCAAAATCTACCGAATGAGACTCTTTTACTACGCTATGAACATAATTCATAACAGGAATATGAACTTCACTATTTTTATAAATTGTCATATCTTCTAAAGAATTAAAAGTGCAGATTAATACTACATCATAACTTCTTTGAGATAACAATACATCTACTCCTGATTCTATATCCAATAAAACATCGATTTTACCTTTCATTGACAAAAACTTGTCTTGCAAAGCTTTTTTGTTTTCTATTGTTGGATCATTCAATTTATACATTACAATATGCTTTATCATTTTATTTTCTTTCCTTCTTTTTCTTACTTGTTTGTTTTTCTATTGTTGTATCTACATCATCAAGTTTCATCTCTACTTGTTCAATATTATCTTTAGATATCAATTCTAAAATTGTATTTACATATTCTTGAGAAATATCTTGTGAGAAGTTTCCTTTAATATTCTCCATCATATAAGAGTATTCCCCTTCTTTGTTAATACAACTTAAAACAGATGGCACAATATGAGACTTCTTTTCGCCACGTAGTGCAAAGCCGTTTACTGTTAAATATGAATAGTTTCCACTCTCAACGTTATTAGATGGCTTCATTAATACACAAGGTATTTTTCTAGATAATGCCTCATATGTAATAGATGCTGTTGGAGATGTAACTAAACAATCTGTTATAGAATAAATTTTAGACATATCAGAAATTGCATCTATGCAATAAACATTAGATGTAATGCCAGCGCTTTTACAATAAGACTGAATAAATGACTTAACATTTTGCGCACCATTAGTCATTACAACAATATTTATACTTCCAGAATATGTAGCAATATCTTTAAATGCAGATTTTATTCTTCCTGAACCATATCTACCGCCCACAATTGATACTACTGGCAATTCCTTATTCTCTATACCAATTTCATTTAGTATATCTTCTTTTGGATAAGCAATCTTTACAGAACTTACAATTGGGGTTCCTACAACTAAAATCTTTTTTTCATCTATTCCTAAAGTTTCAAGAGTTTGTTTTTCCGCTTGATTTTGAACAATAAAATAGTCTGCTGATGGCGAATTAAAGCCTCTATCTACACAATAATCAGTGATTGATGCGCAAATTAATGCCTTGCAATTTGTTCTTTCCTTAGCCCATAAAGCTTTTGTCAAGCTTCTTGGAGTCGTACAAATAACAATTTCAGGATCATATCTATATATGATATTATCTACTTTCCTTAATTGAATTTTATATCTTTCTATAAAGCCTTCCTTGTTTTTGTTTTTAGGCTTTTTATCTTCTACTTTATCCTCTACTATTGCTTGCGTCTCTTCAGTATTTTCTTGCTTTTTGTTTTTATTTTTCTTGTTGTTAATTTTATTTGCAATAAGGCCAATTAATTGATTTAGCCATGGCATATTACGTATAGTAAATTTATAAAATCCATCTGTAATACTTGAACCATAGAAATTGCTAAACTTATTTGCAGGAATAGTAATGAAATTAAACTCATCTTTAAACTTACTAAATTCTTCTTTTAAAGAAAATGCAGTTTGATCAATTCGATTTTTTGAATATAAAATTACTATGTTTTTCTTCATATACTATAACCTCTTTCTAAGAATATCTCTTGCTGTTAGCTCATATTCTGTTGGAATATAAACTCTTTGTTGAACAAGTTTAACATCATCTATTAAATTGCCTTTTTCATCATAAATTTCATCAATTTGAATTTGTTTATTCCAATACTTATCATTATTAGACAAAATCTCAAGCACATCGCCTTTTTTGAATCTATTTCTCATTTCTACAAGAAGCATCTTCTTTTCTTTATTATAATCTATTACTTCAGCAGAAAACTCATAATCGCATTTTGGTTGCGCGCTTTCTAAACATACAGAATCTTTTTCTCCAAAGAAAAAGCCTGTAGTATAGTCTCTATGACTGTTTTTATATAATTCATCAATAAGCATTTGACTTGGCTTATAATCATTTGGATTATTTTTATAAATCTCAAAAGCTTTTCTATATGCATTTATAACAGAAGCAACATAATAAACAGATTTCATTCTACCTTCAACTTTAAACGAATATACTCCTGCTTGAGCAAGTTTATCTATATGCTCTATCATATTCAAATCCTTGCTGTTTAAAATGTATGTACCTCTTTCTTCTTCTCCAATTGTAAGTGGTTTTCCCTTTCTGTTTTTCTCTACAATTTCATATTCCCATCTACAAGCTTGAACACAATCGCCTCTATTTGAGCTTCTTCCTGTTAAAGCATTAGACAATAAGCATCTACCACTATAAGATATACACATTGCGCCATGTACAAATGCTTCAAGCTCAACACTCTCTGGCAAAAATGACCTTATTTCTTTAATGTCTTCAATACTTGTTTCTCTAGCTAAAACAATTCTTTTTACGCCCTGTTCTACCCAAAATTTAGCAGCATATTTATTTGTTGTATTTGCTTGAGTAGATAAATGAATCTCCATTTTAGGAGCATTTTCTTTCAAACAACATAAAACACCAGGATCAGATACTAGTACTGCATCCACACCAATTTTTTGCAAAAATTGAAAATATTTGCCTAAAGCATCAAAATCATTATTAAACGCAAAAATATTCGCAGCTACATAAATTTTCTTATTTCTTTCATGCGTATATTTAACTGCCTCTATAAGTTCATCTTCTGTAAAATTCTTTGCATTAGCTCTAAGTGAAAAAATATTTCCACCACAATAAACAGCATCCGCTCCAAAATGAAGTGCCGTTTTTAACTTGTTTAAATCGCCTGCTGGTGCTAATAGTTCTATCATATCTTCCTTATTATGGCTATGCCATTTCCTTTATCTAAAATCTCAACATTTAAATCATCTCTTTCTTCTATAAAACTTAGAAACTCTCTTAAATGTCTTACTATTGTTCTATGCTTATGAGCAACTTTTTCCTCGCCCTTTACAAGCCCAAAGAAAAGTACATCATCACAAAGTACAATTGTGTTTTCATGCATAGCTTTTTGTGTTTTTATAAAATGATCAAGATATCTACTTTTTGGTCCATCGATAAAGATTAAGTCATATGTTTTATTCTCTATTACTTTATCTAGGATTTTATCTACATCGCCTAAGTAATAATTGACTCTATCTTGCAATTTATAATTTTCCCAAAGTGCTTTTGCCTTTTCTAAGCGCTCTTCATCTATCTCTATTGTATCAATTGTTGCATTTGAGTTTAAAAGCATAATAGTTGAGGAATATCCAACACAAGTACCTATTTCCAAAATTGAAGTTGGTTTTATCTTTTTTATTAAATCAATTAAAACCTCTTCACACTCTTGTGATAAAATTGGCAAAAATTCAACTTTTGATTCTTGTCTTATATCCTCAAGACTATTACATTTCATCAGGCGTTTCCTCAATTATTATAGGTATAACTACCGGCTTTTGATTAATATACTTTTGCAATCTTCTTTTAACTTTTTTGCTCAATGTTTCTATAAAGGAATCTTTATTGAATCCTTTAGAAAAGTCTAAGCCTGCAAAACAAGTCATAGTAGTTATTTCTATTTCTCTAATCATGCTATCGTCTAATTTTATTCCCTTTGGCTCAATAATGATATCGTTTCTTAAAGACTTTTCTAATGAGTTTATTCTACATACTATAACAACAACGCCTTCATTAGATAATTGCTTTCTTTCTTTTATCATTTCTCTAGAAATATTGTTTGAGCCATCAACAAATTGTGCTCCCGCTTTTATATCCTCAACTAGCATAATTTTGTTTCTTTTTATCTCAACAACATTACCTATATCTGTTACTAAAATATTGTCTTCTTTTATTCCTAAGTCCATTGCTAGTTTAGCATGTTGTTTTAAATGTCTATACTCGCCGTGAACAGGAATGAAAAACTGTGGTCTTATTAAAGAAAGCATCATCTTTAATTCTTCTCTACAAGCGTGTCCTGAAACATGCAATTCTTCAAGAGAGCCATATAGGACTTTAGCTCCTCTTCTATAAAGATTGTTTATAACCCCATATATAGCTTTTTCGTTTCCTGGTATTGCTGAAGAAGAAATGACAATTAAATCATCCTTAGTTACAACTACTTTATCCTCTCCATTTGCCATACGAGTAAGTGCACTCATTGGCTCTCCCTGAGATCCAGTTGATATGATACAAACTTGATTTGGCGCATAATCTTTTAGCGCATCGGCATCAACAAGATTTTTTCTGTCTGTTTTTATAAGACCTAAATCTAGTGCCATTTCAGATATATTAATCATTGATCTTCCAGAGAAAGCAACTTTTCTTCCTGCCTTTTCTGCAATGTTTATTATTTGTTGAATTCTATTTACATTTGATGCAAATGTAGCAATAATAATTCTCTTATCCTGATTTGTTAAAAATACTTTTTCAAGAGTTTTTCCAACGTGTTTTTCAGAAATTGTATGTCCTGGTTTTTCAACGTTAGTTGATTCACCAAGCATAAGTTTAACACCGCGCTCTCCAATACGAGCAAAGCTTGAGATATCTACAGGCGCAGCATTTCCAATTGGCGTATAGTCAATTTTATAATCGCCAGTGTGGAAAATTAGTCCGGCTGGTGTTTGTATTGCAAGTGCAAATGCTCCAATTATTGAGTGAGCTACTGATACAAACTCAACAGTAAATGAACCAAGTTTAACCTTATCTCCATTTTTAACAACATTTAATTTTGATGTATTAACCTTTCTCTCTACTAATTTGTGGTTTATTAGTGCAACCGCTAAATCGCTTCCATATATTGGAATATTTGGAATTTCTTTTAATAAATACGGAATTGCTCCAATATGATCTTCGTGTCCATGTGTAATAACAAGGCCTTTTATATGTTTTTCATTTTCAACTAAAAATGAAAAATCTGGAATGATTAAATCTACTCCAGGTGTATCTAATGTTGGAAAAGATGATCCACAATCAACTAGTAAAATATCTTGGCCATACATAATCGCCGTTATATTTTTTCCTATTTCTCCAACGCCGCCTAAAAATGCGACTTTTAATGCTTTATAATCTTTAGACATAATGCTCCTTTGTATCATATTATAATATAAAAATGCGCGCATACGCAATTATTATCTATGCGTATACGCATTTATTATTTGTTAATTTATATGCTTAATCATTTGCATAAAAAGTAATATGGGCATATAATATTAAAGATTTATAAATTTTTAACAAAATGGAGATATGAAAATGAACAGAGTTTACAATTTTTCAGCTGGTCCTTCAATGCTTCCTGTAGAAGTATTAGAAGAAGCACAAAAAGATTTAGTAGATTACCAAGGTTGTGGAATGAGCGTTTGCGAAATGTCTCATAGAAGCAAACAATATGACGCTATTAATAATGAGTGTCTTGCTTTAATCAGAGAATTAATGAATGTTCCAGAAAACTATTCAATAATTCTTGTTCAAGGCGGAGGCTCGACACAATTTGAAGCAGTACCACTAAACCTTCTTTCTAAGGGAAAAGCAGACTATGTTGTTACAGGAAACTTTGCAAAGAAAGCATTTAAAGAAGCTAAAAAATATGGAGATATTCATTTAGCTGGTTCATCTGAAGATGCTAATTTTACATACATTCCTAAAGAATTAGATATAAGAAGTGATATTGACTATTTATATATTTGTCAAAACAACACAATTTTTGGAACAAAATATCCTTATCTTCCAAAGACAGACGCTCCACTTGTAGCCGACGTTTCTTCTATGATTTTATCTGAAGAAATTGACGTTTCTAAATATGGCGTTTTATTTGCTGGTGCTCAAAAGAATATGGGACCTGCAGGATTAACTGTAGTTATTGTTAGAAATGATTTAGTAACAGATGGTATGCCTATCTGCCCTACTATGCTTAAGTGGAAGACTCAAGTTGAAAACAACAGCTTATATAATACACCACCTTGCTTTAGCATTTATATGACAATGTTAAATCTAAGACATTTAAAGAAAAACGGTGGCGTTAAAGCTCAACAACAAATCAATGAATATAAAGCTGGATTACTTTATGACTTTATTGATAATTCTTCTTTCTATACAAATAAGGTTGTTAAGGAAGATAGATCTATTATGAATGTTCCATTCACAACACCAAATGCAGATTTAGATGCAGCTTTCATTAAAGAAGCATCTCAAAATGGATTCTTATCTATAAAAGGTCATAGACTTGTTGGCGGAATGAGAGCTTCTATATATAATGCTATGCCTGTTCAAGGTATAAAAGATTTAATCGAGTTTATGAAGAAATTCGAAATTGCAAACAAATAGTGAGGCGATAAAATGTATAATATTAAAAAATTAAATCCTATTAGTTCTTTAGTTAACGAAACACTTACAAGTGATAAATATACAATTGCTGACGAGATTGACAATCCAGTTGCTATTCTTGTTAGAAGCTTTGTAATGCATGATTACGCTTTAGAAGATTCCGTTCTTGCTGTTGCTAGAGCTGGGGCTGGTGTAAACAATATCCCTATTCCTCAAATGACAGAAAAAGGCGTATGCGTTTTCAATACTCCAGGTGCAAATGCAAACGCTGTTAAAGAATTAGTTATTTGCGGTCTTTTACTTGCTTCAAGAAAAATTTATCCAGCTATAAATTGGGTTCAAAATCTTGAAAAAAATGACGAAGTAGCTAAGAGTGTCGAAAAAGGCAAAAAAGCATTTATTGGCCCTGAAATCTACGGCAAAACATTAGGTATCGTTGGTTTAGGAGCAATTGGTAGACTTGTTTCTGATGCAGCTATCGCTCTTGGAATGAACATTATTGGATATGATCCATTCTTAACAGATTCTGCTAAAAAATCTCTAAATCCAAATGTTAAGATTACAACAAATTTAGACGATATTTATGCTTCTTCCGATTATATAACACTTCACGTTCCTGCAACAGGCGAAACAAAAGGAATGATTAATGCTGAAAATATTGCTAAGATGAAAGATGGCGCTGTAATTATAAATTGCGCTAGAGGTGAATTATTCAACGATGATGATGTAATAGAAGCTGTAAAGAGCGGAAAGTTATCTAGAATTGTTACAGATTTACCAAATGCAAAATTAATCGGCATTGAAAATGTTATTACTTTCCCTCACCTTGGTGCCTCAACTCCTGAAGCTGAAGACAATTGTGCAGTTATGGCAGCAAATGAATTAAAAGAATATATTGAAAACGGAAATGTAATTAATTCTGTTAATTTCCCAAATCTAAAAGTAACAAAACAAGCAAATAGAATTACAGTTCTTGCTAGCTCTGAAACAAGCGTATCTTACATAGAAGATCTTGTTAAATCAAACAACATTAATGTTAGCGCTGTTAATTCAAGTTCGCGCGGCAATTTAACATATGTAATCATCGACACAAAAGATTCTATTGATAATTCATTAATTGATTTGTTAAATTCAAAATTCATTAAAGCAAGAGCTTTATAATAAATACAAACACAACTAAAATGGGAACCAAAACTGGTTCCCATTTTTGTTTATTTATCTAAATTATTTAAGATTCAGAATTTGCTTGGTTTATTTCTTTTTTAGCTTTAGATTTGTTGTATCTATCTATACTCTTCACAATTCTAGATTGTTGTAAACCACGTCTCTTTAGCTTCTTATGGCCTGTAAATACAACAAGAAGTGATGGCAAAACTAAAACTGTTAATATACCAGAAATAATTGAACCACGAGCAATTAACCATGTCATTTGTTTTACAATCGTATTTGACGCAACAATTGTAACTGACAAACAACAACCCGCCATGATACAAACAGAAGTTAATATAGATGAGGCACTATCTCTCAATGCTTTGTATGCAGCTTCATTTGCAGACATGTATTCCAAATTGCGCTGATATTTATCTGTATACAAGATTGCATAATCGACAGTAGAACCAAGCTGTATTGAACTCAATATAATGTAACACATGAAGTTTATTTCCTCGTGCGCTATATAACATAGTGACAAGTTTATAAATATTCCAAGTTCTATTAACGCAACTAATAAAATAGGCATCTTTATAGATTTTTGAGAAACAATTAAAACAAGCAATATTACAAGTACAGATATAAGTGTAACAAGCATAAAGTCTGTTGGCGTTATTTCCTTTAAATCTAAAACGGCTTGTGCCATTCCTGTTATATATATTTCCTTTTCTGAAGAACCAAAGCATTCGTCAGTTGCCGCCGTAATTTTATTTAATAAAGCTTCTGCTTCTGGAGATTCTGCATCACAGGTTATCATGATTTCATACATTGTATAACCATCATTTACAAAGCCTGATATCATTTCCGCTCCTTCCATCTTGGAAATTGCATCCATCATGGTTTTATTTTCAAGGAAAGGTAATAGATACGAATAATTTTCAGGAATCATAGTGTATATACTCATATACGCAGCAATGCTATTGCTACCTTTTGCACTATCTTCTGCTTTTATTTCTTCAAGTTTTGCAATAAATTGTTGGTTTGCATTATTATCTACTGGAACAAGTACAATTATTGAATTAGACAAAGTATTTACATCTTGTTGAACAGAACCTTCTTCGTACTCTGGTGTATCAACGAATTTTATATATGATAAGTTGTTAGATTCTAATTGTTGCAATACTGCTGCTGGAATAAGCATTAATACAGCGATAAGAACAATTATATATCTTTTAGAAATAGATAATTTTGCAACTGATTTAAATTTTGGCAACATAAGTTTATGAGCACTTTTTTCTCTTACCTTAGAGAACATTAGCATTAGGCAAGGTTGCAACAATACAACTGTTATTAAACTCAACATAACACCTTTTGCAAGTACTCTTCCTAAATCGGCACCAATACCAAATCTCATAACAAATAGAGCCATAAATCCGCCAAGCGTAGTTAATGCTGATGCCGTTACTGTTGTGAATGTCTTAGGCACTGCTCTTCTCATTGCCTCTTTTTCATCTAAGCATCTCTTCTTTTCTTCGGAGAAAGAATGCATTAAGAATATAGAATAATCCATTGATAATGCAAGCTGCAAGACGGCAGAACATGCAAAGGTGACAATAGAAACATCTTTAAATACAATATTGGTTCCCAAGTTGACAATAATTGATATTCCAATTGTTAAGATAAATATTATTGAATCTATTAATGTATCTGTAGTTAATAGTAAAACAATAAACATTACCAAAACTGCTACTAGTATATATTTATACATTTCATCAATAGTAGATCTAAAGATTTGTCTTACTATTTCAGTTGAACCGCCTATTGCATGATTTTCAGGTAAAATATTCTCATCTAAGTCATCAAGCATATTTAAAGCTTCATTTGATGAAGATGAAACATCAAGTTGAAGCATAAATAGATATTTTGCTTTAACTGTTTTATCAAAAGTAATTAAATCATTATTATCTTTATCTGGATTAGGATAAAACACTGCTAAAAGGGATTGATTATCTAGCATTTGACTGCCCATTTCTCCCATATCAATATTAATAAAGCCCATATTAATATTGTCCATGTTTTGCATTTCATCAATCATGCCTATCCATAAAATTCCACCTGGCTTTATTCCTTTAGGATCGTTTGTATCTGTCGTTTCATATTTATCCGAAATTTTTTGAATAATTGCTTCCATCTCTTCGTATGTAACATCGCCAACTCCAATCATGGCATCCGCTTCCATTCCGAATGTGGTTTTTAATTTGCCAAGACCATCAGTCATTTTTAGACCTGATGGCAAATAAGATAAAATGTCTGAATTAATAGGAACAAAGAAAATCATTGCAACTGACGCTATAGTCATAACTATAAAAACTGCAAGTATTATAAATCTTTTGTCTACAACAAATCTTCCAAATTTATTCATATCATTTATTTTACACTTTACTTTGTAAAAAGTAAACCATATTGTAAGGCGTCGGTTTTTAACTCAAACTATTTCGCATAAAAAAATCCCCAAACTTTTCTTGTTTGAGGATTTTTAATTATCTTTTATTTATTGTTATTTTGAGAATTTTGCTAATAATGCATCAGCTTGTTCTAATAATTCTTTAGGCATCTTAGGTCCTAATGTTGCATAGAACTCTTTAATTCCTTCAGCTTCTTTCTTCCAAGCATCCTTATCTACTGTTAAAATGCTCTTTAATGTATCTTCACTGAAATCTTTAATATCTGATATATCAATATCTTCTGGCTTTGGAAGATATCCGATTGGAGTTTCAACTGCATCTACTTCTCCATCGATTCTCTTTAACATCCAGTCTAAAACTCTCATATTATCTCCAAATCCTGGCCATACGAAGTTTCCTTTATCATCTGTTCTAAACCAGTTAACGTTGAAGATTTTTGGTTGTTTATCAACAGGAACAATCTTACCCATATCTAACCAGTGTTGGAAATAATCAGCAACATGGTATCCAAAGAATGGTCTCATTGCCATTGGATCTCTTCTTACAACACCTACAGCACCTGTAGCAGCAGCTGTTGTTTCAGAACCCATAATAGAACCAATAAATACACCATTATCCCAAGACTTAGCTTGATATACAAGTGGTACAGTTGTTGGACGACGTCCACCAAAGATAAATGCACTTACAGGAACTGGTTCGCCTGTCTTAAATGCAGGAGAAATGCAAGGACAATTTTCAGCTGGAGCTGTAAATCTTGAGTTTGGATGAGCAGCTTTAACTGGCTTTCCTTCAGCATCAACTGTATCTGGAGTCCAATCTTTTCCTGTCCAATCAATTAAGAAGTCTGGTTTCTTCTTTTCTGGATCATCTTTCTCTAATGCTTCCCACCATACTTCGTTTGTCTTTGGATTCCATGCAACGTTTGTAAAGATTGCATTCTTCTTTGTAGACATTAAAGCATTGTAGTTTGATTTAGAGTTAGTTCCAGGAGCAACACCAAAGAATCCGTTTTCTGGGTTGATAGCATATAGTCTTCCATCTGCACCTGGTTTGATCCAAGCAATATCGTCACCTACTGTAAATACTTCATAACCCTTTTCTTGGAATGACTTAGGTGGGATTAACATAGCTAAGTTTGTCTTTCCGCAAGCTGATGGGAATGCAGCACACATATAAACTGTTTCTTTTCCTGGTCTCTTAATTCCAAGAATTAACATGTGTTCAGCCATCCATCCTTCATTCTTACCTTGGTAAGAAGCTATACGTAGAGCAAAACATTTTTTACCTTGTAGAACGTTTCCGCCATATGCACTGTTAACTGAAACAATAGCATTCTCTTCTGGGAATTGGCAGATATATCTGTTTTCTGGATCAACATCACAACTTGCATGTGTTCCTTTAACGAAATCTGAACTATTTCCAAGAGCATCCATAACATTTTGTCCAACTCTTGTCATGATTCTCATGTTTAATACAACGTATATAGAATCTGTTACTTCTAATCCAATCTTAGAAATTGGACCACCAACTGGACCCATTGAATATGGAATAATATACATTGTCTTGCCTTTGTATGAATCCTTTAAAATAGCATCTAGTTTAGCATGCATTTCTGTAGGATCGCACCAATTGTACATACGACCAGCATCTTCTTCGTTTTTACAACAAATAAATGTTCTTGCTTCAACACGAGCAACGTCGTTTGGCTTTGTTCTATGAAGCAAACATCCTGGCAATGTCTTTTCATTTAATTTAATCATTTCGCCAGATGCAATAGCTTCATCTGTCAATTTTTTGTATAGTTCTTCTGAACCATCAATATAAACAACTTTATCTGGATTAACTAAATCAATTCTAGATTGTAACCAAGATTTAACTTGTTCATTCTTTGTGAAATTAAATTCCATAAAATAATCTCCTTTAAAAATTCTTTCTTACCCATTATAAATTATTTGATATTTTATATCAACAAAAAATGTTAATTTTTTAACTCTATGTAAATGCAAAAAGCAAAAGAGACTAAAAATAGTATTGATTAATTCTACTTTTATAATTATTTCATTAAAGTTTAAACATTATAATATTTTTTTTCTAATTGCTTAAAAAAACTAGATAAATAATTGTCTTGTTTTTTGCCTATTCGACAATAGTGGTTATTTTCTACAAAAGCCTTGTAAAATGCATTTTTAATTCAAATTTTTTGCTTGGTTTATTTATTGAAAAATATTTCTCTAATAAATCATAATTATCTGACCCTGAACACTCAAATTGAAAAAGTTCAATTTCCCTATTTTCCCACATAACTCCCATTGGATCAATAATGGTAGATACTTTATTATCTTTAACAATAATATTTCCTATATTCAAATCTCCATGTATAAGAGAAACTGAACTTACTTGTTCAGAAAAGATTTCATCAAATTTTCTTAAATGCATATTGAATTAATTAAAAATTTTTTAAATATATTTAAATTCTCTTAATAATTGTTCTTTCCATTAATATGTATGCTTTTTTATATAAAAAATCATATACGACAAAAAATACAAATCCAGCAATAAGAAGAAGCGGCAATGTCCACTCAATACCGAACAATACAAAGTCAGATAAAGATATTTTCATCAAATAAAACATAGCGAAAAATGCTGCAAAATAAAAAACTATCTTTACAGCAATGTTAATGGTATATTTAATACCCTTAGAGATTTTTTCGATTTCAAATAATCTAAAGTCTAAAAGATATTCGACAATTGAATATATTCCAAAAAATAATATAAAAGGCAGAACGTTAATGTTAGCAACAAAAAATGAAATTAATGAAGAACTAATATAGGCAAAAATGCCACCAATTACCGATCTTTTTATAAATGGCAAAGCTATACAAAGCGCAGCAATAACATAACATGCAATTGTTACATATGGAATATAAATTGCACATAAAGTAAAAATAATTGAAAGAGCGGACGATACTCCGCTCAATGCTACTATTTTGCCATCAATTTTCTTCATTTTAACAACAAGGTATTAAATCGCCGCCCATACATTCACAGCAGCAATCTGCACATATTAGGCTTGAACATGCATTACAACATGCATCTGAATCAGAAGCTGTGTTTGAAGTGTTTGGACGAGAATAACCGGCTCTTGATTCTTGTTTAGAATCTTGTTTAACATTTTCTCCACTGCTTTGTTGGAAATTGCCATTTTCTCTATTTATGACATTTTCAAGTTTTTCTAAAGTTGTTTTATATTTACTATTTTCAGTGTCTAAATCACATGCAATTTCAAGTTGACTCTTAGCTTCATTGTACCATTGTCTTTTGTAATAGATTTGCGCTTGATAATAATGCCATTCAGCATCTCTTATATCACATTTATCTAACATTGATTGCGCATCTTCAAGTTTACCTGATTTAATGGTTGCTTCTATTTCCCCATATGCGTTTCCGTTATATGTGTCCTTAATATTTTTATGTCTTAAATCATCTAAACAATCTTTATATGCAATCTCAATTTGACCTAACATTTTAGAAGCATTAGCACCAATCTCTCCCTCTTCAAATCTAAGATTTGAATACTTTTGTCTTAATGATCTATACGCATTTTCTACTTCTTCTAGTGTAGCTTCATTTGTTAGACCTAAAATTATATACGGATCTTTTTGCACTTTTGTGTCCTCCCAAGTATAGTTTTGATATTACCTAATATTCCATACCATAAAATATTAGTCAAAACTCCTTCATATTTATTTATCTTAATTGCATCAAACTCTTTTATTATTGTGTTATAGCAATTCATTAAGTTAAATTCTAACAACTCTTTTTTTTCTAATAAAAAGGTTTCTTTATCAGTATATTTATAATTACTTAAAAATACATTAAACTTATTATTTTTAAAATCGTCGTCAATATCATCAATTGCATCCATTAAATATACATATTTACCTAATGCATAAATAATCTCACCAATTGCATCGTTATATTTATCTAAAAAGATTTCTTTTGTAGCTTGCTTCATTAAATTGGCAAATGGATGACAAACTTTATCTAACGAATCACAATTTGCCTTTTCAAGAGCATTTAGTTCCTGATACCCTTTAGATATAATCTCATCAACTTTTGGCATTTCTTTTTTAGCCTTTTTAACATATTTATTTAAAATGGTTTTATCTATTATTTTTTTAGATAAACTATTTTCATCAAGTATGTCATCAAGACATTTATAATGAGCAAGTAACGTGTTAAAGTGTAATATTTTTTGTGTATATATATCATCTTTAACAATACTTCTTTTCTTAAATGGATTTAATATACATGCTTCATTAGATATTTCTACATCTACATCGCACACTGCATGGTACAAAATATTTATAAATGTAATATCGTAATTTGTTGTAAAACGCATTAGCTGAGAAGCATGTTTAGATAAACTTTTACAAATACCGCAATAGAACGCTCTATACAAAGTATAGTCTTTCATAAACATATTTGGTTTATCTGGTATTACATATCCAAACATTATATCAATACATATCCTATTGCTTGTCTAAATTTATCTAATACAGGTCGAGCAATTTCTCTTGCTTTTTCTGCCCCTTCTTTAGCGCATTGAAGCAAATAGCCTTTATCATTCATTAATTGATTGTATCTTTCTTTCATTGGTCTTAGCATTTCACAAACAGCTTCTCCTGTTCTGATTTTTAAATGACCATACATCAATCCTTCAAATTCCTTTTCAAGTACATCAATTGGCTTATTCTCACATACAGATAAAATAGTAAGCAAATTAGATACACCTGGCTTGTTTTCTGCATCATACTTGATTATAGTTTCAGAGTCCGTAACAGCACTCTTAAACTTTTTCATAATAACGCTATCATCATCTAAAACACTAATAACAGCTTTAGGATTAGGATCAGATTTGCTCATCTTTTGTGTTGGGTCTTGTAGTGACATAATCTTTGCACCAACTTTCTTTAATACGCCCTTTGGTACAGTAAATATATCTCCATATATGCCATTTACACGTTCAGCAATATCTC
The DNA here is from genome assembly GCA_022784465.1 of Christensenella sp. Taxonomy (GTDB): domain Bacteria; phylum Bacillota; class Clostridia; order Christensenellales; family UBA3700; genus UBA3700. Next base: position 76,481 of record JALFUR010000004.1, on the reverse strand, counting down.
TTGCTATCTCAATATGTTGCATTTGATCAATACCAACAGGAACCTCATCTGTTCTATATAACAAAATATCTGCTGCCATTAATACAGGATAATCCATAAGACCCATGTTAATATTGTCTGAATGTTTTGCGGATTTATCCTTAAATTGCGTCATTCTATTCATTTCGCCAACATATGTATAACAATTTAAAAGCCAAGACAAGTAAGCATGTTCTTGAACATGAGATTGAAAATACAAAATACTCTTTTTTGGATCAAGTCCCATAGCCATTAATAACGCATAAAAACTCATAGCATTTTCATGGAATTTCTTTGGATCTTGTCTAACTGTTATTGTATGCAAATCTGCTAAAGCAAATATACATTTATTATCTTCATTTGCTTGCATTTGTTGCCAATTATCCACAGCTCCTATATAGTTTCCTAAAGTCATTATTCCTGATGGTTGGATTGCGCTATATATTACTTTACTCATACTATTCCCCTTTGTTTACATATTCTAATACTGCATCAGCAATACTTGTCTTTTCTATAATATCATTAAATCTAACTTCTCTATTTTTTAAGCCCATTAATGGTTCAGGAATCTCAAGTCCTGTGAAATTTTGAAGTTTCTTTGTTGCTTCAAAAGCATCACTAAGCTTAGATTCTGTTATAGCTTCATAAACATCACATGGGAATTTATATGCAGATGCAGTAGATAAAATAATAGTTTTTGTCTCATCATTTGTTCTATCTAAATAATCATCATATACTGCCATAGCAACACCTGTGTGAGGATCCATAATGTAATCATCAACTTCATCTTCAGCTGCAATAGCATCTTTTGTCATATCTTCGTCCGCATAGCCTGCATCAAATATTTCTTTTATCTTATTTAATTCTTCTTCAGAAATTGTATATTTTCCCTTAGTTTTTAAGTCTTTCATATATGAAACAACTTTTTTATCATCTTTTCCTGTAATTTCATATAATAATCTTTCTAAGTTAGAAGAAATCAAAATATCCATAGATGGAGATATTGTCTTATAAAAATCTCTATTTATATCATATGTTCCTGTTTCAAAGAAATCAGTTAATACCTTATTCTTATTAGATGCACAAATTAATTTATTTACCGGTACACCCATTTTATGAGCATAATATCCTGCAAGAATATCTCCAAAGTTTCCTGATGGAACACAGAAATTTACTTTTTCTCCAAATGTAATTTGATCAGAATTAACTAAATCCATATAACTAGAAATATAATAAACAATTTGAGGTGCTAAACGTCCCCAGTTAATAGAATTAGCTGAAGATAATTTATATCCTTTTTCTAATAATTGCTTTACAATATTTGGATCATTAAAGATTGTCTTTACTGCGTTTTGAGCATCATCAAAGTTTCCTTTAATTGCACATACATATACATTGTTTCCAAGTTGTGTTTTCATTTGTAATTTTTGCATTTCTGAAACACCATCTGAAGGATAAAATACAATTATATCTGTGCCTTCAACATCTCTAAATCCCTCTAATGCAGCTTTTCCAGTATCTCCAGATGTTGCAACAAGAATTAAGCTTTTTGTCTTTTCTCCTGTCTTTTTTCTTGCTCCTGTCAATAAATGTGGAAGCATTGTTAAAGCCATATCTTTAAATGCACATGTTGGTCCGTGCCATAGCTCTAATACATATAAACCTTCATCAACACATACAACAGGACATGGATCTCCAAAAAATCTTGCATATGCATTTTTTGAATATCCTAGTAATTCTTCATATGTGTAATCTTCAAGAATTTTACTTAATACAAAAGCTGCTCTTTCCTCGTATGACATTTCTCCTATTTTATCAAAATCGTCTTTTGTCAAACTTGGAATATATTCTGGAACGAATAATCCGCCATCTTTTGCTATTCCGTCGCGAATTGCTTCTGCGGATGAACATTTATTATTGCTATCTCTTGTGCTTACATACATCATAGCTATACCTCTTATTGCTTTATTTTTAATTTATTATATAAATCTGGGTTTACTGATTGTAGCATCATCTCAAGTTCTGAATCACTCATACAAGCAGTTCTACCTCTATCGTATTCCCTATCTACCATTTCTTTAATTTTCTCAACTGTATCACTTTTTTTATCTATTGCATCGGCATTTTTTAAACCATAATATGAGTTTAACCAAAATGCTATACCAGCAAGTCCAGAATGAGAATCTACAGCAACTCTTGGAGGAACTCCAAAGATTTTTTCTGTATCGCAAATATTGTATATTTCTGGATCTTTTAATAAGCCATCAGCGTGTATACCTGCTCTTGTAACATTGAACGATTTTCCAACAAATGGAGTTCTATCTGGAATATCTATACCCATAGATTTAAAATATTCTCCAATTTCTTTTATTACAGTAAAATCTATTCCATCACTTGTTCCTTTTAATGCTGCATATTCTACTGCCATTGCTTCAATTGGACAGTTTCCTGTTCTTTCACCAATTCCCATTAATGTACCATTAACTGATGAACATCCATAAAGCCAAGCTGTTGCCGCATTTGTTACAACTTTATAAAAATCGTTATGACCATGCCATTCTAATTGCTCAGATGGAACTTCTCCATAGTATCTCAATCCTGAGATAATACCAGGAACACTTCTTGGCAATGTTACACCTGGATAAGATATACCATATCCCATTGTATCGCATGCTCTAATTTTAATAGGTATTCCACTTTCTTTAGAAAGTTGCATTAATTCATATGCCAAAGGAGCAACAAATCCATAAAAATCTGCTCTTGTAATATCTTCAAAATGACATCTTGGTACTATACCTTTATCTAATGCCATCTTTACTACATTTAAGTATTTATCTGCAGCTTGTTTTCTTGTTAGATTCATCTTTTTGAAAATATGATAATCCGAGCAACTAACTAGTATTCCAGTTTCTTTTATCTTCATTTCTTTTACAAGTTCAAAATCCTTTTCACTTGCTCTAATCCAAGAAGTAATCTCTGGAAAATCATATCCAAGTTCCATACAAGCTCTTACGGCTTCTCTATCTTTTTCTGAATATAGGAAAAATTCACTTTGTCTAATTATTCCTTTTTTACCACCAAATCTATGCATCATTTTATATAATTCAACAATTTGCTTTGATGTAAAAGGCTTTGTTGCTTGTTGGCCGTCTCTAAACGTTGTATCAGTAATCCAAAGCTCTGATGGGATTTCCATAGGAGTTTGTCTAAAGTTAAATGCAATTTTCGGAATAGAGTCATACGAATATAATTCACGATACAAGTTTGGCGTACCTACATCTTGCAAGTTAGGCTTCCAGTTACTTTCCATTAATACATTTTTCGTATCACTATACTTTATCATTAATTAATCTCCAATTTTTGCTAGCATCTCATTTTGATATGCTATTTGTAATGCTTCTATCATTTCATTTAAATCTCCATCCATAAATTCTTCAAGAGCATACATTGTATAACCAATTCTATGGTCTGTTACTCTATTTTGAGGGAAATTATATGTTCTTATCTTTTCAGATCTATCTCCAGTTCCTACTTGGCTCTTTCTCTCAGAAGCATGTTCGCTATCTGCTTTAGTTTTATAGTAGTCATAAATTCTTGACTTTAAAACTTGTAGAGCTTTTTCTTTATTTTTTAATTGAGATCTTTCATCTTGTGATGTTACGACAATTCCTGTTGGAAAATGAGTAATTCTTATTGCGGTTTCTGTTTTGTTAACTTTTTGACCGCCTGCACCTGAAGATCTATATGTATCAATCTTTATATCTTTTTCATTTATCTCAACTTCTACGTCTTCAACTTCTGGCAACACAGCAACTGTAACTGTAGACGTATGAACTCTTCCTTGAGATTCTGTTGCAGGTACTCTTTGAACTCTATGAACACCACTTTCGTATTTTAATTTAGCAAATGCATTTTGTCCTGAAATCATGAAAGTACAAGTTTTAATTCCACCAAGTTCTGTCATATCTAAATCAATTTCTTCTGTCTTCCAACGATTTCTTTCTGCAAATCTAGTGTACATTCTCATTAGTTCTGTACCAAATAGAGCAGCTTCTTCTCCACCAGCTGCAGGTCTAATTTCAATAATTACGTTCTTTTGGTCATGTGGATCTACAGGAATTAAAGCAATTTTTAATTGTTTAATTAAATCTTCAAGCTTTGCTTGTCCTTCTTTAAATTCTTCTTTTGCCAATTCTGCAAGTTCATCGTTTCCGTTCATAAGTTCTTTGCATTCTTCAATGTTTTTTTGAGTTTGCAAATACTCCTTATATAAATTAACAGCATTTTCAAGTGAGGCATGTTCTTTAGCATATTCACGCCAAACATTTTGATCGCTAATAACATCAGGATCAGCTAATAATTCTGTTAATTTTTCATATCTTTCTAGCATTAATCTTAATCTTTCAAACATAATTATCCTTTTAATTTAGCAACTATAAATCTATCTATTCCACTAAAATCTTTTTTTATCTCAACGTCAAAATCTATAAGCATATCCTTAATTGCTTGTGCTTGATTTTCCCCACACTCAAACAATAAATATCCATCCTTTTCCAAGTGTGATGCAGCATTTGATGCAATTAATCTATAAAATTTTAATCCATCTTCTCCACCATCTAAGGAAATCATAGGATCATAATTTTTAACTTCCTTATCTAAAGAGTCAATCTCTTTTGTTGGAATGTATGGCGGATTAGAAATAATAATATTGTATTTTTGATTTATCTCTTCAAATAAGTCGCTTTCAATCAGTTCAACACTTACTTGATTTTCATTCACATTTTTTAAAGCTGTTTCAAGCGCCTTTTTAGATACATCGCTTGCACTTACTTTAGCTTTTGAGTTTTTTGCAATAGCAACGGCAATACATCCACTTCCTGTACATAAATCTAAGACTTTGTCTTCATCTTTAATTAAATTCAAAGCGATTTCACACAATTCTTCAGTCTCAGGTCTTGGAGATAAAACATCATCACTTATAATGATTTTACAATTATAAAAATCTATGTCTCCAACAATTCTCCAAAGTGGTTTTCCTTGCAATCTTTCATCTAACAATTTCTTGGCTTTTTCAAGTTCAGATTCACATATAGAATTTTTCAAGGCAAGTTCACTGCGCTTTATTCCCATGCTAATACTTAATATCCATTCCACTTCAGACGAATCCGCATTTACAGCTTTTAACTTCTCTTCAAATTCTGCTTTAACTTTCTTTAATGGTTTTTTAACATCAAATCTTTGAACAGGAGTATTTGGATCCTCTTCCATTTGTAAAACTGTTTTAAAAGCAACTATTGCTACTTCAAGCATATCGTCAGTTGGCTCTTTAGTTGTCAATCTTTGTAATAATAAACCTGGAGCTTTTAATATTCTAACTAGCCAATTGTCATATTTTGCCATAAGTTTTAATATTTCATAACTTACACCAGCAACTACAGGAATTAGAGCTATACGAATAGCAAATCTTATTAAGCTATTTAAAAATTTTCCAACGCCTTCAAAATCCTGCCATCCAACAACAGAGAAAACTAAAACACTTACAACCATTACTATAAACATAAAAGTCGTTCCACATCTATCGTGAACTGTTGTCATTTTCTTTGCATTTTCTACTGTCATTTCTAAGTCATGTTCATAGCAGCTAATTGTCTTATGCTCTGCACCATGATACATGTATGTTCTTTTTACATCTGGCATTAAAGTTGTTAGCCAAATATATACGACAAATATAAGGATTCTAATAAATCCTTCAAGAAAATTCATTCCTATTTGTATGCCAATATTAGAAATATTAATATGAGCAACACTTTGAATAAAAGAAGTAATTGCTTGAGGCAAGAAGAAAAACAAGAACAAGGATAATGCCACTCCTAAGATTACGGAAAATGTCATTACTACATCGTACAAATCTACACCAAATTTTTTAGCAAGCCAAGTTTCAAATTTAGAAGGTTCAGCATCTTCTCCAAAAACTTCACCTGATCTTAGCAAAGTTTTCATTCCTGAAACCATAGATGAACCAAAGTTTAAAAATCCTCTAACTATTGGAGTTCTAAACATTACGTTCTTTTTTTCAATTGGTGTTAAATAATTGCTCTCAACGACAATATTGCCTTTTTCATCTCTAACTGCAGTAGCAATAGACTTAGGGCCTCTCATCATAACGCCTTCAATTACTGCTTGTCCGCCTATAGATGTACACTTCTTTCTCAAAACAATCTCCTTTTGAAAAAAAGGTGCAAGTTTCTTTTCTTGCACCTAATCATCGCTATTTTTTATTAGTCAAGATTGTAGCGCTTCTTGAACTTATCAATTCTTCCACCAGTGCTAATAATCTTTTGCTTACCTGAATAGAAAGGATGACATTTGCTGCAAACTTCAACTTTAACAACATCAGCTTCAACTGTAGATGCTCCAACAAATTCGTTTCCACATGAGCATTTAAATGTTACATCATGATAATTAGGTTGAATATTTTCTTTCATTTTTATCACCTCGCGTTAATTTTGTATCAAGTCGTATTATATATATTTATTTTATTAGTGTCAAGCAATATTATCATGCTTTTCCTTTTATACGAAATTTTCTATATAACGATGTTTTGTTGATAAATAATTTTTTCTTATGTTATAATTGTCATAGTCTTAAGCAGGGGTAAAAACATGCAATCTTGGGTTATAAATGGAACAAAGAAGATATCACTACATTTAGAAGATGCTAATGAATGCAATTTAAAAGAAAATGCAAGAATTAAGATCTCTAAAGTACCTTTATGCAAAAGCGATATTGCTTGTTATGAAAACAAGTATGATAACCTTCCAATTATTCCTGGTAGATCCGCTATTGGTTTAATTAGCGAATGCGATGACTTATCTTTTAGAAAAGGTCAACGTGTATATGTTTCTCCTTATACAAAAGAAAACAATCGTATATTTGTCAATGCTAAAGATATAGACGGATATCTTAGCGATTATCAAACTGCACCACTAAGTTCTATTTCAATTGTTCCAGAATCAATTCCAGATGATTCTTTTTGTTTTGTTGAAGATATAGCTTTATGCATTAAAACAATCAAACTTTTAGAAATAAAAACAACCAATTATGTACTTTTATATGGAGCAACTTGCTTAAATATTTTACTTGCTCAAATGTGCTTATATCATCAAGCCATTCCAATAATCATAGATACCGATAAAGAATCATTAGATATTGCTGAATATCATGGAATTTATTACACAATTAACCCTAAAATAGACAACGTTAATGAGCGTTTAATTGAGATTACTGCTGGTGCAATGGCAGATAAACTAATTGTAGATATTGATGCTCTAGAAGATATCCAATCAGATATTTTGAAATATATTTCCCAAAATGGAAAAGCTGCTTTTATAGGATTTAATACCACTATAGATAAAACAAATATTGACATATCTAGCATTATCAATAAAAGATTGACCATATATGGAATCAACGATGGTATTGGAGAAATAGAGCCCGCAATTAATATGCTAGCTACTGGCATTGTAAAAGTAGATAATCTATTAGACAAAGTTTATGACATATCTCAAGTTAAAGATGCATTTTTAGATTTGTCTTCTAAAAAAATAAGATTCAAATCTATTGTTCATTGTTAACCCATTTTATCCATAAAAATTTGCTTTGAAATTTTATATGCATTTCCTGCTCCGAGTATTAAAATTAGATCATAATTTTGAACATTTTTTTCAATGAATTTTATGCAATCATAATATGAAGAAATATATTTTTTATTACACTCTTTAGCAAGAGTTATAACTATATCTTTCTGTATTTCTTCTCTAGAAGCAAAGGTTGGTAAAAAAACAACATTTTTTATATTTAAAAAAACCTCTTTAAACTCATCAAAAAGTTTTATTGTTCTTGAGTACGTATGTGCTTCAAAAACAACCAAAATATTGGAGTAAAAGTTAGATAAATTACTGTATATATTTTCTATTTCTTTTGGATGATGAGCATAATCTACAATAACATCTACTCCTAAATACTTTCCCACTTTTTCGCACCTACGTTTAATCCCATTTATTCCCTTAAATAAATTTTCATTAATTAAATTTTGGTCAACAATTTGCTCTAAAAGCGCATACGATGCTAAATAATTAAGACAATTACTTTCAATCACTGAATCAATTGAAACAATATTTTTTATTATTCCTTTTTTCTCAATCTGCATTATTGTTCTTTCTTTTGTTCTTTTCAAAATTTGGTAAGAATAATCGTTTAATGGATTTTTCCCAAAACTAATAACATTTTTATAATGATTAAACTTATCTAATATATCCTCGTGAACAATAAGTGCTTTTTTTACATTATGCGAAAAATCTATAAATGTTGATTCAACTTCTTGCAAAGAAGAATATGTATCTGGATGATCAAAATCTATATTTAAAATTACAGCATAATCTGGATGCAATTTTAATATATTTTTTTTGTATTCGCATCCTTCTGAAACAAAGTAATCAAATCCTGTAAATATTAAGTTGCTTTGTCTATTAATTATATCTGCCCCAACATGTCCAATTAATCCATAATTATATTTTTCTAAACATTGAGCAATTATGTTTGTAGTGGTGCTTTTTCCATGGCTTCCTGAAACAACAATTGTTGTATTGCATAATTTGGAAATTTCATTCAAATAATCACTGCGCTCTAAACATAAAATATTATGGGCTTTTGCATATTGTAATTCCTCGTTTTTCTCGTTAATACTAGAAGAAAAAACAACGCAATCTACATCAATAAGCTTTTTTGTATTCAAACCAATATATGCATCAATCCCAACGCTTTTTAAATAATTTATTATTCTTGTATTTGTTATATCTGAGCCTGATACTTTATGCCCTAAATGAAAAGAAAGCTCCGCAAGAGCTTTCATACTTATTCCACATATTCCTATAAAATGAACTCGCATATAATAATATATGCATCTTATTTTAATTTGATTAATAATTGCAATAATTGTTTTGTAATAATGCTTTTAAATCTTTAAACTCACAGTGCTTTTCAATAGTTATATCGTCATATTTAATTCTGTTATCATCTATAATTATAGTTTCAATACCTGCCGATGTTGCTGCAAAATAATCTTCTTTGTCATTATTTCCGACCATAAGAGCGTCTTGTGGGTTTATATTAAACATTTTTAATATATTTGTGTAATAAATTGGATTTGGCTTTGAAAAACTAGAATTTTCATAAAAAGATATATATTCAAAATCTGATTCTTTTAGACCAATCCAACTCATTCTCTCTAGAGTTGCTCTTTTTGGGAAAATAGGATTTGTAGCTAAAATTACATGATCAAAATTTTCTTTGGCAAATTCAACAACTTCTTTTGCAAAAGGATTTTCTTTGCAGAATTGTTTAGCTTTTGAAAAGTCAGTATCATAGAATTCTTGAATAGATTGACAAATCTCTAAAGAATATCCATTAGATAAAAAATAATCCCAAAATACTTTCTCATTTGTTTGTTTTCCATCATTCATATACATGCGTTTTGTGCCAGCCCAAATATCGCTGATTAACTTTTTTGAATCAAGATTATATTTGCTTAATTTTTTTATTAATATAGCGAAATACCCATCAACAAAAACCTTTTCATTAAGTGGTAAAAGTGTTCCATCTAAGTCAAACAAAATGCTTTTTTTCATCTTTTTCGTCCTATTGTGTAAAATTTTTGTAATCATTTCGGTACTTTTATTGAAAGATTTAATTTATTTTATCATAATAATTATGATAATCAATAATAAAGTTGAGGCAAACATGATAGAAATTACAAATATTCAAATTAGACATACGAAAGTTGAATCAAGTAGATTGAAAGCTATCGCATCAATTTTAATTGATGATTGCTTTGCTGTTCATGACATAAAAATCATTGAAGGTACAGAAGGACTATTTATTGCCATGCCATCTAAAAAAGCACCAAATGGCAATTTTAATGACATAGTTCATCCTATCAATTCGGAAACTAGAGAATTACTTTCAAATGCTATTTTGAACGCATATAACGAATCTATAAAGAATAATTAATCAATTTTTTCCAATTGTTTATAATCAATTTTCCCTATCATAGTCTTAGGGATATTTTTTATGCAAATAATTTGTGAAGGAAGTGCATATTTAAGCATATTATTAGATATTTTATCTACAATCTTTTTCTCAACTTCTTTATTAAAGATACAATCTTTTTTCATTTGAACATAAAGCTTAATGATCGTCTTATTATTTTTTTCACCTTTTACCGCGCAAGAGCAATCAATTTCTTCTATTTCGTTGACATAGTTTTCAATTTCTCTTGGAAAGACATTATTGCCAGAGATTTTAATTAATCTCTTTTCTCTATCTACGAAAAATACATGCTTTGATTCATCGATATATCCTATATCGCCAGTGTTTACCCATTTTTTATTATCTAAAGTAACTAGAGCTTTATTTGTTAATTGTTCATCTAAATAATATCCATTCATCAATGTTTTTGATGAAATTAATATATTTCCCTTCTCATATGCTTTTAATGGCGCAAGATTATCATCTACAATTTTTACCTCAACATTTTTTAAAGCAGCGCCAATTGAACCTTGAACGCTATTGTCTTGAGTATTTAATAAAACTACTCCTGTCTCTGTCAGCCCATATCCTTCGGCAATTTTTGTAGTGCTTCCTTCTTTAGCAAGTTTTTCTTCAAACTTTAGCTTAACTTCATCACTTAATTTTTCGCCGCCACAAAAACATTCTTTTATCTTAAGCAGCATTTTACCTTTAAAGAAAGGAGAATCCGCCAATTTTTTGAACATACCAGGAATGCCTGAGATTATGTTTACTGGTTGAAATTTTAACAACAATAATGCATATGGAACATTAAACTTTGGCATAAGTATTGCTTGAGCACCAACACATAGAGTTGTGTGCATACAAACTCCAAGTCCAAATGTATGGAAAATTGGTAACGCCATTAGCATTCCCCATTTATCATTTAAACTTTCTTCCTTAAACACTGTTGTAAACAAATTGACTTGCATGTTATTCATCGCCTGATTAGATATACAAGCAATCTTAGACTCACCTGTCGTTCCACTGCTATGCATATATATAGCAGTATCTGACCCTGCAATTTCAACATCTGTTAGTTTTTCAAATTTTATTTTTGAATATTTATATACATTTTCTTTATATTCAATTCCAATTGTTTTATTCAAAGAATAAAGACCATAAAAAGGCTTATATAAAGCAAACAAATAATCACAAGCAGAACACACAATAATTGGGCATTTATAATCTTTTAAGCAATCATACTCTTTAAAAAATTCGTTGAATACAATTACAGCCTTTGGATTTGTTTTTGAAATAATTTTCTCTAATTGATTATTCTTAATTAGTGGGTGCAATAGATTTGCTATAGCACCTATTCTATTAACAGCATAAAATGAAATTATTGCATTTGGAATGTTACCTAAACAAATAATAACATTGTCGCCCTTTTTTATGCCCTTATTTTGCAAAAATGATGCTATTTTGTCTACTTCTTCAAAGAAGAACTTATTTTTAATTTTTCGACCATAGAAGCTTATCATTTTGCCGTTGATTTTATAAGCAGAATGTTTTTCTTTTAAATATGAATACATTGATTGATTCATACCGACCATTATAGTAAATCTAAAAAGCTCCCTTTCTTAATTTCATTATTATTTTCACTAAATCCATAAAATAACCAAGTAAATGCTTTAGATATGACAAAAGCTATTAAGCCACCTACTGCTACATCAGATAAAAAATGACTTCCATTAGATATTCTAGATATTGCAACAACAAGAGCAACAAGAGACAATAATAAGTATTCAAGCCATGGTTGCATTTTAATCACCTTAGTATTGTGTAGCAAAGGTAGACAACTAAATAGTGCAACTATAGATGCTACGTGTCCTGATGGCATTGAATCTCCGCCCGCGCCTTTTTTATACCAATTAGTAAATGTTCCTTCTCTTAAGATTATATCTACAAATCTAGTTCTATCCATTATTGATTTTAAAGCAAAAGTAATGACTACAATACAAGCAATAGTAAATAAAATTGTCAAATAAGCTTTCTTATTTACCTCAATTGTTTCTTTTTTATCTTTTAAGCCAATTACAAAAAATACAAAAAATACTATGCCAATTACTGCAGAAATTATATATTTGATTTTTGATTCAACAAATACGGATACAACGTCTTCAAGCATTAGAGCGCCGCATACAATTGCACCTACAATATATAAAGCATATAAAACTATTCTATGATATCTATTTACTTTAAAACTAGATAATACAAACAAAGAGGCACATGCATATAATCCAATTGAATAAATCGGCATTTTGGCGATAAGTTCTATAAATATATTAAACCAATTATTTTCAGAATAAATATTATCTGAAAATCTAAAATCAAACATAGAACCAAGAACTAATAAACACGCAAAAACTGCGACAACACATATATCCTTAATTTTTGATTTAATCATAACTGCCTCCACATATTTATATTATATTAAAATAAAAAAAAGAGCAAAGGTATCATATCAATTTGCCTTTGCTCTAATATTTTAAATCTAATTATTATTGAAACTTGAATGCATCGTTTCCAACTAATGTTTTAATTTTACCTTCTTTATCTCCCATATCATAAGGGAATCCTTCTTCTGGATCAAAAGCAAATTCGTTCATACAGTTGTTTTCAATAACCATTCCGTTTAATTTTCCAATTACAGGAACTTTAGATAGATTCATTGCATATGCTTCATGGATATAGATATAACGTAATTGTCCGTTATCCCATACTGAGAACTCTAAATCTAATTTTTGGAATACTAATGAAGTAACATCCATTCCCATGTTTCCTGACAATTGATATTTCATAACTTCAATATAATCATTAAATGCAGCTTCATTGTTAATATCTAAAGAAATTGTGAAATAGTAACATTGTGCAGCTTTATCATATACAGGAGTAGATTGTGCAGATTCTTTTGTTACAGAATTTGGATTAACATCATATGACCAAATCTTTGTATAATCTGTAGATGTTGCAGCCTTAAATTCATCAAATGAATCATAATTAGTTGTAGACCATGATCCTGCTGTTACTCTATCTCTTCCATTAGCGTCTTTTGCTCCCTTAGGGCCATTATTCTTTCTGTAAGCAACTTTTCCATCACCAACTGTGTAATATTCTTCCCACATGTTAGCAATACCAACAGACTTAGAATAACAGAAATATTTAGCACTACTTGATGTGCCTTTACCTTGTCTAATCTTTGCAGATAATACAGCTTGAGCAACATTAATTGGTCCAACCTTTGTAACAACACCACCAACTTGACAAATGTTTGCAGCATAATCAGCATCATAGTAGTTATTAATAGCAGCTTCCATCATTTGATAAGCAGTCATCTTACTATTAATTGCTGTTGTACCTGCAACTGTTGGCTTTGAAGCACCAATAGTAGCTGTGTAAGCATCTGAAGCATCAACAGGTTCTGCTTTTGTAAAGAATCCCATAAAATACATTACGGCTACAGCAGCGATTACAATTACTAAAATTACTGAAACTACAATAATTGCAACTTTTCCACCCTTAGACTTTTTCTTTGGTTGTTTTGCAGCTTTTTTAGAAGATTTTTTAGCAGGCTTTACGTCTTCTTCTTCATCTTCTACGAAATCGTCATCATCTAACAATTCTTCGTCATCTTCTTCTAGGATTTCTTCTTCATCCAACAATTCGTCGTCTAATTCTTCGAATTCCTTATCATTCTTTTTCATAAAGAACCTCTCCTTTTGTTTTTTTCCTAAACTTATTTTATATTAAAATATATATATTAATCAAGAAAAAATTAACATAAAAAAAACCTCGGTCTATTTTTGATGTTGCATCGCAATGGGCCGAGGAAGATTTATTCTAAAAATTATTATTGAAATAGAGGTGTTGATAAGTATCTATCACCTGTATCAGGTAACAAAACTACGATGTTTTTGCCTTCATTTTCTTTTCTTTGAGCAATTTGTGATGCAGCATATAAAGCAGCCCCTGAAGATATACCGACTAGAACACCTTCAATTTTTGCAAATTCTTTTCCTGTTTTAAATGCATCGTCATTTTCAACAGCAAATACTTCATCATAAATGCTTGTATCTAGAGTCTTTGGTACGAATCCTGCGCCAATACCTTGAATCTTGTGTGGACCTGCAACACCTTTAGATAATACTGGAGAAGCTGCTGGTTCAACTGCAATGATTTTAACATTAGGATTTTTACTCTTTAGGTATTTACCTACACCAGATACTGTACCACCAGTTCCAACACCAGCGATAAATACATCTACATTACCATCTAGATCTTCCCAGATTTCTGGTCCTGTTGTTTTAAAGTGAGCTTGTGGATTTGCAGGATTTACGAATTGTCCAGCAATAATACTACCAGGAATTTCTTGATTTAATTCTTCTGCTCTTGCAATAGCTCCCTTCATACCCTTTGCGCCTTCTGTTAAAACTAATTCTGCGCCATATGCTTTGATTAAGTTTCTTCTTTCAACACTCATGGTATCAGGCATTGTCACAATCATTCTATAACCTTTTGCTGTTGCAATAGCTGAAAGACCAATACCGGTATTTCCTGAAGTAGGTTCAATGATTGTTGCACCTTCTTTTAATAAACCCTTTTCCTCAGCATCTTCAATAATTGCTTTTGCGATTCTGTCTTTAACAGATCCAGCTGGGTTAAAGTACTCAAGTTTTGCAAATATTTTTGCCTTTAAATTATTTTTCTTTTCATAGTTTACTATTTCTAATAGTGGTGTTTTACCAACTAATTCTGTAATTGATTTATATATAGCCATTTTTGTAATCTCCTTATTATTATTTAATTGCATTAAAACCGTTTTCTAAGTCTTCAATGATATCGTCTATATGTTCTGTACCAATAGACAATCTTATTGTGTTTGGATAAATATCTTGATCTCTCAATTCTTCCTCAGACAATTGTGAGTGAGTTGTTGTTGCTGGATGAATAACCAAAGATTTAACATCTGCAACGTTTGCAAGTAATGAAAAGATTTTTAGATTATCTATAAACTTAAAGCTTTCTTCTTGTCCACCCTTAATGTTAAAGGTAAATATTGAAGCTCCTCCATTTGGGAAATATTTTTGATATAAATCATGGTCTGGATGATCTTTCAATGAAGGGTGATTTACTTTTTCAACAAGAGGATGTTTAGACAAATATTCAACAACTTTCTTTGTGTTTTCTACATGTCTATCTAATCTTAGTGATAGAGTTTCAACTCCTTGTAATAACAAGAAGGCATTGAATGGAGATAGAGTAGCACCTTCATCTCTTAATAAGATTGCTCTTATATATGTTACAAAAGCAGCTGGGCCTACAGCGTCTGCAAATGAAATACCATGATAAGATGGATTTGCTTTTGCTATTGGTGCATACTTATCTGCATTTTTCTTCCAATCAAATTTTCCTGAATCAACAATAACTCCACCTAAAGTAGTTCCATGTCCACCCAAGAATTTTGTTGCTGAATGCACAACTATGTCTGCGCCATGTTCAATTGGTCTAATTAAATATGGTGTACCAAATGTGTTATCTATTACTAATGGAATATTATATTTATGAGCTAAATTAGCTACAGCATCAATATCTGGAATATCTGAGTTTGGATTGCCAAGTGTTTCAATATAAAGAGCTTTTGTATTGTCCTTAATTGCAGCTTCAACTTCATCTAAATCATGAATGTTTACAAATGATGTATCAATTCCGAATTGTTTTAAAGTATGAGCTAATAAGTTATATGAACCACCATAGATAGTTTTTTGTGCTACGATATGATCGCCCTTTTGAGCTAATGCTTGAATAGTATATGTAATAGCAGCAGCACCAGATGCTACAGCAAGTGCAGCAACACCACCTTCAAGTGCGGCAACTCTCTTTTCTAATACGTCTTGTGTTGAGTTTGTTAATCTACCATAAATATTACCAGGATCTGCTAGTCCAAATCTTGCTTGAGCGTGTGCAGCGTTATGGAATACATATGAAGTTGTTTGATAAATTGGAACAGCTCTTGAGTCTGTTATTGGGTCTGCTTGTTCTTGTCCTACATGTAATTGTAATGTTTCAAATCTATATTTTCTTTCTGACATTGTTATATTCTCCTTTTGTGTTTATTTTTTTGTGTGTAATTTTGTTTTATTAATTTATTTTTGTATTACCTACATACACATTCGGAAACAACATCGAATCGTATAATTTTTAATATTCATATTCTTTCTTCTCCTATTTTATACTATTCCTATCGCTTTGGTATGATTTAATTATAGACATACATATATATATTGTCAACAAAAAAACAATATTTTTTTTAATTTTTTTAGATGCTATATAAATCGGATGTATTTATAGTTTGATCAACTAGATCTTGAAGCGTAATATTGCTTAAATAATCTTTAATAACATTGTTTAAACCTACCCAAAGATTTCTAGATGCACATGCTGAAGTTCTATTACAGTATGTTTCATCATTAACGCAATCTACGACAGATAGGTCCCCTTCTATTTTGGTTAATATATCATATATTGTATAATCTTTTGCATTTCCAATGATTTCGTATCCACCTTGAGCGCCACGTACACTTCTTACAAATCTATTTTTATTTAATAAACTAATAATTTGTTCAGCATATTTAATAGTAATATCTTGACGCTGAGCTAAATCTTTAATTTGAACTAATCCTGCATCTTTATGTTGTGCAAGATCTACTAACATTCTTATACCATATCTTCCTTTAGTTGAAATATTCATAATTAACTTTTCCTATCAAATTTGTATGATTTAATTATATACTCAATTTTTTACTAAATCAATAAATAAAAACTATTTATATTATATTTATTTATATTGTATATAAGTAGGGGTTATCTAGTAATTTATCATATCATTTGACAATGATGTTTTTTATTTATAAAATATTTTTGTGCTTACAAAATAAATATTGAGGTGAAAAAATGAGTATTTTAATTACTACAGAAGCTACTGCAGATATCCCTGAATCTCTATTTAGAGATGACTTAAAAATAATTCCAATGGGTTATACAGTTAACGGCATTGGATATGATGGTGATACTGAAAAATTATCTAATAAAGATTTTTATAATGCTGTTGCACAAGCAAAATCTAAAGAAGATCTTCCTCAAACAACAATGGTTACTTCTTTTACTGCAACAGAATTTTTTGATAAATACCTATCTCAAGGATACGATATTATCCATATTGGTTTTTCAAGCAAATTGAGCGGAACTTTAGACCAATTAAATATGGCAGCTAAAGAACTAAAAGAAAAATACCCTGAAAGAAAACTTACTGTAATTGATTCTTTATCTGCAAGTTTTGTTGAAGGTTTAGTTGCATATTATGCTTGCCATAAAAAAGATGAAGGTGCTTCATATGAAGAAATTGTAGATTATGTTGAATCTATTAAACAAAATGCATATGGCATATTTGTTATTGACGATTTAAATCATTTATGCAGAACTGGAAGAGCAACAAAAAACGAAGCTTTCTTAGGTACACTTTTACAAATAAAGCCTATGCTTTACATTTCTGAAACAGGAACATTAGAGCCATATAAAAAAGCAATGTCTACAAAAAAAGCTTTAAAAACTATGCTTGAAGACTTTAAAAATGTTGCCTTTGATAAAGATAAAAATTTGCTAATAGCGGTTGGCTGCGCAGATAATGAACCAGATAGAGCTTTAGTAATAGATTCTATTAAAGCTATGGGATATACCAATGTAATTCCTTACGACGTTGGACCTGTTGTTGGAACTCACGTAGGAAAAGGAATGGTTTCAATTATCTTCATGGGTAAAGAAAGAAGTTCTTTTATTAAATAATTATCGCAACTATTTTCGTTTAAAATATACTTGTATCGATTGCAAGTATATTTTTTATTATTTTATTATATTGGCAAAGCTCTGTTTATTTGATATACTCAAAGAAGAGAGGAAAACATATGAGAAAATTATTATCTACTATTACAATAGTTACTTTTATTATTTCAATGATTTTTTGTCTTTCTTCGTGCAAATCTAAGAACGAGGTTGACGAAACAGAATTCGATTCAACAAAATTAGACAACACATATCAACCATTAGGAGCACCATTAGAAAATGTTGTAATTCCTGAGGAAGAAGATTCTTTAGAAATGAAAAATCTTGCGGTTTACTTGTATGACAAAGCAAACTATAACGCTCAACACGATGATACTTTGTGCTATTCTGTTTACAATGTATCACCTATCTCAATACTAAAAGCCGACAGTGTTGCCTATAGATATTTTATTAAAAATGGTTCAGAATTTTATAACACAAACTATTTTTATACAGATGGTTCTGGCGTTGGTTCAACTATCATGTCAACAGTTTCTGCAGAAAATGTTCTTTTTTCTCAAAGAATTTATTATAATTCAGATTTGAACTATGGTTATTCTCAAAAATCAAAAGTTATGACATATCAAGTTGCGGATAATGGTGCCGTTACATTTGGCGCAGACTGGAACGATCTATACAACGAATCAGAAGTATCTGCTCCAAAAGAAATGCTTGTATCTGGACGTGAATATACTTTCTCTTCTTTCCTTATTGAAGCTGATACCATTTCAAAAGCAAACATCTCTTACGATGAAGCAGGCTTTTATAAAATCAGATTAGAATTAGATTGCTCTCTAGATAAAACTATGGAAAAAGAACTTCCATTCCTAGTTGGCGCTGCTGGCGATAAAAATGCAAGATATACTGCTGTAGAAATGGATATTGAAATATGGGATTGCGGTAGATTCAAAAAGTTCTTCTGCAAAAACTCTTGGCATGCCGATAAGGCATATGGATTTTTTAAATTAGATGCTGTAAATGATTACCAAACTTCATTTTATTATAATGACTATGCCCTAAATATTAGAAATTACCAATATGCAGAAGAATTCATAGAGTTAGTTACAGAAAAAGCTCAAAATAAATAAATCTTTAATGAATAGAAAAAAATGAGGTCAACCGACCTCATTTTTATATATATAACAATTAATTTACTTTTGTAACCCAGTTAAATTCGTCTGGCTCTACCCTGTTTTGAATTCCTGTAATCTTATCATATAAGAATTTTGTTATTGGGCCCATTTCGCCATTGTTAATAAGCATATCTTCTCCGTGATATCCAATTGTTCCTACTGGAGAAATAACTGCAGCTGTACCAGATCCAAAGCTTTCATTTAACTTACCACTTTTGTAAGCATCATATACTTCATCCATAGAAATTCTTCTTTCTTCAACCTTATATCCATATTTCTTTAAAACTTGGATACATGAATTTCTTGTAATACCAGGCAAAATAGATCCAACTAATGCTGGAGTTATAACTACGCCATCAATTACGAAGAACATATTCATAGAACCTACTTCTTCAACATACTTATGTTCAGCAGCATCCAACCATAGACATTGATCATATCCTTTTTGATTAGCAATTTCGCCACCTATCAATGAACAAGCATAGTTACCCATACATTTAGCTTCACCTGTACCACCGATTGCAGCTCTAACATATTTTTCTTCAACTAAAATCTTTGTTGGCTCTAAGCCGTTAGCATAATATGAACCAACTGGAGATAAAATAATAAAGAACTTATATACATGAGATGCATGAACTCCAAGAACTGGTTGATTTGCAATCATTGTTGGTCTTATGTATAAAGCTGTTCCCTTTGCTGTAGGAATCCAATCTTTTTCAATTTTCAATAATTCAAACAATGCATCTTTAACTACTTTTGCATCAAATGTAGGCATACAAAGTCTTGTAGCAGAATTGTTCATTCTAATAAAGTTATCGTCAATTCTAAATACAGTAATTTCGCCTTTTTCGTTTTTGTAAGCTTTTGCGCCTTCAAAAATACCTTGTGCATAATGAAGAACGTTAGAAGCAGGGCTCATTTCAAATGGTTCAAAAGGAACGATTTCTGGCTCACCCCATGCTCCATCCTTGTAGTCCATTACCAACATATGGTCTGTAAAATACTTTCCAAAGCCTAACTTAGAAAAGTCTGGCTTTTGTTTTGGTTGTTTTGTTAATGTAATTTTCATTTTTCGCCTCTTCTAAATTTGTTATATTTTGTATTTTTTATTTCTATTTTTGCTTGTCCTAAAGAAAAATCTATTATGTTTTCTTCAGCTTTTTTATAGTCATCTAAAGAAATTATAGCACTAATAATAACATCTTCATCAAAAATAATATTAATTATTTCGCCATTTTGATTTTTAATTATCTCCTCAAGTTTTTTATATTGAGAATAATTAGTCTTAATTTCAACTAAATGACTCATAACGTTTTCAACAATGCTTGCATTGTTTAATGCATTAGCAACACAAGATGAATATGCTTGAACAAGTCCTCCTGCTCCAAGTTTTATTCCTCCAAAATATCTCGTAACAACCGCAAGCGTCATATACATCTTTCTTTTCTTTAAAACTTCAAGCATCGGAATCCCCGCGGTTCCTTGAGGTTCACCATCATCTGAAAATCTTTGCTCTGTTGCAATTTCATTTGAAATATACGCATAGCAATTGTGTGTTGCATCAGAATATTTTTTATTTATTATTTCAATGTTCTTTTGAGCATCTTCTTGAGATTCAATCGGAATTAATGTTGTTATAAACTTGGATTTATTTATTACAACAATTTCCTCATATATAGAATCAACAGAATAAAAACTCATTATTCGCTAACTATCTTTATATGTACCTTTTTGCCTTTATGAAGTATAAATCCATTTGCTTTCATTTCATCAGATACTGAATATGCAAAATCTGAAATTGTGTCATCATTTACTTTTACTCCACCGCCAGCAATTATATTTCTTGCTTCGCTCTTTGATTTACATGCACCAACACTAACTAAAATATCACAAATATTTGAAACTTCTTTTGAAATAGTTTTTGTTGGAAGTTCAGCATCTCCACCACCAAAGGCAGCTTGAGCTTGAGCTTGAGCCTTATTTGCTTCTTCTTCACCATGCACAATCTTTGTAACTTCATAAGCCAAAACTTTTTTAGCTTCATTCATTCTCTCATCTTGATATTTACAAATATCTTCAATGTAATCGACAGGTAAAAACGTTAACAACTTTAAGCATTTTTCTACATCGCTATCTCCTGTGTTTCTCCAATATTGATAAAACTCATATGGGGATGTTTTTTCAGGATCTAACCAAACTGCTCCTTTTTGTGTTTTGCCCATCTTCTTTCCTTCTGATGTAGTTAAAAGTTGGAATGTCATAGCAAAAGCAGGCTTTTGCAATTTTCTTCTAATTAAATCAACACCACCAAGCATATTAGACCATTGATCATCGCCACCACATTGCAATTTGCATCCATATTCTTCACATAAATGTAAAAAGTCATATGATTGCATTAACATATAGTTAAACTCAAGGAAAGTTAGTCCTTTTTCCATTCTTTGTTTATAACATTCTGCTGTAAGCATTTTGTTAACAGAGAAATGGCATCCAATATCTCTAATAAATTCAATATAGTTTAGTTTGTCTAACCAATCTGAATTATCTGCCATTATAGCTGCATTTTCACCCTCAAAAGAAAAGAACTTGCTCATTTGTTTTCTAAAACATTCAACATTTTGACGAATTACATCGTTTGTCATCATGCTACGCATATCTGTTCTTCCAGAAGGGTCACCAACTTTTGCAGTTCCACCGCCTAATAATACAATTGGCTTATGTCCAGCTTTTTGCATATGACTCATTGCCATTAATGCAACAAAGTGCCCTACATGAAGGGAGTTTGCTGTTGGATCGAATCCAATATAAAACGGAACACTTTCTTTTCCTAAAAGTTCATACAAATCTTCTTCATATATCGTTTGTTTAATAAATCCTCTTTCTCTTAGAGTGTCCATTATATTTTTCTTCTCTTCCATCACTATATCCTCTCGAATTATTATATAAATTAAATAAATTATATCATTATAAATTATAATATACAAATAAAATCAAATTTCTTTCATAGTAAAAAAAGTAGTGGAGTGCACCTTTTTTAAGGACACTCCACAATTGATTAATTTTTGTCTTTATTTATTATACACTACTAGTTTAACAAAAATTTTAACAGATTCACAGCATCTATCAGTAGGTATATAAATATAATACCAATTTTTACTTGAATAGTCTGGATCTGAACCAATTTCGCTGCCATTTCCATAACTAAATACTTCACCATTTTCTTCATATTGAAGTTGCCATGAACCATTTGCCGTCTCTGCCTTTTTTTGTGCGGTCAAAACCTCAATTAAAATACATATATTGTTTTATTTGCACATAAACTTGTTCAATTATATGATATCGTATTTGTCAAAAAATGTTTAGAACTGAAAATTTTTGCACTTTCTTTATTTGTAGAATTATGAATATTTTTGTTATTGATTAGTAAATTCGTCGCACTATTAAAATGCATATTTAATTCAATTAAACCTAAATTATTTTTTGACTTGATGAATTATATATTATATAATTTTATCGTTGAAAAAAATTTTATAGGAGGATTCCCTAATGGAATATTCACAAGAAGTCTTGAAGATGTGTACTGTTGGTAAGGGTGCTTATCATGGTCCAGCTGCAATTCCTGAAGAAGGAAAATGGGTTCAAGCAAAAGAAATTAAAGATATTTCTGGTTTAACTCATGGTATCGGTTGGTGTGCTCCTCAACAAGGTGCATGTAAACTAACATTAAATGTTAAAAATGGTATTATTGAAGAAGCATTAGTAGAAACAATTGGTTGTTCTGGTATGACTCACTCAGCTGCTATGGCTGCAGAAATCTTAACTGGAAAAACAATTCTTGAAGCTTTAAACACAGATTTAGTATGCGATGCAATTAATACTGCAATGAGAGAACTATTCTTACAAATCGTATATGGTCGTACTCAATCAGCTTTCTCTGAAGGCGGACTACCAATCGGTGGCGGTCTTGAAGATTTAGGAAAAGGTCTTCGTTCTCAAGTTGGTACAATGTACTCAACAAAATTAAAGGGCGTTAGATACCTAGAAATGGCTGAAGGATATGTTACAAAAATCGCTTTAGATGCTGATGATTTCGTAATCGGTTATGAATTCGTTAACCTAGGAAAAATGATGGCAGCTATAAAAGGCGGAATGAGCGCAAACGAAGCTCTAGAAAAGAATACTGGCAGATACGGCAGATTTGCTGATGCTGTTAAAGTAATCGACCCAAGACAAGAATAAGGAGGTACAAATATGGCAGTTAAATTTGAAAATATTGATAGAAGAATTGATAAGATTAATAAAGTATTAGCTGAATATGGTATCTCATCTTTAGAAGAAGCAAGAGACATTTGTTTAAACAAAGGATTTGATCCAATGGCTATTGTTAAGGGAATTCAACCAATCGCTTTTGATAACGCTGGTTGGGCTTATACTGTTGGTTGCGCTATTGCAATCAAGAAGGGATGCACAAAGGCTGCTGATGCTGCTGAAGCTATCGGAATCGGATTACAAAGTTTCTGCGTTCCTGGTTCAGTTGCTGAAAATAGAAAAGTTGGTATTGGACATGGTAATTTAGGTGCTATGTTACTAAGAGATGAAACAAAATGTTTCGCATTCTTAGCTGGTCACGAATCTTTTGCTGCTGCTGAAGGCGCAATCGGTATTGCTATGAAAGCTAACAAAGTAAGAAAAGAGCCTCTAAAGGTTATTCTTAATGGTTTAGGAAAAGATGCTGCTCAAATTATTAGCCGTATCAACGGTTTCACTTATGTTCAAACAAAGTTAAACTATGCTACAGAAGAATTAGAAGTTGTTAAATCTATTTCTTATTCTAATGGTCCAAGAGCTGCAATCAATTGCTATGGTGCTGATGACGTTGTAGAAGGTGTTGCTATCATGAAACATGAAGGAGTTCAAGTATCTATTACTGGTAACTCTACAAACCCTACTCGTTTCCAACATCCAGTTGCTGGAACATACAAAAAATGGTGCGTTGAGAACGGAATTAAATACTTCTCTGTTGCTTCTGGTGGTGGTACAGGTCGTACTCTACACCCAGACAATATGGCTGCTGGTCCTGCTTCTTATGGTATGACTGACACTATGGGTCGTATGCACTCTGATGCACAATTCGCAGGTTCTTCTTCTGTTCCTGCTCACGTAGAAATGATGGGACTTATCGGAATGGGTAACAACCCAATGGTAGGTGCTACTGTTGCTTGCGCTGTTGCTGTAGAAGAATCTAACAAATAATTAAAAACTAAACAAAAAAAATAACATGGCTTTGGAAATTTAAATTCAAAGCCATGTTTTTTATTTAATTCATTAAATTATTTTTCTTCTATTTGTGGCAATTTTGCAAAACTTGCTTCAAGTTCTTCATCTGTTGGAATATAATCAGACATTTCACCTTTGATAAATTTGTCATATGCGAACATATCGAAAAATCCTGTTCCAGTCAATCCAAATAGAATTGTCTTCTTCTCTCCTGTTTCTTTGCATTTCAATGCTTCATCGATGGCAACTCTAATAGCGTGAGATGATTCTGGAGCTGGCAATATTGTTTCATATTTTGCAAACATCTTTGCTGCTTCGAATACTTTTGTTTGTTCAACAGCTACGGCCTTCATATATCCATCATGATACAACTTCGAAATAATAGGAGACATACCATGATATCTTAAACCACCCGCATGGCTTGCTGAAGGAATGTATTCGCAACCTAGTGTGTACATTTTTGCCAATGGACAAATCTTTCCTGTATCACAGAAATCATATGCATATTTTCCTCTTGTTAATGATGGACAAGATGCTGGTTCTACGGCAATAAATTCTGTATTTGGGTGAACTCCAGTAATCTTATCTCTCATAAATGGAGCTATTAAACCTCCAAGATTTGATCCACCACCAGCACATCCTATAACGACATCTGGATAAACTCCTAGTATTTCCATTGATTTATATGCTTCAAGACCAATTATTGATTGATGTAATAATACTTGATTTAAAACAGAACCTAATACATATCTAGAACCTTCATTTGTTACAGCTTTTTCAACTGCTTCTGAAATAGCAGTTCCTAATGAACCTGTACAATTTGGATTATCTGCAAGGATCTTCTTTCCTACTTGTGTTGTCATTGAAGGAGATGGAATTACTTCAGCATTGAATGTTTGCATTAATGTTCTTCTAAATGGCTTTTGTTCGTATGATACTTTTACCATATATACAGTTAATGGCATATCAAAATAACTACAAGCTTCAGATAATGCAGATCCCCATTGTCCTGCTCCTGTTTCTGTTGTTAAGGCCTTTAGACCTTGCTTTTTTGCATAATAAGCTTGTGGAATAGCAGAATTCAATTTATGGCTACCTGATGTATTGTTTCCTTCAAATTTATAATAAATTTCTGCAGGTGTTCCTAGAGCCTTTTCTAAGTTATATGCTCTTACAAGTGGCGCTGGTCTATATTGCTTATATATTTCCATTATGCCTTCAGGAATATCTACATATCTTGTAGTATTATCCATTTCTTGATGAGCTAATTCTTTACAGAAAATTGGATATAAATCCTCTTCCTTTAAAGCTTCTCCAGTTGCTGGATTTCTTAGTGGATCTGGCAATTCTTTCATGTCAGCTCTTAAATTGTACCATTGTCTTGGTAATTGCTCCTCTGTTAAATAATGCCTGTAAGGTATTTTCTTTTCCATTTGTTATCCTCCAATATAAAAAAAGACTTCTACCCTCAAAGGATAAAAGTCTTGTTATTTACTTTTATTATGCCACCTACATGTGCTCATGTTATTTTATGTACCACCATACATATTCTATTGTTAACGAGTTGAACTCCCGTCGGTTATTAGCCGCCCTCCGTGACCCATTCACTTTCTAGATTTCATCTTGTCGCACCATCCCAAGACTCTCTGTAGATCTCTTTAAAAGCTACTTATTCACTTCAAAGGTTTTTGTCTATATGCCTAAATATTAGCGCTAGTTTTTTATTCTGTCAATATCTTTAATTGTTTTGAGCATTATTCTCTGTAGCATTTACATTCATTTCTGCATTCATTTGAGCAAGAATAAATTTATTTTCATCTTCTGCATGCATTTCGTCCCATGACTTAATTGTAGCATCCAATTCTAAAATCTTTTTATTCTTTCTAGACACAATTTGTATAATTGCAGCAACAACAAATACTCCTACAAATAAAGCCCATCCAGCAACAACTTGTGCCCATATTGGATATCCACCATATCCTCCCTTTCCAGTTGCATAGCTTATAATTAATGTTACGATATTCCACACCATAAATACGCTTAAAATTAATGGGCTTACTACTTTTATAATCCAATCGTACCATGGTCCAATTTTTACATTAAATTGTTTTTTACCAATTTTAAATGGCGTAATTGTTCTATTCATTTCATCACGCAATTTGCTTGGCTTAAAGAACCATCCAATTGTAATACACTCTAAAATACCAACAAGTATTAAACTAAATGAATTTGCCCAGTTATCTACTATATCTAACCAGTTTAATCCACTTCTTGTTACAAATATAATTGATATAATTCCTGCAACTCCACATACAGCAAGAGTTGTCTTTTTCTTTTCAATATGCAATTTGTCTGAAACAGATGCTGATACGCCTTCAACAATTGAGAATGCACTATCTATAGCCAAAGTAAATAATGTTAAGTAGAAGATCAAAGCAAAAATTCCATTAACGATTGCATTGTCAGTTAAAGAAACAATAGCTTGAGGATAAATGATAAATGCTGTTACAACTCCGCCTGATGGACTTTTTAGATAAGACTCTAGCATTCCTGTTCCAGATAGTGTAGTAAACAATACTATACCAGCTAACATTGAAATTGAAAAATCTCCAATAGCTACTATCATGGTATCTTTAACAATATCACTCTTTTTGTCAACAAAGCTTCCATATGCAACCATAATTGCCATCATAATTGAAAGAGAATAAAAAACTTGTCCAAATGCATCTAAGAACAAATTACCCATTTTCCCTTCAGCAATTACTCTTGAAAAATCTGGTTTAAAGAATGTTGCAAGTCCTGCACCGCCTGATACAGATATATCTTTAATTATTCCGTTAACTGCAAGAATAAACAATAAAATAATAGGAATCATTACTGTGTATTTAACAACTTTTCCAACGCCTCTAGCGCCCTTTCTAATACACAAATACATCATTACCCATGCTGCTATTAATGCCCATATTAAAGCGCCTGGAACATCCATAGAACCCGCATCTCCAATATTTACACATTTTAATACATCATTAATAAAAACATTTCCAGCTTGAGTCGTATCCATTGCACCAACATCAAATGATTTAAAAATCATTACAATAACCCAAGCCAATATTACTGTATAGTAACATACAATAATAAACGCATTAGCAACTGATGCCCATCCAACAAATTCAAACTTCTTATTAATACTATATAAAGCTCCAGGAACACCTTTTTGTGTCTTTCTTCCAAGTGCAATTTCCATGCACAATAAAGGCCATCCTAAAATAATCATGGCAAGGAAAAATACAAGCAAAAATGCTCCACCGCCATATTGCGCTGCAAGGCCTGGGAATCTCCAGGCATTTCCTAATCCTACTGCAGAACCTATTGCAGCAAAAATAAATGTCACTCTACTCGACCAATTGTCTCTAGTTTTTTCCATTTCTTACTCCTTAAATGGTTTTGGATTACTATTTTTATATGTTGTAAAACGAATTGTGTAACCTTCATCTTCTAAAGGTTCACCTTCATCTATGCATTGCCAATTTTCAAGTTTATCTAAATTCTCATAAAAAACTTGAGCTTCTCCATCTGCATCAACTTTTGTTACATAAACAGTATCACAATATGGAAGCAATGTTCTATATAACATAGCGCCACCCATAACGAACAATTTATCTGTATCATATTGACTAAGTATTGATAATAACTCATCAAATGTCTCAGCCATTATTACATCATCTCTTTTAAAAACATCGCTAATAACAATGTTTGTTCTTCCTGGAAGAGGTTTTGATCCAGGTAAAGACAACAAAGTATTTCCGCCCATAACTACGACATTTCCCATAGTATGTTCTTTGAAAAATTTCATGTCTTTTTTTAAATGAAATAACAAATCGTTATTTTTTCCAATTCCCCAATTTCTGTCAACTGCAACTATCGCTTTCATATTATTCTGCCACCGGTATTTTCTTTCCAAGTAAATGATACTTGTAATCTACTAATTTAAAATCTTCTACTTTAAAATCATAGAAATTCTTTACATCTTTATTCATAATTAGCTTTGGAGCTTCATATTGCTCTTTAGCAATTACTTCTTTTGCAAGTTCTATATGTCTATCATATAAATGAGCATCAGCAATTACATGAACAAGTTCTCCTGGTTCTAATCCTGATACTTGAGCAAACATCATTAATAAAATGCTATATTGCAAAACATTCCAGTTATTTGCAACTAACATATCATTTGAACGTTGATTTAATATTCCGTTCAACTTATTTCCGCTTACATTAAATGTCATAGAATACGCACAAGGATATAAGTTCATTTCATGTAAATCAGCAAATGTATAAATATTTGTCATGATTCTTCTTGAATTAGGATTATGCTTTAAATCATATAAAACTCTATCTACTTGGTCAAATTCACCTTCTTTATATTTGTGCTTTACTCCAAGTTGATATCCATAAGCTTTTCCTATAGTGCCATCTTCTCCAACCCATTGATCCCAAATATGAGAATTCAATTCTGAAACCTTATTAGATTTCTTTTGCCAAATCCATAAAATCTCATCAATGGCTGCTTCAAAATTTGTTTTTCTAATTGTTAAAATTGGCAATTCTTTTTGCAAATCATATCTGTTTACTATTCCAAATTTCTTAATTGTATGAGCAGGTGTTCCATCTTCCCATTTAGGTCTTACGTTATACATTTCATCGGAAACACCATTTTCAAGAATATCTTTAATATTTTGTACAAAAACTCTATCTGCGTATGACATATAATCTCTCCACTCTTATAATAATATATTAATTTATATAAATAGTCAAAGTTAATCTTTTGACCAAATTACTCCTTTTTCAATCAACTTTATAATTAACCATAAAATAGCTATAACCTTAATCAATAAAGTCAAGGAGAATAGAACTATCAAGAAAACATAACCAGAGTTTACTGCAGTAATTGATGAAACTGCTAATAAGGCAAGGATAGGCATAATGCTAGAGTAAACGCGTTTTCTATTTGCTACTGGATTCTGTTTACAATCTACATATGCAAACGCCAAAATAATTAAAGCTATTGAACATAATGCATTAAAAACTATTATCCATATTAAAGCAACAGACAAATCTCTACCAGGATTATGATATTTAGATAAAACTAAATAATCTCCAGATTGAGATACCGTAAAAGACATATACCCGTCTTTTATTGTTATTGCTTTTTCTACATATTGTCCATTCTCTATTGTAGCAATTACAATTCCATCTTTACTTTGCATTTCTTGCGGAACTTTTACGCTAACAATCATCTCGCTCTGTTCTAAAACGTTTTGCAAATTTATTTTATAAGCAACTGCAAACTCTTTTCCCTCAGGTATTGCTATTTGTTTAAAGTTGTTTGATGATACTTTTTCTATGCTAACGCTAGCATTGACATTCAAGCCTTCTTTAGAAGATATATATGCATCATATCCATCCAAATCTACAACAATTTTTGAAATATTAATTGATACAACAACATCTTCTGCCGGCATTACAAAATACTTATTTGATTGAGAAATATCTATAGTATTATCGCTAGGTGAAAAAACTTCTATTTTACCAATTTCATAACCTTCTTCTATTTCTATATCATATATGCTAACATAAGTGCCATATTCTGCTTCTATGGATGATATATCAAAAGTTATATTTCCTTCTTCTTTAACTATTCTATGTTTATAATTCATGCAAACTGTGTTATTCGAATCAACACAAGATGAAATAGTTCTGTTTATTTGAATTTCTTCTCCACTCGTTTTTCTAAAAACAACATTATAGTCTACATTTGCAAGCAATTTGATTTCTTGCGCTATTTTACTTAACGCAGTATCTCCTGCTGCTGCTATATAAAAATATTGATTATTGTCTACCAAT
Source organism: Christensenella sp. (assembly GCA_022784465.1). Lineage (GTDB taxonomy): Bacteria > Bacillota > Clostridia > Christensenellales > UBA3700 > UBA3700. The sequence goes on along the minus strand of JALFUR010000004.1, from coordinate 46,149 downwards.
ACTTTATATAAATTATTTCCCGATTCAATTTGACAATCCACGCTAACAAAACTGCAAGAATCGTATTCGCCACTGTCTTGATCAATACAATACACTTCAGCAACACCTCTTCCAACAATATAAACTAAACCATTATCATCTACATTGATAATTGACGAATCTGAAGTTGTATACATTAGTGAAGCGTTTGGATTGTTTGTGTCTGCAATTAATTGAAAAGTTGTATTGCCATTTGGATCAATTTCAACAATCTCATAATTACTATTCAAATTAACATAATATTCTCCTGCAGCATATACTTCACTTGAAAAAACAAATATACAAAATAGCACCATTAAAAGTGCAAATAAAATACTTAATATTAGTCCCAATTGAGCTCTTTTTTGCATATCTTTAATATTTTAACATATTAAATAGTGAAATTAAAGCATTACAAAAAAATAGAGTTAATTGTAAAAGTAAATTCCAGTCAAAATTGTAAAAATTAATTATTTGTCTTAAAGGAATACTTTATATAGTGATGAACTTTTTCTCCAGCTTTTATAATAGGTTTTTTAAAGGATTCTATATTTATAGCATTAGGTGCATATTGTGGTTCAAGGCAGAAACCATCAAATGCTTCATATGCACGAGTTTTACCTTCTTTTGCTTGTAAAAATCCACCTGTATACAATTGAAGACAAGGCAAATCTGTATATAAATCCATTGAAATATTTGTTAAAGTACTTCTAACTGAAGCAGCATATTCCCCATCAAGAATAAAATTGTGATCATAGCCTTTTGTATCAATTAACATAGGCTCATCAATATCTTTTATAAGAGGCTTTAGTTTAGTAAAATCTAAAGGTGTAGAGATTACACTTTGAACTTCTCCTGTCGGAATTAATTTATCATTTGAAACTGTATATGATGTTGCATTAATATACACCTCATTATCTCTACAATCACATACCTCTTCTCCGTTAAAGTTAAAATATGTATGACATGTAGGATTAAACAAAGTATCTTTATCTGATATAGCATCATAGTCGATTATTAAATCATTATCTTTGATTGTATATGTAACTATAAGCTTTAAATTGCCAGGATATCCCTCTTCGCCATCTTTAGATTCATATGATAAGACAATTTTTTGATCATCAAAATATTCAACATTAAATATTTTTTGATCAAAGCCCTCTATTCCACCATGCAAATGATTTTTGTTTTCATTATTTGATACTTGATATTCTTTACCATTTAATACAAAACGTGCATTTTCAATTCTATTTGCGCATCTTCCAACTGTAGCGCCAATATAGCATGCAGATTCTTTGCTTCCCCAGACAGATTTATAACCTAAAGCAACATTAACACCATTAAAACGCAAAGCATTAATTCTTGCCCCATATTCCACAATTTCTACTTCTAAGTTTTTTGAAGATAAAGTATAAGAATATATGGCTGTTCCGTTATAGTTATCAAATAATTGTTTCACAATCGTCACCTCATTTTTTTATTGCAAATAAATTATAGTAAAAATAGAATCTTTAATCAATAACAACATAAATTATATTGCATTTTCAAAGTTTGATCTTAACTATTTTTCAAATATTAACCATAATTTGACCCTCAATAATACTAGTGATAAAATAACTTTTAAATAGAGGTTGTCATATGACAAAGTTTAAAAAGTTTACATTATTTATAGCTATATGCGCCCTTTTAGTGCTTGTTTTATCAACACTGATATTCTCTTCTTGTAAGGATACAAAAAAAGATGAAAACGAGCCAATGAGTTTTATCATAGAGGAACTTTATACGACAAATGGAGAATTGAACATCTACGGAAAAATATACATTCCTACAAAAGCTTCTGAAACAGAAAAGTTCCCTGCCGTTGTTCTTTCACATAGTGCAAACCTTACTGCTGATTCTATGAACGCATATTGTATAGGTTTTGCAGAGCGTGGCTATGTGGCTTATGCTTTTGATTTTTGCGGAGGTAGTTCAAACAGCAGAAGCGATGGATCTACGCAAGACATGACAATTTTTACTGAAATGGATGATTTAAAAGCTGTAATAAATACAATAAAAAACTTAGACTATGTTAATCCTAACAAATTATTCTTATTTGGAACCAGCCAAGGAGGACTTGTATCTGCACTTGTAGCAAACGATATATACGATGAAATATCTGGGCTAATTCTTCTTTATCCTGCGTTTAATATCCCAGAAATTGCAAATAATTTTTCAAACAATTCGAGCAATTTTGGAGCTTTGGGTTTTTCTTCTTATGGAGAAAAATTTATAAATACAATAAAAGATTATGATGTATACGCAAATATAGCAAATTTTACAGGCGATGTACTTATTATTCACGGATCTAATGATTTTATTGTAAATAAGGAATATTCTCAAAAAGCTGCCGATATATACCACAATTGCCAACTATACATAATAGATGGCGCAACTCATGGATTTAATAATGAAAACCTTTCATATTTAGGCATTGATATGTCATCTTTATTTGGAAATTACGACAATGAAGTATGGTCATATATTGACACATATTTAAACGCTCTCATTTGAATTTTAGTAACAATTACGACTAACTTTCCAAAATGCTTTCGTCTAATAAGAAATCGTATAAGCCTACGTGATAAATTCCGTTATCGTCAAACCAAGGCATCATGTATGATTTAGTTACGATTATTTTCTTAAAGAAATCCTTAGTTTCAAGGAAAGAGCGAAGTGTAGTTTTTTCTTTATCATCCGTATTCAATGCTAAAGCTGATTGAATATAATACCTTCTCATTCCTTTGTTGATAACAAAGTCTATTTCGCGTTGTTTTTGATGGCGTTTTCCATCTTCTCCAACGCTTACGATTTCAACTACACCAACATCAACGGAAAAACCACGAGCAATCAACTCGTTATAAATAATATTTTCAATTGCGTGAGTATCTTCTTGTTGTCTAAAATTCAAGCGAGCATTGCGTAAGCCCATATCCGTGCAATAATATTTTGAAGGATATAGGAAATATTTTTTACCCTTAACGTCGTAACGCTTCGCTTGATTAAACAAAAACGATTCTTCTAAATATTCCAAGTAGGTTGCAATTGTTTGAGAATCAACCTTAACATTTTTAGCCGACTTTAAGTCCTTTGCCAATTTAGAAGAATTTGTAAGAGAACCAATAGAAGAACATAAATCATCGGTTAATAACTGTAAAACTTCGGGTAAATCAATACTATAACGTTCTTCCAAATCTTTGAAATATACTTCTTTGAAAAGGTTTGATAAATATTTTGCTTTATCTTCTGTTGATTTTCTTGATAAAGTAAGTGGAAGCCCACCAAATTGAGCATATTCTTCAAAACGCTCTAACTTGTCACCACCTAAATAACCATAGTATTCTTTAAAAGTAAGGGGATAAACTCTAACTTCATCACCACGACCACGAAATTCGGTAATAATATCTTTTGACAAGAATTTTGCATTGCTACCAGTTACGTAAGTATCAGCGTTTTTGATATGCAAAAAACCATTAAGCACGTCCTCAAACTCGTCCACAAATTGCACTTCATCAAGAAGAATATAATACGGATTGTCGTCAAGGATTTGTGCTCGAACGTAATAATATAATTCATCGGGGTTGCGATATTTCTTATTCTTTGTATCGTCCAAAGCAAGTTTAATGATATGTTTATCGTCAACGCCTTGTTCTTTCAAATAATTATAGAACAATTCAAAAAGAAGATAAGTTTTTCCGCAACGGCGAATACCTGTAATTACTTTTATCATACCGTTTTCTTTCCGATCTATTAACTTTTGTAAATATCTATCTCTTGCAATTAAACCCATAAAATGCTCCTTTTGTTTGAAAGTTGGTCGCAAAAACAATTTGCTTTCAATTATTGTACTTTAAACAAAATCTTTTGTCTAGATGAAACGACCGAACATTTAGTCGTTTTTTTTTAGATAGTTAATTAAAAAAGTCAACAATCAAATTTTGGACCTCTCATGGATAAAGCCACTAGATTCTTGGGAACTCCTTTCTACTGAAAAGATATTTGCCAAGCTAACCTGATAGTTCCTATCGTTCTTTTATTCATCTACGCCATTTCTAATATTCTCAGTCCTTCATTAAGAATATTGATGGCTGCATTTACATCTCTATCATTTCGTTGTCCTCCGTATCGTATAACGATTCCAAATCGTAGGTTTTGGGTACGAACAACTCCGCTTTTTTCTATTTTTTCCTGTTTATATTTTCTTTCCTCCCAAACTTTGCTTTTCCGCGTAATTTTCCATATTGAGTCAGCTGCTTTTTCGTGTAAGTTGTATTGATTATAGATTAATCTGCTATAAAATCGGCATTTCTCGACACAAACTCGCTCATTTTTTAGGAAATTATTTTAAAAACTCGCTCATTTTTTAGGAAATTTATTTTAAAAACTCGCTCATTTTTTAGGAAAACGCCTTGATTATTCCCTTCATTCGTGGTATACTATCATTAATCTGAAAGAGGTGATTTTATGATCGGATATCTGAAACGAAAAATCGATGCCTATCTTGCCGAATGGAAAGCGAATGACGAGAGAAAACCGCTGATTATCAAAGGGGCAAGACAGGTTGGTAAAACCAAATCCATTGAAAACTTTGCTCAAAGCAATTACGACAGCATCGTCGAAATCAACTTTGTTTCCGATCCCGTTTACAAGCAAATCGTGGAAAATGGTTACTCTGCGGAAGCCGTTATCAAGAACATTTCTCGTATCAATCCCGAAGCACGATTCATCAAAGGAAAAACTTTGATTTTCTTCGATGAAATACAGGAATTCCCCGACATTGTAACTTCATTGAAGTTTTTTGCTCTGGACGGAAACTACGATGTCATTTGCAGCGGTTCTTTACTCGGCGTTCATTATAAAGAAATATCGAATATCAGCGTAGGCTATAAAACTGAAATCGAAATGCGTTCACTCGATTTTGAAGAATTTTTGTGGGCGCTCGGTTACGACAACTCTGTCAAGAACGATATTCTCGAACATATGTTGTCGTTTACGCCGTTTACGTCTTCTGTCTTAAAGATTTACAACGACCTTTTTTTGGACTACTGTCTCGTCGGCGGAATGCCAGATGTCGTCAAAGACTTTGTAACAAGGAAAACTTTTGAAAATACGCTTGAAATTCAAAGACAGATTGTGATCGGTTACGAAGCCGACATCCGCAAGTACGCGGTCGGACTTGATAAATCCCGCATTACAAACGTCTTTCGCTCCGTGCCGTTCCAACTTGGAAAGGAAAACAAAAAGTTCCAGCTTTCCAAAGTGCGTTCGGGCGCAAAGTTCAAAGATTACCGAGGCTCTCTCGAATGGCTCGAAGATGCCGGTATCGTCAACGTAAGCCGCGCTTTGCAAACTCCGAATCTTCCTTTGAAAGGCAACGTTATCGAAGATTGCTGTATCCTGTATTATGCCGATAACGGATTGCTGATCTCGCAGCTCGACGATGAAGCGCAAACGGATTTCCGTCAGAATAAAAATCTCGACGTTTATAAAGGCGGGCTGTTTGAAAGCATTATAGGCGAAGCGCTCGTCAAATCGGGTTACGAGCTTCGTTATTACAAAAAGGAAAACTCCACGCTTCAAGAAGAATTCCTTGTCCGTTACAAAGACTATCTCGTACCGATTGAAGTCAAAGCCGGAAATAATAACTCGAAATCCCTCGCAACGTTAATCAAAAATCCCGATTATAAAGAGATTTGTTTCGGCATTAAAATAGTAAGAGGAAATATCGGGTTTAACTCGAACATCTGCACGTTCCCGCATTTTTGCTCGTTTCTGATCAAAGAATTCCTTTCGTCCTTTCAATTCCACTAAACGGTAAATGCCTGTATTCACGGCTGTCGGCTTGAAACCGACAGCCGTTTTCACATTTACTTACCGCCCTTTCCCGATTGATTGTCCGTCACGGGTGTTCTTGAAATAAGTCATAAAAAAATATAATCCGAACCACTCACTCATTATAAGGATTTGATTCAGATTATACTAACATGGTGCCGGGTGCCGGACTTGAACCGGCACGGCCTTTCGACCAAGGGATTTTAAGTCCCTCGCGTCTGCCAATTCCGCCAACTCGGCACACGCATTGTTTTTTTGTTGGAGGCACCTTCCAGATTCGGACTGGAGAATAAAGCTTTTGCAGAGCTTTGCCTTACCACTTGGCCAAGGTGCCACTCTTGTCTTAAGTGGAGCGGGAGACGAGATTCGAACTCGCGACATTTGCCTTGGCAAGGCAACGCTCTACCACTGAGCCACTCCCGCGTATTGGTGGAAACAATAGGGCTCGAACCTATGACCCTCTGCTTGTAAGGCAGATGCTCTCCCAGCTGAGCTATGCTTCCACAAAAGTGCTTTTATAATATAACAAATCTATATTGCGTTGTAAAGCACTTTTACAATTTTTTTTTATTTTTTGTTAAATCTTTTTACTTGTGGGTATTGAGATTCACTCAAGGATTCTTCAAAGGCTTTCAATAACTTCATTTGCTTAGAAGATAGACCTTTTGGAGTTTCAACTTTTATAGTTAAATATAGATCTCCATAGAAGTCTTTTTGCAAAGCTTTCATTCCGTATCCTTTTATTCTTATTTTTGTACCAGATTGTATTCCTTCAGGAACTTTAGTTGTTGTCTTTCCCTTTAATGTATCAATCTCTAATGTGCATCCATTAGCAGCATCAAAGAACCCTATTGGTACATCCATGTATAAATCATTACCAACTCTCTTAAACTTGTCTGATGGCTTAACTGATATTGAAACAATTAGATTTCCCTTTGGACCACCATTCTTTCCAGCATGACCTTCGTGTCTTATAGTCATGTTCATTCCTGAATCAATACCTGCTGGAATGTTTATAGTTACGCTAGCTCTTTTTCTAATTGAGCCTGCACCTTTACAATCTTTACATTTTTCTTTAATAACTTTTCCCTTACCGCCACAATGAGTACATACTGTTTGAATGATTTGTTGTCCAAATAAAGTATTTTGTGTCTTTTGAATCATTCCTGATCCATGGCAATATGGGCATACATCAATTGATGAAGAATCTTTAGCACCTGTACCATGACAAGTTGGACATTCTTCATATCTATCTATTTCTATAGTTTTCTTTACGCCATTAAATGCTTCTTCAAAAGTCAAATCCAATCTAACTTGAATATCATCACCTTGCTGAGGAGCGTTTGAACGATTTGCACGTCTTCCTCCCATTCCACCGCCAAAGAAGGAATTTAAAATATCTTCAAATCCTCCAAATCCAGAAGCGTCACCGCCGCCAAAGCCACTAAATCCTTGTGGTCCATCCTCGCTACCATAATTATCATAATTTGATTTCTTGTTTGGATCACTTAAAACTTCATATGCGTGATTTATTTCTTTAAACTTAGCTTCAGCTTCCTTTTTCTCAGCTTCGCTTGCAGTCGCATATCTATCTGGATGATATTTTATAGCTAGTTTTCTATAAGCGCTTTTTATTTCTTGTTCTGAAGCACCTTTTGAAACGCCTAAAACTTCATATAAATCTTTATTCATATTATCCTTTATTTCGCGAATTGGAATCCTACAACTAGGATTCCTTTTCGCTTAAAAACTCTATACTTATTCTAATTATTGATTATCTCCACCATCAATAATTATATCGTCTGGATTAACGCTTCCATCATCATTCTTTGTAGCACCTTCTTGCTTAGCTTGAGCTTCAGCTTGTGTAGCTTGATATAGTTTTGTAAAGATTGGAGCGTTAGCCTTTGTCATTTCTTCTGTAATCTTTCTTACAGTTTCAGCATCTTTTGCTTCAACTAAATCTTTCTTAGCTTTTTCGATAGCATCCTTAAGAGTCTTTTTGTCGTCCTCTGTTATCTTATCTCCAGCTTCGTCAATTGCTTTTTCTGTTGCAAAAATCATTTGATCTGCTTCATTTTTAGCATCTACCATATCTTTACGTTTCTTATCTTCTTCTGCGTACTTTTCAGCTTCTTTAACAGCCTTATCGATTTCATCTTCAGATAAGTTTGTAGAAGAAGTAATTGTTACAGATTGTTTCTTTCCTGTTCCCTTGTCGTTAGCTGTAACGTTAACAATACCATTAGCATCAATATCAAAAGTAACTTCAATTTGAGGAATTCCTCTTGGAGCTGGAGCAATACCATCTAATTGGAATCTACCTAACTCTTTGTTATCGTTAGCCATTGGTCTTTCACCTTGTAAAACTCTAATATCTACTGCTGTTTGATTATCTGCAGCTGTTGAGAATACTTGAGATTTTTGAGTAGGAATTGTTGTATTTCTATCAATCAATTTTGTAAATACACCACCCATTGTTTCAATACCTAATGATAGAGGTGTTACATCTAGTAGAACAACGTCCTTAACATCACCGGCTAAAACACCACCTTGAATAGCAGCACCTAAAGCAACACATTCATCTGGGTTAATTCCCTTAAATGGTTCTTTTCCTGTATTTGCTCTAACGGCATCTACAACTGCTGGAATTCTTGTTGATCCACCAACCAAGATAACCTTAGACAAATCTTTTGCTGTTAAGTTAGCATCTGCTAAAGCTTTCTTTAATGGAATAAGTGTTCTATTAACTAGATCAGCTGTTAATGAATCAAACTTAGCTCTTGTCAATTCCATATCAATGTGTTTTGGTCCTTCTGCTGTCATTGTAATAAATGGCAAGTTAATATTTGTTTTTGTTACACCAGATAGTTCAATCTTAGCTTTTTCTGCAGCTTCTTTGATACGTTGCATTGTAGCTTTATCTGTTGTCAAATCAATACCTTCAGCCTTCTTGAATTCATCACAGATATATTTAATAATAATGTTATCAAAGTCATCACCACCTAAGTGTGTATCACCGTTTGTAGACAATACTTCAAATACACCATCTTCAATTTCAAGAATTGAAACATCGAATGTTCCACCGCCTAAGTCGTAAATAAGAACTTTTTGTCCTTTATTTTCGCCTTTATCTAGACCATAAGCAAGAGCTGCTGCTGTTGGTTCGTTGATAATTCTCAATACTTCAAGACCTGCAATTTTACCAGCGTCCTTTGTTGCTTGTCTTTGGCTATCTGAGAAGTATGCAGGAACTGTAATAACTGCTTGTGTTACTGGTTGACCAATATATGCTTCAGCATCTTTCTTTAACTTAGAAAGAATCATTGCTGAAATTTCTTGTGGACTATATGATTTATCGTCAATTTTAACTTTATAATCTTCGCCCATATGACGTTTAATTGAGCTTATTGTTCTTGCAGCATTTGAAACTGCTTGTCTTTTTGCTACTTGACCTACAAGTCTTTCGCCATCTTTTGCAAAACCTACAACTGAAGGTGTTGTTCTAGCTCCCTCAGAGTTTGCTATAACAGTGGCATCGCCACCTTCCATAATTGCTACACATGAATTTGTAGTTCCTAAATCAATACCAATAATTTTACTCATTTTTATATTCTCCTTTAGAAAAAATCTTTATTTCAATATTTATTGTCCTACAACACACATAGTATGTCTTAGAACTTTATCGCCACGTTTATATCCAGCTCTAAATACTTGTACAACTTTGCCAGCATTTTCTGGATCATCTTTATTCATTACTGCTTCATGGAAATTAGGATCAAAATCCTTTCCTAAAGCTTCAATCTCTTCGATTTCATATTTATTAAGCATGTCTAAAAATGCTTTTTTAATTAACTCTAATCCTTTTTTAATACTTTCATCACTTTGTGTGTTGATTGCATTATCTAAAGAATCTATTGTTGGCAATATAGCCATCATCGCATCATTAAAACCATCTGTATACATGCTTGAAGCAATCGAAGCATTTCTCTTTTTATAGTTATCAAAATCCGCTTGCAATCTTATAAATTGATTATAAAGATTGTCGTATTTTTCATCTTGTTTTTGCTTTTTCTCTTTTTTTGGCTTTTGCTCTTTTGCTGTCTCTTTATACTCAAATGATTGTGCATCATTTACAGTTTTTTCTGTTTCTTTTGCCATCTTTTACTCCTTATTATTTTCTATATCTTGAAATAGTTTTCCAACTTCTCTAAGCACTGTTAAAACTCGTTTATAATCCATTCTTTGAGGACCAATAACTCCTAATTGACCAACCTCTTGGCCATTAATTGTATACTTTGCTGATACTACTGCCATATCATCAAGTTTTTCATCATCTTCTTTTCCTATCTTAATTGAAAACTCAATGTCAGCGTTATCTTGTCCAACTATTTGATGAAGTTTTTCTTTATTATCAACAATACTCATAAAGTTTTTTACATTTTCAATATTGTTGTATTCTGGATAATTAAAGATTTTATCTTTACCTTCAATAACCATTTGGCTCTCACGAGTTTTCTTGTAATCTAATATTACGTTCATTACTTCTTCAAATATTTGCTTAAACTCTTTCAATTGATTATCAATTATATTGTGTGAATGAATTATTTCTACAAGTTTCTTTCCTGCAAATGTTCTATATAGAAGTCCATTTGCTACTTCAATGTAATTTTGCATACAATTTTCTGGAAGTTTAATTTCTTTATTTTTAATTGATCCATTATTTGTAACAATTAACACCAAAGCATTTCCATCGTACATATCAATTAACTTTACATCTTTTACTACTAAGTTATCTGTAGAAGATATCATAAGCATTGATGTGTAATTTGTAACATCTGATACAATCTTAGCACCATCTTTAACGATCTCTTGTATAGAATCAAATTTTGTTTCCAAAATTGACTTTACAGCTTGTAATTCATCTTCAGATACACTCAACATGTTTTCAACATAATATTTATATGCTTTAGATGATGGAATTCTTCCACTAGAAACATGTGGCTGTGTTAAATAACCCATATCTTCTAGTGATGCTAATTCACTTCTTATTGTAGCTGTAGATACATCTGGTAAGTATTTATCTTGTATTGCAGCAGAAGAAATTGGCTCCACATTACTTATGTAACTATCGACTAAAGCATATAGAATTTTTTTCTTTCTTTCTGATAAATCTTTTTCCATTTTTCACCTTTTAGCAATCTTGGTTTTTATTTGTTAGCAGTCTCACTCCTTGATTGCTAATTATATTATACTCCCCTAAATCAACAAGTCAACACTTTTTGAAAAAGATTTTTATATTTTATATATAAATTAATAAATTCTTCTTTTAAATCTAAAAAACAACCGGCTTTTTGCACGGTTGTTTTATAAAACTTAATATTTCTATTTTTTAATGTATTTTTTGTCATTATTCGGGATATTATCATCCAATACATATCTTTCTACTTGCATGTGAAGATTATATTTTTCCCTTAATTTAACTATTTTTTCCATCATTGCAGAATTATGATGTATATCTATTGCTTCTTGATTTTCCCATGTATCTATAAGGAAAACTGTTTCTACATCATCTATAGGAAAAAAATAATTATATCTTATATTTCCAGGCTCTTTTTTTATCTCATCTACAATTCCACTCTCTATCATTTCTCGTGCAAAATTTCTAGCAGAACCATTTTCGCCTTTATAATATATGTTGATTGTTATACTCATAAATGCCCCCGTATAGAATTGCGAAAAAACTATAAAAAGCTAATTTATTCTTGAGAATGTTGCTGTTTTTTACGTTTTATTTTTTCCTTTATATCAAGTGCAATGCATACTATCATTGCAATAAATACCGCACTAGGAATAAATACGATATACCATATTTTTGAAAAATCGTTATTAATACGTGTTTCTCCAAGTTTAGATACTGCACAATAATCTATGTTGATTGGAGTTTCCCCGTTTGCCTTAATCTCAATAACATGGTCTCCCTCTTTTAATTTTGCATTAAATACAAGTTGAGTACACATTGTTGTATCAGAATATAAATCAATTGTAGTTACTTCTGATCCATCTATGTATATCGTTGCCCCACCAAATTGAGAATCTTTTACGGCATAAACTGCAATATAATCTCCGTTAAATGAATATTTAAATGATGAAGCTTGAGAATGAGATTGAGATAAAGAGCCATTAATTGCATTATATGTATGTATTGTGCTCCACTCCCCTATATACTCAATTTCCGTTGAAGTTGAAGGCACAATTTCAAGTTCTTTTATGTTTTCACCAAACTCTAATCCTGTAACACTGACAGCAAAATCGCTATCATTATAAAACTCAACCCTATACTCAGAATAAGATTTACTACTATCTATTTCAAATAAGTTAAGCCCGTTTTTCAATAAATCATCAACTAAAACGTTCGTAAAATCCGCCTCAGCAGTTAGCTTAATTCTTACACCTTCCATATCATTAACTTGAATATTAAGATATTCAATTTTAGAAGAAGAATACAATGGCACAATAAACTTAGCCATATCATCTTGCTCTACATTACCTGTTATTTCCAAAGACGAAGCCGTTTGATTTATTGTTAAATTACTAGAATGCTCTCTTATTTTGCCGTATGAAAAACTGTTTGTTGTTTTATCTTGTTTTTCATAAAAATCTATTACTCTATTTTTAGAATCAAATTTTACAATGTCATCCCTTGTAAGATGCTTGTCGTTATATACTAAATAATCTTCATTAATATCAATATCATCATCATTTACATCTTGCAATGATATATCACTTTCTAATATGCCTAATTTTGCATATCCGCTACCCTTGTTAGACAAATTATAAATTGTATAATAATATTTAAAACCAACTTGCAATTTAATCTCATATTTTAATTCGTTTGTATATTCTCCAACTGTCAATATATTTTCGAACATTACAAAATCTTGATCTTTTACACCAAATATAACTTTACATAACCCAGAACTCTTTAAATAAAAAGTGTAATCACTTTCTTTAGGGACTTCCAAACAACCTGTAGTAACAGCCAAAGAATATGAAGTTGTATCTACCTCTTCTTCTTGTGGCACTTCAGCTTTTAATAAAGCTTTATTTAATGATGGCGACATATCTTTGTCTATTGATTTAATTGCACTATTTAATTTATCTGGACCAAGTTTTTCGTATGAAATATTTGAATACATTTTATAATTACTTACAGCTATATCAACTGAAGTTCTACTTTTTAATTCAATCTCTTTATCACCATTTGTGATTGTGATTGTAAAATCATTCTTTAACTTTTCAGCATTAGGAGTAAACAAATATACTCCATCTTTTACATAACTCCAGCCTTCTCCTGAAAGAGATTTAACAACCCAATTTTCATCTTCTTTAGAAATTAATCCCGCATTAAAATCAATTTCTACTGACTCTCCCATTTTAAAATGAAGTCCTGTTTGGTTCTTTCTATCACTCAAGCCAAACGAATATTCATTTGCAACAAAATAGAATGGATTATTATCTTTTTGAACTTCTATATCTTCTGAAGAAAATGCAAGGCCATAACTCGATACGTACTCAACTATATTCGCATTGTGCTTATTTACTACATCCATTAAAAATTTAAAAATGTCTTTAGTAGCAATGTAATCAAAATTCTCTATGATCTCATCCCCGCCATATGCATAATAAAGATTCATAATAAATGACACATATTTTTGAGTATTGTCTATATATGATTGATCTATAGCTATTTGCATACACTTTGCACTAGATAAACAATAATTGATTTCCTTTGTAAAATCAGCGCTTGTTGAATCTACCATTTCTGAATATACAAAGCTAGATAACACATCCTTTGTATAATCTTCATACACCTTGGTTGTATCTTTCAATGCAAGCTCTATTTTCGCTTCAGATATGACACTTAAAATATCATAAAGCTTATCACCATCGCCAGAAGATAGGTTGTCATAATTTAATATAGTTGAAGCATATAAAGTAGGAATATATACTGCGTTCTCTGAAATATCATAATCAAAGTAATCCCCATAAATATACAACCTAATTGAAGAAAAATCATTTTTATAATAAGAAAGAGATAAACATCTATCAAATAAATCTATAGCGTTTCTCCACCATAACATTATCTCATTTGGATTTTCAATATAATCTACATAAGCATTAGGAACATATATTCTAACATTAGATGCATCTAAAGTTGTAAACTTTCCAATTGACTCAATATTGTTTTTTGAATCTAATCCATATCTATAATAAGATGACTCTATAGCGCCGTCTATATATATTGTCATACAATTTGTAGAATTTTCTTCTCCGCTATATATAAATTCAACAATTCCGCCATATAGCACATCTATCTCAGTTCTAGCGCTTGTTAAAACGACTTCTTGCTCATTTGGCAAATTGTTATTTATTACAATTTTGTGTCCTATTTCTATTTGATTTTCTGGAATTTCAACAACAAGTTTTTCTCCCTGTGGAGCATATAATCCTAAAATATGAGAACCCTTTATTCTAGTATCTATTAAAACTTTTTTGTAAACCCTTTCTTTATCTACATACTCTATAGACTCTTGAGAAGCAGGCTTTGAACTAATAATTTCAAAAGAATCTAAATATCTAACATCGATATTGTCATTATATTCAATTGTTTGATTTACATTTGAACAAGAAAAACAAATTGTAGCAAAAACTACAAACAAAAATATAATTCCGACAATTCTTGTTATTTTTCTCATATTTGGATTATACCACACGCACGCGAATACATAAAAGAATAAATACTTAATTATTACAAATAAAAAAATGCCCCTAAAGCATTTTTTTCAAAATATAACTTTAAGGGCAATAATTACTAATAAACTAGTTCTATACGGCCTACCTCGCCATCTTCTCTACAATAAACTAGACTTACCATGCCAGAATCTGCATCCATATAAACATAGAAATCATGATCTGCAAGTTCCATTTTCTCAATAGCTTGTGCTGTTGTAATGCTATTTAGATGTATCGTCTTAGTTCTAACAAGTTGTTTTTCTTTATCTCCCAAAGTAGAAGCATACAATGCAGATTCATCAAATGCTCCTCTCTTTAGTTTGTCAAGTTTTGTACGATATTTTCTAATTTGACCTTCAATTTTTGGAAGTGCAATATCAATGTTCTTTTGCATTTCATCAGCACTTACTTCACTTCTAACCATATTGCTACCAAAGAATATAGTTACTTCCATACCATATTTGAAATTTTTTGAGCCCTCCTTTCCTATGGTTTTCAATGCAACTTTTGCTACCGCATCATCATCAAAATATTTGTCAAATTTTGATAACTTCTCTTCGATCAAATTCTTCATCCAATCGCTCATTGTGTAGTTTTTTGTAATAATTTCAATTCGCATAGTCGTATTCCTCCTGCTCAATTATTTTTCATATTTAGTATAGCATAGCCAAAAAAAGTTTTAAAGACTCATTTAAAAAAGTTGAGCGGCTTTTCACCGCTCAATTTTTATTCTATTTCTTAGAAAAAGTTAACTTGCCTTCTTCTCCGTCAACAAGAACCTTATCTCCTATTTGGAATTCACCCATTAACATTTTAGTTGCTAATTCGTCTTCAACCATAGATTGTAAAGCTCTTCTTAAAGGTCTAGCACCATATTCAACATTAAAGCCTTTAGTAACAATTACATCAATTGCCTTTTGAGTAATCTCAACATCTATACCACGTTCTTTTAATCTCTTAACCAAATTGTTACTCATAAGTGTAGCAATCTTATTCATGTCTTCATCAGAGAATGGTCTAAACACAATTATGTCATCAATTCTGTTGATGAATTCTGGTTTTAGTGTTCTTCTTAATGCTTCCATTTGTTTTTCTTTCATATCATCATAAGATATTTCACTCTTTGCATCACCAAATCCAAGTGCCTTTTTCTTTATATCTTGAGCGCCGATATTTGATGTTAAAATGATGATAGTATTCTTAAAGTTAACTGTACGTCCATGAGAATCTGTCAATCTACCATCTTCAAGTATTTGCAATAAAATGTTAAATACATCTGGATGAGCCTTTTCGATTTCATCGAATAGTACTACAGAATATGGATTTCTTCTTACCTTTTCTGTTAATTGACCGCCTTCATCATATCCTACATATCCTGGTGCTGAACCAATCAATTTAGATACATTTTGTGGTTCCATATATTCAGACATATCAATTCTTATCATCAAGTTTTCATCGCCAAACATAGCTTCAGCTAATGCCTTTGAAAGTTCTGTCTTACCTACACCTGTTGGTCCTAGGAATATAAATGAACCAATTGGTCTTTTTGGATCTTTAATTCCAACTCTTGCTCTTCTTACAGCTTTTGCAACTGCAGTAACAGCCTCATCTTGACCTACAATTCTATTCTTTAAAACATTTTCAAGGTTCAACAATACTTCAGATTCGGATTGAGTTAATTTAACTACAGGAACCTTTGTCCAAGAAGATACAACTTGAGCTATATCATCCTCATTCAAAATTAGTTCAACATCTTTCTTCTTTGATTTCCACTCAGATTTCTTTTGATCTAATTCTTTTTGAAGTTCTTCAACTTGAGCCTTAATTTTTCCTGCTTCTTCGAACTTTTCTTTCTTGGCTTTTTCAATTTTTTCCATATTTAATTTAGAAATTTTCTCTTCCAAATCATTTACTTCTTTTGGAACAACTGAAGCTCCAATATGTTTTTTAGAAGCAGCTTCATCAATCAAGTCAATTGCCTTATCTGGTAAGAATCTATCATTGATATATCTATCTGAAAGTTTAACAGCAGCTTCAATTGCTTCGTCTGTTATTTTTACAGAGTGATGCTTTTCGTATTGTTCTCTAATTCCTTTCAAAATCAATATAGTATCTTCTACTGAAGGTGGGTCTACCATTATTGGTTGGAATCTTCTCTCAAGTGCTGCATCTTTTTCAATGAATTTTCTGTATTCCTCAATTGTAGTTGCACCAATTGTTTGAATCTCTCCTCTTGCAAGTTGTGGCTTTAAAATATTAGCTGCGTCCATAGAGCCTTCGCTAGTTTCTCCAGCACCAACAATCATATGAATCTCATCAATAAACAAAATAATGTTTTTATTTTCTTTTATTGTATCGATTACTTTTTTAATTCTTTCCTCAAATTCACCTCTATATTTAGAACCAGCTATCATACTTGTTAAATCCAAGCTGAAGATAGTTTTGTTCTTCAACATTTCAGGAACGTCGCCAGAAACTATTGCTTGTGCTAATCCCTCAACAATTGCGCTCTTACCTACACCTGGTTCACCAATAAGTACTGGATTATTCTTTGTACGTCTAGACAAAATTTGTATAATTCTATCTACTTCGTCCTTTCTTCCAATTACTGGATCAAGTTGTCCTTTTTTAGCTTTTTCTGTTAAATCAACACCATATTTTTCAATTTCTTTGAACTGTCCTTTTGATTTATTAGAAGAGTTAGATGAATATCCGTATTGAGAAGAATCAGAATCATCTTGCGAATAGCCACTATTATTTGATTCTCCATTATACTTCTGAACAATCATGTTAAGAATATTTCTTGGATAAAATCCCATTGCGATTAAACCTTTAACACCCCATGAAGTTTCATCTTGTAATATGCTGTACAAAACCAAATCAGAACCTACTTCATCTTTATTTAGTTTTGCTGCCATCAAAATTGCTCTTGCCATGATAGCGTTCATTCTATTACTTATTGAATAACCGCCTTTTGGATTTTCAAATGCGATGTTTCTATTTACATATTCTTCCGCATCTATTCCAAGATCACGCATTATTTTTCCGCCTTCTGATTCCTCAGTTAATAGCATTGCTGCTATCATATGTTCTGTTCCCAATAAGCCTTGGGATTGTTTTGCTAATTCTCTTGCTTTTTCTAATGTCATTTGACATTCTTGACTATAATTTGCCATATATATACACCTCCTAGCCGATCATGCTTTTAGCTATTTCTGCTCTATAAATGTCTCTTTGTTGTGGAGTAAGCTCCTTTTTCTTTAAGAAACATAACATTGCAGGTTGTGTTAATACAGATAAACTATTAAGTTTGTCCATATCTAAATTTAAATATCCTAGAGCCACACCAAGTTTAACCGATGCTAAATTTTGATTAAATTCTTGAGATGACATCTTACATGCATATTTTAAAATTCCATAAGAAATCATAATATCATTTTGTAAATCTATACCCAATGAAGATTTTAGTTTTTCTCTTGCATCTGTTTCATAATCTACAATTTGCATTACATACTTCTTAATCTTGTTTAAAATTTCCGTTTCACTTAGAGATATTGACGCTTGATTTGAAATCTGGTAAACATATCCTTCTGCTTTAGAACCTTCGCCATATATACCTCTAATTGTCATTCCTAAATCCTGGAACTTCATTATTATATTGTCTATTAATCCTAATTTTGTTAATCCAGGTAAGAACAACATTACTGAGGCTCTCATCGCTGCACCTAAATTGGTTGGACATGCAGTTAAATATCCCAATTTTTGATCAAAAGCTATCTCTACATTTTTCTTTAATTCTGAATCTATTTTGGCAACTGCATTGTATGCATTTTCCAAATTAAATCCACGCATTATAGATTGAATTCTTAGATGATCTTCTTCAAAAACCATTACTGAAA
The DNA here is from genome assembly GCA_022784465.1 of Christensenella sp. Lineage (GTDB taxonomy): Bacteria > Bacillota > Clostridia > Christensenellales > UBA3700 > UBA3700. Next base: position 27,565 of record JALFUR010000004.1, on the reverse strand, counting down.
TATCTTCGCTTTCACTTATAAAAGCTCCACCATATTTAGATTTTTGCAAATTTCTACTAATTAGATGACGCTCAACAAGTGATTCTGATTCATATCTATCCATACCATCAATCTTATAATATTTATTTGGGAACAATGCATCACAAGTCTTTTGTACTTTTGCTAGCAATGTATATATTCCCTCTTCACCACTCAATCTATTAGGAAAAGGAAGATTCTTAACGTTACGAGCAAGTCTTATTCTTGTAGATATTACTGTAGATTGTATCTTGTCCATATTTAGCCTCCTATTTTTCCTTTATTTAAATCTATAATTTGGTTGCTTATTTCATCAGCCTTCTTATAGTCTTTTTTAGCTATAGCTTCATTCAATTGAGTTTGAAGCTTTTTCATTTGTTCCTCTTTTGAAAGAGGTTTTTGATTTTCTGTTTCAACATGATTTGGCATAGTTCCTGAATATGTTTTTCCACCCAATCTTTGTACGTATTGATCAACCAAATCCGAAAAGGTTTTATAGCATTCGCTACATCCAAATCTACCACTATTTATAATATCTTCTTCTGTACAACCACATTTACAAACTTTCTTTGGTCTTGGTTTTTCAAACAAAGAATCTTCATTATAAAAGTTGTCTGTAAAATCATTAAAGATGTTACTTAAAAAGATATTGTAATTATTATCCAAATTTACTTTTGATGCACATTCATTACAAAAGCAAAATTCTACACTTTGACCATTTACTGTTTCTTTAATAATATTTGTAGCTGGTCTTTTTTTACATATATTACATATTTTTTGTTTTCCAAACATATTATCGCCTCATTAACCCGACTAGTATTTCTTTAAATACATTTTTTCTAATATCTTTTGTTTTTATTGGCCCTGCTAAAGCTTTTTCGCTTATTGCACTTTTAATTATTGTTGCCTCATTTTCCGAAATAATATCTTCTCTTAATAATCTATCTATCATATCACTCGCTTTATTATATGTTAGATGATTAACCCCTTCTATTTCTTTTAACATTAAAGGTATTGTTTCATCTTGAGAATATGGAATTTTCAAGACTGTTACATATCCGCCTCCTCCTCTACGAGACTCAATTATATATCCTTTATCAAGATTGAATCTTGTTTCAAGTACATAATTAATTTGCGAAGGAGAAACTGAAAAATAGTTTGCAAGTTCATTTCTAGATAATTGTATACTCTCATCTTCTCCTATGACAGAAAGTATAAATTGTTCTATTGCATTTGAAATATTCGATGCCATCTATCATTACCTCCTTTTTTTATGCTTTCTCCAAAAGTTTGACTTTCTTTGACCTTCACGTATATTATAGCACTTGTTTTAGCAGTGTCAATAGGAGAGTGCTAAATTTTTTTAAAAAAAAATAGTAAGGATTAATTTTTGTATAAAACCCTTCATTTTTAAAAGTACCAAAGGGCTTTGTATTTCCTTACTATTTATATAAGTTGTTTAATTATTATTTTTTTACGTTATCCCAAATAAAGGCGGCATTTGTGCTTGTATCAACTGAAATCTCATTAAAATCATTTTCGCTGCCATTATATATAATTGTCATTCTATCAACTTGAATAAACGCTTCATCTTTAACTTCTTGTAATGAAGTAGAAATTGTAATTTCTTTTAAACTTGTATTTAGAGAAAAGGCTCCAATACCAATAACTTCCACGTTTATCATATAAACAGTTTCCAAACTTGCACAGAATGAGAACGCAGCTTCTGAAATTATTTTTACAGAACGCATGTTAACAGTTTTTAGATTTGTACATCCTGCAAAAGCATTTTCCTTAATATATAATATATCGTTACATATTACTGTTTGTATATTTTTAGCATATCTAAATACCGATTGTTCAATCGTAGTTACAGGTTTTCCTTGATATACTTTAGGAATAAATATTATTGTTGTTTGTAAGTTTTTATCATAAGAACAAACTGAATAGTAATCACCTTCTGCATCTTCGATTAAATTAAATGTTATTCCGTTAGTATAATAATTGCCATATAGCGTAAAGTCTCCTCTTATTGTTCCCTTTTCATATGACAAAATTGGAGATCCTGCAAATGATGAAGAATTATACCAACCATCTAATCTATATATACCAACAACTAAATCCGATGGAAGAATTACATCATCTTCTATTGTATATTTAATTGATGTTAATTCTAAACCAAGATTATTAGATAAAGTTATAGTATATTCTTTCAATTTCCATACAGCCTTTAATGTATGATTAGATGCAGTTTCAACTATTGTTGACGAATTAATAACTATTGTATCCAATTTCCATCCTACAAATTCATAATCTTCTTTTGTTGGCGATGGTAAAGCGCCATATTCACTACCAAATGTAACCTCTGTACCTAATATTTCTTCCCCGCCGTTAGAATCAAAAGACACAATATATGTATTACCTATCCATAAAGCTTTAATTGTTATATTTTCTGCTGGCATAAGATTATCTTCAGGAATTCCTTTCCATCCATTAAATGTATATCCAATCTTTGTAGGGTTTTCTGGTATAGCAATCTCGGTGCCATAATCTTGTGTTATTGGATCAATTTCGCTTCCACCATCAGTATCAAAAGTAATTGTATATTGATTAATCTGCCATAAAGCTTTAATTGTCATATTTTCTGCAGGCATAATATCTGGAATCTCTATATCCCATTCCTTAAATGTATATCCAATCTTTGTAGGGTTTTTAGGTATAGTAATCTCAGTGCCATATTCTTGTGTTATAGGTGCAATTGCACTTCCACCATTGGTATCAAATGTAATTGTATATTGATTAATCTGCCATGTAGCTTTAATTGTTATATTTTCTGCTGGCATTAAATTATCTTCAGGAATTCCTTCCCATTCCTTAAATGTATATCCAGTCTTTGAAGGGCTTTCAGGTATAGTAATCTCAGTGCCAAAATCTTGTGTTATAGGTTCAATTTCACTTCCACCATCAGTGTCAAAGGTAATTGTATATTTATTAATTTGCCATGTAGCTTTAATTGTCATGTCTTCTGCAGGCATAGTACTTGGAATTTCTTTGTCCCAACCCATGAATGTATACCCTGTCTTCATTGGATCATCTGGTGCAGTAATTTCTGTTCCATAATCTTGTGTTATAGGTTCAATTTCACTTCCACCATTGGTATCAAAAGTAATTGTATATTGAATAATCTCCCATGTAGCAGTAATTGTCATGTCACCTTCTGGCATAGTACCTGGAATTTCTTTGTCCCAACCCTTAAATGTATACCCTGTTTTTGTTGGGTTTTCTGGTATAGTAATCTTAGTGCCATAATCTTGTGTTATAGGCGCAATTTCGCTTCCACCATTGGTGTCAAAAGTAATTGTATATTGATTAATCTGCCATGTAGCTGTAATTGTCATGTCACCTGCAGGCATAGTACTTGGAATTTCTTTGTCCCAACCCTTAAATGTATATCCTTCTTTAGTTGGATCTTCAGGCGGAGTAATGTCTGTTCCATAATCTTGCGTTATAGGCGCAATTTCGCTTCCACCATTGGTGTCAAAAGTAATTGTATATTGATTAATCTGCCATGTAGCTGTAATTATTAAATCTTCAATAGGCATAAGATTATCTTCAGGAATTCCTTCCCATTTTATAAATGTATATCCTTCTTTTGTTGTCAAATCATCTGCAATATAGATAGAAAGGTCAGTTCCATTTTCAATTTCAACGCATAAGACTTCACTACCACCATTAGTGTCATAATAAAGAGTGTATTTTCTTAGTTGTTTTGAATAATGAGCATATAGATTAAATATCTCATCTTTTGTTGCTTCATCAAAAGAATTGGCATTCACTTGCTCTGAATCATCAATATCAAATTGGCCATTATCATTTTTGTCTATATACCAACATACAAAAGTATATGTATATTGAGCATCTTCAGCTTTAATAGGATCTTCAATATATATAGGCTCGTCTCCTATATCGATATCCTTAACTCCTATCTCTACGTTATCGCTATAAAAATGCAAATGATACTTATCCGCATCGGATTCATATATAGCAAATATAGTTGTATCTCCCTGCACTATATATTCATCCAAATTAACGCTCCAAGATTTAAAGCTATAAGTCTTTGTACCATTTGTATAATTCTCTATTAACTTTCCATAGTTTTCTTCATCAAAGAACACTTTGCTTCCGTACTCAATTTGAGTAGTATACAATTCTTTATCCGATTCTCCTGATTCTTCATTATAAATACAGAATATTACAGAATATTTTCTTGTTGCTTCTAAATATTTAGGAATAATAATTATATCGGAAGTAAGAGTAAACGTCCCCTCATCAAAGGTTGTCTTTCCATCATTTGAAATCCAGCAGCTAAATGTGTATACTTTATCAATTGTTGATTCTTTTGTAGGCGTTGGATCTGGGAAATTAATCTCTTCTTCATAACGCCCTACACCTTTACTTAATACATTGGATTCTGCATCAAGAATTTTATATGAATAATATCTATCTGAAGATGTATAACTTGCTTTATAGGTAACGTTTTGTGTGACTAAAGCACCATTAATATCAACTGGTTCATCGTTTTCATTTAGCCATTCTTTAAACTCATAGACTGTAGTTTCAGTTGGAGCTTTTGATGTATCATGATTGCACAAAAGTTGAGCTTCATATTCATATTTATCTTCAAATTGATTTTCTCCAATAATCCATGTCACAGTGTATTGTATTTTCTCAAGTTGAGCATATAATTTTAAGTTTTTAGGTGGCATTGTTTGATTATTAAAAACATTATTTATATTGTTATCTATAAGCCATGCCTTAAAAGTATAAACAAGTGCATCTTTGCCTTCTAATGGACATATATACTCTTGTATATCCTCGTCTGTATGATATTGCTTTGTTTCAATTAAAGTTTCACCTTTGTAGTATTCAATAACATACTCTTTAGGAATCCATTTTATAAAAACATCTAACTTTTTTGTAACAATTTCTTCGTCAAATTTAAACTCTTTTGAGAAACTAGAATCAGTAAAATATCCACCAAATTCATAACCTTCTTTTTCAAAAGTTTTTTCTGGTTTTACTATTATATCTTTATAGTTTAAAACATATTGATCATAATATTTTCCATATACATCAACAAAATTAACTACATATGGATCCGCGTTCCAAACAGCATATAAAACTATGCTTCTTGTAGAACCTTGTTGAATTTGCTTAACCGCAGTAGAAGAATCTTCCGAAGATGGCAATTGGCTCCAAAACTTAAAAGCTGAACCTAATTTCTCAATTTTAACGCTACCTATATAAGCTGATGATGGCAATATAATATTATTGCTCTCAACTGTAAAGGTTTTAGTATAATAATCTCCTTTATCATCCTCCGCTTCATGGAATTCATAAGAATCATCACCTAAGATTTTTCCTCCACGAATATAAAGTGTTAAAGTATATGTCTTTAAATCCCACTTTTGTTTTACAGATTTACTGCCAGCTTCTAAGGCTTCTTGCAATGTTGTATAAATCTCTCCTGATTCTGTATCAACCCAACCAGCAAAGTCGTATCCTAATTTATTTTTTACAAAAGATACTTCTCCGCCATCCTCATATATGCCAATCTCATTTCCGTTTTCATCAAAAACGGAAACCTTTGGAATTTCAGTTCTAAACACTTCAACAAGAACAACAATTCCTACAACAATAACAATTAAAGCAGCCATACATACAAGGACAATATTCCTGTATTCTCTGCTTCTTGATTTAATATAACTTTCGCCTTTTTCTACATTTGTATCTTTATGCATTTTTCCCTCAAAACAATTTTGTTTAGTATATCTTATCAAGAAAACATTATCAACTTAATTAGATAAACATTCTTTTAAATTGACCAAAAATTTACAAAAAAAAACTCATACCATATTGCAATTTGCATATATTTTAAATATAGATTATAATATAGGAAAACAAGTATACGATAAGGAGCTTATATGAGAAAAATTACAAAGGCAGTAATACCATGCGCAGGTTTTGGAACAAGATTTTTACCTGCGACAAAAGCTATTCCAAAGGAAATGTTCCCAATCATAGACACTCCTTCTTTGCAATTAATTGTACAAGAATGTGTAGATAGTGGCATTACAGATATTCTTTTTATCATTTCAGAACATAAACAATGCATCAAAAATCACTTTCAAGAGAATTTTGTATTAGAAAAATTCTTGTCACAAAATAACAAGCAAGATATTATTGATCAATTGAAGCCAATTCACACAATGGCAAATTATCATTTTGCTACTCAATACATTGCAAATGGAACCGGAAATGCAATTTTGCTTGCAAAGGAATTTGTAAACAATGAACCTTTTGTTGTTTTGTATGGTGATGATTTAATGTATACAGGAGATAAAGATCCTGTTTCAAAACAGTTAATTGATGCATATGAAAAAACAGGAAAACTAATAATTGGCTGTCAAAACGTTTCTAAAGAAGCTGCAACAAAATATGGAGTTGTTAAACCAGGAGAAACAAATGGAAGGTTCACGGAAGTAAAAGGTTTTGTAGAAAAACCACCAATAGATAAAATCCCTTCTACTTTAGTTTCTTTAGGCAGATACGTGCTTACTCCGGATATTTTTGACATAATTGAAAAAACAAAAGAATCTCCAAATGGCGAAAAATATGTCACAGATGCCATTGAAGTAATAGCAAACACAAAGGGTGCTTATGCATACGATTTTGAAGCTCGTAGATACGATATAGGAGACAAAAACGGATTTATAGAGGCCACAATTGAGTATGGACTTAGAAATAAAAATTTAAGAAATAGACTAATTTCTTATCTAAGTTCCCTAGATGTCGAAAAGATTCATTAATTCAATCTTTTTACGATTTATTAGATTATTTTTCAACAAAAAATCAACAAAATATTCAAATATTGTCCAAAAATATGGACAATATTTGCTTTACATAATTTTTACTATTATATATAATAAACAAAAAATTTTATATATAGGTAAGCGATGATTTTAAACGTAGAAAACTTAAAAAAATCCTACAACAAAGAAGTTGAGGTTTTACATTCTATAAACTTCTCTATCCAAGAGGGAGAAATCGTGGGTATAGTTGGCCATAATGGCGCTGGAAAATCTACTACACTTAAATGCATAACCGGAATGATTCCTTTTAATGATGGAATCATTTCTTTAAATGGGACCACTTTAAAAGCTACTCCTAAAGCATATAAATCTTCTTTTGGATTTGTTACAGACAATCATGAATTATTTACCAAGATGACAGGTATTCAATATTTAAATTTCTTGGCAGATATATATAGAGTATCTACAGAAGATAGACAAAATCAATATAAATTATTAGAAGAATATTTCAATCTAGGACCAGCTATAAATGATTCCATTTCTTCTTATTCTCATGGAATGAAACAAAAGTTATCTATAATGGGATCATTAATACACAATCCCCTACTTTGGATATTAGATGAACCATTAAGCGGCCTTGATCCTCATTCTGTTCAAGCTTTATCTGATTTTATGAAACTATTCAGTTCAAAAGGTCATTCTATATTGTTTTCTAGCCATAACATAGAAGCAATACAATTGTTATGCAACAGAATAATCATAATACACAATGGATCGCTAATAGATAATTTCACAATTGATGAATATAACGCATCTAATAAAAATGTATTATTAAGAGACTATTTATTGGAAAATACTAAAAAATGAATAACAACATAATTACAATACTAAAGAAACAATTTAATGATTTAAAGCCTTCTAACCTTGTCGTAAAAAACGGAAAGATTAAATTTGAAGTTTTTACATCAATATTTATTGCGTTTATTTCTTTAATATTGATAGTTGCTGTTGTTTATGTTTTAAATGCTTTCACGGAATCTTATTGTGTTATAAAAATTAATAGGGTTTTAGACATTCAAGCAAGAGAATATGAACTATTAAATTGCCTTTCTTTTATTATTTTATTGGCAACTTTTATTTATTCTGCATTTGAATTTGAAAAGAAATTGTTTGATTCTGAAGACAATGTCATTTTTTCATATTTGCCTATTTCAACTTTTGAAATATTTATCTCAAAAGGAATAATGCTTTATATAAAAGAGGTTATTATAATTTTGCCAACATTTTTAATATTGGCTTTTACTGTATTTATAACAAACGGCACATTGACTTTGTATAAAGTGATTTTCTCTATTACCCTACCATTGTTGCTTCCAATTATTCCAATGTGTTGTGCTACTTTCTTTTGTATTCCAATAAACAAAATGAAGTCTTTTTTCAAAGCGCATCCTATTCAAGCATCGTTAATCGTAATAATTATTATGGCAGTAGCTTGTTGGGTATACACTCTTATTTTTGATAATATTGAGCAAATCATCATCTCTGGAAAAATTACTTCCTTATTCTCGGAAGATGTAATGAACACAATTATATTGTTTACGAAATATTCTTATCCTACAAACTTGTTTTTAAACTTTATATACAAAAAAGATTTATTAGTTAGCTTTTTAATTTTATTTGCTATATTTGCAGTTGTTTGTTTTGCTTCAGCTTTATTTATTAACCAATATTTGGCAAAACGATTTAATAACAAATTATTAAGAAAAAAGAGCAAATCTATTGCGCCATCAAAGTTTTATCATCTAAATCCATATATGGCATTGTTTATGAGAGAATTGCATACTACAATTACTTCGCCCAATTATTCATTTATATGTTTCTCAAACATAATAGTAACTCCAATTATGTCATTCTCTTTAGCAAAAGTTCTTGTTGATTTAACAAATAAAATGGTAGGATTTTCCAATATTGGATTTGAAATTACTTTGATTGTTTGTCTTTTATTTGCATGCGCTACAAACTCATATTGTTCTACAAATATATCTAGAGATGGACACATGGCTCTTGTCATGAAAACAATGCCTATTTCAAATATTGCCTTGTTGTCTATTAAATCTATATATTGTTCTTCAATTATGCTTCTTTCAAATATTTTAACTGCTATTATATTAGTCTGCTATAAGATTGTAGGACCACTTGATGCATTTATTATATTAGTTGTCACTACTTTTGCATGCACAAGTCAAATTTTGCTAGGAACAAAACTGGATTTAAAACATCCAAAATTTGCTAGAAATTCTTACGAAATAGATGAAGGAAACGATAATGTTGCAACCGTACAGGTTTTTGGATTTACTATAATCGTTGTAATTGTAGCAATGTTTTTATTTCCTTTCTTGAAACTGATAAATTATAAGTATTTTAATATGATAATCGCAATTGCCATTTCTGCATTGTTTTTAGGTATATCATGTTTTATCTATTTTAGACACATAGATAAAAACTATGATAATTTAAATGACAATTATATGGAAAAAGGAGGTAATTAATGAAAAAGTTATTATCTACTTTAATCGTACTTATTCCTCTAGTTCTTATAATTGCATTGTTTGCCGTTACTAACACTGCAAATATATCTAAAGATATTGCAGTTACAAATATTGTTATTTTAAACCAGGGAGATGAGGGTGTATTTGATATTGATTTAGCAAATTACAACTCCACAAACCTACTATATATTGAAGATTTACAAATTGAAGTTTATCCAAAGAAAGCAAAAAACAAAAATTACAATTTTAGTTTTTGCGACCCAATCACATTAGACAAGGTAGATTTTGTTAAGATTGTAGATGATCATTTTGAATTTTCAGACATTGGTCAAGTTAAATTGATAGTTACAACAGAAGATGGACAATTTTCTAGCAGTGTACTTTTAAATATCACATCTTCTATGCCTTTAAGAGCAACGCCTATTATTAAAAATTCCGCTTTAGATGAGATAGAACTACATAAAATCGATGACAATAACTACTATGCATATTGTCCAACTGGCAATTACACAATATCTTCACTAGCTTATCCATCAAATATAAAAAATTATAATTATTCATTCTCCTCTAGCAGCGAGAACATTGAGCTTAATTCCCACTTTGGAGATTTTACGATTTTATATTCTGGAGAAAGTACTATTACATGCAAAACGGAAACTATTTCAGGAGAACAAAATATCAATGTTACTTTATATTCTTCCCTAAACACTTCTGATTTTGCCATAAATGGCATAGAGAGTGGCGAACTTGTCATTCCAAAAGGCAACAATACATATTCTTTCTATCTTGAGAGCAGCACTAATATTGAGTCAATTCATTTTGCTTCTTCTCAAATTACAAATTACGATATTAATAAAATTAATGATAAAGTTGCGCTAGTATCTCTAGATTTTGAATCTAGCGAACTTGATCAAATTGCATATGAATTGTATATTAACGGAATTTCAAAAGGAATATTTAACGCGACCTTTGTCGAAGTGGATTTTGAAATAATAACTTCAAAGCAATCAATCGATTCTACCGACTATTATCAATTTAATGATTCTGTATTAAAATATGCAATTTCATCAAACCCAAAACATATAGACTATTCTTATACAATTGAACTTTCAAATGACAATTTTGAAATATCATCGAAACAAGACAATTATTTTGTTTTAAAAGCTAACAATAATGGAGATTGTATACTAAAGGTTGTTGTTCAATATAAAAATACAACATACATATTAGAAAAAAATTTGCATTCAATAAACTATTTCTCTTCTATTGCTTTTAAAGAAAATGCTACAACATACGGATTGCAAAACAAGCTTGCAATCGCCTCTTCAATTGTACAAGATAATCAAATAAACGACGTAAACTACACATCAAAATTCTCTTTCAAAGGCAATGATAATCTTGAGATATCAAGCAATGATTTCACTATAATTTCAACAGATGACAACATTGCATCTGCAAGCATACAATCAAACTCTTTAGTTATCAAAGTTAAAGAAACAGGAATAGTAACAATAAAAGTAAAATGGAATTTTGGAGATTTAGAAACTGCCCTATCATTTATAGCTGTAAAAGGCATAACAGCATCTACATATAAAGATTTAGTTTTTGCACAAGACAACAATCTACAAATAGTATTAAACAATGATATTTCTTTAGGAGAATACTTATTTGAAGATAATGGCAATTCTAGAAGTGCAAAATATTCTAATCAAGAAATGCTCCAAAAACTACGTAATGAAACAAGAGAAATTAAAACTACATATGATTGGACATATTATAAAAACTTAGGCATATCACAACCTTCTGTAAGATATTGTTTAGAATTCACAAATAATGTGTATGGTAATGGATATACAATTGATGCTGACAATATTACAAACATGTTTGATTCTACTGGAAACCTATATAGTTATGCTGTATTTAATGGTCCTTTAGACTTTGTTGCTACAAGTAGCGATGGAATTAAAATAGCTTCAGTAAAAGCTCAAGACAATATTGTATTTTTAGTTAGAAACAAAAACGTTTCTTTAAATAATGTTGTATTAAAATCATTCAAAGATTCTACTTTATATGAAGATGACTCAATCAATTTATCTTTGTTGAATTATGCAGGAACTACTTTAGAAGTTATGAATAATACAAACATCAACTACTGCAGAATTTCAAATGGTAGAACTGTTTTAAGAGCTTTTGGAAAGGAAACTAATTCAGAAATTATTAATCCAAATACTGAAAGAATGAAAGTAGGTATTAATAATTCAATTTTATCTAATGCTAGAGAATTTATATTAAAAGTGGGCACTAATAGATTTTTAAAATCTACATCAAATCTTGCACCATCTTTATATGATCAAAATGCAAACCCTTATACTTGCAACAATTCTTTAGAAAATGACAAATTAGTGTCTGATTCTTATTTCTATAATAACTATGTATTAACAGATGTTACAGTGAATAATACAACATTTAAAAATAGTGGATTGTTCTGTATTGGAATTGATTCTCATTTTGCTGGTGCAATGCTAAATGGAGATGAGTCACTATCTAGTGCGTTTAGATTAGAAGGATGGAAAGATTTAGCTGGAACTTCATACCCTGCAATTGTTAGATTACAAGGAAATGTCTTGTTTGATGATGAAAAAGAAGTAGAATCTATTGACAGCTCAACTTTAATAGAAACTAACACTTCTAAGGAAAGTTTAAGTTTCTTAAACTTAGATATAAAATCAATGATTAAATATGCAAAAAACTCCGACTTAGAAAAATATGCCGATTTATTCGTGGAAAAAGACGGAAAAAATTTAATTAATCCTGCTGTTGCTTTCTATGGAGGAGGAAAAAATTATTCGATTATTGATTTGACCGATTTAAATAATAAAAATTATAATCATTATAATATAAATCTTTCTATACTTGAAAATGCAGAGGATAATAACTTATCTTCTCAAGGAAGATATCTTCCTTTAGCTGCAGGTGTAGAAGACTTTAGATTCATTATGATTAACATAGATTAATGGGAGAATCGAAATGAACAAAAAGGCTTTAGTTTTAATAATACTTATCATGTTGTTAGCTTTAATCTTTATTGGATGCGAAACAAAAATTAATAAAATTGACAATAGCATCGAATTCCACTCTAACTATGGAAATGACATAATATCTTTTGACCCTGACACATCTTTTTCCCGCGAGGGATACACCTTTATTGGATGGTCTTATGAAAAAGATGGAGAAATTGTTCCTGTTGAGTCAATTGATGATAACTCTACTGTTTATGCTCAATGGAAAATAAATTCCTATAAAGTAAAATTCTATGTTGGAATCAATTTAGTTTCTGAGCAAACCATTGATTATTCAGCTTGTGCAGTAGCGCCTTCGGACGAAGAAATAAGCAAGTATCTTGATGGAAAAGAATTTGTTTCATGGGACAAATCTTTTGATAATATTAAATCAAATTTAACAATTAATGCCATCTTGCAAGAGGCTACAATTAAACATACAGTTTCCTTCGTTCAAGATGGAGAAACTATTAAAGAATATGAATTAGCAGAAAATAAACCTATTAACGAATCTATTGTCCCACAAATAGAAAAAGGTGGTTTTTCTTTTGTAAACTGGGTTGACGAAAATGGAACAGTACTAACTAATGAATATGTCGTTACTAAAAACGTCACATTCTCCCCTGTCTTCACTTTAGACACACCTATTAATCCTACAATAACTTCTGATAAAGATTTATATACTTATGGTGATTCTATTTATATCAGTGCAACAAACAATTATGTATACGATGATATTGACTATACATATAGCTGGACATCAAGATTTGATATTGATTCTTTAAATGAAACAAATTTTGATAATAATTTAAGTTTTATCTCAACACCTAAATATGTTGGACAAATAACATATTTCTTAACAACAACAGCTAAATACCAAGAAGAAACAAAGACTAATACTTGCTTTATCACTGTAAATGTTGAAAAAGCTAATTTAACAATCTCTATAAGTGACACAATAAACCTTTCATTCGGAGATAGCCTTCCTGAATCGCATACTGTTTTAATAGAAGGATACAAATTAGAAGATAATTATGATTCTTTGGATGGAACAATTGCATATAATACAAATTACTCAAATATTGCAAAACCTGGAAAATACGATATTGAAATATCTGGTTTAATGTCAGATTATTACACTTTTACTTATATCACAAAATCTTTTGATGTTAATAAAAAATCTATTACTATTTCAGACACATTATCAAAAGTTTACGATTCAACTACACTTGGTTCTAAATATGTTTCTTCTCTTGAAAACGGAACAAGTATAGAATGTGAATATGAATCTAATTCTGCAAATGTTGGAACTTATTCAACAAGCAATAATAATTTAATTGTTTCTTTTAATGCAAAAATTGATTCTTTTAATGCAAATAATGAAATAATTGATTCAACATCTATGAACGATTGCTTTGATGTAACATATTCTATTACCGCAACAATTAATCCTGCCGATATAGAATATACAATTCCTGAGGAATCATATACATACAATTACAATAACACAGCATACGGAGAAATAGTTACATCTTTAACTCCTGGAAGCACTGTAGAATATTCTTTGGATAACGAAAACTTCACTAAAGATAAAATTGAAAAAATTAACGCTGGAAAATATGAAATTTTCTATAGAATTCACAAGGAAAACTACAATACTGTTACTGGATCTTTTGATTTAATAATAAATAAAGCTAACATTCAGTTTATATTAGATGATAAAGAAGTTGTTTATGGAAACCCCTTTGAAGAATATTCTTGCCAAATTTTAGGAAAAAATTTTGGAACAAAATTTAATTATAGCTATTCATGTCAATACGAACAAGGAAGCAATGTAGGTTCATATGATGTTTCGTTAGATATTGACGAATCAAAATATCCGAACTTTAACATTACAAGCAATATCGCATCTTTAAATGTAACATCTAGAGCTATTAATGTTTCTATTAATAGTGCTAGTGTTGTTTATGGAGAAAAGCTTAAAGATACATCTTTTGCCATAGACAATATATATATCAACGATAACAAAGATGACATTGTTCAAATTTCATCTGATTATGTTTTAGGTGATAATATCCATTCACAAAGAAAATTAAATGCAACATCTAAATCTGCAAACTATACAATTAAAAACGTAACTGGAGGAGATATAACTGTTACAAAACGTCCTATTTCCCTTCTTGTTACGGACAAATCAATTGAATATGGTAACGATTTTGATACAAATATTTGCCAATACGATATCAAGTCTGGTTCTTTATATGGCGAAGATATAATATCTGCTACTTATTCTTGCTCATATACTCTATATAGCAAAGCAGGTTCTTTATTCCCTATTTCAGCTTCAGCAACAATATTAAGTGGCGAAGAAGATATTTCAGAAAACTATAATATTTCAATTACAAATGGAAATCTATCTATTATTCCTAGATCAATTTCTATTTCTATAAATGATAGAGATGTTATATATGGCAATTCTATTAACTTAGTAGACTGCACGTATAAATTAATACAAGGTTCTATTGTAAATAAAGATAATTTGGGAATTACATATATATGCTCATATTCTCAAGGAGATATAGTTGGTTCATATAGCATTACTGCTAACTCTTCAAATGAAAATTACAACGTGTCTATTACTCAAGGTATATTAACAGTAGGAAAAAGAAATATTACAATTACTGTTGATGAAACAAAAGCTCAAAATGGAGTTGCATTCACAAAGACTTTCTCTTCTCATATTGTAAGTAATATGTTCTCTGAAGATACAATTAACGGAACTATTACTTCTGAGTTAATTTTAAATGGAGAATATGCTTCAAATGATTTATTCAATTTTGATAACATTAAAGTATTAAATGAAAATGGAAACGATGTAACAAACAGCTACAATATTTCTTACAACATACATGTTATTATAGATAATTTATATATAGATTTAACAGCAACAGGAGTATCTTGTAAATACGATGCTTTATTGCATACAGGAGAAATTATAATTAATGAAACTGGTCTTACAAATCTTGAGATTAAATACTCTACTGACGGTGAGACTTTCTCAAATGTTATGCCAGAATTTAAAGATGCCGGAGAATATACAGTATCATATATTGTTACTGCAGATAATAAAACTCCAACAGAAGCTTCATTTAAAGTTATTATTAGCAAAATAGACATAACTATAAGCGCTTTTGATCAATCTATATCATATGGAGATGAAAATGAACCTCTTTCATATTCTATTACTAATGGTTCATTTATCTCTGGAGAAGAATCACAACTTGAAGTTAGCATCAATTGTGATTACACTCAAGGTAAATCTATAGGAATATACCCTATAACAATTAGCACAAATAGTTTAAACAATTACAATATTACAAAAGTAAATGCCTCAATCACTGTTGAAAAGAGAACTATAGATATTCAAGTATCTAACAATTCTATGGTTTATGGAGATAACTATTCTCAACCAAAATATGTTGCTACAAATCTATACAACAACGATACATCACACATTTCAATTAGTGTTGAAAATTATTCATCTTTATTGACTGTTGGCTCTTATAAATATATAGCTATTACAACAAACTCAAATTATGAATTAAAAATTAATGATGCTTATCTTACTGTAGAAAAAAGAATTGCTTCTATTAAAGCTAAGGATATAAGCATTTCTTATGGCCAAACTGCTGTTTTTGATGCAGATATCACTAATCTATTAGAAAACGAAGTTGTTACATATACTTGCAATTATTCAAATGTTGGAACTTATACAATTACTCCAGTATTTGAAAATTCAAATTACGATTTAACAATTACACCTGCAATATTAACTGTAGTAAAGGCTGATTTAACTATTTCAATTAATGTTCCTACGACATCAATTAATTATGGTGATGAGTTGCCTACATATACAATAAGCAAATACGATGGTTTTGCTTATGATGATGACAAATCAATTCTAAATGGATCATTTAGTTATTATTGCGAATATTTAGATGTTAAAAAAGCTGGTACTTATAACATTGCTTTCTCTGGATTAAGCGCAGATAATTACAATATTATTTATTCTGAAGTATCATGCGTTGTTAATAAAGTATTACTAACATTTAATATTAATGAAGTATCCCCTATTACTTATCTTGATAAAGAACCAACATATACTTATACAGTTTTAGGATATGTTAACGGAGATGATTCTTCTGCATTTAGCGGTGTTACAATTGTATCTACATACAAACAAAATGACAACGCTTCTTCAACAGGATATGCATATTATGTTGATGTTTCAAATGCCGTTTCAGATAATTACAAGTTTACAACAAACGGAACAAAATATTTGATTGTAAATAAATATACACCTACAAATGTTACATGCTCAGCAATAAACGGAATTGTTTATAGCCCTACTGCAACATTGTCTACGTATGAAAGTTTACTTCCTGAGTTCTTTACATGGGAAAACCCAAATACTAAACCTGTATGTGCTATTTCTACATATAATGCTATATACAATCCAAATCCAATCAACTATAACGATGTTATTGTTTCTGTTCCAATGCAAATAGCTAAAGCAACAACAACAATTTCATATACATCTTTAGAAACAAATTATACAGGATCAGAAATTGATTATATTTCTATAATTAATGCTTCAACAAACAACACAGACAATTCAACTGTTGACTACGAAATATTTGAAAGCATTATGAAAGATGGTGGAATATATGCTCTAAAATTGTCTGTTTTAGAAACAGCCAACTATTTAGAATGTATATTAAATTTATCATTTAGCGTAAAAGCTGCATTAATTGGAAGCACATATTACACAATAGAAGATGCTCTATCTATTGGCGGAAGTATTACTGTTCTTGGAAATTCGTTCATGTCTGCTGGAACCTATGATTTAAAATCCGGCAGCACACTATCTTTATATCATGATGATGCAAACACATTACTTGACGGATATGCTTCAACAACTCGTTCCGATTTTGCCGATTATTATGAATCTACATATTTAAAGAAACGTTTAACTTTAAGAGCGGGAACTACTCTAAATGTTTATGGAACATTACAACTTGGTGGAATTACAACTTCTCCTTCTGCCTGCCTAAATGGCCATACAAGCGAAAATTATACTCAAATTGACATAGAGTCTACTTCATCAATAATTGTTAAATCTGGAGGCCTTATTGAATGCCGTGGTTATATTAAAGGAGAAGGAAAAACAATATACGAAAATGGTTCTAATGTATATTACCCATTTGCAGTAAGAGACTTTAAGGGCGGAACAAATACATACGCTATATATAATCATGTAAATGCTGCACCTTTTGAACAATTTGAAATGCCAAACAATCAAACTTATCAAACTATAAATTATGGCTCAACTGTTAATATTTATTGTGTATTATATGCAAACAGATCATTCCACTCTACAACAGCCAAGTTTATTGCTTCTTCAGGTGCTATATTTAATTTAAATAGTGGAACAATTGATTTACATGTAGTTCCTCAATCTAAATCAGTAAACGCAGTAACAATATCATACTTTAAATTTAACGGTGATATTTCTTTAGGCTCTTTATCTATGAAAGTTAACATTACAGCTTTTACTCCTGTTACGGTTGATACAAAGAATGTATTGTGCCCTATTTCATATTTGTGGAATATAACTATTGAATCTGGAATATTCACAATAGCAAATCCAATGCAAATAATGACAGGAAGTTCATTTACTGTAAATCCTGGAGCAGAAGTTGTTGTAAATGCTAATTTAATGATTAGATCTACAGCCTTTACCGGTTTTTCAGGACCTTTCTGGTATCCAACGACATATGGACCTGCTCAATTAATTAATAATGGTACAATTACAATTAATTCAGTAAGTATTGGCGGATGTATTAGTAGCACTCAATCTGGAGCGCAAATTATAGCAAACTCCTTTACGCATGGCATTTCAACAAAAATGTGTACAGGCAAAAAGGGATTGATTCTTCCTTCAGTAGATGTAGAAGCTACACAAACAGAAGCTAATCTTCTTCTTGTAAATAGCGATGAAACCACTATTACACCAGCACAAAATACAACGTATACATATAATGGTTCAATGTGGTCATGAAATGTAAATAAATTTTATAGTGCACTCTTTATCTTTTAGATTAAGAATGTATTTTTTTAAAAAAGGGCTATTAGATTAAATCCTCTAATAAGCCCTTAAAATCACAAACTTAATTATTATATCTTAATTATTTTGCCTTTTAATTTTCTTGATTTAAAGAATGTTTTTAAATCTGTACGAACAAGTCCTACAGCATTAAATACTGAAATAAATACAGCATATATTTCCAATCTTCCAAGGAACATAATAAGGCTTAACGTCCACAAAACAATAGGATTAGCTTGAGGACTTGTTATGCCTACAGATAGCCCTGTAGATGTAAATGCTGAGAAGACTTCAAATATTGCGTCACCAAAAGTATAACCACAAGCCGTAATAATTAAAGATGCGACAACAGCTATTAAGATTAATATTAAAATAAAATCATTATTTTCTTTTCTATTTTTATCTGTAAGTTCTACATATTTGCCCGCATATGTCATAAAATGCGTATCGGCATATCTTCCCTTTCCTAGCCTATCTTTAAATTCCCAATAAATACCTTTGAAAAAGGACACCATTCTATATTGTTTTATACCACCAGATGTAGAACCTGTGGCTCCTCCAACGGCCATTAAGACTACCGTTATTCCTATGAGAAGAGTTGGCATTGCAGCTATGGATGGAATGATTTGATACCCTGTTGTAGAATATGCAGAAACCATTTGGAAGACACCAATTTTAATTGCTTCTTGCAAATCGTAACCACTGCTTAGATATAGGGAGATAGAGAATATAGGAGCAAATAATAAAATAGTAAAAATAGTATAAGTAGTTTCACTGTTTTTAAATACGTTCTTAAACTTACCTCTAAGCAAATTAGCGTGAATTAAGAAGTTAGTAGCACCTAATATCATTAAAATCATT
Organism: Christensenella sp.; assembly: GCA_022784465.1. Taxonomy (GTDB): domain Bacteria; phylum Bacillota; class Clostridia; order Christensenellales; family UBA3700; genus UBA3700. The sequence continues at coordinate 8,040 of JALFUR010000004.1, read as the reverse complement.
GTAACAATTTGAATGCCCATATATCTAACTGGTCCTAAATATTCATAATATCCTATTGATGCATTACGTACAGAGAATCCTCCAGTAGCAATAGCTGATATAGAATGATTAATTGCGTCAAATATAGGCATTCCAAAAAGAGAATACAAAACTGTTCCAGCAAGAATATAGGTCACGTATATTGTCAAAATTAGTCTTGCAGATTTAGCCATATTTGGCAATAATTTATCATTATGGCCTTCTGACGAATACAATTTTAATCCATATTTATCTGAAATTGTTGCTGTTATTATTAATATTAATCCAACGCCACCTAAAAATTGCAAAACACTTCTATACATTAAAACCATTTTTGGAGTCGTGTCTGGATTTATAACGGTTAATCCTGTTGTTGTCAAACCACTTGTAGATTCAAAGAATGCTTGAGTAAAGTTCATATTCATTGAAGTCATAAATGGAATTGAACTAATTAAAATGCTTATTACCCAAATTGAAACTAAAAGAACTTGATCTTCCCCTTTTCTAAGCTTTTCCTTTTTGCCACGTATAATAAATAAATACATAAGCAAACCAACAATAATACTTCCACCAGCAGGAATCAAGAAATCCTTTAAATATATTTTTTCTTCTGGATAAAAAATTGCTACAAAACAAGGCAGAATCATTGCCATTCCAATGAATGCAATAAATATCCCTAAATAACCAATAATTAATCTAACTCCATAAATACCAACATTAACTTTATGGATTCCAAAATTATCAGTACTTATTAATTCTGTATCTATCTGTTTTTTAGTCATTAAAAGCTCTCTTTGAAGTCTTCTGAATATATTTTATAACTTCATCCTTATCTGCATTGGTTGTAATAACAAATAGCTTGTCTCCGAATTTTATTTCTGTATTTCCGGAAGGTATTACAACTTGTGCATTTCTATATATACATGAAATATTATATAATCTTGTGTTTTCTAATTGCGCAAGGGTTTTTCCAATTATTGCCAAATTCTTCTTATTTAACACAATCTCAAGCATTGCAATCTTATCTTGTTCAAAAGAAAGAGCCTTTACAACATTTTCAAACGAAGATTCAACTTTTATTGTTTGTAATAATAAATATGTTGAAGATACAACACTGTTTACTCCTAATTTATGAAATACATCAACGTTATTAGGATTAGATACTGTGCATACAACTTTTTCTATTCCAAATATTTTCTTAGAAATTTGACATATTACAAAATTGTCCTCATCATTTGGACATAATGCAATAGCTAAATCGCAATCCATAGCTCCGGCATCATGTAAAACACTTATTTGAGTAGGATCTCCAATATATACTTTAATATGGTTTTCCTTGCTTAAATATTGACAATATTTTTGATCGCTATTAACTACGATCAATTGATGCTTTGCTTCTTTAAACATCTTAATGATAAAATCTGCTTCGTTTTGTCCACCAGTAATTAAAACTTTCATTATTCTAAATCCCCCGACAAATTAAAGTATTCTTTAACAGACAAATTAAATGGATATATAACATTAAAATTATATCCAGCTAACAAGCCTGCTTTATCATTACTATTTTGCATTAAAAATATTTTTGGAACTTTAAATATTGTACTACATATATTTGCTAAAAATATATTTGTATTATCATTTTTAGTAACAATTACAACTTGAGAAGCTTTTGAAACTTGTGCTTCTTCTAAAACAGAAAGGTCAGATGCATCACCAACCAATTCAATTCCAACAAACGAATCAGCTATTGTTGAAAATGCCTCCGGATTTTTATCTATTAATACAACATCCGAACCTAATGTTGATATAGACGTTGCTAGATAAGATCCAAACTTTCCTGCTCCGATTACAACTATATGATCCTTCATTCGTTCTCCTCGATTATTTATTAATCTTTAATATTATAAAACATTATAATAATAAAACGCAACATATAACCAGGATTCCTTTTTTAAGGATTAACTACATTTGACAGTTTTGACTTTATTTCCTCTTAAAATAAAAAATCGATAAAATCAAACGATTTCACCGATTTTATATACAAAGCTCTAACACATAAAACATACCACAAAAGTCTCATGGTTTTGTTTATATACATTTTATTTCACCTTAATATCTTTTTCCTATCGTTAGAAATATTCTCTCTTCCCCCGAAACGGTCGAACGCTAGTTCGGAAATCTCGAAAGAATCAAAGACAACTATCCGAAGTACGTTATTTCAAGTGATCTCCTCGATTTTTCGCGTAACGGGATTAAGCATTACAACATTATCAAATTCCTGCTTAACAAATAACCTCTCGGACACGGCTACCCGCCGTAGCCTTTTTCTATACACGTTGCCTTCTTATCTATTTCCGTTTTCGCCTGTACTTTTAGGCGGAGGTGGGCGTATAAGAACGAAAAGAAATTAAATAAGTTCAATCATATACAATGGCAAATTCAAAAGCCAATCTTCCTGTTTGTAATCGCACATTGAAGTTCTAACCGCAATTTCGGGTTTATACTTCTCACAATACGTTTTCAAACTCTTCGCCTGCAAATTTACTTCCGCCTTTACTTCCAAAGGAATAATTTGCTCTCCATTATCGACGATAAAATCAATTTCGCACAAACCCCTATCATTCGTATAATAATATAGATTCAAGTCCAACCTCGTTTTTAATTGTTGCAAAACATATTGTTCCGTCAATGCACCCTTAAATTCAACGAAGGCACGATTGCCGTCCAGTAAAGTCTTTTGACTTAATCCAACCATACAAGAAAGCAATCCGACGTCCAACACAAAAAGTTTAAACGCTTTTAAGTCTTCATAGGCTTTTAGAGGGATTCCTGCTTGATTTACCCTACCGACTTTATAGATAAGTCCGCAATCGGAAAGCCACATGATTGCAGTTTCATAATCCTTTGCCCTCGCCCCTTCACGAACCAAACCATAAACGAACTTTCTATTTTCTTTTGCGAGTTGCGAAGGAATGCTATTCCAAATCATTCTGATTTTTGGAACGACTTCATTGGGTGCATGCTTGGAAAAGTCCTGCTCGTATGCTTCTAAAATACGTTCTTGGATATTTCTGACTTCGTTAAAATCTTGATTATCCGAAAAATTCTGCACAACTTCCGGCATACCACCGATATAGCAATATTGTTTTAAAGCCTCAACATAAATATCTTTGAAAGCCGTAATCATAGCCACATCATTTTTTACTAATAACTCGGCATATTGCTCTTTTTCCGTCGCCATTAAAAATTCTCTAAACGATAATGGATAAAGTTTTAAAAACTCAACCTTACCAACGGGAAATGAAGTACCATTGTGCAAGGCAATGCCAAGAAGCGACCCCGCACAAACGATATGATATTCCGGAGCGTTTTCGTAAAAATATTTAAGGCTTGAAAGAGCTCTTGGAACTTCTTGCACTTCATCAAAAATCAAAAGAGTATTCGCAGGATCGATTTTATGCCCCACATACAATTCTAACCCCATAACGATTCTTTTTACATCCAAGTCGGAAGCAAATAGATTTTTCATTCGAGGATTGGAATCAAAGTTGATATAAACAGTATTTTGATATGCTTGTTTCCCAAACTCTTTCATAAGCCAAGTTTTGCCAACCTGTCTTGCACCTTCAATAATCAAAGGTTTTCTTTTCTTTTTTTCTTTCCAAATTAAAAGCTGTTGTAAAGCTAATCTGATCATAAATTTACCTCAGTAATAGTATAGCCTATAACCACAAAAAGTACAAGCACTTTTGTTATCTTTATAACATTTTTTACAGTGTGTTTTGCACAAACTTTACCTTAATTTCGTCGCATTTATTTTGGCGGAGCATATCGTCACGCTTTTTTTTGATGTATATTATTGCCCAAGTGTACGCAATAATTTTTTATGCCGTTTTTCAATATTTTTTCTGAATTTTTAGCAAATCACGATTGAGTGAAATATAACCATTTTTATAAAAACATCGCCATATAATGCGGAATAGTGAGTTTTACGTCGCTCGTGCCGACGTTTCCATCAATGATTTTATATGCCACCGACGGTTTATATGCTTCTATAAATCTGTTCAACGATTTTGTTGCGGTATTTCCCGCTTTCACTTCCACTGGGACCACTTCCCCGTTTTTTTCTATCAGAAATTCCAGTTCATTGGAATCGTCGGGCTTGTAATAATAAAGCGCATAACCGTTTTTCACCAACGTTTCGGCAATAATATTTTCGTAAATACCGCCTTTGGCATTTCCTTTTATTGTGTTTTCAAGAATCGCTCTTTTGGTTTCAAAACCATAAATAGCGCACAGCAAGCCCGTATCGTTGATATACAATTTGAACTGATCTTCATCTGCATTCGCCATCAACGGCAAATACGACTCGTGAATATTGTAACACGTATTAACGATATTCGAGTCTTTCAACCATTGCACGCTTCCGCCGTACTTTTTGCTTGTCTGCCCTTTTTCCACGGTGGAATACTGAAATTTCGTAATCTCCTTTGCGAGTTGCTTCGGAATAGCATCATAACACTTGCGCACCTTTATTTTTTCTGCGCCCTTTGCGTGTTTTGAAATATCGAAACGATAGTTTTCGAGAATTTTTTCCTGCAAAGCGGCAACCCTTGTAAAGTCGTGATTATCGGCATAATCTGCAACGACTTCGGGCATACCGCCCACCACCATATACTCACGGAACAACGTTTCGTATTTTTCATTTAGAGCGAAAGGTACTTTTTCTTTTTTATCAAAAAGTTCTTTTAGATAAGAAATTCCGCTTTCATACCCTTCCGCCCAAAGAAACTCCTCAAAATCAAGCGAATACATCGTAAGAAACGTTTCGTATCCGGTAGGAACGGATTCGGGTTCTTCCGTATTTTCGTCGGCGTCTTCCCCGTATGTCAATCCTAAAAGGCTTCCGGAAGTAATAACGTCGAATCTCCCGTCCTCCGCAAGAAATTTCAAGGCGGTGCGCGCTCTTCCGCATGCCTGAATTTCGTCTAAAAATATCAGCGTATCGCCTTTGACGAGATTTACGCCGTTTATCATTGCCGTCATTCTTTTATAAACGGATTCGGCGTCCAACGTTCCCGCAAAAATCTGTTTTAATTCCTGATTTTTGATAAAATTGATTTCTACAAAACTTTTATACTCTTTTTTCCCGAACTCGCGGATAAGATAAGTTTTCCCGACCTGCCTTGCCCCTTTCACCATCAAGCAGTTATTCTGATGGGTATTTTTCCATTCAACAAGTTTCTGATATGCTTTTCTTTTTAACATAACGTTTCTCCGAAATGAAGTTTTATTATCGATATTATACTTTGTTTTTTTGTATTAGTCAACAGAAAAGGAATAAAATCGGATATCATTACATCGAAAAAAGGAATAAAATCCGATATTGATTTCTTGAAAAAAGGAATAAAATCCGATATTGCTTTCTCGAAAACTTGGCAAGAGAATTTTAATAGAAAAAAAGTAGTCACTCTCCGAAAAGAATGACTACTAAAAGGTTGTTTTTGATTAATTTTTACCGCTTTTAAGGGTTAATTCTAGCCCCTAGGATTACGGATATTAGCTTGTGCTGTACCAACTTTCGAGCGAGCGATTTATCGCCCGTTTGAGTGCTGTATTATATCGCTTGACTATGTGCAATATCTGTATTCTACGACGACGTCGCAGCTTGTTTTCGTATTTATACTACGCAAGTAAATAACTTGTCTTGAGTAGTTATTTTTCTCCCCTTATGAATTTTTCAAATCCCTCAAATGTATACTCTGACAATGAGGTCTTCCCACTGATTGGGTCTTAACATTCCTTCTCTCTCTTTACGATATGTTTTCGCCTCGTTATAGTCTATCTTAAATGACCAAACCATTTTTTTCTTTTCGTTCGGTTTCTCAATCAAATCGAAATCCATATACCACTCATAACAAGTTTCGCTTCGCGGAATAACGGTATCAACAAATTGCGAGATTATATCTCTATCCACATAATGCTCCGTAAAATCCATTTTTTGCAAAAGGAAATTCTGTATTTTCCCCTCTACGCTATCGCTGTCCGTTCTCGTTTCTACGCCTGCTTCAAATGCGAGTCTCTGTTGTACAACTTTTTCTCTTTCTTTTTCTATTTCAGATTTATATTCCAAAAATTCTTCTTTGGAAATTTCATCTTCCAATCGCATTCGAGTCAAACGTTTCATTTTCTCGTCCAATTTAGCAATGTCTTGATTTAACCTATCTTTTAGAGCATCAGTCTGTCTGCGTCCCTCGTGGACCCCGACTTGATAAAGAGAAGAAACCTCATATAAAATATCTTTTCTGTTTCCCCATAGTCCTGAAAAAATATGTCTTGCCATCAACTCCAATTTCCAATCACATATTTCTCGCAAATCGCAAGCTCTTCCCGGATCGATTCCGGCTTCATCCCTTACGCTTTTTGAACCATTATTTAATTGGTTATAGCATTTGTATCCGTAGATTAAGCAAAGTCATCTCTGTAAATCTCTTTAGGGTACTGCATGAAATTGTAATGATCACTTACATTATTTTTGTAATATGTGTAAAACGAGTTGAAACAATTGCCATCTGTAAATCTCATAAGCAGATAATAAACTATATTTTCGACAACCAGATTGAGAAAACTAATTCTATGTTTATTATATAAATCCTCGCAGATCAATCTGTTTTCTAACTCTGAAAGTGCTTCAAACAAACACTTCCAGTTGCGTTCACCAGCAGAATACAAAGATGAAGCTATATTTGTTCTATGACATATAAAATGCTGATTCACGGATGTGATTCTTTCGCTGAACAAGTATGATAAGCAAACAAAAACCAGATCATTACACACTTTTGTCCCTTGAAAGAAAATATCATTTTTACGTATAAAATCAGTTCTATACATCTTATCCCAAGCCCATGTAACAGATAACTGAAATATACCGTCAGTTGTGTCGGCGGAAGAAAATACTTCTTTATTTGGAAACGAGGCATTGTCTTTACCAACAGGAGGCATCATATATGTTTCTTTAGTTATCACATTCAAACCATATCCTGTGCAAAATACAATATCAGAGTTTGTACTTAATGCTTTGTTTAACATACGCTCGACCATTGATGGAGAAAAGAAATCATCAGAATCTAAGAAAAGGACATACTCACCCTTTGCTTTAGAAAAACCTACATTTCTCGCTGTTCCTGCATTCATATTTTCTTGTTGAATTAAAGAAATACGGCTATCAGACTGTTGTATTGCTTTGACTATCATTGCCCCATTGTCGGTTGAACCATCATCAACGCAAATAATCTCAATGTTCTTATATGTCTGCTTTATAAGCGATATTAGGCAATCTCCTATATACTGTTCTTCATTATAAAAAGGGATAATAACACTTACCAATTCTTTCATTTTTAATCCCCCTTATCATTTTATTATATTACAGTTCATAAAACACCCTGTTCTTAAAATACCCTATAACGCAAGTATTCGGTAGTTTTCTAACAACACTACTAAATGCATTTCCAAGTTTAACACTAATATGCGCATCGGATCCTAATACAACCCTACGTCCTCCAAGCTGAACATATCGATCAATGATACTGTATCGAGGCAGCGGTTCGTCAGAAGCATTCATGATGGAAGACGTATTAACTTCAAGAATAATGTCTTTTTTAATCATAGCATTTAATATTTCATCCATGATAGTATCACTGACGTTCCAATTATCAAAATAACGTCTGGGAAAATCTATATGTGCCATCGCCTGGAACTCGCAGGTCTGAATTGATTTTAACATAAGATTATAGTATTCATCAATCGCTTTTGATTCCTCTATGTTTTTTGCACCTGGAAAAACAGAGCCATAGCAATGATGAATGCTTCCTAGAATATAATGGCTCTGTCACAACAAATGGTTGATTTTTGACGAGAAATAGCGTATAATAATAGTAAGAAACAGTACCACCGAAGGAGGTAATTGGATATGCCTACTATCAAAGACGCATTAGATATTATCGGTAAGTTGACTGTCGCAGA
>JALFUR010000015.1 GCA_022784465.1 Christensenella sp. | reverse complement strand
AAAACCTATTAGAGATAATGTATTTTGGAGAATGCCTAAAGCATTTGAATATGCTCATAAAATGACTGAAAAAGAAGTTCATCAAGCAGTTGAAGGATTATATCACAATCTCAATACATTACAATCAAGAAGTGGAAATCAGCTAAACTAAGGTGGCTGGCTAAAGAGAAATCTTTAGAAAGAATCCGGGCAAAATCGGTGAATCCTAAGTTTTTAATTTTGGTATAATAATAGAAAAAAATATTTTACAAATGTTAAAAATTATGTTATAATATTTTATATAAAATATAATTGGAGGTTTGTAAAAGGAAGGAGAACCTATATTATGCCAAGAAAAATTATAACAGAAGAATTAAAACAAGAAATTATTAAATATTACCTATCTCAACCTATGACAATGAAGCAGGTTGAAGATAAATATGAATTAAGTCATCCAACAATAACTAAAATATTAAAAGATGTTCCAAAGTATACAAAAGCAAAATTAAATAATCCTAATATGAAAGAACATTTTTTCAAAGAAATAAACAATGAAGCTAGTGCATATTTTTTAGGTTTACTTATTTCAGATGGAAATGTTTTTAAAGATGGCACAGGAAGACAAGCATCTATCTCTATTACATTAGATTTAAAAGATGAATATATGCTTGAGAAATTTAAAGAAGTTTTACAAGCAAATACTTCAATAGGATATGATGGTAGAGGATGTGGACAAATAGCTGTTCGTAGCAATATAATGGCAGAAGACCTTGCTAAATACGGTGTAATTCCACGCAAAAGCTATAGTACCTATTTGCCGCAAATTTCTAAAGAAATGATGCCACATCTCATTAGAGGAATATTTGATGGAGATGGAAGTATTATGGCAAAACCAAATCCTAACAACGATGGACATGATAGATTTTTACATTCTATTAGCTTTTGCGGAACACATCAACTTATGGAAGATATTTCTAATTGTATTTTAGAAAATCTTGGAATTAAAGCAGCAGTCTATGATTATAAAGATAGAAATTTAAGTGAATTAAAAATTCAAAGTATTCATAATATTGCTAAATTTGGATATTGGATATATATAAATGCTACTATTTTTTTAAATCGTAAAAAAGATATATTTAATGATTTCTTAAAACATTATAATAATATTCTTGTAGAACAATTTAAAAAAGAATATGAAACAATCTGGTATAAAAATTAAAAATAAGGTAATACCGAGGTAACTTCTTAGATAGCGAAAGGCTAAGAAGAACCGTAACGCGTAGGTGGTGAATAAATATAATCCACCCAAGAGTGTCCGCCCTTAACGCATAATGGCGAAGGTGAAAATGTACGCTGAACTTATAGGAAACTATAAGAAGTAGGGGATAAAAAGCCCTTACGATAACAAAATGACCTTTCACTTCAATCAACTATGGAACTTGCACAGAAGACGAAGGCCGCATGGTTATTAAAGCCTTACTTGAAGTTTCTATCGAAGGACTTGGTAAATTACATAAAACAAGTATTTTCCCTTGCGGTATTTTCCAAATGATGGATGGAGTTAATCGTAAAGAGGGAGAACCTAATTATGATTTATATCAATTAGCTTTAAGATCAACGGCTCAACGATTATATCCAAATTACGCCAATGTAGATTGGACTGGTAATATAGGATATGACCGTAATGATCCTCGCACATATTTCTCAACGATGGGTAGGTGAAAACTACAGCTCATTTAAAATCTTTTGAACTGCGCCCGCAGGTGTCTCTTATAGAGGCTAACGGTTAGGTCCAACAATACTAGATATTGCGCTGGATGAGACCGTGCTAAGATTCATTATAATATTCACATGGAGGTAATATGTGGATATATAAAATTACAAATATTCAAAATAATAAAGTTTATATAGGTCAAACTATAAGACCTGTTAAAGATAGATTTAATCGTCATATAAATGATGCTTTAAATAATATTATAGATACTCATTTTGCTAGAGCAATTAGAAAATATGGAAAAGAAAATTTTCAAATTGAAATTATTGATACAGCTCAAAATCAAAATGAATTAAATGAAAAAGAAAGATATTGGATACAATATTATAATTCAGTTAAAGAAGGATATAATGAAACTGATGCTATATCTAAGTGCGGAGGAAATACTTATCAATCTAAAACTGAAGAAGAAATGGAAGTTATTAAAGAAAAAATTCGACAGACTAAAATTGGAGCAAAAAATCCTATGGCTCGTAAAATTAAAAGAATAAATATAATTACTAACGAAGTAGATATATTTGATACTATAATTAGTTGTGCAAAAGCTTGTGGAATACAAAATGGTAAAACTTCTATATCAGATAGATTAAATGGAAAAATAAAATCTCCATTTAAGAAAACTTGGATTTTTGAATATTATGATGAATAAAGTGTATCGACTATCCCTGATGAATGTATGGGAGTAGGGCTAGAGATAGGCGCTAGCGGTGTTTTAGGAAACGAAGCACCTTCAACCGAAGCGGAAGACAACTTCACAAAAAAGTGAAATGAAGATATAGTCAGTGCCAATGGCAACATTGGAAAAACACGTGTAGAACGGCAAATGGTCTAGACATAAATGCGGTTCCAGGCCAGAACCCGCAAATGAAAGATGGTCGTGGAAATATTTGTCCTGTTACAATTATTATGCCTACTCTTGCTATGGAAGCAAAAGAGTATGTATTAAAAAACTCTGAGCCATTTAGTGAAGATTTAGAAGGACAAACAGTTGATAGGTTTATTGAAATTCTTGATCAAAAAATTCATGAAGCTAAAGATATGTTAATTGAAAGATTTGAATGGATTTGTTCACAATCTCCAAAATCAGCTTGTTTTATGTATGAAAATAATACAATGTTTGGATATGTTCCAGAAGAAGGAATTAGAAGTGCTTTAAAACATGGAACACTTGCGGTTGGTCAATTGGGTCTTGCGGAAACGCTTCAAATTCTTATTGGTTGTGATCATACTAATCCAAAAGGAATGGAGTTAGCAAAGAGAATTGAACAATTATTTAAAGATAGATGTGGTGAATTTAAAAA
>JALFUR010000010.1 GCA_022784465.1 Christensenella sp. | reverse complement strand
AACTTTTTTGACATATATTTTGTCCTCCATACTTTAATTCAATTGAATCAACAATTGTACTTAAATTATAGAAACTGCGTTTACTTTTTCCAAAATTAAAAAACTGCGTTTAACTACTGCGTTTACTTTTTCCATTTACGAGGTTTAATAACTCAAAGATTTGTTCTTGAGCTTTATATTATATTATGATATAATATACTCATGAAATTATTGTGCGCGTGCGTATATGCGCGCGAAGGAGGATAATAAATGCCAGAGAATAGCAATTATGGCGCAGAACAGATTAGGGTTTTACATGGTCTAGAACCCGTTAGAGTTCGTCCAGGTATGTACATTGGATCAACAGACGAAAGAGGTCTTCATCATTGTGTATATGAAGTAATTGATAACTGTGTTGATGAAGCAATGGCAGGTTTCTGTACAGAAATTGAAATTGAGTTACAAAACGATGGTGGTTGTAGAGTAACAGATAATGGACGTGGAATTCCAGTTGGAATTAAAGAAGAAGAGGGAGTTTCCGCTGTTGAAGTAGTATTAACAAAACTTCACGCTGGTGGAAAATTTGGCAATGGAGGTTATGAAATCTCTGGAGGATTACATGGTGTTGGTGTATCGTGTGTTAATGCTCTATCTTCTAAATTAATAGCTGAGGTTGCTCAAAATGGCGAGTTATGGAGAATGTCATTTGTTAGAGGTATACCTGAAAACCATTTAACTAGAATAGGAAAGACAAATAGAAGAGGAACAACAATTATCTTCTATCCAGATCCTGAGATTTTTGAAGTTTTAGAATTTGATTACAACACACTAAGACAAAGAATTCAAGAATTGGCATTTTTAAACAAGGGATTAAAGTTCCACTATATTGATAAAAGAGATTTAAAACAACAAGAAGAAACATTCCAATATAATGGTGGTATTGTTGAATATATTGATTTAATTAATAAAAAAGAAAAAGAACTTGAAGATAAAGAAAGAGAAGAAGTTGCTAAAGGTGAAAGAAAGGAAGATGATTTTAGGCCAAGATTAGCCCCAAGAGAGCCTTTATATTTCACCGACAGTGGAACTTTCAAAGATCATGACATTATAAAAAAATACGAGCTAGAAATCGCTCTGCAATATAATGCTGGTTATTCTGAACAAATATTAACATTCGCTAATAATATTAGAACAATCGAAGGTGGACACCATTTAGAAGGATTTAAATATGCATTATTTAAAACAATTAAAAAATATGCAGTTGAAGGAAAATTCTTAAAAGATAAAGAAATTGATGATTTAAAGAGTGAAGACTGTAGAGAAGGTTTAGTAGCGGTTGTATCTGTTAAACTAGAAAATCCACAATTTGAAGGACAAACAAAGACAAAGCTTGGAACACCTGCAATTAGAGGTGTTGTTGGCGATGCTGTTGAAAATAAATTTGGTGAATTACTAGAAGAAAACAAAGAGATAAGAACTAGTATTATTGCTAAGGCTTTAAATGCAAAGAAGGGAAGAGAAGCAGCTGAAAGAGCTAAAAAAGCAGTAAGAAAAGGAGTGCTTGAATTTTCTGGATTACCAGGAAAATTAGCAGATTGTACATCAGATGATCCAACTGAATGCGAAATCTATTTAGTAGAGGGAGACTCAGCCGGTGGTACTGCTAAGACAGGAAGAGATAGAAGATTCCAAGCTATAATGCCATTAAGAGGTAAGATTTTAAATGTTGAAAAAGCATCTATGGCAAGGGCATTAGAAAGCGAAGAAATTAAGAATATGATTACAGCTTTTGGTTGTGGAATTGATCAAATAGATGATACAGGTCGTTATATTTCAAGATGTGATGTAGAAAAATTAAAATATGACAAGATAATTTCTATGACCGATGCGGACGTTGATGGAGCACACATTAGAATATTATTAATTACATTTATTTATAAGTTCATGAGACCGGTTATTGAGCAAGGACATTTATATGCGGCTCAACCACCTTTGTACAAAGTTACTAAAAAGGTTGGAACTAGAGAAGAAAAATATTTCTATGACGATAAGAGTTTAGACGATTATTTAAACAGCATAGATAGAAAAGGTGAGATTCAAAGATATAAAGGTTTAGGAGAAATGGATAAAGAACAACTTTGGGAAACAACAATGGATCCTGAAAGAAGAACTTTAGTTAGAATTACTATTGCTGATGCAGAAAAAGCTGCTGAAAAGATAAAAGTTCTAATGGGAGATGAACCTGAATTAAGAAGAATATTTATTGAACAAAATGCAAATCTTGTAAAAGATTTGGATATATAATAGGCGGAGGTAAACATGGTTAAGAAAATAGAAGAACCAAAAAAGAGTGTTAAAGAAATGCTTGAAGGCTCAATCATTAAGGAAAGAGCTTTAGAAAAAGAAATGGATTACTCGTTTATCTCCTATGCTATGGCGGTAAACGTATCAAGAGCAATTCCAGATGTTAGAGACGGATTAAAACCTGTACATAGAAGAATACTTTTCGATATGGAAGAGCAAGGTTTAACATCAGATAAACCATTTAGAAAATGTGCTTCCGTTGTCGGTGACGTTCTAGGTAAATACCATCCACATGGAGATAGTTCAGTTTATGACGCAATGGTTAGACTTGCACAAGACTTCTCAATAAGATGTCCTCTTATCGAAGGACACGGAAACTTTGGTTCAGTTGATGGAGACGGAGCTGCAGCATATCGTTATACAGAAGCAAGAATGAGTAAAATTGCTTCAGAAATGGTTAGAGATATCGACAAAGATACAGTAGATATGACATCTAACTTTGATAACACAAGACAAGAGCCAGTTGTTCTTCCAGCAAGATTTCCAAACTTGTTAGTAAATGGTTCAGATGGTATTGCTGTTGGTATGGCTACATCTATTCCACCTCACAATTTAAGTGAAGTTATTGATGGAACTATTGCTCTTATGGATAATCCAGATATAGAAATAGAAGAATTAATGAAATATATTCCAGCACCAGACTTCCCAACAAAAGCACTTATTCTTGGAAATAGAGGAATAGAGGAAGCATATAAAACAGGAAGAGGAAGCTGTATTTTAAGATCAAGAGTAGAAATTGAAGAGGATGACAATGGTAAGAGTTCACTTGTTATAACCGAAATCCCATACCAAGTTATTAAGTCTCAATTGGTTGAATCTATTGCTGCATTAGTTAGAGATAAGAAAATTGAAGGAATCTCAGATATTAAAGAACATTCAGATAGAGATGGAATGCGTGTTGTTATAGACATTAAAAGAGATGCTGTTCCTCAAGTTGTATTAAATCATTTATACAAGCAAACTCAATTGCAAACATCGGTATCAATGATTCTGTTAGCACTTGTTGATGGAACTCCAAGAGTTTTAAATTTGAAACAAATACTAGAAGAATATATTAAACATCAAAAGAATGTTATAGAAAGAAGAACAGCATTTGATTTAAAGAAAGATCAAGAAAGAGCACATATAGTTGAAGGCTTACTTCTTGCTTTAAAAAATATTGATGAAGTAATTAAAACTATTAAAGCTTCTTCAGATAGACAATCTGGTATACAAAATCTTATGAGCAAACATGGCTTAAGTGAAAAACAAGCAAATGCCATAATGGATATGAGATTACAAAGTTTAACACACTTAGCAACAGACAAGCTTGAAGAAGAACTAAAGGCATTAAATGCTGAAATTGAAGACTTTGAAGATATCTTAGCTAAGCCAGAACGTGTTAGTGCAATTGTAAAAGCAGATTTACTTGAAGTAAAAGAAAAATATGGAACTCCACGTTTTTCTGAAATCACATTTGATTCTTCTTCATTTGACGATGGAGACTTTATTAGAAAGGAAGATGTAGCAATTACAATTACAAATCAAGGATACATCAAGAGAATGCCAGTTTCAGAATATAGAACACAAAACAAGGGTGGAGTTGGAAAAGCTGCGCATAAGACAAAAGAAGATGATTTCATTAAAGATGTTATTATTTCTCATACTCATGATGATATGTTATTCTTCTCTAACAAAGGAAAAGTATATAGAATTAAAGCATATCAAATTCCTGAAGCAACAAATCAATCTAAAGGAAGAGCTATTGTTAACTTGTTAAGTATTGATTCAAATGCAGGAGAAAGAATTAATGCATATGTTACAGTGCCAGCAAAATTCATTGAAGAGATTGCAAAACCTGAAGATAAAAACGGCTACTTAGTATTAGCTACAAAGCAAGGTTTAATTAAAAAGACTTCAATAGAAGAGTTCGCTAGAATTCAAAACAATGGTAAAATTGCCATTTCTTTAGTTGATGATGATGAGCTAATTGGCGCAGCATTAACAACAGGAGAGGATCAAATCCTTATGGCATCAACAGGCGGAAAGTGTATTAGATTCTCAGAAAAAGATGTAAGATGCTCAGGAAGAACTTCTCAAGGTGTTAAATCTATATCATTAGATAAAGGCGAAACAGTTGTAGATATGACACTAGTGAAAGAAGGATACGAAGTATTGACAATTACTGAAAACGGATATGGAAAGAGAACTGATTTAAGCGAATATACATTACAAGGAAGAGCCGGAAAGGGTGTTAAAGTTGGTGTATTAAATGACAAGACTGGTAATGTTGTAAACTTAAAACTTGTTGATCCAGAAAACGATGATATCATGATTATCACAAATAAGGGAGTAATCATGAGAGTCAAGGTTTCTCAAATATCTAAAATTGGTAGAAATACACAAGGTGTAATCATTAAAAAGAATGATAAAGGAGAAGTAATTGCTTCAATAGCAGCAGTACCTCATGTTGACGAGGAAGCTCAAAACGAAGAAGGCGAAGAGCAAGAAACTCCAAATCAAGAATAAAAATAGATAAAGGATACATTTAAAAGGGCATGATTTTTTACTTGTTAAAGTCATGCCTTTTTATTTATGAAGTATTTATTTTAACAATTTAGATTCTAAAGAATCTAAAAATATAAACTGCGCTTGTGAGAAACCAAACTTTAAAGCGTTTTTTTCAATGTTTTTTACAACATAAGAATATTCCACTTTTTCTTTATAATTTAATTTAGAGTTTTCAATCAACTCTAAAATATAGTTTATATAATGAATGTGTTCTTTTCTTATTAAATTATCTCTTCCAACTTGAAGTTGTTCCTGATATTCTTTTTTAATTGCATCGTTTTTCAAGGTAGCAACTAAATCTATTTTTAATTCATTTAAATATTTCTCATAATCGGTTATGCCTGGTTTAGAGTAAGCTAAATCTTGTAGAACTTTTTTATAAACTTCTTCTTTTATTTTAGCTCCGTTCTTTCCTTTAGACAAATGTTGCATTATTAAATCTTGAATAGCTAAATCCGCACTTATTGTATGTAAACCAGCATAATTTTCAGCCATTTTTTCAGGATTGGCAATTTTTATAATTTTTAAACAAGTTTCATTATAATTAATAGCCCAATAAGCATACGTATATCCCATCCAAAACATTACATCATATGAATAAGTTTTACCCTTTATCAATTTGTGTGTATTAATCAATTCATCGAGCAAATACTCTTCTCCCATCCACTGAGAACGATCGTAAGCGGAATTAAATTTTGAAGCAAGGTCCGAATTCATATACGTTTTTACAAAGTTATTGCTTTCAAATCCAAACTTTACAGACAATTCGAACAATCGCCCTTGAATTGAACACAATTTATTAGAAATTACATTCATTCATCTTCCTCCAATAATTCATCAAAAAATTTGCCATCCCTACGATATTGCTTGCAAATTTCATTTGCTCGCTCTATGCCTAGTTGTCTATTTTTTTCGCTAATATCTTTTAAGGCCATTAATTCTAGTTCGCTTAATTCATATTGCTTTAAGATTGTTATTTTTTGACATGCTTTTTTAGACACAGCAACATATTGTTTGCCTAAATGTAATGTCGATAAACATTAAACTAAACCTTTATCTGTGATATTTCCCTCAAAAAAATTATCTAAAACGTAAAACATTCTATCATCTGCTATATCGCCAATAATTAAATCATAATCACGAATATAGTCTGCATATTTTCTGTAAAGTTTTTTCTCTTTTACACTTTCTAGTTTGCCACGATTATAGGCAACAACGAAAGCCCAACGTATATCGGTTGGCAATTCTAAAATTTTTAAATCGGTTTTATCAATAGCTGCAAAATATAAAATAGGTTTTTTATAATTGCAAATTAAAGTTAGTGGATGAAAAACCTCTGTGCTCATGTAAAAACCTTTACCAAAGTCGCATTGCGATCTACTACGCGGAGAAATATCTCCTTCTAAACCTGATTTTGAACCATGAAAAAAGATTTCTATGTTTGGATTATATTTCTTTAATTCTTCTTTTTGTTTTGTAAGAATATTAATTACAAATCCTGCTAAATCTATATCGTGTTCAACGCAAAACTGATAAATAGCTTTTTGTGCAGATGGAGGAGGTGTGGTCTTACCATTTTCCCATCGGTTAACCGTTGCAAAAGCGATGCGAAGTTGATCAGCAAATTCTTGCTGACTCATCTCTACACTATTTCTAATAAATTTAATTAAATCAACCATAAGAGTCTCTAAATATAACTTTTGATGTCGCTTCAATTATATTATATGTTATATATTTGCTAAAACGCAAAAAGTTACTCTTATTAATGAAAGGGCAATATTTAAAAAGATTTGAAAAAAATCAGAAGCATCATAGATGAAAAAACAACCGACAAAAACTATCGGGATAACTTGGTAAATGTCTTTTCAGTAGCCTGGTTTTTAAAAAATCTCGTGGCCTAAGCCACGAGAGAATCAAATTTTTCTAATAGAATTATTCTTCAATAATTAAAGCTGCCGCTCCTAATATTCCAGCGTCATTTTGAAGGGAAGCAGTTTTTACAATTACTTTTGGATTAAATGCACCACCAAAAGAAGTAGAGTCCATTAGACGTTGAAGAGGTTTAGTTAGATATTCTTTTTCGTTAGAAATTCCACCGCCAATTAAAATTGCATCTGGACGGAAAATGTTTGCCATATTTATTAAGCCTTCAGAGATGTAATTTATGTATGTATCTACAACTAGTTGTGCTGCCTCATCGCCAACTTTTGCAGCTCTAAATGCTGTTTTTCCAGATACTTTTCCTTCTTCTTGAGCAAACTTATGCATTAAAGATTCTGGATGAGCATCCATCATAGCTTTTGTTTGTCTAATTAAAGCAGAAGCAGAAGCATATGCCTCCCAGCAACCTTTTCTACCACAAGAACAAGGCTCTCCGTTTACATGAATTACCATATGTCCAGCTTCAGCTCCAGCAGAGGATCTGCCTTCAAACAACTTTCCATCAATAATAATTCCGCTACCAACACCTGTTCCAAGTGTAATGAAGACAATATCCTTATATCCTCTTCCTGCACCAAAAACATATTCTCCAAGTGCTGCACAGTTTGCATCATTGTTAATATAAATTGGAACGGAATATTTTTCTTGTAATTCAGCAACAACAGGAACATTTTCAACTGAAAGATTGTTGGCATATCTAATAATGCCACGCTCTGAATCTACTGAACCAGGTTGGCCAATTCCAATTCCTAGAATTTGATCAAATTTAATGCCTGTTTTAACGATTAAATAATCAATAACTTTAGATATATCTTCGCTGATGCTATATTCTTTTGAATAAGCATTTGTTGGAATAGAATATTGTTCAATGATTTTTCCGTCTAGTTTATCAACAATACCGCCTTTAATGCTCATTCCGCCAACATCAATACCGATTAAATACATATTTGCACTCCTTATGCTATTAGTAGCAAAATTATTATAGAAGATATTGGGCAAATATTCAACTTTTATTATAATAAAAGCAAGTTTAGTTAATTGTAAAAGTAAATTCCAGTACTAAATTCTAGTTTAAAATAATTTGTAAAGGCAAAAAATTACATGCCAAACCAAAAAGTGCGTTATTAAAATGATTAATTTATTAAATTAAAATAGTAACAATTCATAATTGTTTATTTCGCATTTTTTACCAAAATTTAATCATGCGAAACAAGCCATCTTGCTATATCAACAATTTTAATGCCCTCAATTTGGCTTTCTGGATGTTTTGTACGTGCAATAATCATTTTAGGATAAGCATCTTTTACCGAAAGCAAAGGAGCAACCTCCCGTTTTAGTGTTTCTTCTCTGCTTATATCATCAGACACTTGAATATATGTTTTCATCCCATCTTTAATGGCTACAAAATCAATTTCTTTTTCACCAAGTTGTCCTACATATACTTCAAAGCCACGTCGCAATAATTCGATAGCCACAATGTTTTCGTACAAATGTCCATAATCTGCGTTTTTTGTTCCAATAATGGCATAGCGTAATGAAAGGTCAGCAAGATAGTATTTTTTATCTGATTCTAAATATCGTTTTCCTTTCACATCATATCTTTTAAATGGATAAAACAGAAAACTACGACAAAGATAATCTATATATGCGCCGCAAGTTTTGTCATTAGTTTTATAAGTGTTAGAAGTAAGCGAATTTGCAATATTTCTTATAGAAGTTTTACAACCAACATTATCCATAAGAAATTCTACAATCATATTTAATAAATCTTCATTTTCGATTTTGAATTTTGTTACAATGTCTTTTGTTATCGTTGTACGAACAATTCCCGCTAAGTATTTTTTCGCATCTACATCCTTGTTATATAAATAAGAACCAGACATACCTCCAGAAGACAAATATTTGTCAAAAGCTGCGTCTATGTCTGTTTGTGGAAAATAGGAAAGAAATTCTGTAAAAGAAAAAGGAAATAAACTGATTTCAAAAACACGACCGCCAAATAGAGTAGCTAAATCGCTTGATAATAGAAAAGCATTAGATCCAGTTAAGAAGATTTTAAAGCGTTCTTCTTCATGTAAGCTGTTTATTGTTTCCTCAAATCCTTTGCATAGCTGTATTTCGTCGACAAATAAAAAGTTGTCCTTGCCGCAAACGTAGTGAGAATCTACATAATTGTACAAATCATCAGAGTTTTTAAGAGTTTCAAAATCTTTTAAGTTTAATTTTATGCGAATAATGTTGTACTCATTAGACTGATTTTGCAAATAAGAAATAAATGCATCCATCAATTTGGATTTTCCACAACGACGAATTCCCGTAATGACTTTAATATCAGGGGTATCCATAACATCTATTAATTGCTGTAAATAGTAATTTCTTTCTATAAGTTTCATAATTTAACCTCGAAGACATTATATCTCATTTCGCAAATTTCGTCAAATTTAAAAATTGCGAAATGAACAATTTGTAAAAGTAAGTACTAGTTAAATTTTTGTTGAAATAATCTGTATAAACTTATCTATGAGGATTTTAATTTTTTCTATAACTATATCAAAAGGAGAAATAAGCTCATCCAAGATTAAATCATTAAGATATAAGGAAATAAAATTAGAAATAGAATCTGTCACAACGTTCGATATAAAAAAACTTAATATTTTTATATTTGCAAACAGCAATTCCTTTTCCGACTCTTGGTTTAAAATGGTTGTCACAAAAGAATTTTCGTAATAATTGATAATCCCTATAATAACGGATAAGACAAAAAATGTTAAAAATAGGTTAATTAATCCGCTTAAAAACCAATATTTCCTAAACCCTTTCCCTAACCTCTTTATGTGGATTATTTTGTAAAACACTCCTATAAATATATAGAAAAATATGAAAGTCACAAAGATAGATAGTATAAAAATTGCATCTTGTTGCAGTTGTTGCAATACGGGAAGTTTTAACAGAAAATTAAAAACAACTACATGAAAAAGAATCGTGAACAATAAACAAATGCAAACGTGGCTAACTTTAATAAACGTTTTAGCCATTCCTTGTTTAGCACCTACAATAAAAGCAATAAGCAAATTGAATATAATCAATATTGAAACAGCAGAGATACGTGTGTTTCCAATATTTATCACGCATAAAATACTCATATATTACTATTATTGACAAAACAAAATTGAAAAATATGAAATAATTATTTTATGCAAAAAACAGCATAAAGGGGCACAGATTTAATGTTGTTTTCTAACCCAAAATTTTTTGTTGAGATTCGTATAGAATATTTTGGACAATATTTCTTTATATACTCGTTTAGGCTTTTTGATCTTGTATTATCACTTGATTTAACTTCGATAGGAATAATGTCCAATCCAAGCCTTGTAATAAAATCAACTTCTGCCGTATTTCCACTTGTCCAATAAA
Source organism: Christensenella sp. (assembly GCA_022784465.1). GTDB lineage: Bacteria > Bacillota > Clostridia > Christensenellales > UBA3700 > UBA3700. The sequence continues at coordinate 325,735 of JALFUR010000010.1, read as the reverse complement.
AAATGTTGTTTTTATTTGTAATAAGTTGGTTGTTTACATAGTTTTCTACTAATCCGCCCTTAAAATTGCTAAATTCCATATTATCGTATAATAGATCTTCAAATAAAACATTCTGACTTGCTAAACATAAACCAACATCGTTCATATAAAGTTTAAAATCGTCTAATGATCTATATGAATTTAGAGGAAGTTTAATTTGGTCTAGTTTATATAATTGATTTGCAATTCCAGCTAAACAAAGCCATTCTAACGCATTTGAAAATTCGCTTGCTCGTCCGCCAGATTTAATTAATGAATATTTAAATTTTTTGTTTTCTTTAGCAAGTTGGGTGCTAATGTTTTTGTATACTAGTTTTGTTTTTGGTATTTCCGTTGCTTTGTTGTATTTTCCCATATCGTTAAAGTAAGAATCAATAATCGATTGTTGTTTTACCTTGACCAAATCATAGTTTTTATTTTTTAAAAATTCTTCAACAACTTCAGGCATACCTCCGACATATAAAAAGTTTGTATATAATTCAATTGCTTGTTCATGAAAGGGTTGATCAAGAGGTTTATTGGTTGCATAACAATTTTTAATTTGTTCGATAAGATAATTATTATCGTTTGCCATTAAAAATTCTTCAAAATCCATAGGATACATGGTTAAAAAATCAACTTTACCAACTGGAAAAGAAAATTGTTGTCTATTAACGGAGACTCCAAGCAACGAGCCCATAGCTATTACGTGATATTCATTTGCGTCTTCGCAAAAATATTTTAGAGAAGTAAGCGCCTCAGGACATGCTTGAATTTCGTCAAAAATAATTAAAGTATGGGCAGGAAGGATTTCTTTTCTTTTGAAATGGCTTAACTTGTTCAAAATAGCTGAAGGGGACAAGTCAGTAAAAAAATCTTTCAACGCCTGTTCTCTTTCAAAATTACAATATACAACGTTTGCATAGTTTTTCGTACCAAATATGTTCACTATATAGGTTTTACCAACCTGTCTAGCGCCTTGTAAAATTAAAGGCTTTCTATCCTCTGAATCTTTCCATTTTAATAAATCTTTATATATTTTTCTTTTCATAATAAACCTATTCTCTGACGATATGATAGCATAAAAATTGATGAAAAACAATAAAAATTACATTTTTTCATAGATAACTTTTTGCAAAAATTACATTTTTTCATAGATAACGTTAAATTATAAGCAAAAAACATAAGTACTGCGTTTATTCCTAAAGGGTGGCGTTTTTTATATCAAAGCATAATAAAAAGCCTGAAAGCAGATGTAAGATGAATTCTGAAACTTAGGACTGTAATTTACTTTTACAATTAACATTAAATGTATAATATATATAAGATTTGACAAAAAATTGTTAGTATACTATCATATCTTATAATACAAAATATAATAAAGAGGCGATAGAAATTGAAAAATAAAAATGCAGCATTGAGATATATACTTATAGCAATATCAGCGATATTAATAATTGTATTGCTTTGGGTATTGATATATGGAAGACAATCTAAACCACAAAAAGAATCATATAGTGATTTAATTAGTCGTATAGAAAATAGTGAAGTTTCTAATATTTATGTTGAAGGTGGATATACTGTTTATTACACAACAAAAAGAGGGGAAAGCGATGTAAAAGCATTTAAAGCAAATCCTACGTCGAAAGCGGAATATTATGCACAGATTCCAAGCAGAGCTAATTTTGCTGAAAAATTGGATTCTATTCCTACCTCTAGTGACGTTTCAATTATTTATGATAATCCATCTAATACTACATCGTGGACATCTTACATTATTCCAATTATTAGCGTAGTATTGATGTTTGTTGTCTTATTCTTTATCTTTAAGCAAATAGGCGGACAAAATAAACAAGCAATGGGATTTGGAAAAATTAAAGCACGTTTAACAAAGAATGTTACTGTTAGATTTTCAGATGTAGCTGGAGCCGATGAAGAAAAAGAGGAATTGAAAGAAATTGTTGAGTTCTTAAAAGATCCACAAAAATTCACAAAACTAGGCGCAAGAATTCCAAAGGGAGTATTACTAGTTGGCCCTCCAGGAACAGGTAAAACTTTATTTGCTAAAGCAGTAGCTGGTGAAAGCAATGTTCCTTTCTTCTCAATAAGCGGTTCTGACTTTGTTGAAATGTTTGTTGGTACAGGTGCGGCAAGAGTTAGAGATTTGTTTGATCAAGCAAAGAAAAACCATCCATGTATTGTTTTTATTGATGAAATTGATGCAGTTGGAAGACAAAGAGGAGCTGGACTTGGCGGCGGAAATGACGAAAGAGAACAAACACTTAACCAATTGCTTGTTCAAATGGATGGCTTTGAAAAGAATGATGATATCATTGTTATGGCTGCTACAAACAGAGCGGATGTACTTGATCCAGCATTGTTAAGACCAGGTCGTTTTGACAGACAAATATATGTAAACATGCCTGATGTAAAAGGAAGAGAAGAAATCTTTAAAGTTCATTCTAGAAACAAACCTTTAGCGTCAGATGTTGTATTTAAAACAGTTGCAAGAATGACCACAGGTTTTTCTGGTGCCGATATTGAAAACCTTCTAAATGAAGCCGCTATTTTAGCTGCTAGAAACAATAGAAGTGTTATTGTTATGGAAGACATTTTAGAGGGAATTAATAAGGTAATTGCTGGACCACAAAAGAAGAGCAGAATTGTTACAGATACAGATAAGAGAATAACAGCTTATCATGAAGCAGGACATGCTATTGTGGCAAAAGTACTTGAAAATTGCGATGAAGTACAAGAAGTAAGTATTATTCCAAGAGGTCAAGCTGCCGGTTATACTTTAACTCGTCCAGAAACAGACGATTCGCATGTAACAAGAAACAAACTAAACGACATGATAGCTATGATGCTTGGTGGAAGAGCAGCTGAAGATATTGTAATAAAAGATATTACAACAGGTGCATCAAACGATATTGAAAGAGCAAGCGGAATTGCTAGAAAAATGGTAGTTGAATGGGGAATGAGTAGCACTGTTGGAAATATGTTCTTAGGTGCAGATAAAGAAGTATTCTTAGGAAAAGATTACGGAACAGCTCATAATTACAGTGAAAAAATGGCAGGAACTATAGATAGTGAAATCAAGACAATTATTGATAAAAACTATGCTAGAGCTAAAGAAGTTTTGAATAATCATAGAACCATCTTAGATAATATGGTAAAAGTATTGTTTGAAAAAGAAACAATATATACAGAAGATGTTGAAGGATTATTTGAAGGAAAAACAGCCGAAGAAGTTATTGAAAATATTAATTTAAGAGAAAAAAGCAAGGAAAAATACAAGAAAGATAAAGAACAAAATAATGCTATAAATACTAAAATTAATATAGTTGAAGAAAAAAATATAGACGCAAATAGCGAAACTAGCAAAAAAGATTTGGAGAAAGAGGCAACTATTGATATAATAGAGCCAATTGAAACAAAGGAATTGAATCAAAATCCAAACGAGACAAAAGTGGATAATGAGGAGAAAAAAGACTAATGTCTAACGTTCGTAACATTATTAACATCATTAGAATTATTAAGGTTAACATATTGAACCTTATTCTAATACTGGCATAGTGTGGCGACAAATCAAAATCAATAATTGATTATATTAGTTTAAATAGTCGCCAAGCAATATATGCAAGGCGATTTTTTTAAACAAAAGATGCAAACGCAAAAAATGCGAATAAAATACACACAAGGAGAGTTAGATGAAATTATCTTTTTCAAACAACGGATGGGATTTAAGTTTTAAAGAACTTTTAGAATTTGCTAGCAAATATAAAGTTCCTGGAATTGAAATTCACGATCCACACCAAGCATGTTTTAAAGAAGAAAATCCATTTGGATCAAAAAATGTCGAAAGGACAAAAGCAATGCTAGGTGATCATCAACTCTCAATTTCCTGTATTGACGTAATAGCAAACATTGCAGATGACAAGAAAGAAATTAAAGCTATAAGCGAGATTTTAAACGCTATAAAGATAGCATCTAAAGTTGGTTGCTCATATGTTAGAATTCGTGCATTTAAAATTTCTTTTGGAATGGATGATCGAATTGATGAGCAAGTTATTGAAATTGTCAAAAAAGTATTACCACGCGCAAAAGAGAAAAATGTTACTATCTTGATTGAATCTATGGGCGTATATTCAGATACTAATAGATTAAAAAATATCTTAGATTATTTCAACGATAACAATATTGCTGCGCTATGGGATGTATCTCATACAATTAATTTTGGAAATGAAACTCCTGCGAAATCTATTATGAACTTAGGAGCATACATTAAACATGTTCACATAAAAGACATAAAGAAAGTAGAAGGAAGATTTAAATATGCTCTAATGGGCGAAGGAGAATTGCCTTTCAAATTAATATTTGAAGCATTAAGATCTATTGATTATAGAAATTATTTGTCTATTGAAATCAAATTACATAATTTAGAAGATAAAGATGCGCACAAGTTATTAAAGAGTGCTATTGCGTTAACTGAAGAGTTTAATAAAGAGGCTATACATGAAAAATGTGTAGAAAATAGAGGGGAGTTATTCTACAGCAATAGAAAAAATGGCAGATATATTTGGGAGAAGGAAAAGTTAATAAATTATACATTCCCACAAGTATTAGATAGAATGTGTGAAGAATTTCCTAATCAAATAGCTTTTGATTATCTTGAATGCGATTACAAAAGAACATATGTAGAATTTAGAAATGATGTGGATACATTTGCTAGAGCTCTAATTCATTTAGGGGTAAAGCCAGGGGATCACGTTACAATTTGGGCAACAAATGTTCCTGAGTGGTATATAACATTCTGGGCTACTATAAAAATTGGGGCCGTATTAGTTGCTGCAAATACTGCATATAAAAGTCACGAAGCAGAGTTTTTGTTAAGACAATCAGATACTCATACTGTTGTTATTACACAAGGATATAGAGATTCAGATTATGCTGGCATTATAAATGAATTGTGCCCAGAGCTTGCAAATAATGAAAAAGGACAAGAATTACACGCAAAGAAATTGCCATTTTTAAGAAATGTTATAACCGTTGGTTTTAATATGCCAGGATGTTATTCATTTGATGAGGCGATGAAATTATCTAAAAACGTTGACATTAATGAAGTATATAAGCGTGCCGCAAATATTGATGTTCACGATGTGTGTAATATGCAATATACATCGGGTACAACAGGCTTTCCTAAAGGCGTAATGTTAACACATTTTAATGTTGTAAATAACGGAAAAAACATTGGGGATAGAATGGATTTATCTACAGAAGATAGAATGATGATTCAAGTTCCAATGTTCCACTGTTTTGGAATGGTTTTAGCTATGACGGCTGCAATTACTCACGGAGTATCTTTGTATCCGTTATCTACTTTTAGAGCAAAGAATTCTTTAAAGTGTGTAAATGATAAAAAAATCACTTGTTTTCATGGTGTTCCAACAATGTTTATTGCTATGCTTAATCATGAAGATTTTGCAGTTACAGATTTTTCTCATGTAAGAACTGGAATTATGGCAGGTAGTCCTTGTCCTGTTCCTGTAATGAATGAAGTGCTAAACAAGATGAACATGAAAGAAATAACAATAGTTTATGGCCAAACAGAAGCGTCTCCTGGTTGCACAATGAGTAGCACTCAGGATTCTGTTGAAGTTAGAGTAGAGACTGTTGGCGGTCCACTTCCTTGCATTGAGTGTGATGTTGTAAATCCAGAAACAAATGAAAAAGTTGGAGATAATGTTGTTGGTGAATTTGTAGCAAGAGGGTATAATATCATGAAAGGATATTATAAACTACCTGAAGAAACAGCAAAAGTAATAGATTCAGAAGGATGGTTACATACAGGAGATTTGACATTAAGAAGACCAGATGGAAATTATAAAATTACTGGTAGATTAAAGGATATGATTATCCGTGGTGGAGAAAATTTATATCCAAAGGAAATTGAAGATTTTATATATACTCATCCAAAGGTTAAAGATGTACAAGTTGTAGGAGTTCCTGATGAAAAATATGGCGAAGAGGCATATGCTTTTGTCATTTCACAAGAGGGAAGCGAATTAACAGAAGAAGAGCTTAGAGAATATATGTCAACGAGAATAGCAAAACATAAAATTCCTAGATATTTTGAATTTACTGATGCATTCCCAATGAATGTAGCCGGAAAAATTCTAAAATATAAAATGAGAGAAGATGCGCTAGCTAGAATACAAGGGAAAAGATAATGGAACCAAAGAGAATAACAATACTTGCAGGACATTATGGAAGCGGAAAAACCAACGTTGCGGTTAATTATGCTGTATGGCAAAAAAACCAAGGTTACAATGTGGAAATTTTTGACATGGATATTGTTAATCCCTATTTTAGAACATTAGATGGTAAAGATATTTTAGACAGATATAACATTCCGCTTGTGGCATCGTCGTTTGCAAATTCGAACGTAGATACACCGGCAATGAATCCACAAGCATATGCAATGATTCATGATAAAGAGAAAAATGCTGTTGTTGATGTAGGCGGAGATGATAGAGGCGCATTAGCTTTAGGAAGATTTGAAAAAGATATTCTTAAAGAAAACAATTATGACATGCTACTTGTAGTAAATAAGTATAGATTTGAAACAAAAACTATTGAAGGTTTAATTGAAATAATGACAGAAATTGAACAGGCTTGCGGGATCAAGTTTACTGGAATAGTAAATGATTCAAATCTAGGAAGAGAAACAACGAAAGAAACAATATTAAATAGTATAAAATTCGTAAATGAGTTTTCTAAAGTAACAGGACTTGATGTAAAATTTACTTGTGCAAGAGAAGATTTATATGACGAATTAAAAGATGAAATAAAAAATTTAATACCTATTGAAGTAATTCATTACGGAGATTGGTGCTAAAAGGAGTATAGATAGAATGGCAAAAGTAACATTTAATGAAGATAAGTGTAAAGGTTGCGGTTTGTGCGTAACAGCTTGTCCAAAGAAGATAGTTTCGCTATCTAAGAGAATGAACTCGAAAGGGTATCATCCAGCAGAAGTGGTTAATCAAGATGCATGTATAGGTTGTGCAAGCTGCGCAATGATGTGTCCAGATGTTGTAATCACAGTGGAAAGATAGGAGGTTAAAATGGCAGAGAAGGTTTTAATGAAAGGAAATGAAGCTCTTGCAGAAGCAGCTATTGTTGCAGGATGCAGACACTATTTTGGTTATCCTATAACACCACAAACAGAAGTTGCTGCTTATATGGCAAAAAGAATGCCTAAAATTGGTGGAACATTCTTACAAGCAGAAAGCGAAATAGCAGCTATTAATATGGTATTAGGCGCATCAGCAGCGGGTGTTAGATCTATGACAAGTTCATCAAGCCCTGGAATTTCTTTAAAAAGCGAAGGCATCTCATATATGGCTGGATGCGATTTGCCAGCTGTTATTGTAAACGTTGAAAGAGGTGGCCCTGGACTTGGCGGAATTCAACCATCACAATCTGATTATTATCAAGCTACTAAAGGTGGTGGACACGGAGATTATCATTTAATAGTATTAGCTCCAGCGTCAGTTCAAGAAATGTTCAGCATGACAATAAAAGGCTTTGATTTAGCAGATAAATATAGAATGCCACTTATGATTCTAACAGATGGTACAATCGGACAAATGATGGAACCAGTTAGTATTGATCAAGTACAAGTTAATACATATGAAAAGCCATGGGCGGCTTGCGGCAGAGGCAATAGAGATCATAGAAATATTGTTAACTCATTAAGTTTAAATGCTCCAGAACTTGAACAATGGAATTTTGATAGATACAAAAGATACGAAATTGTAAAGAAAGAAGAAGTTATGTATGAAGAATTCATGATGGAAGACGCAGAGATTTGTGTAGTTGCTTTTGGTATCGCATCAAGAGTATCTAAAAACGCTATTGTTGAAGCAAGAAAAAATGGAATAAAAGTTGGTATGATTAGACCAATAACACTATGGCCATTCCCAGAAGAAGCATTGAAAAAAGCTGCAGAAAAAGTTAAATCATTTATTTCTGTAGAATTATCTATGGGTCAAATGATAGACGATATTAAACTTGCCATTAATTGTTCAAAGCCTGTTACATTATGCAACAGAACAGGTGGAGTAATAATGTCTCCACAAGAAGTATATGAAGCTATAGAAAAGGCTGCTAAATAGGAGGTAACAAAATGGAAGTATTCAAGAAAACTAAAGGTTTAACAGATGCACAATTTCACTATTGCCCAGGATGTACTCACGGTATAATTCATCGTTTAGTTGCTGAGTCTTTAGAGGAATTGGGAGTTTTAGATAAAACAGTAGGAGTTGCTTCAGTTGGATGTAGCGTATTCTCGTATAATTATTTTAATTGCGATATGGTTCAAGCTGCACATGGTCGTGCACCAGCTGTAGCTACAGGAATTAAAAGAGCAAAGCCAGATAATATTGTATTTACATATCAAGGCGATGGAGATTTAGCTGCAATAGGAACAGCAGAAACAGTTCACTCTGCAGCAAGAAATGAAAATATCACTATTATATTTGTCAACAATGCCATTTATGGTATGACAGGCGGACAAATGGCTCCTACAACATTACCACAACAAGTTACACAAACATCTCCTTATGGAAGAGATGTAACAGTAGTTGGATATCCAGTTAAAGTCTGCGAAATGCTATCTCAAATTGATGGCGCATCTTATGTAGAAAGAGTTGCTGTAAATAATGTAAGAAATATTAACAAAGCAAAAAAAGCAATAAAGAAAGCATTCCAAAATCAAATAGACAAGAAAGGTTTTTCTTTAATTGAAGTTTTATCTACATGCCCTACAAACTGGGGAAAATCACCAGTTGATGCTTTAAAATGGTTAGAAGAAAACATGCAAACATACTATCCTTTAGGTGTTTACAAAGATAAATATGCACAGGAGGAGAACAAATAATGGATAACAAGATTTTATTTGCAGGTTTTGGTGGACAAGGTATTTTATTTTCAGGAAAAGTTCTTGCTCAAGCAGGATTAATAGACAATAAAGAAATAAGTTGGTTGCCTTCATATGGACCAGAAATGAGAGGCGGTACAGCAAACTGCAGCGTTATGATTAGCGATACACCAGTAGGTTCTCCAATTGTTTCTCAACCAACAATTTTAATAGCAATGAATAAACCATCTTTGTTTAAATACTTATCTGAAACTGAATCAAATGGACAAATATTCTATGATAGTTCATTAATTGAAGATAAGGTAGAAAGGGCAGATGTTTCAATATATGAAATACCTGCAACACAAATGGCATCAGACAATTCTTTGCCTGGGCTAGCAAATATGATTATTCTTGGAAAAGTTGTAAAAGAAAGCAAAGTTGTGTCTTACGATACGTTAATGCAAGCTTTGACAAAAGTCGTTTCTACTAAACACGCAGACAAGTTAGAAATGAACAAAAAAGCAATTGATTTAGGCTTTAATTATTAGAATATAGGTAAAAAAATGACAGATCAATTAAAAGAAATGGGCATGAGAATGCGCGATTTAAGAGAAATAATGGATTATACTGCTCTTGAAGTAGCTGAAAGACTTGGCATTTCAGAGGAAGAATATCTTGCTTATGAAGCAGGAGAAAAGGATTTCTCATTCAGTACAATGTATAATGTTGCAAAAATGTTTAATGTTGATGTTGTAGATTTGTTAGAAGGAAATGGTCCAACAATAACAGGATGTGCGTTAGTAAGATCAGGAAAAGGATATAAAATATCTAGAAATGATGCATATGATTATAAGCATTTAGCATTCACATTTAAAAAGAAACTAGCTGAGCCATTTATGGTAACGGTTGAACCATCTGTTGTTCCAGAGATGCATTCGCATGATGGACAAGAGTTCAATTATGTTGTATCAGGAAAATTGAAGTTTGATTTTGGAGATATTACATATGAACTTGAGGAAGGAGACAGCGTTTATTTTGATGCCACAACTCCTCATAGAGAGATGTCAATTGGTGGACCAGCAAAGTTTATCGCAATAGTTATTAATAAAAAGTAGCAAGCAAATAGGAGAAAAAAATATGGCTATCTACGAAAAATTTATTGGAAGAAATAGAGATTCTTTTGAATCATTAGAAGATGCACAAAAAAATTACAAAATAACATATCCAGACAATTTTAATTACGCTTTTGATGTAATTGATGAATTGGCAAAGACAAAGCCAAATAAGTTAGCAATGATTTGGGTTTCAAAAGACGAAACTGAAGAAAAGAGATTTACTTTTAGAGATTTAATGAAACTTTCAAATAAAGCAGCAAACTATTTTATTTCTTTAGGGATAAAGAAAGGAGATAAAGTTTTATTAGTATTAAAAAGAAGCTATTTGTTCTGGATATCAATGCTTGCTTTACATAAAATTGGCGCTATTGGAATTCAAGCTACACATATGTTGATGTATCATGATTACACATATAGGTGTCAAGCAGCTAATATTAAAGCTGTAATTATTACAGGAGATGGAGATCCAGCAGATAGATTTGAAGAATGCTCAAAAGATTGCCCATCAGTTTCAATAAAGATAACAACTTTAGATAAACATTTGTCAGGATGGCACAATTTTGAAGAAGAATACGAAGCATGTTCAGATGTGTTTGAAAGACCAACAGGAGATGCTGCTACAAAAGCAACAGATATTATGCTTTTATCTTTTACATCCGGAACAAATGATTATCCAAAAATGGTATTACACGATTTCACTTATCCATTAGGACATATTGTAACGGGAGTCTTTTGGCATAGAGTTGTTGATGGTGGTGTACACTTTACAATTTCAGATACAGGTTGGTTAAAATCTCTTTGGGGCAAGTTCTATGGACAATGGCTTGGAGAGTCAGCTGTACTAGTTTATGACTTTGAAAAGTTTAATGCTGACAAGATTTTAGGAATAATGGAAAAATATAAAGTTACAACATTCTGTGTTCCTCCAACAATGTATAGACTATTGTTGCAAAGCGATGTATCAAAATACGATTTGTCATCTTTAGTTCATTGTAATGCAGCCGGAGAAGCTTTAAATCCTGAAATATTTAACACATGGAAAGCAGCAACAGGACTTGAAATATATGAGGGATTTGGTCAAACAGAAACAACTTGCTGTATTGCTACATTATATGGCTATGATAAACCAAAATCTGGATCTATTGGAAAATCTGCTTTAGGCTATCAAACAGAGATTGTAAATGAAGATGGCCAATTATGTATGCCAGGTGAGGTTGGTGAAATTTGTATTAAAGCAACTCTAGATAATAAGCCATGTGGATTATGTTGTGGCTATTATAACAATCCAGAAGCAACAGCAGAGTCATGGAGAGATGGATATTATCATACAGGAGATAAAGCTTTTATCGATGAAAACAAAAAGATTCAATATGTTGGACGTAATGATGATGTAATTAAGTCTTCAGGATACAGAATTGGACCTTTTGAAGTTGAGAGCGTACTATTAGAGCACCCAGCAGTTTTAGAGGTTGCAGTAACAGGAATTCCAGATCCTGTTCGTGGATTTAACGTAAAAGCAACAATTGTTGTTAAAAACGGATATGTAGAATCAGACGAACTAAAGAAAGAATTACAAGATTATGTAAAACATAATACTGCTCCATATAAATATCCAAGAGTTATTGAATTTGTTAAAGAACTCCCAAAAACATTTAATGGAAAAATTAGAAGAACAGAGATTAGACAAGCAGATATTGCAAAATATAACGCAGAGCACGGAACGCATATAATGTAGAGAGTAAAACAATACGAAAAGATGCCTATACCAAAATGCACAAGCAAAAAAGTATAGGCATTTTTTTAATTAAATAACATTTTTAAAGCTTCAAAATAAACATTATATGCTTTTTCAAAATCTATCAAAGACACTCTTTCGTCAATTTGATGAATTGTAGATTCTTGATCTGGGAAAATAGGACCAAAAGCAACCCCATGAGGAAGGGCTCTAGCGTAAGTTCCGCCACCAATTGTAATAGGTTCAGCCTTTTGTTGCGTTACTTTTGTATATGCTTTTAGTAAACATTCAACTAAAGGGTCATCTTTAGCTACATACAAAGGATCATGGAAATGCGTAATAGTACTATCTTGAGATAAATTAGATTTGACTATTTCTAAAATTTGCTCTTTTGTATATGTTATAGGATATCTAATATCCATAACGATTTCTAAATAATCATTGTTGTCTTTTACAACGCCTACATTAAATGTTAAATCACCACTAACAGTATCATGTAATTTTAGATTTAAGCCTTCACCAGTTATATGACACAATTTTTTAGATAATTCTAAATATTCGCTAGGATTATATTGTGCCAAATAATTTAATATATGATGAAAAGCATTGTCTCCCTTGTTTGGAGTAGACCCATGAGCAGCTTGTCCTAATGCTTTAATATATGTGTGATGTTGAGAATGCTCAATGGAAACATTTATATCTTTTGGAGCAGGTAGAATTCCATTTACAACAGCATTACATTCTCCAATAACAACGTTAGATCTTGAGCCGCCTTTAATTTTGCATAAACTAGATGGTTTTTTTATTTTTGATGTAATTTCAACTATGCCTTTTTCACAATTAATAACTGGAAAATCTGCATCGGGAGAGATTCCAATTTGTGGCATTTTTTCTTTTTGGTTAAACCTTTCTATACATTTCCATCCACTTTCTTCGTTTCCGCCAAAAATGAATTTGATTTTATATTTTGGCTTATAGCCTAAATCTAGCAATTCTTTTACAGCAACAAGGCATGCAAGCATTGGACCTTTATCGTCTAAAACTCCACGACCATATAAGATATTGTTTTTAATTTCGCCTAGAGGATTTACGGACCAAGCTTTTGCATCAAAAGGAACAGTGTCAACGTGTCCTAATATGCCAAATTCTTCTCCGTTTCCTATAGAGGCTGTAACATAATAGCCCTCTTCATTATGCGTCTTAAATCCAAATTCTTTACAAATTTTTTCTGTTTCTAAAAGACATAAACCAACGCCATTTCCAAAAGGAGAAATAGAGCAAGGAACATCTTGCACGGAATTAATTGCAACAAGTCTAAGTGTTTTTTCTATAAGGTCGTTAAAATAATCTTTTGACATACATATATTATACACAAATCAAATAAAATATGATATTCTTATAAAGAATAAAAATTAAAGGAAATTGTTATGGAAAAGATTAGAACTAGATTTGCTCCAAGTCCAACAGGATTTATGCACATTGGTAATTTAAGAACATGTTTATATGCGTATTTATGGGCTAGAAAAAATAATGGAACTTTTGTCTTAAGAATTGAAGATACAGATCAAGAAAGATATGTTGAAGGGGCAGTTGATGTTATTTATGCAACTTTAAAAAAAGCGGGAATTGACCACGATGAAGGTCCAGATAAGGACGGAGGATATGGTCCTTATATTCAAAGTGAAAGAAAATCTTTGTATTTAAAATATGCACAAGAATTAGTTGAAAAAGGTGGAGCCTATTATTGTTTTTGTTCAAAAGAAAGATTAGAAACATTGAAAGACGAAAACGGAATAGGAAAATACGACAAGCATTGTCTTTCGTTAACAAAAGAAGAAGTTAACGCAAAACTACAAGCTGGCGAGCCTTATGTAATTAGACAAAATATTCCAGAAGAGGGAGTAAGCGAATACGATGATATGGTATTTGGTCATATTTGTGTTCCAAATAAAGACATGGAAGATGAAATACTAATAAAGTCTGATGGAATGCCAACATATAATTTTGCTAACGTTGTTGATGACCATTTAATGCACATAAATTGTGTAATTAGAGGCGTTGAGTATTTGTCGTCAACTCCAAAATATAATTTGATGTATGATGCATTTGGATGGGAAAGACCTCAATATATGCACTTGTCCCCTATAATGAAAGACGCTCAACATAAATTATCTAAAAGATACGGGGATGCTAACTTTGAGGACTTTTTGGAAAAAGGATATTTGCCTGAAGCAATTGTAAATTACATTGCACTACTTGGATGGTCTCCAAAAGGCAATGAAGAAATTCTTTCTATGGATCAATTAATTGACATGTTTGATATAGAGGGCATTTCAAAATCTTCAAGCATTTTTGATGAAGCAAAAATGCGCTGGATGAATGGAGAATATATAAAGAAATTGTCTGTAGAAGATTTTATTAAATATGCTAAACCATATTTTGATGCAAGTAAAATCGCAGGAAAATATGATTATACAAAACTTGCTCAACTATTAATACCAAGAATAGAGATCTTTAGTGATATTCCAGAAAAGGTAAATTTCCTTGAAGAATTTAAAGAATACGATGTATCAATGTTTGAACACAAGAAAATGAAAATAACTTTAGACATTGCGCTAAAGGCGTTAACTTTATGTCAAGATACACTAGCAAAAGTAGATGTTTGGACAAACGACAATTTAAAAGAGATATTAAGTAGCATTGCTCAAGCAAACGAGATGAAGACAGGACAAGTATTTTTACCTTTAAGACTAGCAATAACAGCAGCTGCATCAACTCCAGGAGGCGCTACAGAGATTGCGGAGTTAATCGGAAAAGAAGAAACATTAAGAAGATTAGATTTTTCAATAAATTTATTAAAAAAAGCGCTTTAAATCGGTAGTTTTTTGCAAAAAATAACTTATTCAACAAACTGTTGAGCAAAACGAACTTAAATCAACAGTTTGTTTAGTTAAGTAGAAAATGGTTTTTGTTAACATTTGAGTAGGGAAATGGAGGCCCACAAAATGAAAAAACAAATAAAAGACAAAATCTTAGAATTACGTAAAGCAAACGAAATGACACAACAACAACTTGCAGAGAAATTAATTGTTACACCGCAAGCAGTTTCAAGATGGGAAAAAGGCGAGACAGAACCTGATGCAGATACAATGATTAAAATAGCAGAGATTTTTAATGTTTCTTTAGATGAATTAATCTCTGGAGATTGCGCAAGTAAAAGCCCACAAAACATTAATGTAAATATTGTAAATAGCGAAGAGAAAGTTAATAAAGAACCAATGGTTGCTTTATCGAACGAATTCAAGCAACCATATCTTAAGCCAATGAGATTATATGCTATCGATAGAGAGTATGAATTAAAAGTATCTATTATTAAAAACAGCGTTATATGGGGTGGTCTTGCTCTTGTTTGGTCAATTATTGCTCTATATGTGGCTATAAGCGAAAAAGACATGTCATTGTTCGCCGCTAACTTTGTTTTAGCAGCATTTTTAGGTTCTAGTATTATATCTTGGAATTTCAATAATCAAATTACAAAAGGGAAAAAAGTAGAAGGCAAAATCTTCATAGGGGATCTATATGTAAAGAAGTCAATTATCTCAAGAGTGTTTGATTTGTTTTTAATTGTCGTTAGAGCTCTAGTTGGACCAATCTTTTTAATAGTCAGTGCAATAAATATGGCAAAAGAATACTCAAAAGCTATAGAAAGATCAAAAGATTTCAGCGCGGATATTTTAACAGAAGAAATATTAACAAAATATTCTCATGAAATTCAATAAATAATAAACATTTTTCGTCACCTGGGCACAGAGTCTATCTAAAATAGACGATGTGCCTTTTTATTGATAAACATATTTATGCTTTTAAAATCTGTCTATTAACGCATTTTAGTTTAGCATTTGACTTATAAAATATACTTATTTTACTTTACAAAAATAAAAACATAATGATATATTGATTATACGTTTGAATTTTTCAAACCCCTTGCTCCATTCTTTTGAAATGGGGACATTAGACCAAAAGGAGGTATTACAATGAATAAGTACGAGTTGTTATTTATTATCAAGAATGATGTTTCTGATGAAAACAAGCAAGCAATAATTGATAGAATTAGTACTATTATCACTTCTCAAGAAGGAACAGTTGATTCCGTAGACAAGTGGGGAACACGTAAATACGCTTACCCAATTGATTTTAAGACAGAAGGATATTATGTTCTTATCAATTTCACAGCAGTTCCATCAGTTCCAGCAGAAATTGAAAGACTTATTCGTATCACTGATGATACAGTAAGATGCATGATTGTTAGAAAATAAGGAGAAAAAATGAACAAGGTTTTTTTAATTGGTAATATTTGTTCAGATATTGACAAACAAACAACAGCAAGTGGAATTTCATATTGCAGATTCTCAATTGCAGTAAATAGAAGACAAAAAAATCAAAATGGAGAATATGAAACAGATTTTTTCAATGTTGTTTGTTGGAGAAATTTAGCAGATAATTGTGCTAATAACTTATCAAAAGGTAAAAAAGTTTCAATCGTTGGTTCTATTCAAATTAGAAAATATACAGCTCAAGACGGAACACCACGTCAAGCTATTGATATACAAGCCGATGATGTAGAATTTTTATCACCACGTACCGAACAAGGTGCACAACAAAATCCAACTAACGCAGCTCCAGTATTAGAATCTGAGCCTGCAAGCGAAGAAGGATTACCATTTTAATAGGAGATTTAAAAATGAGTGAAGAAAAGGTTACAACAACTAATTCTACAGAAAAGCCACAAGGAAAACGTTTTAATTCTAACGGAAAAAAGGCTCCACGTAGAAAAGTTTGTTTATTCTGTGTAGAAAAAATAGACAATGTAGATTATAAAGATATTGCAAAATTACGTAAGTTTACTACTGAGAACGGAAAAATCGTTCCAAGAAGAATGAGTGGCGTATGTGCAAAACACCAAAGAGCTTTAACTACAGCTATTAAGAGAGCAAGAGAAATGGCTTTGCTTCCATATGTAGCAGACTAGTTAACAAAGTTATAACAAATTCAACAAGTAAGAGAGTTCAAGAAATTGAACTCTTTTTTTATAGTTTGTACATGCAATTGCGTCAATCTTACTTGTTATGTAACAATAGATAACGAACAAAAAACCCGCAACTATTTTAGTTAAATAGACAAGCAAGCTAAACATTTGATTGTCATAAAAGATTGATATAAAGAATAAAATAAAAAAGGAAAAACGGTTTTATCCATAAAGCAATTTTTTATCCACAAAAAGGCTCAGAAAAAATACAAAAATTGAAAAAAATTAATCAACACATAATAGAAAAATTTCAGAAAAAACACCTTTGAGTTTTCCACACGAACAAATGTTTTTGTGGATAAATATGTGGATAACTAGACCAAAAAGGCACTTTTCGACAAAAAATTTTCATTTAGATAGATAATTAACGGAAAAAAGATTATATGTTCATTTTTACAAAAAAATCCATAACTTTTTCGTGCGTGATTGTTGCTGTTATTGTGTCACTTGCAAGCACATGTTTTTTTATGACAAAACAAGAAAACTTTTGCGTAGGAACAATTGTGATTGATGCTGGGCATGGCGGTTGGGATGGCGGTTGCGTTGGAATAAATGGAACAATAGAAGCGGATGTTACTTTAGAAATAGCAAAGTTAATTGAAAAAAAGTTAAAAAAGCAAAACTTTGAAATAATAATGACAAGAGAAAAAGATGAGGCGCTAGGAGAGAAAAAATTATCTGATATGAAAGAAAGAGCGAAAATTATTCAAGAGGCAAATGCTAGTGCGGTAATAAGCATTCATGTTAATAAGTACTCAAACGCGCAAAGAAGAGGAGTTCAGGTTTTTTATGATGATACTAACATTGGAAAAGAATTTGCCTATTTAATGCAACAAGGGTTAAATGTTCATTTCAATAAAAAGTATTCAGGAAAGGATAATTTAGAGTGTCTTCCTGGGGATTATTACATAACAAAATGTGCGCTTGTTCCATCAATAATAATCGAATGCGGGTTTTTATCTAATCAAGAAGATGAAAAACTATTAAATAATAAACAATATAAAGAAGATCTTTCAAGTTGTATAGAAAATACCATTTGTTCAATTTTTCTTCACGATAGTGTATAATTATTGACATGAGAATTATAAAGCTAAAAGCAGTATTAACAGGAAGCATTAACGACAATTTGCGTCGCTTAGGTTATTCTGCAACATTGAGAGCAAGATTAAGAAAAAAACTAGGTTTGATTAGAATAAATGAAGAATCAAAAATAATAACAGATTTTATAAAAGAAGGAGAATGGTTTGAGATTGTTTTAGAGGATAGTGAGATAAGACATATTAAGCCTTATTCTTTTCCAATAGAATTTATTTATGAGGATGAAGATATTGCCATAATCAATAAGCCGGCTGGAATTGCTGTTATTAATACGAGAAATCATTATGGTAAAAGTTTGGAAAATGCACTAGCTGCTATTTGGGGTGATTTTGTTTATAGGCCAGTAAATAGATTAGATAAAGACACAACAGGATTAATGATAATAGCTAAAAATCAACTTGCCCATTCTGTTTTATCTAAAAATGAAATTCAAAAAAAATATTTAGCATTATGTGAAGGACATTTGCAAGGAGAAGGAACAATAGACAAAAAAATAGCAAGGTCTAATGACAGTATTATGCTAAGAGAGATATCTAATAATGGACAAGTAGCTATAACAAAATATAAAGTTATTCAAAACTATTCTACTTATTGTCTAGTAGAATTAGAATTAAAAACAGGAAGGACTCATCAAATAAGAGTGCATATGTCCAGCATTGATCATCCACTTCTTATGGATGGGCTATATAACAAAAACGCAAAAGAATATGAGATATTAGATTCTGGGTATAAATTAACTACACAAGCGTTACATTCATATTATTTAAAATTTGCGCATCCAATTAGCGGAAAACAAATGGAGTTTGTAAATTATCCTGAATACATAAAGTGAGCAAAGAAGGGTCTTTGTTTTTCTTTCAATTGACTATATCTATTTTAAAAATTATAATTAATTTATAGATTAAATTTACGGAGTTAAATATGAATATTTTTAAGAAAATTTGGTGTAGAACTTATCAAAAAATAATGTATGTTGCATGTTTTTTCTTACCATGGAGAAAACCAGAAATTCTTCAATTTGAAAATGGTGTTGAAGGACTACCTACATTTATTAAAGAAAAGGGAATTAAAAAAGTTCTTTTAGTATCGGATGAATATTTTAAAAATCAAGGATTTTGCGACAAATTAGTTGCAGCATTTAAAGAAGCAAATGTTGAATGCATTTGGTACTATAAGGCAATTCCAAATCCAACAACAACATGCGTTGAAGATGGATTTAAAATGTATACAGAGAACAATTGTGAGGCAATCGTAGCTTTTGGTGGCGGTTCTCCAATGGACTGTGCAAAGGGAATTGGAGCAAGAGTTGCTCGTCCAAACAAACCAATTTCAAAGATGAAAGGTATTTTGAAGGTTATGCATAAATTGCCACCTTTATTTGCAATACCAACTACTGCAGGAACTGGTTCAGAAACTACATTAGCAGCAGTAATCTCTAATCCTGAAACTCATGAAAAATATCCAATAAACGATCCAGTATTAATTCCTAGATATGCAATACTAGATCCTCGTCAAACGGAGAATTTGCCTCCTATCATGACATCTACAACAGGAGTTGATGCCTTAACTCATGCCGTTGAAGCATATATAGGTTCTTCAAATACAAAAGAGACTAAGGAAATGGCCATAAAAGCAACAAAGTTAATATTTGAGAATCTTCAAACAGCATATAATGATCCACATAATTTAACAGCAAGAGACAATATGCAAAAAGCTGCTTATTATGCAGGAGTTGCATTTACTAGAGCATATGTTGGAAATGTACACGCTATGGCTCATACGTTAGGTGGATTCTATGGGGTTCCTCATGGTTATGCAAATGCTGTTTTGCTTCCACATTTATTAGACGAATATGGTTCAACTGCATATAAAAAATTAGCGCAACTTGCTGATGTTGTTGGAATTAAAGGAGCAAATGATGAGGAAAAAGCAAAAGCGTTTATTCAAGCAATTAAGGATTTAAATGCTAGTATGGATATTCCAACAAAGATATCTGGAAAATGGACAATAAAAGATGAAGATATTCCAACAATGGCAAAAAGAGCTGAGGCTGAAGCAAATCCATTGTACCCATGTCCAAAGTTGCTAGATCAAGAAGATTTCATAAGATTATTCCATGAAATCCAAGGATAAATAATAATCATTAACTATTCAATTAATAAAAACAAATTAATATCTCCAAAGATAACACTTTAAGAAGAAAAGACCTTGGAGA
The DNA here is from genome assembly GCA_022784465.1 of Christensenella sp. Lineage (GTDB taxonomy): Bacteria > Bacillota > Clostridia > Christensenellales > UBA3700 > UBA3700. The sequence continues at coordinate 305,542 of JALFUR010000010.1, read as the reverse complement.
TATTTTTTGTTTAGATAAAAAAAATTTTATTTGCAAAACCAGCTCAAGCAAAACAAGAAAAAATATATGTCAAAAAATATGTAATTTGGCAATTAAGTCAATACATTTTGTCATTTTCGTGTTTGAATAATGCGTGCGTATGTAATATAATATAAATATTGATGTGAAATTTTTTTCACAAAATAAGAGGTATAAAGTGAAGGAAAAGCAAAAGAAAGTTAGTTTTATCAGTGCTGTAAGTTTGCGATACGGTATTTGTCCAACTATTTCTGGTGCTTGTGTTATTCTAGCCTTAGTTTATGTATTTTTGAATGTTGATTTATTTGCGGCTATTCAAGCTAGTTCATATTCTGAAATACTATTAACAATTTTTATTGCAGCAGTTGGCTTAATTGGAGGCGTTATACTTGCATGGATGGCAGTAAATTCTTTTAGAAAAAGAGTTGGTCTACCTGATGCTATTGCAATAATGTTTATTTTGGTTGGAATAGGAAGCATAGCCCTTAAATACATAAAGGACGGAATTGATTTTTCTAATCTTGGTTATGAGTACTTTTTATTTTTAGGAGTAGCAGTTATTGGCGCTATATTCTTAATAATTCACTCAATAACATATAGGTTTGAAAATGATCAGTATTGCAGTTATAGACAATTTGATGCAAACAGCAATTTAAAGAAATACTACAAAGAATTATTTTCTAATTTTAAAGTATTAGGAAATGCTTTGTTGGCATTATTATGTGTTGCGGGAATATTTGTTGCGGATGCAAATCCACAAGTTCCAGCTTTAGCAACAACTCAACAAGGAAAAATAATAATTTTTATTATTAGCGGAATTGCAGTAGGCGGATACATTGTCGGAATAATATTACGTATAATCAACAAACGAGTAAACATTGTCGATGTTGGTATTTTTATGTTATTGATTGCATCAATTTTTGCAACAGGAATATCAATTTATCGTTTTATCAACAATTTACAAGATTTAGTTAGATTAATTATATCTATAGCAGCATTAGCTTTTAGCATAATCTCTTCACTAATTTTAATTAGAAGCACTTATATACCTATTCCTTTAGAAGAGAAAAAAGCAAATGAAAGCATAATAGAAAACACAGAAGAAACTCCTATTTCTCAACCAATTATTGAAGAAGTTGAGCAAGAAGGCGAAGAGGAAGAAAGCGAAGCGCAAGAAGAACAAGAAAACAAAGAAGAACCTGCAGAAGCAGAACCAGTTTCTATAGAAGAGGATACAGAAATGGCAGAACAATTAAAAGATATTATTGAAAAATTAGCAAATCAAAACAAAATTAATGAGGCAAGTTTTGAAAGATTAGGAAATATTGAAAAGAGTTTGCAAATGATTGCAAATGCATTGAGCGGATTAATGAGTGATGTTGTTCCAGAAGGATCAAAATCTATAAATATTGCAATGACAGAACCAGTAGAGGAAGTTGTTGAAGTTCCAGTAGAAGAAGTTAATACGGGCGCAGATGATTATTTCGATCAAGTGCAAGAAGAACAACAAGTAGAAGAGGCTAATGCTCAAATAGCTGAAACATATGCAGAAGAAGATCAAGAAAACGATTTCTTAAAGACTGCTGATGACAACGTAAGAATTAAGCCAAAGATGAGCTTTGAAATGAAGTTGCGTGTTGCTGATGATAACATAAAAACTTTCTATTCTGATATTAAAAACGAATTATTGTCTTATGGTGTTCATGATAGAATTTCTCGCCATAGAGAAAACTTTAACCAAGGAAGAATTAACATTGCAAGACTTGTTATTAATGGTAAAACTTTAAAAGTATATTTGGCTGTTGATCCAACATCTATTGATGCAAGATATTTCCACCAGGAAGACGTTGGACATAGAAAGGGATTAGTAGATTTGCCAACAATGATTAATGTTCGTTCAAAAGTATCTGCAAGAAAAGTAAAAGAGTTAATTGGTTTAATAATGGAATCATTAGTAATATCTAAAAAGCCATATGAGCCAAAAGACTTTGCAAAAGATTTAACATTAGATGGATTTACAACTATTGAAGCAAAAGGATTTGGACATTTAGTTAAGAAGACAATGACGCTTGAAGAGTCAGAATCATATCCAGATGCATTTGCTCAACAACTTGTAGAAGTAGTTGAAGATGAAGAATATCATGAAAAGCATATCAAGACAGAATTGACAATTGATGACATTGTAAAGAACTTTAATAGTGGAGATGTCGTTGATATAGCTAGTGTTAGAGCAAAGAAATTAGGTCCAGTTAATTCAAATTATTTATCAATTAAAGAGTCTAGTTCTTTAACAGGCATATACAAAGTATATGCACACGAATTTACTCCAAACGCAGTAAAGGAAATTTGTTTGTCCGGCGGAGAAGCATATTTAGTTGTACAACCAGAAAAAACAGTTGAAGAAGCATAGAGCATAACAAATTATTAAACAAAAAAATAAGAGTTGTTAAAAGGTGATAAAAAACCAATTGGCAACTCTTTTTATAATAGTATTATAATTTGCAAGCTATTGGCTTATGAGACAAATACTTAAAAACATATTTAAATCCTATATTTTTTAGCATTTGAGAAATGTCATTGTACATATAACATATTTTTGAACTTATATGAGCGTCAGAGCCAAAAGTAATTAATTCTCCACCTAATTCAAAATATCTTTTTATGATTTCGCTATTTGGAAGAGAAATATCTCCTGTTGTTTCTGCATGAGAATTAATTTCTAAAGCTTTTCCTTTTAATATTATGGTTTTTAAAATGTCGTCAATCTCGTCACGAAAATCGCTATATTTAAACATCTTATCTTCATAAATTGCTTTTCTTGAAACATAGCCAATGTGAGCTACTGTATCATATTGATATGGTACATCTAAGCTGCTACGTATAGATTTAATATAATTTAGATACGCTTCTTCTTTTGTTTTTTTCTCAAAGTATTCTCTATAATAGCAATCTATAAAATCAACAAGATGAACAGAGTTAATAATTATATCAGTACTATAAGTTTTTAAAATGTCTTCGTATATTGGCGTTGCTTGAGTCATAAATCCGCATTCAATTCCCACGCCTATTTCAATCTTGTTTTTAAATTGTTCTTTTAGTGCATTTATTTCATTAAAATATGAAGGTAGATCTATTTGTCGGATTTTGTTTTTATACGCATCAACAAAAAGGCAATCTTTGTCACAGTGGTCGGTAAAAGCCAAATACTCAAGTCCAAGATTAATGGCTTGATTTATTGAATTTATTGGGTTTTCCTTACTATCATGTGAATAGTAACAATGAGTGTGACAATCAATCATAAATAAATAATAATTCTTACAAATAAAAAAAGTCAATAATCTAAAGAATATGGTAAAATTAAATTTAGAATATGGCTACATCACTTGGCAATAGTTGGGACAAATTATTAAAAGAAGAAATAGAAAAAGAATATTTTTCAAATATTCGAAATTTTTTAATTAAAGAATATAGCGCTTATACTGTATATCCACCAAAAAAGCAGATTTTAGCGGCTTTTGAAAAGACCGCATATGAGGATGTAAAAGTTGTTATTATAGGACAAGATCCTTATCATGGGGATAATCAAGCCAATGGCCTTGCTTTTTCCGTTAACAAAGGAGTAGAGTGTCCTCCATCTTTAAAGAACATCTTTAAAGCTATAGAATATGATTTAGGTATAAAGATGACAAGTAATGGAGATTTATCTATATGGGCTAAGCAAGGTGTTTTTTTATTAAACACAATTTTAACAGTTAGAGCAGGGTGTCCGCAGTCTCATTGTAATATTGGATGGGAGAAGTTCACAAATAAGGTTGTAGAAATTCTAAACAATAGAGAAAAACCTATGGTTTTTTTGTTATGGGGAAACAATGCTAAGCAAAAATTAAAGTTAATTGATACAAATAAACACTTAGTTTTAACGTCAGTCCACCCATCTCCGCTATCGTTTTATCATGGGTTTTTAGAATGCAAACATTTTTCTAAAGCAAATGAGTTTTTGTTAAAAAATGGTATGACTGCTATAGATTGGTCTAACCAAGAAAAATAAGTAGAGCAAGACGAAAGTAAAAATTCTTGCATAATAAATATTATTATATTATAATAACTTTGCGTTTATTTATACGTACATTAGGAGTGTATATATGAAAAAAATATTACTAGGTTTAATTACTTTGGTATCAGTAGTAGTAATGCTATTTTCTTTTACCGCTTGTAATAAATATAAATGGGATGCAGTTGGAGGCACAGAATATAGCGATTCTGTTGCGGAAAACAATGGAACCGTTGTTGTTAAACAGGGCTCATATTTATATTATGTAAACGGTGTAAATACAACAGCTTTAACTGCAGCTTCAGAAAACGAATGGGGTGGAGCTAGTGTTAAAGGAAGCATTATGAAGAGCAAAATCGAAGAAGATGGCTCATTGAAATGTTTAGGTGTTGTTGTTCCAAAAACATTCTATTCAGGATATTCAAACGCAGGTTTATATGTTTATGGCGATTGGATTTATTATGTAACTAGAACAATTAGAACCGACAACAAAGGAACACCAATTGATGGTCTTGAATACATGAGATCAAAAACTGATGGAACAAAGACTCAATCAATAGCTATCGTTGAAAGCACATCAAGCAGTTATATTTTTACAGAAAAGGGATTAATTTATACTAACGAATCTAATATTTATTTTGTAGGATATACAGACAAAAAAGTTGAAAAAGAAAAAGTTTTAGTTGAAGAATACACAGACGTTGAAATATCAAAAGAAAAGCAAATGGTATTCTTTGCAAAAGCTAGCGATAACGAATTAATTCAAAGCAATTCAATAAGTGTAATTCTTAAAGATGGAACAATAAAGGAAATAATAAAAACAAATTCCTTTACAGATAAAGAAGATGAATATTACTTAGACATTGCCAATCAATTTACTGTTGATGTAATAAAATACGATGCAAAAGAAAATGTTTTATATTATACAAAAAAAGCAGCAAATGCAGAAGCAAGTGTAGGAACATACGGATATAAGTTTGAAGATGAAAATTTTGCTTTTGATAAAGCAAATGAAAAGCAATATGCTAAATCTGCATTATCTACAGTTTATCCACTTGGATTTGAAAAAGGATTGTTAGACTATTCTTCTACATCTTTAGTTGTATATAAGCCAATGACAGGTAGTGATGAAATCAAGTCAGATACCTTAACAACAAGCTCAACAATTAATATTGTTAAACAAGAAGGATCAACAATATACTATTTGCTAAGCAATTTATTGTACAAGGCAGATATATTGACACAAGATGGTGATGCTATTAATACAAGTGCATATGCTGAAAAGATATCAACAGTTACTTTTGGAAGCCAATATGGAGCACCAGTATTTTTAGATAACTATGTATATTTTGAAAACTCAGCAGAGACAAACTATTTGTATAGAATGGATTTAAATTCTTATTCAATGACAAGTGAAATAACATATGCAAAGGCATATATAGTAAGTGGATATAAGACACACACATATGCTAAGGATGATGAATTCGTTATTAATAAAGATGACGAATCAATTAAAGATAAAGTTCCAGCATATATTACAGAAGCTGATCTATCAACATATATTGATAATCATAAATCAGCAAAAGATTAATTATTGTTAAAATAAAAAATGGGCTGAGAGTATCAATTGCTCTCAGCCATTTTTAATGGTTCATTAAAGAGTTACAGTAACCTTTTTTAAGTTTCTTGGAGCGTCAACATTGTGGCCTTTTTTAAGTCCAATAGAAAGCGCAAGTAAAGAAGCCATAACGCCATAATATATAGGACTTGTTAAATTGTTTGTCTTAGGCATGTTGACGAATTTTGTTGACATGTTTTGAATTTCTTTTATATCTGTAAAGGCATATAGTGTTGCATCTTTTTCTTTTATTCTATTTGCCATGTCGATAAATTCTTGAGTGAATTGTGAATCAGGAGCAAGCATAATTACATTTGCATTAGAATCTAATAAAGATAAAGGTCCATGCATAAAGTTTGCTGAAGAATAAGATCTATTAAAGATGTAGCAACATTCTGTTAATTTAAGAGAAAGTTCATCTCCTGAGCCTAATGTTGTTCCTCTAGATAAAATAATGAAATTATTCTTTTTATACATATCCTCAGCCATTGCGCTTACTTGATTATCAAAAAGCGAAAGTAAAGCATTTATGTTGTTTGCTATCTCGTTATAGTCAACAGAATTGTCTTCAGCAAGGGCATCAACAAGCATAGATAAAGCAAATATTTCTCCAATATATGTTTTTGTAGCTGCTACAGATTTTTCTTCTTCAACATCCATAAATAGATGGAAATCAGATTCTTTTGCAATTGGGCTTTCAGCATTGTTTGTAACGCCAACAATCATAGCACCGCAAGCTTTTGCGTCATTCATTACTTTTATTGTGTCTTTGCTCATTCCACTTTGAGATATAATAACCATCATTGTGTCATTTAAATTTACTTTTTGATCGTAAACAGTAAAGATTGATGGGTGGAATTTAGAAGTAACTAAACCTGTTTTTAATGGACATAGGAAAGAAAATACAGTTGCTGCATTATCTGAAGTTCCGCGAGCCATTGTTACAATCTTTGTAATTTTTCTTTTTTTAAACTCTGCTTTTAAAGCAGGAAGAACACTTGAACAAGCTTTAATGGTATTTTTAAGCATTGTTGGTTCAGAAAAAATTTCTTGTTGCATTAATGTTGTCATAAAACACCTTTATAATACATTTAGATTTAACTTAAAAACTTAAGTTAGATGTATTAATTAATATCATTTCAATTATATCAATCTATATTTATTTGAACAACAAAATATGATAGTGTCTTATGTAGAAAAATGAAAAATCATAAACAAAAAAATGAGCATTAACGCATTTTAGTTTAGCATTTGACTATTTACTTTTACAATTAAGAACAATTAACAATACAAACACATCAAAAAGATAATAATTTACATTAATATGTAAATATGGTAAAATTATTATCGTAAAAAATTATTAAAAAGGAGTATGTTATATCTATGAATAAAAAGACAATTAGAGATGTAGATGTAAAAGGAAAGACATGCTTAGTTCGTGTTGACTTTAATGTACCAATGAAAGATGGTGTTATTACAGATGAAAATCGTATTAATGGAGCATTGCCTACAATTAAATATCTTATGGAACATGGCGCAAAGGTAGTTTTATGTTCTCATATGGGCAAACCTCATAACATTTTCACAGAAGGATTCGGATTAACTAAGAAGGAAAAGAAAGCTATAGAGGCTCTTCCTGCAGAAGAACAAGCACAAGCAAAAGCTGATGCTATTGCTAATGCTTTAAAGAAAGATCCAAAGAAGTTTACTCTAGAACCAGTTGCAAAGAGATTAAACGAATTATTAGACGGAAAGGTTACTTTTGCGCATGATATAGTTGGTGAAGATGCTCATGCAAAAGTTGCAGCATTAAAACCAGGTGAAGTTGTATTACTTGAAAATACAAGATTTGACGCAGGAGAAGAAGGAAGAAGCGAAGAGTTATGTAAGAAATTAGCAGAATTATGCGGAGAAGGATTTATCTATGTTAATGATGCATTTGGTACAGCCCATCGTTCTCATGCTACAACAGCTGCAATCGCTGAATACGGATTAGTAAAAGATGCCGTTTGTGGATTCTTAATTGAAAAAGAATTAACAGTTATGGCAGATTCTTTAGATCATCCAGTAAGACCATTTGTGGCAATTCTTGGTGGAGCTAAGGTCGCAGATAAATTAAAAGTTATAGACAATCTATTAAATAAATGTGATTCATTAATTATTGGAGGCGGAATGGCTTATACATTCTTAAAAGCTCAAGGATTGAGCGTTGGTTCTTCATTAGTTGATGATGAAAAGATTGATTATTGTAAAGATATGATGGCAAAAGCTGAAGCTGCAGGAAAGAAGATTTACTTGCCAATTGATACAGCTATTGCCGCTTCATTCCCAGACCCAATCGATGCTGCTATTGATGTTCAATATGTAGATAGCGATGCAATTCCAGATGGCCAAATGGGATTAGATATTGGACCAAAGAGTGCAGAATTATTTGCAAGTGTTGCAAAGGCTGCAAAGACAATTATTTGGAATGGACCAATGGGCGTATTTGAAAATCCAGTATTAGCAAAGGGAACAATTGCTGTTGCTAAAGCTTTAGCTGAAGCAGAAGGTGCAACAACAATTATTGGTGGTGGAGATTCTGCTGCTGCTGTTGCTCAATTAGGATTTGCAGATAAGATGACACATATATCTACAGGAGGTGGAGCTTCTCTTGAATTGTTTGAAGGAAAAGTTCTTCCTGGAATTGCATGTTTAAACGATAAAGACTAATAATAAAATAGGGTTAGATATTCTAGCCCTTTTTATAAAAATGAAAAGAAAAATTTAAAAAGAGGTATAAAATGAGAAAACCAATTATTGCAGGAAACTGGAAAATGAACAACACAAATGCTGGAACAAAAGCATTAATTACAGAATTAATTCCTTTAGTAAAAGACGTTAAAGGCACAGAAATTGTTATTTGTGTTCCTTATACAAACATTGCTACAGCAGCAGAATTAATTAAAGGAACAAATATTAAACTAGGAGCAGAAAATGTTCACTGGGCAGAAAAAGGAGCTTTCACAGGAGAAATCAGTGCAGAAATGCTTGTTGAATTAGGTGTAGAATATGTAATTATTGGACACAGCGAAAGAAGACAATATTTCGGAGAAACAGATGCTACTGTAAATATGAGAGTTAAGGCTGCTTTAGCAAGTGGATTAAAGCCAATTATTTGTGTTGGTGAAACATTAGAACAAAGAGAAAAAAATAGAGTTAAGAGCGTACTTAAAAAACAAGTTGATGGCGCATTTGCAGACATTCCAGAAGATCAACTAGCAAATATTGTAATTGCTTATGAGCCAGTATGGGCAATCGGAACAGGAAAGACAGCAACTGCACAAGATGCAAATGATACAATTAAAATCATTAGAAACAGAATTGCAAAACTATATAATAGAAAAGCTGCTAATAAGCTAAGAATTCAATATGGCGGATCTATGAACGCTAAGAACGCTCACGAATTAATGGAAATGAAACAAATTGATGGTGGATTAATTGGTGGTGCTTCCCTAAAGGCTGTTGATTTCTCAATTGTTGTTAAGCACTAATTAGAGGCGTATATGAAATTTACTGGTCTTATAATAATGGATGGCTACGGCATTAATGATTTTTGCCCTGCAAATGCTATTTCTGTTGATACATCAAAAGAAGTATTTGAATTAATGTCATCAAATCCTACAACGCATATCCAAGCTTCAGGTTTATCTGTTGGTCTTCCTGAAGGCCAAATGGGAAATAGTGAAGTTGGTCATATGAATATAGGTGCAGGAAGAATTATATATCAAGATTTAACAAAGATTACCAAAGCAATTGAAGATGGAGATTTCTTTTCTAATGAAGCTATAGTTAAGGCAATGAAATCTGCAAAAGACAACAAAAAGCAATTACATGTAATGGGATTGTTGTCTGATGGTGGAGTTCATTCGCATTATACACATTTATTTGCTCTTATTAAAATGGCAAAGGAAATGGGCTTAGACAACATTTATGTTCATTGCTTTATGGATGGAAGAGATGTTTCTCCAACAAGCGGAAAACACTATATGGAATTGTTGCAAAACTATATGGATGAGATTTCATTTGGAAAAATTGCTTCAATTTCTGGTCGTTTCTATGCTATGGATAGAGACAACATTTGGGATAGAGTTGAAAAAGCTTATTCAGCAATTGTTGATGGAGAAGGTGTTTTTGAGACTAATGCAGTTGATGCAATGCAAAACAGTTACGACAAAGGAGTAACTGATGAGTTTGTTATTCCAACTGTAATTGTTGAAAACAATAAACCGGTTGCGACAATTGAAAAAGGTGATAGCATTATATTCTTTAATTTCAGACCTGATAGAGCCCGTCAACTTACACGTTCATTCATATATGAAGATTTCCAAGGCTTTAATAGAAAAAAAGGATTTTTAGCACCAAAATTTGTCTCATTTACAGTGTATGATGCAACATTTGATAATGCACTAGATGTAGCATATAGAAAAGAAGTATATAAAAATACTTTGGGAGAATATTTAGCAAAGAATTCTTTAAAGCAATTTAGAATTGCAGAAACACAAAAATATGCGCATGTAACATTCTTCTTTAATGGAGGCGTTGAAGCCCCAAATGAAGGCGAGGATAGAATTTTAATCGATTCTCCAAAAATTGCCACATTTGACATGATGCCTCAAATGAGCGCTTATGAAGTATGTGAAAAAGCTTGTAGTGTTATAAAAGAAGGCAAATATGATGTTATGATTCTAAATTTTGCTAACTGTGATATGGTTGGACACACAGGAGTTGTTCCTGCTGCAAAACAAGCTGTTAAGGTAACAAGTGAATGTGTTAAAAAAGTTGTTGATACAATTTTATCTATTGGTGGACAAGCATTAATTACAGCAGACCATGGCAACTGCGATTATATGTTTAATCCGGATGGATCTCCATTTACTGCACATACAACAAATCCAGTACCTCTAGTAGCCGTTGGAAACGATGAGGTTAAAGCGTTAGCAGAAGGCGGAAAACTTTGCGATATAGCACCAACAATGCTTGATATGATGGGATTACCAATTCCACAAGAAATGACAGGAAGATCTTTGATTATTAGATAATTATCAAAAAAATTAATTAGCCTCTCTTTTTTCACAAAATAAATGAGAGGCTATTTTTATTCTAAATTTAAAGAAAACATTCGACAAATTTCGACAAAAAAACATTCATGGGTATTGTTGACAAATAAAAACATTAAAATCTATAATGTTGATACACATTGCAAAATATGTGAAAAAAGCACGGGGGAGTGCTAAAAAGTGTTTAGAAAATTAAATAAATCGAAGAATACCGATAGTATTTTTATTATGCGATTAATAATGATTATTTTTATCGTTATTTTAATTATTTCGGTATTTTCTGTAGAAATGTTTACTGCATTGGCAAAGGCATTTGAGAGCTGCATTGATGGGGGTTGCAAAAGCATTTTACTATATAATTTTTATTTGTTTTCTAAACGCGTATTCAGTATATTTGGTGTTGTGCTTTTAAAACAAAAATCAATTATTAATTCAATTACTATTTTTCTTTTGGTTGCTGTTATGTATATTATTCCAAAGCAACTTATTCAATTAAGAATAAAACAGTATGAGAGCAGTGAAAGCAAAATTGAATTCAGAAAGATAATCGTCAGCGTTTTTCCAAAGAAGTTAGAATAAAAAAAAGAGACATATCGTCTCTTTGGCGGAGGAATAGGGATTCGAACCCCAGGAAGCTCTCACTTCAACGGTTTTCAAGACCGCCGCCTTCAACCACTCAGCCATTCCTCCAAGCATTAAGGATTATAACAAGAATATATTAGGCTTGTCAATTATTAAAAAATAAAATTTAAAAGGAAGTATCGAAATGAGTAAAACTAAAATAGTTGTAATAGATGAAAATAAGGAATTAGTAAAAGAAATAGAAGAAATGTATGTAAACGATCCAGATTTTGAGGTAGTAGCTTTTGCCAATAATGGAGTTGATGGAATAGTAAAAATTGAAGCATTTAAACCGGATGTTGTTATTATAGATATAATCTTATCTGGAGTTGATGGAATTGGTGTAATGCAAAGCGTTGATTTAACGAAGTTAAATCATAAACCTATATACATTGTTGTAAGTCATTTAATGAATGATGCAATAATCAATCAAGCAATGTCTGTTGGAGCTTCATATTTTATAAGAAAGCCAGTAAATCTAGAAATCTTGCGTCAAAGAGTTGTTCAATTAAGTAAAAAAGATAATATTATAATTGAGCCAACAACTCAAGCAGAAAAAGAAATGATGCAAGTTCTAAAGAAGTCATCAAAAGTTATAGACGATAAAATAAATAATGTTTTTTTAGCAATCGGAATACCTGCGCATATAAAAGGCTTTCAATATTTAAAAGATGCGGTAAAAATGATGATGGCAGAACCAGATTCCATAAATTATATTACCAAAAAGATTTATCCAGCAATTGCCAAGAAGAATAAGACTGAAGCTCCAAGAGTAGAAAGGGCAATAAGACATGCAATTGATGTATCTTGGAATAAGGGTAAATTTGATAATATAAATAAAATTGTTGGCATGAAATTATACACAAAACTGGACAAGCCCTCGAATGGGGAGTTAATAGCATTAGTAGCAAATAAGCTTTTAACAGAGGGTATATAGAAGAAAATTCTTATTATTTTCTAAAAAGGTATTTACAAAATATAATATTGTGCATATAATACTTTCACGAAGAGAAAAAATAATTTAACTTTATGGGGAAGGAAAATAATATGGCAAAATTTAAATTATGTCCTAGATGCGAACTTAATTGGATTAAAGCAGAAGAGGAATTATGCGAAGTATGCAAAGCGCAATTAACAAATGAAGTAGATATCTTTCAAGAAATTTGTCCAATTTGCGAAGTCAATTTTGTTGAGCCTGGAAAAAAATATTGCAAAGAATGTGAAGAGCATTTAAAGCAAAATAAAAAGAACGATGATGATTCTTCAGAAGATAGAGATGATAATCCAGTTTCAGTAATAGAAACAGAGACATTAGATCTAGATTATCTTGGGGGAGAGGATGCCGAAGAAGAGGAAGAAAATGTTGATGATAGCTACGATGACGATACATCAGCTTTTTCTGAAGACAATATCGACGAGCCAATAGATGATGAAGATTTGTTCCCACAAGTGCTAGACGAGGATGAACCAGAAGATGTCGAAGAAGAATACGAAGAAGAGGAAGACGAAACAGACAAAGAATTCTCTTTAATGAGTAAAAACATCGATCCTAATGATTTTGAAGAAGAAGACGAAGATGAGGTTCAAGAAAGAATTCGCAAACTAAAGAATTTAAACGACGACGATTAATAATAAATTAATAATCGATTTTTATCCCACACGTATATATCGTGTGGGTTTTTTATGGCATTAAGAACTTTCCTGTAAGGACAAGACTTATAACAGCAAAAACACCAGCAATAATTATTTGATGGAAAATATATACCCAAATTGCAATTCTGCCCCAAAAATTAACAGGAGCATACCAATCGTATTTTCCTAAAGAAGGCATTAGGGATTTTTTGTTTTTATAAACAATTGGTCCAATTGCAGCGCCTAGAAGCATGTATCCCATTAAAGGGAAAATAGGTTGATCGTCATTATTAACTATTTTGCTAGGATCAGCACGCATAAACTCGCCTAAGAAATACCAGGTATTGTTATCTGTAAATGCAGTTGGATTTGTTTCGTAAATAGAGTTACATACATAAGCTATTACAATTACGGCAATGCCAATAATTCCACAAGCAAAAGCTGTTACTAAAGGTTTTTTACGACATATAAAATTAATTAAACACCACATTAAAATTGAAACAGTAAGCATATGAAGAATTCCAAAAGTAATAGGGCTTTCTATAATAGTCGTAACAATAGTAATTAAAATTGAACAAACCGCAAGTTCAATTGCACGCTTAAGATTATTTCTTGAAAAAGAACAAGATATACCGCAAACTGCGCAAAATATAATAACAACAATAGGCTCAACAATAAGACGCAAATCTAGTTCAAAAAAATAATGATAGGAAATAGAATAAATCTCATAAAAAATTTGTTTTCCTGTCTCTTTAAACCATTGATAAGAATATGAGGTAAGGTCATACATTGTGTGGTCGAAAATCATTAAAAGAACACAAAGGCCTCTAATAAAGTCTAATTCCCATATTCTTTCTTTTTTTAAATTTGCATTTTTTTGTTCCATAAACTTATTTTAACAAATAAAACGAGTTACTACAACAAGAAGTAACTCGCAAAATAAATGTATACAGATTAAGTTTTTTATTTTGTAATTTTAGTTTTTCCACCCATGTACATTTGTAAAGGTTTTGGAATATTTACAGAACCATCTTCGTTTAGATTGTTTTCCAAGAAAGCAATAAGCATACGAGGTGGGGCAACAACAGTATTGTTTAAAGTGTGAGCGAAATAGTTTTCTTTTCCTGCTCCTTTGACTCTTATGCCAAGTCTACGAGCTTGAGCATCACCCAAGTTAGAGCAACTACCTACTTCGAAATACTTCTTTTGTCTTGGAGACCAAGCTTCCACATCGCAACTCTTTACCTTTAAATCTGCTAAATCTCCTGAGCAGCATTCAAGAGTTCTTACAGGTATATCTAAAGATCTAAAGAAATCTACAGTATTTGTGTATAACTTTTTGTACCATTCCATGCTTTCTTCAGGTTTACATACAACAATCATTTCTTGTTTTTCAAATTGATGGATTCTATATACGCCTCTTTCTTCTATTCCGTGTGCACCTACTTCTTTTCTGAAACAAGGAGAGTAACTTGTTAAGCAAATTGGCAATTTTTCTTCAGGTGTAATTGTATCCATAAATTTACCAATCATAGAGTGCTCAGAGGTTCCAATAAGGTATAAATCTTCTCCTTCAATCTTGTACATCATATTTTCCATTTCAGCAAAACTCATAACTCCATTAACGACGCTAGAATGAATCATAAAAGGAGGAATATAGTAAGTAAAGCCCCTGTCTATCATGAAGTCTCTAGCATAGGATAGAATTGCGCTATGTAATCTAGCAATGTCTCCTTTTAAATAATAGAATCCATTACCACTTGTTTTTCTTGCACTATCTAGGTCTATGCCGTCAAAACTTTCCATGATGTCCACATGATATGGAATTTCATATGAAGGAACAAAAGGTTCTCCAAATTTTTCCATTTCAACGTTTTCGCTATCGTCTTTTCCAATAGGAACAGAATCGTCGATAATGTTTGGAATAACCATCATTCTCTTTTTAATTTCTTCTTGAAGAGTTGTTTCTTTTTGCTCTAATTCAAGAAGTTCTTGAGCCATGCTATTTACTTGAGCTTTAGCCTTTTCTGCCTCTTCTTTTTGGCCTTTGGCCATATAAAAGCCTATTTGTTTGCTTATGCTATTTCTTTGTGAACGTAAATAGTCGCCTCTATTTTTTGCCTCACGAAATTGATTGTCTAAATCTAATACTTCGTCAACTAATACTAATTTTTGGTCCTGAAATTTCTTTTTAATATTTTCCTTTACTATATCAGGATTGTTTCTTAAAAATTTAATATCTATCATATTGTCTCATATAATACATTTTAGATTTAACTAGGCTATGCCTTGTTAGATGTATTATTTATGTTTATATAATTATTTTGCTACAATGTTAACTAATCTTTTTGGTATTACAATTACTTTCAAAATATTTAATGATCCTAAAGCATTCTTAACAGAGGAATCATTCAAAGCAATTGTCTGTATTTCTTGTTGTGTAGCATTTGCTGGAACAACAATTTTTGCCTTTATTTTACTATTTATTTGAACAGCAAGTTCATACTCATCTTTAACAAGGGCTTTTTCGTCATATGTAGGGTATTTTTCGTTAAATACAGATGTTGTATTTCCAAGCATTTCGAAAAACTCTTCTGCAGTATGAGGAATAATTGGAGCTAAAATTAACACAAGGTCTTTCACGCAATCTTTAAAGAATTTTTCATTAAATGAAGGGCTATCTATATATTTGTATAAAGCATTAACATATTCCATTATTCTGGCAATTCCAGTATTGAAAGAGAATGCTTTCATATCTTGTGTTACTTTCATTATTGTAGAGTTTCTAATAAAGTTTAAATCCTTTTCTTTTGAATCAAAAGTATTATTTGTTTCTTTTATCTCAACAGATTTTGAAACAAGTCTTTCAACTCTTTCAATAAATTTAACAATAGAATCTATACCGCTTTCATTCCATGGTCCGCCTTCTATATAAGAAAAACCGAACATTAAATACATTCTAAACGCATCAGAACCGTATTTTTTAATGCAATCGTCAGGAGATACAACATTTCCCCTAGATTTACTCATTTTGTATCCGTCTGGGCCTAAAATCGTTCCTTGGTGAACCAAAGATTTAAATGGTTCATCAAAGTTTAAATATCCTAAATCTCTTAAAGCTTTTGTAAAGAATCTAGCATATAACAAATGCATACATGCGTGTTCAGCTCCTCCAATATATTTATCTACTGGAAGCATTTTATTTATTATCTTTGGATCAAAAGCCATTTTATCATTTTTTGCGTCTGGATATCTTAAGAAATACCAGCTTGAGCAAACAAAGGTATCCATAGTATCTGGGTCTCTTCTAGCAGGGCCACCACAACAAGGGCAAGTTGTATTCATAAACTCCTCACACTTTAATAGAGGGCTTTTGCCGTCTGGTGTGAAATCTACGTTGTATGGCAATTTTACAGGCAATTGAGATTCTTTAACTGGAACCTCACCACACTTTTCGCAATAAACAATTGGAATAGGGCAACCCCAGTATCTTTGACGAGAAATAAGCCAGTCACGTAATCTATAATTGGTCTTTAATTCGCCTTTATGTTCCTTTTCAAGTTTCTTTACAATAGCAACCTTTGCTTCTTCTGTTGTCATGTTATCAAATTCTTCACTATTGCAACAAACTCCATATTCGCAGAAAGGAAGGGAATCGTCCTCTCCGTTCTTGCTTTTTATTGTTCTAATAATTGGGATATTATGTTTTTTAGCAAAAGTATAATCTCTTTCATCGTGGGCAGGAACTCCCATTACGGCTCCTGTTCCATACGAAGCAAGAACGTAATCTCCTATCCAAATAGGAACTTTTTTGCCGTTTACAGGATTATAGCAATAGCTACCAGTAAATACGCCAGTTTTTTCTCTAGAAGTAGATAATCTTTCTATTTCTTTAGTTTTTGAACATTCATATTTATATTGTTCAACAGCTTGTTTTTGTTCTGCTGTTGTCAACTTGTCTACAAGTGGATGTTCGGGAGCAAGAACAACATATGTAATACCATATGCAGTATCTGCACGAGTTGTAAATACTCTAAATTTATCTCCACTTTCACATAAAAATTCAATCTCGCCGCCAGTAGATTTTCCAATCCAATGTCTTTGCATAGCTTTTGTTTTTTCTGGCCAATCAAGAGTGTCTAATCCTTGCAATAATTCTTCAGCATAATCTGTTATTTTAAAGAACCATTGTGTTAGATCTTTTTGTATAACAGGGCTTCCACATCTTTCGCAACAGCCATCTATTACTTGTTCATTTGCAAGTACGGTATTACAAGATGTACACCAGTTAACTGGCGCTTTTTTTCTATATGCAAGTTTGTTTTTATATAATTGCAAGAAAATCCATTGAGTCCATTTATAATAATCTGGCATACAGGTTTTTATTTCATAGTCCCAATCAAAAGAAGCACCCATAGCCTTTAATTGTTTTTCCATAGTATCAATATTTTTTAGTGTACTATCTTGTGGGTGAATACCTGTTTTAATTGCATAGTTTTCTGCAGGTAAACCAAAAGCGTCAAAGCCCATAGGTTGAAACACCTCTTTGCCTTGCATTCTCATAAATCTAGCAAAAGAATCACTTGGTCCATAATTATACCAATGTCCAGCATGCAATTTTGCACCTGAAGGGTATGAGAACATTTCTAGAACATAATATTTATTGTCTCTTTTTGAAGTATCGAAAGAATATAATTTTTCTTCTTCCCATTTTTTCTGCCATTTTTGTTCAATTTGTTTAAAATCCATAATATAATAAACCTCTTATTTATATATATAATATTATAACTATTTAAAATATTTAGTAAAGAAAATATAACTATTTTTAATAAATGATAAAAAAATAGAGGCCCATAAAGAGCCTCTAATGTTGAACTAATTTAATTAGTTATTAAGCAGCAGTAATTTGTTCCCATGTTGGATAATCATATGTGAATAGAGAACCGCTAGCATTTGAAATCTTAACTGTTAATGTAGGAGCAAGACCAATGAAGTCCATACCCTTTACAGTAGCATTAAGAACAAGACCACCAGCTTTAGTAATATCTAAAGTTGCATCAAGACCAATACCAAATGGTTTTGTAGCATTAACATCTGAACCACCAACATATAATGCTTTATCTACGCTTGCAGCTTTTTCAGAATCAAATGTTTCAGCACTTGTTACATTAGCCTTAGTATACTTAGCAGCTTCATATGTATAATATGTTTTACCACTTTCGTATTTAGCAGCTTGATTATATACCATAGCCCTTGTGTAATATGTTACACCTTTTTCCCATGCTGATACATTAACTTTAGTATATGTTTCTCCGTCCTTTGTATAGTATTCTACGCCTTTTTTTGGAGTTTCAACTAAATCTTTATCTACTTTGCTGTATTGTTCATCATATGTGTAATATGTTGTATCTTTAGCAAACTCTGTAATGCTTACTTCTGTATATTTAGCTTCTGCTGTCATCTTGTAGTAGTCATAATTTGAATTGTATGCTCCCTTGAATTGAGTGTATCCAGAGAATGGAATGTTATCTATCTTGATTTCAGCATGAGCGCCTGGCTTTTTGTAATCAGCAGCTAAGCTTTCTGCGTTATCTGCAAATAGTCCAATATATGCATTTGTTAAGTATCCAGCGATTGTTTCAAAGATTGCTGTGTTGTTTGCTTCATCAGCGCCAACAAGACTAATAATAACTGGCTTAATTGCATTAATTAAACCTTGAATTTCAAAACCACTTAAAGATCCAAGTAAAGGCGCACCATCGTTATTAGTAATAAGATCAAGTTTCTCAATAGTAATTTTTAATAGACCATTTGAGTCTTTAGCAGCATATAATTTTAGAGGAACGTTTTCTGCTGTAGAACCAGCGATTTCAAGTTCAAGAGCGTTTACGCAACCTAAAATTGAAGAAATGGTATCTAAGATAGCGCCAAATCCATCAAAGCCTAAGTTAGCAACTCTTACATAGTAATTTGTAACATTAGCTGCTGTAACATTATCTGCTCTTACATACAACTTATCTTTAACTATTTGTTCAAAATAAAATTCGCCTGCTACATATTCAGTTGCTGGAACATAGCTGAACAATTTGCCTAAGATAACAGTAGGATCAGCATCAACTTTTAATTTAGCTGTGTATGTATCTGCAGCCAAGTTAATTTTTAATCCATCCATAACGTTTAGAGCGATGTCTTGATCAACTTTCAAACCAATAGAAACTTGAGCGTTAATTAATGATTGATTTACATATTTGCTTTCTGTTTTATTTATCACTGGATCATCGTATGCTCCTGTAACAACAACCGGAGCAGAACTTTTGCTTACAGCGAATTTTAATGTAGGATGAACTTCAACAGCACCATTCATACCAACAACAAGAAGAGGTTTATTATCTACCTTATTGATAATGATATCTTTGTCTGATAGCTTTAAGTTTACATCTAATTTATCTAAATGTCCGTTAGATTTTAAATCATAATCAATAACGATTTCGATTTCTGGAAGAATTGTTGCTAAATCAGAACCCTTTAGAGCGATTCCAAGAGGCATATCTTCACCATTTAAATCAATACCGCCTAAAATATCAGCAAAATTATTTAATACATTTGTTAAGTTTACTGTGAACTTTGTATTATCTGCAGCATCAACTTCTGTAATAGAAGAAACAACGGATAAAATTGTAGCAGCGCTAGAGATATCAATATTAGATAAATCAATCTTAGAGAAGTCTACTTTAGCATCCAAAGCTTTCATTGTAGCATTAACCTGAGGAACAGTAATGGCAATCTTTTTCATTGCAGTGCCATCTTTATATTGCATATAAAGTTTTCCATCAGCAAAAGCATCTGAGCCTTGATTTTTTGAAGAATAATCATAATAATACATTCCGAAAATTATGCTATCTCCGTCTTTAATTTCTGCTTGTAAAGAAGTATTAGATTCTTCGTTAGAACCATTATATAAGTTTAAATCTAAATCAAGAGAAATTTTGTAATTAGAAGTGTTGTTTCCGTTCTTTAGGCCAAGACCTAATTCTCCAGAAACTACAAGATCTTCCATGTCACCATTTTCCAAACTCTTTACAACAGCATTTACAAGAGGTGTAACTGCATCATATTTTTCTTCTTCTTGTTTGTCTGGTTCAGGCTTTGGTTTTTCATCTTTTTTGCATGCAAACATGCCTACACAAAGCATTGAAACAACAAGAATAACCGCAATGAGTTTGGCTAAAAACTTTTTGTCTTTCATAAATAACCTCCTAGTTATAATTTATATTTTTTTGTAAATAAATTATATAATACGGATAAATAAAAATCAATAAATAAAAAATATATATAAAAAAAGATAATTATAGAATTTAAGGTTATTTTAAAAGAAAATTTTCTTAACCCCAGGCTTTTTGTAGAAAAAAGGACAATTTATGCATGATATCTTTTAACAAAATTATTAAAAATTCCAAAAAATTTTACATTAATTAAAAATTGTGAAGCATTTAAAAAATTTTCTTAAGACTACAAGAACAATAATCCCAACAAATTGTGGTCTTGAATTTTTCTAACACAATATTTTGTTGTTTTATGCAAAATTGTTGAAAAAAATTGCAAAATTTTATTCACAAAACACAAGTTATTATGGACAATATGGTAAAGAATTTTATGTAAAAAATATGTCAAAAAAATTTTACAAACGAAATTTTTGATAATTTTTTAATCTCTTTCAAAATTGTAAAATTGCATAATATGTATTGTTTTTTTTGCTATTTAAAACCAAAAAATGGTCTTAAAAAAAACTTAAAATTTTAATAAAATATGCGTTTTATAGACTTATTATAATAATAAGAAGATTGACAGCATTTAATAAAATCGCTAAAATGAAAATACATCAAAATGTAGTAATAATAGGTTAGGAGGGTTTATATGTCGACAAAAAGTGCAAAAGCAAAATCTAAAAGTGCTGTAAAAAATCCTATTACCTACTATTACAACCCATACTACAACGAAGAATCTCAATTACAATTTTTGGAAGTATGGCAGGTGTTAGAAGATGATGTTCTTGGTTCTATGTATCCATGGCAATATGGACCAACAGCAGAAACTTCAAATAGAATTGTAACGTTGAATTTTTTAGCGTTAAAGAACTTTGAAAAAGACTATAGGAAATATTTCGATCAGATTTTTATCTACAAGGCTTCAGCTAAACTACTAGCAGAAGGCAACGTTCATAGATTGGGATCAATTTTGCAACCAAATTTAATTTTGTGCTTTGATATTTATCAACTAGAAAAATTTGGAGATAAAGCAGCTCTTGCTGGGTTAAAGTTTTTAACAAGCATTGGTGCAACAATTATGATTGAAGGTGTAGATAAGGCTCCGGTTGATGTATTGACAAAATATCCTGCAAGTTATTTTTTGCTTGATTATAGATATTACAATTCAAGCAATAAAGGATTGTTATCTATCTTGTCTCAATTGACAAAAGCAAACAATATAACTATGGTTGTTGGAAATGTTAAAGATAAAAACAATATTGATATGTTTATTGATAATAATATAACAATATTCTCAGGATCTGCATTTTCTAGACCAAAAAGAAAAGTTGACGCTTTTGTTACAGCATCAAAAGATGAAGCTGTAGAAGACAAAAAAACATATATTGTTCAAGCAGAAAATGCTCCATCAGTAGAGGATAAGAAAACAGAAAAAGAAGAAAATGTTGTAATTGAAGTAACTTCTCAAAGGGACGAAATAAAAGCAAGACTTGCAGCAGCAGCTGCTAAAAAAGTTGCAGAAAGAGAACGTGAAAAACAATTGAGACTTGAACAAGAAGCTTTAGAAAAGGAAAAAGAAGCGCAAAGACTAGAAAAAGAAAGACAACAAAAAATTGAAGAAGAAAAGAAAAAAGCATTAAAACTAAAAGCTGGTCAGGTTGCAACATCAAATGAAGAATTTGCAGGTTTGAAAAAATCTACAGATAAAGATAAAGAAATTGTTAGAGGAGCAAATGTTATTAAACTTAACGTTTCTCGTCCAACAAAAAAGAAAAAATAAATAAGGCTATAAAGAAATATAACTGCATGCAATGTTAAACAAATTTGTAAGACGGTGGTTTGTTTACAAAAGGCATCTAAAAGTTTATAAAAGCATGTATTTTTATTTCAAGCACATAAAAAAATACAAAATTCATAAAAGGAGACGAAAAATTATGAAAAAAAGCACATTAATTACAACTATCGCAATGATAGTGGTTGTAGTAGTAGCATTGTCTACAGCTACATATGCATGGTTCTCTGCTTCATCAATTGCTGTAGCTAATGTTAATATGACTACACAAGCATCAGCAGATTGGGCTCTAGTTTTAGGTAATAAAACTGGTTCAACCGTTTCGTTTGCAGGAGCATCTTCAGACCAAATCGATATTTCAGATAAGGCGTTTGCTGGATTGTATTCACCTATTGCGGCTATTAATACAAAAATTTCAAAAGCTTTGCAAGCAACTTATGCAGACGGAGCAACTTTCTATACAGCAACAAAGAGCGGTGGAACGGTAACGCAAAACGGTAATGCCGTTGCAAAGGACCCAGCTTTTATTAGGGTTGTTAATACTGCAAAAGATGCTCAAAAACATCTAGTTTTGAAAGTTGTTCTTGTTTTAGCGGATGGTAGCAAAGCATCAACCTCTTCATTTTACGCAGCAGCTGCAACAAAGTTTGCAATTTGCAATGATAAGGGATTATATGCAACAAATGGATATGATTGGGTAGAAGGTATAACATCTGGTGCAGAATCAGGCGCAGAGATTGCTTCTAGTGCAAGTTCTGGATATGTATCTCCAAGCGGTTCTACATTGAAAACAGCAACAGATACAAATGCTAGTGAATTTAATTATACTAACCCAAACTTGACAACTTACTTTACTACTGTAGGGGAAACTCCTAATCAAGACGAAACTAATATGGGATTAGTTACAAACAATACATATGTTACATATGAAGTAGATTTTGGTAATATTGCTAGAAATGATTATGTTAACCTAGCAATTTATACATGGATTGATGGATGGACAGCCGATGCTTCTGCTGCCAATGCAACATTCACAATTAGATACGCATTCACATCAAAAAATGCTTAATTAACCACATAACCGTCTTTAAACTAGTCCTAAGCATTCTTAGGGCTAGTTCATATCATTTATTCGGGTGCACGAGCCCGCGTATATGAAACAATTATAAAGAGAGAGATATATACGATGACAGATTTTATTAAGGATTTTCTAGGCGTCCTATGGGGCGGAATTAGCGAGATTTTTTTAGGGATTTTTAGAGGAATATATAACATGTTCAATTTCCCAAATTATTATGCTACTTTTGTAAAATATAGTAGCACATGGACTGGAGGAAATTGGGCGGTAGCTATTTTAATTGTTCTTGCTGTTGTTATCGTATTAGTTGGTATTATCTGGCTTGTTGTATGGGGGCTTGTTAGATTTGCTGGAAAATTAAGATCGAGGGTTGTTAACCAGGATCTTGTTGATGAAATTCACAATTTAAAAAGACAAATTATTAAACTTAATCAAGAAAAAGATAAGATTTTAGGTATGAAAGTAACTGGATATGGAAATGAAGGGTTACTTGAAGATACTGCGGATGAAAATGCTGAAAAGAAAGAAGGAGAAGAGGGTGTTGTTCATAAAGAAAGTCGTTTCTATAAATTAACAGAAGTTGACGAAATATACAATGGTCCAAATGCTCCTGTTAGAGAATATGACGATAATTTCACTCTAGAGCAGCTTTGCGATAGAATTAGATTCTATGCTGCAAATAATCCAGAAAGACCTTGGCGTAAGTTGTATTATGAGATTAAGATTATTCGTTTATTTATAGCTAGTATGGCAACAAGTAGACTTATTATTCTTCAAGGTATTTCAGGTACAGGTAAAACATCTTTGCCAGAATGTTTAGGACACTTTTTTAATAATCCAACAACAATCACATCTGTTCAACCGTCATGGCGTGATAGAACCGAAATTTTCGGTTATTTCAACGAATTCACTAAGCGTTTCAACGAAACCGAAGTTTTAAAGAAAATGTATGAAGCTACTTATACAAACGATGTATATATAACAGTTCTAGACGAAATGAATATCGCGCGTGTTGAGTATTATTTCGCTGAAATGTTGTCTATTTTGGAAATGCCATCTAGAGCACAATGGATTATTGACTTAGTACCATCTGGTTGGCCATCCGATCCGATTCATATAGAAAAAGGACGTTTTAGATTACCAGAAAACATGTGGTATGTAGGAACAGCTAATAACGACGACTCTACATTCGCTATTTCAGATAAGGTTTACGATAGAGGTATGCCTATAAACATTAACTCAAAAGCAGCAGCTTTTGATGCACCATTAACAGAGAATTTCCCTGTTAACTATAAGACACTTGAAGCATTATTTGCAAAAGCACAAGAAGAGCATAAAGTATCTGATGAGAATTTAAAAAAATTCGAAGAAATGGATGATTATGTTATTGAACACTTCCGTTTGGCATTTGGTAACCGTATTGTTAAGCAGTTGCGTGAATTCGTTCCTGTATATGTTGCATGTGGCGGTACAGAGATTGATGGACTAGATTACGTTTTGTGTAATAAGATTTTGCGTAAGTTTGAATCATTGAACTTAGGTTTCATTCGTGATGAAATTGACGCATATATACAATATTTATCTGATCACTTTGGTGAAGAGAATATGTCAGAATGTAAGGAATACTTAATGAGATTGAAGAAGTTGTTCTAATATAAGTGCACGAGGGAAATAGATGAACGAGGATAGAGCAAAGTATAATCAATATGTTGAGAATATCAACAAAATGCTTAAATCTGAGCAATTCTATGCAGACTTTCAAAAGAAATTGAGAGTTGCAAGACCTTTAATTAAATTAAGTAAAAAAACAAGAACAAAAACTTTTGACCTTGAATGGGTAGAGGTAATAGAAGATAGTATTGTTTCTTTAGATAATATCGTTAGAAATCCAAGAAAGTTCATTGTACAAGAAGAAGATATCGTAGATATCTCTTTAGCAAGAGCTATATCTACTGAATCTGTTAAACACCTTGCTCAACATACAAACTTTATCTCTAGTGTTGACGAAGACGGAATGGTTACTCCAAATAAGATTCTAAATGTTACAAAAGAGGAAAGTTTCGAGGTTTATGAAAACAGATTTATCTATACACTTTTAAAGAATCTTAACAATTTCGTAACTCGTCGTATGGACGCTATTAAAGCTGCATATATTAACGATAACGTTATGGAGCTTAATGTAGATACTTCTATATTTACAGGAAAAACAAGAATATTTTATAAATTAGATTTAATTGGTGCTTTACCAATAGATGAAGTTAAATCAATGCAAAAGGAAGATTTATCTGTAGTTGAAAGAATTGCAAAAATACAGAGAATTATCTTAGATTTCTTGTCTTCTCCATTTGCAAAGCAAATGGTAGGATCTGCACCAATTAGACCACCAATAACTAGAACTAACGTTATTTTGAAAAACCCAGACTTTAAAAAAGCGCTTGTTTTGTGGCAGTTTGTTGAATCGTATACAAAGATGGGATTCTCAGTTGAAAACGATGTTAAACCTTACAACATGGATGCAGAACTTATGACTGGTGTTCAAGACATGATATGTCTTGGCTCTATGTTAATGCAAGGTTTGATTGAAGGTAAAACGGAAGATACTGCTTTCTTTAACGAATCAAATATGGAAGAAAAAGATAAAGTTGAAGAGGAAAAACAAGAAGAAGAGAAAAAAGAAGAAGAAAAAGAGGAAGAGACAAAATCTGAAGAAGAAAAAGAAATAGAAGAAGCTATAGATCAAGACACCATTCCTGAGGAGATTCAAGAAAAGAAGGACGAAGAAGAAGAGGAAGAGGACGAGGAAGATCAAGAAGATATAGAGGAAGAAGAGGAAGACGAGGACGAAGAGTTTGAGATTCCAGAAGAGATAGGACTTATAGAAGAAACAAGAGATGTTTTCCAGAGAACTGCGGAAGAGTTAACTTTAACAAAAGCTGAAATGTCTCGTATTAATAAAGCTATTGATAGAGTCTTAGAGAAAGTTAAGATGGAAAATGCGGCAACAAAGACAACAGCCGTTTTGGATAAGTCATATAGCAAAGAACAATTAGCAGAAAGGTTGATTGCTCAAATAGAAAAAGAAAAGTCTATGATTTTAAGAGCAAGACAAAAGAGAGAAAAGACCTTAGAAAGAGAACAAATTGCAGCGAAAAAAGCGGAAGAGAGAGAAACAAAGCGCTTAGAACAATTAGATGCACAACTTGCAAAGCATACAGCAGGCGAAGAAATGGATGAGGCTGTTGTATATGCAAATATTGAAAACGTAGATAATGAGCAGTAAAACAGTAAAAAAACATATATATGTTGCTCTAAAGGTTTTGCAGTGGGTAATCATTCTATTTTTGGTAGGATGTTTACTAACAATACTTGCACAAAAAATATGTGGACAAACTCCAAATTTATTTGGATATTCTACATATAGGGTTGTAACAGATTCTATGACGGGAACTTACAACGTTGGCGATGTGGTTATTTGTAAGGCGGATAAAGACCCAACGCCACAAGAGTATAAAGCAGGAGATGTCATAGCTTTTATAGCACCATATGGTTTTGATAAAGACAACCGTTTAGAGGGATATACTGTAACTCATAGAATAGTAGAAGACCCTTACTATGATGAAAAAACAGATACATGGTATGTAAAAACAAGAGGAGATAAACTAGGATCTCCTGACGATAGGGTTCCTATTCCTGTAGATAATATACAAGGTAAAATTGTGGGAACAAGCAGTTTTATTTCTACTCTTGCAAGATTCTTGTCTAAGTGGTACGGGTTCGTTACAGTAATAGTTATACCGCTATTTGCTATTATGATTTGGCAAATTGTTATTTTTGTTAAAGAAAATACAAAAGCAAGAGAGGAGAAACTAAAGAAAGAACAAGAAGAGGAACTAAAACAACTTTTAGAGCAACAAAATAAGCAAAAAGAATTAGAAGAGCAAATAAAGAAAAAGGCTATAGAAGAATATATAAATAGTCAAAAATAGGGAAAAATGGCATTAACAAAGAAAGAACAAGACGCTATTATTAAGAACAAAATGATCAAGGCTGCAAGTAAAACACGTACTGCAACAAAGGTTATTATTGTTGTTTTATTGGTTACGCTACTTTTAACAGGTGGAACATATGGTGTTTTGACTTTTATTAATGCTAACTCTATGCAAATTTCTATAAAAGAAAGTAATATAAACGAGGGTCTTTCTTTATCTAAAATTAAGGATTCAAAACCTGAGGATAGGACGACAAACATTAATATGGAAGGACCAGAAGACTTGGGCGCATATACCTACACATGGCTAAATATGGAAGCAGATATATTTGGCTACGAAGGTGGACACCACGGCGCTTCATATATTGCATATAGTTTCTATTTAGTTAACAATAGCCCTACAAGAAAATGTACATATACAATGGGTGTTGAAATTGTTAAAAACACATTAAATACCGCGTCAGCAATTAGAGTAATGATTATTGAAGACGAGGATGATGTGGAAAATAGGCCAAGCAATACTAAGGTTTATGCACAAGCTAAAGCCGATGGAACGGCAGAATATGTAGCGTATGACGATTGTAAAGAATCTCAAGTTGGATTGACTCTAAGTGAGCTTAATGTGTCGTATCCATTGCTACAAGTCCCAACAACTACTCCTTTCTTAGGAGAAGTATATACAGAAGATGACGAATATGACGGTTTCTATGTAATGAAAGAAACTGGTAGAGAACTATCTCATGCTCAACAAAAGAAATTTACAGTAGTTATTTGGTTTGAAGGAACAGACCAACAATGCGTAAATGATATTTTAGGCGGAAAGTGTACAATTAATTTCTGGTTTGACGTTGAAGCATTTGATGACGATGTAGAATATTACGGTTAAGGAGAAGTAAAAAATGGCAAAGAATAATAAGCCGGAAAGTAAGACTAAAAAAATCGTTAATATAGTGGTTATGGTTATTGAAATAATGATTATCATTGCTTCGATTGTGCTATCTATTGCTGTTATTACCGGATCTAAAGTAACTAATAAAGAATTGGGGGATGGATATAATTTAACAGTTGTTTTATCTGCTTCCATGGATGGAAACGAAGACAGGTACAAGATAAAATCTTTTGCAATTGACGATTTAGTAATTATTAAAAGTTTAACAGACGAGGAAAAACGCAACTTAGAAGTTGGAGATGTAGTTATCTATAGGGGAATTGTAAATGGTGAAAGCGCGTGGATTACCCACAGAATTACAAAAGTTGAATATAGGGAAGATTTAGATGTTCAATATTATTATACAAAGGGAGATGCAGAAGCCGAAGGTAAGGACATCAGATATCTTGAGGGAACTATTCAAGGAAAAGTTGTAAAGGTAATACCAAAAGTTGGTAAATTCATTAGATGGTTCCAAGATGCAACTAACTTTTTGTGGGCAGTTGTTATTCCGCTTGCGGCCCTACTTATTTATAATGTGATTGTGTTTATACGTGCAATTGTAAATGCAAGGATTAAGAGAATAGAAGAAAAGAGCAAGCAAGACTTAGAAGATGTAAAAGCATCAATATTAAAAGAATTGGCCGGAGTAGATAAGCCATTAGACGAGGAAGAAATAAAGAAAAAGGCAATTGAAGAGTATCTTGCAATGTTAAATGCAAAAAAAGAGGATAGTATTCAAGATGCTCCTAGTGCTCCTGCAAACAGCGAAGAAAAAGGAGAATGATTATTCTTAATGGAAAAGAGAGTGGCACCCATATTAGTAATAATAGTGCTATTTATAGCATTATTAAGTACGTATGCGTGGTTCTCTGATTCCATGACGGCGTCCTTGATTCTTGATATGGAATCAGGAACTCCAACCGTAGTTGTTTTAGGAACAGGAACAGAATCTAAAACAGATTATGATTTAAGTAAAGATTTTAGTGTCGATCCATATAGAGGACAGGAAGGTTTTAAATCTACAGGAGAGCCTTATGGTGAGAGTGAGGCAGATTATCTATATTCAATAGACATAAATTTTCCATATAGGGCGCAAGCGCCAACGAATGTAACATTTTATATAAAGTTAAGCAAAGTAATAATTGAACTTGGGGCTTCTTATTCGCGCTCTTTATCTGAGGCAATTGCCGATATTGCGGCAATTATGAATACTACAGCAGTTGGAGAAGATACAAGGTTTTATTCAAATAGCGTAGATTCGTATCCTACAGGTGAAGGTGCAAGTAGTTTCTATGTTGTTTGGGATAATACAAATAACAAAGTAACACATATAGTAATCGGTGAAGCCTATGTTACTAATTGTTTCGAGTTTGATTATTGGAAAAGTGCAGAAAGTAAAGTCGTAAGAAATGGCACAGGATACACAAGCGCAAAAATAAGCGGCATAGGACTTGAATATGAAAAAGAAGTATCCAATGCTGGAACGCAAAACTATGTAGGAATATATATTGGCTTTTGCGGATATAACTCTACCGACAAAATATTTAACAAGCCTTTTGCGTTTAGCAGTCCTTATTACCAGGGATCAACATATATGTTTTATTTAGCAGCGGAGATTAAATAATGAAAAAAACTAGCACTAAATTGTTAATAGTTTATTCTCTTACAATTGCAATTATAGTAATTGCAGTTACCTCTACTGCCGTTGCGTTCTGGGGTGGCAATCCTTCGATAAATATTGAAGGGCAGGATTCACCTGTAATTACAGTTAGCAATACAACATATAAGTACATGATTTTCCAAGCTAACTATAGCGAGGGAAATTACTATTTGAAGTATTCAAGCGAAAATAATGCTTTTATTGGGTTTCAATTATATAGCGATGAAGTAGTTCCTACGGTGGAGAGTACAAGTTTTACTAGCGTATCTTTAATTGGGTATACAGGCTCTATGGGTGAATACGAGGATTTAGTAGTACCTGCAAGTATTAATTGGTACATATCTGGAACGACAAAGAATTTGTCTGTTACAAAAATAAATATTAAATCTGCAGAATATATGGAGTCGTTTTCTTTGATAAAAAGTATAGTAATACCAAGTAGCGTAAGTGAAATTTTAGGAACATCTTTTTCGGGATGTCCGCAACTTGAAACTGTTTATATAGATAGTGAGACTGTTCCAAAAGTTACGACAAATGCACTTATTGGAACAATGACAATAAAGAAAAAAGAGTCGGGCAATTATGTAAATGCAACAATAACAAGGAGCGAAGAGTGAAAAAAAGCGGAATAGTAATTATATTAATGCTAATTGTTGTTCTAGCCGCTTTAAGCGGAACAACATTTGCCTTTTATTCCGCAGGACAAGTAGATTTTACTTTTAAAATTACCAGTGAAACCGGCTCGGTTTTATCTTTAGTAATAGGAGATAAATCCACAGGATTTTCTCCTGCTGCTACTAATCCAAATGTAGATAATTATGAGGCGGTTACTGGAGACAACGGAATATATGGAGTGTATTGCCTAAAATATATATCTACCTCTTCAACACCTATTAATGTTAAATTTTATATTACAGGCGTTAACTATAAAAGAAACGCTTATAATTTAGATTCTAATTATGTAAGTTATTTAAATGAAAATTTAAGCTATAGCTTTATTATAAAGGATAGCTCTTTTAATTTTTCAACAGACGCAAAAGGCGAGCCATCAACATGGATAAAGCCTTCTAGCGGAACAAACTATATTTCTATAAATAACATTACAAATGGCACTGGTTATATTTTGTGCTTTGTTAAATTTGATCTATCTGAGGAGTTATTTCCTGAGACTTTAAGTTCAACTCAAATCTCATTTACAATAGGAACGGAAATTATTAATTCTGCCTCTTAATGATTTAAAGGCAAAAATTGACCAATTTTTGGCAAAGAAAAATTGCCTTATTTTCTCGATTCTATCTATGTTTTCGTGGCGTAAAAATTAAATGAAAATTAAATTTGATTTAACCCTTAAAAATCTTTAAGGAAAGTTTAAGGCGCTAAGTAAAATGAAGATTAAAAACGGCTATATTTTGTATAAAAAAACGACTACCTATTGTATACTTTGCGCGTTATATTTATATTATATATATATTTATATATAAGGAGCGCACATGATTCAAAAGAAAAAACTTGTTTCTATAGTATGCATAATAGCAGTTGTTGCTATAGCTTGTGCTATGGTTTTTTCTTTTGACGTTTCAAATAATTCAAACAATGTTGTTTCAGTAGATGATGCAAACGTATCTAATGTTGCTTGGGGTCCTAGTAGTAAGGGTAGTATTGGTTATGCTTCTAATGGAGATGGTCTTGAAGATGGTTCTGTTCCATCAGGATATACGGGAACGGGAACTCCAATTTCGAATTCTTCATCTACTAAAAGGGGATTTAAAGATTCAAATTCTTATTATTTAACAGAAGATATTGATATTGGTTCTTCAGGAAGTCCTGTTGATTACGAAAGCGGTTCTGAGAACAACGGCTCGCGTTTTTCAGGAACTTTTGATGGTTGTGGACATACTGTTAAATTGTATTTATCAGGATCTCATATGGATGGCTTTTGGGGAGGAATGTTTGGTGTTGTACATGAGGCAACAATAAAAAATACAAAATTTGTAATATATCAATTAAATCATGAAATAAAAGACGGTACTGGTAAAGATACTTATATTGGAGCTGTAGCAGGATTATTTAAGGGGTCAACTTTAGAGAATTGTTCAGTAACTCTTATGTGTAATGCTGTATATTCAACGCCAGAAGGCAAAAGGCCAACAAGTGGTCATGAAAGTGGCTTTTCTATGTTTGCGGGTTGGATTTCAAACAGTAGTTCAAAATCGACTACAATTACAAAAATGACAATAGATTTCCAGGGTAATACTTTATCAATGCAAAACGGTGCTCCTGGTTCTGGGTTGATATACCCAGACTTTAATTTTTATTGTGGGGGATTAGCAGGAAGAAATGATACAGCATTATCGATAACTAATTTAAAGATAAATGGTTCTGGAAATGTGAGCGCAAAAGGTACAGGGAGAGGAGGAAATGAGAGAGCGCATCTAGGCGCTTGTATTGGTTATTCTCAAGATAATGGAGCTGTTACTATTAACGGATTAATATATAGTTTTACAGGAACTGTTTCTATAACGAACATGAAAGGAACCAAGAACGCAAATTCTTTTATAGGTACAGCTAAATCAATATCTACAAGCAATGTTTTTAAAAACGCTTCAAGTGCTGATATAAAAACGCAATCAAGCACAGTTTCCGTTTCGGCAACATTCAGTTTAAGCGAAGGAGAGATAGGTTTTTGCCGTTCAGATAATTCGAAAATGTGGATTGGACAATTGTCTAGTTATGATCCACAAAAAACAGGTCAAGCTACAACCGGTAAATTCGTTGATACAGTGACTATTAATTCAACGGTATATGATACACGAGAAGTCGCAGCGGGAGGGGTTGGCGATAGAACAATTCCTATAATCTCAAAAGGCTCTGTTTCCTCGAATGTTTCTTATACTTATAACGGAATGTATGCTGGCGTTATTAATCAAACAACAGCAATTACAAGTTCGATTAATTCATCAATGGAACAGACCTCTACTAATACAGGAAAATGTTCTTATATTGGGAAAAAAGACACAGGAATCACTACAACCAATGAAATATACAGAGAAGGTTCAAGTATAGGTCAAACAGCAAAAGTAGGTGGATACGATTGTACAGAATTAAATGCTAAAGATGTCGGTACTCATATATATAATTCATCAAAAACAGGAGGAGTTTTGTTGAGTTCTTATTATGTGGTATATAACGTTGCGTATAGTATTAACATTGTGGTGGAACAAGCGGACGCGCCAATAGATAGTTCAAGAGACACAAGATATGTGTTTGATGGAATGCCACACGGAATAACTGTTTCGGCTACAGGATTGAAAGAGTCAGAAAATTTTGAAGATTTATTAGAATCAGGATATGCTTCTATTCAATATTCTAAAGACTCAGCAACATATCAAACGAGTCCAATTACAATTACGGATGTTAAAGATAGTGGTAAAGTGGTTTATTATAAAATAAATTTCACAAACTACAAGACCATTACTGGTTCTAAAACAATCACTATAACACCTGCAGATGTAACGATGGATGTTAGTTTAGCAGCTAATTATTCTTTCATTTACACAACAAATTCGCTATATACTTCATCAAGTACATCAGACAAAACAGGGATTACAACAGTTGGAAAAAAATATTTTAATGAGTTGTTAAAAGCATGTCAAACATCTCCTGAAACAAAACTTGAATATTCTAATCTTATAGATAATGAAGAATTAAACATTATTATGTCTGCTACGGATATTAGAAATGTTGGGTCATATTCTATAACCATATCAAAGGGTGAAACAACAGGTGTTAGCAATTTCGCTATTAATACTACATATACCATTCCTTTTTCTATAGTAAAGGCTCAAGCGGAGGTAGGATTTACATCAATTGCTGGATTTGATTATATAACTACTTCTGGAATAGGGTCTAATGATGATGAAGGAAAGTTTTACAATTTTATGGCGCAAAACGTTCCAGACAATCAATATGCTCAGATAATTGACGATGAAGCGGTTTTATGGAGTTTGTTTAATACATTCTCATGGTCTTCTTATTATGGTAAAGCCCAATCTTCTGAAAAAATATCTCTAGATACGCCAATTTGTACAATGACATATACAGCAGTAAACTCTGATTTATCTTCAATAAAAGATGCAGGAGAACCAATACAAGATGCTGGAACATATATTATTACATACACGTATCCTGTAAACAATAATGTAAAAAAAGCGATATATACATATACTTATACCATCAATCAAACAACAATTGAATTAAGCTGGACAGGAGATAATCAAAAAGTATATAACGGAGTTGAAATTAATCCATATACAAGAATCAATCCATTTATTGACCCTCTATTGGTAACAGGTATAAGATCTGTTGCTATGGAAGGTTCAAGAGTAAAAATAATAACAAGCGATTCTGCAATTCATTATGTTAATGTTGCAATGACAAATACATTTTTAGATAATCAACTAAATTCTTCTAGTGTATCAACAATTTTAAACTCTGGATCTTATACTATTTCGTTTAGTATTGCAGAAACAAATGATTTGACAGCATCTTCTTTAAATAATGTTGCATATATGGTAACACAAGCTAAATTGTTAATTACGCTTGATGATACAAAAACTTTATATGATTCAATATTAGATGCGACTAAAGTTGCTAATCCTACAGCTGCAAATCCAAGATATTATGATTTTATCTACGTAAATAAAGATGCTAGAATAGATTCGTTTGCATCAGATTATTCTAAATATTTTACAAAAGTATCATTTTTCAATACAAGCGGAGCAAGAGTTGCATCTACATTTAGCAATTATTTATATATTCAAGACATTCAATATGTTTCATCAAGCGATTCTGTAACAAGTGCAACTTCATATGTAATAAAATATGCATGGAAAAGCGGTGTAGATTCTTTATACATAAACAATTACTCATTAGGTAGTTCTAGCGATGCAAGCTCAATAAATTATATTACGACTGGCGCATCTAGAAACACATCTACAGATCAAGACGGAGTACAAGGTATCACGGGTTATGACTATGGTGAAGACGCGGTTCCAAGAGAAGGTATTGCTTTTGTTAGAATTCTAATTATTCCTGTATCCTCTACAACGGGAGGTAATGATTATAATACTTCAAAAGACAGATTCAACTCGATGAGCATTAATGTTATTGATCCTGGTTCTAAATCGAACGTAGCAATTTTCGACTTTATTTATTCGAGATATTATGACAGAACTACATATTCTCAAACAACAACATATAAGTTGGCTGCAAATATTACCTTTAATACAACATATAACGGAAGTAGAATTCTTCCTTCGTATAAGACAATTGATGGTAACGGACATGGTATTTATAATTACTATCTAGGTAACACTTCAGACAAACATTCAAGCAATGCTGGCATTGAAAATGTAGGATATTCAGAAACAACTGTAGGGTATACATCGGATTATTTAAAGTTTACAAATGATGAATTTAGAGGATATGCGAGCGTAAACGGAGAGAAATATTATGGCGTTGGAATGTTGCTTGCTGTAAACTATGGAACATTGCAAAATATTTTCTTATACACTTATATGGATGTTCAACCTAGATCAACTACGGAATTAGGACAATATCAAGATATAAAACAATATGTAAATGGATATCCATATGCGAATACTTCAATAGGAAATGTTGTAGGAATAAATAAAGGAATTATTGGAACGAAAGATGGTACCATTAAGCCAGTAGAAGTATATCAAGGAAGAGAGCAAAAAATATACGGAGATCCAAGTTATAAATTATCCTATGGATTAATCGCCGGGTCCAATGATGGTACAATGCAATATATTT
Source organism: Christensenella sp. (assembly GCA_022784465.1). Lineage (GTDB taxonomy): Bacteria > Bacillota > Clostridia > Christensenellales > UBA3700 > UBA3700. Next base: position 269,954 of record JALFUR010000010.1, on the reverse strand, counting down.
ATGTAAATACACCAGATACTGTTACAAACTCATGGATACAAACTTCTTCATATAAGAAAGAATCGCAATATCCTTCAACTTTGGTGACAGGAAGTGCATTAAGTGCATATTTTGGATTATATACAGGAATTAATGATACAAATGGTATAATTCAAAATACTTCATATACCTCTCCATACAAAGGAGAGTCTGGCTTGGATATTCCTGCGGATAAAAATTATTATTCAATTACGAAAAAAGACACCATTAAGAGCATGGTTATTTTAGCAAAGAACTCTAATACCACAATAGAAAAGTATGCTTTCCAAACAGGGGCAACTACCCAGTATATGGGAGGCGTTACTGGATATAATCTAGGAAAAATACATGATACCTCTATAACAAATCAAGGCGTATTTGCTTCAACTGGTTCAAAAAATTCTTATTTAGGCGGAATTGCTGGATACAATAAGGGCAATGGAGATGATATCTCTGGAGTAATACAAAATTGTTCATTTAGAAATGAGGGCACATTAATTGCAGGCGCAGATGACATCGCAATGAACTCATATGCCGTTGGAGGAATAGCAGGAGTAACCAGTTCTGGATATATAAGTAATTGTGGATTTACAAATGTGGCAGGGGCATTATTAAATGCTAAATCTAGCAAAGGTTCAGATAACGGATTATATGTTGGAGGTTTAATTGGTGTTGGATGTGAAGAAGGAACAGTAGATGCTACTAATCCAATGAAACACAACGGAGATACAATTGGAGTTGGTAAATTATTAGATTGCACTTCGTTCAACTTTGCTTCAATTGGTGCCAACTGGGGAAGTTGGGGATATATAGCAGGAAGATATAACACAATTTTATATGGCTCAGACGGAAGTCAACCTGCTTCAGATACAAATTCATATACTTATGTTCATAGATATGGAAACTTGATTTGGTACACAAGTAATACTCCTCAAAAAGAAGATGGTTCATATTATCAGAAGCAGATCTTTGATGGTATCGCTGGTATTATGGGTACAAATACAGGACTTGGTAATGGCTCAGACAATGTATACATTTCTGGTATTGCAGGAATAGGTATTGCGGATTGTGGAGATGGAGCTGTTGGTTCTGCAATGTTGAACTCTATTTCGTTAAGTGGGGATACAATTACCGTAGGATATAAAGGTCCTAACACATTAGGATATACGGGCTACCAAGGAATGGATGCAACAATTGAACTTGAAGACGGAACTCAAAAACCTGTAAAAATAAATAATAAAGATTACGAAACAAGTTTATCTTCAAATGGCAAATTTACATTCTCTGCACAAGATGCAAACGCAATTATATATAGTACAAAAAATCCTGCTACAACTTGTGATGTATTAGTTAGATTATATGTACTAATAAATAATGAAGCCGAATATAAGAGTTTTATGGGAGACTCTGAAACAGCAAGCGCTAAAGGTGAATATAATAACTATATTTATTGTGCTGGATACGGAATATTAAGTGCAAATCTTGTTGTAGATAGTAATCAAAAAAATAATGATCTTGCAACAAATATAGTTTTAAATTATAAAAAGACACTAAGAGGTCGCTCGTTTAATTTTTCTAGTTACAACTCTACAGAAAGAGTATTTGAAGATGGAGACACATCATATACAATAACGTATACTTGGGGGAAAGATGATGCTACAGTAAATTATGGAACTTTAGCACAAGTATCAAACGGAACAAATACCATAGATGTTAATGCTGTTGGAAATGTTGTTGGAAGAAACGAAGGCATTATTGAATATATGACTATCGTTGTTGACCCAACATATAATGCAGGCAACTCAAATCGACATCAAAGCATAACAATTCAAGCAGGAACAAACGTAGCATTTGGTGTTTTATGCGGAATAAATCAAGGAATTTTAAGAAATAATAAAGTTAGTATAGGATGTAATTATGGAGCAAAAGTAGTTTCGTCTTCAGGAACAACACTTGGACTTGTTGGTGGATTATGCGGGCTAAATGATAGAGGGTCAGTAATCAATAACGAAGTTTCTTATGTTACGTCTATAAACCATGGTAACGTGGGAAAGATATATGTGGCAAGTACAAGTTATGAAACTACGGCGCTTTCTTATGGAGTAGTAGGTGGAGCAATAGGCGTAACAAATGGTGGTATAGTAAAAGGATTAACAGTAAAAGGATTGGGCTCTGTTCACACAAATAAGACATTGTTTACATATTCAAATGTTGGCGGCGCTGTAGGATATATGCCTCTTGTTGACAATTTAGGCCTTGCCTCATTTACATTATTAAAGGTAGAAGAATTAGGTGCAGAAAAGGATTCTATAAGCGGTATAAATGTAGCATTAACAGGCGGTGTTGAATGCTGGAATTCTGTACGTGGAGGTTCAGGTTTAGTATTTGGTAAGTGTATTACTTCTATGAATCAAGCAAATGCCGATCTTGTAGCTAGAATATTTAAAGCTCATATTACAGCAGTATGTCTTGGAGATGTTGATGCCTTCCAAGTATCCGGAAGATATGAAAACTCTTTATATGGAGTAGTAGAGGATTATTCTAAAGATCAATCTGCTACATTAAATAGAGAAAAACACGACATGGCCAAGGCTACAAATAGAATAGTTCTACAAGATGGAAGCGAGTACGGACAAGGATATGAAGCATTAACTTCGGGATTAGAAGTTACATGTTCTAATTATATAATGACCGGATTTAAAATCACATTGAATTGGGCATCTACTACATCACATGTAGCACCAGAACAACTAGCTTCTCAAAATATTTCATGTACTCCTACAGTTGGAGATACAGGATTAACATTGACAGGTTTATCAAGAGCAAGTTCAGCTGTTGGTTATTATTATGTATTTAACATCCAATATTCTGTAAATATTGCGGGCGAAAATATTTCTTATAATAACCTAAACGCATTGAAAGATAGCCCAATTATAAACTTTGTTGCTGGAAGAGGCAATTTGCCTTTATATGCAGGGGCAACAACGGGTAACTTACAAGGCGATGTTGTTTATGATAAAAAGGTTACATCAACAATTGAAATGACCTCAAGAAAGACTTTAAACGGAGGCGGCCACTACTTTATTTCTTACTGGATAGGAGATACGGATAACCAAATAGCCGGTCTTACTGAAGATTCTGGTGGTTCAGCAGCAGGAAACAATTTAATTTCAAATGTTGGAGAATATCCTAAGTGGTATGAAGGTACAAACGGAGAAACCTCAGTTAGAATTTATGGTATATCTGACTTTATTTCAATAAATAGAGGAACAATTAATAACTTAAAAGTAAAGACAAGAGATTCTGCTAATCAACATTATTACAAAGGCTTAATTGGAAATGGAGCAAATGTTGCATATGGTTCTTTCTGTGGAGTTAATTTAGGCATAATTAACAACTGTTCAGTTGAACTTAATAGTCCTACAGTATTTACATATGAAAGCCAAGAAGCAACTTGTGATTTATTAGTTTCTCCTGGTGTAGGAATTAATAGAGGTTCAATTGATGGATTTAATATTAAAATGGAAAATACCTACACCATTACTGGCTTTGCAAAGAATGTTACAATTGGTGGTGCAGTTGCTCTTAATGGAGTTGGATCATCTTTAAAGAATGCAGAAGTAACAATAAATGGTTCATTCAACAGAAATGTTATCACATATGATTCTTCAAGCAATTTACTAAAGGATAATTTAACTGGCGCAGTAGTATTTGGTGGTATTGTCGGAGTAAATGACGGTGGTGCTGTTCAATATACAAAGATTTCAGGAAGCGGAACAATCAATGTTTCAAATCCGGGATATGAATTATATGGAACTCAGGATGTTGAGGGAAAGGATGAAAACGGAAATACTATAATAGTTCAAGAGCAGGTAAGAATTCTTTATGAAGATACCAAGTTTATGTTCTTTGCAATGGGCATAGCTATTTCTAATAATATAGAAGGAACTACACCTGAGATTGCAGGTCATGCTATACATGATTGTGTTGATGGTACAACCAATAAAGTTCATGACATGATTATTCAATTTAATGGTAATATGTTCTATACACTTGCAGGAAAATATATGCTAGGTCTTGCTTTTGCAAAAGCATCTAGTAAGTCTGCTGAAACAACATCGTCTCCAGCATATAAAAACATATTTATAACTAGTGATTATTCTTCATATTCTGAACTTCTTAATGAAGGTGGATATAGACAAGACGGTTTATATCAAGGCTATGTTATTGGTGCAGGTCTTCCTTTTATGGGTCATGTTGATAGTGTAGTAACAGGCAACACAAGCTTTGTATATGGTGGAAGAGTTGAAGTAAATGCAGATTATTCATTAGGATTTGGTAGCAATGAAAATGGTAATTTAATTATTCAAACTAATGATGCAAATATTTCAAGATTAGATTATGCATATATTGAGGAAATGCCTTTATCTACAATAATTAAGACTTACACACAAGACAATACAAGTTATCTTTCTTTTGCTAAAGCAAGCGATACAGGATATGTAACATTAACATTAAAGCCTGCATTCTTAAATGAAGTATTTAACAATAATGGATATTTAACTCAAATAGAAATTGAGTATTATTTCCCTACAGTTTTAATTACTGACATTTTCCAATTAATGCAGTATATGAAATATAATCCATCAAACTCTTCTTCAGATGTAAAAACAGGATTTGTTGAAGCTTATAAGGCTCAAATCGCAAAAGTGTTTACTTCAGAAAAGCAGTTCATAAAAGGATCTAAAGAATATGGAGTTTCATGGGCTTCTAATGATGCTACAACAATAAGTGCTTTAAATCAATGTGGATATACAGATTCAGATATATATACATATGATTCAACACACTTGTTGCTTGTCGAGAAATATAAGTGTGCAGACGGTTCAATTGTTTCTTATTATGCTGCACTAAAAGCAGAATTAGGAGTAGATTTGATTTTAAACAAATATACATATAATTCAACAAGTATTGATGTTAATATTGGCTGGAATTCAACACAATATTTTGAATTTAACAGCGAAAAAACGCTTGATGGAAAAGGATATAGTGTAACTATAGTTGCAAATACTTTTGCCCAACAAATGGTTATGTTGTCTGATGTTGCTCACACACCATCTGTTGATGTTGAATCATATCTTGCAGGCGGTTTTGTAGGCGTAAATAGAGGTATTATAAAAAATGTAAACTTCAAGTTCAAGGAAGGTTCAGTTTTAACTATAGCAAATTCGGACTACTCTGCGCCAGATTTGGAAAGAAGTATATTTGTAGGTGTTGTATGCGCCTATAGCTCAGGTAAAATAGATAATTGTACGCTTACAATGGAAGATAACACGCAAGTATATGTATATAAACGTGATATTCCAACAAACTGGACAACATGGCCATCAAACAATTCAAAATATACAACTAACCTATTAGGAGCATTTACTGGTTTACTTGGAAAGGGATCAACTATTTCTAACTGTACACTTACAATGGGAGACAATTCCATCTTGATAATGAACTCTAGAGGAAGTACCAATGGTGGTGGTTCAAGAGGATCAATATTTAACTATGTTGGTGGATTTGCAGGAATGATGCTACATAATTCATATATGTACAATCTAAAAATTGAAGGATCTGCTTCTTCATTGCTAGGTGCTGTTGGTTGTACAGATGACAGTGGTACATTTAACGATTTCCACGCTGCTACAGGTGGTGTTATTGGATGTAATAGTTCTAGTTCAACATGGAATCCAAAGGGTCTTGGAAGCGGTACAATTGATGGCGTTATCTTCAACTGGAAGGGAGCTTGTTTAAATACAACATGGTATAACGCTGGATGGGGCGGCTCAACAGTCGGTGGTAACAGAAGCAAGATGACAGTAACATATTATGGTGGATCTTGTATCGGTGTTACAGACGATGGAGCTTCAACAAACTTCTACTATACTTTTGATATTTCTACTTTTGGAAAAGATTATACTACAGACTTTACAAATGGTATAAGCAAGGGCTCAGGAATTTATATTCATAACAACGGAGGGACAAACAATACTACTGGTGCATATTATCCAGCAAAAGAAAAATTAGCTAAATTTGTCTCTTCAATGACATATTACACATACAATGGAAGTTCATATGTAAAAGTTGAAAATCCAACGGAAGCGCAATTTAATAGTGGTGCTTACTATACGACAAGAACATATCTTCTAAATTTAAACTACGGTGGTGGCAATATTATTGATTCAACAAATAAATATGCTATCTGCTTTAGTGATATTTTGGAATCTGCCACAGCTTCTTCTTCAAAAATTCCAACAAAGACATTAAGAGTTTTTGAAATGACAAATGAAAACGTTATAGGAACAGGCCTTAAATTTGACTATGAACAATATACAACATCATCGACAGCGGATGTTTATAAAGGAATTTCTAATTTCTCAGATGGCGGTGCATATACAGAATTAACAACTCTTGGAGATGCTTTAAAGTGGGCAGATAAAACAATTGGTTCAGATATTAAGTGCGAATTTGAAGTTCAATCAGAAGACACATCTGCAATAATGTGGTCAATCAATATTTATGGTGCAACAAGTGAAGGAAACAAATTGATGACATCAAAAAATACTGTGACAGAAATCCCAGTATATAGATTTGCTTCATCAATTGAAAACGCAAAAGAATACAAGAAATTCAATTACCAAATCCAAAGAGGAGAAGGTGATGGAATGAGATTGTATTATTGTACCGGAAACGCAGCGATATTAAGTCCAGATAAAAACTATTATTCTAACGAGTACGATAAAGATATCACAACATATCATCCACTTAAGGCTGTTATGTATGATGGAAAAACAGACGCATCTAACGTTGCTGTTGAAATATATAATCAAAATGGTCAGTCTATAACAAGATTATCTTCTTCTATAGCAAGCAATATTTTCGCTACAGCTAAGGCAAATGGAAACATTAAAACAACTTATTATGTAAAGAATGCAAAAGGAGAATATGTTGAATCTGCTGCTAGCGAAGAATTAAAGAAGATTGGTTCATATAAGGTTCAATATGATATATACGCAAAGGACAATGAGGGCAACATCATTAATCCAAATGCATATGTTTCTAAAGACTATAGAACAGAATTCTTCTCTTCTGATGGAAAAGGTGCTAATAGCATAGGCCTTGTTGAATCATATGTAATCTTTATTGTTATAGCTCCAATTTCAATTTATGTAACGAGCATTCAGAAATTCTACGATGGAAGTGATGCTATTCATTATGAGTATGGAACGAATTCTGTTAATAGTTCTAAAGTTGAAGCCACGATTGATCATACATTTACCTATGTTGCAAGCGAAGCAAATCCAACTATTTCCAATAATTCTCAAGGAGGAATATCTTTATCTACAAATTCAAGCATAAAACTAACGATTGATGGTAAATATGATTCTCCAGAGGTTGGCGATAGAACAGCAACAATTAATATGGGAGGAAATATTACTTACTCTATATATGAAAAGAGAGATATAGGTTGGGTTGAGAAGATAGTTACTGCTTATTATGTTAAAGACAAGTCTGGAACAACAAATGCATACTTTACTCTATATGAATTGTCTCAAAAAGTTGGGGAAGCAACTATAGACAATCCAAAAGAGTACTATTATTATAACGGAGATTTGACAAATGGTTTTGCCATGAGTAGCAAGGATGCTGGTAGAGTGGTAAGAATTAATCAAGCAAACGCTCCAACTATAGAAGCTACATTTGCCGATTTGTTGCGCAAATATACAGGATATAATATTGCTTTAGGCGCAGAACTTTCTGATTATATTAAAGTTACCGATTCATATGGTCAAGTATTAGACACATCTAAATTAATAACTAGTGGTGAATTGACAATCACGATTAAGGAAATAACTATTAAGGATGTAAAAGAAGAAGGATATTCTGTTGAAGTAGAAATAAAATATGTTGGTAGCAACATGGCAACAGCTAGTTGCACAAAGACAATAAAAGTATATGTGACACCTGCCGAAATAAAGGTAGATAGAGTAATAAAAGAATATGACAAAACAACAGCTACGACAAACGCTACATTTGTTGTTTCAGGACTATTAGGCGCAGACACCAATACAGGAATTGAGGCAACTTATGCAAACGCTAATGTTGGTACAGGTATCGTTGTAAATATTACAACTACAGCAATAACAATACAAGGAACTCAATATAATACATTATTTGGAAACTATTATTTATCATCAAAAACTCCAAATGTTGGAACAATTACTCCTGCTGGAGCAAATGTATTAAATGCATATAAGACATATGATGGAGGAACAACTTTATCTTATACATCTAGCGGAACAACTCAAGCTTCCTCAACTTTAGTTACGTCTGAAAAAGGCGAAGTATTAAATTATAAGTTATCTGGAGAATATTCATCAAATCAAGTTGGTCAATGTTCACTAAATGTATCATTGGAAAAATTTGATTATATAGATGCAGCTGGTTCTCCTGTTTCTCTATATAGAATAAAGGATTCTGGTGTAGCAACGAATTATTGTATAAAGAATGCAAACTCTACATCATATTCAGTTTCTAATATTGCATATATTGTGCCTGCTCCTGTTTCAATTGGATATGTAGTAAAAGAATATGATGGCACAACAGCTCTAGGAACATTTGAATCAATTACAGGCTTGATTTCTACAGATTCTTCAATCAAGTCATTTGATGGAGAATATGCATCAAAAGATGTAGTTTATTCAAGCGGAGCATATAATAACATCAAGTTAAAGGCCTCTTCTTATACATATAAATACAATAACGGCTCTTCTGTTGTTGATGCAACAGTATATAGATTATTACAAGGCGGAACTGCATCAAATTACATGTTGAATTTAAGTGATGCAGGTGTTTCTGTTGGCGAAACATGCACAATCACAGGAAAAGGTGTTATTATTCCAAAATTGATTACATTAACAAACGTAACAAAAGTATATGATGGAAAATATAGATTTGATTCGTCAGATAAGAATGTTACGGCAACATTTAATATCGATGGAGCAGAGGTAACCACATATTATATTACTGGAAAGATGTCCGGAAAGGATGCAACAAACGGAACAAACTTATATGATGTAATTTTGGAAAATTCTGGTTCATATATTGACTATACGCCATTTATTTATGATGGCATAGAATACGTTTGGTTAACAAATGCCATGAATTCTGAACATAATTATAGATTAGCTGATACTACAATTCCAGGAGTAGGAGATGTAACAACTCGTAGAATCGATATCGTAACAGGTAGTACAACTTCCGATGGTGCTCTATCTAAATTAGGATTCACAAAACAAGGAGTTGATGTCTATGTGGCAAATGGTACGGATTACTTAGCTGGTCAGACATATGGCACAAGCAACTTTATTGCTACATTGTTATGGAATGGACAAACGGCAAAATTATCAAATGGATCAGTTACTATTGATGGAACAACAATGACATTCAGTTTGGATAAAACAGTTACAAACGCTGGAACACATACGTTTACTATTTCTATGACGTCTTCTCAACAAAACTTTGAATTTACTAATAGTACATTTAGCTTTACTATAAGAAAACAAACAATTTCAGATTCATCAAAAGTATCTGCTGTTCTTTCTAATATAAGCAAAGTATATGACGGAACAAGTAGCCTATCTTCTATTAGTATGGGTTCTCTAACGAATGTTAAAGCAGTAGTTAATGCTCTTAGTGGCACTGATACAGTTTCATTTACTTCATATAGCATTACATCAAGTGGCGGAATTAATAATTCTGGAATAACGATGGCTAATTCTTCTGGATACATCAATGCTGGCACATATACACCTACTTTAAGTGTTTCAATAAGTGCAAGTACTTCTAACTATACGTTTAGTGGAAAAATAAGTAATATTTATGCAAGTTCAGGTTCAACAACAAAAACTTCATATACAATTACGCAAAGAGCATTGACAGTATCTGGCACATTTGAAAAAGAGTTTGACGGATCTACAAAAGGATTAAGAGTAAATGGAGTAGCAGGCGAAGTTCTAGTATTGTCTTATTCTTCAAGCGATATTAAGTTGCTTCCTGGTGAATATACCGGAAATGCTACTTATACAATAGATGATATTGATGTTACTTCTGCACAAAACAAAACTTCTGTAATAGGAAACTATACTGTTTCATCAAGTACAATTACGATAAAGATTGGCGAAGCAAAAGTTGCTCTTGAAAGACAATATAGTAGCACAAATGCAAATGTGAACTATTTTGCAATAAAACTTGCTTTGTTGAATTTAAAATCTTTACAATTGTTTGTCGATGAAACTTGCACAGCACAAATGCTAAATTCATTTATCGAATCCAAGGCATTAAGTGAAGAAAATGCTGCAGCAATTAAAGCAGCTGTTGCTAAATACTTTGTTTTGAATGTAAATGATTCACCATTGTGGTCAGTCATGACAGCTTCGCAAATTAAAGATATAGTATTATACGCACAACAAATTTCAGAAGAAGAAAGTGTATATACATTAGAAATATCTATAGATGCTTCGCAAAATATTGATTTAGAAACATATACGGATAGAATTGCAGCTGTAATGTATGATAATTCAAAGAGTGGTGCAAGTACACTTGAAGAAAAATATTGTTCAAACATTTCTGTATCTAGCAGTGAACTTGCTGAAGGACAATTTAGCGGTGTTTATACATCAAATGAAGCATATACTGCTATTTCAACACCAGATGAGCTTAAGAGTTTCTTGGCAACAAGCGGAACAGGATATTTAACAAACAATATTTATGGTTTTGATAACGCTTCTACAATAGGAACAACATTTAGCGGAAAATTGTATGGAAATGGCTACACTATTACATTAAATGGCGGACTAAATCAAGGTGAAACAAACAGTGCATTCTTTGTTGCAGTAAATGCTGGAACAATTCAAGATGTAAACTTTAAGTTTGTATCCACAAGTATTATTAGTAAGGATATTAAGACTCCAGTTGCTGTTATTGCAGGAACAAATAGCGGTAAAATATTGAATTGTTCTTTAGATATGGCAAAAGATATTGCAGTTGAGGAAGGTTCTTCAATTGCATCGTTTGCAGGTTTTGCAATTGAAAATACTAACATAATAGAAAATGTAGCTATTACATATTCTACTTCTATAGCTACTGCATTTAGCGGAATTGCAGCAAGTGCAACTGCTTCAAGTACAATAAATTATATTGCAGTTAGAGAAAACAAATATGTCGTAAAAACATTTGGAGAAAACGTAAACGCTATTGGCGCAAATATTCAATGTACAATTGCTTATGCTATTGATGCAATTTTAACTACACATACAAATGCTACTGCAACAATTACAAAACTATATGGAGATAGTAATACAAAACTATCTATGTTTAGCGAAACATATACAAATGGATATATAGATTACTACTTCTCAGCAAAAGGCAAGTATACTACAAATGGATATCTTCATAATGTATATGAAACTGAAACCGACGCTAATAAGACATATTATTATGGATATGATAGCAGTGCAGAAAGTTATCGTGTTGCTATAGAAACAATAGCTCCACTAAATAGATTTATTTGGGAAGCATATGATGCAAACTACTTAACATATGGAACAAGTTTAAATAGAACAGTGGCCTTGTTTAATCTTGATGTAACACTTCAAGATAGTGCAGATACAGCTGAATGTGAATTGAATTCAACAATAACATTTATTACATCAACAAAGCAAGGTGATAAGACAATTTGGGTAACAATATTTAATCCTGCAATTGGTATTATTGCTGAAGCGGTAATTTCAGGTAATGTTGATACTATTCAAGAATACGAATATACAGGATCAACTATATCTGCATCATTCACTGCAACAATTGGCGATGAAGAAAAAGTTCTAACAATTTCAGGAACAGAAGTTGGTGTATATACAGAATATTTTGAAGAATCAAATAAAGAAGTAAGCTCAACAAGTAGAGAATTTGATGCTTCAACAAGAACTGCAAAGATTCTATCTTCAAGTTCTGGAACAGGTAGCGCTACAATCATGCTTATCATTACTCCTAAGACTATTAATAATGCTCCAACATTAGAAAAGCAATATGATAGTACTACAATTGCAGAGACCGCAATTGACACAACAGGAGATGGTGTAAACGATATATATGCAATAGGAGCATATAGTAGTGCAGCCGTTGGAGAAGGATACAGCGTATCATATAATTCATATACTCGTCCAGTTGCGGCACAATTAGTTAATGGAGAATACAAGTTTATTATATGTTACTTATCTGGAGTAGATAGCGAAACAGGCAAAAAGATTTATACAGTTAAGTATTCTACTTTAACAAGTAAAACAAATATTACTTCATTAAGCATAAGCGCTTTAGCTAGAGAATATAATCAATTGGTAACATATGAGTATTTAGATCAATTAGAAAAATCTCAAAATGTTATTATGAATTATAATGAATTATCTGGTGTAACAAGTGTTTCTAATTTAACAACAGCATATGTATACGATTTAGCATTTAAATATACAACAAATAATGGTAAGGTAACATATAGCGAAAGCGGAATATATTATGCTTATACAATGTTCAATGTTTCTCTAGATAGAAATGCAGCTAAGACAATAAACGCAAACTATAAGTGGGCTTATTCTGAATATGCATTTACTGGAACAACATTGTTAGTTTCTGGTTCTGAAACACAGCAAACATCTATATCTAATAATGTTTCAACAAATGGCGGAAAAATTACTCAAAGAACAATTACCGCAACATATTCTAATTTGAATCAATCATATAGAAAGCAATTAAGCGCAATTACTGTAGAAGTTGCAGAGGTTAGCGAACTTACAAATATTCCTTATTCGTTAACAACAGATCAATATACTCAATTGATTGCAGCAATAAATAATGAATTAAAAGGAGCTAACTTTAACGCGGATGTTTTAGGTGCGACAATTAGTGAAAAAGGACAAGAGATAATAAAAGGAAATAAAGATGATGGATATTTTGCAACAAAGCAAGAATATGCACAAATTGAATTAGTAGCACTTACAGGCAATTATTCTGTAACGACAAACTTGGCGGTTCAAATAACTGGCGGTGCAACATTGACATTGAGATATTTTGAATATGATTCAACAAATAAGAGATTTATAATTGATACAATAGATGCATTGCTTATGATAGATTCAGATGAAACAGGCAACGACTATCAATCAATAAACTATATTGTTAAAAATGACATTAATGCAAAATCTAGAATAATAACTACATTTACTCATGTATTTAATGGAAGCATTAATGGAAATGAAAAGAAAATAATGAATATGGTATTGGTTGGAGACACAGCAGTTTCATTATTTGGAACACTAGGTGAAAGTGCATATATATATAATCTATCATTTGTAAACACATTTGTATTAGTAAGAACAACGGGTACTGCCACAGCTTCAATTGTAGCAAATACAAATAATGCTACAGGCGAAGAAAAGGGAATACAATCAGTAAAAGCGGAAGGTTACATCTATAGTATTGCAAATGCAATTACAATATCTCCTATTGCTGCAAATGGAAGCGGAAAAGTATCAAACAATGTAGGCTTTGTTCAAACAAATATGGCAAAAGATAAAACAACTCTTCTTGATACAAGTTCAGATAAGACAAGCGAACTAGTTGTTATGTTTAGATCATATGGAAATAAGATAGTAGCAAACAATATTGTAGCTGTTTATATCAACGGCGTTGGAGATAAGTCTTATTCAAATATAAGTGGAACTACACAAACATTTATAAATGAATGCATTATAAATGCTCCATTAACTATTACTAATACTAGCGGTACAGTTACAGTTAAAGTTGAAAACTTCCGTCAATACTGGGCATACATCAACATTTGTCCATGGCTTGCTGGTTCAAATGTAGCAACATTTATCGGATATCAATTTGAATTAAATACATAATATGACAACACAAGAAAAGATATTAGAAATATTAGAAAAAAATAAAGGCGTTGCTATCTCTGGAGAAGAGATAGCGACAGCTTTAAATGTTTCTAGAGCTGCTATTTGGAAAGCGATAAATGGGTTAAAAGAAAAAGGATACAATATTGTATCTACAACAAATAGGGGTTATTGTTTATCTCAAGAAAATGATATTCTATCTGCATCTGGAATTAAAGCAAATATTTTAAATAAAGATATATCTGTTATATACAAAGAAAGCACAATTTCAACAAATGACGATCTATTGCTTTTGGCACAAAATGGATGCAAAGATACCATTGTTGAAGTATCATCTTTTCAAGAAGGCGGAAAAGGTAGATTAGGCCGCACTTTTGTATCTCCAAAAGGCGGAATATATATAAGTTTTCTAGTGCATTTTAAAAATCTTGAATTAAAGGATATAACAATTATTACTCCAATGGCTGCAGTTGCAGTATTAAATTGTGTTAAAAAAACACTTAATTTAGATTTAGATATAAAATGGGTTAACGATTTGTTTTATAAAGGGAAAAAAGTATGTGGTATTTTAACTCAAGCGTGTGTAGATGTTGAAAACTCTTCTACATCAAGTGTGGTTGTTGGAATAGGTATAGATTATAAACTTGATTTAAATACTCTTCCTCTTGAACTTCAGCCAATTGTTGGAACGCTTATACCAAATATGCAAAATACAGAATGTAATACAAATAAATTTGTTGGAACATTAATTGATGAAATGTTTAATATGCTTAAAGATTTCCCAAATAAAAACTTTTTAAAGGTTTATAAAGATCATTCAATTGTTTTAGGCAAGGAAGTTAAATATACGTATAACAATGAAGCAAAAACAGGATTAGTTATAGACATAGACGACGATTGCGCTTTGCTTATTAGGCAAGAAAGCGGCAATATACAAAAACTAAATAGCGGCGAAGTGTCCATTAAGTTTCAAAAATAATCAATTATTTCATAAAATCTGCCCCATTTCTTGATTGGCAAAATTGTTAATTAAGTATAGTTTTGTTGTGCAATGCTTTTTTTATATGTTAAAATAAACACATGAAAGACAAAATAAAAGTAAAATTTCCAAAAAAAGTCAAAAATAAAAAGGGCAGTTTTAAATTAAGAAGGGCAGAAAGAATTAACGCATCTGCTTTTGAAGGTCTTTCATTAGAACAAGTAGAAGAAAGAAAAAAGAAGAATTTAATTAACAAAAAACCTTTAGATAAGACAAAATCTTATACAAAGATTTTCTTACAAAATATTTTTAACTTTTGTAATACATTAATTATTGTTTTATGTTTAATCCTAATAATTATGGGACATTGGGATTATACTATTTCATCTTTAATTATCTTTATTAATATTGGAATTGGTATTTACCAAGAGATCAAAGCCAAGCGTACAGTTCAAAAGATGTCTCTTGTCAAACAATCGCAATGTGAAGTTGTTAGAGGTGGAAACACATATTCGATTAATTCTGAAGAAATTGTGCTCGACGATATATTTATTTTATCTGCAGGTCAACAAATACCAGTTGATGGAATAATATTAGATGGTTCAATTGAGGTTGATGAATCAATATTGACAGGAGAATCAGAAGGGGTTAAAAAATCAAAAGAATCTAAAATATTAAGCGGAAGTTATGTATTATCTGGCGAAGCAGCTGCTAGAGCAGAAAAAGTAGGCAACGATTGTTACATTGAATCAATTTCATCTACTGCAAAAAAGATTACTAAACCAGAATCAAAATTATTTGACTCAATAGATAAAATTATTAAGATTTTTAGTTGTATATTGCTTGTTTTAGCAATATTTTTATTTATTTCATACAGAGTGGCTCAAAAATCTTGGGATGAGACAATGCTAATGACAATTTCTTCAATGCTTGGAATGATTCCTTGCGGAATGTTTTTAGTAACCTCAACGGCACTTGCACAATCTGTATTAAAACTTGCGAAACAAAACGCATTGCCACAAGATATATATAGTGTTGAGATGCTAGCAATGGTAGACACTTTACTATTAGATAAGACAGGAACTATAACGGATGGCAATCTAGAAGTGCTAGAGTATACGTCCATTAATGATGACGAGATAGATTTTAAAGATATTATAGTTTCTTTAGATGATGCAAATAAGGATAAAAAACCAACAGCAGCAGCATTAAACAAGTATTGTCAAGATGGCAAAGTTTTAGAATATAATGATGCACTTGCCTTTTCTTCAGTTCGTAAATATAGCGCAATTACAATAGATAATAATACATATATATTAGGAGCTCCAGATTTTATTTGCCCAGAAAACGAAAAAGTTACATATATTTGTAACGAAGCAGCGCTAGAAGGTAAAAGAACAATTTTGCTTGCAAGATTTGATGGAGATATAGACAGCATAGATATTAATAAAACAATACCTATTGGCATTTTTATAATGCAAGAAGAATTAAAAGAAGATGTAAAAGAAATTTTAACTTGGTTCAAAAATAACGATGTAGACATAAAAATTATATCAGGAGACAATCCTGTTACAGTGTCAGCCATAGCTCATAAAGCAGGTGTATATAACGCAGATAAATATGTTAATTGTTCAGAATTAACAGATGAGGAATTAAGACAGCTTTGCGCTTCCGTTACTGTATTTGGTAGAGTTTCTCCTGAGCAAAAAGTTTTAATTGTTGAGGAGTTAAAACGTCAAAAGCATATTGTAGGAATGATTGGGGATGGCGTTAATGATGTAAAAGCATTAAAAGCAAGCAATTGCTCCATTTCATTTGGAAACGCAAATGAAGCTGCAAGAAATACATCAAGAATTGTATTATTAGATAACAATTTTAAATCAATGCCTCATATTGTGCTTGAGGGAAGAAGAGTTATAAGTAATATAGAAAAAGTATCCGCTCTATTTGTCATGAAAAATATATTTGTTATGTTTATGACATTTATTTTTTCAATTGTTTTAATGTGTACAAAAACTGTTGGTTATCCATTTACATCTAAACAAATGCTCATGATTGAGTTCTTTGTAATAGGAATTCCTCCATTTATCTTTGCGCTACTGCCAAATCAAGAAAGATCAAAAGGCAATTTCTTGCGCAATGTAGGAAATGTTAGCGTGCCATCAGCTTTTTCTATTATTTTTGCATGTTGCTTTGTATATATAATTGGAGTATGTGGCAAATTGTCTATAGACACAATGGATTACTCAATTTCCATGGCAACACTAGCAATGACATTTGCAGGATTTATTTGTGCTTTCTTTATATCTATGCCAAAGAATAAAATTAGAATAGCAACGCTTATTGTATCCTTTATGTTGGCTTTAATTGCAGCTTTTGTTGACGATACTTTCTTAAATGGTACATTTATTAATGTTACATTACCTACAAACGGAATAGATATAATTGTTGTTACAGCGTCTGTAGTTGTTGCTTTCATTATTAATATTTGCGCTAATAAAGCAATAAAAGCATTCAATAAAAAATATGGAGAAAAGCTTCAATTAGATGTCGATAAAGTATCTCAAAAGGCAAAAGATTTATTTGAAAATAAAATAAAAAAATTAAAGTTAAATTCTCACAAAGATTAAAAACTTAAATCACAATAAAGCTTTATCTATCATAAAATAAGTTAAGGTGTTTTATGACAGATTTAGATTTATTGGCAAGAATAATAAAATGTGAGGCTGGCGGTGAGGGCGAAATAGGCATGAAAGCCGTAGCTACAGTTATAATGAATAGAGTAAGACAAAACTTAGGCGAATATGGCTTATATAACGATATTCCTAATGTAATATATGCTCCGGGACAATTTGATTGCGCTAGAGAATATATAAGAGGAGAATATAATTCTCAAAATATTTATAATATACCTGCAGATCAAGAGCATTACGATATAGCTCAGTGGGCAGTTGAAGGGAATAAGATAGGTATACTTGATCAAGCTTTATGGTACTTTAATCCATTTGGTCCAGAATGCAGAGAACAATTTCCAAATGCAAATGGACAGTTTTTAATTAGAATTGGAGACCATTGCTTTTATGCTCCAACAGAGAGCTATTATTTAACATAAAGGTGTCTTAAAGTTAAAAATAGAAAAACCTATTTAATTTTCAATGATTGTAATTAAAATTATATATTATTATAATATAAATAGAGATTTTTATGAGACAGACACCTAAGTTTATTGATTTATTAAAAGATTCAAATAAAGATGCAAACAATTATAGTTTGTGTAAGATTTCTATTGTTGGAGATTCTTCAACGCAGCATTTTGCTGCGGCCTTAAAAGGACAAGCTTACAGAGAAAAAATTAATTTAGATGTGTTTGACGCTCCTTATAACCAACTTGAAGCGCAACTAACAAATAAAGAATCTGAAACATTTAAACATAATCCGGATTTTATAATAATAAATATGTCATCAACAAAACTTATTGATGAGTTTTATTCTATGCAAAACAAAGAATGTTTTGCCGATTATGTTTTAAATAAAATAACAAGATATTGGGAGAGCATTAAGGATTTTTCAAACATAAAAATTATACAAAATAATTTCGCATATATTAATGACTATTTATTTGGTAATTATTCATTAAAAGAAAAGAGTGCTTTTGCTTTTCAATTACAAAAAATAAATTATTTATTAAGTGAAAAAGCAAGTGAATATAAAAACGTATTTTTATTGGATTTAATTTCAATACAATCAGAAATTGGAACAAGTAAATTTTATGATCCAAAAATGTATTATTCATCAAAGATTTCTATAGCTTTAGATGCGCTTCCTCTTGTAGCTAAGAGCATAATAGATATTATAAAAGCGTCTATGGGCAGAATAAAAAAATGCATTATACTTGATTTGGATAACACTCTTTGGGGTGGCGTAATTGGAGACGATGGGATAGAGCATATTGAACTTGGCGATTTAGGTACAGGACAAGCATATATAATGTTCCAAAAGTGGTTAAAAGCGCTAAAAAATAGAGGTGTTATTTTATGCGTGTGCAGTAAAAACAATTTAGAAACTGCCCAAAAGCCATTTATAGAGCATCCAGATATGATTTTAAAACTAGAGGATATTTCTCTATTTGTTGCCAATTGGGAAGATAAAGCAAGCAATATTAAATATATACAACAAACTTTAAATATTGGAATGGATAGCATTGTGTTTATTGATGATAATCCATTTGAAAGAAATTTAGTAAAACAAACTTTTCAAGATATTGAGGTTCCTCAATTGCCCCAAGATCCTGCGCTATATTTAAAAACTATTCAAGAGTACAATTATTTTGAAACAGTGTCTTTTAGCAATGAAGATTCAAGTAGGGCAAAGATGTATTTAGATGAAGATACTAGAAACAAACTAAAAGGTTCTTTTTTAGAATATACAGATTATTTAAAAAGCTTAGACATGCGTTGTAAAGTAAGTTCTTTTGACAAATTTCATGCTCCAAGAATTGCGCAATTAACTCAAAGATCAAATCAGTTTAATTTAAGAACTGTTAGATATTTAGAAGAAGAGATTTTGCAATTTATTGATAACGATAGATATATTACAAGACAGTATATTCTTTCAGATCAAATTGGAGACTATGGATTAATAGGCGTGGTTATTTTAGAAAAGCAAGAAAACAAATTGTTTGTAAACGAACTATTAATGAGTTGTCGTGTATTAAAAAGAGGAATGGAAGAGTTTATCTTTAACGATATAGTAAATATAGCAAAAAACAATGGTTTCTCATATGTTGTTGGCGAGTATTTACCAACTGAAAAAAACAGTATGGTGAAAGATTTATATCTTAAAATGGGCTTTAAAAAAGAATCTGAATCAAAATTCGTTTTAGACGTAAAAGATTATATAGATAAAGAAACCTTTATAAAGGAAATTTAATTATGACAAGAGAAGAGATATTAAATAAATTAAATAATATATTTAATCAAGTGTTTGATAGAGAAATAACACTTTTAGAAAGCACTAGCGCAAAAGATATAAATGGCTGGGATTCTTTAACGCATATCACTATTATCTCTATGGTTGAAGAAGAATTTGAAATAAGTTTTACTATGAAACAAGTTCTTGAAATGCAAAATATAGGAGATATGATCTCTATCATAGAAGAGGAAATATAAAGTGAGTTTTAATAGCCTTGTATTTATAAATAATGTGCCATGTATTATATTGATTGTAGCCACAATCTTTGTTTTGATTTTAGGCAAATTATTTAAAGATATTTCCTCTATATTTAGAATAATGGCCTGTGTTATTTTCCTAATACAAATAATATGGCAAATATCTATAGGGTCATCATTTTTAGAAATGTTACTTGTTTGGTCTTTTGAAGGCATTATGTTTTATGCTACAATGCCATCTTTATTGAAAGATATAAAAAAACAGGAAAATATTAAAAAGGAGGAAGAATAGTTGTCTTTTATTTCTTTAGCCTTTTTAATTTTTTTATTTATAGTACTCGTCATCTATTATATTGTTCCTAAAAAATATCAATGGATTGTACTATTAATATCTAGTTTTATTTTTTACGCATGGGCAAGTATATGGTATGTTTTGTTCCTTTTGTTCTCTATCATAAGCATATACCTTATTGCTTTAAATGTCGGAAAAATAGAAGAGCGCGTTGAACAAGAATGCGAAAGTGTAGATAAGGATCAAAAAAAGGCAATTAAATTAAGATATGGCAAAAAGAAAAAGGCATTAGTAGCATTAGGAATAATTTTAAATCTATGCGTGCTTATAGTAGTTAAATATTTGAATTTTATATGCTCAAATGTTGTAGATTTATTAAACAAGTTCAGCCTATCTATATCATTTACTAGTTTTAATCTAATTTTGCCGCTAGGTCTATCTTTTTATACGTTCCAATCCATTGGTTATTTAATTGACGTATATAGAGGAATGGCAAAGCCTCAAAAAAACATTTTTAAATACGCTCTTTTTGTTTCGTATTTTCCTCAATTATTGCAAGGCCCAATAGGGAGATATAACGATTTATCTACGCAATTATACGAACCTCACTATCTAAATACAGACAATATGTATATTGGATTTCAAAGAATGGTTCTTGGCTTTTTCAAAAAAATCGCTATTGCAGATATGTTGTCAATAGTTGTTAATCCTATTTTTAATAATCCAACTTTTGCATATGGAATAATTGGAATATTAGGCGCTGTTTTATATGCTTTACAGTTATATGCAGATTTTTCAGGATTTATGGATATTACAATTGGATGTTCAAAAATGCTGGGAATACAAATACAAGAAAACTTTAATAAACCATATCTGTCTAAATCTATTTCTGAATATTGGAGAAGGTGGCACATAACTTTGGGTGCATGGTTTAGAGACTATGTATATTATCCGCTATTTAGAACAAAGGCAATTTCTAAACTAATGAAAGGAAAGCATAGAAAAATAACTTCAAAAATAGCTACTGTTATATGCTTATTAATAACATGGGTTTTAATAGGATTTTGGCATGGAGCAAATTGGACATATATATTACATGGAACATATTACGGAGTAATAATTTCAATAGGAGTGTTACTTGAACCAGTCAACAGCTTAATACGAAATAAATTAAAATTAGATAATAAAAAGTGGTTCTCAATTGTTCAAATAATAAGAACATTTGCAATTGTATGCTTTGGCTATATATTGTTTAATTCGTCATCACTTAGTGCGTTTGGAGAATATGTTCAAGCACTATTTACTCACTCTGGCATAAAAGCATTAATAAATAATGAAAATGAAATAATTCAATTATTGAATCTATCTTGGGTATATGTTGTATACCTTGGAATAGTATTTGTTGTTTGGAACCAGGCAGCTCATGTTTCAAATCAGCTTGTAAAGATAAATACACTGGAAAATATATCTTCTTCGTGGAAAATAAAGTATGTATTTTTAATATCTATATTGATATTTATATCGCTTGCTGCTTACATTTATTTATCTTCACTTGGAATCGCTACAGGAGGGTTTATATATTATGAATTCTAAAACCGCTCTTAAGCAAGTTTTAATATATTTAACAATAATATTGATTATAATACTGATTCCAATACTTGGGGTTATTAGTATAGTGTATTCAGTTCCCGATGCATATAAAGATGATTATGCAAGGGGCTTAATCTTGCAATATAACTATTTAAAAGAAACTAAAAATGAAGATAGAATAATTATTATTGGAACAAGTAGCGCAGCTTTTGGAATAGATGGGGACATGATTGCTAATCAATTTAATAAAAAAGTTGTTATTTTTGGATTATATGGAGCCATTGGAAATATGTGTATGTTAGATTGGGCAGATCCATATATACACGAAGGGGATATAGTTATTTGGCTGTATGATATATATAAAGAAGCGCTATCTGAAAACTATGACCCAGAAACAGCGCTAAAGGCTATATATGGAAATGTCGAATTGTTTAATGGTTTATCTAAAGAATACAAAAAACAAACAATTTCTGCGCTTCCTGCGTTTATAAAAACTAATATTGAATATAATATAAAAAATATTCAAACAGGAAGTTTAGGAGTATATAGCAAACAATCATTTGATGAGAGAGGTTATATGATCTATGAAAGAAATGGATGGAATTCTAGTGCAACTCCTATTCAATCAGACAATTTTGTAGAGATAGATATGATTTCTGACGATTTTACAAATAAGGTTGCCACGTGGGCTCAAAAACAAAGAGATAAAAAAGCTGTTGTATATACTCACTATGGACCATTGTCTATGAACTCTAAAGGTACTTTAGTTACCGATTCGCAAATTGATAAATTTAGTGAAGTTTGGGAAAGCAAGATTCAAATCAAGGCTATTAGTAAATTAAAAAACAGTTATTTAGATGCTACGCTATTTTATGATGGGGCATATCATTTAAACAGCAAAGGGGCAAGATATTTTACCTCTATATTTATAAGAAATTTAGAAACGGCAATTTATGGAGGATCAAGCTATCCGCTTGAGAGCATTAAATGATAGATTTGCCTATAGAATTCAAAAACAATATGAAGCAAATTTTAAATGAGGAGTATGATCTATTTATTGATACATATAATTATCCTCCATATAAAGGTCTAAGAATAAACACGTTAAAAATTAGCGATGAATCTTTATTAAAAGAATTTAATTTAACTAGCATTCCTTGGTGCAAGGAAGGATATTACTATAACAATTCAACACCAGGCAAACATGTTTATCATGAAATGGGATTGTATTATCTTCAAGAACCTTCTGCAATGAGCGCAGTACAAGCTTTAGATGTGCAAAAAGGAGACATGGTTTTAGATTTATGTGCTGCTCCTGGAGGAAAAAGCACACAAATAGCAAGTAAACTTCAAGGAGAAGGATTGCTAGTTTCAAACGAGATTATTCCAAGTAGAGCAAAGGTTCTTTCTTCTAATATTGAGAGAATGGGAATAAAAAATGCAATAGTAACAAATGAAGATCCTAAAAAACTAGTTAATAATTTTGCAGGCTTTTTTAATAAGATTCTTGTAGACGCTCCATGCTCAGGAGAAGGCATGTTTAGGAAAAACAATGATGCCATAAAAGAATGGAGCATGGAAAATGTTTTAATGTGTGCAAAAAGACAAGAAGAGATACTAGATATTGCCGAGAAAATGCTTCAAGATGACGGAACAATAGTTTTCTCAACGTGTACTTTTTCAAAATACGAAAATGAGAGCGTAGTTGAAAAGTTCCTTTTAAAGCACAAAGACTTTAAATGCGAAAAGCAAGAAAGACTTTATCCACACAAAATAAAAGGAGAAGGCCATTTTTATGCCGTATTGAAAAGAAATGGCATAAAAGAATATAAAAAATTAGAGTATCCAGTCTTAAAGAAAATGGATAAGAATTTTGTCCAATTTGCATCTGATACTCTTAATATTCCACTATCATACAATTTATGTTATGGTGATAATTTATATTATTCACCTAAGGTAAATTTAAACGGGATTAAGACACTTAGAGTAGGATTGCATCTTGGTGAATTAAAGAAAAATAGATTTGAACCATCTCATTCTCTAGCTCTTGCTTTAGAGAGCAAAGATTTTAAAAATGTGGTTTTATTAGACAAAGACTCTTTAGAAGTAAAAAAATATATCGCTGGAGAATCAATTAATAGCGATGTAAAAGGGTGGGCTTGTGTAAGTGTAGATAATTATCCATTAGGATGGATAAAGGGAGATGGTAATATTGCAAAAAACCATTATCCAAAGGGACTAAGAAAAGAATTATAAGTTGTTTTGCAGCAACAAATTATACACTAAATAAAGCGTTATGATATAATGACAAAGAAAAAAATAATGCAGCTAACTATAAGTTAAATCTAAATGTATTATTTAAGGATATTATGATTTCAAAAAAGATGGAAAACTTAGTAAAAGGCTCATCTGTTATTAGAGCAATGTTTGAAGAGGGAAAAAAGATGGCCGCAATCTATGGACCAGAAAATGTATTTGATTTTTCTTTAGGAAATCCAAATGTTCCTGCTCCAAAAAGTGTTAAAGAAAGCATTGTGGAAATACTTAACGAAGAAGATCCTGTTGTTCTTCACGGATATATGAGTAATGTAGGATACGACGATGTAAGAGAGATAATAGCTCAATCGTTAAATAAGAGATTTAAAACAGATTTTTCAAAAGAAAATATCATTATGACAGTAGGTGCTGCAGGTGGTCTTAACGTAGTTTTAAAGGCCATATTAGATCCAATGGATGAAGTAATTACTTTTGCGCCATATTTTGGGGAATACAATAACTATGTTTCAAATTTTGATGGGGTGTTAAAGGCTGTTGTTCCAAATCCGCCAACATTTGAACCAAACTATGCAGATTTTGAATCTAAAATAACAAGTAAGACAAAGGCGATTATAATTAATAATCCAAATAATCCAACAGGAATTATTTACAAAAAAGAATGGATTGAAAAAATTGCCGCTATTCTTGAAAAGAAACAAAAAGAGTTTTCAACAAGTATATATTTAATATCTGATGAGCCATATAGAGAACTTGTATATAGCAACGTGGAGGTTCCATATTTAACAAAATATTATAGAAATACTATTGTTGGATATTCTTATTCTAAATCTTTATCTCTACCAGGAGAAAGAATTGGTTATTTAGTTCTTCCAAGTGAAATTGATTCGTATGCGGATATGTTCTCTGCATGTTCTGTTGCTACAAGAATATTAGGATTTGTTAATGCACCATCTTTACAACAAAAATTAATAAAAAAATGCATTGATGAGAAAACAGATATTGAAGCATATAACAAAAATAGAGTTAAATTATATAATGGATTGAAAAACTTAGGATTTGAATGCGTTGAGCCTCAAGGAGCTTTTTATTTGTTTGTTAAATCTCCTGTTGAAGACGACAAAGAATTTGTGCAAGCTGCAAAAGAATTTAATATTTTAATGGTTCCTGCTTCAAGTTTTGGATGCCCAGGATATGTAAGAATTGCATATTGTGTTGCATACTCCACAATAGAAAGAAGCTTATCTGCTTTTGAAAAATTGGCAAAGAAATATAATTTAATTTAATAATTTGTTTTTAAAAATAAATAAAAATTAATGGTCTATAAAGCAAAATTTATAGGCTATTTGTTTTAAAAGGAATGATTTAGAATATTATATTATGCAATATTTAATTTTAATTTTAGTTTATTGTGTAAAATATTATATATATTTAAAAAAATGGAGAAGAAAATGTTAAAGAAAAAATTATCGTTATTTAGCACATTATTAATTGCAATAATTGTTATATTGGCATTTTCTTTTTGTTTTGCAGAAAAGTATGACTATTCGTTGCAAAAAGAATATAGTTTACAACAGCTTTCAGGCAATGAAATACAAATAAATCAATTAAGTGATTATATAAACAGCAATTTGAGTTTATCTCAAGAAAGTCAATTAAGGATAATTGTAAAGTATGCAGATACTATAGACCATGACATTACAATAGATTTAAAAAAATTTAATGTTGAGAGTGAACTTAATTATACATATTCAAGTATATTCAATGGCTGTTCTATAACCATATCAAGTGTAGATTTACTATCTTTAACTAAATTGTCATATATAGAATCCGTATCATTATGCTCAGAATATTTTGCATTAGGCGAGTACTATTCTGATGCATCAAATACAAACGAAGGCATATTTAAAAACGACACATTATACAGCGGAGAAGGGATGAGCGTTGCAATCATTGATAGTTCCTTTGATGTATCTCATTCTGCTTTTTCAAATATATCTTCATCAAGCCTAGCGTTGACAAAAGATAGCATAAAAGATGTTTTATATTCTTTAAATTCATATAAACAATCTAATGTTTCTGCAGTTCAATTGAGTTTATCTGACAAGATCGTATATGCTTATGATTACGGAGAATCCGATTTAGATTTATTTGCCGAGGGCGACAATCATGGCACGCACGTGGCAGGAATTATAGGCGGAGGTGATACAAGTTTTGGTGGCGTGGTTAAAAACGCTCAATTATTAATGATGAAAGTTTCCGATCAAGATGGGGCTATGTATACAGATACAATTGTAGCGGCTCTTGAAGATTGCGATACATTGAATGTAGATGCTGTTAATATGTCTTTAGGATCTTTAGCAGGATTTAGTTACAATGAAGACGACGTCTTGTGTGAAGTAATTAACAAGCTTAAAGACAAAGGAATTACGGTTATTTGTGCAGCAGGAAACGAGTATACAAGCTCTTATGGTGCAGAAAGCGGAGATTTATCTAATGAGGTTAATATAGATAATGGCTCAGTATCTTCTCCTGCTAGTTATGATGGATCATTGTCTGTAGGAAATGCTGGAGAGTTTAAATGGATTCAATGTGGGGAAAATAAAATATTTGCTTTAGATGGATATTATACAAAAACATCTAAATATGGCAACTTTTATAAAGATTTATTAGGAGCAAATTCAAATAAGACAATTTTGTATCAAGTTCTTTTGCAAAATAACGAAATAGCAATAGGAGATGAATCCTCATATGAAGGATATGATGTAGAGGGGAAGATAGTTGTTGTAAAAAGAGGCGAAATATCTTTTTCTGAAAAAATATCTATTGCTAAATCTAAAGGCGCAATTGGAATAATTGTTGTTAATGAAACAGATTCTTTAATAACGGCAGGAATAGACATAGATTATTCTATTCCGTTTATTATGATGAAAAAATCCGATGGAGATATTTTAGTTTCAAATGGTGATAGCGCAGGCTTGGGCGAGATAACACTAGATGAGTCATATTTGCAAACAATGATGTCTAATTCTTCTTCCCAAGGCGTACTTAACGATTTATCCTTTGGTGTGGATTTTGTATCATATGGAACAAATATTTATTCTACAGGAAATAATCAAAGCTATATTTATTTGAGCGGAACTTCAATGGCTGCTCCAAATGCAACAGGGGCATTTATTGCTTTAAAACAATACGTTAAAGAAAACTCGTCATTATTTTTAGATGAAAATACAAATATTAAGATATCAGAAATGGCAACAAAGCTTCTAATGTCTAATACTACAATACTAAAAGATTCTTCAGGCGTGTATATTTCCCCAAGACAGCAAGGCGCCGGAATGATTAATCTTTCAAACGCTATTAGTAGTAGAACAGTTTTGTCCTCTATAAGTAGTTTTAAATCTAAAATTGAACTTAATGACCAAATAGCAAAAGACGGAAAATTCTCAATTGAGTTTTATGTTGAAAACTATAATGATATCCTATTGACTTACTCTATTAGCGTTGAAGTGTTAAGTGAATTAGTAAAAGACAATCTAATGACAGGGAATGACAAAAAACTATCTTTTTCTATAGAAAAAATAGAAACAGAAGCGCCATACACATATTCTGAGGAATTAGGTTATTTAATAGATGTAGGTCAAAAAGAAAAGAAAAAAGTAACTATTACTATTAACTTAAGTTCAGATTCAATAGAATACCTAAATCAGTTCTCTTCTGGCATGTACATAGAAGGTTTTGTAATAATTCAATCTCAAACAATTGGATTTGAATCTGTTGTCTCTTCAATACCATATATTGGATTTTATGGAGACTGGGACAAAGCAAATATGCTTGATTCAACATATTATGAAGACGAGCAAGGAAATGAAGCCTATGTTAGACCTTCTACATCTTACGGAATATATGCTGGCACATATTATGTTCCAATGGGGGCGTTTGCGTATAAGCTTGATGACGATATAGATGCACCAACAGCAAATGAAAAATATGCAGCTTTGTCTATATATTCTTCATCAATGTATTCTTTAGGCTATATTCAACTTGGACTTTTAAGAAATGCAGAATATATTATAGTGGATTTAATAGATAATGTAAGTGGAGAAATATTGTATTCTTATGAGTCAAATTACAATGGCAAAACCATGTATCTATCAAGTTATTCAATGTTATATGGCGGCGATTTATTTGTAGATATCTCTCCTTATTCACTAGCTTTAGAAAACAATAGAGAATATACAACAAGGGTTAGAGTATATAGAACATATAGTGAAGAAAGCGATAATAGCTTTAGCGAATATAATCAAGGTTTTACAGTAGATTTTGAACAACCAAGAATCCTTGGCGCAAAAATGTCTTATATAGATAATAGTGTAACTATTCAATTATATGATAATCACTATTTGCAAGCGCTATTTATTTGCACAGGGAATAATCAATCAAGTTCTACATCATTAAATGTTCAAAAAATTATACCTATAACAAATCAAACAAAGAAAGGTGAAACAATTAATGTTAAAGTTGATTTATCAGATATTGATACGCAATCTTCAAATGGCTACATATATTATTATGTCGTAGATTATGCGTTCAATTATGCTATATATTATGACAAAACATCATCTTCATCATCAATTGGAAATATAATTAATAGTTCAACAGAGGGATCAGATAAGCCAAGTGCAAGTTCAAATATCTCTACGCAATCTTTACAATTTAAAGTGGATTCAATCGAACTTAAGATAAACGAGGAAATAGATTTATTCTCAAATAACTATTTATCTGGTTTAAACATTTCTTCTACTTACACATGGACTTCATCAAACAAATCTGTTGTTGCAATTTCTAATGGCAAAGTAACAGGATTAAGCAGTGGAGTAAGTGTAATACAAGTCACTTCAAAAGAGGGATTAACAGCATCTATTGTCATTAAAGTAGGAAGCGAAAAAGCTAAAGACAGCGTTAGTTATGAAGACACTATTATATCTTCTATTATAAATAAAAACATAGTTTATGGCACGGAATTGTTCTTTGGTGTTGATATTGATTCTAGCATAATAGAAATGGCTCCTAATGAGGCGTTTAGTTTTGAATTTTCTTATAAGCCATATAACTATAATTACATTGAAGCGCCAATAGAAATTCTTATAGAATCAGATAACGTGTCAATTGTATCAACAATAAACAATGTTATTACAGCTATATCTAATGGAGAAACAAATATTACAATAAAAGCAAATGGTGAGGTAATTGCTACATATTTAATAAAAGTTTGCCCATCAATTTATATAGATGATAATTTTGTGCTTAAAGCATGCTTTGATAATTCTCAAGAAATTGATTTATCGTTAAGTAATTTTACATCAATTGCTGCAAATGCATTTACTTATTCAAATGGTGTAAATAAAGTAATATTTCCAAATACATGTAATACAATTTCGGCATACGCATTTGAAAATTGCACTTCTTTGCAAAATATAGAATTGTCTTCAGTTTCGCACATTGGAGCAAATGCATTTAAAAACTGCTCATCGCTTTTGAGTATTGATTTATCTAAAGTGGATTATGTTGGAGAGAATGCTTTTTATGGTTGTATAAACTTAAGTAAGGTTGTTTTAGATGTAGAAAAATTAAATAATTTAAATGTATCATCATCTGCATTTACAAATTGTAGTTTACTAAAAGAGTTTACTATTCATGATGAAATAAATGGCGATTCAACAACTAAAAGCATCGTAATAGATGAGGTACTTGTTTTAACTCTTGATTATAATAGCATTTTAACTGACACAAGTATTAAAGTACTTGGCAAGGGCAGTATGTCTAATATAAAGGAAAGCAAAATAGATTTATCTAACAGCTTAATTGAAAGAATTAGCCAAGAAACATTTAAAAACAATGATTCTCTTTGTGAGATAGTTTTGCCATCGACTTTAACCTATATTGGCGATAGCGCATTTAGCGGCTGCGCAAACTTAAGTCAAGTAACATTTAATAGCTCAACTATTACTATTCAAGATAACGCTTTTGCAAATACAAAGATTGCATCAATTGATTTGTCTAATGCTGAAGTTGAGCTTGGAGATGAAGTATTTATAGGCTGCAGCGAACTTGTTTATGCAAACTTGGGAAAAGTTATGTCTATGGGTAAATACACATTTGCGTTAGATGAAGCTCTATATATGGTTGAGTTTGAAGAAGGATCATTAGATATTGGAACATATACCTTTGCGCTATGTATCTACAATAATAAGAATTACTATCATGACAATCTAAAATATGTAATAGTGCCAAATTCTATTACTTGCATACCTGAGTATAGCTTTGCTTTTTGCAGGAATGTTGATTTCAAATATGCAGATTTTAGTAATGTTACAACAGTTGAAGAAGAGGCGTTTATTGGCGTTGAATCTTTCTTAAATATAAGGTTTAACAAATTAAGTCAAATTGGATATGGAGCTTTTGCTCAATCAAGTGTTAATACCATAGTAATAGGCAGTTCATTAAGCGATAAGAACGCTATAATTGGAGAACTTGCTTTTTATGAATGCGGCGAGCTTACTAATGTTATTTTACCAAGTGGAGATAATAAGGTAGAAATACAGATGGGTGCATTCTATGCATGTGATAGTTTGCAAAATATCAATCTAAGCAATGTAACAGATATTAAGGATTATGCTTTTGCTAATTGCGAAAAGCTTGAAAAAGTAAATGTTGCTAGCGCGT
Source organism: Christensenella sp. (assembly GCA_022784465.1). Taxonomy (GTDB): domain Bacteria; phylum Bacillota; class Clostridia; order Christensenellales; family UBA3700; genus UBA3700. Next base: position 238,901 of record JALFUR010000010.1, on the reverse strand, counting down.
TAAATATAGGCAAATATGCTTTTGCAGGTTGTACAAATCTATATAGCGTTGATATATCTAGCGCAGAAACAATCAAAGATTACGCTTTTGCGGAAACAAAATTATCATTAATCACTATTCCTGATTCAATAAAACATATAGGTCAAGCTGTATTTGCAAATGTAGAAAATTTATCTATTTCGATAAGCGACGAAAACACCTCATCTATTGTAATAGATAAAACAAGCAATGGGGATATCGTTTTATACAATAGACTATACGACGATACTTTAATGCTTATATATTATCCTAGAAATGCTAAAGATTCTTTCTATGAAGTATTAGATGGTACATCATATATAGGCGCATATGCATTTGTTGGAAATTCATATATAAAATCCATAAGTATGTCAAATGTATCATATATTGGTTCTGGTGCTTTTTATCAATGTGAAAATTTAAATTCTGTATCTATATTTGGAATTGTTCCAACATTGGTAACAGATACCTCTGCCCTTGAAGAAGATGGCATTTATTATAACTTTACATCAATTATGAGTGAACAATTGCCAATAATTGTATATGCTTCATCCGATGTTATATCAGATATGAATTCCTCATATATGTATTCAACATCTTTTTACTGCATTATTGAAACTTCAGACAGCGTAGATTATTCTATATTAAGCGAATTGGTAATGAGTTTAAATAATGCAAATATAAACAATATGACAAACGAGGAACTTGAAAAAATAATTAGTTTATATTCTAGTATGTCGGAAAAAGAAAAAGAATTACTTGAAAATTCTTTAACTTTAGCAAATATAAAACTACTATATAATCAAGCAAATCGTTTATATAATGCAAATTCGGCAAAAGATAATAGCCTTAATGCGATATTTGACACAACAAACTCTCTTCTTAATTTGCCTACAGGAGTCGCTGTTGTATTATTTATTGTTATAGCTATAGCTATATTGGCGATTGTGGTATTAGTAACTTTATATCTATCTAAAAAAGTCCTAGAAAAAAAGACAATAAAAGAAGGTAAAACAGAAACAAAAAAGACAATAAAAGAAATTTTTGGAGAAAAAAATGATAACAATATTCAATGATAAATTAAAAGTATCTATAAACGAAAACGGCGGCTCAATGTGCTCTATTATGGAAAATGGCATCGAATACCAATGGCAAGGATCAAAAGAAAGCTGGGAAGGGCAAGATGTTGTTATATTCCCTTTTGTGGCAAGATTAAAAGACGGGTTTTATTTGTATGAAGACAAAAAATATGAATTATTAACTCACGGATTATGTAGATATACAAAATTAGACATATTAGAAAAAGGACCTTCTTTTGTAACAATGTCTCTAAAATGGAATGAAGAGACGTTAAAAAGATATCCATATAAATTTGAATTCTATTTAAAATATTCAATAAATAACGAGACATTAAAAGTAGAGTATAAAGTAAAAAATGTAGATGATAAAACCATTTATTTTGGACTTGGTGGACATCCAGCATTTTCTCTTCCATGTGAAAGAAAAAACGGAATCGACGAAATTGACGGAAATTATATAGAATTTGAAAAACCATTGAACTTGGCAAATTATATGTTAGAAGAAACGGGCTGCTTTATTGTGGGAAAAGAAAATTTTGGCGAAGTTAGTAAAATAGAATTAAATAAAGCACTATTTGAAAAATATAATACAATTATGCTAACAGGAGCAAAGTTCTCAAGTTTAAAACTAGTTAGAAAAGACGGTGTTTCAATTAAAATGGATGTAAGCGATTTCCCAATACTTGCGCTATGGACAAAGCCTAAACTTGGAGCATATATTTGCATTGAGCCATGGACGTCTATTCCAGATATGAATTACCCAAATAGAGAATTAAAGGATAAACCAACAATTCAATCGCTAGATGTAAATCAAGAAAAAACATATTCGTATACTATACAGATATAAATAGATTAAATATAAAAGCACATTGCGCTTTGTATTTCTACAAAAAGCGCAATGTGTATTTTTTTAATAAATTGTATGGTTATAATTATTTTGTAATTTTTTCGATAAGAGAATCTAAATAATCTCCTTGGAACCATTCCATCATGCCATTATCACTAGATTCTGCAAGTTTAGGATCAATTGGTAGATATGAAATAGAATCTATTTCATAGTTTCTTGCTACTTCCTCAATTTTTCCTTCTCCAAATATAAAATGTTTATTTTTACAATTTGGACATTCAAAATAAGATAAGTTTTGAACAAGTCCAACAATTGGCACATTCATTAATTTTGCCATTTTAACAGCTTTTTCTACTATCATAGAAACTAAATCTTGAGGAGAGGTAACAACTATTATTCCATCAATTGGTAGAGATTGAAAAACTGTTAATGGGATATCTCCTGTTCCTGGAGGCATATCAATATATAAATAGTCTAAATCTCCCCAAAATACATCTTGGAAAAACTGATTTATAACACCATTTAGCATAGAGCCTCTCCATACTACAGGATCTGAAGGATTATTTAAAAACATATTCATACTAATTACTTCAATTCCCGTTGGTGTTGTCATAGGCATTATTCCAAAATCACAGCCAGAAGTTTTGCCAGTTAACCCAAACTCGTTACACATAGATGGGCCTGTTATATCCGCATCCATTACGCCTACTTTATAGCCCTTCCTATTTGTTAAAACAGATAGCATAGATGTAACCATGCTTTTTCCAACGCCACCTTTTCCTGAAACAACAGCGTAGATTTTCTTTATTGAGGAGTGTTCATTTGGTTTAAGCTTTTGAATTTCTCTTGAAGAGCAATTTTCTCCACAAGAAGAACAATCGTGTGTACATTCACTCATTTTTCTTTACCTCCAAAATCAAAAATAATAATAATATTTTATCCTAATGCAGTCAAGCACAAACACAAGAACAACACAATTATCATTGTTATAGCAAGATTTTATATGTAATAATAAATTTCAAGAATATAGGTTGCTTAGGCTTTAAATAATCTAAAAAAGCAATTCAATATAAAAAATATTGTCATTTACAACAAATATTATTTTGATTTTTGCATAAATTTCACAAAATTGCTAATAATATTCTTAAAAACGTTGACTTTTTTATTTTATTTGAATATATTGGTAGTAAGAGGTGGTTATTATGTTATTAAATTTTACATTTAAAAATTATAAGTCTTATGCAAATACTTGTAGTTTTTCAATGATAGCAAACAAAGATAAATCGCACGATGACAATTTGATTTCTATTGGAAAAGAGAGAATTTCGAAAGCAAGAATCATTTATGGAGCTAATGCTTCAGGTAAAACTTCTTTTATAGATGCATTGGAATTTATAAAAATTTTTTCAATAATTTCTAATAATTTAGTAGAGAATAATAGGATAGGAATTATTCCTTACAAATTTAGAGAGAACTCTTATAAAGCTCCATCGGAGTTTTCGTTGACTTTTATAAAAAACAAAGTTAAATATTGTTATAGTTTTAGTTGTACTTGTGAAAAAGTTATTGATGAAAAGCTTGATGTTTATAATTCTGCAAAGCCAACAAATATTTTTACAAGAACAAATTCAGATGAATATAAGTTTAATACTGATGTTAGATTGTTAAATGAAATTAAAACAAAAAACACTAAGAATAAATTATTCTTATTAACAGCTGCAACCTGGAATTATGAAAAGGTAAAACCTGTTGTTGACTATATCTTAAATGACATAATTGTATTGCATGATATAACTCAACCAACAAAATATAATATTAGTTATATAATAGAAAATAACGATTTAGAAGAATACAAGAAATTTTGTTTAGACTTTCTAAATAATGCTGATATAAGTATTAGTGATTTTGAAATTAACACTCATAAAATGAAAGAATTAGGAAAAAAAGCAGAATTAATGAATAAGCTTATGAATGTTATTGTTGATAACGATCCAGAACAAATTAAAAAGATCGCTAATTCAGACATATTTAACATTAAAACAATTCACAATATTAAAGGCGACAATAATTCTTTTTCGTATCCTTTAGAATTAACAGAAGAATCTGATGGAACGCGACAGTTATTTCACTTTGCGCCAGCATTGTTTTATGCATTTAAAGAAGGAAAAGTATTGTTGATTGATGAAATTGATAGAAGTTTACACCCTTTACTTGTAGAATATATTATTAAAAAGTTCTATGATACAGAAATAAACAAAAATAATGCACAGTTGATTTGTAATACGCACGATACAAACTTGCTTAATCTCGATTTGTTTAGAAGAGATGAAATATGGTTTACGGAAAGAAATAATGCTTCTGCTTCTACAGAAATGTATGCGCTTTCAGACTTTTCTCCAAGAAAAGATGAGAATATAGAAAAGGCATATTTGCTTGGCAGATATGGTGGCATCCCTTTTATTAAGGAGGAATAATGTCAAAACTAACAAAAGCCAACTTTACAAAGACTAGAAAACCAATTATCGTTCTAATATGCGAAGGAAGAAATAAAACAGAATCAAAGTACTTTAATCATTTTGTAAAAAGAGAGAACCCATATAATCTTAAAATTATACCATCTGAGGCAACTGACCCCAAAAATATGGCCAAGAAAGCTAGACATATTATTGAAGAAATGCAATTAGATAACAAATTAGGCGATAAAGTTTTTTGTTTGGTAGATTTAGATTTATCTCTCTCTCAATATCAAAAAGTAGAAGAAGAAAAAAGAAAAACGAACAAGAAGTGTCAAGTAGAATATGTTTTATCAAATCCTTGTTTTGAAGTTTGGCTATTATATTATTTTACAAAACATCCAAAACCAGAAATATCATCTCAAAAAGTTAAAGAACAATTAAAAAAATATGTTCCAGGATATACTGAAAACTTTGATGTTGTCAAAGAATGTGGTCTGCAAGCTAAATTTGAAGAAGCTATCAACAACTCGAAATTAAAAAATCAAATGTATGACAAAGACCAAAGTATTTTAGATAAAAATCCGTATACGGAAGTATCAGATTTGTTAGATACTTTGTTAACTTATAAAAACGAATAACAAAGAGCGTCCTTTTTCTTAAATCTACATAATCTATAACATGCTGCGTTATGCTATTTTTTTAGTTTCATAAATTCATTGAGTCTGGAATTATTATTGATATAGCAAAACAATTATCATATAATATGATAAAGCAAAGGAGGATTATTTCAATATGACAATTTGGGATGAAATAGCTTTAGTATTTACTGAAATTGGTTGGATTCCTGCTGTGTGCATAATCTTAGGATTAATATGCATAATAATTGAAATATTTCAACCTGGATTTGGTGTTTTTGGAATAACAGGAACAATACTTCTTGTTGTAGGTATTGCAGTTAGAGCTTATCATTCTGGAGCAGGAAATCCTATAATACAAATAATAGTATTAATAGGTATATCCGCAGTTGTTATTCTGTTGTCCCTTGGTATTATGGTTTTATCTATGAAAAAAGGGCTACTATCAAGGACTGCATTTGTGCAAAAAAGTAGGGCAGTTGATGTTGAATTGTCAAAAGGAACAGAAGATTATACATCTTTAATTGGAAAACATGGCAAGACAACATCTATTTTGCGTCCAGGTGGAAATGCGCAAATTGATGGAAAAATATATACTGTAATATCAAGTAATGCTTTTATAGATAAGGACAAAGAAATCGTTGTTGAATCTGTAGAAGGAGTAAAAATAATTGTAAAAGAACATAAGATGTTCGAGGAGGAATAGTATATGATGTTTTTGTTAGCATCAGCAAGTGGAACTGTGGCAATTATTCTTGTTGCTGTTCTTTTAGTTTTAATTGCACTTGTATTTGCAATACTTCCAGTTAAAATATGGTTTAGAGCATTAGTTTCTGGAGTAAAAATATCTATGGCAAGACTAATAGGTATGAAATGGAGAGGAATTAAAATTACTCCAATAGTTGATGCGTATATAGCTGCAAAAAAGGCAGGTCTAGATTTATCGATAGATGAACTTGAAAGTCACGTGCTTGCTAAAGGTGATGTTATTAAAGTTGTTAATGCTTTAATTAGTGCTCACTCAGCAAACATTGTTTTAGAACCAGCAACAGCACGCGCAATCGACCTTGCAGGAAGAGATGTATTAAATGCTGTTAAAGTATCAGTTAATCCAAAAGTAATTGAAACTCCTCCAATCTCTGCAATTGCAAAAGATGGTATTGAGTTAAGAGTTAAAGCAAGAGTAACTGTTAGAGCTAACATTACAAGATTAATTGGTGGTGCTGGCGAAGATACAATTATTGCAAGAATAGGAGAAGGAATTGTTACCACTGTTGGTTCTGCAGAAACACATAAGGCCGTTTTGGAGAATCCAGATATAATTTCAAAAACAGTTTTAGATAAAGGTCTAGATTCTGGAACAGCTTATGAGATTTTGTCTATAGATATTGCGGATATTGATGTAGGAAGAAACGTAGGTGCTCAACTTCAAATGGATCAAGCTGAAGCAGATAAGCGAATTGCTGAAGCAAAAGCGGAAGAAAGAAGAGCAATGGCTGTTGCCCTAGAACAAGAAATGAAAGCAAAAGTTGTTGAAGCTGAAAGTTTAGTTCCAAAAGCAATGGCAAAAGCATTTGAAGAAGGTAGATTGGGTGTAATGGATTATTACAATATGCAAAATGTAATAGCTGATACATCAATGAGAAATTCAATTGGTGGACCAAACACAAAGAAGAATAAATGATAGAAGTATTTGGAATATTTTTTACATTTGTTGTTATATTCTTTATTGCTGCAGTTTTTATATATGTTTTAAAAAGTGGAAATAAAGTAAATGAGAAACAAAAAAATACTCAGCAATTAGAATCTAGTAAAAAAATGGGGAATTTAGCAGCCCCAGCTCAATATGCTGTGAAAAAAAATCAAAACTTGCAAAATAACCAACAAACAAGTGGAAAACACGCAATAATTCAGCCATCATTGAGAGATCATTTACATGGAACAACAACGCAAACAAGCATAGAAAATTGTAAAAAAAATCATTTTTTAAATAAAAATGAAAATTTTACTACACAAAGTGATATAAAATGTTCTATAATAGTAGATGAGGAAGATTTAGAGAAGCTAATCGTTATAGGAGAAGCAATAAATAATCCGGCATATAAGAGGAAAAGAAGATGAATTGTTCTTCTTGTCCAAGAAACTGTAAAATAGATAGGGAGAATGTAAGTGGCTTTTGCGGAGTAGGCAAAAACCTAACTCTAGCAAAAGCTACGCTACATTGGGGAGAGGAACCTATTCTTAGCAGTGGAAAGGGCAGCGGGGCGATTTTTTTTTCGGGATGTAATCTTCGTTGTGTATATTGTCAAAATTATAAAGTTTCTAGAGGATTTGGAAAAGAAATCTCCATTAAAAGACTAAGCGAAATTTTTAAAGAGTTAGAGGATTTAGGAGCTAATAATATAAATTTAGTTACTCCAACACATTTTATAGATCAAATACTTCAAGCTTTTGAATTATATAAACCACAAATACCTATTGTCTACAATTCTTCTGGATATGAAAAAGTAGAATCATTAAAACGACTAGAGGGGATTGTCGATATTTATTTGCCAGATTTTAAATATTCAGATAATATGCTTGCGCAAAAATATTCTAAATGTCCAAACTATGTTGAAACGGCGAAGAATGCAATTTTAGAAATGAGAAGACAAACTAAAGATGTCGTAGTTGATGGATTAATGAAATCAGGATTAATCATTAGACATTTAATGCTTCCAAATGCAATAGATAATACGCTAGGAGTGATTGATTGGATTAACGAGAATTTTAGCAAAGATACATACATTTCTTTGATGGGTCAATATATTCCATATGGCGATAGTTTTAAGTTTGAGGAACTAAAAAGAAAAATAAAACCTATTGAGTACAAGATTGCTATCAATAGGCTTTATAATTACGGATTTTTAAATTCGTTTGTACAGGATTTAGATTCTGCACAAACGACATTTATTCCTGAGTTTAATTTAGACGGCGTTTAATCGGCAACACCATAAGAGCAAGTATTTATCCAAGATGTGTCAGTAGGAATGACAATCTTTTTTACATTATTTTTATTGTATGTAAAAAACTTTTGGTAATTATTATTTGATCCATAAATTTTTGTTGCCCAACGATTTTCTGTATGATATGAGCAGAATAAACCACTACCCCAAATCGTTATTGTTTGATGTTGTTTTTCGTACCACACTGATGAGCCATTTGCTTTAGAAAGGTTGTTTCTTCCTTTTTCTAATGCTTCGCTATCATTTGAAATATTAACATCAAAGACGATTGTATATAAATCTTTTGACGAATCATAAGTTAAAGAAGCTTGTTCTAATGTAGTGTAAAACGAGTCATCCTTTTCTCCTGCATAAATTAAGGCATTGTCTATCTCATCATAAGAAATTCTAACATTTCTAAAATCATTGTATTCAGCACTAGTATAGATTTTTGGCGCATGTTTTGAAGCTCCTGGTTGCGCCATTTCAGAATATATAATAGGTTGTTTTTCTGTAGATAAAAAGTCGGCTATACAAGTGCTAGATAAAGAATCAGATCCTCCATGTCGCTTATAGATTGTTTCGCCGTGATTATTTGTATAGCGCTCTTCACTTGATTCGACAAGGTTTTTTATTGTATTACCAACCATTCCAGATACATTTGCCTTTATATAGTTTTGAAAGAACCATTCATCTTCATCTTTTACTATGTATTCTCTAGATTCAGAGTTTCCAATTATACTATCACCCGCTGTAACATCAGATAGGCCATATGCGACACACGCGTAATAGTTCATATCAATAAGATTTTGATTTGCCAAGTTATATAAATAAGAAACACTTTTTAAAACTTCTTCACTATCTGTCATATCTTCGCTAAAGGATAAATTAGAAGCATCAACTACTGTTACATTGCTTAAGTTTTCAAGATTTGGCTTTACTGCTAAATCATCATAATTAATGTCATAATCTGTAGACACAGCTGGTTCAACTTTACCAAAAAGCCAAGACATATCAACAAAGCCATTAAGCCCTAATATAATAAGGCTACCAAAGACTAAAGCAATTATTAAAATTGCTACAATACAAATAAGGATTGCCTTTTTTGCAATCCTTTTCGAATTATTTGTTTTTGTTTGCTCGTTATTCATCTTCTAAGATTTCCTCTTCTTCCTCTAAAACTTCCTCGTCATCTTCTTCAAAATCTTCTTCCTCTTCGCTTGGGATTTCCTCTTCATTTGAAGAATCATCTTCACTTAAAATTTCTTCCTCGCATGAAGAATTCTCTTCGTTAGTTTCTTCGGAAGTATCTGATTCCACTTCTAGAGACTCTTCATCATTGTCTTCAGAAGTTTCTTCTTCGATGTCTTCTAATTCCTCATCGTCAACATCGTCGATTTCAACAAGTTCTAACTCTTCTAATTCCATATCTTTTTCTTCCATAACCAAGCCCCCTTGTATAACTCTTTTTCTAATTAAATCTTACTAATAAAGATAAAAAAAATCAATAGAGGAATTTTTATATGTAATAATTTATCTTTGCCTAGCATATAAACTACAAAAAGATCAAAAGCGTGAATTTATCAAAACAAATAATGCAAGTATAAAATAATCGGCAACAGACAAACGAAAGGTATAATATATAGGGGCGAGAATAAAAGTGCGTATTATCCCAAAATTTGACAAAATTAAAAGTGCGTATTATCCGGAAATTGCACTATATTTATCCTGCGTTTTGTCGGAAGTGGCGATGTGATGCTGATTTTAAAAATAAATATATTTTTGTATGAAGGGAGATGTTCTTTGTATTCCTTCATATATGGCAATGTGTTTGTAAAACTAATTTGCATTTATATATCTTAACGCATTTTAGATTAATTTGTCTTTTTAGCGTTAACAATTGACAGCGTCATTTGCCCATAGATAATTAATTGCGCGCACGCATATAATGTGTTAAAATTGAGGCGATAATATTTTAGTAGGTGTTTATGGACATTAAATATATTGTTTTATTATGCGTTGTTGCTTATGCCGTTGGCTCTGTTAATTTCGCAACATTAATATCAAGCATAAAAGACAAGGATATAAAAAAGATTGGTAGTGGAAATCCAGGAACAATGAATGTTCTACGTTCAGTAGGAAAAGTATGGGGTGTTTTGACTTTTGTTCTTGATTCTTTAAAGGGCGCATCGTTTGCTTTAATTGGAAGATTTTTAATTAATGGTTCAGATAATTATTTCATGGCAATATTGCTAGGATTTTTTGTTATTCTAGGTCATATTTTCCCTGTATATTCTGGATTTAAAGGCGGAAAGGGTGTTGCTTCTACAATTGGAGTATTTATATCTATCTCTCCAATAGCAGGTTCAATTACTCTAGTTGTGCTTATCTTGTTTTTGTTTGTCATTAAGTATGGATTCATAGGATCTTTTTTAGCAGTTACAGCCTTTGCTTCATTTGCAATTTATTTATGTAAAGATTCAATTTTTGGAATTATAATAATATGTGTATGGTGGGCATTAATTATCTTTGCTCATAGAGCAAATATAAAGAGAATGATTAAAGGCGAGGAAAACACTTTAAATATTATTGGAAAAAACGAAGTAAAAGAAATAGAAGATAAAGATAGTGAGGATAAACAATGAAATTAGGTGTTGTTGGATTACCAAATGTAGGAAAGAGTACATTGTTTAATGCAATTACGCAAGCGGGAGCAGAATGCGCAAATTATCCATTCTGCACAATTGAACCAAATATAGGAGTTGTTGCTGTTCCAGACGATAGATTGGATAGATTAGCTGCAATGTATAATGCAAAGAAAGTGACCCCTACTGTTTTGGAGTTTGTAGATATAGCTGGTTTAGTAAAAGGAGCTTCTCATGGTGAAGGATTGGGAAATAAGTTCCTATCTCACATAAGAGAAGTAGACGCAATAGTGCATGTAGTTAGATGTTTTGAAAATGAAAATATAACTCACGTAGATGGTAGTGTTGATCCATTAAGAGATATAGAGACAATTGAACTTGAACTTATTTTTGCAGATATTGAATCTGTTCAAAAAAGAGCAGCAAGTTTGCGTAATGCGGCAAAAGGCGGAGATAAAAAATATATTGCCTCTGCTGAAGTTGTAGAGAAAATACAAGCTAACTTAGAAAAAGGAATTCCTGTTAGATTAATGGGATTAAGCGATGACGAGAAATTGCTAGTTAAGGATTTGTGTTTGTTAACACAAAAGCCTGTTATATATGCTGCAAATATTGCAGATTCAGACATTGGTAGTGAAGACAATAAATATGTAAAAGCAGTAAAAGAATATGCTTCTAATCACGAGGCAAAAGCTATTGTTCTTTGTGCAAAAATAGAAGAAGAATTAGCCTCACTTGATGAAGAAGAAAAAATCATGTTTAGAGAAGAGCTTGGAATAGATAAGAGTGGATTAGATGTTTTAGTATCTGCTTGTTATTCTTTACTTGGCTTAATCAGCTTTTTAACTGGAGGAGAAAAAGAAACGAGAGCTTGGACAATTGTGAATGGAACAAAAGCACCTCAAGCGGCTGGCAAAATCCACTCAGATTTTGAAAAAGGATTTATAAGAGCAGAGGTAATAGATGTAGAAACGCTTCTTGCATGCGGTTCTGAAAAAGTTGCAAAAGAACAAGGAAAAATAAGGAGTGAAGGAAAAAATTATGTTGTTAAAGATGGCGACGTAATTGAATTCCTATTTAACGTATAATATGGACTATAAACAAATTATTAGCGATTTAATAAATATTGAAGGAACTTCTAAAGAAGAAATATATTCTTTGCTTTCTTTTCCAAAAGATTCATCAATGGGAGATTATTGCTTGCCTTGTTTTAAATTTGCTAAGACGCTTAGAAAATCTCCTATACAAATTGCTCAAGATATACAGGCGACAATTTCTGTAGGTGGAGTTATTGAGAGCGTAGAAGCTGTAAGCGGATACGTTAATTTTAAATTAAATAAAGTTGAACTTGCAAAGCAAGTTTTACAAGACATAGATAATGAAAAAGAAATGTATGGTTCCTCAAAAATAGGAGAAGGAAAAACTGTATGCATTGATTTTTCTTCAGTAAATATAGCTAAACCTTTCCATATGGGCCATATGCTAAATACAGCAATTGGAAGTGCTTTATATAAGTTATATAAATACTTAGGATACAATGTTGTTGGCATTAATCATTTAGGTGATTGGGGAACTCAATTTGGAAAATTAATTGTTGCGTATAAGAAATGGGGAAATAAAGAAGACATAGAAAAAAGAGGAGTTAAAGGCTTATTAGACATCTATGTAAGATTTCACAAAGAAGCAGAATCAGATCCTACACTTGATGATGAGGCAAGAGCTTGGTTTAAAAAAATCGAGGATAATAATGAAGAAGCTATAAATCTATGGCAATGGTTTAAAGAAATCACTTTGAAAGAAGTAGATAAAGTTTATAAAAGATTGAACGTTACATTTGATAGTTATAATGGTGAAAGTTTTTATAATGACAAAATGGAGAGTGTTCTTGATGAATTAAGACAAAAGGGATTACTTGTAGAATCTGAGGGAGCTCAAATTGTCAAATTTAAAGATGAAGATAAAATGCCACCATGCTTACTTGTAAGAAGTGATGGTGCTACTTTGTATGCTACAAGAGATTTAGCTGCTGCTTTTTATAGAAAAAAGACATACAATTTTGATAAGTGTCTATATGTTGTAGCTTATCAACAAAACTTACATTTTAAACAATGGTTTAAAGTTGTAGAAATGATGGGTTATGATTGGTATAAAGATTTATATCATGTAGCTCATGGTATGGTTTCTCTTGAGGATGGAGCACTATCAACAAGGGAAGGTCACGTTGTATTTTTAGAGGATGTATTAAATACTTCTAAAGAAAAAGCATTAAAAGTAATAGAAGAGAAAAATCCAAATTTGCCTAATAAAGAAGAGGTTGCTGAACAAGTAGGTGTTGGCGCGGTAATGTTTGGCATGCTATATAACAGCAGAATAAAAGACATAACTTTCTCTTATGATAAAGTTTTAAGCTTTGAGGGAGAAACAGGTCCATACGTTCAATACACCTATGCAAGATGTAATTCCTTGATTGAAAAATGTGGATTGGTTCAAGGAGAAATTGATTATAAGGGAATAGACAATGAAGATGCAGCAGATGTCATTATAGTACTTGATAGATTTAAAGACACTTTACTTGATGCGGCAAATAAGAATGAGCCATATATTATTTCTAGATATGCAATAGAATTAGCTCAAGCATTTAATAAATTCTATTTTAATTGCAATATTGCAAATGAAGAACAGGGCATTAAAAATTCACGTTTATTGCTAACAAATGCTGTTAAGCAAGTATTAAAGAATGCTCTAAATTTGATTGGAATTGCTACTCCAAATAAAATGTAGTATATTTAAGACAAAGGAAAAGGGATGGTTATGGAAGAAAGAATTGAAAACGGAGAGATGTTATTATCAATCTTTAAAAAAGAAAAATACAAAAAAGCGGCTATTTTCGTTTTAGATTTCATTGTTCTTTTATCTGTAATTGCTCTTATGGGACAAGCTTTTTTCCTTTTGTTTAGTCATGAGTCAATAGAAAATGTTGACAACATGAATAAGTTCTTTTATAGACTAGATCAATCGTTGCTATATATAAAAGTCTTATCAATTATTGGAATTGTAGCGTGGGTTTTATCAACAATTTTAAAAGGCGTAAAACTTCAAGGATCTTTTAAAGATATTTGTCTAAAAGTAATTAAAGAATATCCGGAACTTATATGTCTTGCAGGTGCATTTATTTGGACTTTTTTCTCTACCATGCATGCTTATTATTCTCAAATGGCATGGAATGGTAATGAATATAACAACGAAGGCTTTTTGACGGTAATATTATATGTCTTTATTTTTATCTTAGCGTATTCTGTAAAGCGTCAAAAATCCAAGGAAGCAGCAATGCTAGTATTTTTAGCTTCTGCTGCATTGATTAGTTTTATTGGCTCAATTGAAGTAATTTTTAATAAAGATTTAGGATTTGATCAAACAAGAATGGTTTTCAATAATTCCAACCATTTGGGATATTTTTATGCAATATCTACTGTTATGGCTATGGGATGTTTCTTATACGCAAAGAATCTTAAATGGTCAATAATTTATGGCATATTATATACGATGTCTTTATTTGGGGCCTTTCAATCGCTATCTGAAGGTTCAATGCTTGCCATTATTTTTGGTATTATTTTTACAATAATTACATATTCTGCTTCTTGTAGAAAAATGAAAGATGCTACCAATTTATATTTTGGAAAAATTGTAATTATCTTAATTATATTTGCAACTATGTTGTTTATATGTGAAGTAAGTGGATTATCTACATTCTTAAGACAAATGAAAAGTTGGATTGGATCTATTATAGCTTTCCTATCAGGGGAAGAAAACAATTCGGTTGAAGATGGTTCTCTTGGTTCAGGAAGATTAGTTTTATGGATAACAGCTTGCAAAATTATTGGCAAATCTCCATTATGGGGTAGAGGTCTTGATTGTTATAACGATTATGGAAACTCAGTTTTTGTATTGAATATAAAACCAGAATGGTGCGATATGCCTCATAATGAGTATTTGCAAATAGGCGCAAATGTCGGAATTATTCCTCTTTTGTTATATTTAGCAGCAATACTAATAATTTACATTAGAGCTTTAAGATGCAGAAAAACATTAACAGGATTACAACTTGTTTTATTAAATAGCGCATTTGCATATTGTGTTTCTGCATTCTTTGGAAATACATTCACATATACATATCCATTCTTTATTATGATCCTTGCTATGGCGGCACCAAAATACAGTCAAAGAGCAAATATGCAATGCTATGCTGGAGAATATCTAACTCTTCAATCATATCAAGAGGGTAGCGAAGCATATAAAGCCGTATTAACAGCTCGTGAAAAGGGAACAATAATAAACGAATGGACTTTAGATTTAAGCTTTGACAAAGAAATTGTTGATTCCAAAACTATTAATCAAGAAGAGTTAAAAAATAAAGCTTTAGAGGAAATGATAAAAAATCTTGGCATTACAAAAGAAGAAATAGAAAAGGCTCAACAAGAAAAAGATTCAATAAAGGATGAAATCAAAAAAGAGTCTAGGCCTGAAGAGATAGCAGGCGATGTCAATAAAGCGGGAGACAAGTAGCTTGAGTAGAACATGAGTGTCACAATTTGTTGACAAAAAATAATTGCTGACAATATAATATATACACATATAAGTTACGGCAATAACCAAATAAGAGTAACTATAAAATCAGGTGCAGAAAAGAAAGTCATCGGCTGAAAGCTTTCTCGAAGAAAAATAGTGAAGTGCGATTTGGTTGCTCATAGAGGAAATGCTATGCGTATGACTGCGTTAAAGTTTAATAAGAGATATTTATTATCTAAAACAAAGTGGAACCACGAGATGCTCGTCTTTGATGATGGCATCTTTTTTATTTGGAGAGAAAATGAATAAGATAAAAATGGATTTAAATGTAGCAATGGAAAAGGACCCAGCAGCAAGAAGTAAAGCTGAAGTGTTTTTTACTTATGGAGGGTTCAAGGCATTGTTTAGATATAGAATTGCGCATTGGTTTTATAATCATAAAATGAAAATAATTGCGACAATTATTTCTGCAGGTGCAAGAAGAAAATATGGAGTAGATATTCATCCTGCCGCTCAAATTGCAGGGGGTGTATTTATTGACCACGCAGTTGGCGTTGTTATTGGTGAGACTGCTGTAGTTGGTACAAATGTGCTTATTTATCAAGGAGTAACACTTGGTGGAACAGGCAAAGAAACAGGAAAAAGACATCCTACTATTCAAGATAATGTTATGTTGTCTGCAGGTTCTACAGTACTTGGTAATATTACAATAGGTCATGACTCAAAAATTGGTGCAGGAAGTGTTGTAATTAAAGATGTGCCTCCTTATGCAACTGTTGTTGGAGTGCCAGGGAGAGTCATAAAGCATAACAATGTAAGAGTAAATGATTTAGATCAACATTTGCCAGATCCAATTTTAGAAGAGTTTGCTAGATTAAATAGAAGAATAGAAACACTTGAAAATGCATTAAATATAAAAGCATGTCATTATTCTATAACTATGGATAATGAGGAGGAGAAATAGAATATGTTAAGGATTTATAATACATTATCTAGACAAAAAGAAGATTTTAAGCCTATAGATGAAAAAGCCGTTAGAATGTATAGTTGCGGTCCAACAGTATATAGCTTTGCTCATATAGGAAATATGAGAACTTATATATTTATGGATATATTTAGAAGAGTTCTTAAATATGATGGATATAAGATAAAAGGAGTAATGAATATAACTGATGTTGGTCATTTGCTTTCAGATTCAGATAGCGGAGAAGATAAGATGGAAAAAGCTTCTCGTGAACAACAAAAAACTCCATGGGAAATAGCAGAATTTTATACAAATATTTTCTTTGAAGACCTTAAGAAACTAAATATATCTCGTCCAGAAATTATTGCAAAAGCAACAGATCATATTGACGATATGATTAAATATGTTCAAGCATTAGAAGAAAAGGGATATGGATATGAAATAGACGATGGAATATATTTTGATATTGCAAAATTCCCATCATACGGAAAATTATCTAGATTGTCCTTAGAAGATCAACAAGCAGGAGCGAGAGTAGAAGTAAATAACCAAAAACATAATCCATATGATTTTGCGTTATGGAAAAAAGCAGAACCAGAACATATAATGCAATGGCCAAGCCCTTGGGGTATGGGTTATCCTGGATGGCACATTGAGTGTTCTACAATGAGTAAAAAATATTTAGGTTCAACTTTTGATATCCATACAGGTGGAGTAGATCATATTCCTGTACACCACGAAAATGAGATTGCTCAGAGCGAAGCTTTAGAGGGCAAAAAAACTGTAAATTACTGGGTTCATGGCGAGTTCATGTTAGTCAATAACGGAAAAATGTCAAAGAGCTTGAGAAATACTTATACAGTATCTCAATTAGAAGATATGGGTTATCCTGCAGTAGTGTTTAGATATTTCTGTCTAAATGCTCATTATAGAAAGAAATTAAACTTTACATTTGAAGGTATGGATGCCGCTAAAGTTTCTTACTCTAGATTGTTATCTGCGCTATATCAACATAAAATGTCTCAAGAAAAAACAAGTGAAGAAGTTTTGGCAAAATATAAGAAAGATTTTGAAGACGCAATTAATGATGATTTAAATATTCCTTTAGCACTAGGTGTCTTATGGACTATGACAAAGGAAAAAAAGAGCAAAGATATATTTGAACTTGCCTTAGAAATGGATAAGGTTTTTGGATTAAATCTAAAAGATGCTAAATTAGATGTATTAGATGCTCAAGAAGATATTCCTGAGGATATAAAGAAAATGGCAGAAGAAAGATTAAATGCTAAAAAGAACAAAGATTGGGCAACTGCCGATTCATTAAGAAATGAAATTAAAGCTAAAGGATACAGCATATTAGATAGCAAAGATGGATACACCATCGTAAAGGACTAATGGCAACATTATATTTAGTTGGTACTCCTATTGGAAATTTGCAAGACATGACTTTGCGAGCAATAGAAACTCTAAAAAGTGTGGATTTAATTGCTTGCGAAGACACAAGGCATTCCTTAGGATTATTAAACTATTTTGAGATAAAAAAACCATTAATAACATGTCATAAGTTTAACGAAAAAGAAAGCGTAGAAAAAATAGCAAAGTATTTAGACGAAGATAAAGACGTTGCTTTAATTACAGATGCTGGAATGCCAGCTATATCGGATCCAGGTGCAATACTAGTAAATGAACTAAAAAATAAAGGTTATTCTGTAAGCGTTATCCCTGGTCCAACAGCACTAACTAGTGCAATAGCTTTAGCAGGACTTTTAAACCCTGTATTTACTTTTTTAGGGTTTTTACCCGAAAAAAAGAAAGATAAAGATGCATTGATTGTGCCATATAAGAATATAAACACAAATCTTGTTATTTATTCTTCTCCATATGATTTAAATAAGAATATAGATTATCTATTGAAAACATTAGGAGATAGATATATCAATATTGTTAAAGAAATCACCAAGATTCACGAAAAAGCAATTAGATGTCAATTGTCTAGCGCAGAAATAGAAGAGGCAAAAGGCGAGTATGTTATTATCATTGAGCCTAATGATCAGCAGGAAAAAGAAGAAAATAGCCTATCTATAAAAGAGCAATTGATGCAAAAATTAGATCAAGGACTTGATAAAAAAGAAGCAATTAAACAAGTAGCAAAGGAAAATAATTTGCCAAAGGATGTTGTGTATAAAGAGGCGTTGCAGTTAGATTAAATAAATCTGCAAATAAAGCAAGAAATTACAACCCCAATAAACATAGTTATTAAAGAAACTGGTATTGTATAACGCAGTTTCTTTGTTTTTAGTGAGGAAAAATATAGACTTACAACATAAAATATAGTTTCATTTGAACCGACAATAACACTAGCGCATTTGGAAATATATGAATCAACACCATATGTTTCAAAAATATTTTCAAGCATTGCAATAGAACCGTTTCCACTCAATGGTCTTATAACCAGCAAATGACAAAGTTCACTAGGAATACCAAAAATATTAAAAATCGGTTTTAAAAGTTCAGATAATTTATCTGCTATTCCGGAGAGAGCAAACACTTCTACAGCAATCATTATTGTGGCTATATATGGAAAAATGGAAAATACAAGTTTTAAACTTTCTTTTGCGCCCTCTACAAATGAATCGTAAATATTTACTTTTTTGTAAAATCCTAAAATGATAATAGAAACAATAAAAACGGGAACTATGTACTTGCTCATGTTTTCTTCTTAAATCTTCTAAAAATATAGCATAAAGCTATCCCGACTATTGTGGTTATACAAGTAGAGAGTATACTTGGCAAAATTATATTAGATGCATTTTGAGAATTAAAAGTGGAGCGCAACGAAATAATTGTTGTTGGTAGCAGTTGAATTGAGGAAGCATTAATTACCGCAAAGAGTATCATGTTATCCGAGATAGAGGCATCATTCTTATTCATTGATTCAATTGCTTTTATTCCAAGTGGTGTTGCTGCTCCGCCCATTCCAAGAATGTTTGCAGAAAAATTTAGTGTAATATATTCATAGGTCAATTCGTTTTCGCCTTTAAACAATCTCTTTACTATTGGCTTGAAAAGTTTGTAAATAATTCTATTTAAACCTATCTCACTCATTATCTTAATTACACTTAGCCATATAGCATAAATAGCAACTAGAGTAAAAGATAAGTTAATTGCACTCGTCGTGCCACTTATAAGGGTTGTTAAGACCGACTCCGGATTAATAATTGTAAGGCCTATAATAGATGAGATTATTAAGATTATAAATACAATGTTCATATATTATAATATGCAAAATAGCATTTATAATTTTCAAAATCAATATTGATATAACTGGAATTTACTTTTAAAAATAACTATATAAATATATATAAAACAGAGCCTTTATTTGTGTAGCATAGGTGTGATATAATTACTTTGTATTGAAATGTTTGAGGTGAAATTATGAAAAAGAAGAAAGATGAATTCATCGATGAAGAAATCGACGAATTTTTTGATGAAGAAATCGATGATGTTATTGATGATTTTGAGGATTTAGAGGATGAATATGAGGAAGTAGAAGACTTGCCAAAAACCCAAAAAAAGAAAAAAACTAAAAAGCCAATGACAACTAAGAAGAAAATTATTACAGCAGTAATAGTTGTTGTTTTAGTTGCAGCTTTGGCCGTTGGCGGTGTGTTTGTATACAACATGTTCTTCGGTGGCACAAATGATCCATCATCTGTAAGAGTAACAGAGATTGATTTTAAAATGGATGAAGGCACTCGTGTTCTTGCAAAGAATGTATATACTGCATCATCAACAACAAATACATACAATTTAGTAGAAGCTTTAAATTTAGAAGCCGGCGCTAGTGTTGCTGAAAAGGAATCTTCAACTATTGCTTCTTTAAGTGGTAATAATATTACAATTACCGGTGAGGGAGAATATGTTATTACAATAACAGATTCAACTGGAACAAAAGACTGTGTTTTAACAATTGTTGATGGCGTAAATGTTTCAACAGAAGAAGAATTACTTAAAGCCGTTGAAGAAAAAAGTGTTGTTGTTATGCAAAAGGATATAGAACTTGACGATTCAGGAATTGTTCTAAATTCTAATATGTATGGTAATGCGTTTTTACTTGATGCTACAAATCTATATGGTAGCGGAGAACAATATTGGAACTCTATTGTATATGTTGGAGGAGAGATCGATATTACAATCAAGGATTTGCATGTAACAGGATACAAAATCGCAGAAGGGGAAGCTTTAAATCTAGATATTAATCTATCTAGACATGGAATGATCCTTACAGCTTATGGTGAAGGTAAGACAAAATTAACATTAGATCATTGCTTCTTGGAGAATGGACATAGAGGCGTATATATATCTGGTGCCGATGTTAATATGAAAGATAGCATTGTTAGAAATTGTGCAGATGCAACAATATCAGTAGAAACTAAAGCTGGATGCAAGCCAAAGTTATATTTTAAGAACAATATTATTTGTAATGCAAAAGTTGCTGGTATGTTGTTCTGGGGATATACAGGCGGAGACGCTACAAATTATCCAGAAGTAACAATTGAAGGCTATTTAGATATATATAACTGGAAGACTACATCTGATGCAGCAATCATGCCTGAAACTGAATCTACTCATAAAATGGTTAACAATATGATTAAAGATGCAATTAACGATGAAGCAAATGCTAGTTTTGCGTATGTGGAAGATGGAGAAAAGTATATACATTGCGCAATTGTTATAATCAGCACAGGTTCATTAAGTGATAATGTTCCAACATTTGTTGGTTTAGATAAGATTGGATTTAAAGAAAGAAAATTGCCAATGCCTCCTATGGCAAAAGCAATTGTACATAATCCAAGAATTATTGGTTATGTAGATAGTCCAGCCCCAATCGGACCAAAAGCAACAATATAAGATAATACAATTTGTTAAATAAAGCTATTCCTAGGTGTCAATCTAGGAATAGTTTTTTACTTTTTAGGGTTTACAAAAGCCTTACTTTAGCGTGTGAGTAAGAATTTTTTTGTTATTCTATGATTAAATTGAACAAAAAAATATAGGAGACAAAAAAATGAAAAAATTGCTTATTTCAATTATCGCTATAATTTTAGTTTGTAGTATTGGAACAAGCGTTAAAATTAGTTTCAAAATTCAATAAAACTTACAGTTATAAAAAAGGAAAAAAGACTGTTGCAAAAACTAATATTTGGCAACAGTTTTTTAACAAGATCTGCTCGTTGATTTTTAAAAAACTTTTGCTGTAAAATGTACCTAAATGCATAAAAGAAGTAATAGTATTGTCAAAATATTCAACAAAATTGCAAAAAGCATTGTCAAAAAACTCAAACTTTTTGTATAAAGTATTGTCAAAAAACTCACAAATATATTGGCATTACTCTTTGTTCTTGCTATAATATAAAAAATAGAGAGGCAGTATTATGTTAAAAAGAAAAATTTACCAAAAACTTTTGGAATGGAGACAAACAAAGAAGAATAAGTGCCTATTAGTTAAAGGTGCAAGACAAGTAGGTAAAACGTACATTATTAGAGATTTTGGTAAAAGCTATGAAAGTTTTATTGAGATAAATTTTTATGAAAATCCAGAAAGCAAAAAAATTTTTGATGGGGATTTAACACCAGCGGAAATTTACAAGCGTATTTCTTTGCAATATCCTAATGTTAAATTTATAGAAGGGAAGACTTTAATCTTTCTAGATGAAATTCAACATTGCCCAAATGCTCGAACTGCGATCAAGTTTCTTGCTTTAGATAATCGTTATGATATTATATCTTCTGGTTCGCTTTTAGGATTAAATTATAAAGATATTGTTTCTATTCCTGTAGGATATGAAACGCAAATAGAAATGTATGCATTGGATTTTGAAGAGTTTCTTTGGGCTTATGGATACGATGAAAATGCTATCGCGATGTTAAAATCATATTTCTATTCAAAGGAAAGAATTCCAGATTCAATACATGAAAAGTTTAGTCAAATCATAAGGGAATATCTTGTTGTCGGCGGTATGCCTGATGCCGTTAATACGTTTTTTGAAACTAATAATTTTCAAGAAGTTTATCAAAAGCAATTAGATTTATTAAATGAATACGAAGAAGATATTAAAAAGTATGCTAAAATAACGGATCGTCAAAAAATAAAAGATTGTTATTATTCTATTCCTCGACAATTAGCAAAGGAATATACTAAGTTTCAATATACAACTGTATCGCCACGTGGTTCTTATAAGAAATATGAAAACGCGCTTGATTGGTTAAATGATGCAGGAATGATTAAATTGGTTTATAATGTTTCAACACTACAACTTCCATTAAAAGCATATGAAAAACCAAACGAATTTAAAATTTATGCAACTGATATTGGTTTGACTACTGCGTTATACGGATTTGATACACAAACTGCTCTTGTAAGAGATGTATTAAAAGGACCGGCAAAAGGTGGAATTTATGAAAACCTAATTTTTGACATTCTTAACAAGAAAGGATATACGCTGCATTATGTTAAGAAGGAAAACAATACTCAAGAAATTGAATTTTTGATTGAACAACAATGCGCTATTATTCCAATAGAAGTTAAGAGCAAAAAAGGTGAGACGCATTCTTTAAACGAGTTCTTAAAAGAATGGAACCCCCCATATGCTTATAAATTGACAAATACAAATATAGGACAAGTCAATACAAAAATAACAATACCACACTATATGGCAATGTTTTTGTAAAAAAGAGCTTTAATCAAAAAAACAGTGGAAATGATCAAAAAAAAATGAGGCTATTGCGAAAATTTATAATTTTGCAACAGCCCTTTTTGATTTGGTGGAAACAATAGGGCTCGAACCTATGACCCTCTGCTTGTAAGGCAGATGCTCTCCCAGCTGAGCTATGCTTCCACACTTTGTAATTCTATCATAGCGATTTTTTAACTGTCAACAATATTTGACATAAGTATTTTTCGTACTTTATACTAAAAATATGGCAAATAGTGTTACAAGTAGTTGTTTCGGATGTGTATTTGGAATTATTGCAATTATCGTTATAATTGCCTTAATTTTAGGCTTTGTATTATCAAAAATATATACAATTGAACAAGCAGGCCTTGCTGATAGAGAAGGGCTATTAAGTCAGTTTGATGACAAATACGAGCAACAAGACACATTTAGAAGTTTAGGAATGGAAAATTGGAAAATTTGGGATGTGCTACTATGGATAATAAAAAGTGGCAATCATGAACCAAAAGAAGCCAAGCCATCAAAGATCTTTGATTAATATCCCTATTGCATTAAGATTAATATACAATTATTTATTGCTTGTATTTTCTATTGTTTTATTCTTTCCGTACAATTCATTAATTAATGAAGCTTTTTCTTGTTCTTCTTCATCTGTAAGAGTAATGTTATTTTCTCTTGCGTTTATAAAATATCTGATTCTTTCAAGCTTTTTATTGTTAATTTTATATTTAAAAGATGCAAACATTGCGATAGATATGAATATAACAATAGATAGTCCTAGAACTAACTTTATAGATAATAACACGGCATCAGATTGTGGAATATAAGCCGTAGGATCTCCTGTCGTATTTTCTATATATCCAAATCCATCTACAATCCATCCTACAAGACCTACGCCAAAGGCTCCTGCAAGTTTTCTTGCAAGCGTCATCATTCCGCTATATGTTCCTGTTGGTCTATCTCCTGTTGCCATTTGTGCAACATCTAATGTGTCTGGGAAAATAATCCAAGGCATCATTTGTGCGCCACCAAATCCAAGTCCCATTACCGCTGCAATTATAGGCACTAAAATAGGTGGAGTCCAACTTGGGTCCATAATAGCTAACATTATGCCTGCTAATATATAGAAAGGAAGTCCCATCCTAAAGGCAAATTGCTTTGTCTTTTTATCCATCGCATATCTTGCAAGAGGGAACATCACAACAGCAGCAACCATCATTGGAGCAATTATAAATAAAGAAGACATATTCATGCCAAATAATTTGTATCCATGCCAAACGTCTGTTGCGTAATAAACTGCTAAAGCAGAAATCATATCCATACAAATGAAAGCAGAAACATACATAACTATGTGCCATCTATATGATTTATTCTTATAAGGTTCAGCATAATTATTAATAAATTGCTTTAGATTAAATTTCTTTTTAGGAGAAGTTGGTTTAATTCTTTCTTTAACAAAGATACCACATAAAATTAATCCGCCACCAAACATTGTTCCAAAAATAAGGCTCATTAAAAGCCAAAATTGTGTTGAAGAAATATTTGGCATAAATAGATAGCCATCTTCACTAATTAATGCTTCAACGAACAATAAAGGAAGAACGTATGCAAGACCAGAAGCAATAGCATTAAAAACTAGTTTAACAGTGTTTGCGTTATTACGTTCTTTAAACGATGGGGATATATCGCTTGCCATAGAGCAATATGGAACTTGAGTAATTGTTGAACATGTATTCCAAATTAGATACATAATCAAGATATAAGCTGTAAAAGCAGGAATGCTCATTCCCATGCTTCTTACTGGCATAAACACTAAGAAAATTGCAATGATTAATGAAATTCCACCAAAGAACATATAAGGTTTTCTACGTCCAAATTTTCCTCTAGTGTTATCACTAATAAAACCCATTAAAGGATCTGTTATAGCATCCCAGATTTTAGCTACCATCATGATTGTAGAGGCAATGGCCATCGCAATGCCCATTGTAGTCATATATTTTAGCATTACGCATGACATCATAGCTACACCGCCGCCATCCATAAATGCGCCTATTCCATAAAATATCTTTTCTTTCAATGGGATTTTATCTGATATCAAAGATTGATTTTCTTGTGAATTTTCCATATTAGCTCCAAAAATTTTACTGATTAAATGATACCATAATAATTGTTTTTGATACAACTCGTGTTTATTTATGAAAGAATAAATATATTATTAAGTTTTTACTAAGCGTTTTTTTGATATAATGTGATTGGCGGAGGAATTATGGCACTTTTTGACAAAATGAAAGAAAGAAGAATAAAACAGAGAAATAAATTTAGAGAAAAATTAGGATTAAATGCTATTTTGCCAAGCAATAGTAACAAAAGTATTCTTCAAAAAAAAGATAGCGACGTTGACTTATCTTCAATCGATTCTAAATATATTGTGGTAGGAAAAACAAAAAAATATAAAAAGTTATTAACATTTTGTGCTTTATTTATTGGCTTAATAATATTTGTATGCATGTTTGATGTTGCGTATAAAGTTTTTACTATCGATACGACACAATATCACATTATTACATATGTTGTTAGTGCATTACTATTAGGAGCTTACATTGGGCTATTCATTGTTCCTGTTGTAAAGGTGCTTAAAGCCCCTCATTTTATAACAAAACCAGAAGGGTCAAAGGAAAATAAAAGACGAGCTGAAAAGCATAACAAAAAACTTAGAAACGATTTGGCAACTGCAATTGTTAATCTAAATAATTCGGAAGAAATATACAATGCTAGATGGTACTATGAAGATGAAAATAATCAAGAAAAAAATGACGATATCATTGAAGGATTAACAAAAGCATTAAATGAAAAAAACGACGAATTAGTTCAGGTGTGCTTAGATGCTCTATATAGAGGTCCAATCAAAAAAACTGCCAAAAAGATTGTAAATAAAACATCTATTAGATCTGGCTTTTATTCTGCAGTATCGCAATCCAACACATTAGATGCAGTAATAGTAGCTTCTTTAAACATGAAAATGATAAAAGATATTGTTTACTTATATGGATTTAGACCGGATGAAATAGAGATGACAAAGATTTATGGCGGCGTTATAAAAAATGCCTTTGTTGCGTTAGGTGTCGCTTCAATTCCTGCAGGAAATATGGTCGGAAATGTTGTATCAAAATATACAGAATCAGTTCCTGTTTTAGGGTCAGTAATCAAAACAATAGTTGATCCGTTAGTTCAAGGCTCAACCAATGCTATTTTGACATCGCTTTTAGGAGTACAAACAGTTAGATATATTTTAAAGGATTATAAACTATCTGCAGCATTAAAAGAAGAAACTGTAGCTGGAAAGTCTGTATACGAATTAGAAAAAGATATTTGGAAACAAAATGTTGAAGATGTTAAAAGAGAAACAAGTTCAAATAATATAGAAAAAACAAGAGAGGAAATAGTATCATCTATGTTTGCATAGACGCTGATCTATATTTCGACAATTTTTGCGTAACGACGTACACTGCACAAAAAAATCCGTCTCATAATAGAAACGGATTTTTTAATTTCCTGGTGACCCCTACGGGACTTGAACCCATGTTGCCGCCGTGAAAGGGCGATGTCTTAACCACTTGACCAAGGGGCCGTTTGAATGCTTTTTTAATATAATATAAGAAAAATAACATTGTCAAGCAAAAAGAATAAAAGAAATAGTATTTTAAATAATATCAAACGAGTATAATAAAATTATGAATAAATACGGCGTTATAGATATAGGTTCAAATTCTATTAGATTAATGGTTAGCGATGGTGTAGCCACTATTTATAAAACTCTAGAAACAACGCAGTTGTCTCAAGGGTTGCAGTTGACAGGTTATTTAAATAAAGAAGCAATGAATAGATCTATTCAAGCAATAGAAAAATTGTATAAACAAGCAATTAATGATGGAGCGAATCAAGTATATGTTTTTGCAACCGAAGCAGTAAGAAGTGCATCAAATAAGGAAGAATTTATTTTATTATTAAAGCAAAAAAATATAGATGTAGATATTATCCCTTCTCAATATGAAGCTAAAATAGGTTTTTACGGCGCATATACAAAAGGAAAAGTTTGTGTAATGGATATTGGAGGGGCAAGTACAGAACTTGCAATAGGCGACGAGAAAGGCATATATTATTCAAAAAGTTTGCCGATTGGAATTGTAAGAATAAAAGACCAGTGTGGAGAAAATTTAACTGAAGCGATATCCTATATTGAAAAAGTTATACAAGGTTATGGAGATGTTCCTCAGTTCGAAGAGATTTTGGCAATAGGAGGAACAGCATCATCATTTGCTTCAATTAAAATGAAAATGGCAAAATACGATACAAAAAAAGTAGATTTTTATAAATTAACATATGAAGACATTGAAAAAATGGTTAAAAACATTCACTCTGTTCCTTTTGATGAGAGAGGCTCGATTGTTGGTTTGTCATTAAAAAGAAGAGATGTTATAGTCGGGGGAGGATTATTATTAATGTCAATAATGAAATATCTAAATAAAGATTATTTAATTGTCAGAGAGAGCGATAATCAAGAAGGATATTTAATGTACAAATTAGGTAAAATAGACATATAGTATACAATTAGCTCTTTACAAAAAATTTATATATTTATTGATTTTTTTTCTATAAACACTTATAACTTTAGAAAAAAAGTGCATAAGGATTTGATATGAGAGATTATAGTAAGCTATTAAAACTTGCAAAAGAAAATAATAGAATTATCAGGACAAAAATGGTCATTAACGCATTTTAGTTTAGCATTTGACTAAATAAAAAAGGTTACTTTTACAATTAGCTCTTTACAAAAAAAATTATACATTTATTGACTTTCGCAACAAAATATGATAAATTATTGTTGTAAAAGTCAACGAGGTGTGAAATGAGAAACTATACTAAATTATTAGAACTTGCAAAACAAAATAATGGATATGTGTTTACAAAAGATTTAAGTCAGAATAAAATTGCAAAAGATTATTTAAAGTTTGCGGTTGAAGATGGAATTCTTGAGAAAGTTGCTCGTGGAATATATATTGAAAGTGATAAGTTTGTGGATTTGTTGTATGTTTATCAAATGAATTACTCCAAGGCTGTGTTTTCATCTTTCACATCGGCTTATTTGTGGAATCTTACCACAAGAGATATTGAAATTGTTTATGGAGCAACACCATTAAATTACTTTGCAAAGGGTTCACGCAACAATACGGTTTTGGTTCGAGAAAATGATGATATCTATAATTTAGGTATTACAACAATTAAAACAATGTTTGGTAATATTGTAAAATGCCATGATATTCACAGAACGATTTGTGATTTGTTTAGTGATAAGTATGTTGGAGATAAATTTATTCAAGTAGAAGCATTGAAAAAATATTTAAAACTACCAAACAAAGATACTGTTAAACTAATGAAATATGCAAAGGTTCTTGGTGTTGATAAACAATTAAGAGAAAAGTTGGAGGTGCTACTATAATGAACACATCAAAACAATTGAAAGATTTAATTAACAATAAAGCAAAACAATATGATCTTAACCCGCAAATTCTTTTAACTAGATTTTTTATGGAGAGATTTTTAGAGAGAATTTCATTAAGTAAATATAAAAACAACTTCGTTTTAAAAGGCGGAATTTTAATTTCATCTATGATTGGTGTTGATTTTAGAATGACCAAAGATATGGACTTAACAATAAAAAATCTCCCACTTAACGAAATATTTATTAAAAATGCGTTAGAAGAAATTTCTAAAATTAAAATTGATGATGGAACTATTTTTGAAATTTTAGATGTTTTACCAATTCGTGAAGAATTTGAATATAGCGGATTTAGAGCAAGATTAAAATGTCAACTAGATAGAACTCGAAATATTATTCAAATTGATATAACGACTGGCGATGTCATTACTCCAAGCGAAGTTGTATATTCCTATGACTTGTTAATTGAAAAACGAAAAATTGATATTACTTGCTATCCAATAGAAACAATTCTTGCTGAAAAGATTGAGAGCATTTTATCTAAAAACATAACAACCACAAGAATGAAAGATTTTTATGATTGTTATATGCTTGGTAAATTGTATTTGAAAGATTTAAACAAAAACAATTTAATTTTGGCTTTAAAAAATACAACCAAAGTCCGTAAAACCGAATTTATCTTTAATGACATAAAAGAAACAATTAATTTGATTTCAAATGATGACAATCTAAACTTTTTATGGCAAGCATACTCTTCACAGTTTGGTTATGCCAAAGATATAACTTTTGAAAATGTAATTGAGCAACTAAAATTGTTTTTAAAATTCATAAAGTTAATTTAGGAGAAAAATTGAAATATTTTGTTTCAAGCGATATACACGGATTCTTTGACGAGTGGCAAACTGCTTTGAACGAGAAAGGCTTTGACTTAAATAACCCTGAACACAAAATAATTCTTTGTGGCGATTTGTTCGATAGAGGAAGTCAGCCAAAAGAAATTATAGAGTTTATATTAAAACACAAAGATAAAGTAATTCTTATTCGTGGCAACCATGAAGACTTAATGGAACAAATGATTGAAAGAAATTCAAGTGATTATGGCGACCTATGTAATGGCACCGCACAAACAATTGTTGACTTATATCCGGAATGGCAAATAAGTAAATTTGACCTTAAAAAGATAGCAAAAGAAACGAGGCTTCAAGAAATTTTAGACATGTGCATTGATTACTATGAAACAAAACATTATATATTCGTTCATGGTTGGATACCAATCATTGAAAATTGTTACTTGTATGATAGCGATTGGCGAAAAGCAAGAAAAGAACGTTGGGAAAAGGCTCGTTGGACAAACCCCATAGAGATGTATAGATATGAAATCTACGAACCAAACAAATCAATAGTTTGTGGACATTGGCATTGTTCTGCACTGTGGCACGAACAAAACCCAGACAAATATGAAGAATTTGGAAATAAAGCCAATTTTGAACCTTTCATAACAAAAAATATGATAGCTATAGATGCTTGCACTACCTATTCACATAAAGCGAATGTGATTGTGTTGGAGGATTAAATAAAAAGATGGTTAATTGTAAAAGTAAATTCCACTCCTAATGGCATAATCGGAAGTAACGTTCAGTTCAAGAGTTAATTCCAGTAAAATGTGTAAAAAAAGATTGGATTTAGTATTAAAAACAGATAAAAAAGAAAAAATTTGAATGGCAAATAACACATTTTTTTATACTAGAACTTAGGACTGAAATTTACATTTACAATTAACTTAGTATATAAAAAATATTTTTTTGCTTGACAAGAGGTTGAAAGGTTTCATATTATAAACAAGCACAAATATCGCGGAGTAGAGCAGTGGTAGCTCGTTGGGCTCATAACCCAAAGGTCGTAGGTTCAAGTCCTACCTCCGCAACCATTAGTGTGGCGGCGTAGCTTAGCTGGTTAGAGCACCCGGTTCATACCCGGGGGATCGTTGGTTCGAATCTGACCGCCGCTACCATATTGAAACAATAGAATTGATACCAAAAATATCAGTTCTTTTTTTATTTTTAAGGGCTATTTTGCTTGTTTTAGGCTTATTTTGCATAAATTCAGGTGAATTAGCCCTTTTTTATTTACTCATTTTATCGACTTCCTATTTGTGAGAAGCACGAAAAACTCGATATGACTAACAAAAAGCACGAATATACTATTATCCTTATTTAATGGCCGTTTGCAATAATGCTGGTGGTCTTTTTTTATACCTTAGAAAATTTTCAGGATTTTTTTTCAAATAACAGGGTGGTCAAAACCGCCTCTAAATCTCCATATGGTGAGCAAGGGATAAACAGCAACAAAATCCAGATCAAAAAGGGATTTTAAATAAAACATAAACTAAAAATCAATGTTTCAAACGATCCTTATCATCATTTTTATATAATTCGATTATCTAAAAATGCGTCCATACGCAAAAATAGTAATTGGAGGTATTTTATATGTTGATAAAACTTGATACATATTTAACTAAAACAGAGTATTAAAAAACGCTAATGGCACTCAGCTTTTAAATAATTCAACAATCATAATTTTCAATAAAAAGACAAAAAAAGAGAAAGAAGAATTGATATAGTTTATTTATGAGATTTTCTGAAAGATTAAAAAAAGAGCGAAAAAAACATAAGTATTCTCAAAGTGATCTTGCAAAATATATGCAAGTATCACAAGTGTCAATTAGTTATTGGGAAAGAGGAATAAAAGAGCCAGACTTTGAAGAATTAATCGGGCTTAGCAAATTGTTTAATAAATCTACGGATTATATGCTTGGTGTAGAAGATTAATATTGAAAAAAAGGTTATATTATTTATATAATAAAAAAAAGAGGAAATTATATGAATAATTCAAACAAATTGACATTGAAAGAGAAAATATCGTTTGGACTTGGAGATATGGGTTCAAATATTTTATTTGCAGCAGTTTCATTTTACTTATTGTATTTTATGATTAATGTTGGGGGATTAAAGCCAGCTCTTGCCTCAGCTGTATTTTTAGTAGCTAAGGCTTGGGATGCAATAACAGACTACTTAATGGGAACTATTGTAGATAAAACTCATTCAAAATATGGAAAACGAAGAGTTTATATATTGTTTTGTTCAGTTCCATATGTCATTTCGTTTGTATTAATGTGGCTTGTGCCTGCTTCTTCTTCTCAAGCATTGAAGTTTATATTTTATACATTGATGTATATGCTATATTGTACGTTCTGGACCATAGTATACATACCATATAACACTTTAGCTCCAAATATGACTAAAGATTACGATGAAAGAACATCGTTAAATAGCATTAGAATCATTTTAGCAAATGTAGGATTAATACTTGGTGCGGCCGTATTTGCCTTGCTTGCTGACGGCAAGACTAGTATTTTTTATGAATTATTTAAAGATGAAAGGAAAGCATATGTAGCAGCAGCTGCAGTATTTGCTGTTATTTCATTAATAGTATGGCTATTGTGTGGCTTTAATGTAAAAGAACGCTATGATGAGTCTGAAGAAAATAAAAAAGGTTTCTTTCAAACACTAAAAGAATTCTTTAAGTTAAAGGAATTTAGAAACATAATGATGACATTCTTGTTGTCTATGATGGGATTTGACATTATTATGACAGTGTTTGTTTTCTATATAAACGATTCGCTTGGATTTGGTTCTAATGCAGAGTTATCAATGGTATTTATTGCTATTCCTTTAGTATGTGCAATAATATCAGCTCCTGTTTGGGATATGCTATGCAAAAAATTTCAAAAACATGTTATATATTCAATTTCATGTGTGTATATGACAGTTGTATTATTATTTGCAATAATAATGCCTCAAAATAATGTTGCATTGACAATTGTCCATGTTGCTTTATGCGGTTTTGGTATGAGTGCAATACAGATTATTCCATGGGCAGCACTTCCAGATGTTGTAGATGTTGACGAATATGTTAATGGGCAAAGAAGAGAAGGAGCTTATTATGGGGTTACACAGTTTTGTTATAAACTAGCATCAGGAATTGGATGCGCTTTAGTATCTTTAATATTAGGACTAACAGGATATATTGAGGCAAATTCTGAAAAATACTACGAATTTATAAATGCTGGAAAAGAAATTGTTCAACCAGATGGCGCTTTGCTTGCCATAAGATTAGTACTAGCACTTCTTCCTAGTGTCATTTTCTTAATTTCTGCAATTACTTCATATAGAGCTAATTTAGGAAGAGATAGATTTAATATGATAATAGAAGAATTGAATAAAAGAAAACAATCAAAAATCGAAGAAACAGCAAAAGAGGATAAATAGAATTTGTTGTTAGAAAAAATATACGATAGTAAACAAACTCGAAGAATATTTTCTTATATAAGCATATGCAAGAGTGAACCTAAATTGACTATTACATATATTTAATATATAATATTAAAGAATAAATTTTTGGAGGAAATAATAATGGGAAAAGTTATTTTAGACTGGAAAACAGCATACGATTTTATCACGGATGCTTTTACTTGCGCAGGAGTACCACGCGAAGATGCAAAAATCTGTACAGATGTTTTGCTTGAGTCAGATAAAAGAGGTATTGAATCTCACGGATGCAATCGTTTTAAACCTATTTATATAGATAGAATTAACGATGGAATTCAAAATCCTGTAACAAATTTTGACATCATTAAAGAAACTCCAACAACAGCAGTTGTTGATGGCCATGACGGAATGGGACAAGTTATTGGATACAAATCTATGGAACTTGCTATTAAAAAGGCAAAAGAATATGGACTTGGAATGGTAGTATGTCGTAATTCTTGCCATTATGGTATTGCAGGATACTACGCAACAATGGCTACAAAAGCTGGTTGTATTGGTATAACAGGAACAAATGCTCGTCCATCTGTTGCTCCTACATTTGGAACAGAAGGAATGTTTGGTACAAACCCACTAACAGTTGGTATTCCATCAGATGAACCATTTGATTTTGTTTTAGATTGTGCAACTTCAATTACTCAAAATGGTAAAATTGAATACTATGAAAGAATTGGAGAAGATGTTCATCCAGGAACAGTAATTGATATAAACGGAAATGAAGTCGTAGGCGATGCTGGCGCTGCATTAAAGCAAATTAGAAATGGAACAGCAGCATTAACAGCTTTAGGTGGAATAGGAGAAGCTCTTGGTGGATATAAGGGATACGGATATGCAATGATCGTTGAACTACTATCTGCTGTTTTACAAGATGGAAATTACGGAAAGGACTTAAATGGAAAAGGACCAAATGGCGAAAAAGTTCCATATCATCTTGGACATTTCTTTATCGCAATTGATACTGATCATTTCTTGGGCGAAGATGTATGTAGAAAAAAGACTGGCGATATTATTCGTGCTGTAAGAGCATCAAGAAAAGCTCCTGGTTGTGATCATATTTATACAGCAGGTGAAAAAGAATACAATGTATGGCAACAAAGAAAAGACAGTGGAGTTCCTATAAATGAAGCTGTACAAAAAGAAATGAGCAAAGTAAGAGATGAATATAAATTAAATTACGTTTTCCCATGGGAAAAATAAGGAGATAAAATGAATTACGCAGAAGAATCATTAAAATTGCACTATAAGTGGAAAGGTAAATTAGAATACAATTCTAGAGTACCAGTTAAAAATAAAGAAGATTTATCTTTGGCTTATACTCCAGGTGTAGCACAACCATGTCTTGAGATTCAAAAGGATGTAAATAAATCTTACGAATTAACAAGACGTTGGAATACAGTTGCTGTTGTTACTGATGGAACAGCAGTTCTAGGATTAGGAGATATCGGACCAGAAGCTGGAATGCCTGTTATGGAAGGAAAATGTGTTCTATTTAAATCATTCGGCGATGTTGATGCTATTCCTTTATGTATTAGAAGCAAAAATGTTGATGATATTGTAAAGACAGTATCTTTGCTTGCAGGAAGTTTCGGAGGGGTAAACCTAGAAGATATTTCAGCTCCAAGATGTTTTGAAATAGAAAAGAGATTAAAAGAATGTTGCGACATTCCTATTTTCCACGACGATCAACATGGAACTGCAGTTATTTGTTTAGCAGCTATCATAAACGGATTAAAAATTGTAGGCAAAAAGATTGAAGATTGTACAGCCGTTTTCTCTGGCGCAGGTGCTGCTGGTGTTGCAATTGCTAAATTATTCCTATCTTCAGGCATGAAGAATGTCATCATGTGTGATAGTAAAGGAGTAATTTGTCAAGGAGACCCAAGATTATCTGTAGATAAACAAGAAATTGCTAGTTGGTCAAATAAAGATAAAGTAACAGGAAAACTTGCTGATGCAATTAAGGGCGCAGATATATTTGTAGGCGTTTCTAAAGCAGGATTACTTTCTCAAGACATGATAAAAACAATGGCTAAAGATCCAATTATTATGGCAATGGCAAATCCAGTTCCTGAAATTATGCCAGAAGAGGCAAAAGCAGCAGGAGCTAGAGTTGTTGGAACAGGAAGAAGCGATTTCCCAAATCAAATAAATAACGTTTTAGCTTTCCCTGGTATTTTCAGAGGAGCATTAGATGTTAGAGCAAGCGATATAAATGAGGAAATGAAAATTGCAGCAGCTAAAGCAATTGCTGGTTTAGTTTCTGATGAAGAATTAAATCCGGATTATATTTTACCATATGCTTTTGATGAAAGAGTTGGAAAAACTGTTGCAGCTGCAGTTGCTCAAGCAGCAAGAGATTCTGGCGTGGCTAGAATATAAAAAAAATCCAAAAAAAAGAATGAGGTATTGAGTTTTTCAATACCTCATTTTATTTAAATTACCATTTATTGTGAACTTTTTCAGCAAATCCCATTAGATTTTTAACTTCCACTTTTGTGTTATCGTCAAGAATTACATATCCATTAAATAATCCAAAGACTTGATGAGGAATCATACATAAAAATCCTAAATCTAGAGGCGCTTGTCTATCTATAAGCGGAGTAAAATCCATATAGAATCTATTGTCATTTGATGTAAATGTCCAAGGAGAAAGATAGTCATCTTTGCCATTTTTTCTTGGAATATTAAAATATATTTCATCAAGTTTATGCGCTTTGCCATTATAGAACAACATATTCTCAGAGGCAGCTGAGGTGTCTCCAAATCCATAACCTATGTTCCATCCTAAAATGTTTCCATCTTCAAGAACACCTTGGAAAGACCCCCAATACCAAGTGTTGTCGTATGTCCAAACACCACGGCCCCAATCTAAAGTTCCTAAAGTATTTTTATTTTCTAATCTGTACTCCTCGCCTTTAATAGTGAAATATCCACTAGCTCTCATGCAATTTGTTTTTTGATTATAATAAAAATGCTTATCCTTTTCAAAAGGTGTAGCAATTACCATATGTTCTTGTGGTATATTGTCTAATGTTATATCAAAAACAAGAGGATCATTGTTGTCGTAGAATTTAGGAAAAACTCCTGTTAAATGTTTTGTCTTTCCGTCGCACTCAAAAGCGAAATCTACTTTACCAGCTTTTCCATAGACATCTCCAATTTCTGGGGTAGAAGGAAGTTTCATTTTTCCAAGAGGGAAAAGCCCAAGTCCAGTTTTGTTAATTTGAGTTTTATTTTTAAAATCTAGTAGCGATGCGCTAATACAAGAAACATATCCTGCGTCAGATATGGTAAGACATAAACCATATTCTTGGTTTCCTATATAATAATAATCCCATTCTTTAATTCTCCATTTTGGAGCTTTAATATCTTCTCTTGAATATTGCCACACTTGAGTTTTAGCATAGCCTGGTTCTTTGATGTTTCCATTTTCATCAAGCAATTTTTGTTTTTGGGTTACTTCGTGTTGCATAGATTCCTCGTATAATACATTTGGGATTTAACTAGATCATAAAATCTAAGTTAGATGTATTATTTATAATTTTTTAGATATATCTAGTTTTGCTTAGGTTTTAGGGATAGCTTTTTCAAAAGCGAGTTCCCTAAGTGTAAAACTAAAGATATATAATTAACATAGGTTCTGTGGTCTAGTTCATTAGCTTTTAACGCTTTGTCGTTTCTTAGGAGGATATAGCCACAAATCTATGTTTCTTTGTTGATTAGTTAGATAACGCTTTGTCGTTTTATTTAGAACGAGGTTACATTGCATAGATCTTGTGGTTCAAAATACAGAACAAATATTTTTAAAGGAGGACCTTCATATGATCTATGTTGGTATTGATGTCGCAAAAGA
Organism: Christensenella sp.; assembly: GCA_022784465.1. Classification (GTDB taxonomy): domain Bacteria; phylum Bacillota; class Clostridia; order Christensenellales; family UBA3700; genus UBA3700. The sequence continues at coordinate 202,235 of JALFUR010000010.1, read as the reverse complement.
CAAACATGATTGCCACATTATTTCATCTAATGGTGAAATCTTGTGCGACAATTTCCAGTTCCAAAATTCTTTAGATGGCTTTAATTCTCTAATGGATTTGTTAACTCAAACTGTAGGTGAAAACCTAATTAATGTAAAAGTAGGACTAGAGTCCACTGGTCATTACTCTACTAATCTTGTTAATTACTTAAAACGACAAAACCTTCCGGTTTTTGCGTTAAACCCGTTGAGTGTGAACAGATTTCGAAAGTCTCTAACACTACGAGCTACTAAAACTGATAAATCTGATGCAAGATATATTGCAGAGAAGATGATTACAGAAGATTCTTCATCCTACCTAGATATATCTTACCACATTCAGTCTTTAAAGTCTTTAACAAGATACCGTTACCGTTTAATTAAAATTGTTCAACCTCTAAAGAATAGATTTAGACGTATTCTACACCTTGTATTCCCTGAGTTTGAGAAAATCTTTAATGTTTCTTTATTAAGCTCTTATGAACTTTTAGAAAAGTTTCCTGGACCTTCTAGTATTTGCGGAGCTAGAAGATCTTCTTTAGAAAAACATTTAAAAAATATTTCTCATGGAAGACTTGTTCGTAAATTAGATTCTTTGATCGATGCAGCTAAACATTCTATTGGGTCTAATTTAGATGGAGATATTTTCGAATTAAAACATATCTGTTCTCAAATTATCTTCTTATCTAAAGAATTAGAAGATATTGAATCTAAATTAAAAGAAATTATGTCTCTAATTAACTCTCCTATTACTTCTATACCAGGTATTGGAGTTACTATGGGTGCCACTATCTTAGCGGAAATAGGTGACATTAACAATTTCGATTATCCTGAAAAATTGCAAGCTTTTGCGGGGCTTGCTCCTCAAATCTATGAGTCAGGTAAATTCAAAGCTACTATTACTCCTATGGACAAAAAGGGCTCTGTTTATCTTAGAAATGCTCTTTACCAAGTAACAAAATCTGCTTATGTTACTTCCAACTTTATGCGTTCCTATGTTGATAGAAAAAGAGCCCAAGATAAACACTTCTACACTGCAGTGTCCCATGGTATGAAGAAAATGGTTCGTATTATTTTCGCTGTTCTAAAAAAGAACTCTAACTTCGTAGAACCTATTATCTAACTTATTCAACTTTCAATGTGCTTTTTAGAAGCATCCTGCTTCTATGCGTTTGCACGCTCTTTTTTATTTTTCTCGCTAACTTTTAAATTTCTTTGTAATTCTACTTGACTCTTATATAGTTAGCTCCTAAATAAATCGGTCTTCTCGATTATACCAAGAAGAAGTTATTTGCACAAACTATATTATTAAAAGTTTTATATATTTAAGATAATTTTACAATATTTTACACTCAAATGGGGCAAGCAAGATATTCTCTACCTCTTTTTCCTCTTGATTATGATTTATATACATTGTCTTTGTACCTCTTTTTACAATTTCAACGCCTTTTGGAGATTTTATTGTTTTAATTTTGCAATCTTTAATAATATCTTTTAGCAATTTATCTAAAATATCTTCTTGCAAACTACTTCCTATATAATACACGATTCCTTTATCATGCTTTTTCATCGTTACTGCAGCAAATGAACTATAAAACACATCTTCGTATTTAAACAAAACTTGAGCATCAATTGTCTTTATTAGTTCTCTAAATACTCCACATGTGCCCATAATTTTTGAATATTTTCCCTTTCCTTTAATGGGCACTATTTCCTTTTCCTGCAAGCTCTCAACCTCAACAACATTTATACCTGTTAAATCTGAGTAGTTAATTGGCAAAGTTTTTTGAAAAACTAAATTGTTATCCTTATCTTTAACTGCGCATCTATACGTCATAATTAAAGTGCCACCACTTTTTACAAAAGCATTTATCTTCTTTTCAATTTCATCTTTTGTAATTATTAAATGGGGCATAATAACTATTTTATATTTTGAAATATCTTTATCTATTGAAATTACATCTACGCCAATATTTTGTTCATAAAAAACTTTATAATAACTTTTCATTTCTTCTTCGACATTGAGCAATTTACTTTGTCTTTGTATTCTAAAGGAAGCAAGAGAATCATAATCGTATAAAATGGCAACTTTATTGTCTATATCTTGATTTAAATCCTTGCCATATTTTCTTATATCTTCAAAAAAACTTTTCACTTCATCAAATTTTCTTCCTTTGCAATTATCTGCATCAATTATTCCATAACAAAACTGTTCTGCACCCTTAATTGCACCTCTATATCTAAAAAACATTAGTCCATTGCACCCATGAGCAAACGCTTGATAGGACCACATCTTTGCTTGATTTGGTCTTGGCAAAAATCCTGTTATATCATGGCCTTGTGCACCCATAATTGCTTCGCTAATCCAAAACAATTTTCCCTTTAAACCTCTCATATAATCCAAATTAAAGGCAATTTCATATGGCTTTATTGGCTCTTTTTGCCCGCCCCATACAGGATAATTATTATATGCAACTACATCTATATGCCTTGCAACTTTACTAAAGTCTACATGTTTAGTCAGTCCACCTCCAGAAAAATCGTGCATAACAATTGCATTTGGGCAAATCTCTTTTATAAGCTTTGCTTGAAAAGCAATGTATTTTTCTATACTCTCACTTCTAAATCGTTCCCAATCAAGTCTAAGCGAAGGATTATGAGTAGTTATTGTCTTAAGCGGCATTGGTATTTCATCAAAATCGTTATATTGTTGAGACCAAAATGCCGTCCCATACACATAATTTAGTTTTTCTATATTACTATTAAACTTGTTTTTTAAAAATAATCTAAACTGCTTTTGACAATTATCGCAAAAGCATTCATCGCTTCCTTCATGTCCTATTTCATTATCTACTTGCCAAGCAATAATACTTTTCTCGTCTTTATAGTGATCGACTAATTTTCTAATTATTTTTTCGCTATATTCATATAAAATATGAGAATTAAAGCAATAAACATGTCTTCCGCCGAAACTTATTTTGTGACCTTTGTCATATTCAGATAATATACTTACATGTTTTTTAGCAAGCCATGCAGGAATTGTAGCTGTAGGTGTGCCCATTATTATTTTTAAGTCACGCTTTTTTGCATTAAATATAACCTCGTCGAAAAAGCTAAAGTCGTACTTTCCCTCTTTTGGCTCTAATAAATGCCAGGAAAACTCCCCTATTCTAATTACATTGCAGCCTAATTCTTTTATGTTATCTAAATCTTCATTTAGTAGTGAATAATCCCACTGCTCTGGATAGTAATCTACTCCAAGCAGCATATTAGAAAAACTATCTTTATGCATCTATAATCTCCGAATTGTTTAAATGTTCAATATTTTTATCTATTCTTTTTAAATTTATTTCTTCTAATATTTGCGAATAAAATTTTGGATGTAGTTTATACCCTACAATATATATAACAAAACATAAAATAGATAATATGGCCGGAATTAAAAACATAATTATTCTCATTCCCATTTGAGTAGATGGTGCTTGTGCTTGGTTTGCTACATATCCTATTAGAGCTAGTCCTATTCCGCTTATAAAAGCTGAAAACGCTCCTGCAAGTTTTACAACAAAAGTTTGCATGGAAAACAATATAGATTCATTTCTTGTTCCAAACTTATACTCTCCATAATCTACAACTTCAGATAAAAATACTGTTATAAATACAAGGGTAAATCCAACTCCAAAGTTAATAAGCGCAGAACATACTCCTACCAAGATATAGTTTGTAGGGGCAATATATCCAAATAGCCACAATAAACCAAACCCTATTACAGGTAAAAAGCACGCTATAAAGAAGGAACTTTTCTTGCCTATCTTTTTAGAGAAAAATGGAAGTATTGCCATTGATGCCATTTGAGCAATGCCAGCAACAGAAGCGTAGATTGGATATAAAACACCATTTGTAGTATCGTAACTTTTCTCGGCAACATATTTAAAATAATATAGAGCAAATGCATTAGATAACTGATAAGCAATATTGAAAAATAAAGCTATTAATAAAACAACTATAACTTGATCGTTTTTAAAAAGTAACTTTAGCATATCTTTTACTTTTGTTTTTTCTTGTCTAGGAATTACTATGTTTTCTTTGCATTTTAAGCAACATATAATTTCCGTTAAAATAAAAATAAGTGAAATACATATCGCTAAAATTGAAAATCCTTTTAAATTATTGCCGCCTCCAAGGCTTCCAACAAGTGCTAGTCCAAAAGTGTTGACAATAAGCCATGCAGCCGAAGCAAATATTCTTGGAATTGCAGAAATTTGACTTCTTTCATTTTCATTATCTGTAAGCGCTGGAACTAGCGACCAATAAGGAATATCCATAATGGTATATGTCATTCCCCATAGAATATAAAAGACGCTACACCAAATTAGATATTTGTTTTGAGACAAACTAATATCTGAAAATAAGAAAATAAGTATTAAAGCATTTAATAGCGTTCCTACTATAATCCAAGGTCTAAATTTTCCCCATCTAGTTTTTGTATTATCTACAATCATACCCATAAATGGATCATTAAACGCATCCCATAATCTTGCAATCATAAAAAGTGTTCCAACAAACGTTGGAGCGACACTTCTGAAATCTGTTAAGTACAACATTAAAAATGTACCAACTATTGCATACATAGCATCCTTACCAAATGCCCCTATGCCAAAACATATTTTGGTTAATAAACTAAGTTTTTTCTCTCCCATTGTTCCGCCTATTAAATTTAATACTAGTATTATTAGCAATTTAAAAATTTAATATACTTCTCAAATTTGAAACATAAGCTTTCTAAACTCTACTTTGCATAGGTTTTTTTCTTGAAAAATATATATTACAATAATCTTGGAAGGCATATATGAATCAAAATATAACAGGATTAACAATAAAAAACTTAAGAAAGCAAATGAAATTAACACAATCTCAATTGGCAGAAAAATTAAATGTCAGCGATAAAACCATATCTAAATGGGAAACTGGCAAAGGATTGCCAGATATTGCGCTTATTGAATCTATTGCTAAAACATTAAACATCTCCATATCTGAGCTTATGACAGGTGAAACTGTGTCTAATAAAAATATATGCGGAAATGTCTTGAAAACAAACTTTTACTCCTGCCCTATATGCGGAAATATACTATACGCTTTAGGAGATGCTCAAATTTCTTGTCATGGAAATAAACTAAAGCCACTTACAGCAAAAGAAAAAGACATGAAGCATGAGTTAAATATTGAAATTAACGATGGAGATATTTATGTTACATCATCTCATTGCATGGAAAAATCTCATTATATTTCTTTTATCGCAGCTATATCTATAGATAAAATACAATTTCAAAAATTATATCCTGAATACGAAATAAACTCCAGATTCTCAATAAGTGGAGTTAAATATATTGTTGCCTATTGCAATAAAGATGGGCTATATAGCTATAAATTAAATAGATAATTATTTATGACTTGAATCGTATGCTTCTCTAACTGCTTTTGCCAATTGGTCAGCGCAAGAAGTGTCGCGCATTCCACAAGTATTTCCAGATAATTTTTTCTCAATATATTCTACGCTTTGGCCTTCTAGTAATTTTGAAATTGCTTTTAAATTACCATTGCAGCCACCCGTAAAGGAAATATTTGTAACAATATCGTCATTTAAATCAAAACTAATTAACTGTGCACAAACAAATTTTGGTCTATAATTGTATCTCATATTTTTTTCTCCAATTTTATTTTCGCCTATATTATACAAAAAACTCTTTTTTTTAACAAAGAATAAAAAGGTGTATAATTATATATATAAGAACTAAAGGAGAGAAAAATATGAAAAAGAAGATTTTTTATATAACCATATTAGTAGTTGTTGTATCAATGCTCTTCACTTTTTCTGGTTGCGCTCTACTTTTTAACGATGGATCGGAAGATGAACTTGAAGGAATATGGGGTATTTCTGATGTTTCATTCTCCGGAATATACACACATAATTACGGATATGGCGCAGACTTTGAATACTATCTAATAATTATAAATTCAGATAAAAGCGTTACAATAAGATATAAATTAGTAGATAAAGACGAGGTTTCTTACACTGCGCAATATACGCCTACCTTTGATGATACAGAAACAGAGAAAGTTAAAACTATTTCCCTATCAAAAATGGCATATATAAGCGTAATTGAATACTCCTCAGGAGAATCTTATTATAATATTGGGGAAGGTGAGACTGAATTATCTTTTTCGCCTAAATTAGAGACTTTAACATATAAGGATACAGATTTCAAAATTGAGAACTCATCACCACATTTTGTTACTACTAAAATAACATTCAAAAAAATATATAGCTCAACATCAAATAGAAAAATAGAAAAAGCTATAAAAAAGCAACAAGATAATCGATCTGAAAGAGGATAAATTAAGATAATATTAATATAAAAGCATTAAGGGCAACAGGAATTCTATTGCCCTTTTTTCATTTACTCTTAATTGCTTTTAGATTAGTTCAAATATTCTCTATTATTCAATCTATCCTTGCACTCTTGTAGTAGTGCAATTAATTTTCTTACATTATCGCTTGCACACTTTTCGGCTGTTTCGCATTCTAAAATATTCTCTTCAAGTTTTTTAATACCCATATTACAGCCATCTACTACTATAGAAATTATTTTTTTATCTGCGTCTTCGCAGCGCGTTTTCATATCTATTGTAAATTTTGCCATTTCACGTGCCATCTTCATCGGCTCTTTGCTCTCTTCATTTTTTCTGTATAAACAAATACTCATATCTACCATGATCTCAGTGTTTTTTCTAAGCATAGTTTCTAAAAATTCTCTCAATTTATCGTTATCAACCTTTGGCAAAACTGCATCGAGTGTATTTATGCCCATTTTGCAGCCAACAATAGCTTCTCTTAACAAATTTATTGTGTCTTCGTTCATATAATTACCTCCATTCATTATTGTGACCATATATTGTACAATTTATACAAAAAGCAATTAATTGTGACCTTCTTTTTAGAATATGCTATAATGAATATATGAAAGGCACTATTAACAAAGCTTTACTAAAGCGCATTTTATTTATTGCATCAATAGTAATAATTGTTCTTATACTATTGTTTTTCACTGCGTATGCTACAGGTAGCGCAATTCTTCAAAATGATTTTTCTAAAGATCAAGAAACAATTTTTGCCGATTTAGAAAATGCTAATTCCTCAATAACTAAAATAGATAATATTATTTTATTAATTGGAGACGGAATGGGCTTTAATCAAATTGAAGCTACAAAGGCACTTTCAGGACAAGATTCTCTATTTATGGAATCATTACCTTTTCAATCACAGCAATTAACAAGGTCACTTAGCAATAAAACTACAGACTCCGCAGCTGCCGCTACAGCGCTTGCATCTGGAGTAAAGACAATAAATGGACAGGTAGGCAAAGTAGTATTTAGCAACCTTAAAACTTCCATGGATATTGCTCAAGAGAATAACATGAAAACAGGTATTGTAACAACTGACGATATTTATGGGGCAACACCAGCGAGTTTTTCAGGCCATGCACTTAGAAGAAATCTATATAATCAAATAATATCTTCTCAATTAGATTCTAATATAGATTATTTAATAGCTAGCGTTGTAAGCAAAGATTTAACAAGTGCAAAAAGTGACAAAATCGCACAAAAAGGCTATACGTATGTAGATAATTATGAAGATTTATTAAATATAGATAAGTCAAACAAGTATTATGGAATAATACCTACATTGCATTCAAATTATGAAACAGAAAGCTATGTCGAATTAAAAGATGTAGCACAAAATGCCATTGAATATTTAGATAATGAAAATGGATTCTTCCTTATGATTGAAGGCGCAAGAATAGACAAATACAATCATAAAAACAATTTAGATGGAATGGTTAGTGAATTAATTGATTTTGATGAGACTGTTGAGTACTGTGTTTCTTGGGCAAAGCAACACAAAAACACTATTGTAATAGTAACAGCAGATCATGAATCAGGTGGCTTAGAGATTCAGAAAAACAACTTTGTTTATACCACAACAGGACATAGCAGCGTAAATGTTCCTTTGTATGTTTACGGATTAAATATTGAAAAATTGTCATATAAAAACACAGATATATTCCATATGTGTAACTGGGCAATACTTAAATAGTTTATTTTGTTTGATTTTTATCTTTTCTCAAGTATAATAAAGCACGAGGTTATTATATGGACAATTTTTTAATTACATTAACTACTGTAGCTTTAATGCTTGCTTACGCGGCTCCAGGTTTTTTAGTTGTTAAAACAAAACTTGTTAAAGAAGAATCAATCTCCGCTTTTGCTTTTGTATTAATGTATATTTGTCAACCTTGCCTTGTAATATATTCTTTTAACCAAGTAGATTTTTCTAAAAGTGTATGTATTGAAATGATAATAGCTTTTGCTGTTATCTTTGCAGTTATAACTACTTTTATTTTTATTTTCTTTTTCTTATTCAAAAAAAAAGCAACTTTAGATAATAAATATAGAATTTTCACAATGGCCGCAGCCTTTCCAAACTGTGCATTTTTTGGAATACCAATACTTGAATCATTATTGCCTGACCATCCAGAAGTAATCGCATTTTCAACTGTATATTTTGTCGTTATGAACATTATAGGTTGGACTATTGGTTGCTATGTAATTACTGGCGATAAAAAATATATGAAAGTTAAGAAAATAGTTTTAAATCCTGCTGTACTATCTTTACTTGTAGCTATACCTTTATTTATCTTTAAAATTAAACTTGGAGATGGGAAAATCAATACTTTCTTTACTACATTTGCAAAGATGACTACACCTTTATGTATGCTAATTATGGGAATGAGACTTGCTACTACAGAAATTAAACCTATTTTTGCAAATTTGACCCAATATATAATTTGCATTATTAAACAATGTATATTCCCTTTGTTTATGCTTCTATGCATGTGGTTTATCCCAACAGACGTTTTATCTATACCTGTAAAACAAGCAATTTATATAATGTCATGTTGCCCTGTTGCAATTATTATTCAAACATATGCTGAAATGCTTGGCCATTGCCAAAAAGAAGCTGTAAATACTGTTTTACTTAGCACCATATCTTGCATTATAACAATGCCACTTATGATGCTTATCCCTATATTTAATTAACATTATCCATATTTATTAAATTTTTTCTCCACAAGCCTGTGAAGTAGAATGCAAGACCTGCTACTGCACCAAGGCCCCATCCTATTGCCCAAGAAAACCATATTGCATCTAAACCTACTTTATAAGCAAATATATAAACGAAAATTACTCTAATCAACAAGTCTGTAAAAGTTGTTACCATAAACAATTTCATAGCTCCAGATCCTCTTAATACGCCATCTGTAGTAATCTTTATGCAAACAATTAAAAAGAACGGAGATATAATTCTAAGCATCTTTACTCCTGTTTCTAATGTGTATGAATTTGCAGTAGAATCTAGGAAAATGCCTATAAAGAATTTTGCAAATATTGTGTAAATTAAGAAAAGTACCAAAGCTATTATAAAGTTTAAAATATTTCCATATTTGAATCCATCTTTTACTCTTTCTAGTTTTTTTGCACCAATGTTTTGAGCTACAAAAGAAGATACTCCTGAAGCCATTGCCATAAATGTGTTTGTGGCTATGCTTACAAGTTTTATTCCTGCAGTATATGCTGCAATGACAAACTCTCCAAATATATTAATTACTGCTTGAATTATTATGTTTCCAATAGATATACATGATTGTTGCAAAATACTTGGAATAGCAACAATACATAATTTTTTGAATATTTTAAAAGAAAATATCTTTACCTTCCCTTCTACTTTTATACTCTTTAGTCTAAAAAATAAAACGATTAAAGATAAAACACAGCTTAATCCTTGGCATAAGAATGTTGCCCAAGCAACACCAGCAACTCCCATATTCAATTTAGATACAAATATAACATCGACAACAATATTAGATAACGAAGAAAATACAAGGAATATAAATGGAGTTAGTGTATCCCCTAAAGCTGAATATATACCAGTAGAGATATTATATAAGAATACAAAAATCAATCCTGCAGTATAGATATTCAAATATAACATTGAACTTTCTAAAATAGAATCTGGAGTGTTTATTAACTTTAATATAGGCCTTGAACAAGTAAATCCAAAAGTCATTAATAAAAGACATAAAACAGTAAATGAAATAATTGCTGTAGATACTGCGCTCTTTACTCCTAAATAGTTTTTAGCTCCAAACAATTGAGAAGTAATAACTGAACATCCTATATTGCATCCCATTGCAAAAGCCAAATAAATTAAGGTTATTTCTGACGCGTTACCAACAGAAGCTAATGCAAATTCGCCAATAAACTTACCGGCAACAACTGTATCTGCCAAGTTATATAGTTGTTGAAAAAACACACTTCCTAAAAGAGGAAGACAATATAACCATAAAGTTTTTTTAGAATCGCCTACTGTTAAGTCTTTTATCATATCTATTTTATTTTCCTAATAACACACCTCCTAATGAACAAGCATTAAGGAGGTGCTATATTTTTATTGTATTTTTTTATTATATTAATCTAACAAATGTCTCTTGTCTATTACTCTTACAGCCTTTCCCTCACTTCTTGTAATGGTTTTTGGTTGAACTAAATGCACTTTTGGATTAATACCAAGCATTGTTTTTATAGCATTAGCAAGTTCTTTTTCAGCATTTGAAATGTTAAATAGTGAATCTTTAGATTGTTCATTAGACAATTCTACATTTATATCTAAAGTATCTGTATTGTTCACTCTATCTACTTCAATTAAATAGTTTGGTGCATATCCGTTTTGAAGAAGAACTGTTTCAATTTGTGATGGGAATACATTAACACCTCTAATGATTAACATGTCATCGCTTCTTCCCATAGGCTTAGACATTCTTACATGTGTTCTTCCACATGGACATTTTTCTGGTTTTAAAATACAAATATCTCTTGTTCTATATCTAATTAATGGGAATGCTTCTTTATCTATACTTGTTAAAACCAATTCGCCCTTTTCTCCATAAGGAAGAACCTCGCCTGTATCCGGATCAATAATTTCAGCTATAAAGTGATCTTCATTTATATGCATACCATGTTGATCTGAGCACTCAAATGAAACTCCAGGTCCACATAGTTCAGTTAATCCATAGATATCATAAGCTTTAATTCCAAGAGATTTTTCTATATCTCTTCTCATATTTTCTGTCCATGGTTCAGCACCAAAGATACCTGCTTTTAACTTAATATCATCAGGAGTTAATCCCATTTCTTTTATTGTTTCTCCAATATATGCAGCATACGAAGGTGTACAACATAAAATAGTTGAACCTAAGTCTCTCATAAATTGAATTTGTCTTTCTGTATTTCCTGAAGACATTGGAAGTGTCATAGATCCAACCTTATATGAACCATCATGTAATCCCATTCCGCCAGTAAACAAACCATATCCATATGAAACGTGTACTACGTCGTCTTTTGTTCCACCTGCAGCAACAATGGCTCTAGCACAACATTCTGCCCATACATCAAGGTCATGTGCCGTGTAAAAAGCTATTACTCTTTTTCCTGTTGTTCCACTTGTCGATTGAATACGTCTTACTTCACTTTTTGGAACAGCAAGTAATCCATCTGGATAATTATCTCTTAAATCTGCCTTAGATAAGAAAGGAAGTTTTGCCAAATCTTTAAGAGTTTTAATATCTTCCGGTTTTACATTTTTTTGATCCATTAGATTTCTATAGTAAGGAACATTTGCATAAACATGTTTAACTTGTTTTTGCAATCTTTCTAATTGGATTCTCTCAATTTCCTCTCTTGATGCACATTCTATTGATTCTTGAAAATAATTATTCATATATATCTCCTCTAAACGTTTTTCCTAAACAATTTTACCATATTATTACATATGCAAACAACATAGTTTAGACTTTTTTATTTTATTGCCCTTAATATTTATGCTAATATAAATATTAGTGAGGATTTATGGGCATTGATAAAAAAGTTTTAAAACAAGGAATTAAAGAAATAGAACATGTAAACAACATCATAGCGATACGTTGTGCATGTCATACTAAGATTGGTGATTTAAAAGCAACTTGCATTAAATCTGATGAACCAATTAAATTTGAAAACTTAGACTTTAACAAGTTTGAACACATTTCCAAATGGAGCACTTGGGCAAAAAAATATGGCTGTGCATGGTTTCATTTTACTGGAAAAGTTAAAGAAAAAGCTAAAGGAAAACACGTAGTTGTAAGACTTAAGTTGCAAGGTGAGGGATTAGTATTTAATCCTGATGGATTTATTGTTCAAGGTGTAACTCAAGTTATGTCAAAAGGAGACGTATTCCATTCATTAATAGCAAAGCAAGTAATTGATATATCTCATAATTCAACAGGCAACGAGGATATTGATTTTTATGTAGATGCTGGATTTAACGGAAAGCTAAGATTTGAGCATTTAAAAGCGCATTTGCGTCGTTTTGATATTTGTATAGAGCATGACGATGTAATTCAATACTATTACGATTATGAAGATTTATTCTTCGTTATGATGAAACTTGATTACAAGAGTGAAAGATATAAAGAAATAAGCAAAATGCTTAAGCAAAGTTTTAGAATCTATAAAAAGCAAGGGGCTCAAGCAGCTAGAGATTTTCTAAAGCCTAATTATTATAAGAAAGGCGACTATCCAGATACTACATTGTATTCTATTGGTCACGGACACATTGACCTAGCTTGGCTATGGCCTATTAGAGAAACCAAAAGAAAGATTGCTCGTACTTTTGCAAATCAATTAAGAAATATAGATATTTATGATGGATACATCTTTGCTGAATCGCAACCACAAATGTTTAAATGGTTAAAAGAAGAATATCCAGATTTATATAATAGAGTAAAAGAAAAAGTTAAGGAAAACAGAATAGAATTACAAGGCGCTAACTGGGTTGAAGGAGATTGCAACTTAACTGGTGGTGAATCTTGGATAAGACAATCCTTATATGGAAGCAAATTCTGGAAAGAAGAATTTGATTTCAAATCAAATATGTGTTGGTTGCCTGACGTATTTGGTTTCCCTGCTACCCTTCCTCAAGTATTGAAAAAGTGTGGCATGGATTATTTTATGACAATCAAATTAATTTCAAATACTGTTAACCAATTCCCTTATAAATCTTTCAATTGGGAAGGATTAGATGGAACTCAAGTGCTTGCACACATGGAACCACAAGGAGACTATAATTCTGGTTCAACTGTTTTTGCACTTCATAGATCAGATAAAAGAAATACAGAAAGAGATATATTAGATAAAGCTTTATTAATTTATGGCGATGGAGATGGCGGTGGCGGTCCAGGAGAAGGCCATATTGAGTTTACAAAACGTCATGGCAATGTCTGCAAAATGAGTAAGGCTATTGATTTCTTTAATGATGTTAATCCTATTAAAGATATTCTTCCAACTCATAAGGGTGAATTGTATTATGAACGCCATCAAGGTTGCTACACATCACAAGCTAATAGTAAAAAATGGAATCGTAGGATTGAAGAGCAACTTCATAAAGTTGAATGGATTGGAGCATACGCTTTCCTTAAAGGAATAAGTTATGACAAAAATAAATTAGATGATATATGGAAAGAAGTATTATTGTATCAATTCCATGATATCTTGCCAGGCTCTTCAATAAAAAGAGTATATGATGAATCTATTGCTAGATACAAAACTATGTACCAAGAATTAGTAGAGATGGAAAATAATTTAATCAATGCTATCTCTAAATCTAATAGTTTATATGCAATAAATCCAATAAACTATGATAGATGTGAATATATTAAGGAAGATTCTACTTGGTATAAAACTTCAGTTAAAAAATACTCAACTGCTGAATTGATTCCTCTAAATGAAGATGTTTCATCTTTATCTTTTGACGACAATTCAATTCAAAACTCTTGTGTTAAAGTAACTTTTGACAACAAAACAGGAGTTATAACAAGTATTGTTGATAAAGCAGCAAGCAAAGAACTTGTAAAAGACTACTTTAATAAGTTTACTATTTATTCTGATCCTTTCATGTTTTATAATGCATGGGATATTAACATGGATTATCCAAATATGGAAAAGTGGGATCTTGAACTAGAAGGAACAAAATGCTATATAGATGGTCCTACTGTTATTAGAGAGTCTAAATATAAATATAACAAATCGCATATTATTCAAAAAGTTATATTGACGTTAAATGAATCATTAATTAAATTTGACACTATTGTAGATTGGCATGAAGAATTAAAAATGTTGCGTGCTGATTTTGTGCCAACAGTATATAACGACAACGTAAAATGCAATATTCAATTTGGTAACTATGATAGAACAACAAGAGAAGATGATTCTGTTCAAAAAGCTCAATTTGAAATCTGCGCGCATAAGTTTGTTAACCTTGATCAAGATGGCTATGGTTTTGCATTATTGAATAATTGCAAATATGGACACAGAGTTAAAAACGGTTTCTTATCTTTAGCTTTGCTTAGAGCTCCAAAGTTCCCTGACCCTACTTGTGATAGAGGCGCTCACCATTTTGTTTATGCAATATATCCACATAATTGCAAATTTGAAGATAGCGACACAATGAAATTAGGATATTGTTTAAACAATGAACTAGAGGTAACAAAGAAAGAAATAAATATTCCTACAATGGTAGAATTTGAAGATAGCAGCATTGTTATTGAAACAATCAAAATCAGTGAAAATAATAACGGAATTATCGTAAGAGCATATGAACCATACGGCAATACAATTAATACAAAATTAAATACAAGTATAGATTTTGCTGAATCATATGAGACAGATATGCTTGAAAATATTTTAAATAAAATTGACTTAAATAAACTAACATTTAAGCCATTTGAAATTAAAACTATTTTCTTAAGTAAATAATAATTTACGCTATTTAAAAATGGTGTAATTGCTTTTGTAAATTACACCATTTTTTATATCAAGATTATCTATCTAATTATTAATAAAATGCATGATAGATTGCTTTGATTGCTGATTCATAATCTTTGTCTGTAACACCAACTATGATATTCAATTCACTAGAGCCTTGATCAAGCATTCTAATATTTATATTTGCATTTGCAAGTGCTAAACACAATTTTGCTGATGTTCCTGGATTAAAGCACATTCCATGTCCAACGGTTGCTATTAACGCAATTCCTGTTTTAATTTCAATGTGATCAGGATTAACAGTTTGACGAATCTTTTCCAATAGAACATCTTCCTTACCAGCAAGTTCAGAATCGGCAACAATAATACTCATTGTATCTATACCACTAGGCATATGTTCTATAGACATATTGTAATACTCAAAGCATGATAGAACCTTTCTTGCAAATCCCAATTCTCCATTCATCATTGATTTTTCAATAAATACAGTACTATATCCTTTCTTTCCAGCAATACCTGTTACTACTCTCTTTTTAGCTTCAACATCATCAACAACAGGAACAATCATAGTACCTGAGTTTGTTGGTTCAAAAGTATTTCTAATATTTATAGGAATTCCAGATACTCTTACAGGGAAAATAGAATCTGGGTGAAGCACGTTTGCTCCCATGTATGATAATTCTCTTAATTCTTGATAAGATAAAACGTCTATCTTTTCAGGCTTATCTACGATTCTTGGATCTGTAACCATAAAGCCATTTACGTCTGTCCAGTTTTCATAAATTGTAGCTTTTACAGCTCTTGCAATAACTGCTCCTGAAACATCTGATCCACCACGTGAGAATGTATGAATATTTCCAAGAGGATCTGCTCCATAGAAACCTGGAACAACTACACATTTTAAATTCTTAAATTTATTTTTTATATTCTCATTTGTTTCTTCAGCAAGAAAATCTCCTTCTTCAGAGAAAATCATTAACTCTTTTGCGTCTACGAATTTAAAGCCCAATAAATGAGACATAATCACAGCAGATAAATATTCCCCTCTTGAAGCACAAAATGCAGGGCTATGATATTGTTTCATTTCTCTTTCAACTTTGTCTAATTCTGGAACTATATCGTAATCTAATTTTAAATCTTCAACGATTTTTATAAATCTTTCTCTTATTTTATTAAAGGAATCTGTACACTCGCCTTTAATTTCTATATCGTAATAGCAAGAATATAATAAATCTGTAATTTTAATGTCTTCTTTAAATCTTTTTCCTGGTGCTGAGACAACTACATATCTTCTTTGAGCATCACTTTTAATTATATTAGCAACTTGATTCATTGATTTCGCATCGGCCATTGATGTTCCACCAAACTTCGTAACTTTAATTCCCATTTTTTCGAGCTCCGATTTTTTCTATAATTTTATATAAAATATAAATAAATCGCAACTAAATATGACTATTTATCTGACTTTATGCGCTTCTAAATAATATCTTTTGCTTTCAGCATGTCCAATTGAGAATGATTTTCTTGGCATAACACCATTATGACAAACATAATCAAACAAAGACTTTTTTTCAACTCGTGGCATAAATACCCCAACTCCGCCTTTTTTATTGACAATATCAATAAGATATTCATCTCCATGAATATAATCTATTTCAACCGAAGTATCTTGTTCCATATAATCATCAATTGCCTTTTGAATCTTTGCAATTGCTAAAGTTGGATCTGAAGGTACAGCTATTGTCTCGTATTTTCCGTTAAAATAAATCTTTATTTCTCCATCTCCATTTAAGTTGTTTTTCAAATAGTTTATAAAAGAATAATCCGCATATTCCATAAATCTATGAATTGGCTCAAACTTTATTGCCTCATCATGAATGTTTTGCAATTCACATAGTGCATAACGAGCAGGATGGTTTTCTATCTCTTTATCTGTTAGTCCTTTCTTAATAAGCTCCCAGCATTCTTTTGCTGTTGCAAGAGAGTGATTGCCATCACCTACCACAAACAAAAGTTCTTCGTCGCTTCCATATTTTTGTCTTAATAAATCTTTATTTAATAGAGAATCTAATTTTTGTTGTACGCCTTTAGAATCTTCAACCAAAAAGCCTTGAATTCTACCACCTTCCATATTTAAATTAAAATCATATAACTTCTTCATATTGTCTTTATTCTTAGCAAGGGATGATAAAATATCATCATTTACATCGTCCATAAAAAGACATATATGAGGCAATTCAAGTTTTGCATCTTTTCTTATTTGAATTCTTATTGGAAGTCTTTCTTTTACAGTTTTTTCTGTTGCTCTAATTGGGCATTTTGCATTTGGAGCATAATTATACGCTTCAAGGTCAATTGCAATAACTAATCCTTTTCTAATTACCCCTGGTGCAATTTCTCTTTCAAGATAAATAAAATTATTATATGAATCAAAAATGTCGTCATTTAAATATTGAATCATTGAATTGTTAATATCTTCAACTTTTTTCTCGTTGTCTATTTTATTTAAATAAACCTCAGGAAATATTAAGTTCAATGAACTATATTCTTTGCCGACAATTTTTTCTAATTTTTCCCAATATTCATTTTGAGATGTAAATTGGTCACATGCAATTACGGACCATTTCGTGTAATCTACGTTGCTCTTTGGCAACAAAACTTCTTGTATACTAATGTAACTCATTATATAAACTTTCTTTCTCTTTTTTTCTTATCTTGCTCTTTTGGCTTAGAAGAAACATTGTATGCAGATTTAATCTCGTCAAGCAATCTTTCAGGTGTTAAATATCTTACGATCTTTCCTGATTGAGCTATAGAAATAACCCCTGTTTCTTCAGAACATATCAAAGCTACAACATCGCTCTCTTCTGTAATACCAATTGCTGCTCTATGTCTTGTACCTAAGTCTTTTGCTATATCTACTTCTTTAGATAAAGGTAAGAAACAACCTGCAGATAAAATTTTATTTTCCTTAACAACAACGGCACCATCGTGTAATGGTCCTTTTGTGCTGAAAATACTTTCTAGCAATCCACTAGATATAACTGCATTTAATTCTGTTCCTGTATCTAATATTCTATCTGGTACTGTTGTTCTAACAATTATAATTAAGGCTCCAACTCTATCTTTTGACATGTTTTGGCATGCAACAACCATTTCATGTGCAGCATTTACTAATGCTTCATCTGTAGCATTGATATCGTAACCTTTTTCTGCACCTCTTGCTATTTTAGCAAATAGGATTTTAAAGTCATTTTGATATACTACTACAATTGAAACAATAATAAATATTGTTGAATATTCAAATACTTTTAGAGTAATAGTTAGCGCCTCATGTTCAACTACTGTATATGCTACAAAGACAACTAAATAACATAATATGTATATTGACAAGCATACTGCTATTCTAATTCCATGGTGATGATTAAAAAATATAAAGATCAACGTAGCAATAAATAAAAAAGCAAATAGGTCTACTAAAGATAACCATGACAAATTATTAAAAAAATCATTTATTGATGCACTTAATAACATATGCTACGTCTCCTTTATATATTTAAATAATAATACAATGGTCGTTAAAAATCAATTACTATTGAAATATGTCATCATTAATATCATTATCATTTTTTGTGTCGGAAAAAGGGTCTATTTCTTCTTGCTGTTGACTCTCAAACGTTTCTAAATTATTTGACTGCGAAAACATTTTTAGATACTCGCCTTTATTATGCTGAATTATAGATTGCATTTTTGTTAAAATTATATATAATACAGCAACTGCTAGAATCTTAACTGCTATTGTGCCAATATAATAAGCTTTATCGCTTAAGAAGAATGAATTTATCTCGGTTGGATTATATAAATCTTGCTCAACAAAAGAATAATATTCGTCTAAAGACAAAACAACAGATTTTAGAATGTTATTTAATCTTTCCTTAATTACCTCTTCACCTACTCTATCTATCATATTTTGATAAGTATCATTAGGCGTTTCAAAGACATTATCTTTTCCAGAAATTTCAGTATATGCAGGATTAGATTTGTCCTTCCAATTTATAGACAAATAATTAATTGTTGGAATTGAATTATTCATGAAAATATTTTGATTGCCAAACATTCCAATGTGAACATAATCATAAGATAATTCATTAGAAAAAGTTGATGAAATAATTCTTTTATCTAAAGGAACTTTAGTAAATCCTAATTCATTCGCCTCTGCTATAGAATAGAATGTATCATTATAATTTGTGCTAAAATCTCTACTATACATATAAGTATTATCTCCAGCACCAATCATAGCTAGATTAATAACAAGCAAAGTGTCTTCTTTTTCTTTTTCACTCATTTGTCCAAAATAGTATTCTGATCCATAATAACTTTGTACTGCACAGCCAAAAAATACTATCTTTAAATCATATTTTAAATCTTTATCTTTAAGTTCTTTAGCTATAGCCATTAGCGTAGCTATTGCAGCTCCACTTTCATATGCCCCATCTGGATTTGCATTATCAAATGAAGAATAACAATTATCCCATTGACATGCCAAAATTATTTGTTTATCAGATGGAGAGTCCTTAGTGCACTCAATATTGCATGTAATTGAATCAACGCTTGAAACATAATATCGTTGAATAGATACATCATATCCAAGTTCGCTACCCATATATGAAACTATATGATTTACAAATACTTCTGAATCAGAAGAAGAAACATATCTATTTTTATAATCAGTAGAAACAATCCTCAAATTGTTCATGATTTCATCTTTATAATCTAATTCTTGTTGGCTCTTTTCTAAATAAATTGTATCTTTTGAGCATGAAACAAAATATATGCTTATTGAAGCAAGAAGAATAATCAATATAAGTAACATTAACCATCTTTTTCTCATATAAGCACCACCAAAAGAATACTTGGCATTAGCAAAGCTTTAAAAATAATTGGTTTATAAATCTTTTCTAATCCCCTTGATAGTTGTTTATACATTAAATAAATAACTATAAATGCACATATTTCCTTGCATATGGTTTTAAACATTTTTCCCCAAACAGGATAAATATAAAATATGATTTCAACAATGCCAATTAACACTGCAAGAAGTATAAAACATGGATCTACTAATGCTCTAACGTTTTCTTTTGATAAACATTTTCCATACATTGACATTCTTCCATTTGCAGAATTAAAAATCATCTTTATATATATGGTGTATAAGCCATAATATATTAAAGCCATAACAAAAGGAAAATAATATTGAAATCCACTAAATGAAACTTCTACGCCCAAATCGTAAAAAGGCAATAAATTATAAGCTTCTTCGGATACAGCAATACACGAAAACGCCATTGAAAGATACAATACAACGTTTCTTATAATTCCTATTGCTGAATAATTTATTTTAAAATTTTCGTTCATCTTTTTTTATTTCCATTAATTCTATTATTCTATCTATTGCCAATTTCATAACATCTTTTTCATTAATAACAAAAGAAAGCATCTTTTCTTCTAAATAAAACAAATAGTCTACTATTTCCTTTAAAGATTTAATAAATGTTTTATTTGTTTTATTGTTTGCTATTATTGTCCTATTTGCATTAATTGCATAATTAGATATACCTAATGATTTAGATATTACTGCATCACTTGATTGAGAGCATGCAATATAGAACAATCTTTTATATGATGTTTGCAATGTTTTAAAAATAATTCTATTAGATAATCCTGTTTCTTGTAATTTATCTAGAATTTTTAAAGCTTGAGTATAGTTTCTAGTATTCAAGTTATTTATTAGTTTAAATACATCAACTTCAAGGTCTGGTGCAGTAAGCATTTCATAGTCTTCTTTGTTTATAACTTTACTATCCATGCAATAAAGCATTAATTTAGATAATTCTGAAGAAATCTTACCGAAATTACAATTGCAATATCTAATAAAACCTCTAATTGCTATACCATTCATAGAATAGCCTTTCTCGGTTAATTTTTTATATATGTATTGATATAATTCATCTTCGCTTGCCTTTGTGCAATCCACAAACTCGCAGTTATCAAATGATGAAAAATCGTTTAATCCTATATCTTCAAACACAACAAACGACGTTGGATTTGGATTATCAAAATACTCTTTTAGTTGCTTAATACTTTTAGCCTCAAGTTTACAAGTAATAGGTTCAACATATATCATTTTTTTGCAAGATGCGAAACAGAACATATCCGCAGCTTGTATTATATCTTCTACATTTTTAGAGCCACTTATATCTACAGTAACATATGCAAAGCCTCTCTCGCTTGCAGGAATAGTAGCAAGAAAGGTTTCTTTAATAAAACCTTTTATAGCTTCATCGTCTCCGGACAAAATATATCCACTAGACAAATTGTTTTCGTCTACTTTTAATCCTAATGCTCTCATTATTCTTGATTAACAAATATATCGTTATAAGCTTCAATACTTTGTCTAATTGTCTCCATTGCCACTTCTTTATTGCTCATTTCAAGAACATCCATCTTCTTTCCCTCTAATTGCTTATATACTCCAAAGAAGTGTTTGATTTCGTCAACTATATGCATAGGCAAATCTCTTATATCCTCAAAAGAGTTCCACATTGGATCTTTGAAAGGAATAGCTATTATCTTAATATCTTCTTTTCCATCATCAATCATAGATATTTGACCAATTGGATAACATCTTACTAAAGAAAGAGGAACGATAGGTTCACTACATATTACTAATACATCTAATGGGTCTCCATCATCAGCAAATGTTCTTGGAATAAAGCCATAGTTTGCAGGATAGTGAGTTGCAGTATATAGAATTCTGTCTAATATAAGCATTCCTGTAGCTTTATCTACTTCATATTTGTTCTTACTACCCTTAGAAATTTCAATGCAAGCAATAAAATCCTCTGGTTTAATTCTGTTCATATCAATATCATGCCAAATGCTCATAACGCTGCTCTCTCCTTTTGGTTTTGTCAATATATTATAATTATATATTATTTATTTGAAAAAAAATATATCGATTTTAAAAGAAGTGTTTTTTCTTGCAATAGACAATTGCAATGTGTTAAGATATACACGTTAAGCCGAGGTGGTGAAATTGGCAGACGCGTTGGACTCAAAATCCAATATTCGCGAGAATGTGCGGGTTCAAGTCCCGCCCCCGGCACCAGAATCAACACATAATGCACATTTTTGAAAAATAAATGTGTATTTTTTTATTACTTCTTAATCTTTATATTACTTTTACAATTAACTTTTTTATTAAAAACCTTGCCCCGATTTAGGCACTTGAATCAACACTTAAAGATAAATATGTGTCAAAAAATATATAATTAATAATAATTATTAGATCAACAAAACAAGGCCTTACTGTTTACTATTCCTTTTGCTTCTTTTTATAGATATATCTTAATATTCCTATCAATGCAAAGCCTATGATAGACACGCCTAGAATAACCATGATTGCAATAAATGCACCAAGTGTTATATATGGAGTGTTATATTGTGTAACATCTTGACACATATTGCTTGGTATATCAGGAAGCACATATGCATCCTCTCCATTATTTGAACCATAATAAATTCTAATTACATTAATGCTGTATCCATCAATCTTTGTTGAAATAGTTCCATTTGTATTTTCTACATCTTTTTGCTTTGGAACAATTGTTGTGGAATTAATATTATTGCATGCAGCTTGAGATTTATCTGACAAATATTGCATATTTGCCATATTAATATTTCCAAAGTCTGAAACGTCAATATTTATATCAACTGAAGAAGAATTGCTGTTTACAATTTTTACATATATTGCCTCTTCTTCTTCATTAATTGTTGTTGTAGAATAAAAACCATATGAATTTACATCGGTATTTATTACTTTGTTGCCTATATTGTTTGAGAATAGCATTTGCGCATAATAATTTGGTGTTAGAACTATGCTTTGAGAGTCAAACCATATTAAATTGACGTCCCAGCACAAAGAATTCACTTTGGCAAAAGTAGGAGCATATGCAACCATTGAAACTATATCTCCATTACGCTCAAGACCTGTCATATATGAAGCATCTTCTATTGCTGACCACAAATTATTCTTTGTTATATGTTTTCCAAAGAATTGACAAGTTGAAGCATATTCACCTAAAAATACTTTTGCTCCGTTCCTATCGTAATCGTCATAATAGTCATTATTTTTAAATAACTTTTCGCCACCCGTATAATAATGCTCATCAACTATAGTATCAGCATATTTTGAATTGATAATTTCCCAAGCTTCTTCTTTTTCTTCACCAGTAAACTTGTATCCAGCCGAACTTACTATTGTAATTTCTGGATATTTTTCTTTTATGGCATTATATAATGGATCGAAGTTTCTCCAATATAATTCGCCCCAGTTTTCATTTCCTAGTCCGATATATTTTATATTAAATGGTTCAGGATGGCCATTTGCAGCTCTTTTTGCTCCCCATTCAGTTGAGATGTCTCCATTTGCATATTCAATTAAATCTAACACATCTTGAGTATATTGAATATAATCCTCTTCTCCTGGAGTATATGCCACTGTTTTTAGATAATCTTCCCACTCTTCTCTAGAAATCTCACCACTATCCAATTTCTTCTTCATTTTGTTATATTTCGCTTCAAATTGGCATGGTATTCCAACATTTAAAATAGGAATAGCATCTGCATCTAAATCTTCACATAATTGGAAATATTCATGATAGCCCATTGATTGAGTGTTGTTATATACTCTATCTACATCAGCCCAAATATTTACTATTTGTTTTCTTTCTTCTAAAGGACCAATAGAATCTTTCCAGTTATAAATATATTCTTTTAAATCGACATTGTGGTATTGTGCCATTTCTATTGAGGCACTTTCTGCTAAACATCCCCCTGGGAATCTTATAAAGTTTGGAGATAATTCTTTAAGTGCATCTAGCATGTCTTGTCTTAAAGAAATATATTTCCATTCACTACTTTCATATCCATAACTACTTTTGCTTACAAGTGAAACAAAATCTATATCAATACTTCCTACTCCATTAAAATCAATTGCTAAAAATCCATCTTCACTATATTTGGCTTCTAGCTCGCAAGTAACTTTAACCCAGCCCTCCGCTGCTGTAGGAACAGTTATTAAAGCTGTTGATAAATTATTCTCAGATTGAATTCGAGCGCTTATTTCTCCTTCATAATCTATGTTTCTCAAATAGCAAGAAAACTCATACTTTGTCTCTTTAGTAAAGCCCATATCTGGAGTATCGCTCTTTGTCTCATCTATCTTTTTTGTGCCTTCTTTATATAATTCAACGTATCCATTATTAGAAATGTTTCCACCATTTGCAGAACTATCTAAATGCAAATAATATGTATTGTTTTCATTTAATGGATTTTCATTGCTTATTATGCAATAGATATCTGAACTTTTCCATCCTTGGAAATGATCATTTTTTGAATCTAGATATTCGTATTCAAAACTACCATTTTGGACCAAATTAGAAACAAGTCCACCATCACCAGCATATGAAATATCCTCAAGAAATAGTCCATACATTTCATCATTTATAGAAACGCCTATATTTTCTTTTGACAAAGAAAAACTAACACGAGATTTAGCACAACCAAAAAACATCGTGCTCATTAAAAGCACGATTAACATTATTGCAATTATGATAACTTTATTTTTCATAAAAAACACCTAATCTAAATTTAGAGAGTTAATTACTGCTTGATACTCCTCTTCTAATAGTTCATCCTCTGTTTTTTGTCTTTTTTCAGGTTTTTTAGGAATAGGCATCTTAGACTTTTTAAATTGTTGTTGAACTGCCCTTGGAACCTCTGGCTCCCATTCCTCTTCTTCTATCAATGAACCATACTTAGCCATTCTTGCTTCTTTTTCTCTTTGAAGCTCGGATTTAGAAGGCTCTCTAGTTTCTTTTTTAGACATATTTTCTTCTCTACGTTTTTTTGTAGCCTCAAGAGCCGCTTTTTGGTTAGCTTCTTGAGCCTTTTGTCTTTGTTGTCTTTCTCTCTCTTGAGCCTCTTCTAATTTCTTTTTCTCTCTAGCTTCTCTTTCTCTTTTTTCACGCACCTCTGGATCTTCGTCATACATTCCAGCTTTAATATCTATAAGTAAAGCACCTATTTCATTAATCATTTTCTTTGCTTCTCTTGTTGGAGATAATTCTACTCTACCAAGCAAAGAATTAAATGCAGTTCCAGAATATGTTCTCATATTGTCTCTTAGAGTCTTAGTTGAATCTGTTGTAAAAGAAACACCTTGATCAAAATCTAGCGTTGTTCCAATTAAAAGCTCTAGTCTCTTTCCAACTCTTGGTCTAAACCTTTTAGCTTTTGAAACATTAACTCCACCTAGCACAATAAATACTATAGCAATGACCATAGGAATTATATTTAGCAAAGGTATATTTAAACCAAATAAAGCAAAAACGTCAAAAACATTAATTATTCCAAGTACTCCTATTGCTAAAAACAATGTAGCAAAAGTAAAGAAAATAATAGCAGCATTTCTACATTTATCTGCAAAGCTAGATGTTTCTTCTTCCTCATAATATTGAGATTTAATAAATAAAATTTGATCAATAGGGATTTCGCGTCTTGATAGTTCATAATTATTCATGAACTCTAAAACAATTCTCTTGTTGGTTACATACATGTTCGTACCATCAACATTATTTGTTCTAGCCGAAGCACCACATAAGAAATAACTTCTTACTTCATACTCGCCTTTGGCTAATAGCAAATCCATCTCTGATTGTCTCATGTCTAACCCCTTTTTTTGTATTTTAATTATAAAATGCGCGTAATATTTTGTCAATGCGCATAAAAATAGGAACAAATCTATAAAAAAACAAAAACTTGCGCCTCATTGGACGCAAGCTCATTGTCTTTCGTTTAAAAGTAATTATTCAGCTTTAGCTTTATTTAGCATTTTTGTAAGTCTAGAAATCTTTCTAGAAGCAGTATTATCCTTATAAATGCCATCATGTCTAGCTATATCAATAATAGAAATTGTTTCTACTAATAATTTTTCTGCTGTTGCAATATCCTTTGCTTCAATAGCAGCTTCATATTTCTTTATAGCACTTCTTACTTTGCTTCTCTTTGCAGTATTGATTTCGTTTGCCTTTTGATTAGTAATAACTCTTTTCTTTTGAGATTTAATATTTGGCATACTTTCCTCCACTATTATTTAAAATATTATTTTGCTAAATAACTATAACACAAGAAAAAACAATATGCAAGAAAATTAAAACAATATTTTCCGTTAGTTAATTGTAAAAGTAGGCAAAGGATAATAAACTTGTTTATTTTACCTACAATACTACTATGAATGCATATACAGACATATTAATGGAATCTAGTTATTTTCCATCAAATGGAAAAATAAAAAGGTATTTAGATGGTTCATACTCTATCTCCTCGTTTTATAACAAAGCTTCATCTTCGTTTAAAAGTGGTCATTACACAACCATATTTAGTTACAATGTAAAAAGTTACGCAAAGCTATTGTATAGATTTTTAAAAAAATACTCATATATGCAATGCGACAAGATAAACTCAATTCTTGTTTGTGGCCTTGGTAACGAGAACTTTATTGTTGATTCGCTTGGCAACTATACATGCGACAAATTAACTCCAATCAAAAATGTACTCTATACTCTTACTCCAAGCGTATATGGAAAAACGGGAATTGAATCCTACAAAATTGTAAAATCAGTTATAAAAAGTCTCTCCCCTTCTATCGTATTTGCCATCGATTCAATTGCCACAAAAGACAAGAAAAAGCTATGTAATTGTATTCAAATTACAACCGCAGGAATAACGCCAGGAGGTGGTGTAAACAACAATACTCGCGCACTAAATTCTGACTCATTAAATATACCAATTGTAGCTATAGGTTTTCCGGTCATATTAACTGAAAAAGAAGAATATATCACGACGTATAATATTGATGAATATATAAAAATTGCCTCAGATATAATCTCTAAGGCAATTACAAAATTTGCTACACGTATATAGATTTATCTCCAATAAATACTTCCGTCTTTACTTAAAAAGCCCCATTTGTTTTCGCTTTTAATTAGTGCTTTTCCCTTTGAAAATGGAGATATCTTTTCAAAATCTTTATCTAAAAATTTATTTCCTTGTTGATCTATAAACCAAGCACATTTTTCGTTAGATACACATGCAAGGCCTTCAAAGAAACTACTTGCTGAATCATATTGAAAATCTATAACAACATTTCCATTTTTATCAATATAACCAAGTTTGCCAGCCTTTTCAACGCAAGCTAAATCTTCTCTAAATTGAAATGCTTCATCATAAATAGGTTGAATAACAACTCTACCCTTAACATCTTTATAGCCCCATTTACCATTACGGCAAAACTTGTTTAAATCTCTTTTCTCTTGAGACTCATCTTCCCATTTAAAAACTTCTCTTTGTCTTGGGCCAGCAACAAACTCTACCAATCTTGTATCATCAAAAATTGAAAAATTATATTTTTGCTTTAACAATTGATTATTTTGTTGTGATGATTGTGCTTTCTCTTGATTTGAATCCGCTTTTGAATCAGATTTAGGAGCCTTTAGAATTTCCTCAGGTCTTAGTGTTAATTGGAACATCTTCAACTTTTCTTTAATTTCAACACATTCTTTCTTACCGATTTTTTGTATACGAAACATTTTTGATTCGCATATAGAACATAATTGCCTTAAAGTTAAAATGCCTCCTGCTTTTAATGCTTCAAAACAACGTTTAGATAAATGCAAATCTTCAATTTTTCTATCTAAATCTTCCGGCTTTCCCTTAGGAATAAAATTATCTATATTATTTTTTTGCTTATTTATAAAGCTTTTGTAATTCTTTCTACCCATATTCACTATTTTAGCATATACGCTTATTTTACACAATTAACAAAAATGATAATGTATTAAATTTTATATAAAAAAGCGCGCACGATATGATATAATGATTACGCTATGAAGAGTAAAGAAATAATAACCTATTCCGTTTTGGTTTTATGCATTATTGCACTAGTATGTTTATGTGCACTTTCTTGTTATTCAACAGTTGAAGCTGAGAACACTGATGTAATAATTGATATTAATTCTTCTACAAGGTTTGATACTTATTCTGAATCTTTTGCGTATACTGTTTCAAACAATTTGTATGTCGTTGCAAACAATTATATTTCAGATCCTATATCTTTTAACGGAGAATGCATTGATATTGCAATAAACAATACAAATATATTATTGCTTGTAAAATCTAGTACTTCATATACAATAAGGTATTATTCTTATTCTATAGAAAACAATAAACCAGTAATTAAAGATGAAATGAGTAAAATTGGAGACCTTAGCAATGCGCAAATTAAATCTATCTCTGGTCTAGGTGGAGTGTTTAATCTTTTTTATTTAAAAGGCTCTTTCTATTATTCTAAAGTTTTCAATGAAAACACAAATATTGACGATATGGAATTATCTCAAGTCTTTGCTCAAGATGTAGATATTACAAACTTGCTTGTTGTAAATACAACAAAAATAATTTTATCTAATAAAAAAGTATATATAACATCAAATACAAATGCTATAGGTGCAGCTGATCTTAACGCAGACATTTTAGTAAACAATTTAAATGATGTTTCCTCTATTACTTATACAAATGGAAAAGTATATGCTAATTCTAATACAGGAATATATTCAATTGATACAAATTCTAAAACAGCAACTAAGGTTCTTGATACAGTAAATGCAGAAAGTTCTATTAGGACTGCTACATATAATGATCAAGATTTTATATTTATCAGCAACAACAATGCTATTATCCAATATGTTGTATTAGACTCAGGAATTGAATATTACAATAAATTTGATAACGTTCCTTATGAGCATCCAACGTCTTTTGACATATTAACTGTTGCTAAGTTAAATGAAAGCGCTAAACTTTTCTCTTCTCCAAAGAATCTACAAGTAAAGGAAGATCTTACCGAAGGTTCATACATATTGATTCTTTGTGAAAAAGAAGATAGTGATGTAAACACTACATATTTATATGTAGCAACTTTATCTGGGATTACAGGATACATAAAAAAGGATGTAGATTTGACACATATTGAAAATGAATCTAATGCAAATGAACTTCAAATTGGGCAATATGCTCAAGGATTACATCAATCTACGAAAATCTATAAAAGTCCATATGATTCTTCTCAAGTAATTGATACTGTAGATATCTTTACAAGACTTGTTGTTATAAATAACGTCGGAGAGGTAGACAAAACTCAAGTATGGCCATATTATAAGGTTTCATATGTAAAAGATGATCAAATTATTACTGGATATGTAAAATCAACATCTGTTTCTCCATATTGCCAATTAACAGCACCTACAATTTTAAAATCTGTTATAGTAACTACAAAGACAATTGGTGATTCTGTTAATTTATATACTCTTCCTGATGAAAATAGTCCAATTATAACATATGTTGTAGATGGAACAAATTTAAATCTTGCTGAGGAATATGATAAAGATTCAAAATTCACTAAAGTTGTATACAACGATGGCTATGCATATATCTTGACAGAAAGTTTGCAAACAACTGGCCTTACTTCAATGCAAATTACAATAATAATTGTTGCTGCTATCGTATTTATTGGAACAGTTATTATGGTTGTCATTTTGGTAAAAAGATATAAAATGGGATATTAGTAGATGAAAAAAATTCTTCTTATTATAAATTATCCAAATATAATTCATGCAAAGAAAATAAAAGATCATTTTAAGGATTTTGCTGTAGATATTTGTGCTTTAAAAAACACTACTCCCCCTTCAAATTTATCTAAGTATGACGCTTTAATAATAGATTCGTCTTTAAACGCAATGCAAAAGAATACAATTATTACAAACGCAAACTTTGTTGCGTCTGTTCGTTGCTTTTCTAAATCTAGCAAAATATTAATGATTAATGAGATAGCTAAATTTTCAGGCACTATCGTTAAAGAATCAGGAATTCAAAAAGGAATAGATACCATTACACATTCGGATATAGAAATAGAAAAAATAGCAAGAATCGCATATGAATTATCTACAGACAAAAGCCTATTAAATATAGACAATGCTGGAGTCTTATATTCTTCTAATCTATGGAGAAAAATAATTAATGAAATTAACGAAGATTATATAAATGTATATAGAGAAGATATTAATGTAGAAGATATTAATTACTATATTTCTAGAGAAAGTGAATGTAACCTTCTTGTTGAAGCTTTAAATGAAAATCTTGTAATAAAATCTCTACTATTTAATAATTACAAATTATTATCTCATTATTTATGCGGTGAATCTTCGCTAAAGGGACATATTATTTCCTTTTCCCATTTAGATGAAAATCTATTAAATCTTGAACTATAATATCTTTATTTATAAAAAAGAGCCCATTTTTGGACTCTTAAATCAAATTGTTATTTGCTTATATTGATTACACGTTTTCTTTGATATATTTAACAATATCGCTTATTGTTTCAAATCCCATTGAAACTTCATCACTAAACTTTATTCCAAATTCTTTTTCAGCAGCCATTAACATTACAACCTTATCTAAAGAATCTGCTTGCAAATCATCAGAAAGCGAGGAATTCATATTAATTTGATCTACTTCTGTTCCTAATTGTTCTTCAATGATTGCCTTCAATTTTTCTAAGATTTGTTCTTCACTCATGTTGAAAATACCTCCTTGAGCAATTGCGAGTTTACTTAATTGTACATCAATACTCAATATAAATCAAATAAAAGTTACTTAACGAATATTTCCCCATCCTCAGAATATACGCTTATATAATAGTCTTTTAAAGCAATTATTTCATGAAGCCATAACTTTGGAATGTCTAAGTAAATCTTATCTTTTTCTATTCCGCATCCTTTCCATTTTGCATAAGCCTCAACTTCAGTCCACCTTTTTATAGTCATGTTTGGAATCTTTATCTCTCTTGTCTTAGATTCAATATCTATACCTATTTCTTTTTCTGAAATTGCTACACATACAATATTTTTAGTATGCGAAACAGAAATGAAGCCATAATCTAAAACCGGTTTGCCTTTTTCTGTTTTAGACAATTTACCTAAAGATGTTTTTGTAACTTTCTCATAAAAATCTATGGATTTAGACTTTGCTTCCTCGCTTGTTATGTTTTCGTAAATAAAAACTATCATATGCGTCCTGTTGCTTTATTTAATTCATAGAAGTAATTAATTCTACAATTATCTAATTGTTCTTGAATTGTCCTATATCTCCAGTTTCCTTCTGCAACTCCAGGCGTATTCATTCTACAATCAGCGCCAAATCCATATAAATCTTGCACCGGAACAATTGCAAGCATACATTCTGATTCCATAAGTTTTTTTATCATAAGTTTAATTGAGACATTATCATATGCGCCTCTTCCCCATACGCTTTTGTCGCAATTTATATATTTAAGTACTTTATCTCTTGTTGCCTCATCAAGCTCATATAGCCAACCTAAAGTTGTATTATTATCATGTGTTGCTGTATAGCCTATTACGTTTTTAGGGTAATTGCATGGAAGGTGAATGCTATTTTCTTCTCCAAAAGCAAATTGCATTACGCGCATACCAGGAAGCTTTGTTTTCTTTATTAAATTGCGCACCTTATTATCTATTATTCCCAAATCTTCAGCAATAAACTTATCTTTATCATATTTTTTGAAAATTTCATTAAATAAGTCCATACCAACGCCTTTAACCCATTTGCCGTTTTTAGCTGTTGTGCTGTTTGCTGGAATAGCCCAATATTCTGAAAAGGCTCTAAAGTGATCAATTCGACAAATGTCATATAAATGCATTGCTTGATCTATACGCTTAATCCACCACGAATAATTATCTTTTTGCATTTGCTTATAATCATATAATGGATTTCCCCATAACTGTCCATCCTCTGAAAAATAATCAGGTGGAACTCCTGCTACTTTTTTGGGTTGTCCATTTTTATATAATTGAAAATCCAATCGATTTGCCCATACATCTACGCTGTCTAGTGAGACATACATAGGCATATCTCCAATTATTTTTATTCCTAAATTATTGCATTTTTCTTTAATATTTTTCCATTGAAAATCCAATACATATTGCTCAAAAACATAATAATCAAAAGTTAATTGATTATCCTTAATCATCTTCTCTTCATCTATGTTTTCTATATACTTATATTTATTTGGCCAATTAATCCAGGAATCATTATTGAATTTTTCTTTTAGTGTCATATACATTGCATATGATTTCACCCAAGGATTATTAATATAAAAATTATTTAATTCATTTGCTAATAAATCTTTTTTATTATTAAATGCTTTATGTAGCAATGCGCTTTTTTTAGCATATACTTCATCATAATTAACAAGATATGGCGATGCATTTGATTTTGCGTTATTCACGTCTTCTTTATCTACAAATCCTGCTTCGTATAGTGAATCTGGATCAACATATAAATAATTAATAGCAAAAGCACTATTTCCTGAATATGGGGAATTTCCTAATCCAATTGTAGTTAATGGCAAAACTTGCCAATAGCTAAATCCTCCGCTTTTTAGAAACGTACATAACGATTCTATTTCTTTTCCAAATCCGCCTATTCCGTATTCACTTGGAAGAGAGGATACATTTATTAATACGCCCGATGCTCTTTTAAGCATTTATAATCTCCTAGTTTTATTTTTCTATAAATGCCAAAATAGTATCCATATATGATTCATCTATTTCAAACATTTCGTCTAATGTGCAATATCTATATTTATTATCCACGTTATACTGAAAAACATTAGTCTTTCCTTGTTTAACTATAGGTTTTCCTTCAAGACTCTTTAAAATTGATTTTTCAGTCTCTATTGGCCTTGATAGAGTATGTCCTCTGTCTTCATAATCTAAATATTCAACATAAGGATTTGTACACTCACTCTTATGTGTTATTATCCCTACTTCATATGGAACTGTTGGGTCGTCTTTGCTATGTGCTATTAGCACTGGCTTGTTATATTTATTTATTCCCTTCATTCCTTCATAGTTATATGCTCTGCCGAACTTTATAAATGAATATAAATACATAAAAGGTTTTGCAATGATAAATATTTTACCAACGCGTCTTTGGCCTTGATCAAAAGTAGTATCCCAGAAATTATTAAAGCCGCTACAAGTAATAACTTTATCTACTATTCTAGTTTCCGGATAGTTTAATGCAGCTGCAGTTGAATATCCGCTCCAGCTATGGCCATATAGATAAATCTTTAGTCCTTTTGCTTCCTCGGAAGATGCTGCGAATTTAACGGCATTTTTTACGTCTATTGGGCCTTGTTGTAAGCCTCCCATTCCTTTTCCGCCGCTTTCATTGCATCCTGTCATATCAAAGCCCATGGTTAAATAGCCTTTTCGTGCAAAATACTCCATTCTATTTAAATAGTTATACATCATTGTTCCTATGCCATGAGAAACAATAACTAAACCTTTAAATGGCTTTTTGTCTTCATAATAGAAAAAACCTCCTGACATTTTATGTCCAGAACTATTAAAAGAAATAGGCTTTTTGATTAGTCCTTTATAATATGACTCATCTATTGATTTTTCATTTTTTGTAACTCTTGTTCCAAAAGAGGTCTTCATTATAAAATGGGTCGCAATAAGAGGTAATACTATTGTCCAACCTAGCACTACATAAATAATTATAAAAAAAATTCTTAATACTGTATTTCTTTGTGTTTTCATACTTTAATTATACAATATTAATCGATATTTTTTTGAAAAATAATGCCAAAAAACATATATTTTCTAATTAAAAAAGCCATACGATATTTTCTCTATACCGTATGGCTTGATTTTTAATAGTTTTATTGTACTATACTACACCTTCTGCATACATAGCATCAGCAACTTTTAGGAAGCCAGCAATATTAGCACCAGCAACCAAATTGCCTTCTAATCCAAATCTCTTAGCGGCAGATGAAGCATTATGATAGATATTAATCATAATATTGTGAAGTTTTTGATCAACTTCTTCAAATGTCCAAGAGTATCTCATTGAGTTTTGGCTCATTTCCAATGCGGAAGTAGCAACACCACCTGCATTTGCAGCCTTTGCAGGTCCAAATAATACATTATTATTAATAAAGTATTGTGTAGCTTCAATTGTAGAAGGCATATTAGCACCTTCTGATACAGCCATAACACCATTAGCTACTAGAATTTTTGCATCTTCTAAATCTAGTTCGTTTTGTGTTGCGCAAGGTAAAGCTATATCGCATTTAACTGTCCATACGCCTTTGCAGCCTTCATGGTACTCAGCATCAGCATGATAGTTAACATATTCTTTAATTCTCTTTCTTTCTTTTTCTTTAATTTGCTTAATTAGGTCTAAATCAATACCGTTTTTATCATAGATATAACCATTTGAATCAGACATTGTAACAACTTTTGCACCTAATTGTGTTGCTTTTTGACAAGCATAAATAGCAACGTTACCTGAACCTGAAATAACAACAGTTTTTCCTTTGAATGAAGTGCCGTGGTCATTTAACATTTCTTCAGTAAAATAACATAATCCATATCCTGTAGCTTCAGTTCTTGCTAAAGAACCTCCATATGTTAATCCTTTACCTGTTAAAACACCTGAGAATTCATTACGAATTCTAGAATATTGACCATATAGGAAACCAATCTCTCTTGCTCCTACTCCAATATCTCCTGCTGGAACGTCTGTATCAGCAGCAATGTGCTTACACAATTCTGTCATAAAGCTTTGGCAGAATCTCATTACTTCTGCATCGCTCTTACCTTTTGGATCGAAATCTGAACCACCCTTAGCACCGCCAATTGGCAATCCTGTTAAGGAGTTTTTGAAAATTTGTTCAAAACCTAAGAACTTAATAATTCCTTCGTAAACTGAAGGATGGAAACGCAAACCGCCCTTATATGGACCAATTGCTTTGTTAAATTGGATTCTAAATCCTCTATTTACTTGTACTACACCATGATCGTCTACCCATGGAACACGGAATTTAATAATACGATCTGGTTCAACCAATCTAGCCATAACACCAGATGTAATATATTCTGGATGTACTTCTAAAACTGGTTCAAGAGATTCTAAAACTTCTCTTACTGCTTGGTGGAATTCTGGCTCACCTGCATTTCTCTTTACAACTTGATTATATAAATCTTGTATATATTGATTTTTAAAACTCATCTTTGAGTCCTCCTTAAAAAAAATAAGTGCTTGAAATCATCGCTTAATAAGCGATATATTCCAAGCACCATTGCTTCTTTATTATAGAATTAATTATTTTGTTGTATTCTTAACTAATTCAAGAATAGCTTTATCAGCATTATCTCCACGTCTAGAACCGCTTTTTAGTACGCGAGTATATCCACCCTTTGTACCTAAAGATTCAGCTCTCTTTGCATAAAATGGAGCATATTCTCTGAAAATCTTTTCAACTAGTGGATGATTAACATCCTTAGTTCTTTCGTTGAAATCTGACTTTTTCTCGCCTTCTGGCTTGATTTCTTGTAAGTCTCTAAGACTTGCCATAAGCTTTCTTCTTGCGTTAAGTTTCTTAACACCGTCATTTACAAATTCAACTTCGACAGACTTGCCATCTGTTGTCTTTACAGTCTTTGTTACCTTTACTTCATCTTCATAAGTATTGATAGCTAATGTAAGTAACTTTTCAGCATAAGCTTGTGTTTCTTTAGCTCTTGCAACTGTTGTTTCAACACGTCCGTTCCAGAAAAGTTCAGAGGCTAAATTTCTAATGATGGCCATTCTTTGTGTTGCTGTTCTTCCTAACTTTCTTGCCATTTTTATAACCTCCTATTATTCTTCCTTGTTCTTTAGGCAAAGACCAAGTTCCTCTAATTTTACTTTAATTTCTTCAATGGATTTTTTACCAAGATTTCTTGCTTTAATTAAATCATCTTCGCTCTTCTTAACTAAATCTTGAACAGTGTGGATTCCCATTCTCTTCAAGCAGTTATAAGATCTGCATGAAAGATCCAATTCTTCAACGCTTTGAACCTTAGCTGTTGTTTTTGCTTCATCTTCTTGAGCTTCAAGAGAGATAACGTCTTTCATGTTTTCAGAAAGATTTACAAACAAGTTAACTTGATTTGACATATAACTAGCAGCGTAACTAATAGCTTCTGTTGGTGTCATTGCTCCATTTGTTGTTACAGATACTGTTAATTTTTCATAACTCATATCTGCACCTTGTCTTGCTGTTTCAACTTTATATGAAGCTGTTTCAACTGGAGTATAAATTGAATCAATATCAATAACGCCAAATTCTGAAGTGTCATCCATACTATGGCTCTTAATATGTTCATTAGCTGAAACATATCCTCTTCCAGCTCCAATTTTAATTGCCATATCAATTGAAGCGTTGTCATCTAATGTGCAAATAACCAAATCTTTATTGATAATTTCAACATCAGCTGGGCAAACAATATCTGCAGCAGTAACAACTCCTGGAGTATGTTTGCTAATTACACATTTAGCTGTGAAATTAGGATCTTCTGTATTAGCTTTAACTGCAAGGCTCTTTATGTTTAGGATAATATCTGTTATATCTTCTTTAACACCAGAGATACATGCAAGTTCATGTGGTGCTCCTTCAATCTTAATTGCTACTGGAGCTGCACCTGGTAAAGTACCTAATAAAATTCTTCTAAAACAGTTTCCTAAGGTTGTACCAAAACCTCTTTCTAGTGGTTCTACAACAAATTCAGTTGTATGTGCATCTATTTCCTTGCATTCAATTCTAGGCTTTTTAACATCTACTTTTATCATTATTTCCTCCTAAAATGATTAAATGATAATTGTGACTAATTAAATAATTAATTAGTTATTATTTAGAGTACAATTCAACGATTAAGTGCTCTTCGATCTTTTGATCAATCTCTGATCTAACTGGCAATTCTAAAACTTTTCCTGTTAAAGTAGCATTATCGAAATCTAACCAAGCTGGCATAATTACCTTCTTTTCTTCTTTCAATGCTTTAAAGAATGTTTTGTCAACTTTTGTTTCTTTAACAGCAATTACATCTCCCTTCTTTACTAAATAAGATGGAATGTTAACAGTTTTTCCATTAACTGTAATTGTTGAATGGTTAACTAATTGTCTTGCTTGATCTCTAGATACGCCGATACCCATTCTATAAACAACATTGTCTAATCTTCTTTCCAAAAGAATTAACATGTTATCACCGGTAATACCGCGCATATTTTCAGCTTTATCGAAATAGCCTCTGAATTGTTTTTCGCACAATCCGTAGATTCTCTTAGCTTTTTGTTTTTCTCTTAATTGGATAGCATAACCAGATGTCTTTTTCTTAGCAGCACCATGTTGTCCTGGAGCTGAAGCACGTCTTTCCATAGCGCACTTATCAGAAGAGCATCTAGCACCCTTAAGCATTAATTTTGTTCCTTCACGTCTACATAGGCGACATGCTGGTCCTGTATATTTAGCCATTTTTGATACCTCCTATTATAGTCTTCTGCGTTTTGGTGGACGACATCCATTGTGTGGGATTGGAGATACATCTTTAATAAGTGTTACTTCTAATCCACATACTTGAAGAGCTCTTATAGCACTTTCACGTCCTTGTCCAGGTCCGTTTACATATACTTCAACACTCTTCATTCCGCAATCTGCTGCTACCTTTCCTGCATCTTCTGCAACGATTTGAGCTGCATAAGCAGATGACTTTTTAGATCCACGTAATTTTAGTTTACCAGCACTTGACCAGCTAACTGCATTACCTTGTGTATCTGTAATTGTTACAATTGTGTTATTGAAAGAAGCGTGAATATGTACGCATCCTTTTTCAACACGACGTTTAGCGGTGTTACGCTTTTTTGCTGTTGTTTTAACTGCTGCCATATTCTACCTCCTAGTCTTTCTTCTTTCTACTTACAGTCTTCTTTGGTCCTTTGCAAGTACGAGCATTTTGCTTTGTATTTTGTCCACGACATGGAAGACCCTTACGGTGTCTAACACCTCTATAACATCCAATTTCTTGTAATCTCTTGATGTTTAGCTTTACTTCACGTCTTAAATCGCCTTCAACCATGATGTTGTTTGCGTCGATATAAGCACGAATAGCATCAACTTCTTCATCTGTTAAGTCCTTAACTCTAGTATCTGGGTTTACGCCAGTAGCTGCAAGGATCTTATTAGATGTAACTACACCTATACCATAGATATAAGTTAGTCCAATTTCTACTCTTTTCTCGCGTGGTAAATCCACTCCGGCAATACGAGCCATTCACTACCTCCAATAAATAGTTTTTAATATTTTTTTATATGTTTTTTCGCTATTTGGTATTAAATTATCTGTAAAATTTGGAATGAGATAATTCTTTGCCGCACCAAAAATTGCGATTATTGTCATTATAACCAACAAATTATAACATTCAAATTAAGCACTTGGCAAACATTTTGCTATATATAAATAACAAAATTTATCCAACATGACTATATGAATGTCATATTGGAAAATTTCTATTAACCTTGTACTTGTTTATGTTTTTTGTATTTTGAACAGATAACCATTACTTTTCCGTTTCTTTTGATTACCTTACATTTATCACAAATTGGTTTTACTGATGGTCTTACTTTCATTATTGTATCCTCCACTTAGTTCTTATTACGCCATGTAATTCTTCCTTTAGTTAAATCATATGGGCTAAGTTCTACTTTGACAGCATCTCCTTCTACGATCTTGATGTAGTTTTTTCTTAGCTTTCCTGACAAGTATGCTACGATAACTGCATTATTTGTTAACTTAACTTTAAATGTTGTATTAGGCAACACTTCAACTACTGTGCCTTCTGCTTCGATTACATCTTCTTTAGACATTGATACCTCCAATCAAAGTTTTTATTACATCAGATATTTCTTTGTTTGAAATATCTTTATTGCTAATTTTTTCTGCTAGTTCATTATTTGATTCTACAAGTAATAGATGTTTTATATTCTTTTTCTTTAAGTTTTCAAGTTTTTTTATACATCCATCACTAAGTAAAACATAACTTGAACCAGCTTCAACTATATTGTTTTTTATTACTATATAGTATCTTTTTGCGTCATGACCTTTTTTAGATTTTACTATATCGCCAATATTAAACATATTATAATGATAAGATCTCATATCCCTCTTCTGTTATTAAAACAGTATTTTCATAATGAGCTGATGGTTTATCATCTTGTGTTACTATTGTCCAACCATCTTCTAATTGGAACACTTTGTAAGTTCCCATATTAATCATTGGTTCTATAGCTATGGTCATGTTATTTCTTAATCTATAACCAAAACCAGGTTTTCCGTAATTTGGAACTGCTGGATCTTCATGCATATCTTTTCCTATGCCGTGTCCAACTAAATCCCTCACTACTCCATATCCAAAGCTTTCTGCATAAGATTGAATTGCATGTCCTAAATCGCCCAATCTTACTCCTGCTTTCAATATTTTTACTCCCTCAAAGAAACTTTGTTGCGTTACATCTATTAATTGTTGTTTTTCCGCAGAGATTTTGCCTACTGCAAAAGTTCTTGCTGCATCTCCATTCCAACCTTTGTAAATTGTTCCACAATCAATTGAAATAATATCGCCTTCTTCAAGGATTACTTTCTTAGATGGGATTCCATGTACAACTTGTTCATTAACTGATGTACAAATTGAAGCTGGGAAACCGCTATATCCTAAGAAAGATGGTTTTGCATTACATTTTACTATATAGTCATATGCAAGTTCGTCTAATTTTTTAGTTGAGATTCCAGGTTTGATATGATCTTGCAACATAAGCAAACAATCTCTATCAATTTGATTTGCTTTGCGCATTAATTCAATCTCTTCTGAACTTTTAATTGTTATCATCAATAACCTTCACTATGCTATTATAGACGTCCTTGATATCTTGACTTCCATCAACTGTATATAAAATTCCTTTGTTTGAATAATATTCAATTAATGGAGCTGTTTGTTTGTTATAAACCTCTAGTCTTGATTTAACTGTTTGTGGCTTGTCATCTTCTCTTTGATATAACTTTTGTCCACACTTTGCGCATGTATCACTGCTATATGTAGAGATATGATAACTTTCACCGCAAACGCACATTCTTCTACCAGCTATTCTATCTACTACTTCATCCTCATTAACCGCAATGTTAATTGCCATTTTAATTTTTTCGAATGAATCTAAAGCTTTTGCTTGTTCAATTGTTCTTGGGAATCCATCAAGTAGATAACCATTTTTGCAATCATCTTCTTGAAGTCTATCTTTAATTAATCCAATTACAATTTCATCTGAAACAAGTTGTCCTTTATCGATGATAGCTTTTGCTTGTAGTCCTAAAGGTGTACCAGCCTTTATATTTGCCCTCAATATATCTCCTGTAGATATATGAGGCAAATTATACTTTTCACAAATCTTTGTTGCTTGTGTTCCTTTTCCTGCGCCTGGTGCGCCTAGAAAAATCATACTTAACTTATCCATTATTTTAAGAATCCTTTATAATGCTTAGACATATATTGTTGTTCTAGAGCCTTATCTAATTCCAAAGCAACAGATACGACAATCAACATTCCTGTAGCGGAGAAAGCGTTGCTTAATCCGATTTCCTTACCAATAGCATTGAATGCTAATGCTGGAATGATTGCTATAAATGCTAGGAATAATGCTCCAAATAGAACGATACGATTATTTATCTTTGCTAAGTATTCAGCTGTTGGCTTACCACTTCTAACACCTTGAACGGTTCCACCATATTGTTGCAAGTTACGAGCAACATCTTGTGGATTGAATTGAATTTGTGAGTAGAAATATGAGAAGAATACTACGAATATAAACATAAATAGATAGTAAACAAGATTTCCAACCCAGAAGTTTCCAGTCCATGTTCCACTAGCATATAAATATGTGAAGTAGAATGTATAAAGTGGGCTTGATGAATCAATAAATGAAACGATCATTTGTGGGAACATCATAAATGCAGAAGCAAAGATGATTGGCATAACACCGCCTGATGTTATTTTCATTGGGATGTAAGTAGATTGTCCACCATACATCTTATTTCCCTTTACCATTTTCGCATAATTTACTCTTATTCTTCTCTCACCGCCATCCATAAATACGATTAGGGCAAATAGAGCAATAACTATTAATAAATATCCAAAAATGTTCCAAATATATGTTGCATTTTCACCAACTTGTTTAAATGCGTTGATCAATCCTTGTCCAAATGTAGACACGATACCGATAAAGATTATTAAACTTGTTCCGTTTGTAATTCCGTATTCAGTTATTCTTTCACTTAACCACATTACGAAACATGAACCAGCCATTAATGCAATAATTACAATAATACCTGTAAACCAAACGGAATTCTCGCCTACGATATTTGATTCAAGAAGACCAGCATTGTTATAAGTTACAACAATTCCTATACCTTGAATTAATGCTAAGCCAAGGGCCACATAACGAGTAATAACAGTTACTTTTTCACGTCCATCATCGCCTTGTTTAGATAATCTATCCAATGCCGGAATGATTAATGTTAACAACTGCATGATGATGTAACTGTTAATAAATGGTAATACGCCTAAAGCAAATAATGTTCCGTATTGTAATGATCCACCACTCATCATACTCATAAGTGTAAGCAATGAGTTATCAGCTAAAGCGCTTTCAATAGAATCATAATTAATACCAGGAATTGGAATATAGCAACCTAATCTAAACACTAGCAACATAGCTAGTGAGAAGAAAAAGCGTCTTCTAATTTCCTTATCGCTTAAAGCATTAACAATTCTTTGCCACATTATAGCACCTCTGCTTTGCCACCTGCTTTTTCAATTTTTTCTACAGCTGACTTAGTAAACTTGTTAGCTTTTACAACCAACTTCTTTGTTAATTCTCCATCTCCTAGAACCTTAACACCGTACTCTTCAATCTTACTAATGATTCCTGCATTGTATAAGATTTCTGGAGTAACTTCTACACCATTTTCAAATTTTTCTAAATCACTGATGTTTACAATTGTATATTGTTTTGTAAACTTAGCGTTTGTAAATCCACGCTTTGGAAGACGTCTGATAAGTGGCATTTGTCCACCTTCAAAACCAGGTCTAACTCCACCGCCACTACGAGCCCATTGACCCTTATGACCTT
Source organism: Christensenella sp. (assembly GCA_022784465.1). Taxonomy (GTDB): domain Bacteria; phylum Bacillota; class Clostridia; order Christensenellales; family UBA3700; genus UBA3700. The sequence continues at coordinate 159,982 of JALFUR010000010.1, read as the reverse complement.
TACCTGAAGTCTTTCCTAATCCTGATCCAATTCCTCTTCCTAATCTTTTTGAACTTGTTCTTGCTCCTTCAGCTGGAGCCATAGTTTCTAATTTCATTATCAAGTCCTCCTATTAAGCTTTTTCAACTTTGATCATATGAGAAACCACTTTGATCATTCCTAAGCTGCAAGCATTGTCTGGAATTGTATTGCTATCACCAGGCTTTTTTAATCCAAGTGCAGCAACTGTATCCTTTTGTTTTTTTGTACAAGCAATTGTACTTTTTACTAACGTTACTTTTAACATGATAGCCTCCTTATGCCTTGATTTCTTCAACTGTCTTACCACGTAAAGCAGCGATTTCTTCAATTGTTCTTAAACGGCATAATCCGTCAAATGTAGCTTTTACACAGTTGATTGGGTTATTGCTTCCGATAGACTTTGTACGAATATCTTTAATTCCAGCTACTTCTAGAATCAAACGAACAGGACCACCTGCGATAACTCCAGTACCTTCTGTTGCAGGCATTAAACGAACTTTACCAGCGCCAAAAGCACCTTCAATTTCATGAGGAATAGTTGTTCCAACTAGAGCAATCTTCTTCATGTTGTTCTTTGCAGCTGCAGTTGCTTTACGAATAGCATCTGGAACTTCTCCTGCTTTACCCATACCGATACCAACTGTACCTTTTCCGTCTCCTACAACAATTAGTGCAGCGAATTTCATTGTTCTACCACCCTTAACTGTTTTAGAAACACGGTTTACACATACTAATTTATTTAGTAATTCATTTTCTTCATTCTTTTGAAACTTTTTTTCTCTTGCCATCTTAAGAAACCTCCTAGAATTTCAAGCCAGCTTCTCTGGCACCCTCAGAAACAGCTAATACACGACCTGTGTATAAATATCCGCCTCTGTCGAAAACAACTTCCTCAATTCCTGCTGCTAAAGCTTTCTTTGCTGCTGTTTCTCCAACGATCTTAGCAGCTTCAGTTTTAGTTAAATCCTTAACTTTAGCTACCATATCTTTGTCTAAAGTTGAACAAGATACTAATGTAACAGCCTTAACGTCATCAATGATTTGAACAGAAATATTATTTGTGCTTCTGTAAACATTGAAACGAGGTCTTTCTGCAGTACCAGAAATCTTATTTCTTACTCTAAGATGTCTCTTTTGTCTAATTGCATTCTTATTAATTTTAGTAATCATAATATCTTATCTCACTCCTTATTTCTTACCTTTGCCGCCTTTCTTGCCTTCTTTACGAACAATAACTTCACCCTTATATGAAATACCATATGCATGGTAAGGTTCTGTCTTTCTGATTGCTCTAATATTGGCAGCTACTTGACCAACTAATTCTTTATCAATTCCCTTAACAGTTACTTCTGTTGGGCTTGGGCATTCATAAGTAATACCTGGAACTGGTTCAAGTGGTACATTATGAGAATAACCAACTTCAAGGATAACTTTATCTCCTTGTTTAGATGTTTTGTAACCAACACCGTTAACAACAAGAGTCTTTTCGTAACCTTTTGTAACACCTTCAACCATGTTTGCGATCAATTTTCTGTAAAGACCATGCTTAGCTTTTACATCAGCTTCATCGTTTGCACGTGTACAAATGACATGATTATTTTCTACTTTTACAGTAATAACTGGAGCAACTTCTCTTGAAAGTTCGCCCTTAGGTCCCTTTACTGTTACAACATTATCTGCGCTAACTTTAACTTCAACTCCTGCTGGAAGTTGGATAGGCATTCTTCCAATTCTTGACATAAATATCTACCCTCCTATTACCAAACGTAAGCTAAAACTTCGCCGCCGACTTTGTTGGCTAAAGCTTTCTTATTTGTCATTACACCTTTATTTGTAGATAAAATAGCGATTCCCATTCCACCTAAAACAACAGGCATATTTTCTGTATTAGCATAAACTCTAAGACCTGGCTTAGAAATACGCTTAATATTTGTAATTACGCTTTCATTCTTTGGTCCATACTTTAATGTAATAACCAAATTATTATCAACAATCTTAGTTCCTTCAATATATCCTTCTTCAAGTAAGATTTGTGCGATTGCATTTTTCATCTTTGAAGATGGCATCTCAACTTCGTCATGCTTAGCTACTAAGGCATTACGAATACGAGTCAACATATCTGCTATTGGATCTGTCATTTCTATATCCTCCTACCAACTTGCCTTCTTTACTCCAGGGATTTCGCCTTTATAAGCTAATTCTCTGAAACAAATTCTGCAAATTCCATATTTTTGTAAAACAGCGTGTGGTCTTCCACAAATTTGGCATCTTGTGTATGCTCTTGTTGAAAACTTTGGAGCTTTTTGTTGCTTATTAATCATTGCTTTTCTTGCCATTTTTCTAATCTCCTATTACTTTGCAAAAGGCATTCCTAGTAAAGCTAATAAAGCCTTTGCCTCTTCATCTGTTTTTGCAGTTGTTACTATACAAACATCAAATCCTCTAACTTTCTCAACTTTATCGTATTGAATTTCAGGGAAGATAATTTGTTCTTTAATTCCTAAAGCATAGTTTCCACGACCATCGAAAGATTTATCAGAAACACCCTTAAAATCTCTAACACGTGGTAATGCAATTGATACTAACTTATCGTAGAAATCATACATTTTCTTTCCACGTAATGTAACTTTAGCACCGATTACCATGCCTTCTCTTAACTTAAATGTAGCAACGCTGTTTTTTGCCTTTGTTTGAATTGGGGCTTGACCAGCGATAGCCTTAAGTTCTTCTACAGCCAATTGTAAGCTCTTACTATTATCTTTAACATCACCAAGTCTCATATTAAGAATGATTTTATCAATCTTAGGAACTTCATTGATGTTTTTATAGTTGAACTTTTCCATTAATGCAGGAACGGCTGTGTTCTTGTAAAGTTCTACTGTTCTATAAACTCTGTCTGCCATTTATTCATTCCTCCATTATTCTGCTTGTTCTGTTTTTTCTACTTTCTTTGTAGCTGTCTTTTTAGTTGCTGTTTTCTTTGCTGCCTTCTTAGGAGCTGCTTTTTCTTCTAGAGAAGCACCGCAAAGTTTACATACTCTAATTTTCTTTCCATCTACTTCTTTATGAGCAACTTTAGTTGCCTTGTTGCAAGCTGGACAAACTACCTTAGCATTTGAAGCATCGATAGGTCTTTCCTTTTCAACGATACCACCCTTTTCTTGAGCGTTACGTGGCTTTACAAAATGTTTAGCCATTGTTATTCCTTGTCCTTGTACAACAATTTTATTATTAGATGGATCTACAGATATAACTGTTCCAATTTTACCATTATCATTTCCAGCGATAATTTTTACTGTGTCACCTTTCTTGATATTCATACCTTCTCCTCCTATATAACTTCTGGAGCTAATGAGATAATCTTCATGTAATCTTTATCTCTTAGTTCTCTTGCGATAGGCCCAAAAATACGAGTACCTTTAGGTTGCTTTTGGTTGTCAATAATTACAGCTGCATTATCATCGAATCTGATATGAGAACCATCAGCTCTTGATACGCCCATAGTTGTTCTAACTATAACAGCTTTAACAACATCGCCTTTCTTAACAACGCCACCAGGAATAGCTGATTCTACAGCAGCAACAATAACATCACCGATGTTACCACTTCTTCTGAAAGAACCACCCATCACTCTAATACATTTTAATTCTTTAGCACCAGAATTATCTGCAACAGTAAGTCTTGATTCTGCTTGTATCATTGTGTGTTCCTCCTACTTAGCCTTTTCAATAATTTCTACAACTCTCCAGCATTTATCTTTGCTTAGAGGTCTTGTTTCTGCAATACGTACTGTATCGCCAATTCCGCATTCATTTGCTTCATCATGAGCTTTGAACTTCTTTGTCTTTGTAACAATCTTTCCATAAAGAGGATGTTTAACACGCTCTCTGATTTCTACTACAACTGTTTTGTCCATTTTGTCACTAACAACTAGACCAGTTCTGCTCTTTCTTAGATTTCTTTCCATGATCGTGCTCCTCCTTACTTAGCCTTCTTAGCTGCTTTTTTAGCTGGCTCTTTAGAAATGCCAAGCTCTCTTTGACGAATAATTGTATTTACTTTTGCAATATCTTTTTTGCAAACAGCAAGTCTCATTGGATTTTCTAATTGACCTGCTTTATTTTGAAAACGAAGATTAAATAGCTCTTCTTTTAAAGAAGTTAACTTGATCTTTAATTCTTCATTTGTCATTTCGAAAAAATTACTTGTTTTCATCGCTATTTACCTCATCTGATTTTCTAATAAACTTACATTTAACTGGAAGTTTATTTGCTGCAAGTCTTAATGCTTCACGTGCTGTTTCTTCTGGAATACCAGCCATTTCGAACATTACTCTACCTGGTTTTACAACTGCAACCCAGTATTCAACACTACCCTTACCAGAACCCATTCTTGTTTCAGCAGGCTTCTTTGTGATTGGCTTATGAGGGAAAATGTCTATCCATACTTGGCCACCTCTCTTAATATAACGAGTCATCGCAATACGGGCAGCTTCGATTTGATTTGATGAAATCCAGCTTGACTCTAATGCTACAAGACCGTATTCGCCGTAAGCGATTTTGTTACCCTTGTTAGCATGTCCCTTCATTCTTCCACGGAAGACACGACGTCTCTTTACTCTTTTAGGCATTAACATTATACGTTACCTCCTTTATCAGCCTTTACAGTTGTGAACTTACCAAGCTTTTCTCCCTTGTAAATCCAAACTTTAACACCGATTTTACCGAAAGTTGTATTTGCTTCAGCAAATCCATAATCGATATCAGCTCTAAGTGTTTGTAAAGGAATTGAACCTTCATGATAACTTTCAGATCTAGCAATTTCTGCTCCATCTAAACGACCAGAAACCATTGTCTTAACACCCTTTGCTCCAGCCTTCATTGCCTTGCTAATGCTTTGTTTCATAGCACGACGGAATTGAACTCTCTTTTCTAGTTGAGCAGCAATTGATTCTGCAACTAATTGAGCATCAGTATCAACCTTATTAACTTGTAGAATTTCTACAGAGATTGATTTGTTAGGAACGATTTTCTTTAATTCTTTTTCTAGGTTTTGAGCACCTACACCATTTTCTCCAATCATTGCACCTGATTTAGAAGTATAGATGATAACCTTGATACTATAATCATTATTTGCTGTTGAAGAAATCTTTCTTTCAATCTTGATTGAAGAGATAGAAAAATCATAATACTTAGTTTTGATTGTTTTTCTAATCTTGTTATCTTCTACTAAGCATTTAGAAAAACTCTTTTTATCTGCATACCAAGTTGTATTCCATTCTTTAACAACACCAATTCTTAATCCAGTTGGGTTAACTTTTTGTCCCATATGTTACCTCCGATTAGTCAGCCACTACATCAAGGATGATAGTGATGTGGCTTGTACGCTTATTGATTCTTGCGCCGCTTCCTTTAGCTCTTGCTCTCATTCTCTTAAGAATTGGGCCAGCATTAGCAAAACATTCAGCAACGTATAAATCGTTTTTGTTCAATCCTAAATTGTTTTCTGCATTAGCTGCAGCTGAATTTAGAACCTTAATAAGTTGTTCTGTAGCAACCTTTGGTGTATTTTTTAAGATTGCTAGAGCATCTGTATATTTTTGACCTCTGATAACGTCAAGAACAATACGAACCTTATCTGGAGATATTCTTACATATTTTGCAGTAGCACTTGGACGCTTATCTGCGCTTTCGTGTCTTGCAATAGCTTTTTCTCTAATTCTTGTAGCCATTAGTATTTACCTCCGATATTATTTTCCACCTGTTGTCTTTTCGCCGGCATGGCCTTTGAAAGTACGTGTAGGTGCAAATTCACCAAGCTTACAGCCAACCATTTCGTCTGTAATATATACAGGAACATGTTTTCTACCATCATGAACAGCGATTGTATGACCAATCATATCAGGATAAATAGTAGAAGATCTTGACCAAGTTTTAACTGTTTTCTTAGTATTTTGTTCATTCATTTCTTTTATTCTTTTTAATAATCTTTCTTCACAGAAAGGTCCTTTCTTTAATGATCTGCTCATCTTACGTCCTCCTAGTTAACACGCTTAATAATCATCTTGTTACTCTTTCTCTTGTTTCTTGTCTTATGACCAAGAGCTGGTTTACCCCATGGAGTAACTGGGCTTGGCATACCAACTGGAGACTTACCTTCACCACCACCGTGTGGGTGATCGCATGGGTTCATAACAACACCACGAACAGTAGGTTTAACGCCCATATGACGCTTTCTACCAGCTTTACCAAGAGATACGATTTCGTGATCAACGTTACCTACTTGACCGATTGTAGCCTTGCAAGTAATAGGAACATATCTCATTTCTCCGCTTGGCAATCTTAAAGTAGCGTATTTTCCTTCTTTAGCCATCAATTGAGCTGCTTCACCAGCTGCTCTAACTAATTGGCCACCTTTACCAATATTCATTTCTACATTGTGTACCATAGTACCAACTGGAATATTTTCAAAAGGAAGAGCGTTACCAACTTTAATATCAGCATCTTTTCCGCTCATAACCTTATCTCCAACTTGTAATCCGATTGGAGCTAAGATATATCTCTTTTCGCCATCGGCATAGTTTAATAAAGCGATATTTGCACTTCTGTTTGGATCATATTCGATTGAAGCAACAGTAGCTGGAATTCCGTCTTTATTACGCTTAAAGTCGATGATTCTATATTTAATTCTATTTCCACCACCGATATGTCTTACAGTGATTTTACCTGAGTTGTTTCTTCCGCCTGTTCTTTTAACTGTATCTAAAAGACTCTTTTCTGGAGTTGTCTTTGTGATTTCGCTAAAAGTAGAAACTGTCATAAAACGACGAGCAGGTGAAGTAGGTTTATATCTTTTTATAGCCATTTCTATATCCTCCTACGCTAAGCTCTCAAAGAACTCGATTGCCTTACTATCTTCTGTAAGGAATACAACAGCTTTCTTGTAATCAGATGTATATCCTTCTGATCTGCCCATTCTCTTCTTTTTGCCGTTTACGTTAACTGTGTTAACTTTAGCAACTTTAACTCCGAAAATGTCTTCAACAGCTGTTTTAATTTGAGTCTTAGTAGCCTTCTTAGCAACCTTGAATGTATATTTCTTAGTTGCAATTCCGTCATAACTCTTTTCTGTTAAAATTGGGCTAATAATAATGTCAAAGTTTTTCATTATGCATTTACCTCCTCAAGTTTCTTTTCAAGCATCTTGATGGCATCAACAGTCATAATACACTTTGTATTAGCAGCCAAATCATAAACGTTTAATAAATCTGCAGTAGTAACAGTTACATTTGCGATATTGTTACTAGCGATTTGAACTGATTTGTCGTCATTAGCAATAACAACTAAAGCTCTTTCTTTAACGTTTAAATTCTTTAACATATTTGCAACGATTTTAGTTTTTGCTTCAGCAAGTACTAATTCATTTAAAACTATCATATTTGAATCAGCGATTTTAGCAGATAAAGCGCTCTTTGTAGCAGCGATTCTCATCTTCTTGTTGATCTTTTGGCTAAAATCTCTTGGCTTTGGTGCAAATACAACGCCACCACCTGTCCATTGTGGAGCACGAATGCTTCCTTGTCTAGCACGACCAGTACCCTTTTGTCTCCAAGGTTTCTTTCCGCCGCCGCTTACTTCTGTTCTTGTAAGAGTGCTCTTTGTTCCTTGTCTTTTATTAGCAAGTTGAGCAACTACTACTTGGTGAATTAAAGCTTCGTTATATTCTTGTCCGAATACAGCATCGCTTAATTCTAATGGCTTATTTAAGTTTTTACCATTCATATCAAATACATCAATATTCATAAGTCACCTCTTAAGCCTTTACAGCTGTTCTAATAACAACGATGCCGCCCTTAGCTCCAGGAACTGCACCCTTAATTAATAGTAAATTACGTGCTGCATCGACTCTTGCAACAGTTAGATTTTGTACAGTAACTCTTTCATTTCCCCAATGACCTGCCATTTTCTTGTTCTTGAAAACTCTAGATGGAGAAGAGTTTGCACTCATAGAACCAACACCTCTATGGTAACCAGAGCCGTGTGCCTTTGGTCCAATATGATGGTTCCATCTCTTTACAGCGCCTGTAAATCCATGACCTTTAGATGTACCGATAACATCAACAAGATCTCCTTCTGCAAATACGCTGCAATCGATTACTTGACCTAATTCATAAGATTCAACATTGTCCACTTTAATTTCTTTCAAAACTTTCTTTGGAGCAATGCCAGCCTTTTTGAATTTTCCCATTAATGGTTTTGTAACGTTCTTTTCCTTAGCATCACCAAATGCTACTTGTAAAGCGTCATAACCATCTTTCTCTTGAGTCTTCTTTTGTACAACTGGACATGGACCAGCTTCTACAACTGTTACTGGAATAACAATACCATCTGCGGTAAAGATTTGACTCATTCCTAATTTCTTTCCAATGATTGCTTTATTCATAGATAAAGTTCACCCTCCTAATTTATTCTTGTTGGTTTCCCAACGATTGTTGTCAATTATAATTTAATTCTGATATCTACACCAGCTGGAACATCTACTTGCATTAATGCATCGATTGTCTTCTTTGTAGGATTGTAAATATCAATAATTCTCTTATGAGTTCTTAACTCAAATTGTTCTCTGCTATCTTTATCTTTGTGAACAGCTCTTAAAATTGTAATAATTTCTTTTTCTGTTGGTAGTGGAATAGGTCCTGATACTTGTACTCCACTTCTCTTTACTGTTTCAACAATCTTTTCAGCAGCTAAATCGATTAAATTGTGATCATAAGCTCTTAATTTGATTCTTACTTTTGTTTGTCCTGCCATAGTTTGCATCTCCTTTCCTAACTTAATTTTGTATTCACGCATCCGTGTGTTTCGCTCTGACTTTTTTAAAAATGGCCCAAAAGCCACAGTTAGTCGCCCGATTGTCGGACTCTTGTCCACGAAAGTTCTCTGTTTTTCAGTAACCTCCCGCTTCATCCCTTTTCGTCAGCGCTCGTTTATAATAATATAACGTGTATTTTTTAGTCAAATTGAAATTGTAAAATTTATGTAAAATTATTATTTTTTTTCTTTTTTCCCTAAATTTTAAAAAAATCTCTCGCATTTTCATCGAGAGATCATTTTATTGTTTTTATGTTTTTAATTAGCTTCTTGCTGCTTCATTTAGTTTTTTAACAAGTTCGTCTACATCTACTCCATGAACTTCTGCAGCCATTTCTATTGTTTCGCCTCTTGCTATAGCGCATCCAAAACAGTGCATTCCTATAGATAATAAAGTTTCAGCAATAGCATCTGAATTTCCTATTTGTATAGCATCGCCAATTAACATATCCTTTGTAATTTCTTGCATCGTTATATCCTCCGTATTTATATTATTATCCTATAAAATATTTATATACCATATATATTATAAACGCACATACTGCCGCAATTGCAAGTCCTAATCCTGTGGCTTTAAATGGAGATACCGGTGCCTTACCTACACCTTTTCCCGTTCTACCATTTAATATACATGGATAAATTTTTTTCTTATATTTATAATGTATTATCCAAACAGGAACTAATACATATTTATATTTTATATTAGAATAATTCGTAGATACATTTAAATATCCTAAAGTATCATAATGATATCTACTTAGTATCCTTTGTCTTATTGTTCCGTCTGCTTCTTTTTTTGCATCATCCCAACTATCATCTAGACTTTTTGAATATCTTTCAGAATTAAAACCTGAAATATATTGTGAATTATATTCTAAAGAATTTTCTGTATCAAAATATCCAAGTTTAGATAAATCTTTTTGAGAAATCTTTTGCGAAGCTTCAATTTGTATATCATCAAAATCTAAATTTATAAATCCTGTGTCATAATACCATTCTGTATATGTAACGACTCTTCTATTTTTTCCCGAGCCTACCGTTTTTGATCTTGTTATTCCATACTTAATAGAATAGGAAGATGAAGTAGATGTATCAAAAGTAAATATTGGAACATAGACACCACTTGTATCCATTTTTCTTGACAAATCCTTCAATTTGCTTGGTGCCATCTTTTTTGACTTCATCCATTTAGCATAATATTCTTCAAGTTTATTTCTTGGAATAGCAAAAGGTAAAATAGCATTAGGCTTTAATCCTGGAATATCATCAATCATAGCGATGTTTGACGCACCACAAAATGAACATTTTGACGCCGTTTCATACTCTAAAAAATCAACTACTGCACCGCAACTTCTACACTTGTAAGATTTAGCCTCACCCCATGGCTCATACTCTTTTTCACTAAAACTAGTATAAGTCAATTCCATTGCTTTTTTAATTGATTGTAAATCAAATAAAGATGCACAATGTCCGCACTTTAACTTTTGACTTTCAGGATCAAAAACAAGAATGCTACCACAATTCTCGCATTTATAAATTTTACCTTTTAATTCTTTTTTACCGTCATTTTCTGGCATATTTTATTAAATCTTAGCGCCGCATTCAGGGCAGAATTTACCCTTTCCTGGAACCTTTGCACCACACTCTGGGCAAACCCTTTCTGTTGCTACAAATTTATAACCACATTCTGTGCAGAACTTTGCTGTCTTTTTGTTTTTTGAATTACATTCAGGACAAACCTTAGAATCAGCATCGCTGCTTAAAGCCTGAGACATATTATCCGCATACATTTTTCCAAGTCCAAGTCCAGCGCCTAGAGAAATTCCCATTCCACTCATAGATTGACCATTCTTTGCTGCGTCTTTCATAGCCTCAATAGATTCCATTTGAGCATAGCCTTGCATTGCCCCGTTCATAACTCCAACATTTGTTCTCTTATCCATCATCTTCTCAACATCTTCTGGCAATGATAGATTTTCAATATATAAAGAATTAAGCTTAATACCAATTTCAGCAAAATCATTTTTTAATCTTGCTCTTGCTGCATCAGCTAATTCCTCATAATGCATAGACAAATCTAATGCTGGAATCTCAGACTCAGCTATAACGTTAGATAAAGTAGATGTAATAACCTTTCTAAAATAGTCATCAACTTTAGAAATAGTCAAAATACCTTGTGCTCCACATAACTCTTCCATAGAACTTGTTGGATCTCCAACACTGAAAGAATAAGTACCAAAGCCTCTTACTCTAACCATACCAAAATCTTGGTCTCTCATTATAATTGGATTGGAAGTGCCCCAATTTCTATTTAAAAACTGTTTTGTAGAAATAAAATATATTTGTCCTTTATATGGACTTTCCCATAAATATTTCCAGTTATATAACGTTGTTAAAATAGGAAGATTTTTAATATCGTCCAATTTATATGTTCCAGGAGAAAAAACATCCGCAATTTGTCCTTCTTGAACAAATATAGCTTTTTGACCAGGATTAACAACAAGAACAGATTTATTCATAATTTCACGTCTGTCTTCTAATGGAAATCTATACACAATGACATTCTCATCTTGATCTTTCCATTCAATAACTTTTCTAAATTGTTCTTTTAACCAACCCATTTTATCACCTCATGAATACATAAATCGTTAAATATTTTATAATTAAAATATTACGTCCTTAAACATTATATTCCAATTTATTTTTGATAGTCAATGTATAGTCAAAAAATGTACCGTTTTTGGTAAAATAGTCTATTTTGCAACGAATTTTTGCATTTTGTTGCAAAAATTAGTATTTTTTTGTAATTTTTCAAAAAAAAATTTATGGACAAAAAGAATAAAATGCAACTATTTGTAAATAATAATCATACAATCAAAAAGGAGGATCTTATGAACAATAAGAAAGAACAAAAACAAAGTTCTTGTAAAAATCAAAAGCAAAATGCTTCTGAAAGAAATAGCCAAGAAAGCAAGTAATTTTCAAAGTTTACAAGATCAATTAAAAGAAAGAGAGTTGCCATTATAGCAACTCTCTCTCAAATTATATGATAAGGGGGAAAATTATGAGCTATTTATTTTTTACACGATAAGTATAAATCTAAAAAAAAGTATTGTCAACACTTTTTAGCATTTTTGCAACAAAATGTTGCGAAAATTTTATTTTTGGCAATTTTTGTCACATTTTTAATATTTTTTTTACAATTTTTATACAATTTTTATAGAAATTTTAATAAAGTTAGATAAATTTTATTGCATATCTAGATATTCTTCATAAGTTGTTAACTTATCAAATGTCTTTGTGCCATTAATTTCTATAATTCTATTTGCTACAGTTTGCATTAATTCTTGGTCATGAGATGCAAATAGTATATTTCCCTTATAATTTATCATGCCTTTATTTAAAGAAGTTATAGCTTCTAGATCTAAGTGGTTAGTAGGTTCATCAAGTATTAAGAAGTTTCCTCCTGTAAGCATAGCTCTTGCCATCATACATCTAACTTTTTCTCCTCCACTTAGTACACATGCTTCCTTTTGAGATTCTTCTCCAGAGAAAAGCATTCTTCCTAGCCAGCCTCTTAAATATGTTTCTGTATGGTCTTTAGAATATTGATCAATCCATTTTACTAAAGATTTATGAACCCCATCAAAATAACTATCAAAGTTTTGTGGAACATACGATTGAGTTATCGTCTTTCCCCATGTAATTGTTCCTGAATCTGCCTCTTGATTACCCATAAGTATTTCAAATAACATAGAAATAGTTGTTGCCTTATCAGATAAAAAGGCAATTTTTTCATCTTTTTGAACAGTAAATGAAACATTTTCAAAATAACCTTTCTTTGTCAAATTTTCTACAACAAGAATCTCTCTTCCAATCTCTTGAGTGAATTCAAAATTAATATATGGATATTTTCTCAATGATGGTTTTATATCTTCTAATTTCAACTTTTCAAGTTCTTTCTTTCTAGCTGTTGCTTGCTTAGCCTTTGATGCGTTAGCAGAGAAACGTTGAATAAACTCTTGTAATTCTTTTGCTCTTGCTTCAGCTTTTTTATTTGCTTCTTTTGCTTGTCTTGCCAATAATTGGTTTGTTTCATACCAGAAATCATAGTTACCAACATACATGTTTATCTTGCCGTAATCTACATCGCAAATATGTGTACAAACTTTATTTAAAAAGTGTCTATTGTGGGAAACAATAATTAAAGTGTTTTTAAACTCCATTAAGAATTTCTCAAGCCACATAATTGTCTTTGCATCTAAATCGTTTGTAGGCTCGTCTAGAATTAAAATATCTGGATTTCCAAACAACGCTTGAGCAAGCAATATCTTTACTTTTTGCTTACCATCAAGTTCACTCATTAATTTATCATGATATTCATCACCAAAGCCTAATTCGTTTAACAACGATGCGGCATCACTTTCTGCTTCCCATCCTCCAAGCTCACTAAATTCGTTTTCAAGTTCACCAGCACGAATTCCGTCTTCATCAGAAAAATCTTCCTTCATGTAAATGGCGTCTTTTTCATCCATAATATCTACAAGCTTTTTATAACCAAGCAAAACAGTTCTCATTACTGTACAATCGTCAAAAGCATTGTGGTTTTGATTCAAAACACTAATTCTTTCATTCTTTCCTACAGAAACTGTTCCTCTTGTTGGTTCTAATTGTCCTGATAATATTTTTAAAAATGTGGACTTTCCGGCACCGTTTGCCCCGATGATTCCATAGCAATTTCCTTCAGTAAACTTTAAATTAACATCCTCAAATAGTTTTCTTCCGCCAAATTGCAAAAATACGTCTGTTACTTGTATCATAAATCTCCTTACATTATGTTGCCTAAGGCAACTTTATATTTGTCATATTCTAAAAATTGTAATTGCTCAGATTCAATTTCATAGTATAAACTAAATTCTGCTTTTTCATTTTTACCTAATGAACTTGAAAAATTTTCGCTTGAAATTGGTACTGCCCCATTTACTTTAAAATCCGATTCTTTTAACTTTAAAGATTTTTTAGCTTCAATTACAATGTCAACTCTTATAATTGTTTTTTCACTTGTATCTTCTTTTTGAAGATTTAAAACTTTAAATGAATATTCATCATTTTGAGCTTCTTGATTAATAGAAATCTGCTCTAATTCAACATCCATATATTTATCTACAAAATATATTACGCAAACAACAGCAGCCACAACAACAATAGTTATGGCTATTAGTCCAATAAAAGCCTTCTTGTTCTTTACCTTTACCATCTATTTTTCTTGCTTAGTGAATTAATAAAACTGCGACCTAAGTCAAGCACAACGTCCGCTGTTTCTACTATGGTTTTTTGAACATCTATATGGTTTATCTTTTCCTCGCTAACACCTGCAGCTGGATTAGAAATAACAGATACCCCTAAAACCTTCATCCCTGCATGAGCTGCAGCAATTGCTTCTATAACGGTAGACATACCAACAGCATCTGCTCCAAGTACTTTTGCCATTTTTATTTCAGCAGGAGTTTCATATTGAGGTCCAGCAAATTGCATGTATACACCCTCTTTCAACTCTACATTCTTAGATAAAGCAACGTCTTTTGCAAGCTCTATTAATTCTTTATCGTACACCTCACTCATATCTGGGAATCTTGTTCCAAAGCTGTCATAGTTTTTTCCTATAAGTGGAGAAGGAACACAAGTAGAGATATGGTCTTTAATAAGCATAATTGTTCCTGGTTTTGTGTAAGTAATTCCACCTGACGCATTTGTTAATATAACACATTCTACACCAAGTAATTTCATTACACGTATTGGAATAACAACCTCTTCTGCACTATATCCTTCATAGAAATGTATTCTTCCTTGCATTATAAGAACAGGGACAGAATCTATATATCCAAAAACAAATCTTCCCTCATGTCCATCCACAGTAGATTTTGGCATTCCCTTTACTAATTGGAAAGGAATAGAATATATTGATTCAATATTTTCCGCCATACTTCCAAGCCCTGTTCCGCACACTATAGCAACCTTTGGTTTAAAGTGAGGAATTTGCTGAATGATTGAATTATAAACTGCATACACTCTAGAGATTTGATCCATTATTACACGCTCCTTATTTACTAAATATTTGTCTTGAACCAGGTTTTACTAATTCTATTTTTCCTTCTTTGCACAATGGACATTCTTCTGGTTCATAAGAAACTATATCCATACTTATTAGCGCAACATATTTAACACCAAAATCAACCTTGCCATTGCTTCTATCTGTTATAGATGCAACTGCTACAACTTCTCCGCCTAAAGATTTAACTAACTCTATTACTTCTTTTACAGAGCCTCCTGTTGTAACAACATCCTCAACAACTAATACTTTAGCTCCTTTTGGAATTGTAAATCCTCTACGCAATGTCATTACACCATTTTCTCTTTCAGCAAATATATTTGGCTTTTTTAATTGTCTAGCAACTTCATAGCCCATTAATATCCCTCCTATTGCTGGAGAAATAACTAAATCAACTTCTATATCAGATAACTTTTCTGCAAGAGCTTTACATAATTTTTCGCTAGAATCTGTATCAACAAATATCTTTGCACTTTGCATATAAGTATCAGAATGTCTTCCTGATGTTAATTTGAAATGACCATGTAAAACTGCTCCCGTCTTTTTATAAATTTCTAATGCTTCATTTTGTGTCATATCTAACCTCCGTTAATTTAAAATTAATGTTCCTATAATTTCATTTATATCTAAGTTTTCTCTTTCTAAATATGCGTCTAAATCTTTGGCAATCTCATACGCTCCCATTGGATTTGTAAAATTATATGTGCCAATTTCAACTGCACTAGCTCCACAAATCATAAACTCTAAAACATCTGTATAACTTGTAATTCCACCTAATCCGATAATAGGAATTTTTACCGCATTATAACAATCCCAAACCATCTTTAAAGCCACAGGTTTTACACATGGACCACTCATTCCACCATTATTGTTTGCAATTATTGGTCTACGAGTTTTGTAATTTACTGCCATTGCAGAGATTGTGTTAATTAAAGAAATCGCATCCGCTCCACCAGCTTCTGCTGCTCTTGCATTATCTGCAATATTAGAAACGTTTGGCGAAAGCTTTGTAATAACAGGTTTTGAACATACATCCTTAACTGCTCTTGTCACTTTTTCAACCATTTCAGGTTTAACGCCAAAAGCCATACCTCCAGCTTTTACATTTGGACAAGAAATGTTTAACTCAACCATCTTTGCGTTGCTATTTGAAATCTTTTTAGCAATAGCAATATAATCATCTATCGTTGCTCCAGCAACATTAGCAATTACTACCACATCTTTTTTTGCAAGTTCTATGTCATCATGGGATAAATAATAATCTATTCCAGGATTTTGTAATCCTACAGCATTTATCATACCACCATATGTTTCTGCTATTCTAGGAGCTGGATTTCCATCTTTTTTATTAAGTGTTAATCCCTTTGTACAAATACCTCCAAGATTTTGAATATCATAAAACTTATCATATTCTTTTCCAAAACCAAATGTTCCCGATGCGGTAATTATCGGATTTTTAAATTCTATTCCACATATATTTACTTTGGAATTTTTCATAGAACAACCTCCGATAAATTAAATACAGGACCATCTTTACATACTCTTAAATATTCCTGTTTGCCATCTCTTTGAATTTTACAATTACAAACTAAGCAAGCACCAATACCGCAACCCATTCTTTGCTCTAGAGAAACGTATATTGGTATATTTGTATCCGCAAATGTTTTCTTAATTACTTTGTACATGATTTCTGGACCGCATACAACAATTGCATCAGGATTAAGAGTTTCTAAATCTTGTTTTAAAATATTTGTTATAAATCCAGATTCTTTATATGAGCCATCGTCTGTAGACACCTTAACATAAGAACATAGCTTATTCATTTCTTCTTCTAAAACAACTTTATCCTTATTTGCAAAACCTAAATATGAAATAAATTCTTTCTCAGGAAAAGCTCTTGCTATAGCAGGCAAAACCGCACTACCCATTCCTCCTCCTAAAAGAACTATTTTATTTTCATTTTCTTTTGGGATATACCCATTTCCAAGTGGGAACATAGCTTTTACTTCTTCGCCAGCTTTCATCTTGCTCAATTCTTTTGTTCCATCTCCAACTACTGCATAGCAAATAATGATGCTCTTATTTTTCTCATCAAAATCGCAAATGCAGAATGGACGTCTTAAAATGTGCTCTTTAGAATTTAAAAGAATGTGAATGAATTGTCCGCCGATAACTTTTTCAAAGTCATCAAACTTTAGTTCCATTTTATAAATGCCTTCTTGAAGCTTTTTATTATATACTATCTTTCCTACTCTATCTTTCATTATATGAACCTTGTTATATCTTTTTTCATATTAATCGCTGCCTTTAACGCTGCTTGTTTATAATCTAATCCTGCGTATTCAGGCTTTTTATATGCACACAAAATTCCACGAGAAGAATTAACAATTCCGCCTTTTCCGTTTTCAAAGCAAACTGCTAAGTCTTCCGCTTTACCTCCTTGAGCTCCATATCCAGGGATCAAGAAGAATAAATGTGGATGTTCTTTTCTAATTAATAACGCTTGTTCTTTATGTGTTGCACCAACAACGGCACCAATACTAGAATAACCGTATTTTCCAATTGTTGTTTGTCCCCATTTATCTACTAGCGATGCCATGTTATTATACAATGTTTTTCCATTTTCCATATTTAAATCTTGCAATTCTCCACTAGTTGGATTTGATGTTTTAACAAGAACAAACAAACCTTTGTCATTTTGCTCACAGTCTTTAACAAATGGCAAAATTCCATCGCTTCCTAAATACCCATTAACCGTTATAAAATCACTTTCAAATGGAGTGATCTTTTTACCATTGATATCGCTTGCGCCAATATATGCTCTTGAATAACACGAAGCTGTTGAACCTATATCATTTCTCTTTACATCGGCAATAACCATCAAGCCATTATCTCTTGCATACTTTATTGTATCTCTAAAAGCTTTCATGCCTTCTACACCATACATCTCGTAATATGCTACTTGAACTTTTACTGCTGGAATTTCGTCTTTTAGAGTATCTATTAGATCAAAATTAAACTTAGTTATAGCTTTTGAAACATCTTCTAAACTGTTACATTTTTCTTGCATTTCTTTAGGTAGATAATCAAAACAAGTATCTAGTCCTATTACTGAAGGATTTTTAGTTTGTTCAATTTTCTCTATTAATTTATCTATTATCATTTCTACGCCTCGTATTTTAATTCGCCTTCAACAAATGTATATTTAACTCTACCTTGTACTTCCCATCCATCAAATGGAGTGTTCTTTCCTTTTGAAAAGAATTTTTTAGAATCTATTTTGTATTTTTCATTCAAATCTACAAGAGTAATGTCTGCAAGTCCACCTTCTTTAATTTCGCCACATGGAATATTCATTATCTTTGCTGGAGCCTCGCTCATCAAATAAGATAATTTTTCAAGGCTCATTCTTCCCTTACTTACAAGTTCTGTATAGCAAAGAGCAAACGCGCTCTCAAGTCCAGAGATTCCGTTTGCTGCTAATTGATATTCTATTTCCTTTTCTTGCTTACTATGAGGAGCATGATCTGTTGCTATTACATCAATAGTTCCATCAAGTAATCCTTCAATTATGGCTTGTCTATCTTGCTCTTCTCGTAGTGGTGGATTAACTTTAGAATTAGCATTGAAAGATAAAATTAAATCGTCAGTGCCACATATATAGTGTGGGCAAGTCTCACAAGTTACTTTTATTCCTCTTTTTTTAGCATCTCTAATTAAAGAAACACTTCCTTTTGTACTTACATGGCAAATATGCACTTTAGTATTTAACATTCCTGCAAGTATTATTTCTCTAGATACCATTACTTCTTCTGCTGCACTTGGGATGCCATTTAGTCCAGCTTTAGAAGAATTAGCACCTTCATTAACTACTCCATTATCTACTAAAGATTTATCTTCACAATGGCTTAAAACTGGCAAATCAAAGTCTTTTGCATATTCTAAAGCAAGTCTCATCATTTGCGCTGTTGAAACTGGGCATCCATCATCAGAAACAGCAACAATACCTGCTTGTTTAAGTTTACCCATTTCGCTCATCATTTCACCTTTTAAGCCTACTGTTATTGCTCCAATTGGATATACTTTTGCAAGGTTAACTTCTTTAGCCCTATGGATGATATAACTTACGATGTATTTATTATCTATTACAGGCTTTGTATTTGGCATACAGCAAACACTTGCATAGCCACCTGCTACAGCAGCTTTGGATCCTGTTTCTATATCTTCTTTATATTCAAATCCTGGCTCGCGAAGATGAGTATGCATATCTACAAATGCAGGCAATATTGTTAAGCCTTTTGCATCAATTGTTTTGTCAACTTGTTCATCTATTGATTCTTGAAGTTTTGCAATTTTGTTATCTACAATTAGTAAATCTATTTTATTTCCGTTGAATATACCATTTTTAATTAATGTCTTCATATCTCACCTACCTAAATACAAACGCTTTCTAATAGAGCCATTCTTGTTGCTACACCATTTGTTACTTGTTCATCTTTTATGCATATATCTGAATCAAGCACATCGTAGGAAATTTCAACACCTCTATTAACTGGTCCTGGATGCATTACAACTGCGCCATTATTTGCCTTTGCCATTCTATCTGAAGTAATACCATAAAATCTTGTATACTCACTATTACTTGGGAATAAGCCTCTCATTTGTCTTTCAAGCTGTATTCTCAATCCCATTACTACATCTGAACCAATAAATGCATCGTCTATTGATTTACACACAGTGCAATCAAATCCATCGAAAGACCAAGGCATCAATGTATTTGGTCCATAGACTTTTACTTTTGCACCCATTTTAGATAAGCCAATAATATTACTTTTTGCAACTCTAGAATGTTTAATGTCTCCAATAATAGATACTGTCAATCCTTTAAGCGTACCGAATCTCTCTTCCATACTGAACATATCTAATAATGCTTGAGTTGGATGCTCATGCATTCCATCCCCTGCATTAATTACCGATGCGTTTGTGTGCTGTGCAATTATTGCAGGAGCCCCCGCCATAGAATGTCTAATAATAATTGCGTCAGTCATCATTTTATCTAAGGTAACAGCTGTATCAACTAAACATTCTCCCTTTTGCACAC
Organism: Christensenella sp.; assembly: GCA_022784465.1. Classification (GTDB taxonomy): domain Bacteria; phylum Bacillota; class Clostridia; order Christensenellales; family UBA3700; genus UBA3700. Next base: position 139,881 of record JALFUR010000010.1, on the reverse strand, counting down.
TTGAAGTTCCAACTTCTACATTGCAAACGCTCGCACCTAGATACATGCATGCATCTTCAAATGAGCAACGTGTTCTAGTACTATTTTCATAAAAAAGAGTAACTATACTCTTTCCCTTTAATATATCTAGTGCTTTGTTTCCCTGTTTAATTTGAGCCTTCATAAACTTAGCTCTATCTAATAACTCTTGTATTTCTTCTTTGGAAACGTTTTCTAATCCTAAAAAATCTTTTTTCATTTTTTCCTCAGTTGCATTTTTTAAATCATATCATATATTTATTTTTTTTAAAACTAATTGCGCGTATATAAAAAAAGAAAACCTTTACCTAAAATTAGATAAAGGAAATCTTAAATGCGAATTATTTCTAATTCTAATCAACTAAGCTTCTGAAATAGTTGAAACTGGACATTGTTCTGCGCATGAACCACAAGAAATGCAAGCATCAGCATCGATAACGTATTTATCATCGCCTTCAGAAATAGCTGAAACTGGACATTGTTCTGCACATGAACCACACTTAATGCAATCATCACCAATAACGTATGCCATGTTTAAAATCTCCTTTAATATTTTTTCTCTTGTTTATACTACCACAGACTGCGTCTGTTTGCAAGTAATTTGCTTTTTCAATCCCCCTACTATTTTACTAGGATTTGTCTTCGCTGTTATCTACAAGTTCGTCAGAAGAATCATCATCTTCTTCTGATTGATTTGCTTTATTTAATAACTTAAATTCGCCTATGTTATATCTTTTCTCAACAATGCTATCTTCTATTTGAACAGATGCTGTAATATATTCTCTTAACAAATCGGCAGATAGTACTTTTGCATCCCCATCTTTTGTTTGCACAACAGCATTTACTTTTGGCATCTTCTTTAACATCTCAACATAGAAATCATTTTCAAATCTTAAGCAACACATTAGTTTGCCACACATACCATTAATCTTTGTAGGATTTAAAGACATGTTTTGATTTTTTGCCATCTTAACACTGGATTTATCGCACACATTTGGACAAGAAATACAGCAGCATTCTCTACCGCACATACCCATTGCCCCTCTTAAAATTACATCGTCTTTTTCGTAAACTTGATGCAATTCAATTCTTGTTCTAAGTTCAGCTGCTAAGTCCTTTACAAGTTCTCTAAAATCTACTCTTCCATCAGCAGTAAAATTAAAGATTACTTTTTGTTTATCAAAAGTATATTCGGCATTTATAAGTTTCATATTTAAATTATGTTTCTCTATTTTATTTAAACAAGTTTTATATGCCTTTTCTTCTTTTTGCAGATTGTCTTTAGCTTGCTTATCATCCTTATAATCAGCTTTTCTAATTATAGGTTTTAATTCGCCTTTTATATCTTCATCTTTTACTTCTGTATTTTTCTGAGCGATAGTGGCATATTCCACACCTCTTGTTGTCTCAACAATTACTTTTTCTCCTACTGAAAATTCCATATCTTTAGGATCAAAGTAATATAATTTACTATTATTTCTAAATTTTACACCAACTATTACTGGCATTTATATCTTACCTCCAATATAGACATAAGCAATGCTGACATAACGCCATCAACATCGCAAAATAACTCAATTTTTTTTCTAGAATTTATTATACATTCTTCTATATTTACAAGTGTTGCAACATTATACTTTTTTGAAATCTTTTCTATTTTTTCATTCATATCTTTCTTTTGATTAGTCAAGTATTCTAGTGTTTGCTTAACAATAATCTCAAGAACATTTAGATATAACATTGCATTTTCCTTGTTTTGATTTCTATCTTTTTCTTTTACATTCAATTTAGCAAAGGAATCAAGCATTACTCTTGAATTTTCCATGTTAATTAATATATCTATAATTGTATTATAGTATTCAATAAACTTATCATTAGACAATATATTAATTGCATTTGTAAGAGATCCTTCCGAAAATGAAACTGCTTCTTCTATACTACCATTTACAACTTCTTCTTTTAGAGCTTGTATTAACTCTGATTTATCAAAAGCTTCTATATACATTTTTGTTGCTCTTGATTTAATTGTATCAAGTACTGCAAAACTTTTTGTAACCCCAAGTACAAATATTGTATCTTTACCTGGCTCTTCAAGCAGTTTTAATAATTTGTTTTGTTCTTTCTTATCTATATCATGAAAATTTTCAATTAATGCTACTTTTACATCGCCTTCAACTTCTAAATAACATTTTGAAATAAACTCTCTAATGCCATCTGCCGTCAAACTTTCAAGTGTTATTAAACAAGGATGAACATAATTCTCCACTTCCGTGCAATCTTTGCAATACCCACAATTATTGTTTTTACACAACAATGCTCTTGCTATTAATTTGCACAAATTTTTGCATGCAATTTCATCCTCTGAGACAATCATTAAACAATGACTTAAAATACCATTATTCTTATCTGAAATAATGGTCTTATATACTTTTGTATTTTTTAATAATTGCTCAAATTGAATCATTATTTTATATATCCATGTTCTTTTAAACAGTTACGTATTTTTTCTTGAGTTTCATATTTTGTACCAGATACATCAATAGTGATAATTCTATCTTTATATCTTTCTTGCGCTAATTTATATCCTTCATAAACTTTTTCATGGAATGTCATTCCTGCTTTTTCTAATCTATCTTCTAAATCTGCTCCGCCTTTTCTATCAAAAGCTTGTTTAGGTGGCAAATCTAAAAATATAGTTAAATCTGGCATAATTCCATTGCATGCAAGTTTGTTTAAAGTATCAACATATTCAGCCCCTAAACCTCTAGCAACTCCTTGGTAAGCAAATGTCGAATCTATAAAACGATCGCAAATGACTAATTTCCCTTCATTTAGCGCAGGTCTTATTACTTGAGCAACAAGTTGACTTCTTGCGGAACAATACAAAAAAGTCTCGCATTCATTTGTCATTTGCGTATTATTAGGATCTAAAATAATAGCACGTATTTTTTCTGAAATCTCTGTTCCACCTGGTTCACGCAAAAACAAACAGTCTTGATTTGTTTCTTCCAAGTACTCTTTTAACATTTTAACTTGAGTAGTTTTTCCTACTCCTTCACAACCCTCAAATGTAATAAAAAATCCCTTTTTCACTCTCTTTCTCCACTAGGTTATTTTAACACAGCAACCTTGCCATTTACAAGACCGAAGAGATGGTCTTTATTTGCTATAAGTACCTTTAAAGACTCCTCTTCAATTATTTCATAACTGTGAACAACAGGAATCGATGGCGGATAGATTCCAATCTCACAAGCACACACGTATCCTAACGATTTTTCTAAATCAACAAAGTCAATTTTATATGATTTAATCTCTTTTGCTTTTACTAAAGGTTTATTAAACTCTTTTTTTTCTAACTTTGTTTTATTTGTTTGTTCTAAAGCTTTTTCTAGTTTATTTAATTTATCTATATTATATGGCGTCAAAATAAGCACCAACTTATCTAAATATGCCATTTCTATATCTATACCTTTATCGTGCAATTGCTCAAGAATTTCATTTGCATCTACGCCATCACTTTGCAAAACAAGTCTTGAAAAATCATCTGTATTAAGAATATTAAAGCCACCTATTTGGCCATTATATGAATCTACTACTTGCTTTATTTTAGCGTAGTACAACTCCCCATTTTTTTCAAAATCATCTCTTGCACAATCAATAGATGCCATGGTCATATAATTTGGCGATGTAGAGTGTATCATAGATCTATAATATTTCAAATTTAAATATATATTCTCATCCTGTGTAAATAATGCCGAAGCGCCCGTAATCGCTGGCATAGTCTTATGAAATGATACAAAAAAGATATCTACATTTTCATATGGCAATTGAGGCAATAATTTAGAATAGACAAAATGAGCTCCATGAGCAGCATCTAAAACTAGTATATCTTCTTTATCTTTTTGAATTTTCTCAACTTCTTTTGTTTGTCCAAAATAGTTTGGCGAAGTAATAAATATAGCACACTTTTTCTTGATATTTTTTCTATTTAAGTTAAACTCTTCAATTGAGGAAAAAGATATCATCTCACCACTAAATAATCTAATAGAGTTATAAAAAGAAGAATGCATTTCACCAATTGAGACAATTTCATATCCTTGATTAATGCTATAGCACATAGAAATCTGCATAGCAGAAGTAGAACCTTGTGTTAGCATTAGAGAATAATTTGAAGAATAGGCTTTTGCAAGATACTTTTCACTTTCATAAATACAAGATGATGAAGATAACAAATTATCTAAATCTTTAAGCTCTGTTAAATCTAATTTATTATCTACACAAAACAAATTATTGCCATTATGCCCTGGCATATGGAATCTAGAATTTGATTTAGATATATGGCTTAATAATTTATCGTAAAGTGGTCTCATAGTATAAATAAAGCAGCTTTTTTCAGCTGCTTTAGTATTCTTATTTTATTGGTTTCATTGTTGGGAATAATAAAACATCTCTGATACTAGCTTGGTTTGTAAATAACATTACCAATCTATCTATTCCAATTCCCAAGCCGCCTGTAGGAGGAAGTCCATACATTAATGCATTTACATAATCTTCATCCATCATTTGAGCTTCATCGTCACCCTTTTCTCTCTCTGCAACTTGAGCTAGGAATCTATTCTTTTGATCAATTGGATCGTTAAGTTCAGAGAACGCATTACCCATTTCTCTTGCACACATAAAGAACTCAAATCTTTCTGTTAATCTAGGATCTGAAGGCTTTCGTTTAGCTAAAGGAGAAACTTCAACTGGATAATCTAAGATGAATGTTGGTTGAATTAAATGCTCTTCAACTTTTTGATCATATACTTCATATAGCAATTTTCCCCAAGTTACATCATCTTCAAAGTCAACGCCCTTGGCTTTTGCTGCATCTTTAAAATCTTCAACATTATCGCTAGATGAGAAATCTATTCCTACATATTCTTTAACAGCTTCAATCATTGTCATTTTTTTCCATGGAGCTGTCATATCTAATTCAACACCTTGATAATTAATCTTTTTATTGCCATCGCAAACAACTTCACAGATCTTTTCAAACAATCTTTCTGTTATATCCATCATGCCATAATAATCTGTATATGCTTGGTAAAGTTCAACTGTTGTGAATTCTGGATTATGTTTAGTATCCATACCTTCGTTTCTAAACAATCTTCCCATTTCGTAAACTTTTTCAAATCCGCCAACAATTAATCTCTTTAGATATAATTCTGGTGCTATTCTCATATACATGTCTATATCTAATGTATTATGATGAGTTACAAATGGTCTTGCAGATGCTCCACCAGCAATAGTATTTAAAATTGGAGTTTCAACTTCAATAAAGCCTTCTCCATCTAAGAAAGAACGTATTGCTCTAATGATTTTTGAACGAGTAATAAAAGTTTCTTTTACTTCTGGATTTGCAATCAAGTCTACATATCTTTGACGATATCTTAAATCTACGTCTGTCAATCCATGGAATTTTTCTGGAAGTGGTTGCAAAGATTTAGCAAGAAGAATCATCTTTTCTGCATGAATAGAGATTTCTCCTGTTTGTGTTTTAAAAACAAATCCTTCAACACCAACAATATCGCCTATGTCAAACTTTTTAAACTCAGCATAAGCTTCTTCTCCAAGAGAGTCTCTTGAAGTATATATTTGAATTTTATCTGTAGAATCCATGACATGAGCAAAACTTGCTTTTCCCATGACACGTTTAGAAACCAATCTTCCAGCTATTTTTACAGTTTTATGATCAAATGAATCAAAATCTGCTTTTATATTAGATGCATATGCATCTTTGTCATATTTAACAATTTCAAAAGGATTTCTACCCTCTTCTACTAACTTTGCAAGTTTTTCTTTACGAACTTTTACAATTTCACTTATATTTTCTTCCATGTTTTCCTTTTATTCTTGATCCTCAATGATTTTATCGTCTAATATTTTTATAAAATAGAAATCGTCACCAACAACAACCTTTTTTCTGTCTCCCTTTTTGGCTGTTGCTAATACCTTTCCAAATGGAGTTGTGTCTGAAATTTCATTTTTTTCAACGTTAGAATCATCTCCAATTAGGGTATATTCTGCTTCCTCATCTTCTGTTTCGTTGTAAATCTTAAACCAATGAGCTTTAATAAATTCAACATTAGCAATTTGACCTGCAAGCTCTTCTATTCTATATTCGTTTTGACGATTTGCTTCTCTAGCAGCATCAAGTTCAGCATTCTCAGAGAAATCTCCAAGAGACTTAGCGTATCTAATTTGTTCACTAATCTCATTTCTTTTGATTGTCTCTAAGTATTGTTTCTCTTTTACTTTTTCTATATAACGAGCTTTTGTCGTTCTATAACTTGCCATTTAATCCCCTCCAATTAATTTCTATTCTTTGCACGATAACTTAATACAAATAAACTCTCGCTCATAGAAATGTTTTCTATAACAACATCACCAGGCACTTTTATATCAATTGGTGCAAAGTTCCAAATATTTTTTATTCCTAATTTTACTATTTCATTTGCCACTTCAATTGCAGCAGATGCTTGTGTTGCAATTACAGCAAAATCTATTTTATTTTCGCTTAAATACTTTTCTAGTTGACTTGTATGATATATTGGTACTCCATTATATTCAGAATCTGTAACATTTATATCAAACATAGCTTTTATTTCAAAGCCTTCTTTTGCAAATCCCACGTATCCAGCAAGTGCCCTTCCAATATGTCCTGCACCTACAACAATCATGTTATACGTTTGATCAAGTCCTAAGATTTGAGTTATTTCCTTCTTTAAGTTTTTAACATCATATCCATAGCCTTGTTGACCAAATCCGCCAAAGTTATAAAAGTCTTGTCTAACTTGAGAGGCAGTAATACCCAACATGTTTGCAAGCGTAGATGAAGATACCTTAGAAACACCCTTCTCATCTAATAACTTAAGTTGAGAATAGTATTTTGGCATTCTCTTAATAACGGCATCGGAGATTACATTATTATCTCTCATATTTCCTCCCGTAAAATAGTAACACGATTATTTTATATAAAATAAAGGTCTTTGTCAATGGCAAATATTTTACCCTTTTATTATTCTTTTGACTAGATGCAAGCAGCATGCATATAATAAAGAAAAAGGAACAATAATATGAAAATTTGGGCTAAACTTATAACTAACAACGATTTAATCAAAGACCTTATTTATGAAAGCTCTTTGCCAATTTCTTTTGATAATTACAATTTGTGGGTTAGCGAAATATGTAATAAATTCGATATCCCAACGCCAGTAATTGTTCCTTATCATTACAAAAATTTTGTCTACTATTACAATTCGGTTTTTAAAGCTGATGACTTTATTCAAAGCCTTGATTACGACCAGCTTAGAATAGAAGATTGCAAGGAATAAAGCCTTAATTTTCTATCTTTTTATTATTGTATATCCTTTCGATTAAACAATACATGTGCCAAAATTGTATTAATTGCTATATATACAATTGTAATGGCCAACATAGAGAATAGCGACATATAATTAAACGTTGGTCCGCTCACTGTAAGAGCAGATAAAAACTCTAAGTTTATAGATATTCCAGCATATCCAACATATAAATATCCAAGCATACTTTCAATATTACCTGCAATTAAGAATATAACTATTGGCAAGGCAACTGATGCTCCTTTTTTAAGCATTACTGATACGTTTGTCGTCAACATAACTAAAGAGATTATAATTATAAGCCCTTGTATAAAATACAACACTAGCTCACCAATAGGGCTAATCAATCCTGCTTTTGATGCATCTAAAACTACTAATACATCTTTAACATCAACTTTGAAAAATATAATCCCAACAATATTAATTATTACAAATAGCAACAAATATAATACTGTAGAAAAAGAAAGTGTTGCTAAATATTTTGCACTCAACAATTCATTTCTGCCAATAGGACGAAGTAGTTCCATTTTTACTACCCCTTCTGTTAACTCCCCTCCTACTAATTGCCCAATAGCAACAATTGAATATATAACAACGACAATTGTTATAAAATCAAGCATAAATAGAACGTAGCCATTTGAAGATAAAGATACGGTACCAAAAGACCTAATAGATGATGCGCTTATATTGTTGTCTACCAAGAACTGTCCAGCTGCTATTTGAGCCTTATATGAATATATAGTTGTATCTATCAGTTTGTTCTTTGTTAAATTTTCTGATGCTATTTTATATTCTTCATATCCCGCTTTAAGAGCATCCAACTCTTCTTGTGTATCGGCAAATTCTATTTCGCTTAATGCTACGCCTGAAACGTCTTCTAACAATGAATACACAAATCTAAAAAGCAACGTAAATACTACAATAATTATTGCAAGTGAAATAATTAATTTAAGCGTTCTTTTTTTCTTTAAAAGCTTACCTAACTCTGCAAAATATGCACATTTAAATCCATTATTCATCTCTCGTAAGCTCCTTATATAGTTCTTCTAGTGTTCTCTTTTTCACTGTAACTGATTCAATATTAATTCCGTTAAGAATTAATTCTTTGTTTATTGAAGGCAATTTGTCTCCTTTAAATCTTACATATAATTTTTGCCCAAGAACTCTTGTTTCTATGCTATCATCCATAGCAACTATTTTCTCTTGCCCTAGGATTGCATTGTCGCAAACAATGCATGCAATAATGGTATTATCTGTTTGATCTTGAACTTCCTCAATAGTTTTAACGCTTAATATTTTTCCCTTTGACATTATAGCTACTTTAGAACAAAGTGCTTGCATTTCAGATAAAATATGAGAAGATATTAAAATTGTTGTTCCATATTCTTTATTAATTTCAAGAAGCAAATCTCTAATTTTTATAATGCCGTCTGGATCTAAGCCATTTATTGGTTCATCAAGAACAAGTAATCTTGGATTATGCATAATTGCTTGTGCAATTCCCAATCTCTGTTGCATACCCAAAGAATATGTTGAAAATTTTGAATTTTGTCTATCTTTCAAACCAACAAGTTCTATAATATCTCGTATTCTTCTAGAATCTATTCCACCCTGAAGCTTAGCAAAATACTCAAGGTTTTCAAGGCCAGTCATATCTTTAATCATAGTTGGTGCTTCAACTATTGCGCCAAGTTCCTTATGAATTTCTTGCGCACAAGTCTTGCTGTTTTTGCCAAACACAAAAACCTCACCGTTTGTAGGATGTATAAGACTGCAAATCATTTTTATGATAGTTGTTTTTCCTGAACCATTTGCGCCAAGCAAGCCAAAGATATCTCCCTTTTCGACAACTAAATCAACATTATCTACTGCGGTGATTTCATTTACAGTTACGCTTGGTGATAACTTCTTCTTAAATTGATTAAAACTTGAAGAGTAAATTTTTGTTACTCCATTTAATCTGATTACTTCTTCTTTTTGATTATTTAATAAGTTTTCGTTTTCCATGCTTATATTATATTACCAATACGTCTAATAATGTTATTTTTTTTGTTTTTCCTTCCTTTTTTGCTTAATCTATTATTTTTTTAATAATTTTTTTAAAAAAAATGTCTAATTATATATCAAAATATTTATTTTGCTTTTGCTTTTGTTATGCTATGATAATACTACATCACTTTTTTAAACGAGGGAAAAAATGGCATTGTGTTGCTTTGGAAGAGGGGAAGAAAATCTTGGATATATAATGGTTGAAAACGATTTTATCAACTCATATATGTCTGATTTTTCTGGTAATACTGTAAAGGTCTATTTATATGGTCTTTATTTATGTTCAATGCCTCTTTCTAAGGACAATAGTCTTGAGCATTTAATGGATTCTCTTTCTTTAAGCAAAGAACAAGTTATTGAATCATTTAATGATTTACAGGAAAAAGGTCTTGTAACTATTTACAGTTTTGATCCTTTATCTATTCAATATCATTCAATAAAAAATAGAATGCACTACAAGACATATGACACCTCGAAATATGCAGATTTTAATATTCAACTAGAAGAATGTTTTGAAGGAAAAGTAATATCTAATCCAAACACTTTTATTCAATACTATGATTTCATGGAATCAAGCAATATTTCCCCAGAGGTTTTATTGATGATTATTAAACACTGTGTTGACCAAAAAGGAAAGGGTGTATCTACTTCTTACATATTAAAAGTTGCTGGTTCGTGGATAAACGATGGAATTAGATCTTTATCCGCTGTAGAACAACGTATCCAACAACGCGAATTAAACTCAAGTGCTTTAAAAGAAGTTGCTGTAGCTATTGGTAAAACTTCAGCGATAACTGAAGAAGACACTGACTTGTATATAAAATGGACAAACAATTGGGGCTTTGACCATTCAGCAATATTAGCTGCTTGTAAAAAATCTACAAAAACACTTCAAAAACTAGACATCATATTAGATGAATGTTTTAAAAATACAGCTATGAGCGCGCAGGAAATTGAGTCATACCTAAAGAATAAAAAGAAATTGAATGATGGCGCTGTGACAATCATTAAACTACTTGGAACCTGGTATGATAATACAGCACCTGTTGTTGAGACCTATATCTCTCCATGGATTCAAAAGGGATATAGCATAGATGGTTTAAGCGTGATTGCTCAATATTGTTTTAAAAACTCAATTAAAAAACTTGAGCAAATGGATTCTATTGTAAATACTTTGTATTCACAAGGAATAATAACTGACAACCAAATCGATAATTATTATACTTCTTTGCAAAAGAACGATGAAATCATAAAACAATTATTATCTATTTTAGGATTAACTCGTATTGTAACAATAAATGATAGAGATTCATTCAAATGTTGGACAAACGAATGGGGCTTTTCTGTAGATATGATAAAATTTGTTGCAGAAAAAAGTATTGGATCTAATTTTAGCGAAATATCCAAAAAGTTGTCTCAATTAAAAGAAAAGTCTATATATACTATTGAGGATGCAACTTCATTCTTTGCATCATCTAAAATAACAAAAAACGCTAAGTCGTTTAACAAAAATGATAGAAAATACGATAAAGAGCAAGCTGAAGCTTCCCTATTATCTAGCGAAGATATTCTTAATTTAGAGGCATAAAATGACAAAGCAAGAAATAAATCGCATTTTAGATAGCTATTATAAAGAGAAACAAATTCAAATCTCTTTAGACTTTAATGAACGATTTAATAATGCCTTTGAATCCTTCCCTAAATTTAAAGAATTAGAACTTAGTAGAAGAAAGTTGGTATTGCAAACAATTAACAATCCTGATGATGAATTTGCTAAAAAAGAACTTATAGAAACAAAAAAACAATTATCTAGTTTTATTAAAGAGAATCATATTGATTTAACATATAAAGTTTCATGCCAAAAATGCAACGATAAAGGCAGAACAAAAGATGGCATTTGCGCATGCAGGAAGACTAACCTTATAAAAATGCTAAAAGAATCGTCTAACTTGCCAGCTATTGCTTACGAGCATACTTTTGAGAATAATAATATAAAGCAATTAGATGTTCCTCAATCTGACATTATGAGCTCTTTGTATGAATGGATATCTAAAAAGTGGATTACTCATTTTGACAACGCAACTAAACAAATAATATTTTTAAGCGGCAATGTTGGCGTTGGTAAAACCACACTAGCCTTTTCTACTGCTAATGCCCTTCTAGATAAAGGATATTCTGTTTATTATGTAACAGCATTTGACCTAAACAATATCTTTGTCAATGAGCAATTTAATAGACCAAACAACGAAAGATTCTATGAGATTTTAGATTGCGATTGTTTAATTATTGATGATCTAGGAACAGAAATGACTAATTCTATAGAAATTGGATACTTGTTTAATGTCATTGATACTAGAATTAATAATCTTAAAAAAACTATTATTTGTACAAATCTTGATTTAGAAGATTTTTCAAAGAAATATGGAGAAAGATCTGCTTCAAGACTAACAAATGCAAAATATGCACTAGCAATCAATTATATTGAAGGAAAAGACTTGAGAAAAATTAAGCAATAAAAAGTTTTTATTTCGGCAAGTTTTATTTATAATATATTGTGTATAGAAATAAAAATTGAAAATATTTGATTTGCTACTGTGGCTCAGCGGTAGAGCACTGCCTTGGTAAGGCAGGGGTCACGGGTCCGATTCCCGTCAGTAGCTCCATAATATAATAATCGCTAAAAACCTTTATTTTCCTAGGGTTTTAGCGATTTTACTTTTTGCAAATTTTTAACAGAAAATACCCCCCTATTTAAATATTTAAAAGATTTTCTCCTAAAAGAACATCGAAAATAGGAGAAAACCAATATTTCTATTGAATAATTTTTGAGTTCACAATGAAAATTTTCAATAAAACATTGATATTTGAAATAAAAATGACTAAAATAAGATTGTATCGTATTTTGGTCATAAAGGAGATTTTTATGAATTATATTAAGAGAGATATGGAAGATATTGTATCTAATTTAACAAAAGAATATTCTTGTATTTTAATTACAGGACCTAGACAGGTTGGTAAAAGCACAATGCTTGAACATATAGATAATAATAGAAAAAAAGTAACATTAGATGATTTGCAAGAAAGAAGTTTGGCTCGAACAGACCCTGAAATGTTTTTAAAAATTCACAAAACGCCAATTCTTATTGATGAAGTTCAATATGCTCCTGAACTATTTTCTTATATTAAAATTGCAATAGATAATGGGGCTGAACCGGGAAGTTTTTGGCTTACAGGTTCACAAAGCTATAATCTAATGAAACTTGCACAAGAAAGTTTAGCAGGAAGAATTGCTATTTTAAATTTGCCTTCACTATCCCAACACGAATTATTTGCAAATAACAAACTTCATCCTTTTGAAATAACGTTAGAAAGTTTAGAGTTAAGAGAACACAATAACAAATCTGCTAGTGTTGATGAAATATTTAAGAGGATTTGGCAAGGTGGTATGCCTGGACTTGCAAGTGGTAAATATACAAATAGAGATATATTTTATTCAAGTTATTTGCAAACCTATATATCTCGTGATGTTAAGGAAGATGTATCAGTTAAAGATGAAACTCAATTTGTGGATTTTATCCGTGCTGTTGCTTGTAGGGTTGGACAAGAATTAAATATACACTCTATTGCTGTTGATGTTGAAGTAAGTGATGATACAGCTAAAAGGTGGCTTGGAATTCTTGAAAAATCTGAAATTATTTTCTACCTACACCCATATTCAAACAATTTATTAAAAAGAGTTATTAAAACTCCAAAAGTATATTTCTTTGACACTGGACTTGTAAGTTATTTAACAAAATATTCTAGTCCTGAAATTTTACAAAATAGTTCTATCAATGGAGCAATACTTGAAAATTATATTGTTGCTGAAATTAAAAAATCTTATATGAATTCTGGTAAAGAATTATATATGTATTATTTTAGAGATAAACAACAACACGAAATTGATATTATTCTTGAATCCAATGGGCTTCTACACCCAATTGAAATTAAGAAATCTTCAAATCCAACTTTGTCTATGACAAAAAGTTTTGATGTTCTTAAAAAAGCAGAAATCAAGTTAGGTCAAGGTGCTATTATTTGCATGAAAGAAAAATTATCTGCATTGGATAAAGATACTTTAATAATTCCTGTTTGGTATATATAATTCGTAATGAAAGTTCAAAATCTTTTTAGATAGTTTTACGCAGTTTTAAACCACCTAAATTATTAAAAAAACATATTGCTGTCAATTGCTATAAAATTTTAAAAGCAAAAGACAGCAAATAGTTTCTTGTATTGCTAAAACCCTTTATTTTCTTAATGTTCTAATGTATAGAGCACACACTCTATTTTCTAGAACCCGACCTTAATAATCTAATTCTCATTTATAATTAAAACATTAACCTTCTTCGAATAAGCAGTGCAAGCATCTATGGCTATCATATTTTTTGTTATGAAAGGTTCAAAATTGGCTTTATCTCCAAATTCTTCGTATTCGTCTGGATTTTGTTCGTGCCACAGAGCAGAACAATGCCAATGTCCACAAACTATTGTCTTGTTTGGTTCGTAGATTTCATATCTATACATTTCTACTGGGTTTGCCCAGCGAGCCTTTTCCCAACGTTCTTTTCTTGCCGTTCGCCAATTGCTATCATACAAGTAACAATTTTCAATGATTGGTATCCAACCGTGAACGAATATATAATGTTTTGTTTCATAGTAATCAACACACATATCTAGAACTTCTTGGAGTCTAGTTTCTTTTGCTATCTTTTTAAGGTCAAATTCGCTTATTTGCCACTCTGGATACAAATCAACAATTGTTTGCTCTGTGCCATTACAAAGGTCGCCATAATTACTAGAATTTCTTTCAATCATTTGTTCCATCAAGTCTTCATGATTGCCACGAATAAGAATTACTTTGTCTTTGTGTTCCAGAACAAAATCAATTATTTCTTTTGGCTGGCTTCCTCTATCGAACAAATCGCCACAAAGGATTATTTTGTGTTCAGGGTTATTCAAGTCAAAGCCTTTCTCATTCAAAGCACTTTGCCACTCGTCAAAGAATCCGTGTATATCGCCAGATACAAAATATTTCATAAAAACCTCTAATTTTAAACTGACTGCAATTTTTTTGTTATTTCAATAAAAAATTCTTTACTCCACAAATCAAGTTTTGTTTTGTCTTTTATGAAAGGCAATACATCTTGCTTTGCTTGTTCTATATCTAGATTTTCAAATCTTTCGTTCAGTAATGCTTTTAAATTATCAATAGTTAAATCATAATTTTCATTAATAAACTTTGACTGAACCAACTTTGCTTTCAAATTTTCCAAATTCACTTTTGCACCGATTGACAAAAAGAAAATATAATCGTAAAAATCTCTACCTTTCACTCTTGATTTCCAATTCCTGCAAAGGCAAGCATGAATTTTACCTGCAAATAATGATTGCAAATCATATAATCTTACTTGATAAGGAGAAGGCAACAGTCCAAACTTAGTTTCATAATTTGCCCCAGTTGGTGGGTTAATGTCCACTTCAAACTTAATTCGTATTGCTTCTTCTTTATTGATAAATTTAGAATCTTCACTATCTTCATAGAAAGATAAAATATGTTCTTTGGTGTTACCCTTTAAGAAAGCAGATTTTATATTGGAATCAACAGATTTAATTTTCTCTGTCACATTGAAATTTAAGCCAAGTGATTTTGTTTCGTTTTCAATATATGGAAAATATTTGGTTAAATCAAAATCTGGATTTTGTGTTATTAATGAAAAATCCAAATCTTCACTAAATCTATCCAATCCATAAAATATTCTTAGTGCTGTTCCACCATAAAATGCCGCTTCTTTAAAAAATCCACCACGAGATAGTCCACAAAGAACTATTTCTTGAACAATCTCTTTTATGGCATTCTTCTTGTCTTCGATATTGTTAATTTGATATTTTGATAACATCTGGCTTAATACTTGTTGCATTTTACTTTTCTCCTTTAATAAATTTTGCAAGTAAATTTAAGTTTGTTGAGTGATATAGTGGCGCAAGTTTTAAAATATCTTGCTTGTTTAATTCGTAAAACTTGTCTTCATCTATTCTTAAATCTTCAAATAGCAATCTTTCTAAATCTTTAATAGTTTTCACGGGAGATATAGTATAAAGTTTATCGCAAAGCGCTTTTTCTGCTGTTGCCATTTGATATGAATATTCTTCATCTTGAAAAGCAAGGACTCCCAAACTAAATACCGCTTTAGGAACATCTCTATAAATAAAAGTTCCAAAACGATTTGTATATGTCTTAATTTTTTTCTTATTGTAGGTTGCACATGTAAATGTGTTGTAAACCGCTTCGGGAATTAATCCTTGCTGATACAAAACATAATCAAAGGATAAATAGGATGGCCCATAAATAAATTGTGGAAGCCTTGAACCATTAGTATTTGGATTGGTTTCATAAATTCCTTTAACCAAAGGAAATAATTTTCCTTGTATTACATCTCTATTTATTTTTGCTATTGGATTTGAATAATTAGCATATTGTTCTTTTAATTGTTGAGTTGTGACTATCATATATTCCCTCCAGATAATGCAATTATATAATATTATCTGGAGAAAATCAACCAATTCCACGATATTTTCTCCAAATAATGCAGTAAAAGTGCATTTTCTGGAGAAAATAAGGATTTGTAAAAAATCAATTCACATAGCTTAATGATATAAACTTAACTGCTTTTAATAATTTTTATATCATTGCAATGATACAAACAACGATTATTTTTTACTATTACAAATAAAATAACACCAGAAAAATTCTGGTGCTACTTTTTATTGGAAGTTTCTACGATAAATTGTTTCAAGAGTTTGATAATAAACAATTCTTGATTTCTTGTTTGGCTCTTTGTTTTTGTTTTCAAGATATAAGACTTTTACATCTTCCCACAAATTCTTTTCTTTAATTAAGTCTTCAACATGTCTATGATTTGTTGCAACTTTTCTTAAAGCCCACGAGTAATTACCAGTATTTTTATCAAATCTAATATACTCTTGTCTTTCCAAACCTTCTTCATCTTCATAGTAATTAACTATCGCAAAATCAACACTACAAATAACTTTATTTCTCTGTGCATTTAGTTTTTTTATTGTTATTACGGAGGTTGAATCTTCGGAGTAATCATAACTATCATCAAAATATTTATTAAATAAATCAATAAACTTTTGTTTTAGTAATTTTGCATTCTTATATCTGTTGTTAAAAATTCTCTGAATTACAATATTATAATCCAAGTCAAAGCCTTGATTACCATTTTCTACTCTTGTAATCAATTTTCTTTTAGCACTTCCAATTAAGTTGAATTGAAAAGTTAAAATTCCATTTTCTCTCAAATCTCTTTGAATAGATTTCAAAATTTCATCAACCTCCAACTTAAAAGGTTGATATTCACTTTTCGTTACATATTCAAACATATTTTTTTACCTCCTTAAAGTTTGAATTGGAGGGGGATTGATAAATAATTTACCAACCAGGGAGCGAATAAATTTCATAGCAAATCTATTTGCAAGGAAGTTATAACATAATTTTTAAAATAAATCCATATCAATTGCAAGCAAGTTTATTAGCAAAGTTTTAGATATTTTTAGGCAATTTTAGGTAGGTTTAGACCACTCAAATATGCTAAAAAAGTGGCTATAGGTACAGTAAGATACAGTAATTTTAAAATTTTTTATACCTATTAAAAAAATACTAGCGAAAATGCTAGTATTTATGGGTGGTTTTGGGAGTGTGGGCACAAGTTTGGGGCAAAGGTTCGTGTGTTGTTAAGGCAGGGTCACGGGTCCGATTTCCGTAAGTAGCTCCAAAAAAATCTTAAAGACTTAGTAAAATATGCACTTTCAAGAGTTTTTCTTTTGCAAAAAATTTTCTTAATTTTCTAATAAATCTTCAATATTGCAACCTAAAACTTTTGCTAGTTTGTATAAAGATACCACTTGGGCTTTGTTGATATCATTTCTTCTTTGTTCATACATTTGAATAGAACGAAGTTCAACGTCTGCTTTTTTTGCAAGTTCGCTTTGAGATAACCCTCTTGCTTGTCTTATTTTTTTTAGATTTGTTATTTCTTGAGCTTTAAAGTGAGAATCTGCAACATCAAAAAATTTAGTTATATCAGCTTCGTGAAGCGTGGAATATAAGCTGAGCACTTTTTCTATTGGTAGATTATTGTTTATTTTGTAAAATGAACAACCTTTTTTATGTTGGTATTGAGCAAGTATCCAGCCTGCCCAATAATACATATCTTTATTTATATTTTCTTTCTCTGATATAAGTTTTTTCCCAAAATATATTTCATTCAAATAGTCTAGTGCCGAGCAAGTAAGATATTTAGGATTTCCTTTTTCAATTTGTTTAGCTGCATTGGAATTGATAAAAGTGTTCCAAAAGATAATAGGATTTATTCCAATATCCACCGCATGTTCAAACATGACGCCTAAATTTTCGGATAGATTTGGTAAATATAAATCGTTATATGATTGAATCGCCATCTTTTATCTCCCTTCTAATAATATCTGTTACAAATAAGTCGTTGCTAATGAATGGATCTTTTCTTGTGCCTTTCATATAATCTTCTCTTGCTTTTTCATCTCTTGCTTTTCTTTTTATATAATATTCAAGTTTGTCAGCAGTTTCAAAGCCCTCAAAATGCAGATTGCCAAACGCAAGTTTACTAATAATAACAACTTGTTTTCCAATCCAACCAAGTTCCATTGCGTGACTTAGTTGTCTAATAGAAATTGTGTTATTTATGAAATCTCTAGCAAAACTAAAATACGAGTCATCCGCTCTATATCCTATAACAATATCATATTCATTAACATCAATATAAAAATGTTCTATTAGATATTCTTTGGCTTTTTTAGATATTTCATTGATTAAATCAAAAGTTCTATGCTTTAAAAGAATTGCAATCCAATTTAATATTGAATATCTATTTTCTGTTAAATCTAAAATTTTAAGACCCGCAATATCAATAGAGTATTTATTTGCAAATCCATTATTTTCATTATTGCTACAAGACCATTCTTTTGCTAGGTCTAAACTTTCTGTGCAGTAAAAACCAAAACCATAATCATTTTCCGCTTTACCTCCGTGATAATATGGTTTTTCTATAATATCTTTTGAACCATGATATATAACTAACTTTGACATAATATTCTCTTTTTACATTACGGATTATATCATTACAATGATACTTTTTCAATGATGAATGAAATTTATTAATATAAAATGTTTTTTTGTTTTTATTTTAAATTATACTTGCATTTTAATTTGCTCCAAATAATACTATTTTCATACACTTTCTAGAAAATAAAACACTTTAAATTATCACAAACTTTCAAACACTACATTACATAAATATAATTAATTTTTGCAAAAATCAACCGAAAAAGTTTATAAAATTACAAAGTTTTTATGGAATTTCCGTAAAAACTATTGCAAAATAAAAAGTTTTTTGTAATATACAATCAATTAAAGGAGAAAGTAGCATGATAATAAGACCAAACTATTTAGAAAAGTTAAAACCATTTATAAATGTAAAATTGGTTAAAATTCTTGCTGATATAAGAAGATGTGGTAAATCTACAATCTTAGAAAATGTTGAAGCAAGAACTTTTTTCACGCGGTGTTGATGAAAAACACATAATCACAAGAAAATATACAAGCGAAGATTATGGAAAGTCATTCAGTTCAAATAAAATGTATGAAGAACTTAAATCTTTTATAGTTGATAATAATAAATATTATTTCTTGCTTGATGAAAATATATAACAACTAAGCACTAGGTTGTTCCTAGTGCTTTTTTGTGTAAAATCAAATTTAGATACGGCAAATTAATCAGCAACAGAATTTTTTAAGATCCTTGTTTTGTTTTCCTGTGTTTTTTAACAATTGCAATTATTCCCCACACAAGTCCTACTATTGTGATAACACCTACAATAGGACAAACAATTGCCAAAACTTTTTTTGTTTTTATTCCTTCAATGTTTGATAAACAATATTCTAGATATGCATCCATATCTCCCCATTCACTTTCTTTTTCAATGCTGTGTTTGATAACTAACGTTTTAAACTCATCGTACACTGCCATCTTGCCATCATAATCCCAATCGTCAGCTTCTAATTTTGCATATAATGCAGAAATTCTAATACTTTCAAGTTCATATAGACTTTCTTCTGTCGCACAATCCAAAGCTTTTTTTGTTAAGTCAACGTAAGCGTCAACATTTTCTTTTGATAAATATCCGTTTTTATGTATAGATGCCATATCGTATATACTTAAATCTTTATTGCTTTTAGCTATCTCGGCATATTGCAAATCAAAATATTGTTCTATATATTCGCTTGCCTCTCCATAAGAAACCTTAATATATTTTTTTGTCAACTTCATCAAATCGACATCTTTATCCCAAAGTTGTCGCGAAAGCAAGTATGTTCTCATGTAAGCGTTTTCATCTCCGCTTTCACGTGATCCTTGGTGGAATATACCAACAACATTGTTCTCTATATAAAATTCAATGTTTTCTTTTTGTATTTCCATATTTGGGAAAGGCATTAATAAATTACTAAAATTAACGACATAATCCCAAATGATAATATGATCACAAATATTCGACCAATCTTCTATTTGATTTTGTATTCTTTTTGATTCTTTGGTTCCGTTTTCATCCGCAAAAGAAAACTTTTGGCTTCCTGGAAAAGCACATACCTTAATGGCAACGTTATCCTCACATTCTATTCCAACTGGTGCTTCTTGACACTCTTGATACGCTAAAGTTGAAACAAAGACCCCAGGATAATCATCCTTGATATCTCTTCCCAATCTATTTAAAAATGTTAACAAGGTGCCCATGCCACTTTTTGCCGCTTTGTTGATTTGCTTGCAATTATCACATTCACACATTGGAGCATAAGTATCCATAATGCTAATATCCCAATATATTACATCTGGATTGTCTTTTATGTTTTGAATCAATTTTGATTTAACAATTTGATATACATCTTCATTTGTATAACACAAATGAGCAGCAATTTCATTACCATATTTCTTAGTTACATAACATCTTTTTCCATTAATTAATGAAAAATATTCAGGATGCGTTTCAAAATACTCATCTGGACTTATATATTTAAACGAAGTATGACACCAACTTCCCCATCCTTTATAATATTCAATATTATTGCCCTCTTCTCGCTCACCTGCACCATTCATCCTTAGTTTCTTATACCAGTCATTCTCTAGTGCCTCATATTGATATACTCTTCTCCAAGAGATAGATGGATTTATAGTATCATCGTATGCTCTTAATTTTAAGTTCTCATAGCGTGGTACATATGTATAATCTGATCTAACATACATACAATCAAGTTCGCTTTCAATAAAATCATAAACACCATTTAATGTCGCGTTATCATCTTTGCCTTTTATGTATATATTTTGCCCATCGCTATATAGTCTATATCCATCGTTTTGTATAGTTGATAAATCTAGAGAACTTGAAGCATTTACTTCTCCCACATAAAAAGCTCCTAAAGAATTAGTATGCTCGGCTTCTTTAACTGCATTAATTTCGCAACCAGACATTTCAGACAAAATAGATGCAAAAAATATCGCCGCTTCTTCAACATCTAAAGAAGATGCATCCGGATAAACTATTTCAAAATTACAAATATTATTATCAATAATGGTTAATCCGCCTTTGTCTCTTGCCGCTTCAATTGCTTCTTGTTCAAACGACCAATCTTCCATTTCTGATAAATTATAACTTGTTTGTTTTTTATATGAACATGCACTAAAAGACAAAACTAATGACAATAAAACTATACATACAATAAAATAAAAAAATTTCTTCTTCATAACTGACTGCTTTGGTGTTTTTTTTATATTATACCAAAGCAGTCATACAAACACCAATATTTTAATTTCTTTGTGTTGCCTTTGCTCTTTCTTCGTCACTCATTAAAGATAGTGCTTCTACTTTTGAATAATCCAAATCAAGTCCCATTGAAACTTTTTCTCCTAAGTCTTTGCTTACTTTATTAAACACTGCCGCTTGCCTATATTGAATTCTTTTTACTGCTCTAGATAAATGGTCAATAATATTTGAAATCAAGTTTTCCTTTTCGCTCTTTGTTAATTCTTTTTCGTAATAATATCTTGGTTGCTCATAGTCTATTTCTCTAACTGGCTGGCCATATCTTGCTATTGGTCCCATCGTCTCTAACATTGGCTTCATCACACTTGGCATAGGTTGAGGTCCATTGTAACTATTTGGGAAGTAATTAGGCTCGTTGTCTAAAGAAGTTTGCATAGCCCCTGCTCTTTGATAGTTGTGAGGCTTATTTTTAGGTGAGTTAATAGGTAGTTGGGCAAAATTAGTTCCAATTCTATATCTTTGAGCATCAGAATATAACACAGCTCTAGCATTTAACATTTTGTCAGGAGACAAATCTATTCCATTTACTATATTACCAGGACAAAAAGCAGCTTGCTCTACTTCTGTGAAGAAACTCTTTGGAGCTCTATTTAATTCCATAACACCTACTTCTATCAATGGAAAATCTTTTTCGTAAACAACTTTAGTTACGTCAAAAATATCATATTTATATTTCTCCGCCTCTTGCTTTGTCATAATTTGAACAAATAAAGTCCAGCTTGGGAATTCTTTTCTTGCTATAGCTGAATATAAATCTTCTACTGCATAATCCGGATTTTTTCCTGCCAGCATTTCTGCTTGAGCTCTTGTTAAATTCTTTATCCCTTGGTTGGATTTCCATGTATATTTAACAAAATAATAATCTTTCTTTTTGTTATACCAAACAAAGGTATTAGTTCCAAAACCATCCATAAATCTAAATCCGTCTGGAGTTCCATAATCACTCATCAATCTTAAAACTTGAAAGACTGATTCTGGAGTTAAAGATAGAAAATCCCAAAACGCATCGTAATCTGTAAGATTATTCATTGGATTCTTTTTTTGAGAATGAATAAAGTCTGGAAACTTTATAGCGTCTCTTATAAAGAAGATTGGCGTATTGTTACCAACAATATCATAATTGCCCTCTTCAGTATAAAATTTAACTGCAAATCCTCTTGGATCTCTTGCAGTATCTGCACTGCCCTTTTCTCCTCCAACTGTTGAAAATCTTGCAAATACTTCCGTACGTTTACCTACACAACTCAAAAAATCTGCACAGCAGTATTTTGTTAAATCGTTTGTTACTGTAAAAACTCCATGGGCTCCAGCGCCCTTAGCATGAACAACTCTCTCTGGAATTCTCTCTCTATTGAAATGCGCCTGCTTTTCCATTAATTCTACATCATTTAGTACTGTAGCTGGATTATCTCTTGTAGTCATAGAATTATTATCATCAGCAATATAAGCACCTAAGCTTGTTGATAAAATGTTATTTGATTCGTGATTCATAAATACCCCCAATATAAAATATATGCTTTTAAAATTATTTTTGACAAAACGAATTAATATATACAAAAAAGCACATGAATAACTTAATCCATGTGCCAATTTTTATATCGTATTAAAAAATTATAATTGTTTATTAGAATTTAAAATACTTGTTAAAACATCTCTAGCTATAGTTTGCATCTCCCCTAAAGTAATGCCATCTTTCTGACCATATGTAGCAAGAAGTGTGCCATCTGGTTTTTTCTTTCCCATACGTTTATCTCCAGGCATAAATACATCCACTCTTGATCTTACTCTATATGCATGGTCTTTTAGATTTGAAAACTCAGGTGAAGAAGAATATTGCATCCACCAATCTGTCATAACATTGTTTTCATATCCCCATTCTTTTCTTAGTACCGTATCGCATAACTCATAATTATAATGATTCCATACTCCGTTAATTTTATTGTATGATGTCATTATATTTAAAGGATTTGATTCCTTTATGCAAATCTCAAATCCCTTTAAATACACCTCTCTTAACGCACGTTCTGAGCATCTTGAATCATTAGTTGTTCTTTTGTATTCTTGGTTATTACAAGCAAAATGTTTTGGACATGCAGATACTCCATTTGCTTGAATTCCTTTAACCGCGCTAGAGGCAATTGTTCCTGTTAAAAATGGGTCTTCAGAATAATACTCAAAATTTCTTCCGCATAAAGGATTCCTATGTATATTAATTCCTGGAGCAAGAAGAATATCTGAGCCTTTATCTACCATCTCTGCACCAACTTTTTTGTGAAGTCTATACACTAAGTCTTTATTAAATGAACAAGCGAGTGCTGTTCCAATTGGAATTAATGAACAAGAAGTAAATAAACGTATTCCACTTGGTCCATCTGTTGTTATCATGGCAGGAACGCCTTTCAAGCGCAATGATTCACTAGTTCCACCTAAAGCACCGGCATTTCCCCTAGCACCAAGAGGAGAATCCATTGTATAATCGCCTCTAGAAATAGCTTCTAATTCATCTTCATTTAATTGAGCTATAAACTCATCAATTGTTGCCCTTTTCTCCTTAACGTCAATTAGCTTTATTCCTTTATCCCCAGAATATGGAATTTCTTTAGGCAAATTGTTTAATATAATTTGCTTTAAATTTGTTGTAACAACAGGTGTCATTTTATAAGATTCAACAATCTTTCCATCTTTATTGGCTGTTGTAATTATTCTAAATGGTTTTTTAGGAGCCATAACCTCGCTTAGTTTTTGATATACTTCAAGTTTTTCTTGTGAGTAAGTATATACATCTATTGCATCTTTTACATTATCACCTATAGAGAATATGTAATCACCAGCGTTTAGTATATAGCATGATTTGTTTCCGCTTAACCCACTGTCATCATATGATGTCATTTGGTATTTATCTACGCTTATATCTATAATTTCACTATCCTTAGGGTCTAATAATCTTGTCTTTTCATATCCAACAAGCTCTCTATATGGATTTCCAATGTTTCCTTGTGGCTTTTGAAGATATACTTGACATACTTGTTTGCCTTTTTTATCTCCAGTATTTGTTATTTTGACTTTAAAATAAATTTTATCTTTAACCTTCTTTACTTCGATTAAGTTTTGCTCAAATGTCGTATATGACATACCATATCCAAAAGGATATAAAACCCTATCTTTTTTGAATGTTTCAAAATATCTATAGCCAACATAAATATCTTCTACATAATTATTGTATTTTTTTGCTCCAAAATCATTTGAAGAAGGATAATCTTTATAACTTTTTGCAATTGTGTCTGACAATCTACCACTTGGACATACTTTACCAGATAACAAATCAGCTATTGCGTTTCCGCTTTCCATACCACCTTGCCATACAATTAATACGCTTGAGATTTTGTATTCTTCAATCCAAGACATATCCATAATTGAACCAATATTTAATAGTACAACTACTTTATCAAATTTTGAAGTTACTACTTCAAGCATTTGTCTTTCGTCTTTTTTAAGGTAATAGCTTCCTTCTATTAAGGCATTTTCTCTATCTTCGCCACTTGATCTACCAATAACAACTACAGCTACATCTGACTTGCTTTTAGCTAAAGACACTACCTCTTCGCTCAATTTCATCTCTGGATGAGATCTTGGCCAATGGCCCCAAAATCCATGGTCTACTTCGTATTTTTTACACCAATTTGAATATATGCTTGCAAGCTCTTCATTTAATTCTAATTCGCTATGTCTTATCCCATCTAAAATATTAACAATATATGGCTTTCTTACATCTCCGCCAGAGCCATATCCTGTATAAAAATAATCCAGTTGAGTTCTACCAAAAACAGAAACAACTTGTTTTTCTTTTAAAGGCAACAGATTGTTATCATTTTTCAATAATACAGCACCTTCGTTCGCTGCCTCCCTAACAATTTCCGGCATTCCTTCGGTTACAACTCCATCCATTTCTTCATTGGATTCGTCTTGGGCTACTCCTCCCATTAACTTTGAAACAAATAAAGTTATAGCATTAATAATTCTTGTTTTTAATTTCATAATAAACTCCTTGATGTATTATCTATATTACCATACATTCAATTCCTTTTCCATTAAATCATATTATTCTAATAATATATAAAAAATGACCTAGACAACGCTAGGTCATAAATTTTCAAATAATTACTTATCTTTCTTCTCTGAAATAAGAAACGCCTAATGAAGCCGGAGGTTGAGTTTCTTTCTTTCCAACAATACTGATAATAATTAAAACAATAATAGTAACTAAATATGGAATCATTTTAACTAATTCTTGTTGAGCAAAATTAACATTTAGATAATATGGAGCAATATATAATCCTCCAAATACTATAGCTCCTAAAATACCCCAACCTGGATTCCACATAGAGAAAATAACTAAGGCAACGGCAAGCCATCCCATAGCATCAATTGTATATTCCCAGCTTCCAGTTAAATAGTCCATGATGTAGAACAATCCACCAAGTCCAGCAATTGCTGAACCAATAATTGTTGCTGTATATTTATATGCTGTAACATTTATACCTGCAGCGTCTGCGGTACCAGGATTTTCACCTACAGCTCTTAAGTTTAATCCAATTCTTGTTTTCTTCAAAACTACAAGAACAACAATAGCTATAAACATTGCTAAATATACTAAAACACCGTAAGACAAGAATATATTGCTAAACCAGTTTGTTGCTGGAGCAAATACTGGTTTTGTAAATGCAGTACTTGCAATGCTAAATCCTATCTTGTTAATTGAGCTTCCAAAATAGTTTGTAAGTCCTACGCCAAATGTTGTAATTGTCAAACCAGTTACATTTTGATTACATCTTAATGTAACGGTCAAAAAGCTATATAATAGACCCATAATAGCAGCAAACAACATTGCAGTTAACATAGGAATCAATACTGCCAAAGTTGGATTAATAAAGGCAACAGATCTTAATGTGCCTAAATATATAGATTCTCCTATAATTCCACCTAAAGCACCAAAACACATGGTTCCTGGAATACCCATATTTAAATGTCCAGATTTCTCTGTTAAAGTTTCTCCTGTTGATCCAAAAAGGAAAACTGTACTAAATCTAATAGCGTTATGTAAAAATGTAACAAACATTATTCAGCCACCTCCGTTTTTGGTCCATCTAATACAACTTCTTCTTTAGATGACTCTTCTAATGTAGATAATGATTCATCCTTTGATTCATCAGCAGATTCTTCCACCTTTATATTCTTATGTTTTTTGTTTATTACTACTTTGTAATTTATAAAGAATGTAGAACCAATAATAAACAAGAAGAATATACCTGTCAAAATAGATGAATATGCATCTGCTCCCATGTTATATGCCATAACAAGTTGAGAACCAGTTTGTTCTAAGAAACAAACTAAAAATGA
The DNA here is from genome assembly GCA_022784465.1 of Christensenella sp. GTDB lineage: Bacteria > Bacillota > Clostridia > Christensenellales > UBA3700 > UBA3700. The sequence continues at coordinate 113,044 of JALFUR010000010.1, read as the reverse complement.
AGTAAGAACCATAGCCAAAGGATTAAATTGTGATAGCCATGCAACTAAAATTGCTGTAAATCCTCTGCCATTAACCAAGTTTTGAGTAATCGTATAAGAATCACCAGACACTAATAGAAATCCAACAATACCACAAATTACACCTGAGAATATCATTGTTCTAATAATTACTTTTTTTACGTTAATACCAACATATTTTGCTGTATTTAGTGATTCTCCGACAACGGATAATTCGTAACCATGTTTTGAATATTTCAAATACATGTATACAATTACAGTCAAAACAATAACTACCAAAATATTTATTAAATATTGACTTCCGAATAGTTTTGGCAATTGTCCATAAGGAATAATTCCCATTGTTCCTGAACCATTTGTTGCCCAAATATTAATAAAATATGCAGTCAACTTTATTGCTATATAGTTCATCATCAATGTAAACAATGTCTCATTTGTATTAAAAAATGCTTTAAATATAGCAGGAATAAGTGCCCAAATAGCACCCGCCATAACGCTACATGCAAACATTATTATGATTAATGCTGGTTGAGGTATAGAATCTTTTATGTTGAACATTAAACCTGCAGTAACTAAAGCTCCAATCAACACTTGTCCTTCTGCACCTATATTCCAGAATTTCATTTTAAAAGCTGGAGCTAAAGCAAGAGCTATTCCAAGCAAAATTACAGTGTTTTTAATTAACTTTTCAAATCTTGTAACTGACCCGAAACTTCCTTTAATTAATTGCTCAAAGAAACCAAAGAAATGACCCGTTAAAGCACCTGTTAAAATAGCGCCAACAAGCAACGCAAGAAGTCCAGAACCAATTCTAATACACCATGCTTTCCATGGCTCAATATCGCTTCTTTTTGAAATATGAAACAAAGGCTCTTTTATTTTTTTTGTTTTGATCATAGTGCTTTTTCCTCCTTTGCTTCATTGTCTATTTTTGTTTTAGTCATTAATAAACCTACTTCTTCTTTTGTAATAGAACGAGCGTCAACAATTCCTGTAACACGACCTGCACACATAACAACGATCCTATCACACAAATCTAATAATACATCTAAATCCTCACCTACAAATATAACGGCAACACCGTTTTCCTTTTGCTCTGTAAGCAAATTATAAATTGTATAAGAAGAATTAATGTCTAATCCTCTAACTGGGTATGCTGCCATAAGTACAGTTGGAGATGCTGCTATTTCACGTCCTACAAGAACCTTTTGAACATTACCTCCAGACAATTTTCTAACAGCTGTTCTTACGCTTGGTGTTGAAACATGCAATTCATCAACAATATTGTCTGCTAAATGTTTTGGGCTCTTTCTATCTAAGAAAATTGAATGACCCTTTTTATATGAACGCAACATCATATTATCTATGATGTCCATATTTCCAACAAGACCCATTCCTAATCTGTCTTCTGGAACGAAAGATAATCTAACGCCAAGTTCTCTAATTTGATTTGGGGTTTTAGATCTTAAATCAACGGCTGTGTTTAATTGAGGATCATTATATATAATATCTCCCTTATTAATCTTCTGAAGCCCTGCAATGGCCTCAAGAAGTTCTCTTTGTCCTGAGCCTGCGATTCCAGCAATTCCTAAAATCTCTCCAGATTTTGCTTCAAAGCAAACGTCATTTACAACTTTAACTCCTTCATGATTTAATACTGTTAAATCTTTTACTAACAATCTATCCACGCTATTTACAGGTTCAGATCTATGGATATTCAAATCAATCTTTTGTCCAACCATCATTTCTGTTAAAGCCTTTTCGTTTGTATCTTTTGTTTCAACAGTACCAATATGTTCGCCTTTTCTTAATACGGCAACTCTATCTGATATTTCCATTACTTCATTTAATTTATGAGTAATGATAATAATTGATTTGCCGTCATCTCTCATTTTTCTTAAAACATTGAATAGCTTCTTGATTTCTTGAGGAGTAAGCACAGCAGTAGGCTCATCTAAAATTAAGATGTCTGCTCCTCTATATAAAACTTTGATAATTTCAACTGTTTGTTTCTCAGAAACTGACATATCGTATATTTTCTTATCTAAATCGATATCAAAGCCATACTTATTAGCTATTTCTTTTATTTCTTTTCCGCGATTTTTTGCCAAGAAATTAAAGTTAAACCATTTTTTAATTTTTGTTTTCGCAGATTTTTTGTCTTCATTATTAAATTTTAAATCTTCACCTAAAATGATGTTATCTACAGCAGAAAAAACATCAACTAATTTAAAGTGTTGATGAATCATACCTATCTTGAAATTATAAGCATCTCTTGGTGAATTTATTTTTACTTTCTTACCATCAATAAGAATATCTCCATCGTCAGGATAATAAATACCTGCAATCATATTCATTAAAGTGGTTTTGCCGCATCCATTTTCTCCTAAAATAGAAAGGATCTCACCTTTATAAATATCTAAACTAACATGATTATTGGCAACTACTGAGCCAAAAACTTTTGTCAATCCTTGTAATTGTATTGCAACGGATTTTTCCATAAATAACCCTTTTAATCAGGTTAGACGGAGACAATGCTCCGCCTAACTTTAATGAATCTCAATTAAGATTAAAACTTTTCGTTTAATTTTGTGATTCCATCAACGCTATAAGCAAATGATGGAGCTGAGTAAATGCCTGATTCTTTGTATTGGCCATCTACTACATTTTCATCAACAATATCTGTTCCTAGAACTTTTCCGTTATCTACTGTGAACTTTGTAACATCAAATACTTTGATTGTTCCGTTCATGATACCAGCTCTTACTTCTGTTAATTTAGCAACAGTTCCTTCAGCAGCAGCATCATTGTTGATTGCAGATAATTCTACCGAACCAGATTTGATTGTTCCTGTCCAGTCTGTTTTTGGATGTCTTCCAGCAGCAACTTCAGCGATAACATACTTGTAGTATGGAGCCCAGTTGATTCTTGAAGAAACGATAAATGTTGTTGGGCAAGCAGCAACAGTAGAACCATTGTATGAAACATTTGGAACACCAGCTAATTCGCAAGCAGAAGGAGCTCCCATAGAGTCAGCGTGTTGAGAAATAAGAACACAGCCGTTAGTGATTAACTTGTTAGCAGCTTCTTTTTCAGCTGTTTCATCGTACCAAGAACCTGTGAATTGAACTTCCATTGTAACTGAAGGACAAACAGATTTAGCACCTAAATAGAATGATGTATATCCTGAAACAACTTCAGCATATGTGTAAGCACCAACATATCCCATCTTAGCTTTATCAGCTGTAATCTTACCGCTTTCGATCATTTCGTTTAGTTTTAATCCAGCAGCAACACCAGCTAAATATCTTCCTTCATAAATAGCAGCAAATGCATTTGAGAAGTTAGGTAAATTAACTATAGCAGCTTGATATCCTGTAGCATGACAGAATTGAACTTCTGGGAATTCACGAGCAGCCTTAATGATATAATCTTCATGTCCAAAAGAGTCAGCCATGATAAAATCACATCCTTGTTCTACTAAATCTTTAGCAGCTTCATAACATGTATTGTCTTCTGCTTTACCAGAACTAATAACATATTCTACGCCCATGTCATTACAAGCAGATACAAAAGCATCGATAAAGTTCTTATCGTATGTAGAGTTTTCGTCATGAAGTGTAATTAATCCAGCTTTAAAATCAGCAGGAATTGTAACTGTTGTGTCCCATGCTTTTTCTATTTCAACAGCAGGTAATTCTTCTGTATTGAAATCACCTTTGCCGCCATTACAAGCAACAAGACAGAATACCATAACTATTAACATAGCTATAGACACTGAAATTGTTAAAAACTTTTTCATTTATAAAATCCTCCATTCCCCATCGGGGTTATTTTTACAAATTAATCTCTAAAAACGATTCCCTTATTCTCATCCATAGAATCAACTATAGCAAGAGAATACAAATCATAACCTTGCTCTCTTAACTTATCTCCGCCGCCTTGGAATCCTTTTTCTATACAAATGGCAATTCCGGCAACTTTAGCACCAGCTTGTTCTGCAATAGATAATAATCCATTAGCAGCTCCGCCCATTGCCATAAAGTCATCAAGAATAAGTACTGTATCGTCTTTACTTAAATATTTTTTTGCAATTCTTATTTGGTTAATAACACCACGAGTATAAGAATAAACCTCAGCCTCATAGCAAGAATTATCTTGAGTCTTTGCTTTGTTCTTTTTTCCAAAAACAACTTTAGCGTTATTGAAATATTGAGCAGCTATACAAGATAAACCAATACCTGAACTTTCAACTGTTAAAATTTTGTTTATTCCTCTATCTTTGAATCTTTCGTAAAAAGCCTTACCCATTTCTTGAGCAAGGCCAACGTCTATTTGATGATTTAAAAAGCTGTCTACTTTTAGGATATCCGTTCCGATAACCTTTCCTTCTTCAAGTATCTTTTTCTTAAGTAGATCCATTTTCACCTCAATAAAAATAGTGAGTTAATGCATTACTAACCCACCATAAATAGATAAATATTCCATATTTTTTTTACCAATAGTCGTAATTTATGACATTACGGTAGAAACATTCGGGCCATCCATCCGAACCTATATTGGTAGGTTTGATATATATAGTTTATCTTTTTCCTCTATTTAAGTCAAACAATTATATATAATATAAAAGTAAAATTTTTTCTTAAAAACAAGCACGAAAAAAAGGAGCTTCACATTACATGAAGCCCCTCAACTATTTAGTTATTTATGATTCATTAATTAAAAATCTACATCTAAATCATAATAGCAGCATTTTAATAGTTTTTCCATTTCTTCTTGTGTAGGAATTCTTGGGTTAGAACCTGTACAAGCATCGCCAATTGCATTCTTAGCAATTTCTGGTAATCTTTCAAGGAATACCTTTTCTGGAACGAATCCATTTTCTGTTGGATAACTATCTGCGCCATAGTTTTTAATACAATGAGGGATGTTTAGATCATCGTTCATCTTTCTTAAAAATGCTATTAATAATTCGACTTTTTCGTCATCGTTAGCTCCGCCTAGTCCCATATAATCTGCAATCACGCCATATCTTTTCTTTGCTGTAGCATCTTTAGCGTTAAATGCAATAACTTTAGGTAAATACATAGCATTTGCAGCACCATGGATGATATGTGCACCATAGTCAGCAAAAGCAGCACCTGTCTTATGAGCCATTGAGTGAACAATTCCAAGTAGAGCATTAGAGAATGCCATACCAGCTAAACATTGAGCGTTGTGCATTGCATCTCTTTTTGCCATATCTCCGTTATAAGATTTAACTAAATCTTCTTGAATCATTTTAATAGCAAAAATTGCTAGTGGATCTGTATAATCGCAATTTGCTGTAGAAACATATGCTTCAATTGCGTGAGTAATAGCATCCATACCTGTATGAGCTACTAATTTCTTAGGCATTGTTTCAGCAAGTGCAGGATCAACAATAGCTACATCTGGAGTAATTTCAAAATCTGCTATTGGATATTTAATTCCCTTTGAATAATCTGTAATAATAGAGAATGCAGTTACTTCTGTTGCTGTTCCTGATGTTGAAGAAATAGCACAGAATTTAGCCTTCTTTCTTAGCTTTGGAATACCAAATACTTTACACATATCCTCAAAAGTACAATCTGGATATTCATATTTAATCCACATAGCTTTTGCAGCATCAATAGGAGAACCACCACCCATAGCTACAATCCAATCTGGACCAAATTCAAGCATCTTAGCAGCACCAGCCATAACTGTTTCTACTGATGGATCTGGTTCAATACCATCAATAATTGCTACTTCCATTCCAGCTTCTTCAAGATAAGCTTTTGCCTTATCTAGAAAACCGAACTTTTTCATGCTGCCTCCGCCTACGCAAATAACAGCTTTCTTTCCTTCAAATGTCTTTAATGCTTCAAGAGCATTTTCACCATGATAAAGATCTCTTGGTAGAGTAAATCTCATATAAAAACCTCCATAAATTTTTCATTCAAGAGTATTATACTACTTCGTTTATTTTTTAACAATACAGTTTATGTATTTTTTTATAAAAAAATTTAAACCCAGTTTTTCCTGGGTTCAAATTCTATTAATTTCCGCATTCTATCGAGATTTCATTGAAAACTGAAAGTAAGTCATCAACTCTTAAATCTTCTTTTTCTTGCCCTAGCTTATCTACAACGATTGAGCCTTTATTGAACATTAGCAGTCTTGAGCCGTATTCAACAGCAAAACGCAAATTGTGTGTAACCATAAGAGTTGTTATATTCTTTTCTTTAACAATTTTATTTGTTAATTCCATAATATCTTGGCTTGTTTTAGGATCAAGCGCTGCAGTATGCTCGTCTAATAGTAATAAATCTATAGGGGTCATTGTTGATATGAGCAATGTTAAAGCTTGTCTTTGACCACCAGATAGCGCTCCTACTTGCGTGTCCATTTTGTTTTCCAAACCAAGATTAAGTGTAGATAATAAATCTTTATAGTACTCTAGTCTTTTTTTATTTATGCCAAATGACAAGCCATATGTTTTTCCCTTATTATCTGCGAGTGCCATGTTTTCTGCTATGCTCATGCCATAGGCTGTTCCTTTAGCTGGATCTTGAAAGACTCTTCCTATTCTTCTTGCGCGAACAAACTCTTTTTGTTTGTTTATTGTTTTTCCGTCTAATAATATCTCTCCACTTTCAACTGGGATACTACCGCTTATAATATTTAATAAGGTTGTCTTTCCTGAACCATTGCTTCCTACTATAGAGACAAATTCTCCTTTATCTACGGAAAGGTTAAAGTCGCTAAAAACTTTAGTTTCATTTATTGTATTTATATTAAATGTTTTATATATATGATTAAGTTCAAGCATTTTTTATTACCTTTCCCTTTTTACTTTTTGAAAAAACAGAATTATTTAAAACTAATATTATTGCAAACATAATGGCCATTAATAGTTTTAAATATGTTGTTGGTATACCGCACACTATGGCAATATTTAATCCAGCTGTATAAATAAGTGCACCAATAATTGCTGCTGTTGTTCCTTTTATAAACTTAACGTTTTTGAAAATTGCACAACCAATTATTACACTTGCTAGAGCAAGAACTACCATTCCCACGCCAGATTGATTATCATAATAATTCATATATTGAGAATATATAGAACCGCCAAGAGCTACCATACCATTTGCTATTACAAGACCAAGGATTTTATAGTTACCCGCATCGCAACCTAAAGATGTACACATTTGCTCGTTGTTTCCAACTGCTCTTAACATAAATCCTGTCTTAGTCTTTAAGAATAAATCTAAAATGATTTTAAATAAAACAACTACTACAAGTAATATTCCTATTCTTGCAACTTTCTTAAGTTGAATATTAGCTGCAAACAAATCCATAAAACTATTTCTAAACAAATGTGTTGCATTTCCATATGGAATAAGAGTTTGCAACTTTGCTAGCGCTAAAGTTATAGACAAAAGCGCAGTCATTGTTAATATTCCAGAAAGCAAGTTGCTAATCTTTAATTTTACATGTAGTAGACCTGTAATTAAACCTGCTATCATTCCAGCAAAAATGGCAACAAGTATTGCCAAATAAAAAGGACAACCCATTTGAATTAATCCAATAGTAACAACTCCTCCAAGTGGAAAAGAACCATCTACTGTTAAGTCTGGGAAATCCAAAATCTTATAACTTATATAAACGCCCATGGCAACAAGGGCATAACATAGCCCTTGTTGCATTATGGTTAAAAATGTATTTAAAACGATCATTATTCTGCTATGTCTCTGCCAGCAATTGAAGGAACTGTAAATCCTAATGTTGAAGCAACGCTTGAATTGTAGCAATTAAAGCTTTCTTCTATTTGTTTTGCTTCATCGTTTGTAGCAGTTATTTCTCCTTTTAGTATTTTTGCCACCATAATTCCTGTTGTTTTTCCTAAAGCAACATAATCTAATGATGCAGAAGCTAGACAACCAGCTTTAACTTGATCTATTTCACTTCCAAATACTGGAATGTTCAACGCATTAGTTTTTTCAAGAATAACATCAAGTGCGCCTACAACAGTATTGTCTGTTAAGTTTGTTATACAATCTAATCCTTCTTCTGTTAATAAAACATCTGTTGCTGAAGGAATTTCATTTGCATTTGTAATAGATTTACTAACAATTTCAATGCCTAACTCACTTGCATGTCTTTTAAGTTCCGCTAATTGTGCTGCTGAGTTTGCTTCTGTTGTTGTATATAAAACTCCAATCTTATCTACTGTTGGGATGAAAGCTTTAATCAATTCTAATTGTGATGCATAATCAAGCAAATCTGATGTTCCTGTAACATTTTCCATTGTTGTTAATCCAGCGGATTTTGGATCAGATACTGCACAATATACTACTGGAATTTGAGAATCTTGAGCAGCAGATGCTGCAGCCATAGCTGATGGTGTTGCAATAGCACCGATTAAACTTACGTTCTTGCCAACAAACTCGTTTGCTTGAGCGCCAGATGTAGATGGATCAAAGTTTGAGTTTTGAAGTTCGATTTTGTAATTATTAAAATCATCTCCTAATTCTTCTTTTAATCCTAAAATGATTCCGTTATAACAATCATTTAATGATTCATGTGTTCCAAATTGAATTATACCTATTGTTCCTTTTGTTGAATCTTGACATGCAGTAAATGCACATGTGGCAACCATTGCCATTGATAATACTATTGCTATCACTAATAATTTCTTTATGTTTTTCATATTTATAATCTCCTTATTTTTTTATTTTTTTACACTAATAAGCTAGCATTAACTTTTGTTATTGCTTTCGCCATCGAAACTCTGGTGTAAAAAATTTGATTATAAACATTTTCTCTTCTCCTATTAAAAAAAGACTTCTACCCTCAAAGGATAAAAGTCTTGTTATTTACTTTTATTATGCCACCTACATGTGCTCATGTTGTTTTATGTACCATCATACATATTCTATTGTTAACGAGTTGAACTCCCGTCGGTTATTGGCCGCCCTCCGTGACCCATTCACTTTCTAGATTTCATCTTGTCGCACCATCCCAAGACTCTCTGTAGATCTCTTTAAAAGCTACTTATTCACTTCAAAGGTTTTTGTCTATATGCCTAAATATTAGCGCTAGTTCTTTATTCTGTCAATAATTTTTTTTAACATTTTTAAACAATATAATGCAATACTTATCCAAATATTAAGTACAAAATAATTAATACTAAAAATCAATTATTTTTATAAGCCAGGACTTACATTTATTTAAAGTCCCTATTGACTAAAGTCCATAAGATTTTGCAGTTTAGATTTTTAATCTTTCAGCATATTTATAGGAACTATATGAATACCCTCTTTCGTCGTATATGCATCTCCGACTGCAGTCAATATCATACAAAAAGCTGGTGCAGCCTGTTTAGAATCAGTTAATTTATTCATTAATTTAGTCAATGTTGATACGCCTTCTTTTATCAACTGTTCTCCTCCAAGCTTTATTTCTATTAAAGCAAACGCTCCATTCTTCAAGTGCATTACTGCGTCACACTCTAATCCATTTCCATCACGATAATGTCTGATTTCTCCGCCCAACGCTTGTGCGTAAATCGACAACTCCTTTACTGCAAAATCCTCAAACAATAATCCAAATGTTTTAGGATCATTCATTAAATCATCAGGGGATACCCCTAATGCCCCAGCAGCAATTGACGTATCAACAAAGTGGCGAGTTGGAGAAGTCATAATTGCAGTTTTACTTCTAAAGTTTGGGTTCCAAGACTCAATATCTTTAATAATAAATAAATCGTTTAACGCTTCTATATATTCGTCAAAAGTATCCACATCTAAACTTCTATCATCATGTTCATTTATGTCATCTAATATTTTCCTTCGTCTTACTTCCGTGGAAACATTCCTTGCATAACTACGCAATATCATCCTGAAAATTTCTGGTTTCTTATTTCGAAATTTTTTATTTTTAGAGTTTTCAAACTCAAATAAAGTTGAGAAATAATTCTCTGTAATTCTCAATGCCCTTTCACGATTATCAACCAAAGAAAGTGGCCAGCCTCCTCTACAAATATAAAAAGCGGTATCTTGTAAATAATACTTTTCATTGATTGCAAAAACCTTTTCTTTCCCATTAAACAACTCTGCAAGAGAAACTATGCCTTTAGACTCTTTAGATTCATATAAACTCAACGGACGCATTTTTATCGTTACAATTCGACCTGAACCCGAATGATATATCTCATCTTTATCCGCAGGTGTTGTGCTTCCCGTAAAAATAAACTGCCCAAATTTATTCTCTCGTTCATCAACTTCTGCACGAACGCAATTCCATAAATCAGGCACATTTTGCCATTCATCAATTAACCTTGGAGTTTCACCTATTAAAATAGATTCTGGATTACTTTGGACCAACTCTATTTTCTTTTTAGTATTTAAAGAATAATCACTTTTTGCAAAAAGTTTACATGTCGTTGTTTTTCCACAAAATTTAGGGCCAGCTACAACCACAACGCCTGATGTTTCTAACGCAAGTTGTATTTCTCTCTCGATATATCTATTTAAATAAGCCATGATCTTATCTCCTTATATCTTGCATTTTACAACACGCTAACACCATTGTCAATATTTTCCCCCACTTTTTAATAAACATTTTCCCCCACTTTTTAAGCAATTTAATATAATTTGCATATCTTAAAACAATATTTAAACAAATATGCGAACTGATTATATAAGTAATAATATCCCAATAATTAGGATATTAATATAATAACATGCGATTTTAACTTTTATTAATGAAAACTTTAATCGATTCTAATTGTAATGAATAGTCATTCTCTTTTGTTGTTATTCCTATAATTATAGATTATCCTATTATAAAAACTTATACTAAATTTGTATTCAAACGGCAAATTTTATTCTAAAAATATTTTTTTAAATAATATAATGCAATGCATATCCAAATATTAAAGACGAAATAATTAATACTGAAAATATAAATATATTTTCCTTAACATTTTTATTTTGTTTAATAAGCATTAATAAGCCAAGACCTGCATTTACAGAAAGTCCTGAGATAATTGCGCCAAAAGAAATGCCTCCTGCCAAATATAACTGCGTTAGAATTACGCTTGAAACGCAATTTGGTATTAGACCAATTAAAACGGACACTAGTGGCTGAAGAGCATAAGATTGTTGCAAAAAGGCTTCGATCTTTTCTTGACCAATCAAGTAAACTATTACACCAAAAACAATATTGGCAATTAAAACAAATGCTGCAATTTTTAAAGAATGCAAAACAGGATGAACCCAATTATATTTGCTTTTCTCCATTTCATGATGGCAGCATCCTTTATGAACAACTTCCTCATGATGTTCTTCATCGTGAGCTTCATTATGTTCTTCTTGCTTTGTTTTATTAAATAAAAGTTTATATAAGCCCATTGCTATATAGCCTATAGAAATACCCATTATTAATTTAACGCCAATTAGTTCAATTAGATCTAATATGCGAGTTGGATTAGATAGCATAATTGGCAAAGCCTCATCTGAAGTAGCAATATAAACTGCAATAAGCGCTCCTATTGACATTTTGCCCTTTGAGAATAAATCTGTAGATATTACTGAAAATCCACATTGAGGAACACAGCCAAATAACGTTCCAAATAAAGGAGAAGCTTTTCCCTTTAAAAATTTTGAGTTTTCAAAACTGAATACTTTCTTATATTCAAGAAATTCTATTAATAAATATACAATAAGCAAAATAGGCACCATTTTTAAAGTGTCTAATAAAGCATCTAATAATATTTCTAAATATCCTTCCATTGAACTCCTGAAAACATAACAATTATATTATTATTATTTAAAATAGGTCAATTAATTTTAATTTAAAGAAAAAACGGAGTATAATATGTTTTTGCTGGAGGATTTATGTTCACAAAAGAATATGAAATTGTATCAAGTGATGTAGATTTAAACAAAGAATTAACATTTTCGTCTATGTTAAGACTATTTCAAGATATAGCAACAATTCATGGAGAAATGATTGGCGTAGGAAACGACGAGATTTTCAAACATAATCTTGTTTGGGTTGTATCAAGAACTACAATTGAAATAACAAAAATGCCAAAAATGGGAGATAAAATTGTGCTTGAAACGGCTCCAGGAGAAATAATGAGAACTATGTTTCCAAGATTTTATCAAATAAAAGATATAAATGGAAACGTCATAATAAAGGCAAGCTCTATTTGGGTTCTTATGGACTTTAATTCTAGAGTAATGGTATCACCTGACGCATATAACATAAGTATTGATCCTAAGTATATTGAAAACTTTAATATGTTTGCACAAAATGTTAAAACTCTTCAATATGATTTAACTTATGAAAAACATGTAGAATATTCCGATTTAGATTACAATCATCATATGAATAATACAAAATATGCTGATTTAGTTATGAATGCTCTATATGAAACTAAAATAGAACAACACAATTACAAAAACTTTAAAATTGTCTATTCTAAAGAAGCAAAACTTAATGACACAATTGTTGTTAAATATACAAAGAACAATTCTTTAATCAATGTATGTGGTTTTGTAGACAATCAAAAGGTATTTGCAGCAGAACTTATATATGAATAATAAGCAATTAACATATTTAAACGGCATGAAAGATGGGCTGCCTATTTGTGCAGCATATTTGGCTGTTTCAATAACCTTTGGATTCTCTGCAGTTCAAAGCGAAATGCCAGCTTGGCTTGCAACGCTGCTTTCAGCTACAGCTTTAACATCTACTGGACAATTTGCTGGAATAAATATGATTTTACTAGGCTCATCGTTTATTGAAATCATTGTTGCTTCATTAATGATAAATCTAAGATATTTTCTTATGAGTTTATCTTTATCTCAACAAATAGATCAATCAACTGGAACTTTAAAAAGAATTGCTATGGGGTTTGTAGTAACGGACGAAATCTTTGCTGTTGCTTCTTCAAAAAAATCTGATTTAAATTTTAAATATTTTATGGGACTAGGATTTACCCCTTGGGCTGGATGGACACTTGGCACAGTTATTGGCGCTCTTGCAAACAGCATTCTTCCACAAAGACTTGAACTTGCAATGGGAATAGCTCTATATTGTATGTTTATTGCGATAATTATTCCCCCTGCAAAAACAGAAAAGAAACTATTTATTTGTATTGGAATATCTATATTGCTATCTTGTATAATTTACTTTTTCATACCTCAAATTACATTTGGGTTTAGAGTAATTATTGTAGCAGTTATAGCTTCAAGCATAATGGCCTTTTTCTTCCCTATAAAGACAGAGGGAGAGATAAAAGAAGAGGAAATAAAACATGACATATAAAATAATTTGCGTATTTTTAATAGCTTTTTTTACTTACTTGCCTAGAGTAATTCCTCTTTTATTTTTCAAAAAGCCTATAAAGAATAAATGGTTTCAATCTTTTATGTATTATATGCCTTATGCCGTTTTAGCAGCACTTACGTTCCCTGCAATCTTTTTCTCAACAAATAGCATATGGACAGCTATTATTGGAACTGTAATTGCACTTGGACTTTCTTATTTTAAAATAAATATGGCAGTAACTGCCATATTATGTGTTATTATTGTTTTCGGTTTTTCTTATATCATTTAAGAGTTTTGAAGATATAAATTATATATTTCATCTACATCTGTTAATTTAATTCTCTTAGATACTATATAAGTCTTATAATCTCCTTCAGAGTTTAATTCTAATGGAGAGAATGTACCATAACTTGTTGTTACAATTGTTCCATCTGAAAGAACAACGTTTCCGGCATAACCAGTATCCGCATTGGCTGAGATTTGAGGAGCAGTTTGCTTAGATAAATAAGTATGGGCAAGCTTAATTCTATATTGTCCTTCACTATCTGAGAATCCACAATAATAATTCATCAAATCGTCCCAAGTTCCAACCCACATAATCCATCCTTGAGAATAGAAATTCCTAAATGGCTCAGCATATTTCTTAACACCTTCTTCTTCTCTTTCAATAGATCTAAATGTAATTGCAATTCTACCGTCATTAGTATATACAAGTTTATGTCTTTCTCCATTAAGTGCTGAGAATATTTCTTTTGGTTCAGACCAAGTTTCTCCCTCGTCGTATGAGAATGAAATTAAGCTATTACATTTTTTTGTATTTGATCTAGTGATTAAACAAAGAATATCTCCCGTATTATTGTCATTTCTAAACATCAATACTTCGCACATATTTGTTTTCTTTGCTATATCAAAATAATCGCCTTTTAATCCTTTGAAATACTCTGTAGGAGTAGACCAAACCATGTTTCCTTCTTCGTCAAATGACAATATTGTTTTGTAATTTTTAAAGTCATGGTCATGGAAGATACCCATCCATTTATCTACAAATTCACCATTTTCCTTTAAATGAACAAGTGAACTCATTGCTACAATGCAATCTACATATTTAACTGGATCGTTTTTACCATAAAACTTTTGGAACTCACTCCAAGTTGAAAAATCGTCATAATTTGAAGTTTGAGATATAGATACATTAAAGCCATCTCCTGAAGTATATCCACTCCATTTTGGATTAGCAGACACCATAATATATCTTACATCGCCATTTTTAAACTCAAGTTTAAAAAGTGTTGGTGTTTCTTCAGAATGTTCCCAACTTGAAGGTGTATTTTGCAATCTATCCGAATATGTCAAGCCTCCATCTAAAGACACTTTTGTTAGAATAGGACCTTTGCCATGTCCATTAACATACATAGTAACTAACTTGTCGTTTATTAAAATACTATCAGGATGTGCCATATAATCTGAATCATCATCTATTACAATATTTTCATAAAGATAATCATATTGGCTACCTTCAACAAAACTTGCTCTATTAGATAAATCTATTTGTACTAGATTATATGCTTTTCCTTTAGATGTATAAGAATTTCCTTCCAAGCAAATAATTGTTACGACTGCTGTAACTATGATAACAACTATTATTGAAATAATGACGGTTGCAGTTTTATTTAAACGTCTTGCCATAATTAAATATCCTTCTTAGATTGTTTTATTAAATCATTTTCTTTCAATTCTAGTCTTTGATCTCCATTATACCAACAAGCTCTATATCTTGCTCTTTTGAAAAGACCCATAGAATTGCATACTTCATTTTCTGCATAATTGATTTTATGCTTATTAAGTATTGGTTTAAATTTTTCAAGTCTTGCTAAAAATTCTGTATAATCTTTTCCATTTTGATTCCAAGCAACTTCTGCTAAAGCCTCAAATCTAGGATATAAATGGAACTCAAACTTGTATACGTCTGGTATCCATTCTGTCCACATTGCGCCTTCTACTCCTTTTACTTGTTTATAATGTTCTTTAGGAACACCTACAGCTTTTGGAGTAAACTTATATGTATTTTTTAATTGATATTGAGAATAAGGCATATCAAAATAGAAGAATTGATGCTTAGATAAAATTACATCACCACCATTTTTTAAATGTGTTTTAACTTTAGAATCCTTATTGAAAGTCCAATATTGAACAAGGACATCGTTATCTAAAGCATCGCCTTTAAGAACTTCGTTCCAACCAATTAGGCGTTTATTCTTTTTAGCAACATATTTTTGAATTCCGTTTATAAAATCGCATTGTAATTCAGCCACGTTGCTAAAGCCTTTTTCTTTCATTTTCTTTTGGCAATCAGGACATGTTTTCCATTCTTTCATTTCTGCTTCATCGCCACCAACATGATAATATGGAGCTGGGAATAAATCACAAACTTCATCTAATATGTCATGAACGAAATTTAGCGATGATTCTTTGCTTACGCAAATAGGTCTACCTGCATATTTAATTCCTTGTACAAATGGAATTTTTCCGCCAAACCACCATGGAACTTCACAATCCATTTCTCTACAAGCTAAGTTCTTATACGCTGCAATTGCTGCAGAAAAATGTCCTGGTATATCTATCTCTGGAACAATCATGATTCCCAAATTTTTAGCATAATTAATTATTTCTTTTATATCTTCTTGAGTATAAAATCCTTCATAAGGTGTTTGATCCACATCTAAAGATTGCCAACCATTAATGTGGGTAGCTTTTCTTTTACTTCCAATTTCTGTAAGCAAAGGATATTTTTTTATTTCTATTCTCCAACCTTGATCGTCTGTTAAGTGCCAATGAAGAACATTTAATTTATGAAGAGACATCATATCTAAAAGTTTTTTTGTCGCTTCTTTGCCAAAGAAGTGACGGCATTCATCATATAATAATCCTCTCCATTCGTACTGTGGATAATCTTCTATATGACAACACTCAAGAATTGGTTCTTCTAAATCAAATTCACCTAAAACTCTTATTGTTTGAGCTGCCCATAAAGCACCAACTGAAGTAGAAGCTTGAACTACAATTGAGTTTTCTGAAACATCTAAAATATAACCTTCTTTTTTAACTGAAGGGTTATAAATAAAATCTATATTTCCCTTTTTAAATTCAAGTTCTCTTTTTAGTCCAATTCTAAGAATTGAACATATTGTGTCTTTTAATTCGCTAATATTATCATCAACATAATAAACAAGCAAATTATCAATTTTACAATATCCTGTTTTTTTCTCAAACTTTTGTGGTTTTGGTATTAAATTCATTTTTTCACCTCTTCTTAATCAACGCATGTCCACTCATCATAATGAGGAACTGCATTTTCTCCAAAGAATGTTAAATTTGGACCTACATATGAGATGTAGTGAGAAAACAATGGAATTTCGTTATTGTCTATTTCATTTTTATTTGTCAAAGGTGTAATAGATACTTTTGATATTAATCCATCTGTTATACGTATACAAATTCCATATTTTTCATTTTTCTTGCATTCTTCGTATAAATCTTTAGCATTTGGATCAACGCTAATTGTTTCTTTTAATTTTAAAATATATTCTGTAACATTTCCAACTCTTATAATTGATATAATATCAGCATTATTCTCATTTATATTGATAATTGAATTTACAATTGCGTTAACTGTATATTGTTTAACATGTTCTGATGCCAAAAACTCTTCAAATGTCATATTAGTTGTATATTTATTAACGTATTTATCATTTTCTTTTTCTGTATAGAAATATGCTGTTTTAAATTGATCTAATGTTGCATTCTTTTCCTTTTTTACACTTGCTGGCAAAGAAGATGTAAAATAATAAACATTATTTATAGGTTGAAGAATATTTGAATTATCTGTTTCAACAAACTTGCACATTAAATCGTTATACTCTGTTTCAGCTTTATCTGGCCAAACATTTAACGTATATTCTTTAGTACCTTCTGAACAACGAACATAATATTGTTTTGCTTCTAAAGTTTTTTGGCAAGCTGCCTTAAGCATCTCAATACCCTCTTGAGGAGCTATTGTTTTACTACATGCAAAAAACATAGTTGAGCACATAATAACTATTGCTAAAATCGGTAATAGAACTTTTATAAATCTTTTCATTATTCATTACCTCCCACTTCTGTTTTTATTTCAGTATCTTGCACTTGAGGAGCAGCCATCTCTTGCAATAATTCTGGATGAAGTTCTGCCGCTTCTAGATTCTCACCTGAAGATAGAATTGAAGCATCTGCAAATCCTGCTTCTTCGTTTTCCTTTTTAGCTCTTTCTTTCAACTCTTCCATAATTTGAGCATGTCTTTTTTCAGTTAAATCCCAAGGAAGGTATGTAAGCGTATGTAGGAATGAACCTATTGTTGCAATAATTGCAAGCACTCTAAACATTGGTATTCTTATAGCGGAATCATATAAAACATCATAATTGTCTATTAATCCAAAATATTCATTTACATAAGGAATGACATAGTTTGTTCCAATAGCTATTAAAGAAGTCAAGATAGAGATGTTTCCAGTCATTCCCTCTAGACGTTTTCCTGTTTGCCATTGCAAATGATCAAGCATATCTCCATTCATAGCAGGGAGTGTGATAATTTGTATTGCCATTCCAAAATATGATATATACAAGCAAATTGCCATGATAGCAACAGAATTATTAAATATAATTAGAATTGCCGAAGAAACCATTATACAAATATCCGACATTATTGTAGTATTTCGTTTACCAATCTTATTGCTCAAAATTGGAGCAAGCAACATACCAAATAACGAAGCAGTTCCAACAACAAGTGTCAATAGCGAATAAATCACGTTGTTTTGCAACATATATGTATACATCCATGTTACGCAGCCAACCATTGCATTTCTTGCAAAAATGAAAATTGAACCAAGGTTTAACACCCAAACATATTTGTTTTTACAAATCATTTTTATTCCATCCCAGAATTTAATATTGCTATTAAAATTCTTTGGAACAATAACTCTTTCTTTTGTGCCAAAATAAGCAATTAAAGACATCGCCGCACCCAAAACTGCAACTATTGGGAAAATAGTTCTATAGTAATTTATATCAAATAATTTTTTATCAAATAGATTTGCAATTAATGGGAAAATAGCACCAGTAATTGTTGGAGCTAAAGAATAAACAATAGATGATACTGAATAAACTACTGATCTTTCTTCTGTATTTGGTGTCATAACTTGAGGAAGTTGTCCATACATGCCCAAGAAGAAATTGAAAATAAAGAAAGTTATTACATATAAAACGCCTACTGTTATTGTCAATTGATTATTTGACATACTTTCATAAGGCAAAAATGCAAAAGATGTAAATAATACTGCTGAAGGAATTGAAAGCCATAGAATCCAAGGCTTAATTTTTCCCTCTTTTGTATGAATGTTATCAATAAGCCAACTCTTTAATGGCTGAATGACAATAGAGAATATTGTATTAAATAATAAAATTGTTGCAAATGCTGTTGGTTTAATACTATAAACAGAACCGAGTAATAAACAAGATGCTGATAAAGTAACAAGCGCATTTATTGCTCCTATAAAATATACGCCCATTCCTCCTACAGAATATGCCACAAGTTCTTTCGAGGTTATGTATTTTCCTTCTGCTGGTTTATTCCAACATTGAAAAAATCCTTTAACCAGATTAATGACTGATTGAATTAAATTTTTCATAACTTTACCCTTTTTTTTATTTCTTATGCACTATAATAATAATTTTAATTAATATATCAAGTCAATAACGATAATATTTTAACAATATCTATCTTATATTTTATTAGATAAAGAATAATCCTTCGCCTTCTTGTTTTCTATCTTTATATTTGCCTTGAGTGAAATCTGGGAAATCTACATATACGCCACCCTTTTTAATAGACTCGTCAGATAACGCTGTAATTACCATCCAGGTTGCAGCATCATAAACATCTAGAGGCATTTTCTTGTCTCCCTTTTTAATTGCTTCAAAAAATGCTCTTAAAACAAGCCAGTCCATTCCGCCGTGACCACCTTTTACTCCTTTTGATTTAAACCATTTCCATATTGGATGTCTATATTTTCTAACAATGCGTTTTCCATTATTAAAGAATCTTGTTAAATCAAACTCCTTAAGTTTATGTAATGGATTACCATCAAAGAAGAAGAAATTTCCATCTTCTTGATAAAGCGCCTTTGTTCCATGACAAGTAAAGCCTCTTGAATAAGGTCTTGGAAGTGTTGTATCTAAAACAATATGAACTAGTTCGCCATTTTCGCAAGTAATTGTTGTATGAACAATATCGCCTTGAGCAAAATCTTTTCCAACAAGTTCATTTAATCTATCATCCTTTTTTGATTTATTTGAAATATATTCTTTTAAACCTAATGATTTTGAAGAAACTGAAGCTAAACTTGTAAATCTATTTCCGTAATTTATATTTAACACTTTAGCAATTGGTCCAATTTCATGTGTTGGATAATTTTCGCAATTTCTATTTAGATATTCATTTAATCTATAGTGTCTATTTACATTGCCATAAGAAATTTCCTCTCTTAAGTCATGTTTGTATCCACCATCCATTGCAACTACATCTCCAAACAATCCTTGCTTTACCATATTTAAAACGGCAAGTTCGTATTCACCATAGCAGCAATTCTCTAAAATCATAAATGGTGTTTTTGTCTCTTCGTATTTATTAACTAACGACCAGCATTCATCAACAGAATATGCGCCTCCAACTTCCGAACCTACAGGAATTCCCATTTCTAGAGCTTTAAGTGCAATTTCTGTATGCTTTGCCCAGCTGCAGGAAATAATAACAGCATCTAAATCTTTTCTCTCTAAAAGTTCATTGTAATCAGTATAGCCTTGAGGAACAACTCTTCTTCTTGATTTGCAAAGATCTTGCGTTTTTTTAATTCTATCTTCATATACATCGCAAACAGCTACAACGTCAACGTCTTTCATTCTTAAAATCGCAAGACTTAAAAGTCCTACTCCTCTTCCGCCTAATCCAATCATGCCAATATTAATTTTATCTTTCATACAGCCCTCCGATTTTGATTATATCAAAAAAAAATAAAATACCCAAGGTATACTTGGGTATTCAATTCGTATTTTGTTTAAAGAAACTATTTCTTTTCTACTTCGCCCATCATTCCAACTAGATTAGCTGTACCATTAACTGCTTCAACAGAAAGCTTAATAGAATCAAAGATAGCTGTTTCAATATCTGCATCTTTAACACCTAAATCTTTTGTTTCTTGTGGGTCAATGAACAAATTGTAATCCATTGTATATGGTAATTGGAATGGATCCATACCAGATTCGATATTTCTTCTATCGTAATCCTTTTGAACGCTTCCCATTCCTAGTTTCATCATCCAAGGTGGGATAGAAATAACTTTTCTTCCTTTCTTTCCAAGAGCATCATAAACGATAGCAAGGAATTGTTTCCATGTCATGTTGTACATAGAAATAGGAATAGCTCTAAATCCATATCCTGGTTTTTGAAGAGCAGCACCTGCTAAAGCTTGTCCTACTTGGTTACATGTAAGCATAGCTGTACCACCAGCTGGGTATAAAGTAAATGGAAGAGATTCCATTCTCTTTAATTGTTCAATAAGAATTGTCCAAACTGGTCTTCTACCTGGTTGTACACCAAAGATATATGGAAGTTCAAGAACAGAAGCAGAGAATGTATCATCGCAGTATTTTTCAACGATTTTTTCTTGTTCAATTCTTGATCTAATGTATGGGTTGTGATCTAGGAATTCTTCACCAGTATATCTAATTTTTTGATCTGGATTTGCTGGGTTCTTCATAATACCTGCAGCTAGCTTGTACATATAT
Organism: Christensenella sp.; assembly: GCA_022784465.1. Lineage (GTDB taxonomy): Bacteria > Bacillota > Clostridia > Christensenellales > UBA3700 > UBA3700. The sequence goes on along the minus strand of JALFUR010000010.1, from coordinate 91,806 downwards.
GAGAAATATGAACCGCAAATAACTGCATTTTTAACTCCAACCTTTTTACAAATTGGCAATAATCTTTCAAGTGGATCATTGTTGAATTTCTTGTATACTTCATATACAGGAGGTGGACATTCTTTTCTTTCGTCAACACCTGCAGCATACATAAATACATCGCATCCAGCAAGCATAGCTTCTACTTCTTCATCAGTACATTTGTTAATGTCCTTGAATTCCAATTCCATTTCTTTTGGGATTGGAGCACCAACTGGCAATGGAGGAAGAGCAACGCTCTTTACTTGATGGCCAGCTTTAATTAATTCAATAGCAGCTTCACAGCCTAAAAGACCTGTTCCGCCAATCATAAATACTTTCATAAGTAATCTCCTTAAATCGTTTTTTTTGCTTTTTTATTATAGCACACGCATTATAAAATGTTTAGCAAAAATTTAACAAGCCGTTTTTTTGTTGTCACAATTTTCAAAAAAATTACTTTTACATAAAAATGAAGTCTCTTTTAGAGACTTCACCATTATCTTGGTCTATAATTTCCATTTTGGTTTTGAACATTTTTTAAGAATGTTGCAAATTTTAAATTAAATATATCTGCAAGCGTATAAGAATCGCTTGATGGATTATAAATAACCATGTATTTTTCGCCTACGTCATATAAAATACCAGATTTATTTACCATCCCAGTTGATCCTATTAAAAACTCGGCACTTATATTCTCGCCAATGTGATTATCTAAGACCTTTTGCATAGAACCATTAAATGCCACAGAAGAAAAATCATTATCTGTAGTTTCAAAGTTAGAATTATTTTGTAGCATATCTCCCCCGCTAAGTTTATCTAACTTATTCTATGTCCTTCTTCTCCTCTTCGTTACTAATTTCTGCAATCTTTTTACGAGGAGATATAATATTTTGTACTGCAGGTTTTAAAGCATAGTATAAAATAGCTGCAATAATTATAGACAATCCGCCTTGAAGACAGTTTTTTGGCAAAGACACTAAAGCGCTTTCAGGAGTACCATAGCTAAATGCTTTTGCTAAATAGTAGCCTAAAACCATCCAAGCTGCAGCGACAAGACAAGAAACTAAATATAGAACATCTTTTATAATTTTGTCTTTCTTTTCTTTATTTGATTTTTCAAATAGCTTATTTGCATAATATATACCCAATCCTGCAATTAAACCTTCAATTCCTTTAATAACCAAAGTAAACCACATAGTTACTGGATATGTAATCAAATCGGCCAAAAAAGAACCAATGCCGCCGGCAATTAAACCAGGAACTGGACCGAAAAATGCTGCTGCTAGGAAAATCATTGTATCCCCTAAATTGGTGTAAGATTCACCAGTTTGAACATGTAATACCATTGTTGCCACTGCAACCAATGCCGTCATAACTGCAGTAAATGCAATTTGACGAGTTGAAAATTTGCGTGTTTCCATAACGCACCTCCAAATTGATTTATGCAAGTATCTAAAGGGATATCATAATAAATACAATAACTCTTTCCCATTCTGACTTTACAGGCGGTAGTGGGATCTCACCACTTCGGCTGTTGGGGCTGTTGGACTCGTCCGCTATCTGCGGCATTACCACCGGTTGACTCATTCGTCACCCAAAGACCTTTGCAATATCATATTAATCCGGTAGGAATTAAAAGTCAAGCGCTATATTGAAATATCTAGCACTTTTTTAAAAAAAAATTTAAGGGAGTTTAATTTAACTTTATTTTCTCTAAAATATCTTGAGCGACTTTATCGACGGATTCATTAGACATAACTTTTATATCTGCGTATTTATTGTAAAGATGTATTCTGCTATCATACAAGTTTTGTATTGCTTCTTTTGATGAAGAAAGCGGTCTTCCCTCTCCTGTTAAAAGTTCAATATCTCTATCTAGGAAAACGCATATTCCATTTTGTTTTAGTGCGTCTATATTTTCTTTGTCTAAAATAATGCCACCGCCTGTAGCTATTACTTTACCTTGTGTTATTGCTACCTCTAATGCGACTTGTTTTTCTATTTGTCTAAAAGCTTTTTCACCTTGTTTGTCAAAAATCTCTGGGATCGAGCATCCTGCTTTTTCTATTATTTTTTGGTCAGTATCTATAAATTCTTTGTTTAATGCACTTGCAACTATCTTGCCAATAGAACTTTTACCAGATGCTGGCATTCCAATTAAAACGATGTTTTGCTTATCGCTTTCTATTTCTGAAACAATTTTTTCTATTATGTTAAAATCCGCTTGATTGCCAAAGAAAATATCCCTTGCATATTTTGCTTGAGCAACAAGCATTTTTAGTCCATTGCAGTATCCTGATTTAGCGGTAAATTTTTCTTCGCATTGTAATAACAATTGTGTTTTCAACGGATTATATATTGCATCAAAAACTCCTTCAAGTTTTGTAAAATCTTTTAGATTTACTAGACAATTATAATTGTTTGGATACATTCCTACAGGCGTTGTATTAATAATTACTTGCGCATCAAAATGCTTATCTAAATTTGAATAATTATTTTCGCCACTTCTTGAAACGTTAATTATTTGCTTTGCTTTTTGCTTTTTACATAGTGCATATGCAGTTGCATAAGTACCACCAGAGCCTAGTATTATAACTTTTTTATTTTCGACAACTATTCCAGCTTGTTTGAATGCATACTCCATGCCAAAAATGTCTGTGTTGTATCCAATAAGTTTGCCGTCTTTATTAATTACAGTATTTACAGATCCAATAAGTTTTGCAGATTCATCAATTACATCTAAAAATGGCATTACAACTTGCTTATAAGGAATAGTAACATTAAAGCCTTTATATTTTTTACTCTTTACAAAGGACTCTACCTCTTCCTTTTTTAATTCAACAAGGTCGTAACTGTACCCCATTTTCTCATGTATTATCTTAGAAAAACTATGTCCTAGTTTTTCACCTATTAGACCGTATAGTGCCATCCTACATTACCTCTGAATAACTACCTAAGAATGTAAATTGCTCTGTACCTGAATCAAATTCTGCTATTAGCTTTTGCACTTCTTCATCTTTTATGTTTGCTTCAAAATCAAAATAGAACCAGAACTCAAAATCTGTATTTGGCATTGGTCTTGATTCAAGTTTTGTTAAATTCAATCCAAGTGCAGAAAATTTATTTAATGTCTTATTTAGACTTCCTTTTTCGTGAGGAAGAGTAACCATAATACTTATTTTATTTGAGTTTTCAAATATTTGTAGTTTTTTAGAAATACAAATAAATCTTGTGTAATTGTTATCGTTGTTTTGAATGTTGCTTTCTACAATTCCTAGGTTATATAAGTTTGCACATTCTCTTGAAGAGATACATGCAATATCTGTTCTATTGCTCTCAGCAACCATCTTTGCCGCCATAGCTGTATTATCACAAACTGTGATTTTTACGCCCTTTAAACTATTAATTAATTCAGAGCATTGATCAAGGGCTTGTTGATGAGAAACAATTTCCTTGATATCTTGCAATTTAACACCATTTTTTGCAAGAAGATGATGTTGAACACGAAGCTTACATGATTTAACAATATAACAATTATGTTTTTTCATTAAATCATATACAGCCATAACAGAACCTGCAGAAGAGTTTTCTATTGGCAAAATGCCATATTCGCAAAAACCTTTTTCAACCGCATCAAAAACCGCTTCCCATGTTTTTAGATAAATAATATCGGATAATTCAAATAGCTTTTCTGCTGCAAGATTTGAATATGCGCCTTGTACTCCTTGACATGCAACTGTGGCGCTAGTTGGAAACTTTTCAACGCCTGAAGCAAGCACTTGCTTAATCTCAGAAACAATTGCGGATTCTTTGCATATAAATTGTCTTTGGTATGCTTTACTTGTTTCAAAAATCATTTCATATATAAGTTTGGTATAAACCCTGTATTCAGGATTAACAAGTTTAGTTACTCTATTTAAAATGTTTTTTTCACGGTTTTTATCTACAACACCTGTGTTTGATTTAGCCTTTTCTTCTCCAATAGCTTTTGACATTAACATTCTTTCATTTAATAATCTTGCTATCTCGTTATCAATTTCATCAATTTTGTTTCTGTAATCTTCCAACATAACTATATATTCCTTTATATTATTGTTTTATTATACTGTCTAATATGCATAATGCAAGTACTGATTCAACGCATACTACTGCTCTTGGAACAATACAAGAATCATGTCTTCCTTTTATTTGTATCGTTGTATTTGTCTTTGTTGCCATATCTATAGTCTTTTGTTCTTGAGCAATAGATGGTGTTGGCTTAAGAGCAACTCGTATAGTCAATGGCATTCCATTTGTGATTCCACCATTTATACCACCATTATTGTTTGTATATGTTTTAACATTCTTGTTCTCATCATAATAAAAACAATCATTTGCAGTTGAGCCTGTCATTTTAGATATGTCAAAACCTGATCCAAATTCAATGCCTTTAACTGCAGGAACTGCAAACATTGCATATGAGATTTTTCCTTCCATGGATTCAAATAAAGGACCTCCAAGGCCAACAGGTAAATTGTATGCAATAGCTTCAACAACTCCACCTACCGAATCTTTATTCGCTGCAGCTTGCTGTATTTTTTCAAGCATTAGCTCTTTTTTATCTAAATCAATAACTCTAAAGCTATTATCTAAAGCTTGTATCTCTTCTGCTTTTATATCTCTATCTTTATAGCTCGTTGAATTAATGCCCGCAATTGATTGCACATATCCTTCAACTTGTATGTTGTGGTTTTTTAAAATCTGTTTTGCAATACCACCTAAGATACAAATTGTTAGTGTCATTCTTCCTGAGAATCTTCCACCACCCCTCATATCTTCTTTGCCATTATATTTAACTTTTGCTACATAATCAGCATGAGAAGGACGAGGTGTATCTTGAAGTTTAGTATAATCATTAGAATGAGGATCTAAGTTGTATACAACACATTTAATTGCATCTCCTGTTGTTACACCATTTTCTATTCCAGATAAAACATTAATTTTATCTTCCTCTAGTCTTTTTGTAGAATATATTGTTTTTCTTGCTTTACGTCTATCTACATATTCTTGTAACTCATCTAAATCTATTTTTATTCCTTGTGGAATTCCCCACACTGTAACATCTATGCTTTCGGCATGAGACGCACCATTAATTTCTATTTTTAAATTATCTAAACTACTTAACATATACATCTCCTCCTAATGCCTTATAATCCACAAAGAAACTTGGGTAAGATTTATCTTTAGCTTCGACTCCTTCAATAACGCATTCCCCTTTTGCAACGGAAGCAGCTATTGCTTGTGTCATAACCATTCTATGGTCATTATATGCCCCATTTGAAAATGCACACAACTTATCTCCACCTAAAATAGATAATTCATTGTTTTGATATCTGCATTTAACTCCCATCTTTTGAAGAGTCTCAATAATTGCTGCAAGTCTATCTGTTTCTTTTATTCTTAATCTATCTACATTCTTCATTACGCTAATACCTTCAGCACTTGCCATTAATATGCTTACAATTGGAGCTAAATCTGGAATGTTTTGCATGTCTATTGTAGTAGCATTTAACTTAGACTTTTTGACAGAAATAACGTCGTTCATTATTTGAACTTTTGCACCCATTCCCATTAGTATTTGAAGAATCTCTCTATCTCCTTGTTGTGTATCTAGAGAAAGACCAGAGATCTCTATATCATTATTAATTGCACCTAAAGATAACCAAAATGCTGCATTTGACCAATCGCCTTGTACAACTATTTTCTTTGGAGCAATGTACTTTTGGTTTCCTTTAACTTTAAATCCACTATTTGTTTGTTCAATTTGTATTCCAAACTCCTTTTGAACATCAAGTGTGATGTCTATATATTTTTTAGAAACCAATTCTCCCTCAATTACTATTTCGCTGTCACCTTCTAAAATAGGAAGTGCAAGAAGTAGTCCTGTTATATATTGAGATGAAACATCTCCTCTAATTTTGTATTCACCAGGCTTAATCTTTCCCTTCATAACAATAGGTAGAAAATCGCTATCTATATACTCCCCATGTTCTTTTAATACATCTATAAGATCTTTTAGTGGTCGTTTTTGTAATCCTTCTTTGCCTATTACTTTTGCCTCTACTCCTAAAGCAGCAACTATAGGCAAAATAAATCTAACAGTTGAGCCTGATTCTATACAATCTAAAATTATCTCATCTTGCATTTTCTTTTCTTTAGAAAGATACAAAACCCCATTTTGAATATTCACTTTGCAGCCAAGAGCTTTAATACACGAAAGTGTTGCTTCCATATCCTTACTTTCATAATTGCCAACAATTTGTGTTTGCATATTAGAAAGCATTGCACATAGCATAATTCTATGAGCATAAGATTTAGATGGAATTGCTTTTATTACGCCTCCCATTGTATGAGGTTTAATTTTTGCTAGCACTTTACAAACTCCTTTATTTTAGATAATTGTACTTTTTCTATTCTGCAATCACCAAAAGCATATGGCATAACAAAGTTTATATTATCGCTTTCTACTTTTTTGTCTAGTTTTATAATGTCTATCATTTGATCGATAGTATAAGGATTCATATTATTTAATTCATATTTTTCTAAAATATTTAAAATAGTCATGTAATCTATATCACTAAGCTTTGAATGAGCATTACTTATTCTTGCTATTATATCTAGTCCCGCCGCAACACATAATCCATGTGGTATTTCATATAAACTTAGTTTTTCTATAGCATGCGCAAAAGTATGTCCTAAGTTTAATAAACGTCTAATATTAGATTCCTTTTCATCCTCTTCTACGATTTTTCTCTTTGAATCAACACATAAATATACAAATCTAGTTATGCTTTTACTATCTGACAATTTTACCCCATCAAGAACTAAATCCTTAAGTTCTCCGCCTTCAAGCACTGCATATTTAATGCCTTCTCCCATTCCATTTTTATATTCAATACAAGGAAGAGTCAACAGAGTATTTGTATCTATTAAAACTAATCTTGGTTGATAAAAAGCTCCAACTAGATTTTTGCCTGCTTCTAAATCTACCGCTGTTTTTCCTCCAACAGAAGAATCTATCATGGACAAAAGTGTTGTTGGAACTTGAATATAGTCAATGCCTCTCATATACGAAGCGGCAACAAATCCAGATATATCTCCAACTACACCGCCACCAAGCGCTATGATTAAATCTGATCTTACAAATCCTTGTTCTGCCAAAAAATTAATAATTTGCGAAAACGTATTTAGATTTTTGCTTTTTTCTCCATGATTAAATGTAAACTCAAATACATTATATCCAGCGTCTTTTAAAGAATTGTATACAACTTCTCCATATAAAGAATGCACAATATCGTCAGATACAACTAAAACCTTACCAAGCCCATTTAAATCTTTAGCTCTATGTCCAATTGAGCCTAGTATATCTTGTCCAATTAATATGTCGTAGCTTTTATCTACCTTTACTGTAAGTTTTTCCATTTATTTAATCCTTTGAGATGTCTTTTCGTTTCTTAGTTTTTCTGCTTCTTCTTTAATTGCTCTTCCTTCATCTAACAACTTAGAAAGTTCTTCTTTGTCATTTTCTTGCATTGCTTTTTTGAAGTTTTCTAGATTTTTAATTAATACGTCTATTTGAGCAATTAAATAATCCTTATTGTCTAACATTATTTCAGTCCACATTTCAGGATTTAACTTAGCTACTCTAGTCATATCTTTAAAAGATCCTGCTGAAAATCCATAGTGCGTTGTAGTAAGAGGATTTTTAATATAACTAGATGAAACAATATGAGCAAGTTGAGATGTAAAGGAAATCATTTCATCGTGCTCGGTTGGGTTTGTAATAACAACCCCTTCAAAGCCAAGTTCTAATATAAATTCTTTAACTTTATATAATGTTTCTATAGAATTATGAATTGGCACCATAAGCATAGTAGCCTTTTCAAACAATGAAGCTGTAGAATGAGAAAATCCACTGAATTCTCTACCTGCCATTGGATGTCCGCCAATGAAATCTATATTTGGGTAGGTTATATGCATTTGCTCCATAAACTTACATATCTCTCTTTTATTTCCGCCGCAATCTATAATTATTGCGCCATCTTTTAACTTTGGAGCATATTCTTTTATGCAATCAATTATTGCTTTAGGATATAGAGCAATAATCAATATGTCTACGTCTTTGACATTTGCATCATCTAAAGGTGCATCTATTGCTTCAACAAGAGTCGCTTTTATCATGGTTTTTTCGTCTTTATCTAGACCATAAACAACATGATTTGTTTTCTTTTTTATTGCTCTACCAATAGAGCCTCCTATTAAACCTAAACCAATAATTCCTATATTCATTTTATTTTCTCTCTCTATTTACAAGTGGAAGCATAACGTCTATCTTCTTTACTAATGCATCAAATTGCTCCGGGCGTAATGATTGAGCACCATCACAAAGAGCATGTGTTGGGTCGTTATGAACTTCAATAATAAGACCATCAGCACCAGCGCCAACAGAAGCAAGAGACATAGGATCTACAAGTCTATTAAGTCCTGTTGCATGAGATGGGTCAACAATAATTGGTAAATGTGTTAATTCTCTAAGAAGAGGAATAGCAGATAAATCAAGTGTATTTCTTGTCATTGGCTCAAAAGTTCTTATACCTCTTTCGCATAAAATTACTTGATCGTTTCCCTCTGACATAATGTATTCAGCACTCATTAACCATTCTTCTATTGTATTTGCAAGACCTCTTTTTAACAAAACTGGCTTTTTCAACTTACCTACTGCTTTAAGTAAATCAAAGTTTTGCATGTTTCTAGCGCCAATTTGAATAATGTCTACATCTTCAAACATATCTATATACTTTTCTGCCATAAGTTCAGTACAAATTGGCATACCTGTCTCAGCCTTTGCTTTTAGAAGCAATTTTAATCCTTCACCTTTTAGTCCTTGGAATGCATATGGTGATGTTCTTGGCTTGAATGCTCCTCCTCTTAAAATGTTTGCTCCTGAAGCTTTAACAGCTTGTGCAATTCCAATAATTTGCTTTTCATTTTCTACAGAGCAAGGACCAGCAATTAATTGGAAATTATTTCCACCGAATTTGTGTCCACAAACATCAACAATAGTATCCTCTGGATGGAATTGTCTATTAGCAAGTTTATATGGTTGTTGAATTCTTTTTACTGTATCAACAATATCTAGTGATCTAATTAAATCGATATCTACTTTAGATGTATCGCCAATAAGACCCATAATTATTGAATTATCACCTTTTGATAAGTCAATTCTTAAACCAAGACTTTTAATCCACTTTGTTAAATTGTCTAACTGTTTCTTTTCACAATCCTTTTTTACTACAATAATCATATTTTGCTCCTACCTGATAAAAAAAGCCACCTTTGTATCGGCGGCTTAATTATCAAAATATTTATTTTTCCTATTTATGAAATGTTTTTTTTATTTATAACAAAACCGCATTAAAACTTACAACTGCTAAAGTAATAGTTGCTAAAGTAATAATATCCGTTTGTAAAGTTTAAAACTCTATTCATAGTGCTTATAGTATAAATCTAGCATTTTTTTATTGTCAATCTTTTTTTGTTATTTATGCTTTTTTGGTTGATATATAGCATACTTTAACGTTTTTTTTATAAACAATTTTACACTATTAAATCAACAAAACTAAATGTTGTACAATCAACAATTCCTCTGTCTGTTAATCTAAGTGTTGGCAAACATGCAAGAGGAATAATTGCCATAGTCATGAACGGTGATGGATGTGTACATCCAAGCTCTCTCCATGCTTTTTCAACCCCTATTACTTGCTTGTTTGTCTCTTCTAGGCTTTTGTCGCTAATTAGTCCCGCTATTGGCAATTCTACTTTGCCAATAATTTTGCCATTTTTTACAACAACCATTCCGCCGCCGCATTTAATTAGTTCATTGCAAGCAAGCGCCATGTCTTCATCGTTATCTCCAACAACAAATAGATTATGAGCATCGTGAGCAACAGTTTGAGCCAATGCTCCACCTTTTATTCCAAACCCTTTTACAAAACCTTTTCCTATTTTTCCTGTTTCGTGGTGTCTTTCAAATACAAAAGCTTTTAGGGTGTCTTGAGTTGTATCTGCTGCAATTGAACCATTTATAACAGGAAGTGTTATGTGTCTTTCAATAGTCGCCACTTTTGCTGGAATTACTTCTATTACCCTAACTGTCTCTTTTTCGTTATTTGATGGAATTATAAAAGTTTCTTTATTAATCTTATCTTTAATATGAATTGAATGAGTTGCCCACTCTGGATATACATAATCTTTAATTTCTTTTATATATTCTCCATTTTCAGCAACAACTTCTCCATCTACTATTACCTTTGTTACATGACATTTTTCTAAATTGTCAATAAACACAATATCTGCACACTTACTTGGAGCAATTGAACCTAAATCGTGATCAATTTGATAACATTGAGCGCAATTTATTGTAACCATTTGAATAGCAGAAATTGGATCAATTCCCTCTTCTATAGCTCTTGCTACAATATGATCTAAATGCCCTTCGTTGATTAATGTGTGCGGATGAGAATCATCAGAAATTAAACAAGCAAATCTTGAATCTACTTCATGCTTTGTTATTGCCTTTGCTACTTCTTGTAAATCGTGCCAAGCAGAGCCTTCTCTGAGCATTGCATACATTCCCATTCTCATTTTTGCAAGAGCATCTATCTCTCTTGTTGATTCATGGCAGCATCTAACACCTGATGCAATATATGAATTTAGTCCTCTCTCTGTCTCTGGCATAGAATAATGACCTGTAACTATTTTCCCTGCTTTTAGAGTTTCTCCTACAATGGCATGCGTAGTCTCATTGCTCGCATTGATGCCTACAAAGTTCATCATTTCGCCAAGCCCAACTACTTCTTTCCATTCCATAGTTTGCTTTATTTCATTAGGTCCAATAAATGAACCTGTATCTTCAAAACCAGGAATTGCTGGAACGCAAGAAGGAGTTGTAACCATCGTTTTTAGCGCAACTCTTTTTGAATCTTGTATCATGCATTTTACGCCTTCAAGTCCAAGAACATTACAAATCTCATGAGGATCTATATATACTCCAGTTGTTCCATGAGGCACAACTGCTTTTGCATATTCTCCAACAGAAAGCATTGAAGATTCAATATGAATATGTCCATCCATAAATCCTGGAGCTATATATTGACCATTTGCATCAATAACTTTTGTACCCTCTTTAATACAGTGAGAGCAATCTCCAACCATAGCAATTCTTCCTTTAACAATTGCCACTTGCATATTATCTTGGATTTCTTTTGTGCAAACATTAATTAATCTTGAATTAGTTATAACGATGTCAGCAGGCTTTCTTCCTTGTGCTACATCAACTAAATCCTTACTTACTTCCCATAATGGATATCTACAAAACGTGTTAATCATAGCGGCACCTTCCTTTTGCTACTATGATAACATACAATTAATTTATTTATGAAATAAATTGGGCTTTAATTCTTTATTAATTTAATTAATAAATAAAGATTGCAAAATACAACAATGGAATATATAAGCAATATTGAATTATTGATAAAACAATCTCTGCTTTAAAATTATAATTTTCTCTTTTTGCATTCTTTAAAATCATTGCACATGCAACAACACTTAATAGTAAAAATATAGATTCTATTACTATGTACCATACAGAATTATGAGCTGGGCCAGATATGCAAAAACTGAATAAAGAATAAAAAGTTGTCTTGATATTATTAGGATAATCTATTACTAATGAATACTTAAAAATAGGAATAAAATTCAATATCAACAAAACAATGTCTACTATGAAATATTTTAGAATTTTCTTATTTGCAAACATGAGTACATTCTCCTAATTAATTTTTTTAGCTACTATTATACTAGAATATCCACTCCAGCCATAAGAACATAATAATCTATTAAAAAAGTTCTACAAACGCATTTGCTTTTCATCTATTTACTATGCATTTCTTTTTTATACTTCTATACTAGCATATTATTTGCTTTTTGAAAATCTTGCCTGCGTAATACGCATTTTGGTTTGTCAATATCGAGTTTTTTGCCATTAACAAAATTTGGTTTTATATTTGACGATATTGCATTGTTTTTTTTAATATCTTATTTAAAGTGTTTAACTTTTTAAATTATTAGTGGTATATTTTGTGTGTTAAAAATCGTTTTTTTTTGAGGGAAATATGTATATTACATTGTTTGGTCAAAGCATAAACTGGGTTGCACAAGTTTTAGATTTAGTAGGAGCTTTTATTCTATTATTTGCATACATTCAATCTAAGAAATTAAAATTCTTATCTATTTCAATATTTGCATACTTTTTCTTTGCTGCAGAGTCCGTTGTTATAACTTTTTCTGCTCCTGATTCTCCAAGATATGCAGATATTATTATATCTTCAGTTGCCGCAATTAGAAATATCATTATGATTTTCTATTTAAAGAAAAAGAATACGGAAATGCCTTTATGGTTTGCTCTAGTTTTACTAGGATTGACTTGGGCTGCAAATATTCCATTCTTTATTCCTGGCTTATTTATTGAAGAATTAAAATGGTATTTCTTTATGCCTTGTATTTTCCTAACAATATTCAATCTTGCAGCAATTCAAAAGAATTTCTATATATTAAAAGGTGCCGCAATTTTGCTTGAAGGTTCATATATTCTTTACAATTTCATTACCGGTGCATATATTGGAGCTATAAGAGAAATAATTATTGTTATTTCTATTATTGTTTCAATTATTACTATGATAAAAAAAGAAAAAAAGGAAAATATACTTCCTCAAAACAACTAAAATCATTCACCTAACATAATATATAAGCTGGTTAATTGAGATAAACATTTTATTTTTTTGAAAATATATTTTACATATAATTTTGTCTAATATTTATATGCCAAATATTGCAATTACGCACATATCAAGCAAAAAAAACTATTAAGTGAACTTAAGCTCTTCTATTTTTAATTATTGCTGAGAACTATCTTCACTATTTAATATTTGCTCTTTTTCTTTTCCTTGTTTTTCTTTATTTAGGATTGGTGCTAATTTTATGTATACTAATGACGCTACCACACATCCACATAGATCAAATGGCAAGAATAGTACAAATCCATAATATAAAGCACTGGCAAATGTCATTGTTGTTTGAAGATAGAAGTTCTTTATCAAAAACATATACACAACACCAATGGCATATACAATCAACAAAGCTCCAATTGTTACAAGCAATATCCATAAATATTTTAGTTTTCCATTTAGCTTATTGTTTTTCTTTAAACAATTAACACTTGCACCTACAGCAAATGCACCAACAACAAAGCCTATAATATATCCAAATGTTGGATATAAAACATAACTAAAACCACCACCAGCAGTAAATACAGGAATTCCAATAACCCCCATAACCAAATATATAAGCATACAGATTCCGCCCTTAACTCCACCTAGTAACAAACCAGCTAAAAGCGCAACCTCAACTTGAAGCGTAACAGGAACAATTGGAGTTGGAATTTTAATAAATCCACCAGCAATAATAAGTGCAACAAACAATGCCATTAAAGCAATGTCTTTAGTACTAATTTTAATCTTTTTTATTTCCATAACAATTATCTCCTTGCGCCTATAATAAGAAATAAAAAATAAATTGTCAACCATTTTTGTAATTTGGTTGACAATTTATAATTATGTTAGATTTTTTATTAGTTTAGTCCTAATTGTTCGATGATCGCTTTTGCAGCTTTTCTACCTGCACCCATTGCTAAAATAACAGTAGCAGCGCCTGTAACAGCATCTCCGCCTGCATAGATGTTATCTACGCTAGTTCTGTTTGTATTTTCATCTACAAGGATTGTTCCTTTTGGAGAGAATTCAATATCCTTACAACTATTTTTAATCATTGGGTTAGGAGATGTACCTAAAGAAACAATTACTTGATCTACAGGAAGAACAAATTCGCTTCCTTCAATAGCAACTGGTCTACGACGGCCTGAAGCGTCTGGTTCACCTAGTTCCATCTTTACACACTTAAGTCCAGATACTCTTCCATTTTCTCCAATCATCTCTACTGGATTTGTAAGTAAAACAAATTTGATTCCTTCTTCTTCAGCATGTTCGATTTCTTCCTTTCTAGCTGGCATCTCTTCTCTTGATCTTCTATAAATGATATATACTTCGCCTTTACCAATACGCTTTGCTGTTCTTGCAGCATCCATAGCAACGTTACCAGCGCCTATTACAGCTACAGCTTTACCACAATAAATTGGAGTAATCGCTTCTGGATTATATGCACCCATTAGATTTGATCTTGTTAAGAATTCATTTGCTGAAGAAACACCATTTAAGTCTTCTCCTGGAATATTCATAAACATTGGTAGTCCTGCTCCAGAGCCGATAAATATTGCATCATATTCTTCTTCTAGTTCAGCAAATGTAATAGTTTTTCCAACTACCATATTTAGTTTAATTTCAACGCCTAATGCTCTTAATTTATCTATTTCTTTTTCTACAACATTCTTCTTTGGTAATCTGAATTCTGGAATTCCATAAATTAAAACTCCACCTGGTTTATGGAATGCTTCAAAAATTGTAACTTGGCATCCTGCTTTTGCACAATCTGCAGCACATGCTAGTCCAGAAGGTCCTGAACCAACTACGGCTACTTTCTTTCCTTTCTTTTCTGGCATCTTTATATCTGCAGTGCCTTTTTGTAAACCATAGTCTCCTACGTATCTTTCCAAAGCTCCAATTGCAACTGAACCGCCTAATTTAAGCTTTCTTACGCAATTGTTTTCACATTGTTTTTCTTGTGGACATACTCTTCCACAAATTGCAGGCAATAATGATGATTGAGAAATCACATCTAATGCTCCATCTTTATCGTTTTCAACAAGCTTAGCAATAAAACCTGGAATATTAATATTAACTGGACATCCCTTTACACAAGGAGCCGTTTTACAGTTTAAGCATCTCAATGCCTCTTCGTGCATTGTTTCGTCATCAAAGCCTAATGATACTTCTTTAAAATTGTTTATTCTTTCTTGAGCGTCTTGAACTCTTGTTGCATGTCTTGGTGTTTGATTTATAGCTGCCATATTAACCTCTCAATCTGCACTTGTCTTCGTGCTCTTTATAAAATCTGCTTCTATTCATTGCTCCTGCAAAATCCACTTTATGTCCATCAAACTCTGGTCCATCTACACAAGCATATTTAATCTTTCCATCTACTGTTAATCTGCATCCACCACACATTCCTGTTCCATCAACCATAATGCAGTTCATAGAAACAATTGTTGGAATACCATATGGACGTGTAAGTTCAGCAACATTCTTCATCATAATCATTGGTCCAACAACAAGTACACAGTCAATCTTTTTGCCTTCATCAATAAGTTGTTGTAATACTGTTGTAACAAAGCCCTTTGTTCCTAAAGATCCGTCGTCTGTTGCAATGTATACATTTTCACAGTTTTTCTTAAATTCATCTACGCTAAATAACAAGTTTTCTGTTCTTGCTCCTAGTATAGCATCGCATTTTAATCCCTTGGATTTTCTCAATTTAGATTGAGGATAAATAACTGCAGTACCAATTCCTCCTCCAACTAAAAGTACATTGTCGTACTCATCCAAATCTGTAGGGTTACCTAAAGGTCCAACCATATCATGGATACTATCCCCAACTTTTAATAATCCCATTTTGTGTGTTGAATAACCTACTTCTTGAACAAGTAGTGTTATCGTTCCAGCTTCTCTATCATAATCACAAATAGTAAATGGAACTCTCTCTCCATCTTCATCAACTCTTAAGATTATGAATTGTCCAGGCAAACAATGCTTAGAAATTTCTTTTGACTCAATTAGATATTCCTTAACATTTGGTGCCATTTCTTTGATAGCTAAAATCTTATTCATACCTACCTCTCTTTATTTTATTATCTTATTAAATCTTTTGAATTAGAAACTGCTTCTTCAATTGTCTTTGAGCCCGCTTCCTTTCCATATATATCTACATTTGCTTTATTCTTTTCACCATGTGTCAAACAACCTGCACCGCCAATACATCCACTAACACATGCCATACCCTCTATAAAGTTGTTTGGAAGTATTCCCTTACTTGCCTTTAATAGAGCAACCTTACATGCCTCTATACCATCACATACACATGGATTAAATGCAAAATCTTTTCCGCTTTCTTTTACTGCTTGAGTAATCGCGTCAGTAACACCGCCGCTTCTAGCAAAAATTCTTCCATAGTATGATGCATTATCTAATTCTGTTTCTCCCAAGATTGATGCATCAATATTCTTGCTATCCATTAAAGCTTGTAACTCTTCAAAAGTAAGTACAGAATCAATATATTTGCTTACTTCTTCTTTTTGAATTTCCATTTTTTTAGCAGTACATGGTCCAATAAATACAACTTTAACATTTGGATCTATTTCTTTAATATGTTTTCCAAGTCTTCCCATAGGAGATAAGTTATGAGATACCTTATCTTTTAATGTAGGAAATTGCGTTTGAACATATTTTACAAACGCTGGGCAACATGAAGATGTCAAAAATCCTTTTTCCATTAATTCTTGAGCTTCTTCCTTTGCAACCATATCCGCACCCAATGCTACTTCCACAACTTGAGCAAATCCTATCTCTTTTATAGCTGTAACAATTTGTGGTAATTTTGCATAGCTAAATTGACCCGCAATTGATGGAGCAACAGCAGCTACAACTTTATATTTAGTGTTATTTTCACTTTGCTTAATTAAATCTATTACATCTACGATAAATGATCTATCTGTAATGGCACCAAATGGACACGCATATACACACGCTCCACATGAAATACATTTTTCGTCATTAATCTGAGACGCTTTATCTTCTCTCATAGAAATAGCTTTAACCTTACATGAAAGTTGACATGGTCTTTTTAAATTAATAATAGCTGAATATGGACAAGCTTTTGAACACATTCCACATTCTATACACTTTGTTTTGTCTATATGCGCATGCATATTGCTATCTAAAACTATAGCGTCTTTTCTGCACGCTTCTTGGCATCTATGAGCTAAACAACCACGACAAGCGTTTGTTACCTCAAAACCTCCACTTGGACAATCGTCGCAAGCTATATCTATTACGTTTATAACATTATGATTCTTTTTATTCTTACCTGCACCCATTGCAAGTTTTACTCTTTGTGCAAGTATTGCTTTTTCTTTATGAATACAACAACGCATAGAAGGTTTATTATCTGTAATGATCTCGTCCGGAATATCCATATATGTGTCATATAGATCATCTTCCCATGCATGCTTAGCAACTTCTTTTAATACTTTATATTTTAAATATTGTACTTTAGTGTCAAATTTATACATACTGCTTACCTCTTATTCAATCTCTTCAGCATTTACCCATCTTAAAAGATAAGCTCTTTCATCTTCTCTACTTTTTGCAAGTAAAGCTGCTGCCACTATTGGCATCCATTTTAATACTTCATTTTTATCTGCTTGTCCTTTTTCACAATATAAAGACAAATATTCTTCTGCAAGTTCTTCAGACATATTTAATCCTAAAAGTAGATATGTCTTTGCTACATCTGAATATACATTACCTTGTGTTATATGTGACCAGTCTGTCATATAATAAGTACCATCTTTTGTTACTACAATGTTACTTGGCTGAAAGTCTCCATGGCATACATTGTTCTTCTTAGGAAGCTTTGCAAGTCTAATTATTAAATCACACTTAGTAGTTGCTGGGATATCTGCTTGAGTAATTTTATATTGAACTTTTTCTCTCATAACAACTAAAGCACTCGCTTTATGCTTATGAATTTCTAATTGTAGTTCTACAAAATTATTTAGATATTCCCCTATCTTATCTGGATTCTTTTTTATAATGCTATCTAATGGTTCACCATCGACAAATTCTGAAACAATGGTCCACTTACCATCTATTGATGTAACATCTAATACTTTTGGAACATTAAAGCCAATTTGCTCAGCTCTAACTTGATTTAATGCTTCATTAAAAATTTCTGGTTTTTTATATGAGTTATCAAAAAGTTTAAAACGCTTTCCGTCTTCTACATAAATAAGTTTTGTCTTTTTTTCCGCTAATATAACCCTTCCTGACATATACTCCTCTTCTATTCCTTTATTATTATAT
Organism: Christensenella sp.; assembly: GCA_022784465.1. Taxonomy (GTDB): domain Bacteria; phylum Bacillota; class Clostridia; order Christensenellales; family UBA3700; genus UBA3700. The sequence continues at coordinate 73,597 of JALFUR010000010.1, read as the reverse complement.
AATAAATCATTAAATCATATAAATTATAGAATAGCAAATATATTGAGTCAAGCAATAAATGTTAAATAATTAACGATTTGCAAAATAAAAAAGCTAGCACCAATATAATGCCATTTTTAACATTTATTCTCATAAAGAAACTGCGATGACTTGATTAAAAACTATTATCTCTTTTGCGTTTTAAGTTATTTTTTGTATTTTAGTTCTTCGGCCCTTTTTATTATGCTCCTAAAGAATACTGTCTTTTGATAAATTATAGAAAATCTATGTTTCTTCTTTAAACAATTTATTACCTATTTTATTATAAATTGTATCAACTTTTTTCAATATTGTTTTTAAATGTAATAATCTCACCAAAACAATTCTTACAATATCACATAAAGCGCATAATAAAAATATACAAACGCCAGATAAAATAATCAATAACACATAAATAACAACAGGTTTATTTACTATCTGATATTTTACTGTAAAATTATAAATTACTGAATTCCATATTAGTGGATTTACATGAATTAGATATACTCCTAAAGTGGCTTCCCCAAACAATTTTAAAACTTCTTTTGCAATTTTATTTTTGATTTTTATATTATATAAAACTAATATCATAGAAATTGCTCCTACTAATACAGTAATAGAACAATATGACAAATATAATTCTTTGCCTTTTAGACATAATAGATAAGTTATCGTTGCACTGATTATGAACATTATTATTCCAATCCAAAAAGGAACTTTTGAAAAGAAATTTATTTTATTAAAGCTGCACCCAGGCAAAACAAAATCATAAGCCAAATTAAGGTGTATCCTTCCCCAAATTGAAATGATGGCATCTTATACTTGTTATATAAATATGAATAAAAATAGATTGCTACTATTGTAAACAATAATAAATACTTTTTATCTATATATTTAATTCCACAAGCAATGATAGGCATAAAAAACATTAGGCCCACATAAGCAGTGATGTACCAATATTGCTGTTTCAAAATAGGCAACATTTGTTTTAACAAAACTTCCTTAGTAACCAAATCCGGATTAAAGATTTTATAAAACAACGTAATTACTAAAGTATACGTTAATACCTCAAGTACAATATACAACACTTTTGAAGGTCGAAATTCTATTGAATTACATGCTACAATGCCACTTATTAATCCATATATATATTTACACACGAATAAGTTATTACTCTGATAAATACACCTGCATACTACTGAGGACTATTTATCTCTACGTTTCCTATTGCTCCTCCTTGATTTACTGTATGAAGCAAACAAATCATTATCATAGCTACTATACGAGCTATATCAATCCCGTAATTGTGAATATCTGTTTTTAAATTATTTGACACTATTTCTTTCATAATTCTACGATTTTAATAAAACAAAATCTCTCTCTGATATCAAAGAGTGGAGACGAGAGCAAGCGCCTCCTCAATAGTCTTATCCATATCAAAATACTTATAACTGCCGAGTCTTCCTCCAACTATGAGGCGAGGATTTTGACAAGCCAAATCGTAGTACTTACGATATAATTGGTCGTTGCGGGAATTGTTGATTGGATAATAAGGTTCTTTGTCGACATCCCAATCAGCGGGGTACTCGCGCGTGATGACAGTTTTGGCGGACTGCTCGTTGTCGAAGTGCTTGTGTTCGATAATACGAGTATATGGCACATCTATGTCGGTAAAGTTCATTACGGCAACGCCTTGATAATTGTCTTGATCGAGAACCTCAGTCTTGAAATTGAGAGAGCGATACTCGAGTGCGCCGTAGCAATAGTCGAATAGTCTGTCTATCTCGCCCGTGTACAATACTTTGTCGGCAAGGGCGTCGAGATATTTTCTATGAGCAAGGTAATCACAATTTAGCCTAACCTCTATACCTTGCAACATGTTGCTTACCATTTGGGTATATCCGCCTATTGGTATGCCCTGGTACTTAGAATCGAAATAGTTGTTATCGTAGTTAAATCGGAGCGGCAATCTCTGTATGATAAATGCGGGAAGTTGGGTTGCCTTTGTACCCCACTGCTTCTCGGTATAGCCCTTGATTAGAGTCTCGTAAATATCTCTACCAACCAAAGACAGTGCCTTTTCTTCAAGGTTTTGCGGGTCGGTAATATTTTCGTGAGCCACTTGCTCGTAGACGATTGCCCTCGCTTGTTGAGGAGTAACTGCTCCCCACATAGCGTAAAAAGTGTCCATATTAAAAGGCAAATGGTATAGTTTACCCCGATAGTTGGCTATAGGACAGTTAGTGTAGCGATTGAACTCGGCAAACTGATTTACCCACTCCCACACCCTCTTGTTGGAAGTATGAAAAATATGCGCGCCGTATCGGTGCACGGTAATTCCCTCGCATTTATCGCAATAAATATTGCCCGCTATATGGTCACGCTTGTCTACGACCAAACACTTTTTCCCCCTCTTGGTCATCTCATGAGCAAAGACTGCTCCGTAAAGCCCTGCCCCTACTATCAAATAATCATACTTATTCATCTCTCTCTCCTATGCTTTGGTCTTGTGGATTTTGTATATCGTCGCCGTTGGTCGTATCTTGTTGCAAGTCGTCTTTTGCCGTGCTGTTTTGATTGACTTCTTCGACGATAATGTCTTTAACATCAATCACACCGTCTCCGTCCTCGTCTTGCACAACGGTTTTTTTCTTAAATTTGTTTACCATAGCAGATACTATATCTCTGAGCATAGGCTCCTTGCATATCCATAGTATCACGACGTATGCCGCTACGCATATAACCGCCGTCACCGCCAATCGGACAAAAGCCAACTTGCGCGTGCCTTCGATATTAAAATCGATGAAACTTATGCCGTAGGCTACGCCGAAAAACAATACGTCTATCAAGATAATTCGCCACCACTTGAGACTTTTGAAAATACCCTTGAGATACTTACGCGCTATGATTAGTTGTACAACGAGCACGCAAAACTCCGCACACAACGTAGATATTGCCGTGGCTATCGCACCATTGCCCCTCTCTGTAAAATAATTGATGAGCAATATGTTGAGTAACAAGTCCACAGCCGCACCCACCGCCACAGATATTACCACTTTGTTCTCCTTGCCAAGCGGAATTAACATTTGTATTCCAATGATATTGGTCAAAGAAACGAACACTATCGCAGGAATCATTATCTTCATCGGCACGATTGACGCGATATATTGTTGGTCTGCCAAAAATAAGATACATTCCTTAGCCATTATTATAAAATAAATAGCGACGGGTATCGAAAATATTAACATAAACGACATGATTTGTCGTAGAAGTTCGTTGAATTTTTCGTTTTCTTTGTTTTTGATATAGTACGATAGTCTTGGTAACAATACCGCACTGACCGAAGTGCATACCGCTGTCAAAATACGATATATTTTGACGCTTGTCTCGTATATGCCGACAGTGTGGTCTTGGTCATTGACCATAAAGCCGAGCATCGTCTTGTCGAGATTAGTATATATTTGAGTGATGGCAACCAACCCGAACAACATAATCAAAGGTTTGATATGCCGTTTAAAGTCGTATCCCTTTTGCCTCTTATAAGAAACGTACTTCCTCGAATAAAACAAGTTAAGCACGTTGGAACCGCCCGACGCTATTACGCTGATTGCCCCGTAATACAAGTAGTCGCTCGAATCTTTAATAAGTACAAACATCAATACGAGAGATACAACGTTGAATAATATGCTCCTAACTGTGATATATAGATAATCTTCTACCGCCGAAAATAGCCAGTTCATACCTATAGTGGTCAACATCAACGATGTCGACACTACCAATACGAGCACCTTCTCCATCCTGAGTTTTTCTATCATAAAAGTACATATAAACAACGCAATGTAAGCTATTACCGTAGTGATAAACAAAACGGCAAGAATTTCGTGAACAGTTTTGGATAATTGAACTTTGTCGTCCCTGACCTGCGCGCAAGCCTTGACTCCGTACGTCGATACTCCAAGCATTGCGAACGTAGAAAAATAACTGACAAAAGACTGTACGAACGATACCTTGCCTATACCCTCCGGCATGAGAATTCTGGATACGTAAGGGAAGGTTATGAGTGGAAAAATCAACGACGTTATCGTTAGAACGACGTTGAGAAACATGTTTAGTTTGACCGATTTCGTCTTTATCATATCTTTATCCTAACGCCTTGCCTAGCGCCTTTTCGAAAAAATCTCCTTGTATTACTAAACTTCTCAGTTGCATAACTCTATCTTGCATGGCCCTGTATTGCTCGTCGTCAATACCCTCTATCACGGAGGATAAATCAGATAGCCCCTCTACCGCTACGCCTATACCTTGCTCTATAACGAACTCGGCGATTGCCGCTTGTCGCCATACGATTACGGGTTTACCAGCACATATATACAGCGACAGTTTGTGCGGATTGTTGTATCGGGTGTATTCTCCCATAAGCCCCGTGCAAGTATCCGCCGAGTCACCGTCCCATACCAACGCATACTTGCCGTCCAATACGAAAGGTATCTCGTCCGACGGGAAACTGCCCATATAGCGCATATTGTCGCCAAACTCCCTATCGTCTCCTTTGAGTCCGTATAGATTGACGGTGATATCTTGCGGCAGTTTGTCCAAAAAGACGCTCTTGTTGAGATTGCCCGCAAAGCAAAGTTGCGCGCTATAATCGGTGTTAGGCTCTCTATCCTTATCGGCGATATAGTCGAACACGCCAAGTGTAACAATTTTGTCCTCGCTTATGCCATTGCCTACCAAATAATTCTTCATCGCACGATTGTGAGCGATGATTTTGTACGCCTTGCCGAGAGTTGCAATGTCTCTATGCTGTTGCTCCTTGTCTTGGCGTCTTAGTCCCTCAAGATCATGTATGAGATAGATTATCCTCTTGCCTCTCGCCAATTTGCCAAGCAAAGTGGAGATTTGTCTACAAGGATATTGCACCAAAAGGGCGGTACCCTTATGAATAAATAGCAACTTGAGGGCAAGGAACAAATAGCCGAAAACTTTGCTAACTTTGCTGATGTCAGCGTAGGCAAAACTAACATCTATACTCTTACTGCCTCGCTTGGTCATAATATAATCGATATCGACACGCGCCTTGTAGCCCGCATTGAAAGTTTCGTTTGCCGTCTCTTTGAAAAATATAACTTGCATATTTTATCCCTCGCTTGACGATGCCGTTGCAACACTTTGCCGTATACACCATCTTTTGATCGAAAATCTATCCGCAAAATACTTCGCCATAACTATTATACCATGATAGCAAAAATTGGCTACTAATATATTGATATTGTACTTTTCTTTCATAATATGGTTAATTGTAAAATGAAATGGTCAAATACTAAACTAAAATGCGCTAACTGATTTGAACATCAATATGTTTATGGATCTTTCCGATAATTATTAGCATTTTTAAATTTATTAAACTGTTTCTTATACACGCTTAGATATAATCAAAAATCTCATTTAAAAAACTTTCTCTTGCGCATCACGTTTCATCTAAAGAATTATTTAAAGTACCACTTTAAAAGGATTAAGAATCAGCCATATCGACACTAACCCAATCATCTTACCCCCCCTCTTTAAGAAAAAACAAAAACTGCTTCTTTCTTTTACTACAAATTCTTTCTTACAACCGTTACACACTTTGATTGTATATTTTACATAGTTTCTCTATTGTCTTATGTATATCATATTCGTTTTTTAAATCACAAAATAATGCTTCTTTTCTTTCTTTTCCATGCTCCGATTTAATTTCATCGACCCATTGGTCAACGTTTTGAATAGAGAGACTATTTAAATTATCTGTTATTGGAACAAATGGTATAGTATTGGAAATTAATGTCTTCGCACCACTTGCCTGAGCTTCAATATATGCGATTCCCAATCCTTCATATAATGAAGGAAAAGCAAAAACATCCATTGCTTGTAAATACTCATTTGCATTTTGCTTAATTCCTAGGAAAAATACTTTGTCTTGCATTCCATAATTGCTAACTTGTTCTTTTATTTCTGCTTCTAGTTCTCCCTTTCCTATTAATACGAGGATTGCATCATCGCAGTCATGTGCTACCTTTGCAAAAACTTCTATAAGAAACTTGTGATTTTTTTGTATATTAAATCTTCCAATATGTCCCACAATAAACATATTTTGCCAATTGTGTTCAGCGCGAATCTTTTCGCGTACACTTGGATTATAATAGAATTTGTCTAAATCTATAGCATTGTTTATTATCTGAAACTCTTTCGCGCCAAACATCCATTCTCCTGCTTGTTGCGAACAAGCAAGACGAACAATGTTTAGTTTGCTTAATCTTTTTTGATAAAAAGAATTAAGTTTTCTATTAATTCCGCTCGAATTATGGCTATGAACAATCACAGTTTTTATACCCGCTTGTATTGCATATTTAGCTCTATAATATGCATTAAACGCATTAGAAGAATGTATATGACACACGTCATATTCGTTATTATTCTTAAAGAATTTTTTTCTAGCACTCAAATCTGCAAAAATCTTAAAAGGATTTTTATATCTAAAAGGAGGCATATATTTTATTTTTCCGCCAAGACTAAATATCTCGTCATCATAGACCGCCTTTTCTCTTTCTACACAAGCAAAATCAAATTGATACTCCTTACGATCAATATTTCTAAATATATTCATTAAAAGAGTTTCTATTCCTCCCATATTCATAGAATTAACACAATGCAATATTTTTTTCATACATACTTCTCCTTTTGCAATTTTGTCTAGCTAATACAAAGCCAATATATATTGCCCCAATAAAGTTTGTAAATATTACTGTTCCAAAACCAATTAAAAAGTAAATCAACATTATTGTTATACATACTATGTCTTTACGCCTAATTGCTTTAATGGTCATATTTCCAAATAATATCAAATATATTGCAAGCAAAAATACTCCACCATCATGCAAAGCTACATAATATGAACTGTCTCCTACAAACTCACCTTGTATTGCCGAAATGCCAACTCCAAAAAGCCAGTTGGACTTAAAAACCTCAACAAGTTCTTTAAGGTTTCCTTGATCGCCATATCTAGTGTCAAAAACAGAAAGTGGATCTTTAAAGAATTTTAGATAATATTGCAATTTAAGATTGTCTTTTGCTTGCGCTAAAAGCGTTGTTATTATTACAACGAAACATAAGAACAATAAACCTGTCTTAATTGTAATGTCACATCCTCTTTTCTTTGACAAAACTAATATATATTCTACTACAATAATTATAACTAATCCAAAATATGATGTTTTACTGTATGAAAGAAAACAACAAATCATAGAAATGGCACATAAAACAGCCCATTTCCCCCATTTTTTTTCGGTAAGCCATAAATAGAAAAAAAATATAAATGAAAGCAAAACAATTAGGCTGAGATATAACGGCGTTCCATACGTACCAAACGCTCTTGAAAAATAACCCAATTTTACCATCGTATCAAGCGGCGTAAGCGACGATTTCCAATACAATTTATAAAACAAATTGACTGTTGATGGGATTGTCATCTGAATTATAACAACAATCGCATTAATCATAACAACCCATATAAGAATTTCTTTTAGTTTTTCAAATCCATCTTTAGCAAAGTAAATTTTATAAATATATATTGCAACAAATACTCTTATTACGCCTAGTATCCCAATAAGATTAAATGTTATCTGATATGTGTTGGAATAAATCATAGTCATTACAATATTAGAACACACTATAAGCATCGCACATTTTTCATAGAATCCTAAAGGCGTATTAATAAGTCTACGCTGTCTATCAAATAATAACCAACATATCAACAAACAAAACACTGATATTAGTTCATATGAAATTCCAAATATATTTGGACCTATCAACAAAAAAATTATTGAGAGTTTAGTTCCTTTTTCAATATCTTTTATTGTCCATATTATTTGGAATAATAACATGCTTAAACCAACAAATGAAACCACCATATTATTTAGCATGCTCCTTGCTTCTGATGCCCCTAATACTTTCACAATAATCTTTTATTGCTTTTGCTGAAAACTTCTCTTTAAAAATTTTTTTTACCTCATTTCTTCTGATTACTCTTTCCTCTTCACTCTGATAAGCATACTCAGTAATAGCCTTTGCAAAATCTTTAGCTGTGGCGTTTTTATCTAACAAATAACCCTTATTATTTCCACAATTAATTTCTCTATTACCTCCAACATCCCTAGTAATAGCCGGTATGCCAAAAGAATATGCCTCCATAATGCTAACTGGTATTCCCTCACTATCAGATGTATTAACAAATAAATCCACATTGTTATTTCGGTAATACTCTATAAGATCTTCATTATCTACATTGCCTTTAAATTGATATTCAATGTTATGTTTGTCTCCCAATTTTTCAAACGCAAAATCTTTTATTTTTTTTGCCATATTTCCGTCACCAAAATGAACCCAGCAAATTTTTATGTCATTAATAAACGAAAGCGCATTAATAATAATATCCAATCTTTTAACCTCGATTATTGAAGAACATGTCACAATATTAATGATATTACTCGATTTGTATATCTGATTTTCTACGTTTTTATTTACGCCTAAATAATGAACACTTAGCCTACAGTTTTTGTCAAGCATTGGATAAGTCTCCCTTTCAAAAGACTCCTTCCCGTTTTTAGATATAAAAATGATTTCGTTTAGTTGTTCACTTGTAAATCTTCGATATGGCAAATATGCGTTTCTTGAAAGATAACAATCAAATCCGTGCGAACGAGATATGAATACATTATTATACCCTTTGTTTTTCTTCACTCTAGCATAAGCATATGCCCTCGAAGAAAGCCAATAAGAATACACTATGTCCGCATTAATACATTCTTTTACCAAAGTTTTCTTTAAACACTCATATGAATAATTATATTTAACTATCTGCTTAAATCGTGTAAAAAATCCTAAATTTGGATAAAAATGTTTAAGTTCTTTGTGGGCTCTATACGCTTGTCTGTCTATAGATAAAAATAAAGCTTTAAACATATAAAAAATATGTTTTGAAATAATGGGACATTTAACAACCTTTACTGTCTTTGGGATATCTTTTCTAAGTTCTCCCTCGCCCGTTGAAATAACCACTACTTGATCAAAAGTCTCGGTTAAAGCTTGAATTTCGTTAACAATAAAATTGTTATCTCCACCTTGGCCATATGGATAATTAGCAGACAATAGTACTATTTTCATATTTATTCTTTGTTAAATCCATCTACAAAATCTATAGATGAACATTTTTCAAGAGGCAACTTAACAGGTTTGCCTGTAAACGATGATTTATATATTGCAAGAACCATCTCTAAAGCATTTCGACCGGCCACTGCATCGACATAAGGTTTACGATTATTATTAATTGCATCTATTACATCCGCAAACAAACTAGTATGTCCATTGCCGTATACATTGGTTGTTTCCTCAAAATATCCCTTGTATTGATCGTCTCTATCGCAACTGTCTGCAAAATCCCATACATCAATCGCATTTGTCGACTTGCCGCCAAGTTTTACTGTACCTTTCTCTCCAAACAAATATAGTGTTTCTTCTAAATTCTTTGGATAAACATTGGTTGTACCTTCAATAGTCCCGACTGCTCCGTTTTTAAATTTAACAACTGCCATACCAACATCTTCACACTGTAAATAATTGTGAAATTGTTGCTTGGTTACACCATATACCTCATCTACTTCATTGCCCATCATCCAACGCAAAAGGTCTATGCCATGAATGCATTGATTCATTAAAGCTCCCCCATCTTGAGCCCAAGTGCCTCTCCATTTTGCTTGATCATAGTAATCCTTGTTACGATTCCATCTTACATGTATTGAACCATGAGATATTTTACCAAATCTACCTTCTTCCAATGCTTTGCGCATTTGCTGAACAGCAATATTAAAACGATTTTGATGGCATGCGGATACCTTTACCCCATTATTTTCACTTCTCTTAATAATCTCTTCTGCATCAGCAATACTCATTGCCATTGGTTTCTCAATAATGACATTTATGCCATGGTCAATGCAATACAAAGCAATTTCGGCATGCAAACCGCTTTCTGTAGCAATAGAACATAATTGAATTTCCTTATGTTCAGCAAGCATTTCCTTATAATTTGTATACCTTGCAATACTTTTATTGTTTTGCAAGTCATGTTTAGCAAGAACTTCTTCCATGCGATCAGGAATTACATCACATACTGCAACAATTTCTAATTTGTTGGCCACTGCTGCCTTTATATGATTAGTGGATATTCTTCCACATCCTATCAATGCATATTTCATCTACCCTTCTCCTTTTGCTTTATCCTTTTCATTATTATCTCGACTTTTTTAATCTTAATAATCCTAATTCTATTTAATGATAAAAAACATGTTTTTTTATATGTGATTATTTAATATTTTATATTATTATAACAGTTTAATTTTTTCTCTATTTTTAACGTTTTTCATAGCGTTCTTTGTATCGAATACAACCTTTGCATTTTGAGCAATCATATCATAATCTATCTTTGTATGTCCGCTTGTAACAATAACTATATCAAATTCTTCTACCATCTTAGGATTAATGCTTGCAACGCCCTCATACCATTGACCTTTATATCTATATTTTGGTACATATGGATCGTAATAAGTAACATCGCATCCTTCTTTTCGTAATAAATCTCCAACTACTAAAGCTGGACTTTCGCGATAATCATCAATATCTTGCTTGTAAGCTACTCCTACTTGCAATACTTTAGCACCTTTTAATGATTTACTAAAAGAATTAAGAATATCGCCAATTCTTTCCACTGTATATTCTGGCATTTTATCATTAACCATCATAGAAGCTTCAATCATAGATGTATGGAATCCATACTCTCTTGCTTTCCATGATAAATAATATGGATCAAGAGGAATACAATGTCCTCCAAGACCAGGACCCGGATAGAAAGCTTGGAACCCATATGGTTTAGATTTAGCAGCCTCAATGACTTCCCAAATACTTATATTCATTTTGTGGCAAAGTTGAGCAAGTTCATTTATAAGGCCAATATTGATATTACGATAAGTGTTTTCCAAAATCTTTTCCATTTCAGCAACAGCAGGAGAAGAAACTTCATGTATGTCGCTTTGCAATACAGATCGATACATAGTAGCGATTACTTCTCTTGCATCATCACCAATCGCACCTACTACTTTTGGTGTATTTTTTGTTTTATAAATAAGATTACCTGGATCAACTCTTTCAGGACTAAAACCAAGATAAAAATCCTCGCCACATTTAAGTCCACTTCCTTCTTCAAGAATTGGTTTAATTAACTCCTCTGTTGTTCCAGGATATGTTGTTGATTCTAAAACAACCATGGTTCCTTTTGTAAGATTTTTAGATATTGCAATAGCACTATCCCTAACATAACTTATATCGGGTTGTTGATGAATATCTAATGGCGTAGGCACACAAATAGCAATAAAACCAACATCTTTAACAAACGAAAAATCTGTAGTAGCACTTAACTTCCCTTCTTTTACTAATGATGCCAAATCTTCATTAACTACATCGCCAATATAATTTTGGCCATTATTTACCATGTTTACTTTGCTCTCTTGAACATCAAAACCAATCGTTTTAAATCCTGCTTTAGCTTTTTCTACAGCAAGAGGTAGTCCTACGTATCCTAGTCCACATACACCAACAACTAAACTTCTATCTTTAATCTTCTGTAATAATTCTTCTTTCATTCCCATTTTTTATATCTCCTTAATTATCCCTTGTTTATTATTATATTTTCTTCCGCATCTACATTCAGCATTTCCTTTTTCGTCAAATTCTAATTTCTCTCCACAATTACATATGTATCCTTTTACTCTAGCAGGATTACCCACAACTAATGCATAATCTGGTACATCTTTTGTAACAACACTACCCGCTCCAACAAGTGCATATTTGCCAATATTATGTCCACATACTATTGTGCTATTAGCTCCTATTGAACATCCTTTTTTTAATAGTGTGCTTCTATATTCGTCTTTTCTACTAACATGACTCCGAGGGTTAATAACATTAGTAAAAACACAACTAGGTCCTAGAAACACATCATCTTCGCAGACAACTCCCGTATATACAGATACGTTATTTTGTATTTTTACATTATTGCCAAGAACTACTCCTGGGGAAATTACAACGTTTTGACCAATATTGCATCTTTCTCCTATTATACAATCTTTCATTATATGACTAAAATGCCATATTTTTGTCCCTTCTCCTATTTGACAAGGTTTATCTACATAACTTGATTCGTGTACAAAATAATTTTCTTCCATAATTTTTCCTATATAATTATTTGCTTTCTATTAAACTATTTGCGATAAATTCTATTGTTTCATTATCTAAATAAGGATGCATTGGTATACTAAGAACCCTATCGCACAAATTCTCTGCTTCTTTTAAATCATCCACATTGAAATTGTACCCGCTAAATGCTGTTTGCTTGTGCATAGGTATTGGATAATATATCATTGTTGGTATACCATTTTCTTTTAGTCTTGCTTGAATTCTCTCTCTTTGTTCCAAATTGTCTAATATAATTGTATACTGAGCCCAACTACTAATAAATCCTTGAGGAACATACGGAGTAATAAACTCTTTTTCTAACAATTGTTTATATTTTTCGGCAATCTTGTTGCGATCTCTTAACTCATAATTATCAAAAGCATGAAGTTTTGGAAGCAATATCGCTGCTTGAATAGTATCAAGACGAGAGTTATATCCAATACGAATGTTGTCATATTTGTAACTACCCTTTCCATGAACGGCTAAAGATGACATAAGCGCATAATATTCATCGTTGTCTGTAAAAATTGCCCCACCATCTCCATAACATCCTAATGGTTTTGCCGGAAAAAATGAAGTGGTAGATATATCTCCAAAAGAACAAGCTTTTTTCCCTTCTATACTTCCACCAAATCCTTGTGCTCCATCTTCTATTATTAATAACCCGTATTTGTCAGTTACCTTACGTATTGTAGGGAAATCAGCTGGTTGTCCAAACAAATCTACTGCTATAACACATTTAGGATTAAGCTTTCCTTCCTTTATAACTTTTGAAATTGCTTTATCCAACTTGACACTATCAATATTAAATGTTCTTGGATCAACATCAACAAATATACATGTTGCTCCTTCAAGCGCAACGGTTTCTGCTGAAGCAAAAAACGTAAAGGTAGGCACAAATACCGCATCGCCTTTGCCTACCCCTAAGCACCTAAGTGCGATAGTTAATGCATCAGTACCGTTTCCGCAAGTAAGACAATGTTTCACGCCACAATATTGCGCTAATTCTTCTGCTAATTGCTTTACTTCTAAGCCTCCAATATAATGGCTATCATCCAAAACCTTGGATATACTCTTATCTATTTCTTCTTTAAGAATGTTATATTGTTTTTTAAGATCTATAAATTGCATATAAAGTTTCCTTCTTATTATTTTTTGTCGTTAATTATTGCATATTCGATAACCTCTTGCAATTTGGCTGTTAATGTTTTAAAATCGTAACACTCAGCTCCTTTCCAAGCATTATCACACATTTGTTGATATTTATCTTTAGGCATGTTATATAACTCTTCAATAGCATTAGCAATTGTTGAAACCGATTGATCTTGAGTACTAATGCCACAATCGTATCTGTCAATAAGATCATATTTAACCTTAAGTGTAGACAAAATTGGCTTTCTCGCTGCCATATAATCAAAAAGTTTGTTCCAACTTGCTCCGTATTGAGTTAATATTGACGGAACCACGTTAATAATGTTAACATTAGCCTTTGAGCAAATATAAGGAATATATTTCTTTTGTACAAAGCCTTTAAAAACAGCATTGTCTATTTTTTCGTCTATCACTCGTTTTTGCAACTCATCTTTTTGATCTCCATCTCCGTATATAATAAATCTAATATCATCTAAGCCTCTAGACTTTACCTCTTTTGCCACATCTAGAATTTTTCCTATATCGTTGACTTGTCGAATTGAACCTGTATATATGATTTTAAACTTATCGTCAAGCAATTCTTTATCTTCTAGAACATTATCAATCTCAGATTGTTTAACTTGATTAATATCAATGCCATTGTTGATATTAAAGACTTTATTAAGGTTAATACTTTTATCCCAACCTTTATTTATTAAATAATCCTTTCCGCCTTCCATTGAAAATATAATTGCATTGGACACTTTATACATCTTCTTTTCTCTTGAATAAAGATAGCGAATGATCGGGTTATTGTTTCTAAAATGCAAATATTCTACTATTGATAACGGCCACAAATCTCGTATTTCAGAAATGAAGGGAATATTGTTTTTACTTGCAAACTTGTATATACCTGAATAGTTTATACAATTGCAGTCCGCAAGTATTACTTCTGGCTTATCAAAATTTTTCATTACTTTACAAAAATTATATTGAAACTGATACAAATTAATTATTCTTTTTATTCTACTACCATTATATTGGTTACATTTAATGTGAACAAACTTTAGCCCATCGTATTCTTTCTCTATATATAAACTCTTGTCCTGAATGAGATTAATATCCGTATTGTGAATAGTACTTGCCGTAATAAGCAAAACATCATAGCCAACATCTTGCAGATATTGAGCAAAACGCAAGGTCTTGACCCGCATCTCAAGATGAGGAGGCATTGCGTAATGACTAACAATCCAGACCTTTCTCGTCATATTATTTAACCTCCACTTTTATTTTTTCCAATGCTAATTGACAAGATTCAAGCGCCTCTTGAATGGTATTTGCTTGTGTTATCACGTAGCCCAACCTATCTCCGCTAGAATGGACAGATTCTATTGTATCACCTATATGTTTAAAAAATCCAATTTCTTTAACATGAAAGTCTTCCTTTGCCTCTTGCACACCACTAATGGCCTCTAATCGTCCTATCGGAGCCTTAATAAACTTAATCGCGCTCGCTTGAACATATTTTTGCTCAAGATCGACCTGTTGCCCCAAAGCATACAATATAGTTTGTTTGGTCATATCAATGCCGGTAGATAAAGGAACAAGATGCGATGTAATACAATCTCCGCCCATTCTAGCTCCAAGTTCTATCATACGAGCCTTATTGTCCTTGACTATCATCTCTAAATGAACTGGTCCATCACATATATTAACGGAATTTACCGCTAATTGAGTCACTTCTTTAATTGACTCTTGAGCTTGATGACAAAGCCTCGTAGGTTGAGAGTGACCCATTTCTACAAAATATGGCGCTCCGGTTGTTAACTTGTCAGTGATTTGTAATACATGTGCTACACCATTAATAACGAAAGTTTCTACACTAACTTCATCTCCCGTCATATATTCTTCCACTAGCACTACTCCACTTCGAGAACTTGCCACAGAATACTTAAACCTTTGTTGCAGCTCTTCAAAATCATGACATAAAACCACGCCTCTGCTGCCAGAATTGTCAGCAGGTTTCATTATACATGGGAACACCAACTTCTCTTTTATTGCGTGAATATCTGAAACCTCTTTAATTTCCCAAAATTGAGGGCTTGGAACTCCTGCTTGCTTAAAGCAACGTATCATCGCAACCTTATCTGTGCAATCTATAGCGCATTGCTCACTAATTGCCCTCAAGCCCATTTGCGCACAAACGTATGCAATCGTGCGCATAGGCATATCGGTTGCCATAGTCATAATACCATCGGGCCTATACTCTTTCGCCACTGCCAAAACTGCCTCTTTGTCTAAAGTGCTGGCATTGAAATACCTGTCTGCCAACGCCACTCCCACTGCAGACGGATTGTAGTCGGCAACAGCTACTTCTATTCCCATCTCTTTTGCTTTAAGTATTGCGGGCACTTGCAAAATGCTTGCACCTATTATAAGTAATTTCATGTTAATCTTTTCATCCTCTTATTTGCCTTGTATTGTCGAAATAACGATACTTGCAACGTAATCCATATCTTGCTCGTTATAGCGTTGGTCGCACGGAATTGCAAGTATTTTATTTGCCGTATTTTGCGCTACCTCACACATTCCCTCTGCTTGAGGCGCAATAGGCCATATGACTGGACAATATACGCCTTGTCTAGCCAAATTGCTCTGTACTTGGTCGCGATTTTCTATTAAAATAGGAAAATATAACGTACTTTTGCTCGTGTCGTTAGCAACATATTTGATTTTTCTTTGTTCTCGCAAACCATCAAGTCTTCTTTGCAACTTGGCTACATTAGCTTTGCGTACCGCATAAATTTGGTCAAAATCTACCAAGTTCAAAATATCTAAAGACTTTAACGAAATATTATATGGTTGCTCAGAAACGTCCAACAAGTTTGATGCCTCATTAAGCAATGCTCTGAATTTATCTTTGGACGCCTTGTCTTTCGTCCTTAGATATTGACTTTTTAGACTCATCGCCTCTTGTCTAAGACGAGCAAAACTATTGTCTACCAAAACCTCGTTTTTAATTGTGTTCTTGCTCCACAATACTCCCCCGTCAGGAATTGACAACCACTTTCGAATACTTGCAACTGTTACGTCGGCAACAAATCCCTCACGTGGCGACAATAAGTCTTGTGTACAATCTTCTACAAAAATAGTGTTTGGGTACTTTGTTTTGTTCATTTGAAGCCATTGAGTAGAAAAAGGTTGAACGCCAAAATAAGAAAAATATAAAAATATTATTCCATCGTGAATTTTGCTCTCTACATCGGCAACGTTAGCTGTATAATCTTCGTTAAGTTTGTAAAAAATAGGATGATATCCATTACTTGTAAAAGGTAATAACATTGAAGGACAACTTAGCGCAGGCATTAGTACGACCTTTTGCGCTTTGTCAAAATGTTTTGCTATTGCTTTTAGGCAATCTCTCCCACTTCTAAAAAACTGTGCGTTTTTACCTTGTAAAAAATATGGAGTGGTGGGGGTTTTCAACAAGAATTGATTGTTGGACAAATCATCAAATTCGCTACCATATTCTTGAACAAATCCTATTTCGCCTTGAGTGTCATTATCGAGAAGGTTCATATTTTCTATCTCGTGCATTACCTCGTCTTCGCCTTGAGTGTCCTTATATGTGTTTTCTCTCTTGACTACTACGGCAATCGTCTTGAAAAAAATTTTTATATCTAATTCGAAGGAGCAATGCTTTGCGTAATATACATCATTTTTGATTTTTTCTTTGCCATCGACTTGGTTCCTAAAATAAGCTTGACTATATCCCGTTATGCCCGGACGCACCGTCAAAAATACCCTTTCTTCCTCAGAATATTTGTCAAGCCAATCTTCAGGGTCGGGTCTTGGTCCGATTAAACTCATTTGACCAACGAAAACATTGAAAATTTGTGGCAACTCGTCAATGGAAGTCACTCGCAAAAACTTACCTACCTTGGTCACTCTCGGATCATCATCGCCGTTGTAAGTAGACCCATCCCTAAGCCTGATATCAGGAGCATTGACTCTCATAGATCGAAATTTTACCATTCTAAAAATTTTACCATTCCTTCCTATCCTCTTTCCGCAATAAAACACAGGGCCGCCATCTTCGCACTTGATAGCTATACCAACAAAAATCGTAATTATTAATAAAAAAGGCAAAGCAACTATCGATAAAATTAAATCAAACAATCTTTTGAAGAATTTATACATTTTTCACCTCATTAATTGTCTCTTTATATAATTTGATAATATAATCTACTTGCTCATCTGTAAGAAGAGTGTGCAAAGGAAGAGTTATTTCGCTCTTAAATCTTGAATATGCATTTGGATAATTATTTATATCAAAATCTAAGTTTTTATAGGCCGAATGCAATGGAAGTGGCTTATAATGGACATTCGTAGCTACTCCCTTTTCTGCCATTTTAATTATTATTGCATTTCTTTGCTCTAAATTAATATTTTTAACATTAGTTATATACAAATGACCACTTGAAGAAGAATCGCTAGAATAATGTTTTACGCTATCAACATAATCTTTTAACTCGCTATCATATTTTTCAATGATCTCTCTTCTTCTATTTAACAATTGTCCATATCTAGATAATTGAACAAGTCCAATAGATGCCATAATATCTGTCATATTACATTTTTGACCACATATTTTTATATCGTATTCCCAAGCTCCAAGTTGGGTTTTTGCTAGAGCATCTTTGCTTTGTCCATGAAGCGACCAAAGCATAAATTCTTTATATATTTTTTCGTCGTCAATCTCTTTATTTGCTTTCCATGTTACAGCACCGCCCTCTGCTGTCGTTAAATTTTTTACTGCATGAAAACTGAACGATGTAAAATCAGCAATATTTCCACTTTTTAAACCTTTTCGTGTTGCTCCAAAACTATGAGCTGCATCTGCCAAAATTATTACTCTATTAAAAATGGATTGAATTTCATTTTTAGCCTTAAATAACTTTTTTTTATTTTCAACTATGTTAAATATTTTATCATAGTCGCAAATCTTTCCTGCAATATCCACCGGAATAATTACTTTGGTATTCTCTGTAATTAACGATTCAAGTTTTTCGTAATCCATTTCTAAGCAATCTTTTTGTATATCACATAATACAATTTTTGCTCCAACATGTTCAATTACGCTAGCGCTAGCCGTATAAGTATATGCAGAAGTTATTACTTCATCTCCCTGTCCCACACCTAAAATTTTTAAAACAAGTTCTAATCCTGCCGTTGCAGAATTTAAGCATACTGCTTTATTCGTTCCACAATAACTAGCAATTTGTTTTTCAAATTCTTTAGTTTTTGGACCAGTAGTAATCCAACCAGAACGCAATGTATCGGCGACTGCGTTAATCTCTTCTTCGGAAATGTCTGGTGGTGAAAATGGTATATTCATATTTCTCCTCTTTACCACATATCATAAAAATATGCGTCTTTGCCTGTTTTGTCTTTTGCAGTATTTAAGTTTTTAACTACTATGCCTGGACATTTTGAGGTTTCCATATATTTGTTTGTTGGAATTACTATTGTCTTTCCTTCCTCTTCGTATATCCAGTCTATTCCTATTGATTCTATTATATCGCCATCTTCAAAATAATACCCAATTACTTTTTTGTTATTCAATGCTAGCATTATTTTGCCTCCATCCGCCTCAACCTCTTTTAATTTTATTTCGGTTTCCGCCTTATTCCTTATTTGGCAATTAATCAATTTTCTAGCGTTTTTATTGAAAAGCTTCATAATGATTTCTGCATCTTCTACGCTACCTTGTCTAACAACATATTTGTCTTCTATTCTTCCATTTTTGTATTCGAAAAAACTATATTTTTCAAATCCAAATTGAGAGTAAAATGCATATAAACCTTTATTTGCTGGCGCTAGAAATGCCATCTCATAGCCTTTTTCTTTTATATAATTCAATAACCCGTTTATTACTTTATGTGCTCTTTGTTGATGCCTATAATTAGGATTTGTTGCAACTCCAAAAATAAATGGGATTTTCATTTTCTTTTTGTTCTCTAATATATGTTTTTCTCTATAAAATGCACATGATACAACTTGCTTATCAACTATATCAATAGAGACAGCTTTTACTTTTTCCATAATGATTTTTATAAAAGATTCTGAATCGTTAAAAGTTTGCTTATATAAATCTATTGCTTGATTTACGTATTTATTATTTAAAGAAACACTCTTATACGACCCATCTTCTTTTGTTATAATTATCATTACAATTTAGCCTCAATAAACATTTTCATTTTGTTTGCAATTTCTTTAGCAAGTTCACTATTTTCGCATTCTGCCATTATTCTAATTTTTGGCTCTGTTCCACTTGCCCTTAATAGTACTCTTCCCTTATTGCTCAGTTCTTCTTCTATTGATTTGACAAATTCCTTAACATCATTATCGGCCATTATTTCTTTCTTTTTTTCTGTGATAATATTAATATTTTCTTGCGGATAATGAACGCTATCATCAAGTGAAGATAAACTTTTCCCTGTTTCCTTTATAAGTTTAGCTAGATATAATCCCGCTAAGACGCCATCTCCAGTATTTGAGAACTCTCTTAAAATGATATGACCAGATTGTTCTCCACCAACCATAAGATTATCTCTTAACATTTTTTCAACAACAAAATGATCTCCTATGTCTGTTCTTGCTAGTTTAATACCAATTTTCTCTAATGATTTTTCAACTCCCATATTGGTATGCAAAGTTCCAACGACCATATCGTTATTTAATTTGCCTTTTTCTTTTAATGCACGGCCTATTATATAAATAATGCTATCGCCATCAACTTTTTTGCCTTTCTCGTCAACGGCAATAACCCTATCCGCATCTCCATCAAAACAAAGTCCGATGTCTGCTTTGTTTTCCAATACTTTTTCTACAATAAATTCAGGATGTAAGGCTCCACATCCTTCATTGATTAAATGACCATCTTCACTTGTGTTATATGCAATGACATTTGCTCCAACATTTTTAAAAATCGTTTCTGCTGTTTTTGATATTGCACCATTTGAACAATCAAGAACAACTTTAAGCCCGTTTAAATTTCCTATTAATCTACATAAATCATTTAAATACTCTTTTACTTCTTCTTTGCCGTCTTTTATTAGGCCTAATCCTTTACCTTCAAACACTTTCTTTTCATCAATGTGTTTTTCTATCTCAATCTCTTCTATATCTTCTAATTTTCTACCATTATAATCAAAGATCTTTATGCCGTTATATTTCCAAGGATTATGAGAAGCAGTAATAGCTACACCATAATTTGCTTTTTTATCCACTGTTGTAAAAGCAACATTTGGAGTAGTAACAACTCCAAGGTCAATTACACTCGCACCTGCTTTTATAACACCTTCAATTAAAGCCTTTGCTAATTTTTCTCCACTTGGTCTGTTGTCTCTTCCTACAACAACAACTCCTCCATCGGAAGAATATCCCAATCTGTTTCCACATAAAAATGCTATTTCTTCTGTTAAAAACTCGCCGTATACACCTCTAATACCATCTGTTCCAAAATATTTTTTAACATATAAAGGCTTATTGTATTTACTTCTGTTTTCTTTAACAGTTTCTCTTGATCTTCCAATACACATGCAATTTTTTGGTAAATCCACAGTAACAGTTGTTCCAGCTGCAATATATGCGTTATCTTCAATAGATACAGGCGCAACTACATTGCTATTGCTTCCTATAAATACACTATTGCCAACAACACTTCTATGTTTATTTTTTCCATCGTAATTAATAAAAATTGAACCACAGCCTAAATTGCAATTAGAGCCAATATCTGCATCTCCTACATATGCAAGATGCGCAGCTTTTGTGCCCATTCCTAATGTGCTGTTTTTAATTTCCACATAGTTTCCTATTCTGCATCCACTACCAATTACACTATGTGTATGAACATGTGCATTTGGTCCAACTGTAGTTTTTGACCCTATTTCGCAGTCGGACAAATTGCTTGCACTGATTTTTACTGAATCTCCTATTCTTGAGTTGTTTATAGTATTTCCTGCTTCAATAACGCAATCTTTTCCAATAACAGTGCTTCCTTGCAAATAATTGTTTGCATATACCTTTGTTCCTTTCCCTATAACAACATCTTTGTCGATATATACTCCGTCAAAATCTAAAAAGATTACACCATTATTAATATGCTTACGTATAATTGACATACGTATTACTTTCATAAGTTTTTCAACTTCATATATATCGGTTAAATCATAACCTGCTGAGATATCCTCTTTTAATAAATCTATTCCTAGATAATTATTTATTATTAACTCCTTCATTGTCGCTCCCCTTCGCTTTCATTTTTGAGTTTGTAACCACCATTGCCACAATAGCGGCAAGAACAATAATTACAAATTCTAATATTATTATTATGCTTGCACTTAATACGCTTTGACTTATCTTTTGTGCTGGTATTTCTATCTTTATATCATTTATTAGCAATGCTTCTTTGTTGTATTCTTCTACTCCAACAGACATATCATCATAAATTGACGATAACTCTATTTGTATGTCGCTAATCATAGCCTTAACTAAAGCTTGTTTACTAGCTTCTGTAATAATCACTCCAGAATAAGAAACTTGCAATGTTTCCCATGTTTGTTTTTCTGTCTTTAGTTGAATAAGTTCTTCTTGCATTGCTTTATATTGTTTAATCAAATCATAATAATCTTCACTGCTCAATCCGAACTGAACAACGTTTTCTCCAGCCACAATAACAGGCTTACTACTATCTATTATTGTTCCAAGTTTCGTTATTGAAGATTCTAAGTTATCAATTTGAACTGTATATTCAGCCACTTTTCTATCAACGTATGAGACCTCATCTTCTCTTTGATTTTCCGTATTTTTTACTGCATTTTGCGTAAAATAACTTACCAAAGAATTTATATCGCTAGAAACAAAATTGATTCTATTTTTAATGTCTTGGAATGATTGTTTTGTTTGAGTTGATCTAAATGAAGAATCTATAGAAAGAATGCTATCTAATATGTTATTTAATTGAACATATTCTTTATATAAAATTTCATATACTTTAACATAATTTGTTGAAGTATAGTCTAAGCTTGATACATTTGCAAAATCTATTTTATATGAATATTTATTTCTTATATAAATAATTGATTGTCTTGCAATTTCATCAACAATTGCCTTATAGTCAGAATCTGTCAATCTTAACTCATTTGACTTTTTTAAAACAATATTTAAGTTACCATTATTAACTATTATTTCGCCTAAATCATTTCTTTCTTCATTTGCAACAACTTTAATATTTTTAGTAACCCACTTGGACAATTCATCTGACATTTCACCTTCATATCCACATTCTGCCAGTGCAGCATTTACAACCTCTACAGATTTAACAATAGATGAATAATCAAAATCTGTTCCCCATTCTGAAACTCCTGAAGCAAGATTGCTGTTGTTAAATCTAACATTTGTTGTATATTCTACTTGTTTATTACTAGTATAAATTGTTACCAATACCGCACTAGCAATAAGCGCAGCTACAAGAATATACACAATAATTCTTACCCATCCTTTTTTTATGATATTAAAAATATCTTTTAAGGTTAGTTCTTTTTCGTTAGCCATTGTTTCCATTCAAACAGCCCTCCTTATTTTTCTTGAAAAATAATTTTTGTATGTAATTATATTCGGTCAATTTTGTGTTTTTTTCTACAGCAATAGTAAGCACCATAATTATTGCCAAAAATGGAAAAGTTTGTATTGTTCCAGTATTTAACATTGAATATCCTTCAAATCCAAAACTTGCCAAAAATACAAACAAATTAAAAGCATCCCATTTATCAAACAGCATTTTTATTCTCTCAGCATAGTAGAACAAATACGCAATTGCTCCTATGATTCCTGTACATGCAAGGATTTGCAAAATCGTATTGTGAATTTGATACAAACCTTTTTGGTCAATTATAGCTTTCCAATCACCAACATATCCGAGTCCTGCCCCAAACATTGGTGATTGTAAAAAACACGCAATTGCTTCAGTATATATTCTAAATCTTCCACTATCTGCCATTCCATCTACGAATATTATGTGAAAAATCTTAATAATTGCATTTCTTTCTAAAACAATAATAAATAGCGCTGCTGCAAGTATTATTGCTGACATAATTAAATATTCTTTTCTTTTTTTGTCTTTACAAACAAAAATTGTAGCTATTACTAAAATAACAAACTCTACACTGCCAACTATTAATGCTCCTCTTGATGTAGTTGAAGCAATTCCAATAAAATGAGTAATTGACATTAATATATACAAATATGATTTTGGTCCCTTTGAGGTGTAATATAGATAAAATCCCATTGGAAATGATAATAACAAAACTGTAGCAACAGTATTTGAAACTCCCCAGCCTAAATGAACAACCGAAAGAGGGTTTTCCATTACAAAATCCCAATTTGAAATATAATATATAGCTATTTCAAGAACAACTATACATCCAAAATAAAAAATCAGTTTTGCTACATATTGAGCAAAAGAAATGTTTTCTGGAATAGATTCATAATTTAATACTAAAAAATAAATAACTAAAGGAATTCCACCAAGCCAAAGTGCATTTATTATATCTGCCTTTATAACATGCTCAAGTTGAGAACCAATTCCACCAAGTAAACATGCTACAAGCACCGCCAACAACGGCATAGTCATTCTTCCAAGTTTTAAAGATTTCATTGGATATATGATAATGTGTGCCAAAATAGAAATAATAAGCAAAACGACAAGTGGCCATAAATCCATTATGTTACTAGGAATTTTTCTGACAGAAACTACTGAAGTGGTTAATAAAAGAATAGAACAAGCTGGTAAAACATCTCTTTTAATTACAAATAAAATTGATGCCAAAACTACAAGAATAGACAAACCTGCAAACAACCATTTTTGCCACCAACAAATTGAAATAATCAGTACCAATGCAATAAAAAAACAATCGGAATATACAAATTTATTAAACACTTGCATAAACTTTGATTGCTCAAACTTGTTTTGATTATTCGTATTAACTATTACTTCTTCCATACTTATAAATCTATTTTGAATATACCACTAAACGCTTATAATGTAAAGCAAAACGCACGCGGTTATATTTATATAAATATTTGTATGTTTAAAAATATTTCTATGCTTTTTTATTTGCCGATATTCTCTTCCTTTGATACAATGCATTTGGAAGGTTTTCGGAAAACACTTCAATAAAACAACCGAGGTATCATAAATGAAATTTTCAACCAAAAGGCTTTGCCGCGCCGGTATTATTGCGGCTTTGTATGTAGTTTTAACATTTGTAGTATTTCCAATCGCATCTGGTGCCATTCAATTTAGACCTAGTGAAGCATTAACTCTACTACCACTATTTTTTCCAGAAAGCATCCCCGCTTTATTTATAGGATGTATTTTGGCAAATTGGATTACTGGTTGCACAATAGCAGATATCTTCTTAGGATCTTTAATAACATTAATTTCTTGCTTTTGCACATATCTTATTGGCAAATATATCAAAAACGATTGGCTAAAAATAATACTTGGTGGATTATTCCCAGTAATTCTTAATGCATTGTTTTTACCTTTGATTTGGCTAATATATACAGAACTAGAATATGTGTACTATCTTCAAGTACTATTCTTATTAGCATCTCAATCCATTGCAATTTACGGACTTGGAACTATCTTGTATTTTTCTTTAAAAAAGCTCGTAGCAAGATATCCTAGATTGTTTGAATAACTAATATAAATTCGAAAAAACTTTTAATGTGTTATTGACTGCTATTTGAATAAAGTCGCTATAATCGACATGAGATTTGCCATCCGCATTATCTGATATAGCCCTAATTGCAGCAAATGGCACATTGTTTACATAGCAAACTTGAGCTATTGCCGCACCTTCCATATCGCAAGCAATTGCATTAAAAGTTTTTTTAATAAAATCTTTTTTCTCTACGCTATTAATGAATTGATCTCCAGAGCCAATAACTCCTATCTCGTAATTAATAGAGGCCTTTTTTACGGCTTGTTCAATCTTGTTAATTAAATCTTTATCTGCTGGAATTTCAATTACATTGATTCCAGAGATTAAACCTTTTGGATCTCCTAAAGGAGAAGTATCCATGTCATGTTGTACTAATGCAGAGGAAATTGCAATATAGCCAACATTTAAGTTTTTAGACAAACTGCCCCCAACTCCAATGTTTAGTATATATTTAGGATTAAAATGCATAATCATTGTTTGAGCACAAATAGCCGCAAATACTTTTCCTATTCCACATTGAGCTATAACAAACTCTTGATTGTTGTATTCTCCAACAACAAAAGTAATAGATCCAATCTTTATCTCTTTTGTTTTTGTTAGTTTTTGCTTTATTGCATCAACCTCTATTTGCATTGCTCCTATTATTCCAATCATCTTGTTTTATCCTCTAAATAATCTTTTATCTTTTCTTCGTCAATTTTAAAATGTTCTTTAAACTTTTCTTCGCTAATTATATAAAAGCTTTGCTTTAATCCTTCTTCTTTTATGCGATTTAATCTTCTAAAAGCTTCTTGGGATTTTTTGCTAACTTTATTTCTACATATATAATAACAGCATTTGCTAACTTTAGATAAGTATATAGCATCGTTTTCGGCAAGAATTCTTACATACGCTTTTGCTAAGTTATAGTCATTATCTTCAATTTCGCTGTCAAAAGAATATTTTTGATATCTTATATTGCGTTGTTTATACCTATCAATTTTTGAATGAGAAAGACTTTGTAGTCTTTTTGAATTTGTCATTTCTTCAAAACTTTTTGATATATTATTATTCTTATATTCCACATATGTATTTGGATATTCTTCTAATAAACTTGCTATAGAATTATTAGTTTCTTTGCATATAGCTTTTAATAATTTCATAGTTAATGATGCGTCATAATCGCTTCTATGAAGGTTTTCTACAGGGATATTATAAAGCACACATAATTTATCTAGCGCAGACAAGTTTTGATCTTTTTTGTATTGTTTATAAATAACTTGAGTATCATATGCTTTAATATCGATAGGATTTAAATTGTATCTCTCGAATTCTGATTTTAAAAATGAAATGTCGTTAGATACAGCATGTCCAAAAACCATGATATCTTCTTGTGTAAATAGATTTTTTATTTCTTCAAAATAATGTAAAAAATCTGGCGAAGATTCAAAAACTTCTTTAGAATATGCTAAATGAATTCTTTCATCTCCTTTTGGCCCTAAATTAAATTTATCCTTTGGATTAATTATTAAATCTTTTATTTCAATAACGTTAAATTCTTCATCAACTATACAGTAACCAAAACTGCATATCTTTCCCTTTCCGTTAAAACAATTCGCGCATTCTATATCAAAAAATAAGTATTTCACAAGTTCTTCCTAATAATTTTCTACGTGATAATTATAGCATGCGCTTATTTATTTAACTACTAATTATTTCTACTCTATTTGCATTATACTTCCATCCTCTGCATTTTGATAAATCATCCAATATCCGCTGTGGTTTTCAATTTCAAACCAACTAGCACCTTCCTCATTTATTTCCTTATTTTCCAAATTCTCGCCTGGTACTCCATAACAAATAACAATCGGCCTTCCTTCTTCTTTTATTATTCCAACAACATAATAATCATTTTCATACGTTGGTATTTTTGCCCAAACGCTGTCCTTTATTTTCTCTTGTAATATCTCTTCTTTTTCGTGCATCAAAAATAGTTCATCTAATTTTTTCTCTATCTTTTCATAAAAAGACTTTTCTTTTTTAGTTTGACAAGGCTCACAATTAACTTCTTTTTCTTCTTCCTTTATAACTTCTATTTTTGAGGTTTCATCATTTTTCTCGCTTTTTATAGGTTCAACAATTTCTTGCTCATCTTGTGTCATATTTTCTTTAAGAAACTCTTTATATAATCTATCATAAGGAATATTAGAGCCGTTTGTTGAACCATGAGCTATTACATTCTTTCCCTGAATTATTATTGCTTGAATAAAGCAAGACAAATCATATTCTTTTTCTAAAGAAAAAAACTTTTGAATATCTAGCTTTTTTATAATAAACTCATTTGCTATATATAAGACTAAAGTATAATCTTTTTTTAATAGTGGAGCCTTAACCTCAAAAGAGGTTTTTTGCATAAAATTTTCAAACTTAATAATTCCGGATACGGAAGACTCTTCAACTTCATTAAGAATAATAAATCTTTTTAAAACTATCATGTGACCTATGCCTCACAATAGTATATTTGAAAAAATTTTAATTTATACCCAATTTTTTTGCTATTGCTATATAGTTATCTATAGACACAGCTTCGCCTCTAATGTTTTCATCAATATTCAATTCTTTTAACACTTCTTTTATTCTATCTTTAGATATATTAAATGCATTAGATATATTATTTAAAAATGTTTTTCTTCTCATATTAAAAGCTGCTTTAATTAATTTTTTGACAGGTTTTTTGTCTATATTGTCATACTTATTTTGCATATCTATTCTAATTACTGCACTATCCACATTAGGCTCAGGCATAAACATTTTTCTAGATACCACTCTAGTCATTTCCACGTCGCCATAAAGAGCAATAGATAAAGATATCGCGCCAATTTCTGACGTTAGAGCGTTAGATTTTAATCTTTCAGCAACTTCTTTTTGAACCATAACAGTTATGGATTTTGGTGGATATGTAGATTCAATGAATTTCATAATAATAGGAGTTGTAATATAATACGGCAAATTAGCAACAACTTTATATTCTCTATTGTTTAAGATCTGATTTAATTGTTCATCATCAACTTTTTGAAAATCTTTAAATATTACAGTAGAATTAGGACAATCTTGTAGCGTTTCATTTAAAATTGGAGCAAGATTATTATCTATTTCAAAAGAAAATACTTCTTTTGCTTTTTTTGCAATTTCTTTTGTAAGCGTTCCTGCTCCAGGACCAATTTCTACAACAACGTCATCTTTTGTTATTTTTGCATCATCAACAATTGCTCTTAACAAATTCTGATCAGTAATAAAGTTCTGTCCAAATTGTTTATTGAATCTAAAATTGTTCTTTTTTAATGTGTCTATAATTGAACTCATATTAGTTGTCTAACTCTTAGTTTTGCACCAATATCTTGAGCAATTTGCTTAGCCTTGTTAATTTTTTCTTCTCCAACAACATCAACTATACTAAAAATTACATTTCCGCCTAATTCAACGCATTTTTTTGCAAATGCAATCATAATATCAAAGCCATCTTTTCCATATATTGAGTGGCAAAGCTCATCATATGCTTGAGCATTTACCTCATTTAAACTAATTCCTATAATATCGATATTGTCTACAAGGACTTTGGCGGCTTTTCCGTCGTTTATTTTATCTCCATGACCATTTGTGTTTATACGTGTTGTTAAACCATTGCTATGAGCAAATTTTGCAACTGCTTCTATAACATCTAGCCTATATGTAGGCTCTCCATAGCCACAAAAGACAATGGATTTATATTTAGATAAATCATATTTTTTCAATTCATTCAAAATATATTCTGGAGATGGTTCGCTATCTAACCATAAATCTCCATATATATTTTCTTCATAATTTCTAACACAAAAAGCACATGCATTAGTGCATCTATTTGTAGCATTAATGTATAAACTATCACCTAATTCGTATACAACGTTTTCCATTATTTAATTCTCCTAAAGAGATTCTTTGTATTTGCTCTTGTTAGATCAATCACGCTCTCACGTGAAATTTCTAATGTCTGAGCTATTTTATCTATAACTAAATTTATATATTTTGGTTCATTTACTTGTCCTCTATATGGCGTTGGTGCTAGATATGGACAATCTGTTTCTACCACAAGTTTATCTAGTGGTATAGCTTTTATAACTTCTTCCTTCTTTGCGTTTTTAAATGTTATTGCTCCGCCAAGAGCGAAGTAACAATTAAATCTTGAAAATTCCTTTACCATTTCAGCGCTAGAAGCATAACAATGAAGTAAAATTCCACTATTTAAATATTGCTTATAATCTCTCATGATTTGCAATGCATCGCCATATGCATCTCTTATATGTAAAGAAATAGGCAATTTTAGTTCATCAGCAAGTATTATTTGTTTAATAAAAGCTGCCATTTGAACTTCTTTAGGTTCCCCATCCATATAATGGTAATCAAGTCCAATTTCTCCAATGCCTACAACGCGTGAGTTTTGAGCAAGCACTCTATATTTTTCAATTAAAGTATTGTCTAACTCCTTAACGTCGGCAGGATGCGTACCTATTAAACAATATTGTTTAAATTTATTTGCCTGCTCTACAGCTAATACGCTTGATTCATAATTAAATCCAGCAATAATACATTTTTCTATACCGTTTTCCTTAAATCCTTCTACAATCTCTTTCGCTTTGCTCATTAGTGTAGGGTCATTTAAGTGTGCATGAGAATCTATAATCATTATCTAATCTCGCTTCCTGCTGGCATAGTCGTAATTGGAGACACAAGCGATAAATTGCCATCTTTATCTGACGCGCATAAAAGCATTCCTTCAGATAATATTCCACGCAATTTTACAGGCTTTAGATTAGCAACAACTACAACTTGTTTTCCAACCATTTCCTCAGGAGAATAGTATTTAGCTATACCTGAAACTATTGTTCTTAGTTTGCCTTCGCCTAAATCCACTTTACTACAAAGTAATTTATCTGCTTTTTCTACTTTTTGACACTCAATTACTTTTCCAACTTTTAGTTGTATTTTTTCAAACTCATCAATTCCAATTTCTGGAATCTTTACTACATTGTCTTCTGTAGCTTTTTTATTTTCTTTTAAAGCTTTTGCTTTTTCCTCTTCTGCAATCTTGTTCATTGCTTCTATTTCCTTATTCATATCTAATCTTTGGAAAAGTGCATCGCCTTTTTCTACTTTTAATCCTGCTTCCATTTTGCCAAACTTTGCACTATCTAATGTTTTTAAACTTTCGTCTTGTATTCCTAGTTTTGCAAATATTTTTTCTGGAGTTTTTGTCAAATATGGTTGCAAGAAAATGCTGATAATTCTTATACTCTCACAAAGGTTGTACATTACACTAGCAAGTCTTGCTCTTTTAGATTCATCTTTTGCTAATATCCAAGGAGTTGTTTCATCAATGTATTTGTTTGCTCTTTGTATTACTCTCCAAATATTTTCCAAAGCTTCAGGAATATGCAAACTATCCATGCATTGATCAACTTTGTCTCTTAGAGTGTTATTTAGCTCTATTAATTCTTCGTCAATTGCCTCTTTCTCTTGTGAAGATGGGATAACGCCATTAAAATATTGTGTTACCATGGCTGTTACTCTTGAAACCAAATTTCCTAAATCGTTACATAAATCGCTGTTAATTCTCTTTAAGAATGTTTCATTTGTATAACTTCCATCTTGCCCAAAAGAAACTTCTCTAAGCAAATAATATCTTAAAGCGTCAACTCCATATCTATCTGTTAAAATAAATGGATCAACAATATTGCCCTTTGATTTACTCATCTTATCTTCGCCAAACAAAAGCCATCCATGGCCATAAACTTTCTTTGGCATTTCTAGTCCTAATGCCATTAAAATTGCTGGCCAAATAATAGAATGGAAACGCACTATTTCTTTTCCGACCATGTGAATATCTGCTGGCCAGAATTTTTTAAATAGTTCATCATTATCTGAGCCATAACCTAAGGCTGTAATATAGTTTGTTAAGGCATCAATCCATACATATACGACATGTTTTGGATCAAAAGGAACTTTAATACCCCAATCAAAAGATGTTCTTGAAACACACAAATCTTGTAATCCTGGCTTTAGGAAATTATTTATCATCTCATTTTGTCTTGTTTGTGGTTGTAGAAAATCTGGATTATCTTGAATTAATTTAATAATTCTATCCTGATATTTGCTCATTTTAAAGAAATAGCTTTCTTCCTGTGTCAATTGCACTTCTCTTCCACAATCTGGGCATTTACCATCGACAAGTTGAGATTTAGTCCAAAACGATTCACAAGGAGTACAATACCAACCCTCATAAGAAGATTTATATATATCTCCTTGTTTGTATAATTTCTCAAATATTTTTGCTACAGCTTCTTCGTGTTCTTTATCTGTAGTACGAATAAATTTATCATATGAAATATCTAATATTTTCCAAAGTCTTTTTAATTCGTTAACAACGCCATCAATATATTCTTTTACTGGAACGCCGGCTTCTTGAGAAACCTTTAGGATTTTTTGACCATGTTCATCGGTACCTGTAAGATAAAAAACATCATATCCTTGCATTCTTTTATATCTTGCAATTGCATCGCAAATTATAGTGGTATAACAAGTTCCTATATGCCACTTGCCAGAAGGATAATATATTGGGGTTGTAATATAAAATTTTTTATTTTTTGTTTCCATTTGTTAAGCTCCTTAACATAAACTAGTTTTTATTATATCTTTATTTATTATTTAAAGCAAATCTTGGCTTTAAAAAAGCTGTGGCGAAAACCACAGCTCATTTTCATTTGCTGTGGCCGTATTTATTGCATCATCATGTTTATAACTTCAATTGCCTTTTTAGTAGCAAGTTGAGATTTTATTGGTAGCATTGTTGGTACCTCTACATAAGTTTTAGTTTTAGATACGTCTCTTGGATGATATTTTCCAGTATTTAATTTTTCATCATTTGGATTTATAGCTAAAAATAGTTTTAAATTTTTGCCACCTAGAGCCATTTTAGCGATTAGTTTTCCATTTAATCTATAACTAATACATCTTAAACTATATCTTGCCTTTACATTTTTATATTCAAGTAATGCATAGTTTATTTGCTCATAATATTCTTTTGTTTGGGCATCAATCTTTTCTATTCTTTCAAAAAAACTGTCCCTTTTAGGGTATTTCATCTTTTCTCTCCAAATTTCTCTCGATTTTTAAAATATCACGAGAGTAAATCAATGTCAACTTTATTGCTCTTTTATTAAACAAACATAATTAAGTATATAGGCATAAAGATAAGATTGTCTTTAATTTCACAAATATTTTTATTACCAAATACATATCCATATGGCATTTTATAATTTCCATCTTGCGCTACTAATTTTGGTATAGCCCTAAAATTGTTTTGATCTTTGCCTGATTTAATTTCAATTGGCAAAATATTTAGATTGTTATAGTCATTAATTAAAAAATCCACTTCGCCAACTTTTTTGCTATCAAAATAGAATAAATTGTGTCCATGAGCAACCAATTCCATTGCGCAAGCGGTTTCATAAACTGATCCTAAATTTATACCTTTATCATTTTCTAAAATCGCTTGAATATTATTTTTGTACAACAAATTTGTTAAGATACCTACATCGTTGTAATATAATTTGACTAAGTTTTTGCAAATTGATTCATTTAGCGGAAAAACTGGATTACTAACTGCATTGACTGAATTTACAACACCTGCAGCAGACAAATAGTCAAACTCTTCTTCATATTTTTCTAAATTTGAGTCCTCTTTATTCTCAATTTTTTTAAATATTACTCTTTTTACTTTATTTCCCATGTTTGATATTAGAAAATCGTAGACTTTAGAGATTTTTAACTTATTAGTTAAATCGTATTTTGAGGAATCATCTTTGTAATGAATAAAGGTTTGATTTTGCACCGCTCTCATTTTAATAACATTTCTATTCTCTACATATTCTTTTACAGCATCAGGCAAACCGCCACAAATCAAATAATCTTTAAATAATGATAAATATGTCTTGTGAATAACATCTTCTATTTTTACTTTATTAATGAAACATTCTCTTAAATACTCGATTGAATCTTTTGAAACATGATTTGCCCATAAAAATTCTTCAAAATCCATCGGATACATTTTTATTTCTTCAATTGAACCCATAGGAATAAAAATATGCTTTAATGTAACGCCTAACAATGACCCACTTGCAATGTACCTATAACGATTCTCTTTTTTTAAGTCTTTTAACAAAGTTATTAAATGAGGATAGTATTGTATCTCATCTAAAAAAATAATTGTATCATCAACTGAATTAATTTTATCCCCATATAAAGAACTAATTAATAAATAGAAAGATTTTGTTGTTCTAGCATTTTCAAAAAGTTTCTCTCCTTCAAAATCGCTTTTTAAATCTATTTCAACATAATTTTTGAAATAACTAGACGCGCTAGCTCTAATAATAAAACTTTTCCCAATTTGCCTAGCTCCATCAATTATAATTATTTTAGATTCTTTATCTTTATAATTATCATATAAAACTGTTTCTATCTTTCTTCTAAACATCTTTACTCCATTTTCTCGAATTTTACAACACTTTTTTGACCAATATCGGTTTTTCCAATACTATTTTAATATAAAATATCGGTTTTTCCAATACTTTTTTAACAAAAAATATCGGTTTTTCCAAAAAAATAATCATTATGAACCTATAGAAAGTAGATAATGATTATAATAAATTGTTATTAAATTAAATAGAATTAATAAAGGTTATATTCTTTGTACATTTGATGTATATAATCGACAATTGTATCTCTATTTCCCTTATATGGACCTGGTTTTTCCATTTTTGTAGATACTGTTGCTGTTGCCCAAAGCAAGGCTTTCTCCATTGACTCGTTTTGTCTTTCTGTAATATATGCAGCAAATGTTGTATCTCCTCTTCCTGATCTTCCAGATAAGTTTCTAGCTTTAATTGGACATGTGTAATGTTCTTCTCCGTTATATGCCAAAACCTCAGTGTTATGAGTAATTACAACCTCTTTTGCACCCCACTCATGCAATAATTTAGCAGCTTCAAGTCTATCTGTAAGACCTGTTAAAATCTCCGCTTCTGCAGCATCTGTTTTTAGATAATCTATATATGGCAGAATTTCTTTTTTGTCTTTCCAATCTTCAAAATACATTGCACCTGTCTTTTTATCCGCATGGCGTAAAAGTGCTTGAACATCAACTGCTACTTTGCCTTTTTTTGATGCATATTTAATAATTTCTCCATCAAAGTCGCCATATATAAGGCCAGCAAAATGATAAATGTTTGTATTAAAATTCTCTATATCTTTAATTTCAAAAGGATCTCCTTGAGATATACAAGTGCAGGTTCTTCTTTCTTTATCTGCAGTATGATATTTATTTCTAATAGATGTTGATTTATTAGATGGGATATAGAATATATCTTCTTTATCAATTACAAACTCATTTAATCTATCTTTATCTTGTGGCGCTACTTTTGTAACAACTGCAGTTTTATATCCACCTGCATATGCAGCAGCTGAAGAATAAATAACAGCACCCCCAACTTCTATTATTTGATTATCTAGATAATCAATATTGTAATCTAATGAAATGTGTCCTATTGTTAAAGTGTCATATTTTTTCATTGTATTTATCCTCTTATGTTAATGATATTGTAGTTGTAATATTATATCTTCCACATATACTGTCATTATAACTTGTAGATACAACTACGCCCAAATTAGATGCAATAATTTGACCTAAAGTTAGATTGTATCCTGTATAACTTAATACAACTAAACCTTGAATATATGTGCTTAATTCTGCTGTTGATTTGCTAGAGTTAAATGCATCATTATTGTTAGATAATGCAGCTAATACTGTCATTTCATCTGAAGTTAAATTATTATAAATAATTTTTGTTGAAGCATCATCTAAATTAATCATGGCAGTTACATTAATTGTCCTTGGCAATAAAGAAGAACTAAATGGCGTTTTCGCTGTATCTAAATCTAATGTTATAAGCGCATATGTGCCACTTACTTTACCATTAAATAAATTAGGAATAGATAATTTTAAAGTTTCTAAATGGCTTGCTGTATATACATCTGTTATATCTGATAAAGCTTCTAAATCTAATATTGCTACTTGATTTAATGAAATGCTATTAGCACCAAATGTTTCTGTCAATGTACCATAACCCTTATTTAATATAATTGCACCAAGATTTCTTGCCGTAATAGAGCCGCTTAAAGTAGCGCCAGAAAGTGTTGGGGATTCAGGTTGTTCGCTAACGACGATATCTGTTTGCGCTGTAGAAACAATGTTGCTATGAAGTGCAGAAATTGTATCTGCAACATCAATTGCAGTAAAGGTATTTGCGCCAACAATGTTTTTATGAGCAGCTTCAAAAATGCTAGAGATATAAATCTTTGCTTCATTTTCTCCATTTTTAGCTACTAAAGTCATATTTAGTTTATCTAACATGTCTTTTAAATTAGTCTTAATTGTCGTATCACATTGAGTTGTGGTGTCAGCAATTGAGAAACTTGATGTAGATAATCTTGAAATCATTAATGAGAAATCGTCAAGTTCCTCTCCTTCTGCTGTAGATAAATCATTAATTGAAAGAGTACAACAAGTTTCTTCGCTACTAATCTTGCTTAAATCTAATGTTGCTTTTATAACAAACTCTGGAACAAGACCATCGTATGAATTTGCATTATCTTCACTCTTTTTATAATCGCAAGAGAAAATAATTTTTAGTGTGTTTTCGTTTTCTACAAATACACTCTTTATTGCGATATTTTCAAGTCCTTCTGCAGTTATTTTTATTGAATCGTTAAATAAAGTTGCAATCTCTCCCTCTTTTGCTAATGGAGAGAATGAGTTTTTCATTATTGTTGCCTTATCTTCGCCGCCTGCAACTGCAGCTGTCCACGCTGCAGCAAGTTCTCCGCCTTTTATTGCATTATTATAATCTGATGCAATACTTGTTAATTGGTTGATTATTGATGGGTCTGCTGCGTTGTCTACAGGAACAGCAACTTTCTTTTCATCGTTTATGTAATATTTTGTGTTAATTTCATTAACTAATCCGCTATCATTAGCAAGGTCTATTTTATTTGATTCTTTATAATCGTTAGGAATTGCTTTTAGTCCTTTAAATACATTAAATACTTCTTCATCTGTTAAATTAACTATCTCCTCTGCCTTATATAAAATCTTGTTAGCAAGTATTTCATATATGCTTGGTAATTGACAACTTTCATTAGAAAAAGCAATTTCTGTTCCCATTTTTTCAACAATGTTATTTAAACCATTCTTAACATTGCCACTTAGAGTTTCTTTTAATGAAACTAAATTTAATGCATCCATATTAGCACCTAATGCTTTTCCAAAAATAATCATTCTTTCCAATAAAGTCTCAGACGAAGTTAAATCAAGTCCAATTATTGTTATATTGCATTGCTCTAATAGTGGATCTGTTCCTATGTATACCTCAACATCTAAATATATGCTTTCAGGTAGAATCTGACTTGCTATATCATACATAGAAGATGTAGGATCAAGATTTATATAGTCTAATAATTTTACCTCTATTTTCAATCCCAAAAATTTTTGCATTTCATCATATGAAACATTTATTAGTGAATACTTAGAAGGGTCAAGTTTGCCACTTTCTGCTACTGTATTTTCTTGCAAATAACTATTTAAAATATTCGTCAAAGCAAGATACCCTGTTTCAACTTTAAAATCGGTCTTTAGATATGTTGAATAATCTGGCGCTATTGGTAAATTTTCTATTCCTACGCTATTTATAAGTGTTTTATCTTCAGAAATTGTAGTTATTTTATTATATACATTGTCATTGGTAATTTGAGCTACACTATTATCTATTGCATATTGATTCACTAAATTAGCAACAAATGTATCCATGCTACCATTTACTTGAGTAGTATATTCTTCAATCGTTGTCTCTGGAGTTAATCCTAATCCGCCTGCCGCTTCTACAAAGTTTTGTGGCATTTCATAAGATAGAGAGTGCATTAATCCATAAATCTCTTCTGGAGTTAATACTTCTGCTGCATCCTTAAATACGATACCTGCAAGTACTTCATATATATTTGGCAATTTAACTAAATCTTCTTCAAATACAAGCTCTGCTCCTAATTTTTCACCAACTGCATTTAAACCATTTCTGACAGCATCACCTACTTGATTTGCAAGGCTTGAATACTCTAAAGAAGCTGCATCCATTCCTAAAGATGTGCAAATCTGAACCATAGTTGCAAGATGTTCTTGTGTTTGTTCTATTGACTTTCCGTTTACAGAAATAGTAGTAGATCCTTCTGTTGCTAACTCTATATTTGCAGTCATATATAGACTTGTTGGAATTAATTGAGACACAAGTTTATAAACAATCGTTCCCTCTTCAATAGAGCCAGATAAGGCTTCTAAAAGATTAATTTCAAGTACTATAGACATTACGTTTAGTGATGTAGAATAGTACATGTTTATAACGTTAATGCTCATGTTCATGCTTCCGCTTGAAATTGGATTTTCTTCTAAATATCCATTAATGATTCCTGCAAATGCCTGATAAGCAACATCTACCTTATGTTCTGATGCAACATAACTAGCATCAGCAAGTGGAAGTCTATCCGGTTCTATATGATTTTTCAAACAATCTGAACCATCATCAGAATCGACTTTTGTTAATTGAGAATATAAAGTTTCTTTTTTCAAATAATTTTCTTCAATTGCATATTTATCTTCTAACTCATCTATTAGCAATAATATCTTTTGATCAATTATTGTGCTTATTTGATCATATGTAATGCTTTCTGGGAATCCAAGGCTTGTAGATACATCTGAAAATGTTGGCAAGCAAACATCTCTTATCATGCTTAAGAATTGAGTTTCGCTAATTTCTGTAATCTTTAACATATTCATTAAAGCTTTAATTGGCTTTAATTCAACACTTCCTGAATCAACAAAGCTAACAGGAACAAGTTCTTGTACCTTTGCTATGGCTTCAATAGCTTTTTGATTTACCATTTTTAATATGCCATCAACTGAGCCATATTCTGTATTTTTCAAAGCAGCATTTGCAAGTCTTAAAATTACAGACATTTTTTCATCTGAAGCCGCATTGATAACAATTTGTGCAGATCTTTCAGAATCATTTGGGAAAATAGTAATAGTAGCATAAATAGCTTTTGGAACTATTCCTGCTACAATACCAAGAGCGCTACTTTTTGATGAAAGTAAAGACTTTACTGTTTGTCTTAGATTCAAAGCGACAGTTAGCGTTACTCCCGTTTGTGTTTCATCTAATGGATTTTTATTTTCTATAATAACTTGAGGTATTTTAACAACATTTGTTAAATCCACACTCATACCCATGCTTTGTGTTAGTTCCCCAACTTTACCGTTTATTGCATCAGATGTTAAAAGCGAAGATATTGTA
This sequence comes from Christensenella sp., assembly GCA_022784465.1. Classification (GTDB taxonomy): domain Bacteria; phylum Bacillota; class Clostridia; order Christensenellales; family UBA3700; genus UBA3700. Next base: position 34,872 of record JALFUR010000010.1, on the reverse strand, counting down.
TCATCTAAAAAGGCAGCTAGTTGTTTATCTGAAATCTCTAACAATTGAGGGGTTTCCTCTTCATTTACATAATTCTTCAAAGAAGAAAAATCAAAATCTAATTGATTTAATAAATCATCTATTGCAGCATTACCAGTAGTAAAAGGCTCACTGCTTTGTGTCTCTTCCTCTGGTGTTCCTTCTCCAGCTGCTGTTGTTTGAACTTCTGCTTCAGTTTCCTCTTTTGATGCTAATAAGTCTGCAACAACATTTGAAAAACTATCTTTTAAATCTACTGTGTCTTTTAGGTATAACGAACTACGTAAATCTGTATAGAAAGAATCTAGATCTTCTTCTGCGTAAGGCTTTGTAACCGCTTTTGATTCTTTTCCTCCATAAATTGTACCAATAACGCCAAGTGCTTCATTGAAAGTAATTCCTACGGTAGGTTCAGCGTATTGTTTCCAAGCAAACATTCCGCCGGCATATACAACTCCGACAATAAGAATACATACAATTAAAAATGTTGTTAGACATTTTAAACATCCATTGCTTCTACGTCTTCTTCTACGTCTTGCCATTGCCTCTTCTCCTTTTTGCGCTCGTTATAACTAAAGCCTTTTTTTTCCATTATACATAATTTTTATTAATATGCGTTAAAAATCTTTAATATATATAGTTCATAAAGTTAAGTTGACTATATTTTTTTTAATCTTTATACTATTTGTAGAGACAATTCAACGGAGAATTATTATGGCGATTAAAGATATTTTTGGCAGCTTAGTTTTCAATGATGAAACAATGAAAGAAATGCTTTCAGACGAGACTTATTCAAAATTACAAGAATGTATAAAAAATAAAACTTCTATTACTTTAGATATAGCAAACGAAGTGGCTGAAGCAATGAAATATTGGGCAATCAAACATGGTTGCACTCATTTTACTCACTGGTTTCAACCAATGACAGGTATTACTGCTGAAAAACATGATTCTTTTATTGGAACAAAAAACGGCGAATTAATCATGGAATTTAGAGGAAAAGAACTCGTTAAAGGGGAACCTGATGCTTCTTCTTTCCCTTCTGGTGGCGTTAGAGCTACTTTTGAAGCAAGAGGATACACAGCATGGGACCCAACTTCTTATGCCTTTATTAAAGATAAAACACTTTGTATTCCGACAGCCTTTTGTTCTTATACTGGTGAGGCCTTAGATAAAAAAACTCCGCTATTAAAATCTATAAATGCATTAAATATTCAAGCTAAGAGAATATTGAAACTATTTGGTAAAGATGTAGATAATGTTTGTTCAACAGTTGGAAGTGAACAAGAATATTTCCTAATAGATAAATCCGTTTACAAAAAACGTCCAGATTTAGTTTATACAGGTAGAACTTTATTTGGTGCAACAGCGTCAAAAGGACAAGAGCTTGAAGATCACTATTTTGGAACAATAAAAGAACGCGTTCAAAAGTTCATGGAAGAATTAGACGAGGAATTATGGAAACTTGGCGTATATGCAAAAACAGAACACAACGAAGTTGCTCCAGCTCAACATGAACTTGCTCCAATCTTTTGTGAAACAAACTTAGCAACAGATCAAAACCAATTAACTATGGAAATGATGAAAAAAATTGCTGCTCATCATGATATGGCATGTTTGTTACATGAAAAACCTTTTAAAGGCGTAAACGGTTCTGGTAAACATAATAACTGGTCTTTATCTACATCAACAGGAGAAAATTTATTAGATCCTGGTGAAACTCCTGAGGACAATTTGCAATTTTTATTGTTCTTAACAGCAGTTATTACTGCAGTTGATGAATACCAAGATATTATGAGAATGAGTGTTGCAACAGCTGGTAACGACCATAGATTAGGTGCAAACGAGGCGCCTCCTGCAATTGTTTCTGTATTTTTAGGTGAAGAACTTACAGGTATTTTAGACGCAATTGCTGATGGTAGAACTTATTCAAAACGTGCAAAATGCTTTTTTGAAATGGGCGTAGATGTTCTTCCAAAGTTCATTAAGGACACAACAGATAGAAATAGAACTTCCCCATTTGCATTTACTGGTAATAAATTTGAATTCAGAATGCCAGGCTCTTCTTTGTCTATAGCTGGACCAAACATAATAATTAATACTGCCGTAGCAGAGATTTTATGTAGATTTGCAGATACATTAGAAAAATCTACAAACTTTGATCAAGCAGTAAAGGATATTATAAAGGAAAACATTAACGACCATAAACGCATTATATTCAACGGAAATAGCTATGATGTTTCTTGGGAAAAAGAAGCTGCAAAGCGTGGTCTTTTAAATTTAAGATCTGCACCAGAAGCCATTTTCCAATTTAAAGCTCAAAAGAATATAGATTTATTTGTTAAACATAACGTATTTACTCCTTTTGAAGTAAAATCAAGAGCGGATATTATGCTTGAAAATTATTCTAAGATTATTGAGATTGAAGCAACAACTATGGTTGAAATGGTTAAAAAAGATATCCTTCCTGCTGTTACTTTATACATCAATGATTTAATGACAAGTTTAATTAATGCTAAAACTCTTGGCCTAGACATGAATATGTCTGCTCAAAAACATATTTTAGAGCGACTAAATAATCTATACAATTCTACAGTAGAAAAAACAGAAAAATTGGAAGAAGTTAAAATAGCTACAACTAAGATTAAAGAAATAGATAAACAAGCTTTAAGTTGCAGAAAGAAATTATTTACCGCAATGGAAGAATTGAGAGAAGATGTTGACGCAATGGAAACTATAACCTCTTCAAAATATTGGCCATATCCAAGTTACGGAGAGATATTATTCTCAATTAGATAATTATTCGTCTTAGATAAACAGGGTGCAAACCGCATGGTTTGCATCTTTTTTTATACAAAACTAAACTTTTTACAACAAAATTATTTTGTGTATTTACATAAATTGAAAAAAATAATATATTTAAAATGTGTTTGACTAATGCGAAAAAGAGAGGTTACAGTATGAAAATTGCGAATGAATACAGCAAAACAATTGACACAAAAAAATTAACAGATGAAGCTGTTAGCGAAATTACAACTATTTGTAATGACATTGGACCAAGAAAGCCAGGTTCAAAAGAAGAATTAAAAGCACAAGAACACATGGCAGAGTATATAAAAAGTTCTTGCAATAAAACAGAAATAGAATCTTTCACTTTACACCGCCAAGGCTTTATGGGCTTTATTCCATTTACTGTTGTTTGTGGTGTTTCTTCTGTATTTTTAAACTGGTTCGTTAGTTCTATTGCTGCACTTATTGTATGCATTGCTGGAATCATCCCATTAGTTTTTGAATTCATTATGTACAGAGAATTCGATGACTTTTTGTTCCCTAAACAAACAAGCCACAATATGATAGCTACTCGTTCTCCAAAAGGAGAAGTAAAGAAAAGAATCATTATGGTTGGTCACTCAGATAGCCAATTTGAATGGACAATAAATGCCTTAATTGGAAAATATTCTGATAAAGGTGGACTACTTGCAAAACTAATTGTTCAAATCCCTGCTGTTATAGGATTAATAATTCAAACAATATTTGCTCTTGTTTGTATTATTGTAAGCAATGGTTCGCATGCATCAGTAATTGAAAGTGCAAAATGGTTCTTTATACTATTTTTCGTTATAAGTATTGTGTTTATTCCTTTTGAAATAGCATTTATATTCTTCCAATCTTGGACAAAATCTGGACCTGGAGCATCAGACAATTTATCTGGATGCTATACAGGACTTTGTGCAATGAAAGCTCTAGCTGAGGCAGGAATTGAATTTGAAAATACAGAAGTAAGAATGATTTGTTCTGGTTCAGAAGAAGCAGGTTTAAGAGGAACAAAAGCTTATTCAAGAGAACATGAAAAGGAATTAAAAGAAATTCCTACTGTAGTTATAGCATTAGACACTTTTAGAGATATTAAAGATATGGCTGTATATGATAGAGATTTATCTGGAACACTACAACACCATTGGGGTGCAAAATACTTAATTAAAGATGCTGCTGCAAATTGCGGAATGGATTTGTCTTTTGCTTCAATTTATATTGGTGGTTGTGATGCAGCTCCATTTACTCAAAGAAAAATCCCAGCAACAGGATTTGCTGCAATGAACCCAGATCCACCAGTATATTACCATACAAGATACGATACTCCAGAAAATCTAGTTCCAGAAGCAATTAACATCGGAATTAATATTATGGTAGAAGCTATTTGTAAATATGATAAAGAGGGATTACCTCAAGAACCTAAAAAGAAATAATATTGTTTATATAAAAAATTGAAACTGTTTGAAATTCAAGCAGTTTCTTTTTTTGGCTAAGATTTTGCTAAATCTCCATTACTACACTTAATTGTATAATTACCAGTATTATTGTTCTAGTTATCTCCTTTTTGTATTGCATTCCATTGATCTTGCGTACCACTAAATGTTATGGTTGATAATCCGGTACAATTTGAAAGAGCATATATTCCCATACTTATTACGTTTGCTGGCAAGGTTAAACTAGTTAAACTTGAACAACCTTAAAAAAGATCGCCCATAAGACGATCTTAAACTTGTTGTTTTTGTTACTCTCCTATGAGAGCTGTTTGTTATTTGCTGATAGCTTTTGATGTATCAATAACTGCTTTAATTCTTCTAATTCCTGCAGATGAAGATTGTTCCTTAATAATCTTAAACTCGCCTAATTGTCCAGTATGTTCAGCATGTGGACCGCCGCATATTTCTTTATCGTAATCGCCCATTGTATATACTTTTACAATATCGCCGTACTTTGAACCAAATACACCTTCTGCTCCTGCCTCTCTAGCTTGTTCTACGGTCATTTCTTCGCATACTACTTTTACATCTTCTTTAATAGCCTTATTTACATTGTCTTCAATCATTTTCTTTTCTTCTTCAGTTAATGGTCTATCAAAATTAAAGTCGAAACGTAATCTTTCAGCTGTAATATTACTTCCTTTTTGGTGAATATCTTTTGAAAGTAATTTTTGTAAAGAACCAAGAAGTAAGTGTGTAGCTGTATGAAGGTATGTTGTTTGCTCAGAAGAATCTGCTAGACCGCCTTTGAATTTTTGTTCAGCTCCAGCTTGAGACTTTTTAATGTGTTCAGCTTCTGCAACCTTATATCCTTCTAAATCAACTTCATATCCTTTTTCTTTGCAAATTTCTTGAGTCATCTCTATTGGGAATCCAAATGTATCATATAATCTAAATGCTGTTTTTCCATTTAAAACACCATTCTTCATATATGTCAAAACTTTCTCAAGTTCTTTAATACCATTTTCTAGTGTCTTAGAGAACTTTTCTTCTTCCTTTGCTAATTCCTCTAAAACCTTTGATTCATTTTGTTCAAGTTCAGGATAATATTTCTTATATTTATCAATATACATTTTAGAAATTGTAACAAGTTCTTTAGAATCAACATTTATTTGACGAGCAAATCTAACGCTTCTTCTTATTAATCTTCTTAAAACATAACCTTGATCAACATTTGATGGAACAATTCCTTTTTCATCTCCCATTAAGAATGTTGCTGTTCTAATATGGTCAGCAATAATTCTCATTGCACGAGTAGATTGTTCATCCTCACCATATGGCTTTCCGCTTAATTGAGCAATTTTTTCAATAATATCTGAGAACAAATCTGTTTCATATACAGACTTATATCCATTAATCATACAAATTGTTCTTTCAAGTCCCATTCCTGTATCAACGTTCTTTTGCTTAAGTGGTTCGAACTTTCCATCGGCAGTTCTATTAAACTCCATAAATACGTTGTTCCAAATTTCAACCCATTTATCTGGATCGTTTCCAGGATTTGAGTTTTCACAAGATGGCGCAACACCTGTATCTACGAAAATTTCTGTATCACTTCCGCAAGGACCAGTTGCACCTGCATACCACCAGTTATGTTCCTTTGAAAGATAACAAATATTCTTAATGCCTAATTCTTCCCACACACTAGCAGCAAAAGTATCACGAGGACAATCTTCATCTCCTGCAAATACTGTTACGGCCAATTTATCTACTGGAATTTCAAGAACTTCAGTTAAGAATTTAAATGAGAAAGTTATAGATTCTTTTTTGAAATAATCTCCTAAAGACCAGTTTCCAAGCATTTCAAAAAATGTACAATGAGTTGCATCTCCAACTTCATCTATATCTCCTGTTCTAACGCATTTTTGAACATCGGTTAATCTTTGTCCATAAGGATGTTTTTGTCCTAATAAATATGGAACAAGTGGATGCATTCCTGCTGTAGTAAATAATACAGAAGGATCATTTTCTGGAATTAAAGAAGCAGATGGAATAATTTTATGTCCATTTTGCTCAAAAAACTTTAAATATTTTTCTCTTAATTCATATGATAAAAGCTTTTTCATATTTTATCTCCAACGTTGTAATTTCGAAATAATTATATTCTTTATTTTTACTATACGCAAGCGCTTGCATATAAATAAAATTAAGCGCGACTTTCCTCGCGCTTAATTAATAAATTCCTTATATTATTCGGTTCTAAGCGCTACAACTGGGTCTTTCTTGGCGGCCATCCTTGATGGGATTAAACCTGCAATCAAGGTCAAAACTATACTCAATCCAATCATAGCAAGAGCCGTTAATGGATTTAGTGAGCATAGGTTTAAAACCATTCCCGCCTTAATGTTCACAATAATATTGATTGGAATAGAAAGTATATAAGTTATAACAACACCAATCACGCCCGCAACCAAACCGATAATTCCCGTTTCTGCATTAAACACACGAGATATATCTATCTTTCTTGCGCCAAGTGCTCTTAATATTCCAATTTCTTTTGTTCTTTCCACAACAGAAACATAAGTTATAATAGCTATCATAAATGATGATACAAACAATGAAACTGCTGAGAAGCAAACAAGAGCAATTGTAATTATTTTAATCATTTGAGAAAGCATAGAAGCAATCATAGATGCCATATCGGTATAAGTTATTTGTTCATCTTTTGAATGGTCTTGATTCCATTTATCTAACACTGCAGTTATTTGAGCTTTTGCTTCAAAGTTTACTGGATAGATACTAACTTCTATTGGAGTTTTTAATCCCCCAAGCACCAAAAGTGATGATTCTTGATCTGTTACGGCCATACCTGCTCCAAACATAGAGCCAATAGAATCGGACGCGCTTGATGGGTACTTATGGTCAAGTGCTAAAACATATTCATCTTTATCTCGTTGAGCTTGTACGACTTCAGAATCGTAGTTTTTATTTAATATGTATTGTGTTAATTCTGTAGAATAATGTATTCCTGTAGACATTGTTGCGTATGATACATCTTTTTTTGCTCTATAGATACCAACTATTTCAAGCTCAACACAATCTGTTTCGCTATTATATAAAGTTTCAAAATCATTTGGCTTATAATAATCTTCTTCGGAATCGTAATAGTAATACTCGTTATTTGCATAAGCTTTCATTTTATTTGCTTTTGAATGAGCAATTATTTCCTCAAAAGTGTATTCTTGTTTAGGATCTAATCCTAGTGCAGACATAGTAAACTCGCCTATTTGATTAGATTCATTTACAATTAGCACCATTTGTGTTTTATCTACAGGGAAAGAGCCATACAAACAATCATATTGCGACTCGACAAACTCCTTACCGCCAGTTAGTTCTCCTAATGCAAACATCATAGACATATTTGGAATGTTCTGATATTCAGAATTTGGATCTCCGCTGAAAATCATAGAAGCATATTGTTTAGCACCAGGTGTCATTTCTACAAGTTTTTTTGTATCGTTAAATATTTTAACATTTGGCTTACCAATAATATTCATTGTCATGCCATAAGAACAATATATACTTCCATACGAATCTTTTGGAAGATTGGTATTTAAATATTCTACATATTCTTCTGTTATGTTGTTCTTTTGCATGGCTGCTGCCATATCTGTTAATTTCTTTATGGAGTTATATGTTGATACAGTATTAGAATTAGCATATTCTACATTGCTGTCTTTTGCTGGCTGTCCCATGGCTAAAGTCGTCATTGTCGCCATATCTATTCCGCTTTGAGCAATAGTAATAGGATATCCAGCCATCATATCTTTTTGCATTTTATTTATATAAACAGAAAATCCATTAGATACAGCAAGAACTAAGGAAACACCAATTATTCCAATACTTGCAGCTATTGAAGTTAAAATTGTTCTTCCCTTTTTAGTCATCAAATTATTAAACGACAATTTCAATGCAGTTAAAAAACTCATTGACGTTTTTGCAAGTTTTTTCTTTTTTTCTTTATTTATTTTTCTCTCTTCTTTTTTAGATAATACAATCTTTTCCTCTTCTGTAGGAGTAGATGCAAAAAGGTCTTTTACCTCGTCTTTTATTTCCTCGTTTATATCGTATGGATTATTATCTGAAACAACTTCTCCGTCGCTTAGACGAACGATTCTTGTTGAGTATTTCTCAGCCAATTCTGGATTATGAGTAACCATAATAACCAATCTATCTTTGGCTATTTCTTTAATCATATCCATAATCTGAATTGATGTTGCAGAATCCAACGCCCCTGTTGGTTCGTCTGCTAAAAGAATTTCTGGATTATTTATAAGAGCTCTTGCAATTGAGACTCTTTGCATTTGTCCACCAGATAATTGATTTGGCTTTTTATAAATTTGATCTTTTAATCCTACTTGTTCAAGAGCCTTTATTGCTCTTTCTCTTCTTTCTTTTGCGTTTACTCCAGATAAAGTCAAGGCCATTTCAACGTTAGACACAATATCCGTATGCATTATTAAGTTATAACTTTGAAATATAAAACCTACTCTTACGTTTCTATAAGTATCCCAATCTACGTCTTTATAGTTTTTTGTAGATACACCATCAATTATTAAATCACCAGATGTATATCTATCTAATCCGCCAATAATATTTAAAAGTGTGGTTTTACCACATCCTGATTGCCCTAAGATTGAAACAAGTTCACAGTCTCTAAAATTAAGATTAATCCCCTTTAAGGCATGTACTATATTGTCTTTATCCCCGTAGTCTTTTACTATATTTTTTATTTGTAACATTTTTTACCTCAATTTGTTAGGATACTAACTATGATATATTGTTTTTTTGCGTTTGTCAAACCATATACTTTTGAATGTTAATTCAAAAATATCTTTTACATAAAATTTCACACGGTTAGATGTTATTGTGCTAAAATATATATAGTAAAAAAACCTCGGAGGTATTATTATGGCAAAATCAAAAAAATCAGATTATTTTGGTTTAGATTATGTTGTTAGTTTAATTTTATGTATTATTCCAGTTACTTCATTAATATTGGGTATCATTACACGTATTAAAGAAGGTAAGATTGTTGCTGCAATTTTACGTTTATTATTAGGCTGGAATATTATTTGGATTTTAGATATTGTATTCATGATTCTAAAGAAAAAGATCTTTAGATTGCTTAATATCTAATCTAAAAATCAAACAAACAAATAGGGGCATTATATGTGCCCCTTTTTATTTACGTTAGTAAAAAAATTAGATTCCATATCGGAGTCTTTTTTATATCTTTAAAAATCCACTTCCCAAAAATGAAAATTTTTTTATTTTGGGAAATAGATATGTTATAATAGTTTTACGAGGTGATTTTCTATGAAACTAATTGAAAGAAAACAATATTTAGAAAAAATGATAGGTGTGATTGGGACTCCCGATATAAAAGTATTAACTGGAATAAGACGTTCCGGCAAGTCTAAATTGCTTGAAGCGTTCAAAACATATATACAAAAAAACATTCCCAATGCTAATATTATTCACATCAATTTCAACTTAACTAAATATGATAATCTTAAGGAATATAAATCACTTAATGAATATATCGAAAACAATCATGTAGATGGTAAAGACAATTTTGTTTTGATTGACGAAATCCAGATGTGCGATAACTTTGAATTATGCATAAACAATTTACATGCAACGGAAGCATACGATATTTATATTACTGGTTCAAATGCTTTTTTGCTTAGTTCCGACTTGGCGACATTGTTTACAGGAAGAACTTTTGAAATCAAAGTGTATCCATTCTCCTTTGCAGAATACGTAAATTACTTTGAACCTTTAGATAAATACACTGCTTTTGACAATTATATGCTTGAAGGTGGTATGGCGGGAGCTTATTTATATAAAGAGCAAGAAGATAAATATGAGTATATCGAAAATGTTTATGACACATTAATTTTAAGAGATATACGACAAAAATATAATATTAAAAACCCTGCTTTAATGGATAGAATTTCACAATTTTTGATGGATAATGTATCTAATCTAACATCGGCAAGAAGTATCACCGATACACTTACCTCTAATAAAGATAAAATTAATCATAAGACAGTTGGCAATTACCTAAACTATCTTTGTAACGCTTTTGCTTTTTATAAAATCCGTAGATACGATATTAAAGGTAAAAAGTATCTTTCTTCTAACGATAAATATTATTTAAGCGACCACAGCTTTCGTTATGCCAAGCTTGGCACTAAAAATTTAGATAATGGTAGAGTAATTGAAAATATTGTTGCAATGGAACTGCTTAGACGTGGTTATGAAGTTTATGTAGGTTCATTGTATAAAAAAGAGATCGACTTTGTGGCATTAAAAAGAAACGAGAAAATCTATATCCAAGTTTCAGATAACATAGACAACAAAGAAACTTTTAATCGAGAGGTTGAACCCTTGCTTAAAATCAAGGATGCTTATCCTAAAATGATAATCTCGCGAACAAGACATCCCGAATATCAATATGAAGGTGTTAAAATTATTGACGTGACAGATTGGTTATTAAACAAATGATCCATTTCCCAAAAATGAAAAATTTTCAATTTTGGGAAGTAATAAGCGTTACATTAAAATATCCCATTTTACATAAAATTAAGGACGCTATCATTGTGATAGCGTCCTTATATTGTTAGATGTTGTCAAGAATACTAATAGTATGTTCTTGTTTGTTAGGAATAAAGTAACTGTAAACTCTTAGTGTAATGCAAAATCGCTGCGTATCATATATTTAGCAATAAACTACACGGCGTGCATCTAAGACTATGAATTCTTACTTATTATTCCATTCTTTATCTTCTAAATCAATTCTGCTGTCTGTTAAACTAAATACAGCCAAACATCCAACGCTCGTGTGAGAACCTATTACAGGGCCTATATCGTTAATCTCGATAGTTGCCTTTGGAAATACCTTTGCTAGTTCTTCTTTTACTATAGCGGCATCTTCATAGCAACCTGCATTTGTAATTGTAATAAGGCCTTCTTGTCCTTGCTTAGAAATCTTTTCTTGTATTTTAAGAATAATTTTCTTTAGCGCTTTTTTTCTTCCAATTTCTTTAGTCATAGCAACAAGCTTTCCGTTTGGATTTACATACATAACTGGCATGATTTTTAAAACAGAACCAATTAAAGCCGTTGCGGAAGAAAGTCTTCCAAGTCTAGCAAGATGCTTCAAATCAGAACAAGTGAAGTATGACACTATATGTTCTCTTAAATTTAGAGAATATGCAAGTAGTTCCTCAAATCCTACTCCTTTATCTCTTTCTTGGATTACATAATGCAAATGTAACCATTGTCCACCTGAAGCCAACTTAGTGTCAACTGCTGCGATTTTTCTGTTAGGATATTCCTTACTTAATTTCTCAACAACACTTGCGCCACCTTCATAGTTTCCACTAATCTGTGATGAAACACTTAAGAATAGTACATCGTTACCTTTATCTAATTGTGCTTTCATCATCTCTTCCATTACAAATGTTGGACACATTGAAGTTCTTGTTACAGCTCCTGCTTTGACTCTTGCATAGAATTCACCAATAGGCAATTTTGTTTCAATATTGTCATAATTGTCTTCATCAAGAGAAAAAGAAAGAGGTAAAATTCCAACATTTTCATGTTCCGCTAAAAAGCGTTCTGGTACATCCCCGGTTGTATCCGAAAAAACATAAATTGACATTTTCGTTACACTCCTTAATTTTTTTTTGACACCCTAATTATATTATTAATTTTTTCAATTTTGTTGCTTTTGTACACGGCAAATAATATAATAATGTCTATTAATGGACATAATGTCCAAAAATGTTCGAGGTTAAATATGGATAGAAGAATTAAGAAGACTGAAACAGCTATTTTAAATGCGACTTTAGCTTTATTAGAAAAAACACCTATTACAGAATTATCTATTAAAGAGATTTGCAATTATGCAAATGTATCTAGAAGCACATTTTATCTTCATTACTTAAATCCAACAGACATTATTGAACAATTATTCAATAACGTGTGCTCATCACTAACAAAAACTCTAGATAATTTTGATTTCTCAACTGTTTTAACCAACCCAAAAGCGTTTTTAAGAGATATTATGTACACTGTAGATATCTATATAGAACAATTAACTCAACTTTTAAAAACAAATTATCATTCTAATTTTAGAAGACGTTTAAAAAAGGTGCTTGAGGACAAAATATTAAAAGACAATGCTTATAGATATGTTGAAAGAGATCAGTTCGTCTATAGCGTTAATTTTATTATGAGCGGACTTGTTGAATCTATGTGTGATAATCTTCAAGATTTACAAGATGAAAAAAAACGTGTCCTATTTACTGACACGTTAACAAAACAAATTGCAAATGGATTTAAAATCAATTAATTTGTTCTTGCTCTCTTTTTTGTGCTAATTCAACTAATGCTTTTTCTCTTTTTTCTCCTACAAAATCGTAGAAGAACATTGGAATTGTGCATAAAAACATACTAATTGCAGGAATAATTGTAATTAGCATAAATATTCCCTTCTTTGCACCTTCGCTTTGCACTTGATCTGCTTTATAATCAACTATCATTAGTATAAGAGGAATTATACCAAGCGCAATAGCTGAGCCAACTTTTGCTAAAAACGTTGTCATGGATGCTGCCATTCCTTCCATCCTTACACCCTTTTTCCATTCAAAATAATCAACACACTCCCCTACAACAGATGTGATTATTATATTAAAAACTCCTAATGGAAGTCCTGATAGGAATAAAAAGATTAAAGCTATATAAAAGTTATAATTTGTGGCAAGTCCCACAAAGTAAAAAGCAATCATAATTATTGTGGATAATAGTCCTGCTCCAATCATTAACCACTTATATGAATATTTTTTAACAAGATATGGTGTTAAAATCATAGTTGGAAACATTCCTATTCCAATTAAGGCAAATCCTATTACTTGCTTAAAATTGTTTATAAATTCTGATGAACACTCAAAAACATACTCTGCGCAATAAGTATATGCACCTTGTATTAAATATCTTCCAAAACCTAAAATTCCACATAGTACAACAAGCATTAAAATCTTGTTTTCCCAGGTATATTGGAATTGTTTTTTTAGTGATATGGTTTTAGTTTTTCCTTGATGAATCTCTTTAGTATTTGGATATACTAAAGCAAATGGTATAAGACCAATAACAGAAATTCCTATAGCAGAGAAGAATATTCCTTTTTGTACTCCAAGTAGTTGTTCACTCATTAATAAAGAAACAACAACGGTAGGTATTGCGCCTCCAATACTGTTTAAAATCTTTGCTAAAGAATATAGTTTGTTTCTATCTTCAGAGTTTGTTGTTAAATCACAAGGAAGACCCCACAAAGGAGAATCAGCAAAAGAGTATGCTATTCCCCATGCTATATATATAAATCCAGCATATATGCATTTTATTAATTGGCTCTCAATTCCAATATCTACAAATAATAGTATTGTAAGTAATGAAATGATAAAAGGCGTATATTGCAAATAAGGACGCATTTTGCCTTTTCTTGAATTTGTTCTATCTACCAAAATACCAACAACAGGATCTGCAAAGGCATTAATCATTCTTGCCACCCACATTAACGCCATAATAAATGCAAGTTCAAGTCCCAATACGTCCGTATAATATCTTAGCGCCCAAGACGATACCATCGCATAGATTGCACCCTGTCCTGCTGCTGCATATATATAAGTATTTTTAGTCTTTTTCGATATAGATTCTATCATACTATCTGTGCTTTGCGTGTCCTATTGCAACTTCCCATCCAAGTAGCAATTCTTCCCTTCTAGTTTTATCCATTTTTGGCTCAAAGATTTTGCTTGGCTCTGATGATTTTAATTCATCAATATTTTTCCAAAATCCAGTTGCCAAGCCTGCTAAATATGCAGCTCCTAGCCCTGTGGTTTCTATAGTCTTTGGCCTAATTACTTTTGTATTTAGTATGTCTGATTGGAATTGCATTAATACATCAGACCTACTTGCTCCTCCATCTACACTCAAATTTACAATCTTCGTTCCCATGTCACTCTCCATTGCATGAATAACGTCAAAAACTTGATAAGCTATAGATTCAAGTGCAGCTCTAACAAAATGCTCTTTCGTTGCACCTCTTGTTAATCCCACAACAGTTCCTCTAGCATAAGGATCCCAGTGTGGTGCTCCTAAGCCAACAAATGCTGGAACTAAATATACGCCATTTGAATCAGGAGTTTTTTCTGAAATTTCATCAGCTTCTCTTGCAGAAGAAATCATCTTTAATTCATCTCTAAGCCACTGTAAAACAGCGCCGCCAATGAATACTGAACCTTCTATAGCATATTGAGGTTTTCCATCTTCTTGAGATGCTGCTAAAGTTGTTATTAATCCTCTTTTTGATTCAACAGCTTTTTTTCCTGTATTCATTAAAGAAAAGCATCCTGTTCCGTATGTATTTTTGACCATTCCTTTTTCTATACATAAATGACCAAATAGAGCAGATTGTTGATCTCCCGCTACTCCTGATATAGGAATTTTAGCTCCAAATTCTTTTTCATCTGTATAGCCAAATATGTAACTAGATGGACATACTTTTGGCAAAATATTTTTTGGAACATCTATAAGTGATATAAGTTCTTCGTCCCATTCAAGAGTATGAATATTATATATCATTGTTCTAGATGCATTTGTATAATCTGTAGCATGTATTTCTCCACCAGATAACTTCCACATTAACCAAGTATCTATTGTACCAAATAAAAGCTCACCGTTTGCCGCTTTTTCTCTAGCTCCATCCACATTATCTAAAATCCATTTTATTTTTGTTCCAGAAAAATATGGGTCGATTGGCAATCCGGTTTTAGAATATACCATTTCAGAATAACCCTGTTGTATAAGTTTTTCTGTATATTCAGAAGTTCTACGACATTGCCACACAATTGCGTTGTAAATTGGCTTTCCTGTGTTTTTATCCCAAATAATTGTTGTTTCTCTTTGGTTTGTAATTCCAATAGAATCAATTTGATCAATACGGATATTGCATTTTTGCAAAACATCCAACATAACCTCTTTTTGGGTATTCCAAATCTCGATTGGGTCATGTTCAACCCAACCGGCTTTTGGATAAATTTGAGTAAATTCTTTTTGTGAAACTCCTACTATCTCCCTTTCATGATTAAAGATAATAGCTCTAGAACTTGTCGTTCCTTGATCTAAAGAAATAACATACTTTTCCATAATTCCCCTTTATCAAATTAATTTATACTTGTTCTTTCTTTATTACTAAATTAACTTCTTTGTCACCTAATGTTGGGCTTGAAAGTTTAATTTTAGCATCTCCAGATTTTCCTGCAGTTTTTACCCAGAATGCTCTTTGTCCACCAATTAATGCAATTGTCTTAGGTCCAATTACTTCTACTAGTCCATTTGTTTCAATATTGACAATAGAACTATCATAAGGTAATACGTTTCCATATTGAGATTCCGCTTTAATCTCTATACGAGTAACATCATAAGTATCTTTTTCTACAAGTAAATCCTTATCTGTCTTTACTGCCATAGATACTTCAGAAACAGCACCTTTTTCTACGGTTATAACATGTTCTCCGTTTATATATCCTTCAAACTTATAAGACACTTGCTTTCCACCCCAGCTTGTAACAAATTTTCCGTACATTGTTGTAATTGAATCTACAGACAACTTGTATTTAACTAGGCATTTTAACAATGTAAATGGATTGTGCAATATTCCACCAACAGTTCCATACTTCTTTACATCAAGCAAAGCTTTTTTCATTCTCTTTGCATCTTTTGGTGTGAAATGATATTCATCAGAGTTTTCAATTTGGTTTCCAATAATATCGCTTAATACTGTAGGTGGGCATGGAAGATATTTGAACTCAGATTTTTTGCGTTCTTTGTTCATATCAAAGGTATTTACTAAAACACCATTTTTGCTCATTCTTACTTCATCACAGTTAGTAAAGATATATACATCTCCTACTTGGCCACCTGCTGTATCTCCTATTTCCATATTTGAAGAAATCTCAAGAACAGGGATTTCTTTTTGTTGAATTTTATAAGTATTTGCTGCAAGCTTATCAATACGGAACATATCTGATACGCCATGATAACAAATCTTATCACCAGATCCAAAATCTTTATGTGTATTGTAATCACTCATACACCATCCAATTGCACCTGCGTGTCCTTTTGATTTATAAGCAGCATTTAAAACTCTTGCGTGTCTTAAAGCATGTTCTTGACGTTTCTTTTCATGATCAAATGTCTTTGTTGGGAACATATGACCATTATGCTCAGAAATAAGTAGTGGTTTAAATAAACTACATACAATAAACTTTGGAAGAAGAGCAATCTTTCCACCAGCATGAATGAAATCATTGTATGAATAAACATCTTCAAGCAAATGACTTTGAGGTATACAACGAACACCTGAAGTTTGACGAGATTTATCTAGTGAATGAGCAAGTGCATTTGTTCTAGTATATAATTCATCGTCATCTCCACTTTCATTAATTCTAACTCCCCATAGAATAATAGATGGATGATTATAATCTTGAACAATCATTTCCTCTACATGTTGAAGACACATATCTCTCCATTCTTTCTTTTGAGAAACAAATTGCCATCCTGGAATTTCAGTAAATACTAATAATCCTATTTCGTCGCATCTATTTAAGAAATGTTTAGAATTTGGATAATGTGATGTTCTTGCCAAATTAACACCTAAATGATATTTCAAGAAATCTGCATCTGCTATTTGTGCAGAAGCTGGCATTGCATAACCAACATATGGATAAGATTGATGTCTATTTAAACCTCTAATTTTTAATTTCTTACCATTTAAGAAGAAGCCTTTTCTTGTAAACTTAACACTTCTCATACCAACTCTATCCTCAATTGAATCTTCTCCAATTGATGCTTTAACTGTGTACAAGTAAGGATTTTCATTACTCCATAGGATGCAGCCTTTCATATCTAAAGAAGTCTTATATTCTTTTCCGCTAAGCGTTTTTGTTTCTCTAGCAACAACGTTATTAGCGTTATCTGATACCTCAATTAAAACCTCTTTGTTTTGCAAATCTCTATTAAACTTCAAGTCAATTTCTAGTTGTGGTTCTTCTAGAACATTAACTGGAGTTAACAACATATTAGATATATAATCATCTTCATGAACATAAATATATACTTCTCTATAAATTCCGCCGTAAACTAAATAATCAACAACATTTCCAAATGGAGGAATATCGTCTCTTTCTGTGCTGTCTACCTTAACTGCAATAATGTTTTCTTCTCCATATTTAACTAAATCTGTAATATCATGAGAAAAAGCAGTATAACTACCTTTATGAGAAAAAGCAAATTGTCCATTGATATAAACATCTGCAGCGTTAGCAACTGCTTCAAACTCCAATACTAACTTTTTACCTTTTAGTGCCTCATCAATTACTATATGTTTTCTATAGCAACTAATAAATTGATATATTTCTTCATCGAAATTGTTATATGGTATCTCCTTGTTTGCATGTGGAATATTAACTGTTTTAAATGACTTATCTTTATAGTCGGCGCTTAAATATTCCTCTTTGAATGTGTCTGAATACTTCCAATCAAAATTCAAATTGATTTTACCTATCATAATTACCACCTTTAAAAATGTCGTTCCTCTATATATTAACAAAATATATAAATATTTTCAACGATAATAGTTTCTATCAACCTTTTTCGTCCTTAAAAATATCCGAAAAATGCAAAATTTGTTGCTATTTCATAAAACAAAAATAGAAACGATGTATGGATTAGATCAAATTCTTTTTGTAAGAAGATTTTTTTACCCATGTATTATGCGCACATATGCATGTTTGACAAATAAATATTAAAAGTTTAAACTATAATTCAAGTATATATAAATAATAAAAGAAGGAATAAATATGAAATATATCGTTGTACTTGGCGACGGAATGGCCGACTACCCTATAAAAGAATTAGATAATAAAACACCTTTAATGGTTGCAAATAAACCACATATTGACGCTCTTTGTAAAAATGGTGAAATTGGCTTAGTTAAAACGGTTCCAGCAGGATTTAAACCTGGAAGCGATGTTGCAAATCTTGCCGTAATGGGATATTGCGTAAAAGATTGTTACTCTGGAAGAAGCCCTCTTGAAGCATTATCAATTGGAATTGATTTAAAAGATGACGACATTGCTATGAGATGCAATCTTGTAACTTTGTCTGATGAAAAAAATTTTGAAGATAAAACTATGGTTGATTATTCTGCTGGCGAAATATCAACAGAAGAAGCTAGAGTTTTAATTGAATACCTTCAAGAGCATTTTGGAAATAATGATATTGCTTTTTACTCTGGTGTAAGTTATAGACACTGCTTAGTAAAGCATCATGCAAAGACAGGAACTGACTTAACTCCTCCTCATGATATCTCTGGAAAAAACATAAAAAATTATCTTCCAAAAGGGTTGTATGGCAACCAAATGAGAGATTTAATTATTAAATCCTATGACTTATTAAAAGATCACCCAATAAATAAAGAGAGAATTGCTAAAGGTAAAAACCCAGCTAATAGCATTTGGCTATGGGGTGAAGGTACAAAACCAAACTTACAAGCTTTTTCAGATAAATTCGGATTAAAAGGCTCTGTAATAAGCGCTGTAGATTTATTAAAAGGCATTGGAATTGGCGCTAAAATGGAAGTAATTGAAGTTGAAGGTGCATGTGGAACATATGAAACAAACTTTGAAGGAAAAGCAAAAGCTGCAATTGAATCTTTAAAGAAAGGTAACGATTATGTTTATATACATATGGAAGCCCCAGATGAATGCGGACATCAAGGAGATTTAAAGCATAAAATCTTGTCTATAGAGTTAATAGATAAATTGGTCGTAAAATATATCGTTGATGAAATGAATAAAACTAATGAAGAATATAGCATACTAGTTATGCCAGATCATCCAACGCCAATAGCATTGCGTACTCATGTATCTGATCCTGTTCCTTATTTGATTTATAGGTCAAATAAAGAAATTAATGGTGCATCTAGTTATAATGAACAAACAGCAAAAGAAAGTGGCATATATTTTGATAATAGCGAAGATTTGATAAAAAGATTTTTAAAGGAGGAATAAAAATGGAAGAGAAAAAAGATGTTCTTAATGAAGAAACATTTGCTCAAGACATTTCAAAGCAAGAACTACCTACTCAAGAAAATCCTGAAAATACTGATCAAATTAAATCAGACTCTTCAAACACGGAAAATAAATCTGACGAGTTAAAGTTAACAGAATCAGGGGAAATACTTATTGATAACACATTAGATGTTGAACCAAAGGTTCAAGTTCCTTTAGACCATAAAGCAAAATTAAAGGAACCTTTAACAAAAAAGAAGAAAATAATGATAGCTTGCATAGCTGCAGCCGTTGTGGTTGTATTGTTTTGCTCAATCTTCTTCCCTTGCTTTTTCTATTTCAAAGGAAAAATAATGGTTAATGATGCAAGCGATTTTAATACAAAAAAAACTGCTGGCAAATATTTTGTTCTAAAAAAAGATATCGTTGTTGATTCTGATTTAGATTTAACAAATATAGATAGTTCTATTGATTTAAATGGACATAATTTAACAGTAAATGGAAAATTAATTATCTCAACAGATTCTTCAAATACAATAAACATTGGCACAAAGAACAAAAATAGTTATAAAGCAAAAGGAATTTTAAAGGCAAATGACATTGAAATCAATGCTCCTAATGCTAATTTGAATATTGCATCTACAACTATTATCTTAGGATCTTTGAATGTTGCAGATATAAATAATATAGATTTGTCCGGTGTTTCTATTGTGAACTCTAGCACAATTAATGGCGCTAATGAAGTAAACATTAAGGAAGCAATCGCCGCTGCAAATACAGATATTACTTTTACATTCTCAAATTGCACTTCAGTTAATATCTATGGAAAAATAGAAGTTGAAAACACTATATTTGAAAACTCAAATATTGTTTCTTATTCTTCTTCAACAATGCACTCAATCCAATTAAATGCAGATTCTACTGCACAAATATATGGTGCTGTAGATAAAATAACTGGAGGCAAAAAAGTTGCCATGCTAGATAACTATTCTTGTCCAATTTATGAAAATGTAATTCTTCTTGCTATATATAAACCATATACAAGCAGCTTTACAACAACTAATTGCAGCAAGGTAGTATATATTGAAAAACTCGATACACCTGTTGATTTAATAGTAAATGAAGACGAAGGTTCTTTTAAAGCTACATGTGCAAGAATAGAAGGTTTCCCTTATGTAAAATACAACTTCACATATGATGGCACAATTACAAAAAATAAGTCTTCTGGAAATATTGATGATCATTTTTATGACATTACATCACTTTTAAAACAAGAAAATGGAGCAGCTACAATTTCCATATCTGCTTATGCTGTTGGAAATTACAATTTCGACACATTAGATTATGACTCGCTAAATGATGGAGAATATCTATATATGGATAGTGATGTAAAAACAATTACTTACACTTATTCTCTTGTTTTATCTACACCAAAGAACTTATCTGCCTTAAGAGTAGACGATAAGGTTTTATTGTCATTCAATCAAGTTGAATTTGCAGATTTCTATACAATTTACATTGATGGCGTAAAAGTTATTGAAACAGAAAATGCAACAGATACTGAAATAGACATTACAAGTTATGTAGATGCTTTAGGATATCATTCTATTAGAATTACAGCAAATTCTCACTCTAAAGAATTAAAGACTTCTAAAGAAGCAATGTGTTCATATAAAAACACTGAAAAACTAGAAGCTGTTTCAAATATAGAAGCAAAATATGATGCTGCTTCAAAGAAAATTAACATTTCCTTTGAGGGCAATGAAAACGCAAAAATATACCTAATTCAATACAACGGAAAGATATATAGAACAACTAATACTTCTTTCTCTATTGCTGTTGAAGAAGGATTAAATCCTATAGGCGATTCAATTAGTATTGTTGCTGAAGGATATAACTATTATTTAAATTCTAATTCCACACCAGTAACTGTTTCTTAAAACACAGCCTTAAAAAAGAAGGGTATATCAAAATTGATATCCCCTTCTGTTTTTTTTACTAAAATATTTAAGAATTATTTGCTTTTGCTTCTAGTCTATCAAAGAATTCTCTGTCGTGATGGAAAGTTGGGACTAACACTTTTAATTGCTCTATAACAGGCAATTTTTCATTTGTAGAACAAATCTCTCTCATCTTCTCTAATTCTTCTTTAAATTCCTCTGGAGAGAAATCAGATAGTTTTCCAATCTTTATTCTATCATTAGCAGTTTGTTGCAAGCCTTCTTCCGCCATTAACAACTCCTCGTATAGTTTTTCTCCTGGTCTTAATCCTGTATATTCTATTTTTATATCTCCATTTGGAACATGTCCCATCATAGTGATTAAATTCTCAGCTAATGTTTGAATTTTAACAGGTTCTCCCATATTCAATACAAAGATTTCTCCGCCCTTTGCATAAGTTCCTGCTTGAAGAACAAGTGAAACTGCTTCTGGAATTGTCATAAAATATCTTATTATATCTGGATGAGTAATTGTAACTGGTCCGCCTGCCTTTATTTGTGACTCAAATAAAGGAATTACAGAACCATTGCTTCCAAGTACATTGCCAAATCTTACAGCAGCAAAATTGGTAGATGATTTTTTCATTGTCATATATTCAATAATCTTTTCACAACATCTTTTTGTAGCACCCATAACATTAGTTGGATTTACAGCTTTATCTGTAGAAATCATAATGAATCTCTTAACGTTGTGTTTCACTGCAAGTTCTGCCACATTTAGTGTACCAAAAACGTTGTTCTTAACGGCTTCAACTGGCTCGGATTCCATTAAAGGAACATGCTTATGGGCAGCAGCATGGAATATAATCTCTGGCTTATGTTGCTCAAGAACTTTATCTAATTCGCCTCTATCTGTAATGGAAACGATTTCTGCAAAAATCTCAGCGTCTCTTCCATATTTTCTCAAAAGTTCTTGTTGTATGTTATATGTTGAATTCTCATATACATCTAATATGACTAATCTTTTTGCTCCATATAGACATATTTGTCTACATAATTCTGAACCTATAGATCCGCCGCCACCGGTTACCATTACAACTTTATCTTTTATAAACTCTTTTATGTCCTGATTGTCAAAAGAAACACTTTCTCTTCCTAACAAGTCGTCAATCTTAATATCTCTCATTTGCTTCATTACGTCGATAGTATCAACTATTTCCGTAAAGAAAGGTAAAACTTTTACTTTGCAGTTTGTTTTAGCGCAAATATTTAGTATTTCTTTTCTTCTTTCTTTTGAAGCAGAAGGGATAGCATAAATAATTGTATTTATATCGTATTTTTTAACAATAGCTTCTATTTCTTTTGTTGTTCCAACAATTTCAACGTCATTAATTAGTCTTCCCTTTTTCTCAGGATCATCATCAACTATACATATAGGAACATAAATACTTTCAGGTCTTAACAATTCTTCAATAAGTGTAGCTGCTGTTAATCCTCCTCCAACAATCAATGTTGCTCTTCTTGGACGTAAAGATTTTTTGTTTTTTGCTGTAGTAAACAAGAATTCGTAAATTATTCTTGAAAATAACAAAACAGCATTGCTTATAAAATAGAAAAGAACATAAACAGGATATACCTTAAGTAATTGCCCATTTAGCTCTGGAATTGTAAAGCCATCTTTTGCAATAAATTGAAACTTTTGATCAATAAAAATAAATATAACAAAAGCAACAGTAGTAGCTCCAATAATACGCAAATAATCTTTTCCTCTTGCGTATCTCCAAACTACTTTAAATACTCTAAAAATCCAGAAAAATAGTGCATATAATGGAATAATTGCAGCCAACGCTTTTAGCGCACCTTCCCAAATGATATTATCTAATGCTACATCTGCCCTTATTATATATATTTGACCCAAAATTAAGGCTGCCATAAAGGAAATTATTACAATTCCTACATCGGCAAATAATAAGCCTATTTCCCTTATCGTTCTTATAGCATATGATTCTTTTGTTAATCTTTTTCTTAGCATAAGTAATGATTTTTTCTCCTATTATTCTCCGTATCCGTTTGGATTATTAGATTGCCATCTCCAACTATCTTGGCACATCTCTTCTAATCCATATAGACATTCAAATCCGATTTCCTCTTTAGCCTTTGTTGGATCAGCATAACACTCTGCAATATCTCCGCTTCTTCTTGGTGCAATTACATATGGAACATTTCTGCCACTTGCCTTTTCAAAAGCTTTAACCATATCTAAAACGCTATATCCTTTTCCTGTTCCAAGATTGTATGTTACTAATCCTGAATTTGTTTCAAGTTTTTTCAATGCCATAATATGTCCACGAGCTAAATCGACAACGTGAATATAATCTCTTACGCCCGTTCCGTCCGGAGTTGGATAATCGTTACCAAATACGCTTAATTGTTTTAATTTGCCAATTGCTACTTGAGTAATATATGGCATCAAATTATTTGGAATTCCATTTGGATCTTCTCCTATAGTTCCGCTCTTATGTGCTCCAATTGGATTGAAATATCTAAGTAATGCAATGTTGAAAGAAGGATCTGCTTTATATATATCTCTTAGCATATCTTCTATCATTAGTTTTGTAGAACCATAAGGATTTGTACATGGTCCTAATGGGAAATCTTCTTTTATTGGAACTGATTTTGGTTGTCCATAAACTGTAGCTGAAGAAGAGAATACCAAATTTTTACATCCATTTTCTCTCATAACCAAAATCAAATTTAATGTAGATATTAAATTGTTTCTATAATATTCTAAAGGCTTTTTACAAGATTCTCCAACAGCCTTTAATCCTGCAAAATGAATTACAGCATCAATTTTTTCTGACTTAAAAATCTCTCTTAATTTATCTATGTCGCAAACATCGTATTGATAAAATTTTAATTTTTTACCAATAATTTTCTCCACACGCTCTATGGCAACTTTTTTAGAATTGCACAAATTGTCTACAACTACAACATCGTATCCGTTGTTTGCTAATTCTATAATTGTATGGGAACCAATGTAGCCGGCTCCACCTGTAACTAAAACGCTCATTGTACGCCTCCGTTTGAATAATATTTATATGCTATATCTCGCATTTGTTGTTCTTTTTGTTCCATTTCATAAACTAATTTAAATTGAGTTCTTGCTCTCACTAAATTATGTTCTGCATATTTAACTTTAAAATACTCATCGCCATCAAGATAATCTGTTAAAAATCTCATTCCGCATTCAAAAGTCATCATTTTAGCTCCCACGTTAAGCATTTCAAGCTCTAGTGGAGTAATATTTTTTCCTATTCCTTCTAGAAAACCTTTTGTAAAACTTTCATATAAAGAAATGTCAAAATGAACTTTATCAAGGTCTTTTTCATCTTCTGGTGCCGTTGAACAAGCAAATCTTACAGCATCACCAAAATCGTACAATAAACTACCTGGCATAATTGTATCTAAATCTATTAAACACAAAGCCTTTTTTGTGGTATTACTAAACAATATATTGTTTAGCTTTGTATCATTATGAGTAACTCTTAATGGCAATTCTTTGCTATCTATTTTGCTTACAATTTCGCAAGCAAATTGTTTTCTATTTAATACAAATTCTATTTCTTTTTCAACGTTATTTTTTCTATTTGCTTTATTTTGTTTTAAAGATTTATTGAAGGTATCAAATCTAATTGCTGTGTGATGGAAATTCTCAATTACTTCACACAATGAAGAAGCATCGAAACTATCTAACTGTGATATAAATAAGCCAATGCATTTTCCTGCTTCTTCTAAAACAGATGCGTCTTCAACCGTTTGATAAACATACGAATCTTTAATGAAATCACATAATCTATAGCAGCCACTTTCATCTTTAAAAGTTAAGTCGCCTTGACTGGATTGATAAAATTTTAAGCAAACGCTATTTTCACTATTTTTTGAACTATGAATAAACTTTGTTACTTGTTGTATGTTATCCATCAATCCATAATAATTTGGAAAAACCTTAGTATTAATTCTTTGCAAAATGTATTGATTAGAATCACAAGTAACTAAATAAGTATCATTAATATGACCTTCCCCGTATGGAGATATGTCATTAATTTTATCGTTAATATTAAATTGTTTTACTATTTCGTTTAATGTCATTTTATTGTAAAGAGTCGCACGATTTCTCGTGCGACATTCATTTTTTTTTCATCAATTAATTATTTTTTGATGGATTATATTGTGCTAATGTTGGATATGCACTTAAATTAAATGCTAAATTACCAACAACGCTAGATTGACCTAATTCTGGCCAATATAATGCTGCATTTGCAAGAGGATTTGTATCTTCAGGCAAATATGAGAATGCTTGTTGTGTGATATTTGTTGTTCCACCACCATTGAAGCAATCACCTGATAAGATAATCAATTGCGCTTTTTTGTCTGAAGAAACTGTTTCTTGTCTCTTCCAGCTCTTAATTAAACCATTATCGAAAATTTCAATTGTATTTTCTTCTAATGAATATTCTGGATTTTGCATTGTAATGTAGTCTTTTGTATCTTTCATCAAAGAACCTTTAGCAAATTCACAAGCTTCATTAGCTTTTTCTGGCTTAACAACCATCTTGATTGTATAAACGTGAGTATTCTTATCATATGTAACAGATGTTGTAGAATCTAAGTTGTTAACAGAGAAATCATATGAAGCCCAACCTACACCATAGTTACCACTGTAATATACATAATCTGTACCATAAACATTAATCTTATATCCATAAGAATATGTCTTTTGTAGTGGATCCCAAGCCTTTGTTCTTGTTACTACTGGTGGAATAGGAGTATCAACTGTATCTAATTTATGAGCTGAAGAATCTTCTTCTTTATTATATTCTTTTACTACGAAAGATCCTTGCTTGTATTCTCCTACCTCGTTTTTAGCTGTATTGATTTTTGTTGGGAAAGAAGCGTTGTATGCACCCATTGCATATTTATATCCTTCTTCTGATTCATCTCCAAAGAATTGAGCACCACCATTATTACCTCTTCTAAAAGCATATGTTCCTTCGTATAACAAACTTTGAATATTGTAACCAAATAAACCTTTAACTGTATTTGTTAGATTATCTGGAAGACCATCAATATCAAGTACAGTTACACCTGAAATTGTAGAAGAATAAGAATTTGAATCTCCTTCATTTTTTGCATTTGTTGTTTCTTGAGAAGTAAGCATATATGCAGATCTAACCCCTACATTGAAACTAGCAAAAGATAGAGATATACCAAGTTTAGCCTTTACATTGTCTGCATAAACGCTAGAGTCTGTATAGCAATACCATGCAGTATCTGCAACGTTAGCGTAGTTTGTAACTGCCAAATTAAAGATATTTGCAGCGATTTGAACTTGATCTGCAGAATTAGACATGCTTAATCCTGTTGCGTCTAACATTTCTTGAACTGTAACAATATGATCTTCTGTAGCATCTTTTGATAATCTAATTTTAGAAGTGTCTTCAATATATTTTTGATATCCACTCTTAGACAAGATACCTGTAGTATTATTAGAAACTACAGCTGGTGGCATTAATGCTGGCATAATAACAAATACTACTAATACAGCAATAAGAGCAACACCTGCAATTACTGAAATAGCAATGGCTGCTTTTTTACCTTTGCTTAATTTCTTTTTTGGACCCTTGCCTTTTTTCTTTGAAGCTTTCTTAGAAGGCTTTTCATCATCAACTTCATCATCAACTTCATCAATTTCGTCAATGTCATCAAAGTCTTCGACATCGTCAATATCTTCGTCGAATTCTTCTTCGTCTAAGATTTCATCTTCTAATTCTAAATCTTCATCGATTTTTTTCTTAGCCATAATTTAACCTCCGCTCATTTTTTGTATGACAAGTTTATCTTACTATATAAAATATTATATTGTCAAAAATAATTTATAATGCATACGCGCGTTAAATAATTAACGATTGCCTTATCTACAATCTGTTGATGTGTATTTGTTGACTAATTTACATTAAAAAAATATAATTTTTTTGAGGTATATAAAAATGACAACAATTATTAATGCAAGACCATATATAGGTGGACAAATCCACGAACCAACAAATATTTCTTTTGAAAACGGAGTTATTACAGCTCTTGGTAAAATGCAAAATGGTGGAGATATTATAGATGCAAATTACAATATCGTTGCACCTGGCTACATAGACATTCACACTCATGGCGGATTTGGAAAAGATTGCATGGAACCAAGCGTTGAGGCTATAGAAACAATTGCAAGATATCATTTATCTACTGGCATCACTTCCTTTTGCCCAACAACTATGACTGCCTCTTTCAAAGACATTGAAAAAGCTATATTAAACATAAATAATTATAAATCCAAATATGCTAAAATCATCGGCATTCATTTAGAGGGGCCTTATCTATCTGCTGCAGCAGCTGGAGCTCATCCAAAAGAGCTGCTTTTAGATCCTATAGATGCTAATACTTCTTTAATTTGGAAATATGCTGATTCTATCTCTAGAATTACCCTTGCTCCAAATCTTAAAAACGCAGCACAATTTACAGAAAAAGCAGTAAAACATAATATACAAATATCTTTAGGACACGATAATAGCATAGATGACGAGATTAATGCGTGTGTAGAAAAAGGCGCATCTACTGTTACTCATATGTACAATTGCACTTCAAGACCTTCTAGACGCGATAATCCAAAAAAACATTTAGGTTTAACCGAAATGGGATTAATTAAAGATGAACTTATTTGCGAAGTTATAGCAGATAATAGACATGTTCCAAATGATTTATTTAATATGATTTACAAACTAAAAGGCGCAGATAAAATCTGTCTTGTGTCAGATTCTTTAAGCGTAGCAGGACAAAAAGAAGGATTATATTATCTTGGAAGCGGAGAATCGCAACAAGAAATATTAATTGAAGATGGTGTTGCTGTACTTCCTAAGGCAAACACTTATGCTGGATCAATTACTCCTATATCTAAAATGGTTGCTTTGTTATTCGCTCAAGGCTATAGTGCAGAAGAATGCATACAAATGGCAACACAGGTTCCAGCAAAAGTTTTGGGCTTAAAAGATAGAGGCGATATTCTTCCTGGACTGGCCGCAGATTTTAATATATTAGATGAGAATTTAAATGTTGTAAAAACTATAATCAATGGAGAATTAGTAACACTTTAAAACAAACTCTCCCTTAGATTCTAAAAGCTTTTCCTCAATGGCTATCTCTTCAATCGCTATTGAGGTTTTATTTTGTTTAGCTATTAAAAATTCCTTTAGCGTTATTTTGTCTTTGTCTTCTTTTCTAGATTTTTCAATAAATAAAGATACACTTTCTTTTTCTAATATTTCTTCACTCAATATCTCTTTTGGACTTAAACAAACAAATATTAATGCGTTATAGTCAATTGTTTTTTCTAAACATATATCCTTTAAAAGTGTAAACATGTCTTGATTTTTTTGAATAATAAACACTACACAATGTGCAAAAGAAATGCTTTTCCCTGTTTTATTCTTTACCCTAGTTTTCAAATCATCAAGGTCTTTTGCTTCAACGCTTAGTATTCCTTTTTCTTCTTTAGATAAATAATCTATTGTGTAGTAAATCTTTTCTTGTTCAATTTGCACAGAAAGCCCAACCGCTATAATAGAATCAAAAACTGTAGCCTTATTTAAAAACGAAAAAGCTACGATACATACAATAACTAATATGAAAATAATATATTTCTTATTTTTTATCATATTCCATCCTTGATAAATTAGAAGAATAAGTTTTTGAGGAAACTTTATAATACCTTTGCAATATAAATACAACTATTGGTAATAAAAACTCGATTGAAACAACTATATATTTTATAAACGATGTAGCTATACTTATCGTTGTAGTTAGATTATTAAAAACAAGAATTGTTAAGCATGAAATTACAATTGCCAATATTATTCCAAAAAGGTTTTTTCGTTTAAAAAAGTAATTTAAAATTTCTATTATTGATACAAATATTAAACTAAGCTTTATAAACATTGCGCACAAAAAAGAAATTATTGTAAGCAAATCAAATCTACCAATAATATTAGAAAATCTATTATAAACCGCGAGTTTGGCAAACGCATATTCTATATCTACACCTGCACTTTTATACATTATTATAAAGAACAACATAGCAAGAGTTGGCAACAAAACAATCCCTATAAGAAACAACACTTTATATTTATTCTTTCCATATGGCTTTGTTAAAGTAATTAGCAAAAACGGAGTAAAATCTCCAAACCAAAAAATATATTCATCTATTGCGACAATAGAGGCAGAAATGCTCATTTTATCCAATTTAATATCCATTGATTCAATCTTTGCAAAAATTATATCGAAAAAAATTGCCACCAAAATAAACCAAATTATTATCTCTGCTGTTTTGCCAATCGACGTAAAACCTTTTGAGGAAACATATAATAGACAAATGGCCATAGGCACAACAACAAACAACAGGCCAATTTCATCAAATACATAATTTTTTACAAATATACTGCCTTCAGATAAATATATATTTAGTTTAATAAACAAACTCAACAAAGCTAATAAAAGCAAAGGAGTCTTTATGCTAATTGGAATGTCTACTTCAAGTATTGAACCATGAGAGGAAATCTCAATTAAAATTAGAAAAATAAACATTTCTAATATCATCATAACAAGCATAGAAAGCAGACTACTACTTTGAGCTTGTCTATATAGCAAAGAGGGCAAAACTCCTATTTTGAAAGTAGCGACACTAATAAATGCCAAAATATAGAATTGTCTTATATAAAGTTTGTTTTTCATTTTTGTCTTGTTCTATTTGTCGTTGAAATACAATATGGCCTTTGTTTCATTTTTAAAATGCTATTTTTAGTAAGACCATCTTGCCAATCATGAGGTATTGAGGGAGCATAAGGAGCAAAATACGCACTACCGTAATTCTCCATAGAAACTAAATATGAAAGCATTGCTATAAAAGCTATTACTATTCCATACAATCCTAACGCTCCGCCAATACAAACAAATATTAATCTCAACACACTTACTGTGTCTGCTTCGTCCGGAACACAATACACGCAAACTGTAGATATCGCTATTACAAAAATTGTAGGAGACGCTAAAAGTCCTGCCGACACAGCCGTATCTCCTAAAACAATTGCGCCCACTACACTAACTGCCATCCCTATATATCTTGGCATTCTTATGGATGTTTCAAGTAAAATCTCAAAAATGATTAAAACAACAAGCATTTCCAATGTTGGCGTTAGTGGCGTTTGTATTGACGAATTAATTATTGCCTTTAAAAATTGAAGTGGAATTAGGTTATATTGAAACTCTAGCATAGCTACAAAACACCCAGGAAGCAATATGGCTATTAGCATAGCTAATACCCTAATAGTTCTAAGCATAGTTGACCTAATACTTTTTCTATAATAATCTTCCGCTGTTTGCAAGTGTTCAAAAAATATAAATGGCAATGTCAATACGCTTGGTGAACCATCTACTATAATCGCAACCCTTCCCTCAAGCATTTTGCCCACAATGACATCAGGCTTTTCGCTATTGCCTACCTGAGTAAATAATGAGTTTTTATTCTCCTCTAAATACCTTGCAACATATGAGGATTCTATTATTCCATCAATGTTTATGTTATCTAGTTTTCTACATATTTTATTTACTATTTCTTTTTTTGCAATATTGTTTATATATATAACTGCAATTTTTG
Source organism: Christensenella sp. (assembly GCA_022784465.1). Classification (GTDB taxonomy): domain Bacteria; phylum Bacillota; class Clostridia; order Christensenellales; family UBA3700; genus UBA3700. The sequence goes on along the minus strand of JALFUR010000010.1, from coordinate 3,710 downwards.
TGTTGCTTTGTTTTCCTTTTGTAAACATCTTTATTTTTAAATCTTTTGAATAAAGCCTTTTTCTTATTAAAGACAAGTTAGTCTTTATTTCTTCGCTAAACCCTTCTCTTGGTCCGCGCAACACATTATTAACTGGCGGTTCTTGAATTGCACGCATCGGAAGATATCTTTCCGAAAAAACAAAATAGCCTTCTGCTTTATCAATAAAAAGTACTATCTCCCCAGCCGTTATGTTTTCTATAGCCTTTTTTAAAGATTCTAGTTTTATAATTTGCTTTGTATAGATTGTTGTTTTTGCTATTTGCTCATAATAAGGTTTTTCTAAACTTAAGACATTTTTTAATGGTTTAATTATGTGATCTTCAAATATTCTTTTATCAATAAAACCATCAATAAAAAATATTGCGGCAGATTTTTGCGCAATACTAAATTCTAATTTAAATACATCTAAACTGTCTTTAAATACCCTATCTAGTTTTTTTAAATCTTTTTCTAATGAAACTTCCACATATTGGATTTTTTCCAATATTAAAAAAACTTATTCAGCAATGGATTTTAAATCCTTTTTATTGAAATTGTTCTCAAGATTTTTTAGCGTTTTTGTAATTATTGGTACAAGCACAGGTAGTGCAATACAGTTACATACAATGTGCACTATAAAGAAATATAATCCGGACATATATCTTGCACAAAAATAAGACCATTTTCCCTTTCCAAAAAATATAGTTTCAATAAAGGTTGTCTGAACGCCATATAAAGCGGTTAATACTATTCCGATAATTACAGCATATACAATAGAATGTTTTTTGTTTCTTACTAAACATGTAAAAATTACAACGCATTGCCAGTGAATTAAATACATTATAACCCAGACAGATAACCCATATATAAGCACTTCTATGAAAATGAAAATCAGACAAATTGGAAGCGATTTTTTCATGCCTAGAACAAGAGAATATGAAACAAGTAGCGTTGTTACAAGTTCAACATTTGCAACAAAAGACAAAGCAAATTTTGCTGCCGTTATAAGTGCAGCTAAAATCGCTACTTGACATATATCTCTCGTTTTCATTATCTAGTATGATGCCAATTTTAATACAATGATATCTCCAGCTGCTATTTTTAAACTAGAAACACCATAATTTGATGAGCCAATTGTTTTATCTTCATATTTATATGAATCATATTCAGTAGATGCTTGATTAGCATCTGATGTGTATATAGCCCAAAACTCACTATTTGCGTCATTTGCTACTCTGCCATTTACGCTAGTTATAAATTTTCCCCATGAACCATCTGTAGCTTCGTATGTTAAATATCCTTCAGATACATAATAATTCATCAAGTCTTCTAACGTTTTATCTTCAAGATTATTAAGTTTGTCTGAAACAAACAATATAACCTCGCTATCGCTAATGACATTTACGCATTCATCTTTAGTAATTTTATCTGCATAAATACCATCGCCATGGTCTTTGCTACAAGCAAAGGCAGTTGTTAAAAATGCTGTTATTACAAGACATAAAACAACAATTTTTAAAATGTTTGAAAAGTTCTTTTTCATCTAAACCTCCAACTAAAATGCCACACCCTCACTTAAAGGATGTGGCAATCGACTACATATATTTTTTTGTTTCCCTTAAGTGCACATGGATTAAGGGGACAAATTAGGAGATTGTATACTATGTATACACTACTAGACGGCCGCAAGGGACTAGAACCCTTCAAATTCACACTCTACTAACAACCTCTTAATCTATATTCGGTTTTCAAAAAATAGTATAACAAGTGCTTTTCTTTTTTGCAACTTCTCTCTTTCTATTTAAATGAATAAAGCTGTCAAAATCCATAAGATTTCAACAGCTTTTAATTTGATTTTGTTTATTTCTTTATTCGCAGCCTTTAACAACAAATACTTTTACGCTGCATCCTTCAAGTTTACACTCTATTTTATCTGTAACTTCTGCTTCTGCTCCTGTCCATAATTCCTTAATTGAATATTTTTTAGCTAATTTGAATCCAACATATGAATCAGCAGCAAGTTTATCTATGCTTAATGATGACTTTTTCTTTAGCATTCCTCTATTAAAGAAGCAAATTGCAGTTGAACCATCAGCAAGAGGTTTAGCTAGAATATCTACCAAGCCTTTTTTAATTCTCTTACATGCTTTTCCTAAAGGATCTTGATTTAGAGCAATCAATTCTTTTTTAGAAATTATTTCAAGTACACTATCTGGCATACTTCTTATGTCATTACCTAAAATCAACGGAGCGTTCATCATACACCATAGTGAAAAATGTGCTCTATTTTGATTTAAAGTCAATTTGCCGTTGCCAACTTCTAGCATATCTGGATCATTATATGAACCAACACCAGAGTATTCGTGTCTTATTACTGTTTTATCGTATAAGATTTTTATCCAAGGCCAAATTGGGCGAATATCTGCTGTGGTTCTCCACAAATTGCCTGCTTTTGCGCCCCATTTGTATGGGCCATTCCATCCCCATTCACAAATAGAATATACTATAGGCTTTTTACCTTCTGACGCTCTTTTTAAGCATTGTCCCATATTGTAATATTGATAAAATGCACCATCTGCTCTATTTGAAATTGGATTAGATAGTTTAATGACATTATTACCTTTTTTCAATGATACAATTTGTTGGAATCTTGCAGTATTGTTAAAGAAGTGTTGTGGAGGAACTTCATAGAAGTATTTTTTGCCATTAACATCAGCTTGCAAAAACTTGTCATACATACCTTTTTTTATGATATGTATTGTTAAAACGTATTCTCCATCCTCTTCAACGTTAATGTTATCAAAGGTAGCAATACCTAATCCTGCATCGAGTCCAGATATATATTTTTTGCATTCAACCTTTCCTGTTGGCATAAACTTTGCAAGTCCATCAAGCTTGGCATTTGTACAATCTATTTCTACATATTTGCCATCTTTAAATAAACTAATTGCGTAAACTAGTGGAGCATATTTTGGAACAATAGAGTGATGGCAATAATCATATTTAAAATATTCTATTCCCCATTTAGCAAATGTATTTGCATCTCTTTGTTCATTTCCTAAAGAAGCAGGAAGATCTTCACAAGTATATTTTCCGTTTGATGAATAAATACCAACTTTAAATCCCATTTTATTTGCATCATCAACTAATGGTGCAATTCCGCGTGGGAATCTTACTAAATCTCCTTGTAAATCTCCATTTTTATCTCTCATAGATGAATGCCAGCAATCATCTAAGTTGATATACTTATATCCCGCATCTAACAAGCCCTTATCTTTCATAGCTTTAGCTATTTGCAATATCAAGTTATCATCAATTTGGTTTCTAAATGTATTCCAACTTGACCAACCCATTGGTGGTGTTGGACAAATTTCATTTCTATAATCTTCATCAATTGAAAACTTTGATACTTTTTTTCTAATACCTAAAAATTGTTTAATGTAACAAATTGGACACATTCCGTTTCTTTTCATAATTTTACCTCGCATTAAGCATTATATCATACAAAAGATTATACCGAAATAAGTTTAATTTATCTTTTCTTTTATTCGTAAATGGAAAAAGTAAACGCAGTAGTTAAACGCAGTTTTTTAATTTTGGAAAAAGTAAACGCAGTTTCTATAATTTAAGTACAATTGTTGATTCAATTGAATTAAAGTATGGAGGACAAAATATATGTCAAAAAAGTT
>JALFUR010000003.1:0-30000 GCA_022784465.1 Christensenella sp. | reverse complement strand
TAATGTAATACAAGAAAACAATAGATATTTTGTGTATAAACCTAAGAAAACAGTTGTTGTTGATGGCGTTGAATATACAATGAAAATAGATTTAGGCGGAATAGGAAAGGGGCTTGCATGCCTAGAAATGAAAAAGATATTTGCAAATAATAATATTACTAAAGGCTACGTTTCAGTAGGATCATCAAGTATTCTAGCGTTGCAAAAATCTGAAGAAGATCTTTGGTTAATCAAATATAGGCATCCAAGAAAAGAAGGAGAGTATTATTTGTCTTCATATGTAGCTGATTACTCAATTTCTACAAGTGGAGATTATGAAAATTATTACGAATATAATGGAAAAAGATATTGCCATATAATTAATCCATTTACGGGTTATCCTATTTCTACAAATATTATTACTTCAACTGTTATTATGGAGAATCCAGCATATGCTGATGCATATACTACAGCATTATGTGTTATGGGAAAAGAACAAGCGATAGAATTTATCCGTAAAGAATCCGATTCATATGCTTTTGTATATTATGATTCTGAACAAGACAAATACATTATATATACTAATGCTTCATATGATGTGTTAGATACTTCTATGCAGGTTGAACAAATATGAGTCTAAAAAAAGTCTCTCAAGAAAAAAGCAATACAGTATTTAAAAAGTTAGATATTATTGTGTATGCAATTATAATTGCTGTAATTGTTTTTGCTTTTGTTTTAACCTTTGTTTTAAGCTCCAAATCGCCTCTAAATTTAATAGAAGTATATTGCGACGATAATTTGGTTATGACATATTCGTTTTCTCAGGATTCCTTTGTATATACGCAAGGATACGAGAATGAGTTTAAAGTAAATAAAGAGGGAGATTGTTATATTGTAGAATTTATACATAACGATTCTGAAAACGTATTTCAAATAGATACAAACAGAAAGGAAATCAAGATGATAGATGCAAATTGTTCTACATCTAAAGATTGTAAAAGCATGCAAATATCGTCTCCAAATGATCTTATAGTTTGCGTTCCAAATAAGGTTATTATAAAAGCGGTTGGTGAAGATAAGATTAAAGATCCAATAATAGGATAAATAAGAAAAGGGATGCTCGAAGCATCCCATTTTATTTTTTTGTTTATCAATTATTTTTTGTTTGCATTTTTCTTGAAGATCTTTTGGCCATATGTTGAACCACCATCACATAGGATATCTACACCTGCAAGATAGCCGTTTCTTTCATCGGCTAAAGTTGCAATTGCATAGCCAAGTTCTTCTGGTTTTCCCATACGTTCTTCACAAGCGAACTTGATTAGGAATCCGCCATTTTCTTTTTCAAGATTTCCCATGCCCGTTGCAATTAATCCTGGAGATAGAGATGCAACTCTGATTCCTTTCATTCCATATTCATATGCGCATTTTTGTGCATACCAGCAAACAAAGTTCTTAGAGAAACCATATGCCATACCATTCTTAAGATATGGATCTTTAACCATCCATGTCTTTTTAATCATTTTTGTTACAAAAGCTTCTTCATCTTGATCAGCAAGAGTGTATAATTTTTTTGGTATCATAAATGAAGGCAATTGATATGCAGAATTTGAAGAAATATCTATAATAACAGAACCAGGCTTCATAACTTTTGAGAATTCTTGATTTACATATACAGTACCAAGTGCATTTATTCTCATAATAGCTTCAGGAGTAACATTCATTGCAGGAGATACTCCAGCAGCGTTGATAACATTTTTAACATTACCAAGTGAAGCACAATATTCAGCTAAAGCTTTAACGGAGTCTCTTTTTGAGGTATCGCAAGCAAATGGATATGCTTCAATTCCTAAATCTTTTAATTCTTTTACGGCATTTTCTAGTTTAGAAACAGTTCTTCCTGATATAACAACAATTTTTTCCTTTGGAGTAAACTTTGCTGCTTCTAGTCCCATTCCTGATCCGCCACCAGTAACAACTAATACGTCTTTCATTAAAATAGTCTCCTTTGTTAGAATTCTTTAATGCATTTTCTTGGGCATTTAGATACACAAGTTTTGCATCCTGTACATAAATTATAATCTATTACAGGAAGATTATCTACCATTGTTATAGCTTTTTGTGTACAATTTTTTGCACAAAGGCCACAGCCGATACATCCGTTTTGGCATTGAGCCATAACTTCTTTACCTCTACATTTAGAATTACAAGCAACGTAAACAGGAGCGCTTGCTGGAATTCTCTCTATACACATTTTTGGACATTTTTTAATACAAGCGCCGCATGATGTACATATTTCTTTGTCTACAAAAGCAACCCCATTTTCGTTAACTTTTATCGCTCCAATTGGACAAACAGAGGCGCATGAACCATCTCCAAGACAGGCTGTTGTGCAAAGTTTTCTTCCTTTGTGGAATACCATTTCGTTTACGCAATCAGGATATCCTACATATTCAAACTTATTAGTTGCTCCTTTTCCACCGCTGCACTTTACAACAGCTACAGTAGGGGAGTCTGCAGCAAAATCTAAGTTTGCAATGTTAGCAATTATTTGTTTTTCAGAATTGCTTGTTACTTTACAATCGCCAAGGGAGGCTTTTCCTGAGCATAGTCCTTTTGCAAAGCCTTCACATCCTGAATATCCGCATCCACCACAATTTGCGCCTGCTAAATGTTCAAGAACTTTAACCACTTTTTCATCTTCTTGAATATGACAAATTTTAGTTACAAGAAGAATAAGTAATGTCAATACAACAGCAAGGCCAGCTATAAGTCCAAGTACAAGTCCTACGCTTGCCCAGTTGACACTTCCACATAAAATTGTATTTATCATTTTCATATCCTCCTTATACTACAAGGGCAAAAACATAGAATGCCATTGCCATAAAACTTGCTGTAACCATTGTTATTCCAAAGCCCTTTAAACTTTTTGGAATAGTCAATGCGTCAACTTTTTCTCTCAATCCGCTCATTATACAAATTGCTATTGTAAATCCAATACCAGTAAATATTCCATATAATACAGCACTGCCAAGTCCAAATGCTTGGATTCCTAGATCAGCCATCATTGTAGAAGCATCCATAACAGTTTCAGCGACACCTAAAACAGCACAGTTTGTTGTGATTAATGGAAGATATATACCCATCATGTTGTATAATGGTGGAACAAATTTCTTAATTGCTTTTTCAATCATTTGAACAAGAGCTGCAATTACGAAAATAAATACAATAATTTCAAGATATTCAATATGCAACTTAACTAATACAAAATTGTATATAGGGTATGTTACTAAACAAGTTATAGCCATAACAAGAGTAACTGCAAGTCCCATTCCTAATGAACCGCTCATCTTTTTAGATACGCCAAGGAAAGGACAAATACCATAGCATTGTACTAAAACAGCATTGTTAATAAAAGCAGCTGCAACAACAATTATAATAAAAGTACTCATAATTAGGCCTCCTTTACAGCATCAGCTGTAGCTGCATCTTCATTGTCTAGTTGAGCAACCATTTGCTGTTTAAAGTTTTTACGATTTCTGTTTAATTCAAATTTTGAATATAGAGAATTAAATATAGCAATCATTAATCCGTATACAACGAATGCTCCAGCAGAAGAAGAGAAGAATCCAATTTGGAAATCCCATAATTTGAATCCTAAAATTGAACCAGCACCAAGAATTTCACGCACAATACCAATTAGGGAAATTGCAAGAGTAAAACCTAGTCCTGTAAACAATCCGTCAGCAGCTGAATCTAAAACTGGATTTTTTGAAGCAAAACTTTCTGCTCTTCCTAAAATAATACAGTTAACAACTATAAGTGGTAAAAACACGCCCAAAGATGTATAAAGATCTGGTACATATTTTTCTAGGAACATTCTAATTATTGTAACGAATGTAGCAATAATAAGAATAAAAGCAGGAATTCTAACTTGATTTGGAATTACTTTTCTTAAGCATGAAATAATAATATTACTAAAGATAAGAATAACAGTAACACTTAATCCCATTCCTAAGCTATTAAACAAAGAAGAAGAAATAGCTAAAGTAGGGCAAGTTCCAAGAACAAGTCTAAATGTTGGGTTATTTTTTAATAGTCCATCTAAGGCTATGTTTTTGAATCTTTCTTTTGTCATAATTAAGCCTCCTTTGCCAAAGATGGCATTTTCTCTTCAAGGAAAGAGTTTGCTGTTTTAATAGCATTTCTAACCGCATTAGATGAATATGTAGCTCCACCTTCAATATAAGAAGGGTTAGACACAAACTTTTCTAAAGAGGCTGAGTTGAACTTTGACATTAATGTTTGAGAAGAAGCGTAAGATGAAATTGAAACTGTATCAATTTTGTATTCTTCATCAACTAGTTTTGCTAAAACATATAATTCAATAGTTCCTGAATGATATCCATTGTTTCCTGTTACTGTTAAAAGATAAGCACCATTAGATAAATAATAAATATCTTTTTCAATTATGCCAGAGTCTACAGAATAAGATTCCTCTAAAGCAATAGTTTCTTTAAGTTGAACATCTTTACCACAAACGCTAGCAATAGCTCTGTTAATTCTTTCCTCATCAGTAACTTTCCATAAATCATTTAATATAGCAAGTAGTCCGCCTGAAACCAATGCTATACAAACAAGTACGGCAATACATTTGAAGGTAGTAGATTTAAAAAACTGTTTACATGTCATAATTTTTACTTCTCCTCCTTCTTTTCTTTTTTAGAAAACATTTTAGATAGTTTTTGCTTAATAATTACATGAATAGGTGTAGATCCAAATGGACGAGGATGTAATACTTTGTTAAAGATTGGAACAAGTAAGTTCATTATTAAAATAGCAAAGCTGACAACTTCCATTTGAGTTGCTTTTCTTAAAACTGCAGTTAAAACACCTAGACATAGATAGTAAGCGTATGATGCATATTTATTATTTGGTGATGTTACATAATCTGTTGCCATGAATATAGCACCTAGGAATAGACCACCAGATAATATTGAAGGCATAAAGTAAGCCATTGAATGATATAGTGCGCAAGCTGTTAAGCCTGTAGAAACTATATAAATTAGTGGCCATCTTATATCTATTACTTTTCTAACGACTAAGTATATTCCACCTATAAGCAAAGCAAGTTTACATGTCTCACCAATACAGCCGGCCATGTTTGTTCCAAGGAACATAGATAATAAGTCAACATCATTTAAGCCGCTTTGAAGAATATTGGTTAACACTGTAGCACCTGATATAATTTCTCCAGATGCAGTAGTATATGAATATGTAGCCATTCCACCAACAGCTGTAAAGCTCATGAATGCAAATATTCTTCCTACTATGGCTGGGTTAACAATATTTTTGCCTGTACCGCCAAATAACATCTTTACAATAGCTATAGCAAAAATTGAAGCAATGACAGGAACATATAGTGCTACATCTCTGCTCATGCACATTCCTATTAATAAACCTGTTATTATTGATGTAAAATCAAACTCTTTCAAAATAGTTTTGAAATTCTTTTTTAAACACAATTTCCAAACAAACTCAGTTAGTACTGCTGAAGCAACACTAAGAACAAGAACAAGCAACGCTTTCCATCCAAAATAGATGCAACCCATAATGCAAGCAGGCAATAAAGCAATTATTACATCTAGCATTATATGCTTTGTTGTTCTAGGAGATCTAATATGAGGAGTATCTGAAATAACAACTCTTTCCATTATTTGTTACCTCCTTGTTGTGCGCGTCTTTTTGCCATTATTTGATTTTTTGCTAGAGTGATACTTTGAACAAGGGCACGTTTAGCAGGGCATACATATGCGCATGTGCCACATGAGATACAATTCATTACTCCGCCAACAGAATCAGCTTTATCAAAATCTCCAGCTTGAGTGTAAAAATCAATCATCATAGGCAATAGGTTCATTGGACAAGCAGATGCACATGCACCGCAGTTAATACATGGTGTTGGATCTTCAAGAGATACTTCTTTAGAAGATAGTGCTAAAAGTCCAGATGAAGTTTTTGTTGTATATAAATCTGTTGAAATCATTGTAGGTCCCATCATAGGTCCACCACTGATTAACATTGCTACGTCTTCTTTTAATCCTCCACAGAAGTTGATAATATCATCAAGTCTTGTACCAAATTTAACATGTAAGTTTCTTGGTTGAACAACGCCAGAACCAGATACTGTCATGTATCTTTCATATAGAGGCTTGTTTAGTTCTACAGCTTCATATGTAGCAAGAGCAGTGGCAATGTTTTGAACAACGCATCCAGCATCACTAGGAAGTTTTCCGGTAGGTACTTTTCTTCCTGTGCAGCTATAAATTAAATGCTTTTCAGAGCCCATTGGATAAGCCTTCTTTAAAGGAACAACCATTAAGTCATTGTCCTTTCCAAAAGCCTCAATTGCATCAGGTTTATTTTTTTCAATTCCGACATAGATTTTTGAAACACCTAAAGCTTTTGCAAGTAATTTAATTCCTTCAATTACTTCATGTTGCTTTTCAATCATAAGTCTGTAATCGCATGTTAAATATGGTTCGCACTCAGCGCCATTAATTACAAGGCAATCAACTTTTGTTTGAGGAGACAACTTAACGTGAGTAGGGAATCCTGCACCGCCCATTCCAACAATTCCTGCTTCACAGATTCTATTAATAAGTGTTTTAGGTTCTCTGTCTGCAAGCGGTTCTAGCACAACGTTTTCATACAAATTATCATTTTGAATAATAATATGATCAGACATTACGCCGTTTACATTAGGCCTTTTCTCTATGCTTGTTACAACACCAGAAACGCTAGAATAAATATTAGCACTTACAAAGCCACTTGCTTTAGCAATTAGTTGTCCTTGATAAACATGGTCATTAATTGCAACAATAGGTTCTGCAGGTTTTCCGATATGTTGAGCAACAGAAATTGCCACAAAATCAGGAGTTTCCATTTCTGCAATCGGAATATCTTTAGATAACGATTTACAGTCAGGAACATGAACTCCTTTTCCGAAAAATTTTGCTTTAACTATCATATGTTCTCCTTTTCTAAGGTATTTGTTTTTGTGTTTTTATATAAAATTCCATTGAAGAAATTTATTGGCAATTTATGTATAACTAGATATACAACAGCACCTACAATTACGCCACTTAATATTCCTATCAAAGCAAAGTATGGCAAGTAGAATAACATACTTGTAGAATTTGTAATTATAGAAAAAACTAAAGTTTGTATAATGTTATGAATAATAGCAGAAACAATGCTTATAGAAATTAGGGAAATTTTTGGATGTACATAAGTTATTAGAATTGAACTAATTATTATCGAACATAATCCTGCGCTAAGACTATATATTAAAGAAGATATATTTCCAACAATTATGCTGCCAAGAGTAGTTCTTATAATAACTAGCAATATTGCATCTATAGGTGTATACACGACGAGAGTAAAAAGGGTAAAGATGTTAGATAGACCAATTTTAGCACCAGGCAAAAATAGAGGTGGCAGTAAATTTTCTAACATAAATGAAATTAAACTCAAAGCGCATAAAACAGATATAGAAGCTGTTTTTCTAGCAGAAATAGAATGAAAAGCATGTCTGTTTTCGCTCATAATAAAAATATGTACCCCCTTTATGTACATATTTATTATACTTTTATCACGCGCGAAAAATCAATATACGAGGCGAAAAAACATTGTTTATTTTTTAACGCAAATTTTAACAAAAAAGAGCGATAAATTCTAAATTATTTATCTTCAATTTCTTTTGATTTTAGCTGTTTGATTTGATACTCTTGCAAGACATTGTTTAAGCGAAGAATCTCCTCTTGAGCACTACGCATGTCAGTGAAGGGTTCAAACTCTTCTTCCATTAGTTCGCTTTCACCAAGTTCTATTTGTAATGAACGAATTTGTAAGCGAACTATTTTAATGCTGTTGTTTAAATTTTGCATTTGTAGATCTAAAGCAGCACTAGCACGGTTCATGTTCTTTTTGTATGCAGTATTAACAAAAATTGCCATAACTATAGTTGTAAAGGCAAGGAATATTCCAAGGTTTCTAAATATTAAGTATGTGATTTCTCCTTCATCATCCTTAATAACAAATTTGCCGATTATTGCTATAGTGAAGAAAGCAATAATAAATATCGTTAATATTGTAAAAACAATTTTCATTGCGTTTTTTTGTTTTTTAATTGGGTCCATATTTATAACTCCTATGAGTATATTATAACTCAAACCATATTGATAAAAAACACTTTTTTTCTTACAATAAACGTGGAGGCAAAAAAAATGAAAGTTAGATTTAATGAAGATAAGGAAGTAGTACAACAACTAAAAGAAGCGTTAAAGCAAAAAGATGGATACTGTCCTTGTAGATTAGAAAGAATTCCAGAAAACAAATGTATGTGCAAAGAGTTTAGAGATCAAATTAATGATCCAAATTTTGAAGGGTATTGTCACTGCATGCTTTATTACAAAGAAAAATAATTGTAAAACTTGTTTATTAAAATTTTGCAAATAAAAAATACATTCGTATTTTCTATTTATTTCTATGCTTGACTTAAATATTAATATAAATATAAAATATACATATTAAATCTAGAGGAGATTGTACAGTGAAAAGCGATATTGAAATTGCAAATAGCGTTGAATTACAAAAGATTTCTCAAATAGCAAAAAAACTAAATTTATCTGAAGATGACATTGAAATGTATGGCAAATACAAAGCTAAAATCAAGATTAACCCAAATCCAAAATCTGACAATTTAGTTTTGGTTACAGCTATAAACCCAACTCCACTTGGAGAAGGAAAAACAACAACTTCAATAGGTCTTGCAGACGGAATGAGCAAATTAGGCAAAAGTGTTTGCTTAGCTTTAAGAGAGCCATCGCTTGGACCTGTTTTCGGAATTAAAGGTGGAGCGACAGGAGGCGGAATGGCTCAAGTTGCTCCGATGGAAGATATAAACCTTCATTTTACGGGAGACATACATGCAATTACTGCTGCTAACAATTTAATTTCCTGTATTTTAGACAACCATCTACAACAAGGTAATGAATTGAATATAGATGTAGATAAAATCGTTTGGAAAAGATGTATGGATATGAACGATAGGGCATTAAGATACATCACAGTTGGTCAAGGTGGCCCTACAAACGGTGTAGAAAGACATGATGGATTTAATATATCTACAGCATCAGAGACTATGGCTATATTATGTCTATCTGAAGATATGGCTGATTTAAAGAGAAGATTATCTAACATAATTGTTGCTTACGATAAAAACGATAATCCAATTACTTGTGGAATGCTTGGATGTGTTGATGCGTGTGCTATTTTATTAAAAGATGCTTTAAAGCCAAATTTGGTTCAAACACTTGAAGGAACTCCAGCCGTTATACATGGAGGTCCTTTTGCAAATATAGCTCATGGTTGTAACTCTATTATTGCTACAAAAACAGCTTTAACACTTGCTGATTATGTAATTACAGAAGCTGGTTTTGGTGCCGATTTAGGTGCTGAAAAATTCTTAGATATAAAATGTAGATTATCTGGACTTCGTCCAAAATGCGTTGTTTTAGTAGCAACAGTTAGAGCTTTAAAATACAATGGTGGCGTTTCAAAAGAAGATGTTACAAAGCCTAATATGGAAGCACTAAAGAAAGGAAGTGTTAACTTGCTTGGTCATATAGACAATTTAAAGAATGAATTTGGGGTAAATGTTGTTGTTGCTATAAATAAGTTTATTACAGATACAGATGAAGAAGTTGAATATATTAGACAAGTATGCGATGAATATGGTGCAAAAGTAGCACTATGTGAATGTTGGGCAAAGGGCGGAGATGGTTCAATTGAACTTGCACAAACAGTATTAAAGGCAATGGAGAATCCTTCTTCTTTGCATTTTACATATGAATTAAATTCTTCAATTGAAGAAAAAATAAAAGCTGTTGCATGCAAAATATATGGAGCGAAGGACGTAGAGTTTACGCCAAAAGCTCAAGAGTCAATTGCAAGAATTAATAAGATTGGAAAATCAGCTTTACCTATTTGTATAGCAAAAACTCAATATTCTTTTTCTGATGATGCAACAAAGCTTGGAAGACCAAAGGATTTTGTATTAACAGTAAAAGATGTAGAAATAAGAGGTGGAGCAGAATTTATTGTTCCAATATGTGGAAATATATTATTAATGCCAGGATTAAGCAAAAAACCTGCAGCATTAGGAATGACAATTGATGAAAAAACACTAGAGATTAGAGGATTATTTTAATGGAAGAAGTAAAGTCGGTTAATTTTATTGAGGAAATTATAAACAATGATTTATTAGAAGGAAAAACTAGCGAGATTATAACTCGTTTTCCACCAGAACCAAATGGATATTTGCATATAGGACATGCAAAATCTTTATGCATTAATTTTGGTATTAAGGAAAAATACAATGGAAAATGTAATTTAAGATATGATGATACAAACCCAAGTAAAGAAGACATTGAATATGTTAATTCTATAAAAGAAGATATTAAGTGGCTTGGATTTGAATGGGATCAAGAATTATATGCTTCAGATTATTTTGATCAAATGTATGATTATGCTGTTTCTTTGATAAAAAAAGGCTTAGCTTATGTTTGTGATTATTCAGCTGAACAAATTGCAGCAACAAGAGGAGACTTGCATACTCCAGGACAAGAAAGCCCAAGTAGGAATAGATCAATTGAGGAAAACTTAAAACTTTTCGAGGAAATGAAAGAGGGTAAATATGCTGATGGAGAAAAAGTACTAAGAGCAAAAATAGATATGGCTTCTCCAAATATGAATATGAGAGACCCTGTTATATATAGAATTTTAAGAGCTACTCATGAAAGAACAGGAGATAAATGGTGCATATATCCAATGTATGACTTTGCTCATCCACTTGAAGATGCAATAGAAGGAATAACACATAGTATTTGTACTCTAGAATTTGAAGACCATAGACCTTTATATGATTGGGTAAAGATTAATTGTGGATTCACAACTGGTTATCCAAGACAAATAGAGTTTGCAAGACTTGGCATGAAGAGAACTATTATGTCAAAAAGATATTTGAAAAAACTTGTTGATACAGGCGTTGTTAGTGGATGGTCTGATCCAAGAATGCCAACTTTATCCGGAATGAAAGAAAGAGGATATCCACCTCAAGCTATTAGAGCTTTTTGTGAAGCAATTGGAGTATCAAAAGCAAATAGTGAAGTAGATGTTGCATATCTAGAGCATTTTGTTAGAGACTATTTAAATATTAACGCAAACAGAGTAATGGTTGTAAAAGATCCAATAAAACTTACAATACTAAATGCTGAAGATGAAGAATACGAAATAGAGAACAATCCAAATGCGGAAGAAAAGACAACAAGAAAGGTTACATTCTCTAAAAACTTATATATAGACAGAGACGATTTTGCTGTTGTTCCTCCTCCAAAATATAAGAGATTAACAGTAGGTGGAACTGTAAGATTAAAAGGTTCATACATTATTGAATATGTTTCTCATGTTTGTGATGAAGAGGGCAAAGTTGTAGAAGTAATGTGTAATTATATTCCTAAAACAATTTCTGGCCAAGAAAATGCCAATATGAAAGTAAAGGGTGTAATTCAATGGGTTAATGCAAAAGATTGTGTTGATTTAGTAATAAATGATTACGATTATTTGCTATTAGACGGTGAAGGCGATTTTGATAAGAGAATTACTCCAAATTCTCATATAGTATACAATAATGCAAAAGGTGAAGCTTGTCTAAAAGACGCTAAGCCATATGACAGATTCCAATTTATGAGAATTGGATATTATAGCGCAGTAAAAGATTATGGAAATGGAAAATATGAATTCAATGAAATTACTGGGCTAAAAGATAGTTATGGCAAATAAGATAATATCTTTAAAAGGATTCAAAGAGAAAAAGTACATTTCTATTGCAAAATATAATGTAGAGAATGGAACAAAATATTTTCTCTTTGATCCTAAAAATATAACACAATTTAAATGTACTTTAGGTTATTTGAATGATTCTATAGCATACTTACATGAATTTGTTCAATGTATGTGGGGGAATGATGAAATAGACGAGTACATTTTTTTTAATAATTCACATATTCTAAATAAGTTAGATAATTATCCAATTCAAGAGATTGAGATTAATGGGATAAAAATAAGATATACCTCAAAAAAGACTTTTTTTTCAAGGTATATTTTTAATGCTGTTTTTAATATTAATAATGTAGATTATTACGTTTATATAAAAACTATTGAGAAAAATCGTTTTTATTCTATTATGAAAGATTTCATATTAAATCCTATAAACAATTAATCATAGATGCAATTTCCATTTGTATCAATTGCTACAATGCAAGGGAATGATTCGACAACAATTCTCCTAATTGCTTCTGTGCCTAAATCTTCAAAGCATAAAACTTTAGCGCTTTTTATACTTTTTTGGTAAATTGCACCTGCACCTCCAATTGCTGCAAAATAAACACAATTATTTCTCTTAAAGGCATCAATGCAATCTTGATCTCGTTTTCCTTTTCCAATTTGAGCAACAAGGCCACTATCTAGCATGAAAGGCGTGTATTTATCCATTCGACAAGATGTAGTAGGTCCTGCAGAGCCAATGACTTCATTATCTTTTGCAGGGCATGGGCCCATGAAATAAATAGTTTCACCTACATAATCAAAAGCTTGATTATTATTCTTTATTGATTCAAATAATCGTTTATGACCAGCATCTCTAAATACAAGCATTGGACCAGATAATTCAACTAAGTCTCCAGCCTTTAAATTAATTAAATCTTCTTTTTTTAAAGGTAAAGATAATTTTATTACATTCATTATTGTTTACCTCCGTATATTGTTACTTCAGCTGCTCTTGAACAATGGCATAAAATGTTTATTGAAACAGGTAGTGATGAAATATGTGTAGGATATGATTCTATAAATAATCCTAGCGCTGTAGTTTTGCCATGAAATCCTTGAGCACCAATATCTAAGTCATTGATTTTATTAAGTAGTTCTTGCTCTAAATCGTTTAATATAGGGTCCGGATTGGTTGATCCTATTTTTCTAAATAGTGCATGCTTTGACATTAAACAGCATTTCTCTAAAGTGCCACCAAGTCCAACGCCAACAATAACTGGTGGGCAAGGATTAGAACCTGCAGATTTTACTGTATCTACTATTAAACGCTTAGCTTCCTCAAGTCCTTGAGCAGGATTAAGCAAGTATACTTTTGACATGTTTTCGCTTCCAAACCCTTTTAGCATTACTTCAATTTTTACATCATTTCCTTCAACATATGAGGTATGAATAACGCTAGGAGTATTAGTTTTTGTGTTAATACGTGTTACTGGATCTAGAACGGATTTTCTTAAATACGTATAGGCTTTTTCTACTTCTTTGTCTACAGCAGTTTGTAGTAATTCACCTGTTAAAACAACGTTTTGACCGATTTGCATAAAGATAACTACCATTCCTGTATCTTGGCAAACAGGTCTATGTTCCGCCTTGGCTAAATCGAAGTTATCTTTCATTACCTTTAGGGCAAACTTTGAAGTCTTATTGTCTTCAATTTCATAAGCTTTGCTTAATGCTCTATAGCAACTTTCTTCTACTTCACATGAGATTTTGTCTATACATTGAGATATAGCTTTTGCTATTGTTTGTGTTGAAATTTCTACCATAATTTACCTCGTTTTTATTCTATCAAAGTTTAATTGTATAAACAATGTTATTATGCTAAAATATTTATATAAATAAAGGCAAAGAAATGAAGTTTTGTAATCTTGCAAGCGGAAGTAAGGGGAACTGTAGTGTAATAACTTCAGGTTCAACCTCGATACTAATTGATGATGGAATTTCTTATAAAGAGTTGCAAAAAAGATGTGATATATCTGGTATAGATTTATCTACAATTAAAGCTATTTTTATATCACATGAACATGATGATCATGTTGTTGGATTAAAGACTCTTTTAAAAAAATATGAGATTCCAGTTTATATTCACCCAAAGAGTTTAAATCTAGTACAAAAAAAAGTTGGGTTTAGTTTTCGTGCTTTTATAAACGATTTCTCTATGCCAATTTGTATTGATGATTTACAAATTAGTGCTTTTAGAGTTTCTCATGATGCTTTATATACTCAAGGCTTTTTAATTAGTGATGGTAACAAAAAAATTGCTATGGCTACTGATTTAGGTTATATTAGTGACCATATTTTCTCAAAGCTTCTAGAGGGTGATTATGTCTTTTTAGAATCTAATTATGATTATGAAATGTTACTTGATGGTGCGTATCCATATTATTTAAAGACTAGGATACATGGCAAACAAGGGCATTTGTCTAATTATGATGCTTCAAATGCAATTGTTGCTTTAGCAAGGCAGGGAAAGTCGAGATTTATGCTTGCACATTTGAGTCAAAATAATAATACAAGGGAAATGGTGTTGAGCACATTAAGCGATACGCTTGAAAAAGCACAAATAGCTATGTCTAATTTAGATGTAATTATAGCTTCGCAAGATATTCCGACTAAGGTGATTGAAATATGAAATTAGATCAAATATTTAAAAGAGGAAAAGAAAGTTCAATTCTTACAATTAAAGACGGGGCAGCCAATTTTATTGTAAGTTTAATTTTAATGTTTATATTTCAGTTTATTGTAACCATTGTTTTGATGATTACTAATGTTGATTATAATAGTTTTGTTGGCACAGTTGCTTATTCTTGTATTGTTTGTTTTATAAATGAAATGGCTTTTTTAGTTACACCACTTTCATATTCTAAAGTAGTAAATGCTCATTTTGTAAAAGACATAAAGTTTAAAAAGGGAGTTTCTCTGCTACAAGTAATACTACTTATTGCAATAGCAATATTTACTCTTGTTTTTTCGTCTCCAATTGCAAATTATTTTGTAAAGTTTATTTTGTGGACAGGATTTGATATTTCTAAATTGAGTCTTTTGTCAATAAAAACAGGAGAGGAATTAATTGCAGCATTAGTATTTATTGCGCTGATTCCATCTATTTGTGAAGAGATTTTATATAGGGGAATTATCGCAAGATCATTTAAATCTAAAAATGTAATCTTTGCAATCTTTATGAGTGCATTTTTCTTTGCAATAATGCATGGCACTCCAATTCAACTTGTTCATCAATTTGTAATAGGCGTGGTTTGTTGTGTTGTATATTTTATTACAAAATCTATATATGCTCCAATAATTGTCCATTTCTCTAATAATGCACTTACTCTTATTGGCGGATATGTAGAGTATAAAATGGGAGCTGAGGGCATAGTTGATGATTGGATAATGATTATAATGATCATTGTCGGAGCAATTGCTCTTCCATTTTTTGTATATTTGTTATATAAAAAATCTACAAAAGTTCAATATGATAAATTAAAATCTTTCAAAGAAAATATAGAAGATATTTGCAAATTTGATTATGAACTTGAACAAGAAGAAAAAGATAGATTGGCTCAAGATGAGTTAATGGCAAAAATGGAATCAGCGGAAATGGCTGAGGTGTTGAAACAAGAGATGAAAACAAGATCATCAAAAAGCGGTTTAATAGGCAGAAGGGCGCTTATATACGCAATAATTTTGGGGATGGCGATTTGGATTATCCAAACGCTAATGTGCTATATCTAATGATAAATATATGCATCGTGTGTGTCGGAAAAATTAAAGACAATTTTTATAAAGATGCCATAAAAGAGTACCAAAAAAGGCTATCTAGATTTTGCAAGTTTGAGATTATAGAAGTTAACGAAGAATTAATTGATGCAAATATGAAAAATCTTGAAAGTGTAAAACAAAAAGAAGGCGAAAGGATTTTGCAAAAAGCAAAAGGGTATAAAATTGCACTAGATATTTATGGTCAAAATTTATCAAGTGAACAACATGCAAATCTGTTAGACAATTTAGCAACAAAAGGAGAGTCGACTATAACATATATAATTGGTGGATCGTACGGATTAAGCCAAGAAGTATTAAGTAAGGTGGATTATAAACTAAGTTTTGGGAAGCAGACTTTTCCACATCAATTAATGAGAGTTGTTCTTGTAGAACAAATATATAGAGCTTTTACAATTATTGAAGGAAGTGGATATCATAAATGATGAATATAAAATATATGATAGAAGCCATAAAAGAGGCAAAAAAAGGGACAAAATATGATGAGGTTCCAGTTGGCGCCGTGATTGTAAAAGACGACAAGATTATTGCTAGAGCGCATAATAAAAAAGAAGAGAAAAAATGTGCCAATTTCCATGCGGAGATGGTTGCTATAGAAAAAGCTTGCAAGAAAATTAACGATTGGCGATTAATTGGATGCGATATATATGTAACGCTTGAGCCTTGTGCAATGTGCACAGGTGCACTAATCAATGCAAGAGTGGATAACATATATTTTGGTGCGTATGATGAAAAAGCAGGATGTTGTGGTTCATTATATGACTTAATGAAAGATAAAAAATTTAATCATGCTTCAAATGTGCAAGGTGGAATATTGCAAGAGGAGTGTGCGAGTATGTTAACAAATTATTTTAAGAAAAAAAGAGGTAAATAATGATTATTGTAGGGCTAGGAAATCCAGGTGTTAAATATGAGAGAACAAGACATAATGCAGGTTTTATGGTTGTTGATTATTTTGCTCAGTGCATAGATGTAAAAATCAAAGATAAAGGCTTCTCATCTTTATATGGCACGACAAGTGCAGGTGGAGAGAGGATTATTCTAGCAAAGCCTCAAACATATATGAATCTATCTGGAGAAGCGGTAAAGGGATTGGCTTCCTACTATAAAGAAAGTCCTGAAAATATTCTAATTATTTATGATGATATCGAATTGCCTCTTGGCCAAATTAGAATTAGAAAAGAAGGATCTGGCGGTACACATAATGGAATGAAAAACATTATTCAAGAACTTGGTTCAACAAATATTAAAAGAATAAGAGTTGGACTTGGAGTAGATAAAAACATGGATTTAAAAGACTATGTTTTAGAGAGATTGCCAAAAGAGCAAATGGAAATAGTAGATAAAATGAAAATGAAGATATCTGAAGGCCTTGTTGAATATATAAAAGATAAGGATTTTGATAAATTAATGCAAAAATGCAATGGGCTTGTTAAGTGAGTATTGATGCAGTAAAAGACTATTTATCTTTAAAAAACATAGATGAAAATTTTTCATCTATTTATTTTGATGCGGGAAAGAAAAATATTTTATGTATATCTCCAGGGGGTGGAGAAAGAGTACATATTGCAACGTTTTTAGATAAGCAAGTTGTATATGTATGTCAAGATTCTTTTTCAGCGCAAGAAGTATATAGGAAAATAAAAGCTATATTAAATGATAAAGTGGATTTATATCAGCCAAACGATGATGTCTTACTATATAGAAAATCTTTTCAGCGCAGCTTAGTTGGAGATAGAGTAAAAGCTCTATATAGGTTTGTTAACAAAGAATGTCAAATTCTTGTTACAACTTCTGTTGCTTTAACTCAATATATGCCACTCAAAGACAGATTAATTAGTTCAATAAAAAAGATTAAAGTTGATGAAGAAATAGATCTGTATGATTTTATTGAAACATTAGTTAAATTAGGATATCAAAGAGAAGAAGTTTGCGAGGAAAAAAATACATTCTCTGTGCACGGAGATATTATAGATATATTTATATCTAATATGGAAATTCCTGTAAGAATTTCGTTCTTTGGGGATATTATAGAAAGCATAAAAACATATGATATAGATTCCTTGCTTTCTGTCTCTTCGCTTAACGAATTAACTATTTATCCAAATAATGATTTGCTATATACTGCAAAAGAACTATCTGAAGGCATAAGTGAAGCTAACGAATGTATAAAGAAAATGAACATTGATGCTGCAACAAGAGCAAGTCAAATTGTGTCCGAGATAAGTGTAAACAATATTTGCACGCAGCAAGCACAATGGTTAACTCCGTTTTTAAATAAATATAATTCAACAATTTTAGATTATATAGAAGATGACGGAGTACTAATTATTGATGAGCCATCTCAGGCAAATAGTACGTTGCAAAAATATTATGCTGAAAATGAAGCTCGTGTTAAAGATATGTCTAAAAGCGGCGAGGTTACAATACATCATAAAAATGCAATTATAAGTTTAGATAAGATAAAAAAGATATGTGCAGAAAAGAAAGGCATATTGTTTTCTCGAATTATGAACTCAACATATTTTTTTGAGCCTGAGGAGATAATTAGATTATCTACAAGAAAAGTAAATAGTTATTTTTCAAGAGTTGAGGTCTTAGAAGAAGATTTAAAAAGATATATAAACGCTTCTCAAATGGTCTTGATATGTCAGCCAACTATAGAAAAGGCAAAAAAACTTGAAAGAAGTTTATTAGATGGAGATATACCATGCAAATATTTAGACAAAGTAGAAGCTCATAAGGTTGGTATATATATTATTTCAGCAGACATTCTTGAGGGCTGCATTTATCCGTCAATAAATACAGTAATTATTGGATGCGAAGATATATCTAAGAAAAATAGCGGCAGTGAAACCAAATTTAAAAACAAAGGATTTAGCATTGCGCCTCAAGTAGGGGACTATGTCGTTCATGACAATTTTGGTATAGGTAGATGTCTTGGATTAAAGCGAATGAAAGTTGGTGGAGTGGAACAAGACTATATAGCCATTGAATATGCAAATGGAGCAATGCTATATTTGCCATCATCGTTAATAGATAAAATTAGTAAATATACCGGCTCTGAGATTGCGCCTAAACTTTCTTCTTTGCATTCAAATGAGTTTTCAAAGCAAAAGGAAAAAGTAAAAAAATCCATTAAAAAAATCGCGTTTGATTTAGTGTCTTTATATGCTCAAAGGCAGAATTTACATGGTTATACATATCCTAAAGATGATTATATGCAAACTTCTTTTGAAAGTGCGTTTGAATATGAATTAACGCAAGATCAGGCAAATGCAGTAGAAGAGATTAAAGAAGACATGGAAAAAGGTAGGGTAATGGACCGCTTGATATGTGGCGATGTCGGATATGGAAAAACAGAGGTTGCATTAAGGTGTATTTTTAAAACTATTTTGGGTGGAAAACAAGCTGCAATTTTAGCTCCAACAACAATCTTGGCTCAGCAGCATTATAGAACAGTAAAAGAAAGAATGCAGCCATTCGGGATAGAAGTAGAGCTGATTTCTAGGTTAAAAAATGAAAAAGAAATCGATACATCTTTGAAAAATATAAAGGAAGGTAAAGCTCAAGTAGTAGTTGGAACACATAGGCTTTTGTCTAAGGATGTGCAATTTAACGATTTGGGATTGCTTGTTTTAGATGAAGAGCAACGATTTGGTGTTGAGCACAAGGAAAAGCTAAAGCAACTAAAGAAAAATTTGAATGTTTTAACTCTATCTGCAACGCCTATTCCTCGTACTTTAAACATGTCGTTAATTGGGGTTAGAGATATCTCTGTGTTAGAAACTCCACCAAAGAATAGATTACCTATACAAACATATGTTACTGAGCTTACTGACGTGCTTTTACAAGATGCAATAAAAAGAGAACTTGCTAGAGGTGGACAAACTTTTGTTTTATACAACGAAATAGATACTATAGAAAAATTTGTAGATAAGATTAAAAAGTTGGTTCCTGAAGCAAAAGTGACATTTGCTCATGGCAAGATGGAAAAGAAAAAACTAGAAGAAAAAATGGAAGCTTTTTATCTAAAACAGTTTGACGTTTTAGTTGCCACAACAATAATTGAAAACGGAATAGATATTCCAGATGCAAATACGTTAATTGTTTGCGATGCAGATAAACTTGGACTATCTCAACTATATCAATTAAGAGGAAGAGTTGGAAGAAGTAATAGACTTGCATATTCTTTCTTTACAATTCCTGTAGGCAAGGTCTTAACTGCTGATGGAACTAAAAGATTAAATGCAATAATGGATTATACGGAACTTGGAAGCGGATTTAGAATTGCTATGAGAGATTTAGAGATAAGAGGAGCAGGAAATATATTTGGGGCTGATCAACATGGGCATATTGCGAAAGTCGGCTATGACATGTATTGCAAACTAATAAACGAAGCAGTAAATGAATTAAATGGGATAAGTAAAAATAATGTTACATGTTTGATGGAAGTTGAAATTCCTGCATATTTAGATGACAAACATATAAAAGATGACAATTCTAGAATTAAAATTTTGAAAGATATTTTACAAGTTTATACCTTGTCAGAAAGAGATGACCTAGTTGAGAAAATTAATGATAGTTTTGGCGAAGTGAGTCAAGAATTGATTAATTTAATTAATATTGGATTTGCAAGGAATTTGGCTGAAGGACTTATGATTGAAAAGGTTACTATTAACAGAAAAGGGATGGGAGTAACATTTAACAACTTAGAGTTTTTGAAAAATGAGAAACTAATGGATGTCATTTCTGAAAGAAGCAAGGACATTGTCTTAACTAACGAAGAAAAGCCTAAATTAGTGTTTAATTGCACAAACAAAAACAATGTAGATAAATTGAATTATTTAATAGATTTTCTTATAAAATCTACGTTCTAGTTCTTTACTTATATATAATATTGAACCTCTCATTGCTAAAGCCATGAGATTCTTGGGAACTCCTTTCTACTGAAAAGATATTTGCCAAGCTAACCCGATAGTTCCTACCGTTCTTTTATTCATCTACACCACTTATAATATTCTCAGTCCTTCATTAAGAATATTGACGGCTGCATTTACATCTCTGTCATGATGTGTATGACAATAAGGACAATCCCATTCTCTAACTGAAAGATTTTTCGTATCCTTATTTACATATCCACATACATTACAAGTCTGAGAACTTGCATAGTATTTATCTACTTTAACAACTTGTTTTCCATACCAATTTGCTTTGTATTCAAGCTGTCTTACGAATTCTGACCATGATACATCTGCAATATACTGTGCAAGTTTATGATCCTTAATCATATTCTTTACTTGAAGGTCTTCGATGCATACTATATCATTAGTCTTAATAATTTCAGTAGATAACTTTTGCAAGAAATCTTTTCTTTGGTTTCTAATATATTCCTGAAGTCTTGCAACTTTTATCCTTGCCTTGTTACAATTAGAACTACCTTTTGATTTTCGAGATAATTCTCTTTGCAACTTAGCAAGTTTATCTAAAGACTTCCTCATATACTTCGGGTTTAGAATCATTTCACCATTAGATGTAATACAAAATTCCTTAATTCCTAAATCAATACCAATCACTTTACCTGTTCTATCAAATGATTCAATATCTACATCTGTACAGTTAAGTGATACAAAATATTTTCCACTTGGTTCTTGTGATACAGTAGCATTAAGAATCCTACCTTGTGGTATTAACTTGTTTTTCGTCTTTACCATTCCAAGTTTGGGTAACTTAATATACCTATCACAATACTTAATATTGAAATTTACACACTTTGTCTTATACGAAAATCTATGTGTTTTCTTCGATTTAAACTTAGGATAGCCAGATTTCTCTTTTAAAAACTTTTTATAAGCTATATCCAAATCTTTAAGTGATGATTGAAGAGCAGTAGAATCAACTTCTTTTAACCATTCTAATTCTGATTTTAATTTCTTCATATCATTTGCACATTGAACATATGAGAATGTTTCTTTATTCTGTTCATACATATCTTTTCGTTTCGCAAGATATTTATTATACACAAATCTGCAACATCCAAATGTTTTCGCAATTATTTCTTGTTGTTTCTTGTTTGGATAAATGCGATATTTATAAGTTTTTTCCATTAAGTTCATATCACTTTTTCTTCTGATTTTGAATATATTTTCTAATTTGTTCTTCTGTATTTTCTGATATAGTTGTTACAAAACAACCCATGATTATGATAACATATGGATGTTAAAAAAAATATATTATTTTCAACGTATTAAAGTATATTTCCGTTTAACATATGTATGTCAATTCATCCCATGAATAAAGTCACAGATGTTCTTGACATAAGTCATAAAATAATGTTTACTTTAAATATTTTTTTGTATATAATAAATAAGTAAAAAATTAGTTGATAGATACTTCTATAGAAGGAGCGGTTTAAATGAAAAAGAAATTACTTGCGATTTTCGTTGTTATAATAGTATCGATTACAATGGTATTTACATGTGTATCATGTAGTACTGGCATTTTCGAACTAGATGACGAAAGAGATTATCATCAAATTGTCGCTACAGTAAATTATAAAGGCATGTCAAAAGACATTTATAAAGGACAATTGTATTCTTATGTAGCATCATATGGTGCAAGTTACATCCAAAATTATGGAATGACAGTTGAGGAAGTAATTGAATACTTCTACAATTCTTTGTCAAGAAATGCTTTATATACATTGTTTGCAAAGAGTTATTTATATGACAATGCATCTACATTTGGTATTGATAGTTCTAAATCTATTATAGATTTAAATAAAGATCCTGAAAACTTTTTGTCTTTAGGAGAATATGTTTATGCTGTAGATGTTGCAAATTCAGATATGCAAAGCTCTTATGATTCAATCTATAAAGAAATTTATAGCGAGAAGATAAAAGAAGATGAGGAAGAAGAGGATGAAGATAAAGAATTAGATCCTCGTACAACAAGAACATATGCAGATCAAACCTCTAGCACTTATGATAAAAACAGTGTCGCTTCATGCATTTCTGTAATTTACGGAGAAAAATATAGAAATATTAAATATGGTGAAATTACAGTAGATTTTGTTGAAAATCAATTGAATGTTTCAGTTGAAGATTTTAAGGCTTCAATCGTGTTTGATAAAATTGTTGATGCAAAATTAAAAGCTGAAACAGATAATGAAATTAAAACTATTATTAAATCAGCTAAAAAACAACTTCTAGATAATATAGCAAGTGCTTACATGAGCGTTGACAAATTCTTAGATATTCAAATTGACTCAGTAATTTTAAACAAGTATCAAGAATATATTACAGAAACAGACAAGGCTCCAGAAGATTCAACTATTTATAATGCCGCAATTGAAAAAATGTACAAAGAAACAAAAGCTTCTTCAATTAAGAGTTACTTGAAAGTTTCTGATTATGCTTCTGCTCTAGAAAAAGGAACATTTACACTTGTACATCCTTCAAATCAATATTTTGGGGTTAAGAGCATCTTGTTAAAATTCAGCGATGAGCAAACAGAAGCTTTAACAGCAATTAAGAGCATGTTTGCTTCAGATAGCGAAAAGATTAAAACTATTAGAAATAATATGGCATTAGGTTATGATGATGAAATCGTAAAAATGCTATTAGGAGATAACAAAGGAATTGAAGTAAACGTATCTAATCCTCTATATAATGCAGAAGAGGATGATAAGGCTGCTGCTTATACAGATAAAGGATTGAATTATTTGTCTGTTATTTACGCAATGGCTGATAATATTGCTGAAGTATCTAATCAAATTGTTGAAAAGTATAAAGCTTCAGAAGAATATATCAATATGGAAGCATCTAGAAAAGCAACAGCTTTAAAGATTGTTGAATATAATGCAAAAGTAGAAGCATTTACTCAATGGTTATATCTAGTTAATGATGATAGCGGTATGTTTAGCAGTGATTCTTATTTAGTAACTCCAGATTATGAAGATACTTCATATGTTGAAGAATATACAGTATTAGCTAGAAAGTTGAATTCAGTAGGACTTGGTGCTACAAGCATTGGAACAGGTGGAGTTAGCACAAATCATAATGTTTCATACGATGGAACAACTTCATGCTTGGCTGTAAATGGTTCAAATGCAATAGTTAGAGCTTTAGAGTGTTCTACACACACAACAACCGATGAATTAACTTCTGCAGTTTATACTGTTGTTACAGAAGCTGGAAATGAAATCTCATTTATTATAAATGATTATGGAATTCATATAGTAATGGTTACACAACAATATGGTTGTGATATGTTCGGAACAGATTGTTTATCTTACGTAGATAAAGATGGTAATGATGTAGATTCATTTACTGAAGGCGGTGCTTATGTTTATAACAAGAACTACATCTACGATCAAGGAACAAACATTAAATATGATTACACATATACTGAAGTTGCTGCAGATGCAACATTTGATGCAAATCAAAAATACTATGTATGGAAAGCTGGCTCATATGAAAAAGTAGAGATTGATGCTTTTGCAAGTGGTGTTCAATATTATACACGTGTATGGGAATTACAAAATGTAACATGTGATTATCAAACATACAATGAATACTTCTTTGAACAAGCAGCAGGTAATGTTTCAACAGACAATTTATCTGTAGCTCAAATAAAGTTGTTATTCAAAGAATTTGATAAAGACGAAACAAACAAATATATCATTAAGAATGAAAAAGTTTATGATAAATTTGTTGAAGAGTTAACAAAATAAAAAAAAAGAATAGGGAACGAAATTCGTTCCCTTTTAAATTATGAAATTAGAAGAAAAAACTTTAAAAGAAAACTGTATTTATAATGGAAAAATATTAAGAGTATTCAATGATGAAGTTAAATGCGGAGATGGACATATTTCAAAAAGAGAATATGTTGATCATCATGGTGGTGCGTCTATATTGGCTGTAGATGATGATGAAAATATTTATTTAGTAGAGCAATATAGATATGCTTATAGAAAAGTATTAAAAGAAATACCTGCTGGGAAACTTGAGCAAAATGAGGACCCTATGGTTTGTGCAAAAAGGGAATTAAAAGAGGAAGTAGGTGCAACCTGTAAAGAAATGCAACTATTAGCTTTAATATATCCAACTCCAGGATACACAAATGAACCTCTATATATTTATTTAGCTAAAGGCCTAGAACAGGGCGAGGATCACTTGGATGAGGGAGAATTATTAAAAGCATATAAGATTCCTTTTGATGAAGCTTTAAGGCAAGTAGAAAGCGGAGAAATTAAGGATGGCAAGACTGTTGTTGCTATTTTAAAATATGCTCTTATGAGACAAAGTAAATAATAATATATTGTAATTAATATTATTAATAAATAAAAAAATATGGCTTCGATTTGAAGCCATATTTTGTATTTGTTTTAATTATTATTTCTTAACAATATCCTTGTAGCAATCTGCTGGGTAGAAATTGCTTTCTTCTTTTGTATGAGTATCATAATACAATTGAGCATAGAATGGGATATGTTTAGCAAGTTCATCATAGTTCCATGGAGCTGGTTGGCAGCATTCTGGGCACCAGTGACCTGTTCTTAGAATTAGGTATGGGCTTGCTTCAAATTCATGGCCTTGATGGCAGCACCACTTAACCTTTGTATAAACGTCGCCCTTCTTAACTTTTTCAGATAGAAGTTTACCGCCTCTGAATTCAGCTGCACTCTTGCAATCTTCGATGTCGATATCCTTATCGCTCTTTGTATCATCAAATCCATGGCTTAATAACATATCTCTTGTAACATTTTCCTTCTTCTTAGAAGCTTCAAAATCTTCCTTAGAGATTCCAGGAATTTGACCTTTACTCCATACTTGGTAATTATTCCAATCATCACCGATTTTGTTGTATTCTTCTCTTGATCCAAAGAATGCGTTAATACGTG
Organism: Christensenella sp.; assembly: GCA_022784465.1. GTDB lineage: Bacteria > Bacillota > Clostridia > Christensenellales > UBA3700 > UBA3700. The sequence continues at coordinate 4,394 of JALFUR010000003.1, read as the reverse complement.
GTTCACATTCAGGATGATTTAACCAATATTTTGGAGAGTTGCTGTTTTCAAACAATGGCATAATCATTGTTTTAGCAATCAATTTCTTAAATGGTTTACCAAGCTTCCATAATCTATAGAAGAATTTGCTTCCTAAATGATCCCAGAAATCTTGATATGTTTCTGAAGATTGGAAGTGAAGGTAGTTGTCTAGAACATCTGAATCGTAGTACCACATACAGTGGAAGTTTCTAGCAATGTTCCAGTCTGGTTTAAATAAGTCTTCTGGTTTAGCACCCATTAAACCGAAACCTGAAGCGAATGTGTCATAACCTGTAACACGAGCAGCTTCACCATTACCGATGTTATAAACTCTTCTCCAGAATTCTTCTGGTAAAGTTCCATCCATATCACCAATAATTAAGTTCTTACCTAATAATCCGGAAGATCTAGCAGTAGCCCATTCAATAGGAGTATTCCAACATGTATGGAACATTAATCCATCATGAAGATTTGCCATCATGAAGTTATCATATAAAATACCAGATTGTCTTAAAGATACCCAATATCTTAAACCACTTTCAATGATGTGTCTTTCAGCACGTAGTTTAGTAACAGCATAGAAGTCGAAAGCACTTACGATTAGTGGGTCACCAACACGTCCCCATGGGTGTTGATATGTACGGTTACCATATTCAGCAACTGTACCAATTTCAATAAATTTAATTTTGTCAGCACGAGGGTTTTCTTTGATTGCATCGCAAAGGTTGCAAGCACCAATATAGTTTGTACCCATAGCCAATTCTGGATGGTGATCTGAAACAGGTGGGATAACAGCTGCGCAGTGGAAAACATAATCAGCATTAGCAACAGCTTTTACGCAATCTTCTTTTTTAGAAAGATCTCCAAAGATGATTTCAATGTCATCGCCATACTTTTTCTTTAACTTTTTTGCTAATTTTTCGTTAGCTGGTTTTTTTCTTAATAATACAACACCTTTAACACGGCCTGTATCCATTGTTTGCTTTAGTACTTCGCTTCCCATATTTCCTGAAGCGCCAGTTACCAATAATGTCTTTTTCTCCATAAAATCCTCCGAAATTATTTTGCTTTTTAATTTTTTTAAAAATTTTTTCGCTATTAAATTATATCATATATTATAAAAGAGAAATATGGATTATTTATACAAATATATGGATAAAATGGCTGTAAAATTGATTGCTTCTTAAGTTTTTTTCTAATCTCTTGCGACTTTTCTTAATATGTTATAAAATAATAGGGAATTGTTGCGGAGAAAATATGGCAAATAAAAAACAAGTAGAGGAAATGGTTGATTCTTTAGATCAGGAAAATTTGTTAGATAAAGAAGAAGCCCAAATAGAAACAAAGGCTATAAGAATTGGAGATAAAACAACTGTTAAAAAAGTTAACAAGTTTGATTTGTTTTTTATTTCTATTTGGTCATTTATTTGTTCAGCAATAATCAAATTATCTTCTTGGATATGCAAAGGAATTAAATTTGTTTTCAAAAAAGAAGTTCCACAAAAATATGTTATTGCCGTTGTTGCAACAATTTTAATTATTTTGCTTATTGCTTTAATAACAGCTCCTTTTAAAGTTAATGTTACAAAAACTGAGACACTTGAGCTATATTCAAGCAATTTAATAGCTGTACAAAAATATGTCGGAGTAGATAAATACAATAATCCTTCGTACAAATGGGGCTATGCTAATAAAAACGGGGATATTAAAATTAATTGCCAATATGAAGAGGCGATGGATTTTAGATATAAAGTCGCTTTTGTTAAATTGTTAAAAGAATCTAATGGAACATCATATTATTATTGGACGCTTATTAATACAAAAGGTAAACCGGTATCTGATTTGGAAATTACTGTTACAGGAGAATGTCCAGTTCAACAATTCTCATCTGATACAAAACTTGCAAGAATTATGCTTAGTGGTAAATATGGATACATAAACACAAAGGGCAAAATTAAAATCGATACAATTTACGATAATGCCGGTATGTTTATAGATGGGTTAGCAAGAGTTCAAGAAGGTGGAAATGTTTATTTTATAAATAGCAAAGGGAAACAAGTTTCTGATAATTATCAAAATGCAAGAGATATGGTAGAAGAAAGAGCTGCTGTCCAACAAAGAGATAGTGGAAAGTGGGGCTTTGTCAATAATAAGGGAGAACTTGTAATTAAAACATCATGGGATGAGGTTTCAGATTTTTACAATGGATATGCTGCAGTAAGACAAGGTGAAACTTATGGCGTAATTGACTCAAAAGGAAATGTAGTTGTAAAAGTTGGATTATTTAAAAACCTAAATATTTTGGAATATTTCAACTAAAAAAATTAAATGCGAAAAAAAGCCAAAGCGATTACCGTAATAGTCATAGGGATTTTTACGGTAAATCGTAGGGTTTCAAATTAACAAGTTAAGGCGTGGCGTGATGCCATGCCTTTTCTCATATTCAGTTTAATAATTAAATTTGTCCCAACTGTCAAATTTAGGTAGTTCTATAGCTTCAACGAAGATATAGACTATTTCTATTTCTGCCTTTAAGATTTTAACTTGTTTTACATATCAAGACTATTTGGTTCTAACAAGAAGTCAAATAAGCCGATAGTTAATATGCCGTTATCATCTCTATAAGGCTTAATATCATCACGAACAACGATTATCTTCTTGAAAGAATCGTTTACCTTTATAAGAGAACGTTCTTCTTGTTCTCTCTTTTCTGGGAGAGAAGCGTTAAACGCCGACTGAATATAATACTTATTATTGCCTTTGTGTGCGATAAAATCGATTTCCAACTTCTTTTTAGTATATTTGCCGTCTTCAAGCTTTTCTTTTACTTCAACAAGACCTACGTCAACGTTAAAACCACGCATACGGAGTTCAATATAGATAATATTTTCCATAATATGCGTTTCTTCGGTTTGACGGAAATTAATGACTGCGTTTCTAATGCCTAAATCGGTAAAATAATGTTTTGCAGGTGTTGCCATATATTTTTTACCCTTAACGTCAAATCGTTTTGACTTTTCAAGGATAAACGCATCTTGTAGATACTGTAAATACTTAGCAATAGTTCTATCTGTAATGGAAGAATCAGAAACACTCTTGAAAGTATTTGAAAGTTTTAACGGATTAACAAGAGACCCAATAGAAGACGAAACGACCTCAAGGAGTATTCCAAGTTCAACTTGGTTATAAATGCCGTTACGTTCAACAACATCATTGATATAAACGTTATTTAATTGCCCCGAAAGATAGTTCATTTTAGCTTCATCGCTCTTTTGAAGCAATACAAGTGGCAAACCACCGAAAGTATAGTAATCTTTCCACGCTTTTTCAACTCTGCCATCGTAAGCCGAACAAAATTCCGAGAAAGAGAGTGGGTACATTCTTATTTCATCTCCACGCCCACGAAATTCAGTTACGATATCCGAAGATAAGAACTTTGAATTGCTTCCCGTAACGTAAATATCCACATTTGGCAGTCTTAAAAAGCCGTTTAAGATAGCAACAAAGTTAGTTACCTTTTGAATTTCGTCCAAAATAATATAGTAAATCTTGTCATCTTTAATGTGTTTTTTTACGTAATTAGTAAGAGCCATAGATTTTAAAAGTGGTAAACTTTCTTCCGAATCGAGCGCAACCTTTATAATATGGTCGTTATCAACACCTTTTTCATTAAGATAATTACAAAAAAGATTGTTCAATAAATACGATTTACCACAACGTCTAATACCTGTAACGATTTTAATTAAACCGTTATTTTCTCTATCGATAAGTTTTTGTAGGTAAAAATCTCTTTTAATTTCCATAGCACACCTTTGTTTCGTTTTTTGGGGATATTTCCCCGTTTTTCGTAATTTGATTATATCTTATATAAAAACAAAAGTCAAAGGGTAATGGTAAATAATAGAAAAGTTCTTGTTTTCTTTTTAACCGCTTGAAAACTGCAATACTATAAAATTTTAATTGTTTCTAAAAATCCCTATGTTTATTGCGTTTTAAGCGGAGGCTTTTTTAATAATACAATATAATAAATTTATATATATATATATTACATGGAGTGTTTGATTAACAAATGAAGTGTCTCAAAAAAATTAGATGTTGATTAAAATTTTAGAATTTGTTATTATTAAAAGGCACACCCCTAAAAATAAAAATTTTTTAGGAATAATAAAAATTTATTGAAATAATCGTTAAAATTGTTTGACATTGCATTTTCAATAATGATATTATGTGCTGGCTGTCGAAAAGAGGCAGTAAAAAGAGCACCTTAAAAAGTAGATAGAAAGAAAGATTGGAATAGAGGTAAAGACTGTAAATAAAAAAACAGAAAAAATAACTATTCAAATCAAAGAAGAATGTAAGAAGAAGTGTACAAA
>JALFUR010000013.1 GCA_022784465.1 Christensenella sp. | reverse complement strand
TAAGAAAAATACTCCTTACATTAGAGTTTTTGAAGATTGCATCAAAGATTGTCATTTGGTAGACAAAACCACAGACCAATTTAAAGGCTCATATTTTGAATGGGCTGAATACGATGGAAGATCATACCAAAGAAATTACTACATTTGGTACAAGATAGTTTAGGAGGATCTATGACAAACTTTAATACTAATGAATTATATAAATATGAAAACTATGTATATGACAACGATGATGTTATAACACTGAATCTAATAGACATAGATATATTCAATAACACTGTAACATGTGAGATTACAAACAGAGGTAGGTTAGAACCTGCCTCTTTTGATTTATACACAAACAATAATGGAACTTACTTTGTATATATGCTTGGTGCAAATACTCATCAAGTATACATAGATGATTTTACTTATATGGAGGATTAGAAAAATGGAAAACAAAATTAGAATTGTTATTGGTTCTTGGGGATCATATAACGAATGCAATGAAAGAGCTTTAGGCTCTAAATGGTTAACTCTTAACGATTACTCTTCTTGGGAAGAAATCGAAGAAGAACTAATTAAAGAAGGATTTGAATTGAATGGTATAGATGAAGAATTATTTATACAAGATATTGAAGGTATAGATAGCGACTCAGCATCTTGGGACTATATTAATTCTGCAAAACTCAGTTATTGTTATGACAGAAACTTTATAACGTATACAAAACTCATACTTCTTCTGATCTGTATAATGCTTTTTTGCCATAAAAAAATACCTCCAAGTTTATTCTCGGAAGCATTCTACATAAACACGTTTAATATTTAAAGGGTGAAACTCACTTTTAGATTAATTAGTGCGATTACAAATATTTGATAGGAATAATACGATCCATATCTGTTAAGCTAATAAGATTATCGTAAAGACATACCACGCCACCTTCCCCACGACTTATGTTAGGGATTTTATCAAGCAACTTAAACGCTTTAATATCTTGCTTGCTTGGGTCTGCGTGTTTTTTAATTTCAATAGGATGAAGAACGCCAGCATCTTCTATAATAAGGTCTATTTCGTTCATGTCCTTATCACGATAGAAATAGATAGGTGGTTCAAGAACACCTTTGTTATAATAACTTTTAATTATTTCAGACACAACAAAACTTTCAAAAAAAGCTCCTGCCATAGCACCGTTTTTTAGCACATCGGAAGTGTTCCACTTGGTTAAATAAGTAGCAAGACCTGTATCTAAAAAATAAACCTTAGGGGTTTTTATTGCTCTTTTAGTAATATTGTTTGAGTATGGTTGCAAAAGATATACAATGTTTGAAGCAACTAAAATAGAGATCCATCTTTCGGCTGTGGGTTGACTTATTCCTACGTCACGAGCAAGGGATGCAAGATTTAGTAAGTTACCTGTCATAGCGGCAACTGCAACCATAAACTTTGAAAACTTAACAGTATCCCCAATTTCAGTTAGTTCTCTAACGTCACACTCAATATAGGTGCGAAGATATGCGCCGTAAAACATTTGCCAATCAAAGTCAAGATTTTCGCAAAGTTCAGGCATACTACCGCGATGAATAATATTCCATATCTCACCATACTCAATTTCAGTAAGAGTTTGTTTTCGTTCTGCAAAATACTTTTCAGTTGGAATAAAAGGGATATTAAAATCAACGTTTTTAATTTCTCTTAAAGAATATCCTAATAAAGTAATAAGTCCTATTCTACCTGAAAGAGTTTCGCTTATACCTTTCATTATCTTGAATTGTTGTGAACCGCACATAAAGAACTGACCTTTTTTATGGTCTTTATCAATATACATTTTTATTTGTTCAAATAATATGGGAGCTTTTTGAATTTCATCAACAAATACAGGTGGCGGATTATCCTTAAAAAACGTACAGCTTTGTTCTTGTGCAGACGTACGCACAATAATATCATCAAGCGTAGTGTATGAAATATCTTTAGTAACATTTTTAAGCATGGTTGTTTTTCCCACTTGTCTAGGACCTGAAACTAAAATAGCGCCAAACATTTTAGATAACATATTAACAGTAGATTCGGCCAATCTTTTTCTATACATAAAGACTCCTTTCGGCTAATTTAATATTTGATATTATTATAGCCGATAATTATATAACTGTCAATAGGAAGAATGTCTAATAATTCGGGGAGCTAACTGTAAAAGCCTAGACATTGATTTGCCTTTTTTTATATGTTAAAATAAATCAAAAACATATAGAGGACTACAATGACAGCAGAAATCTTACGTCACGCTATTGAAACAAATATCGCATCAACCATAGCTACAATATGCCTTATGCTGTACTTTTTCGGTACTGCATTTGTATTTATCAAAAACCCTTTAAAATATGGAAAAAACTATTCAGTTCAACCTGTTGACAACGCAGGCAAAACTGAGATAAGAGTATATTATGGCGCAATTTCAGCAGCTCTTGGCTTATTCCTTGGATTTCTTGCTTTCGTTTGCGCAAAACCTTTTTATTCGCTTTGTGGAGGTCTCTTCTTTTCCAATGCAGTGTTTTGGACGCGCCTTATTTTCACCTTTGTAGACAAAGGTTGGAAGTGTCCCTATACAAAACTAGCAATCCCAGCAGAAGGTTTTTTTATCGTCGCGCTTTGGATATGCTTTGCCATCGCAATTGCGGTTGAAGGCAGTGGAATAGTATAAAATGCAATTCATTTTATGTTTTTTACAATAAATTATTGTAGTATACAACTTACTTTAATTTTGATGTTATCACTGTACACTTAGCAAGTTTTTCTATAATCAAATATCTTTGTTTTAGTATACAAATCAATAGCTTTGGTATATCGCTAAAAAAGCTGCTAAGAACTTTTCTTTTCTTAACAGCTTTATTTTTTTTAATGAGTGTTTCTATAGTTATGCTATAAGAGTAGGAGTTCCTCCTTCAACACTTACGCTATATAAGCGAGAATCGCCTATTGCTGCACTATAATAATCCACAAAGTACAACTTATCTCCGCATATACATCCACCCCAAGGGTGCATTCCTGTAGTAATTTTTTCTGGTGTACCTGCTACTGCATTTTTAGATACTCTATACGCATCATAATCGTTTGACAAGTTCTTTCTATTAAAATAGTAAACATAATTATCATCAACTAAGATTTGACCAATATCTACGCTTCCATCATCTACTATTTTTACTAGATTTGTTCCATCTACATTTATTCTACTTAGCGAATTTGTTCCTTTTGTATTGTTAAAGTATATAATGCCATTGTATAAATACATATAATTTGCTCTAGCATCATCATTTATTTTTAATGAAGTGCTTCGTGTAACCGGTGCATTAAGTGTTGCTACATTATCTATCTTCAATATGTAGTTATAAGAAGTACCACTTGTTTGTCCAATAAAATATAAAGCTCCATTATAGTAAGACATATATGATACGCCATATTCATAGATCATAATATCATCGGTTCCATCTAACAATGCTCTATGTATTTCCGTAGCAGCGCCACTAGCATTATTTTTTATGTAATAAATATAGGTTCCATCAGAAACAATATTAACTGAATCGTAAGTATTTATTAACTCTGGAACATCTCCCGTTTTATAATTTACTCTATATGTATTGTTATTTACACCAAATGTAACAACGTTCATATAGATATAATCTCCAATAATTGAGAATTCCTTAACCTTATCCGCTGTTATTCTAAAATTGCTGCCAGTTTGAGGATTATACATATGCAATGTCTTTCCATCCCAAATATCTAAATAATATACAACATTATTTACAGAAACACATTGACTTCCCATTGTAATAGGAGTTGGATCTTCAGGCGCAGTAAAATCTTGTAAAATATCTGATGATAAACCAGTTGAAATATTATATTTCATTAATTTATAACCATCTACATCATAATAAATCAAATTATTTCCATATGCAGTTAAAGATGTTAGTCCCTCACCTGGATCTTCAACAACTTTTGTGCCTACAGAATTAATATCTGTTATAGGATTTTTATTTACTTTATAAATACCATTTCCTATTACGCTTGTAGTAAATAAATCTACATTAATATAATATAAATAATCTCCCACAACAACCATGTCTCCGGCTGCATCAATCGTAAGCTTTCTAGAAACTCCAGAAACAATGTTATAGTTTGCAATATAGTTACCTAAAGTTTCATTTACTGTAAAATACAATACTCCAGCATTTTCATATAAATTATTTATCTTTTTGTCCAATACTAATGTTCTAGTTTGATTTTCATCTGTTGTATTAATCTTAGATAGTTTTCCATCATTAGCACCATCAGCAAAATACAATGTATTGTCATATAACTTTAAGTATTTAGCCTTGCCTGTGCTTAACAAAGTAACGACAGGTTCTTCCCCGGAAAAATCTATTTTATAAATGCCTGATTTAGAATTGGTTAATCCATTTACAGCATAATAGAATGTTTCAGCATCTTGATATTGAATATATTCAGCATCTTTATTATATAAACTAGAATGTGAAACTGCTGGTTTTTCTCCAGAATTGTCATAAGTAGCTGTTTTTATAGAAGAGAATAATGAAGCGCCTGATACATATACAACATTTTCATTTGAAGTTGCATCTATATCTTTTATAACTGCCGATTCAATCTTTAATATCTCCCCATCATTAAAATTATAAGCATAGAAATAATCCTTATCTTTTGCATTATCAAAGAATAATGTATCTCCACTTACTGCTAATAATCTTTGTTTATCATCAACGGAAATTTTTAAAACAGCATTTAAAACTAAAGTCTTAAAATTCTTGTCTGTAATCGTAGCTTGAATATTATATGTGCCGATTTCAGTAGCAAAATTAGTTATTCCTTGAACATCAGAAGAATAAACAACTTTTGCCGAAGAAGGAAGCATTCCAGAAATATTAATACCATGGCTATTTCCATCGTAATTAAATTCAGCATCTTCAAATGTGACACCTGTCAATTCAGCTTTATTAATAGTCAAATTTGCTTTTAAAACTAAATCATTGTAGCCTTCTGCCGAGATTGTTACTGTTGCTTGATATGTGCCTGCATCTACATACTCATTTCTATTCGTATAAGTTGCCGTTGCAAAATCAGGAACGCCAACTGCTTCATCTAATATATGCGGCAATGCATCATATGTAACCTCTAAATCCGAAAAAGTTATATTTGTAAAGTTTGATTTTGACGGATCTATTGGTGGCTGAACAATTTCCTCATCTTTATCGTCTGGTGAAGGTTGCTTTATTCCATCTTCTTTATCGTCTGGTGTTGAATTATTCGCACATGCTATTAAAGAAAATGCTAAAATTGAAATCAACACAATGGTCATCACAAGTAATAATGTTTTTTTCAAAATATTTACCCTCCTATCTTAATTGATCTGGTACTTTTCTTATATTCTTTACCAATGCAAATGGATATACAAATATTGATACAATCATTCCTACTAAAGTAGCTAATATTATCAATATTATTGAGAATACAAAGCTTAAAATTGCAATTGCTAACTTAAAAACAAAAAACAATATAAATCCGTGCAAATCGAACCCAAATATCATTCCTGGTAAATGAATACTCCATGTGGCAACACTTAACCAAACGTCGCCAACCACATTGTTTCCTAAATATAAACATGCTGAAAAAGTAAAAGCGCCTATTCCAAGCAACGTTGCGCCGAGCCCTCCGCCCAAAAGAGCACCTATTACAATTCCTAACAACCCATATAAGAACGACAATGTAAGCGATTTAGTTAAGCGCTTTTTTAAATCCTTATTATAATCCTCAACTTTCTGTTCTTCTATTTTTTTTAATTTTTGATTATATTTCAAATAACAGTTTTCGCATATCGTTAATCTGTTTACAACCGTTGACCTACCTACATGTTTTTTTGTCTCAACATGTTTAATCTTATTTGTATCATAAATAGGTTTATTACATGTCTGACAAATCGCAACAATTGTTTTGTTGGCTTTTGTTGGTTTTTCGTCTACAGATTCTAAATCGATTTCTTTGACATCTTCTTCAGTATCATCTACTTCTTCTAGAATATCGTTAGTATCATCAATTATCTCTTCCATTTAATAATTTTTCTCCTTAAATTTTCTTGTTTTTAAAAGGCCCATATGTCACTACTCATTTATTAAAAATTTATAAATTTCTTAACGAGCAACATCTACGCTTTTTCAACAAATGACACTTTTCCACATATAATATCCTATTTAAATAATAATCGTGGTGGTGGTGATTAGTCAACATCAAAAATTCACTTCCGTGTGCCCAAATTCTTATTTTGTCTATATTTTATAAATATAGTTATCCACAATTTTGATAGTTTCTAAGAGTTGACAATAGGTTAAATAAAAACTCTTATGATTTTACCTTGTTTAATTTTAGAAAATTGAGTAATTTTTGTTCATCGTAAAAAAGTCGCTTACTATTTGTAAACGACTGATTTAAAACTTTAAGAACTATTCTAGTTTTGTTCGATATTTTTATTTTTAATAATATTTTGTTGATCAATCAATGCAGCACAAAATTCTAATGGATTTTTTACCAATCTAATTAATATTTTTGTGTTTTAAGGTTATTTCTAATTGATTGTTTTTTTATTCAAAATATTACTATTTATATCTTTTTAAAATACTATTAAATTACTGATTAATGAGACTACTATGGATTTATAATACACATATAAAGATTTATTGATAAACATCTAAAAACTTAGGAGATTAAATTATGCAATGTTTTTTCCCTCGCCTACTATACAAGGTTCGAACCTTGCAGTAAAACAAGTAGATATTATTGTAAATAAACAAGATAACTTATATAGCTTAACACTTATAATTAATAAAGTAAAAAGTGTTGCCACAGGAACAAGCTTTGAGGCAAATTGCTGTGGCAACCTAGATAACATTCTTATAACTAAATAAGATAAGTTATAATAACTTTTTTAAGAAAATAAATTATTCAATGTGTTTTCGTATATTTTATTGCCTTTATTATCCATAGACAATATAGATAGATTATTGCCTGAAATTGTTAATTTAGATGCAACAAATATGCCGTTATTATGACCGCCATCTACGAATTTATCAATAGTATCAGAATCTATATATTCAAGTTCATGAGTGTGTCCACCAATTATCAAAGGAACTTTAATTTGCTCCATCTTTAAGAATGCTCTTTCTTGCAAATCCTCTTCAATGCAAAGTTCTACATCGTGGCTTAATACCAAATATTTCCCTTCATCATTAGGCAAAGTCTCAAGCCAACTTATCATATTCTCTCTATATCCTTCAAAATTGTTCATTCCTGCATATTCTGGATGAGAATCTTCTTTGTCTTCAGCACTATCTAAAACGATAAAATTCACGTCTCCTAATTGTGTAGTATAATAAAACTCTTCTAACCCTAAATATCTAGATAAGTTCTTTGCTTCTACTCCTCTTGTTTCATGATTTCCCCTTGCCCAAATAATAGGCATAGAACCATTAGTTAGATTTCCACCAAGTTTTATTATATATTCTATTATTTCTTCCTGACAGTTCAATCCGGCAGCACAATCCCCAAGCAAAATTACGCTATTATAATCTCCCAAATACTCAACAGCTTTATATACTTTAGAATTATGTGTATGCCAATCGGATATTGATAAAACCTCTAAATCTCCTTCTGGAGCGTTAAAAGTGAAACTACTACTAGAGATTGTCTTACCTAATCTGCCGCCATAACTTAACTCTTGTATAACTCTTGTTGCCACTACCTTATAACTATTTCCTTTTAAATGTTCGTATGGAACATATACTGAATGAATTCTAGAGGAGTTTTTCTTTCCATTGTATTCGTCGTAAGCAACTATGGTTTCATCTCCATATTGATACTCTACATAAGCAATGCTATCATCTGTCGTAGCAAAGACTATAGAATAACCATCTCCTCTATCTAAGACTATTGGACTTGAAACAAACTTATATATTGATACCGGGAAGATAGATAAAATACCACATAATACAATAGCCACGCAAAGCAATGTTGCTATAATTTTCTTACACTTTTTATTGTCAAGAGTAGAAGAGAAAAATACCAAAAATAGCAATAGTACGCATGTCAATGCTACCGGAGCAATCTTTAAAAAATTCAACCAAATTGCATACAACGTTTCGCTACTAATAATTAGACTAACTAAGTCGAAAATTACAAAAAATACAGTAAAGCCAATGTTTATACAAATAATAACATCATAAGCCTTAGACTCTTTAATTGATATTCCTTTGTACTTTACATTATTAATATTGAAAACTAATAATGCAAAATTCAAGGCAATAGATATCAAGAACAATACACACAAAGTTAAGCAAAATCCATTAAATAAAACAACATCGATATAGATAAATCCATGCATCATAGAAAAGATCAACATGGCAGCAAAAATGGATATAAAAAAAGTAACCATAGCTGTTTTTTTGGATTCAATAAAACTCTTAAACTTCATAATTCCCTCTTTTTTTTCAATATGTTTTGTTTTATTATACAACAAAAAAATTAACTGGGCCTGTATTAATGATTAAAAATTGTGTAATATTAACGTTATTTTTGTAAAACTATGTTTATCCACTTTTCGTCGGCTCTATCTTTTCTAACATCAAAAGTGATTGTTTTTTCTATTAAAGAAAAGTCTAACTCTTTTAGAATACTATTTAGAATTTCTTCGTTCATATAATGGAAAAATCTTCCATTTTTTTCTCCAACAAAGTCTCCGTATTTTAATGAAGCATAAAGAATGCCACCATCATTTAATAAATCATAACAGCTTTTAAATGCCACCTTTAAATTGACGCAGTGTAGCAAAGATGCACATGCCCATATACCATCAAACTTTATTTGTGAAGTATATTCCTCAATAGGCGAACATATTGCACTAAAGCCATATCTTTTAGCATTATCACAAAACTCAGGGGTTGGATCAACTCCAAAAACAATATAGCCTAATGATTGAAAATGCAACATATCTCTTGCGCTGCCAAATCCAACATCTAAAATACTCTTACCTGAAAAATATTTTAAAAACAAATTATATTGCTCTGCCATATCACAATTAATTGTGCTATCAATATATTGTTTAGAATTATCTGAATAATATTTCATAGAACTGCAATCCTTAGATCGTTATAGAATTTATTTACATAATGACACTCTATTGCTATGTCTAGAGCTTTTTTGTATTTATCGTTTAAGCCTTTTACATCTCTCATTATTAAATTTTGCTTATTTAGCCTGTCAATATCTATTTCCTCTGGAATACTATTTGATTTTGAGGAATTAATAGAGCGAGATGTTAAAACAAGATTCCAAATGTCATCAGAATACATAAAGCTCCATGGGATAACATGATCTACACTAATATCTTTACTGCATAACACCTTTCCAGAATAGAAATCTATTGGATATTCATCAAATTGCATAAGCAATGCATTTTTGTATTCTAACAAATTATTACGTTTAATATTTGTCTCGCTAATTCCGCTAACCTTATCTATTATATTTGGAGATACGTTAAATTTCTCAAGCAATGATGCCCATTTAAAATTTAATAGTTTAGATAATATAGTACTATACTCTTTTAAAATCTTAACGTTCTCTGTTTTTATTTTTATAAAACCTTTTTCAAGCACATAAATATCTTCTATTGCATTAGGGACATTCATGAAACGATAAGCAACATTCTCAGGAAGCACTCTATTGATTTTTGTAATTGTTGTCTTATATTCTGTTGAGTCTTTTAAAATTTCTTGTGCTTTATTAAACCAGATAGGAATATTACTTTTGCTTAATTCAACATAATAATCAATAAGTTCTTTAGTATATTTACAAATTAATGGTTCTTTGTCTACATATGGAGATTGTTTCAATTTAAAAAAGAATTGTTGATTCCAATAATATTTCAACATACATTCAGAGATAGAATCAAAAAGCACCACAGTATCATCCTGATATTCTTGATATTCATTAGAAACAATACACTCAATAATAGCGCGTCCCCACGCTAATTTGTATGTATTATCATTTTTCATTTTATCAATAATGTTTAACCACTTTTTTATATACTCAGGTATTTTCTGCATATTATTTGTCCTTATTAAAGCTTGTCATATTTTGTTGAAACGCCTTTTGCTTTATCTACTGGATATTTTTTCTCCGTTAGAGCCAATTTGTTTTCTACTATTTCTTTTATATCTAAGTTTAATTTGCTAGCTAATTGAATGCAATAGTTCATAACATCGGCAAGCTCTTCTTTTACATCTTCAATATTATAATCCTCATCTGACCATTGAAAACATTCCATTAATTCTCCTGCCTCTATTACAATAGATTTAGCCAAATTAGATGGTGAATGGAACTTGTCCCAATCTCTTTCCTTATTAAATTGATCTATTTTTTGTTTTAGCTCTTCTAACGAATCCATTATTTATTCTCCTTAATAAATCTCTTTAGATATTGTTGCATGTTTTCATTACAAGCAAAAACATAACATCCTTTAATTCCTCTTTCCATAATGACTTTATACGAATTAATAATATATTGTTTTACTGTTTCATAATCTGTCGCTTTCTTTACATTGGTATCATAAAAATTTTTTAAATTAATTTCAATTTTATTAGTTTTCGGATTGTAATCTATCTCTCTTCCAAAAATTACTCCAACATAATTTAAATCATATCCTTGCATTGTATGAATACAGCCTATTTCGTTTATTGCATTTTTAGATAAAATAAACTCTGAATTAGTTGCGTTCCATACATATTTATGTCCCTGTATTTCAATATCTTGCAAATTATTTTTCATTACATCTTCGTATTTTTTCTTTTTAGACTTCCATTTCCATGAATACCCTGCTGCATTTCTACATAAGCCAAACTTTCTATCTAATTCCTTAATTTTATTAATCATTTTATCTACATCGTCAAATATTTGAAAATCATACTCTTCAATTTCTTGAAATAGTTCTTGAGAGCAATTCAAAATCCTATCAAGATAAGATACATATGATTCACCGCCCTTACATCTCATTTGACTTTTTAAAGTATGCTCTTGAACACTCTCTTTTGATATGGCTTTTCTAAATTGATCATCTGTTACATCGGACCCTTTTACTGTTTGATTACTATCATAAACAAACACTTTATATTTTGCGTTTTTAACAATTAAATCAACTGTAGTATCTACTAAAGGATCTAGCCCGCTTTTTCTCATAGCTGCATCGTTTGATCCCATGTTAGATATATTCTTTCTTTGCACTAAACGATGCGCTTCGTCAACAAATAATATATCATATTTATTTTTGATAACATCTAATGGGCCTATTACCATTTTGCTTGTTAATCCATTTTTTGTTTTTCCAAACACTTTACGTAAAGTATTTCTAATTGATTTCACTGGAACTACATATCCTATTCTCAATTCGTGACCAAGAGTAGCTACTAATTGTTTTATATCATGAACAATTTGATAATACTCACTCAAAACTTCGTCTTCTTCTGAAAAACTAATGTCATATTTTGTAGCATTTATTAATTTGTAAATCATATTTATTAAAACAATTGTCTTTCCTGTTCCAGCTACACCTTTTATTATTGAAGTTCCATTTTTCCCTTCTTTAAATTTTGCAATTATGTCTTTAATAACAGCATTACATACATTATCTTGCTCGCTTGTAAGTGTATTATATGGAGAGTATTTGAATAAATCCGAGTTTCTTACATCTAGCAAAGATTTATTTGTCATACCTTTACGTGAAAGTTCCTTCCATATAATGTCTAGTTTATTTAAATATTTTTCTCTTTGATAATAATTGTGTTTTTTAGATTGACCACCATTTTGATTCTGTAATTTATATTTCTCATCTGCCGTACACAACTGAATCAATGATTGCTCAATATCCAAAATTGCAGATTTATTAAACTCGTCATCAAAAATAATTTCTATTCCTTTAAGCCCTTTTCTTTCCTTATTATTTAAGTGTTGCTCAAATCTGTTGCTCATATTAGAAGATTCGCCAATATATAATTCTTTATCGTTATGAATCAGATACACAACTGGCCAATCTTGTCCTTTTTTTGTTTTAAGGACCTGATCTCTTCCTTCCTTTGAAAAGTCAAAATGTCTAATATTTAATCCTTGCATATAAAATCCTTTATTTTGAAAACTTCGCTATTATTATAACACGCACTCATTATATAAAGTAAAAGTTTTTAAAAAAGGAGTTGCAGTTGCAACTCCTCTTTATTATGTATCTTTATTAATGTTTAACCCTTGTATAATGAACATGCAACAATTCATGATTTCTATCTTGAATTATTTCCTTATATACCTTATCTACAATTGGGTTTGCTTGAGCTCTTCTAATAGACAACAATTTATCTGACTTATAGATTCCTGCAGTTCTTGCTTCTCTTTGTGGTCTATGGCTTCTTGGTTGT
The DNA here is from genome assembly GCA_022784465.1 of Christensenella sp. GTDB lineage: Bacteria > Bacillota > Clostridia > Christensenellales > UBA3700 > UBA3700. The sequence goes on along the minus strand of JALFUR010000013.1, from coordinate 4,008 downwards.
CCACCTCCGTTTATACATCCATTTGGACATGCCATTATTTCAATAAAGTCAAACTTTTCTCCGTTTTTAACTCTTTGAATTATTGTTTCAGCATTTTTCAAACCACTAACAACACCAATATGAAGAGATGAATCTCCGTATGGAAGATCAAATTCTTTTATTCCTACCATTCCTCTTTGTCCCATTTTCTCAATGGCAAAATAGTCTGCTCTAGAATTTGTATCAGCAACACGTCTTAAAACAGCTTCCGTAACACCACCTGTTACTCCAAAGATTACTCCGGCGCCAGATATTGTTCCAAATGGCATATCAATAGCTTCTGGTTCTAATTCATCAAAAATGATACCAGATTTTCTTATCATCTTAATTAATTCTTTTGTTGTTATAACTAAATCTACATCTGGGATATCATCATGCTTAAACTCTTCTCTTTGCGCTTCGAATTTTTTAGCACTACATGGCATAATAGCAACATGGAATATATTCTCTTTCTTTTGTCTTGCTTGATCTTTAATAATTGCAGAGAACATTTGCATAGGAGATTTACATGATGAGATATTCTCCATAAGTTCTGGATGAGTATTTTCTGCGTATTGAATCCATCCTGGACAACAAGATGTAATAAGTGGCAATTTTCCACCATTTTGTAGTCTTTCTATAAACTCATTAGATTCCTCAATTACTGTTAAATCTGCGCTAAATGCTGTATCGTAAACCTCGTCAACACCCATTCTTCTTAAAGCTGCAACGATTTTACCCATTACATCTTCTCCGTCTTTCATAAATAGGTCTTTACCTATAGCTACTCTAACGGCAGGTGCTATTTGAACAACAACTTTTACATTTGGATTTTCAATAGCTTTCCATAATTTTTCTGTTTCATTTTTAACGACGATAGCTCCTGTTGGACAAACAGCTGCACATTGGCCACAACCAACACAATTTGTTTCCCCAATTGGCTTACCAAAAGCTGTATTTACAGCTACTTTTGAACTTCTATATGTAAAATCTATAGCACCAACATTTTGTGTTTCATTACACATTCTTACACAGTCACCACATAAAATACACTTTCCTGCGTCTCTTGTTATACAAGCAGAAGAATCATCGATTTGATGTTTTGCTGTATTTGGGAATCTTACGTTATGAATTTGGAAACGTTTTGCTAATTCTTGCAATCTACACTTTGTGCTTTTATCACAAGTAGTACAATCCGAGCAGTGATTAGCAAGCAATAATTCCAAGATGTTCTTTCTGTATTTTTGTAGTCTTACTGTATTTGTTTTAATATTCATTCCTGCTCTTGGAATAGTTGAACAAGCAGCTTCTAATCCGCCTTTTTCATTTTCTACCATACACATACGACAAGCGCCATAAATAGATAATTCTGAAGAATAACAGAATGTTGGTAATTCTATTCCTATTTTTCTTATTACTTCAAGCAGGTTTCTCTCGTTTTCTATTTCAACTGAAATACCATCAACAATCATCATTTTCTTATCTGCCATAATTACACCTCACTAATTGCGTTGAAAGCACAGTTTGTAATACAAATACCACACTTAATACATTTATCAAGATCGATTGTAAATGGCTTTCTAACTTCACCTGTTATCGCATTTGCTGGACAATTTCTTGCACACTTTGTACAACCTCTACATAAATCTTTATTAATTACATAGTGTTTTAATTGTCTACAAGCACCAGCTGGACATCTCTTCTCTTTAATATGAGCTTCATATTCATCTCTAAAGTTCATAATTGTAGAAACAACTGGAGATGGTGCAGTCTTTCCAAGTCCACATAATGCTGTGTTTGATATAGTATCAGCAAGTTCTAAAAGTAAATCAATATCTTCTTCTTGTCCTTTACCATCAACTATTCTTTCTAGTATTTCTAGCATTCTCTTTGTACCTTCACGGCAAGGAACGCATTTTCCACATGATTCGTTTTGTGTGAAATTCATAAAGAATCTAGCTACTTCTACCATACAAGTCTTATCATCCATAACAACAAGACCGCCTGAACCAATGATAGCTCCAACTTTTTTCAAAGAATCAAAATCAAGTGGTAAATCAAGGTGCTTTTCTGTCAAGCATCCACCTGATGGTCCACCAATTTGAACGGCTTTAAACTTACCGCCATTGGCTATTCCTCCACCTATATCGAAAATAACTTCTCTTAATGTTGTTCCCATTGGAACTTCAATTAATCCTGCGTTTTTAATATTTCCAGTCAAAGCAAAAGTTTTTGTTCCAGAGTTATTTTCTGTACCAATTGATTTGTACCAATCTGCGCCATTATTAATAATATTTGATACATTTGCAAAAGTTTCAACGTTATTTAAAACTGTTGGTTGATTGAATAAACCATGCTCAACTGTTCTTGGTGGCTTTGTTCTTGGCATACCACGCTTTCCTTCAATAGATGAAGTAAGAGCTGAACCTTCTCCACATACGAATGCTCCTGCACCTTTATTGATATGTAAATGGAAAGAAAAACTACTTCCAAGAACATTATCACCTAAAATTCCCATTTCAGTAGCTTGCTTTATTGCCATTGTCAATCTAGCAACTGCTTTTGGATATTCTGCTCTAACGTATATATATCCTTCTGAAGCACCACAAGCGATACCTGCTATCATCATACCTTCTATCATTCTATGTGGATCATCTTCCATAACAGATCTATCCATAAATGCACCAGGGTCGCCCTCGTCACCATTACAAACAATATATTTTGGAGTAGATTTTTGTCTTGCTACTTGAGACCATTTCTTGCCTGTAGGGAAACCGCCGCCTCCACGTCCTCTTAATCCTGATTCAGTAATTTGAGCAACAATACCTTCGCTTGTCATATCAAACAAAGCTTTCTCAAGCGCCATATATCCGCCTCTAGCAATAAATTCTCTTATGTCTGTCGCATCAATCTTATCGCAGTTATCAAGAGCTAGTCTTGTTTGTTTCTTATAGAAAGGTACTTCCTTTTGTTCTCTATATATAACTCCATCTTGCGAATAAGCCAATCTATCAATGCAGTCTCCTTTTACTAAAGTTGAATCAATTATTTCCTCTACGTCATCAGGAGTTACTTTCATATATAGCCATCCTTGAGGCTCAATTCTAACTAGTGGTCCCATTTCACAGAATCCATGGCAACCAGATTGCTTAATTCTAACTTGATCAGAATGTGGTTCTTCTTCTAGCTTAATAGTGAAATCCACATTTTTATCTTTCATTAATTGAATAAATTTATCGTAAACTTTTATTGCACCTTTAGAAACACATCCTGCACCGGCACAAATAATAATTTGTTTCTTTTGTGCTTCAAATTGTTTAGATAATGTTTGTCTAAGTATATCTAATTCTTCTCTATTGTTGATCATACTTTTCGCCCTCTCTTAATTGATTAACAAGCTCGATTGCTTTTTCAGGACTCATTAAAGGTTTTATGTCTTCATTCAACATAATTGCAGGAGCTGATGAGCATGCACCTAAACAAGAAACCGTTTCAACAGTAAATAAATAATCATCTGTTGTAACTTTTGTTTCAGATAGTCCTAACTCTTCTCTTAATGCTTCCAAAATTGGAATAGAATGTTTAACATGGCAAGCAGTTCCATCACATACTTTAATTATGTATTTGCCTTTTCTTTTTAATGAAAAGTTTTCATAAAAAGTGGCAACTCCATAAATTCTTGCTTCAGAAACACCTAATTTCTTTGCAAGATAAGGAAATGCTTCAGCGGGTAGAAATCTATAAACCTCTTGAATTCTTTGTAATATTGCAATTAAAGAGCTTTCCGCATCGCCGTATTCATCAATAGCTTTGTCTATAATAGAATAGTCAAATTTTTCTTCCATATGCTTCTCGTATAATACATTTGGGATTTAACTAGATCATAAAATCTAAGTTAGATGTATTATTTATAATTTTTTAGATATATCTAGTTTTGCTTAGGTTTTAGGGATAGCTTTTTCAAAAGCGAGTTCCCTAAGTGTAAAACTA
>JALFUR010000014.1 GCA_022784465.1 Christensenella sp. | reverse complement strand
GGCGAAGGGGATCCACCTGTTCACATTCCGAACACAGAAGTTAAGACCTTCAGCGCTGATAGTACTTGGTTGGAAACGGCCTGGGAGGGTAGGACGTTGCCGGTTACCACTAAAAAGACATCTTTATGATGTCTTTTTTTTACGTTATATTTACAAAAAATAATCAATATGTTAGAATAAAAAAGTAGGAAAAAGGAATTATGAGATATACTATTTTTGTTGTTGAAGATGATGTTAGTATAAGAGAATTATATGAGATGGCATTTGATAATTCAGAATTTTCATGTCATAGTTTTGTCAAAGCAGAAGATATGTTCGAAGCACTTAAGACAATTACTCCAAGTTTATTCATTTTGGATTTAATGTTGCCAGGCATGAATGGTCTTTCAGCATTGAATATAATTAAAAATGATCCTAAAACAAAAGACATTCCTGTTATTATCGTATCTGCAAAAGGCGACGAAGAATCCAAAGTTAACGGATTGGATTTAGGTGCTGATGATTACATAGCAAAGCCTTTTGGAATGTTAGAATTAATTGCTAGAGTAAAAGCTAATTTAAGAAAGTCTTCTTTTGGTAAAGAAGAAGATAAAATTATCAGTGCTGGAGAGATATCCATTAATGATGCCGAACATGTTGTTTATGTAAACGAAAAACCTGTAGTTATTACTCTAAAGGAGTATAATTTATTAAAATTGTTAATTAAAAACATTGATAATGTTATTACTAGAGAGAAAATTTTGAAAGATGTATGGGGTTATGATTTCGTTGGAGAAACAAGAACTTTAGATATGCATGTTAAATCTTTACGTTCAAAGTTGTCTGAACAAACAGATAAATCTTATATAAAGACAGTAAGAGGCGTAGGATATAAGTTTTCTCTAGAGCAAGATGAAAAATAATATTTTTAAAAATATCACTATTATAACTGCAATAAGCATGTTGTTATTAACGGTACTAATTATAGTATCGTTTGTTCTTGTTAGCACATCTGATTCGAAAAAAGAATTAAGAACATATTCTGAAACATGCAATAAGCAAATTGAAAAAATAGAAAACAAAGACGATTTAGATAAGTTTAATTATTATAAGAAAGAAAACAATATTAGAATAACTGTTTTTACATCAAGTGGTAGAATTTATAAAGACACAACTGGAATAGATATGCTTTCAGAAATTGAGGGCAATCAAATGGAAGCATTAGTTTATCTAGTGATGGATGAAACAGAAATAGGAACTAATTTAGAGTTAGTTGCTTCTCCATATACAGATCAAAATGCCATGCATGTTTTGTACACAAAAGTTAAAGTGCCATTTGCAGTAGATGAAAATGAGTTTTTAATTGTTCGTTATTCAATAAGTTCAATAATAGGTAGTAGAGCTTTCCATGTATTACTTATAACACTTGCTGGCTTTTGGCTTTTAGTTATTGCTGTTTTATTTATCCTATTTTGGTACAATATTCAAGCTTCAATGAAACCTCTTGAACAAGTTCAAGCTATTATGAACGATATTCAAGCTGGAACGTATAAGGCATCAAAAGAAACCTATTCAGTGTTTGATTCCCAAGCGGATAAAATGGTAAGTCAAATTGATAAAATTGGTGATTTAATAAATAATAATTTATTAGAAATGGAAATGGTTTTGGATTCTATAAAACAAGGTGTAATTACTTTTGATAAAAACGGCTCCATTTTGTATCAAAATAAAGCGGCAAAAGAATTGTTAAATTTTGATATCATCAAGAGCGGAGGTGTTAGAAAGTTTTTTGACACAATTGGTTTTAAAGAAGATTTAAATGAGGCTTTTAATAACAGAAAAGAATCTTCATTAGAATTATCTATAAATGAAAAAGTTTTAAAAGTTGAAAACATTTTTACTCGAACAGATCAAATGGATACAATAGGAATATATATGCTTCTTGTAATTACGGATATAACAGAGGAAAAAAATGCATTAAAGTATAAGAACCAATTTTTTGCCGATGCATCACATGAATTAAAAACACCTCTTACTGCTATTACAGGTTATTCTGAAATGTTATCTATATCTACGACTAATGAAAAAGTCGTAAAAAAGTGTTCTGATGAGATAAATAAAAATGCAATTAGAATGAAGGCTTTAATTGAAGAAATGCTGCAATTAAGTAAAATGGAAAACATAAAAACAGATATTGAGTTTGAACAGATTTCTTTGAGAAATATTTTAGATAGCATCATTGAAGATTTGAGTGTTATTGCTAAAAAGAAGCAAGTTGATATAAACATAAGCGGAGAAGCAACGATTATGGGAAATAAAAAACTTATAATAATGCTTTATAAAAACCTTATCTCTAATGCAATAAAATACAACAAAGAAAATGGAAGTATTGATGTAAATATATCAGAAGATAGCGATAAAGTATATTTAAGCGTAAAAGATACAGGTATTGGAATAGCAAAAGAACATTTAACTAAGATATTTGAGAGATTCTATAGAGTTGAAGAATCTAGAACGACAAATGATCAAGTTGAATCTTCAACAGGACTTGGACTATCTATTGTTCAGAAAATTTGTGATTTACATAATGCAAAGATTCAAGTAGAATCAATTCTTGGAGAGGGAACAGAATTTAAAATAATTTTTAATAAGTAGGTATAAATATGTATGCAATGAAATTAAATCCAGCGGTTAAAGACTATATTTGGGGTGGAGATAATTTAAAAAAATATTGGAATAAAAAGAGCGACAAAGATGTGATTGCCGAAGCATGGGAACTATCGTGCCATAAAGAGGGTGAAAGCATAATTGCAAACGGAGAATATATAGCAAAGACACTTTCTAGTGTTTTATCTATTCATCCTGAATATATTGGTAAAAATGGAGCAAAATTTCCGTTTTTTCCAGTATTAATAAAATTAATTGACGCAAAGGAAAACCTTTCAATACAAGTTCATCCATCAGATGAGTACGCATTAAAGAATGAAGGTCAATTTGGCAAAAGCGAAATGTGGTATGTAGTTGATGCTGCTAAAGACTCGTTTTTATACTGTGGATTTAAAAAAGAATACACATTAGATGAAGTTAAATATGCATTAAATAATGGAATAATTCTTGATTTATTAAATAAAATACAAGTAAAAAAAGGCGATGCAATATATATACCAGCAGGAACAGTACATGCAATATGTGGTGGCTTGCTTATCTATGAAGTTCAACAAAATAGTTCTTTAACATATAGATTGTTTGATTACAACAGAGTAGATAAAAATGGAAACAAAAGACAACTTCATATAGATAAAGCATTGAATGTTATAGATACAAAAAAAGTTTGTAAAGTTAATAGCGAAGTAGAAAAGATAAATGAATCAGTTAATCTACTTGCAAAATGTAAATATTTTACAACATATGAAATAACAGTAAAAGAGTTATTTTCAAATTCAATTACGGAAGATTCATTTGTAGTACTTACATGTGTTGATGGAGAGGGAAGTATCAGTTTTTTAGATAAAGAAGAACCAATAAAAAAGGGGGATACATATTTTATCCCCGCATGTAAAAATCAATATAAGTTATCTGGAAAACTAAAAGTTATTGAATCAAGAATTTAATATTGTAGTATCGTCAATATAATTTGCACTTAATCCAAATTTTTTAATTGATGCAGCAGCTAATTGTGCCTCACGAATAGTAGGGTAGAACTTTGATACACTAAACAGTCTAAGTCTTGAATCTAATATTCTAAATGCATATTGTCCGCTTTGGTTTTTTATAAAAGTAAATGAGCCAGTAGATAGGATGTCTTTAAACATTTGAGCAGTCAATTCGTTTGGCTTAGATCTAATAGGTGCGGTTTCAAATATTGTTTTTCCTAAATTGGTTTTTAAAACCATTTTATAAGGTTTATCTAAAAGTCCAGTTTTTTGAATTTCAAATTTTCCTAAATTAGGATCAGGTTTTTTAGCATCACCAATCAATATTACATATGCTAATCTTGCTTGTTCTTGTGCTTTTTCTTCAGCTTTTTGTGCAGCAAGTTTTGCAGCTGCTTCTGCTTTTCTCTTAGCTTCTTCTGCTTCTTTATCTTTTGCTTCTTGTGCTTTTACAGCTGCGATTCCACCGCTTTGAGCAGCAGATAGTTTTACTATTTTCTTACCTTTTTGTTTTTTAGTATTAAGTCCTGTGATTGAAACAATTCTCTCAGGTTGCGATATTGGCTTTACTTCAGGCTTTTCTTCAATTTTTGGAGCCGTAATTATGTTTGAATTTTCATCTTCAACTTTAGGCTCTTCTTTAGTCTCAGCTTGTTGTTTTGCCTCTTCCTCAGCCTTTGCTTTTGCTTCAGCTTCAGCTTGTAATCTTGCTTCTTCTTCAGCTTTTGCCTTTGCTTCGGCTTCAGCTTGTAATCTTGCTTCTTCCTCAGCTTTTGCCTTTGCTTTTGCTTCAGCTTGTAATCTTGCTTCTTCCTCAGCTTTTGCCTTTGCTTCAGCTTCAGCTTGTAATCTTGCTTCTTCTTCAGCCTTTGCTTTTGCTTCAGCCTCAGCTTGTAATCTTGCTTCTTCTTCAGCCTTTGCTTTTGCTTCAGCCTCAGCTTGTAGTCTAGCTTCTTCCTCAGCCTTTGCTTTTGCTTCAGTCTCAGCTTGTAGTCTTGCTTCCTCTTCAGCCTTTGCTTTTGCTTCAGCCTCGGCTTTTAATCTAGCTTCTTCTTCAGCCTTTTCTTCGTTAAAGTTTACTTCTTCAATAAGTATATTAATATCCTTAAATAATTCAGGGGAAGGGATTTTTGAAATAGCAATTCTAGCAGGCAAAACAGGATGTTCTAGTTTGCATGAAATTTGTAGATGGGTTTGCACATCATGTATAATTTGCATGGCTTTAGAACTAGGACGATTTTGTTTTGTTTCTTGTGTGTTTTGTGTGTCAAGATTTTTCTTTTTATCAAATAATCCCATAGAAATCCCTCTTTGTTACTATTTCTTTATCATTTTAGCATGATTTCGACATTTAGTAAACATTCAAACGTCTAAAATACTATATTCAAAATAGCTAAATAAGATAATTACATATCTTATAAAATGATTTTTTTATCTATCATTATTTGATATAATAAACAATATGGAAACAGTTATTTTAAAAGGAGAAAAAGCTATACTTGAAGGCGCTAGATTGATTCAATCTGGTGATGTAGTTGTATTCCCAACAGAAACTGTATATGGATTAGGGGCAAATGCATTTGATGAGGAAGCTGTAAAGAAGATTTATTTGGCAAAAGGAAGGCCATCAGATAATCCTTTAATTGTTCATATAAGTAGCAAAGATCAAATAAATAGTCTTGTTGAAAATATAAATCCATATGCTCAAAAATTGATAGATGCTTTTATGCCTGGACCTATTACAATAATCATGCCAAAAGCTAAAAATATTCCAAGTATTGTTACTGGGGGATTGCAAACAGTAGGCATTCGAATGCCAATTCATCCTGTTGCAAATAGTTTTATAAAAGCATGTGGATGTCCAATAGCAGCACCAAGTGCAAATGTTTCCACTCACATATCTCCTACTAACGCATTCGACGTTTATGAAGATATGCAAGGAAGAGTAAAATTGATTATAGATGGTGGAGATTGTAATGTTGGGATTGAATCAACAATTGTAGATACAACCTCGTCCATTCCAACTATTTTAAGGCCGGGTGGAGTTACAGCAGAGATGATTTTATCGGTTCTTGGATGTGTTCAATCTTTTACGGGCGAAGTAAAAGTTGCATTAGCGCCAGGAATGAAATATAGGCATTATGCTCCTTCTTCTAATATGATAATTGCTCAAAATAACGATATAAAAACAAAATATGAAGAAGCTAAGGAAAAAGGATATAATCCAATTATAATAGCAGAGCAACAATTGATAGATTCCTTGAGTAATATAAAGTATATCTCAGTTGGTTCAACAGATGATGAAATAATGAGAAATATATTTGCATCAATGAGAAAAGCAGACAGAGTCTCAGATTATATAATTTGTCAAGATTTTGGCAATGAGGGAAAAAGAGGTTCTGTTATGAATAGAGTAAAAAAGGCGGCAGGAAATGGAACAAACAATAATTAAGATTTTATTTGTATGTACAGGTAATACGTGTAGGTCTCCACTTGCACATGCTTTTTTGTTAAATAAGATAGAGGCCTTAAATATAAAGTGCATAGAGGTGGATTCAGCAGGAATAGGTTGTGCTGAAGGAATGGATATATCTGAAAATTCTCAAGCGGTTTTAAAAGAAAGAAATATTAATTTTACACATAAATCACGTGCTATAACCATGAAGGATATAGAAGATTTTACCTTTATTATATGCATGACAAAATCTCACTATAATTTATTAAAAAATTATGCACCTGAAGAAAAATTATATACTTTAGATGAAATTACAGGGTGCGGAGATATAATTGATCCATATGGACAAGATTTAGATGTTTATAGAAAAACAGCTCAACAATTAGATGATGCTATTGATAAACTTTTGATTCAAATAACAAAAAAATACGGATTATAATAAACTAAAAGATTTTGATTATTATTTGGCTTAATAAATCCTTTACATTTGTTCTTGTATGATAGATTATATTAATGTGATTTAATCATAAATAAATTTTGATTGGAGATTACATGTGGGTTGTTGCCGCTGTTTTATCGGCTGTCTTTGCAGGTATAACAGCAATATTGTCAAAATGCGGAATTAAAAATGTAAATTCAAACGTTGCCACCGCAGTGCGCACGTTTATAGTTTTGATATTTGCGTGGATTATCGTTTTTGCTACAGGAGCATACAAAACACTTGTAGATATTTCCATAAAGTCATGGGTATTTTTGATATTATCAGGAATAGCAACTGGCGCGAGTTGGATTTGTTATTTTAAGGCCTTATCTGTTGGTGAGGTTTCTAAAGTTGTGGCGGTAGATAAATCGAGCGTTGTCCTTTCTGTTCTATTTGCAATTATAGTATTTCCAGAAGAACGCACTCTTTGGTGGGTAAAACTAATTTGTCTTGCTGCTATTGCAGTAGGTACTTTTCTAATGAGTGATATAAAAAAAGGCGAGAGTAAAAGTAAAATTGCTTGGCTTATTTTCGCAGTGCTTTCTGCGGTATTTGCGGCGGCAACTTCTATTCTTGCAAAGATAGGAATTGAAAATGTAGAATCAAATACAGCAACAGCAATAAGGACATGTGTAGTGCTTGTGATGGCTTTTATGATCGTGATTTGCAAAAGAGAAACAAAATTTATAAAAGACTTAAAAGGCAAAGATATTGTTTTCCTTATACTTTCAGGACTTGCAACAGGCGCTAGTTGGCTATGCTACTACTTCGCAATACAGCAAGGGCAGGTTAGCGTTGTCGTACCGATAGATAAATTAAGCATGCTTATAACTGTGTTTTTCTCTCTTATTGTATTTAAAGAAAATCTATCTAAAAAGGCGTGGATAGGATTAGCTTTATTTACGGTAGGAACTATTTTAATGGCCGTGTTTACATAATTCATAGATATTTATAGGATAAAACAAAATTATGCGACCTTATAATTTGCGCGCGTAATAAAACAAAGAGTCTTAACAAGCCACTATTTGTGTGGTATAATACTTAATGGTTATTATATTAATAATAAAGGTGAGGTTGATTATGAAGATTGCATTAGGTTGTGATCATGGCGGCATAGTATTAAAGCCAGCTATTAAAGAACTTTTAGAAAATCGCAATATTGAAATTGTAGATTTTGGTTGTTACACAACAGATTCTGTTGATTATCCAGATTTTGCTCTTAAAGTTGCCGAAGCAGTATCTACAGGCAGTGTAGATAAGGGCATTATTTTATGTGGAACAGGAATTGGTATTTCCATTGCTGCAAACAAAGTTAAGGGAATACGTGCTGCGGTTGCTCATGATTTATTTACCGCTGAAATGTGTAAAAAACACAACAATGCAAATATTATTAGTATGGGAGGAAGAGTAGTTACTCCTGAACTTGCTACAGAAATGGTTAAAGTATGGCTTGACTCTGAGTTTGAAGGTGGAAGACATACAACAAGAGTAGATAAAATTACAAAGATAGAAGAAAAGTATTTTAAATAGGGGCAAAATGATAGAAGAAGTAATTAGCAATATTATTCAAGCGGAAAAAAGCGCTGAAGAAATGATTAAACAAGCTCAAATACAATCAAAGGAAATGGTTGCTAACGCAAAAGATGTTTCTATTGCCATGATTGAAGATGAAAAAAAGAGAGTAAAGAGCGAAGTTGATTCTATTATTAATGAAGCTTTGTTAAAGAGCGAAGAACTTTCGAGAGCAGAATTAGAAAAATGCGAAGAAAACGCACAAAAACTTGAAAGTATTGCAAAGAACAACAAAGACAAAGCAGTTGATTATATTATTGGGAGTATAACTAAAAAGTATGATATGTGATATGAGGAAATTGTTACTATTTGGTAACAATTCTGAAAAATCTAAACTTATGAAAATTCTACACAAAGAAGGATGTGTTGAAATTTCTTTAGCTCAAAAATTAGATAACACATCATATGTCTTTGATGAAACTAAGATAGAAGATATTAATCGCAAGTTAACTAAGATAGAGTTTCTATTTGATTTTCTACTTGAGGGCGAAAAAATTGCTGCAAAATACGCAAAAGATAATAAGCAAAAATATAAACCAGTAAAAACAAGTGGATTATTAATTCCTAAACAATGTTTGACTTTTGAAGAATTTGCTTCTTCTTTAGAAGTAGAGGATAACGTTTTTTCAACAATTAAAAATTTTGAAGAAATTTCTAATAAAATTATTTCATTAAGAGCAGATAATGCAAAATGCGATAACATTTTAAAACAAGTAGAGGTATTTAGAAAGGTTCCTACAAAGTTTTCTAATTTTAAAGATACAAAAAATGTTTCAATTTTTTTAGGAACAGTTAGTGCTTCTAAGTTGTCTATGGTTTCTAAGTTAGAGGAAAAAGGAGCATATGTAGAAGTTTTTAACGATACACTTCCTTTAAATGCAATTTCTATTGTTGTGCTTAAAGATCATTTAGATGAAGTTCAATCTATCTTGTCTGATATGGATTTTGTTAAGTGTTCAATGTATATAGAAGATGTTGCTTCTAACATGATTTTTAATGCAGAGGAAACAATAAAGGCAAACTCAAAAAAGATTGAGGAACTTTATTTAGAAGCAATGAAAGATGAAAAAATAATTTTTGATGCTCAAAGATTATATGATTATTATCTATTAGAAAAAAGAAAAATAGAGTGTGAAGGATTGACTGCATCAACATCTACATCATTCTTGCTTGAAGCTTGGATTCCACAAGAAAAGGCAGAGCAATTAGATAAGGTATTGAATGATTCTCCTTTATCTTTAGCTTATATTATTAGAGAACCTATTGACGGAGAGAGCGTACCTACATATTGTGAAAACAATGAAGTAGTAAGTCCATATGAAAGCGTAACAAACATGTTCTCTGCGCCAAAATATAAAGAAATTGATCCAAATCCATTTGTAGCATTTTTCTTCTTCTTGTTCTTTGGAATGATGCTTTCAGATGCTGGATATGGTTTAATCTTGACATTAGGTGCTGGGGCAATACTTGCAATAACAAAACCTAAAAAAGGTCAATCTAATTTAATTAAGATAGTATTCATGGGTGGTATCTCTACAATGCTATGGGGAATTGTATTTGGTTCATATTTTGGAATATCTGCAACGGATATGGGAATATGGTGCTGGTTTAACCCTGTAGAGAAGCCTTTAAATATGTTATTCCTTTCTGTAGGAATGGGAATATTCCAAATGCTATTTGGTACAGGAATAAAATCTGTAGCAGAGTTTAAGTCAAGAAATTATTTAGGCGGAATAGCAGCACTTTGCTGGTTCTTCCTTGTATTTGGTATAGCAGGTTTTGCAGGAGCAAAAATGCTTAATATGCCATCTTGGCTTGGAACGATAGGATTAGTTCTTGTGATTGTTGGCCTTGTTTTATTAATGCTAGGTGGTGCACTTGGCAAAAAGGGAGCAGGTAGAATAACAGGCGCTTTAGGTGCTTTGTATGAGATAATTAATTTCTTCTCAGATTTAATGAGTTATACTCGTATTTTTGGTCTTGGACTAGCAACAGCCGTTATAGGAATGGTATTTAACAATATTGGATTAGTTATTTATGATATGGCTGGCGGTGTTATTGGTGTTATTGGACTTGTATTAATTGCAATTATTGGACACGTGTTCTCAATGGCAATTAATGCGCTTGGTTCATATGTTCACGACTCAAGATTGCAATTCGTTGAATTCTTCGGAAAGTTCTACGAAGGTGGTGGTGAGTTATTTAGACCACTTGGTAGTGAGATGAAATATTACTATATTAATGACAATAAATATATTGAAAATAAAAAAATAAATACAGAAAAAACTCAGGAGGTTTTATAACATGAGTGGATTAGCAATTGCCTTATTAGGCGCAGCAATTGCAGCTATTTTAGCTGGATGTGGTTCTGCAATCGGTGTAGGTACAGCAGGTCAAGCTGCTGCTGGAGTTACAACAGAAGATCCAAACAAGTTTGGTAAAGTATTAATTCTTGAATTGTTACCAGGTACACAAGGTATCTATGGCTTAATTATTGCGTTTATGGTATTAATGCAAACAGGAGTTATGGGAGATTATGCAACCGCAGCTGCTATGACAACATCTACAGGATGGCAATTCTTTGCTGCATGTCTTCCAATGGGTATCGTTGGTCTTGTATCAGCTTTATATCAAGGAAAATGTGCTGTTGCTGCTATTAACATGGTTGGAAAGAAACCAGAAACATCAGGTAAAGGTTTGTTGTTGACAGTAATGGTTGAAACATACGCTTTGCTTGCATTATTAGTTTCATTCCTTTCTATTATCTTTATTAACCCATAATAGGAGAAAAAGATGAACAATAAGGAAGTAATTATTGACAAAATTATTTCGGATGCAAAAGCTCAAGTAGATGAGATTATTTCTAAAGCTCAAGAAGAAGTGAAAAACATCGAAAAGACAACGAATGATTCTATTCAAAAATATAGAGATGTTGAACTTCCAAAGGGAGATAAACAAGCAAAAGAAATCTTGTCTAGAAAGCAAATGGTTACAAACTTAGATTGCAAAAAACTTGTTTTATCTAAAAAGACTGCAATTATTGATTCTATTTTTAACTCAATAGCTTCAGATTTAAGAAAAAACAAGAAGCAAGAATATATTGATTTAATTATTAATATGATTTCAAAAGTTTGCGACGACAAAGATGAAGTAATTATATCAAAATTTGACAAAGACATTATTACTGATGCAGTTATTGAAAAAGCTGCAAAGAAAAGTGGCAAGAAAATATCTTTATCTAAAAAACAGGGAGATTTCATTGGCGGAGTAATTTTGTCTGGAGAGAAATTTGATAAAAATTTGACCTTAGAAGTTGAATTTGAAGAAATTAAGCAACAAAAAGAATTGGAAATCACACAGATTTTATTTGGAGAGTAAAAAGTGCAAAGTGAGTCATTAGTATATTCTAATGCTAGAGTAAAATCATTAGAAAATTCGTTTTTATCTCAAGAGAAGATAAACCGCATGGTTTATGCAGATTCTTTAGATGAAGCAGTTAGAGTTTTGTTAGAAAGTAATTATGGCAATGGTATTGTTGCCTCAGCTTTTGATTTTGATTTAATTCTAAATGCAGAAGAACAAAAATTAAATGATTTTATGTCCGAAAATACTATTCCAAAAATGGGTCTAGAAACATTCTTAGTAAAAAATGATTATCATAATGCTAAAGCTATTTGCAAAGCAAAATATATGCACAGCGATGATGTGTCATATATGGTGGCTCCAGAAGGGAAGATAAGTATAGATTTTATGCAAGAAAAAATCTTTAATGATACTTATGATTCTCTACCTAAACCAATGGCGCAAGCTTTGTTAAAAATAGATAACGATAGAGTTATGGGAGATACAAACCCAAGTTCAATTGATATAGCATTAGATAAAGCTATGTATGAAGATATTTTAGATTCATTAAAAAGTTCAAAGGCTGCAAGTATAAAACAATATTGGCAAGCAAATATTGATTTTGGAAATATATCTTTGTTTATTAGATATAAGAAAATTGGCTTTAGTCAAAAGCAATTTGAAGCAAGTTTAATTGATGGTGGAAAATTAGATAAAAATCTATTTGTTTCATATTATGATCAAGTAGCAGATTCATTTATTGAAAAACTAAAATATACATGTTATGAAAAACTTGTAAATACCATTGATTTAAACAATTTAGTAAGCTTTGAAACAGAATGCGATAATTATCTATTAAACATCTTTAAAGAAAATAAACAAGATGTATTTAGCGTTGCTCCACTTGCAGGCTTTTATGTTGCTAAGAAAATGGAAATTAAGGTATGCAGAATGATTCTAATTCTTAAAAAGAATAAGATTGATTCTAACATAATAAAGCAAAGGTTAAGGGATTATTATGCATAGTGGAAAAATAGCTGTAATCGGAGATAAAGATTTAATTCTTGCTTTTAAGGCAATAGGAATGGAAGTTTTTTCTGCTACAAATGCAGAAGATGCTGAAAAATTAGTAAAAAAATTGGCTAAGGATTATGCAATTATATATATTACAGAAGACTTAGCTCAACAAATAGATCAATTATTAATGAAATATAAGACAAAAGCTTATCCTGCAATTATTCCAATTCCATCATCACAAGGATCAACTGGATATGGAATTCAAGGAATAAAGAAGGATGTAGAAAGAGCTATTGGAACAGATATTTTATTTAACAAGGAAAATTAATTATGCAAAAGGAAATTGGAAGAATTGTTAAAGTATCCGGACCTCTTGTTGTAGCAGAGGGCTTGAAGAATTGTAAAATGTTCGACGTTGTCAGAGTATCTGAAAAGAACTTGATTGGAGAAATTATTGAACTTAGAGGAGATAAGGCTTCAATCCAAGTTTATGAAGAGACTTCCGGCTTAGGACCAGGAGAACCTGTTGAATCAACAGGTATGCCATTAAGCGTTGAACTTGGACCTGGTATTATTGAAGGTATTTATGATGGAATTCAAAGACCATTAGTTGAACTTGTAAAACAGTCCGGAAATAGAATTGCACGTGGTATTTCAATCCCAGCGCTTGATCATTCTAAAAAATGGGAGTTTGTTCCATGTGTTAGCGTTGGAGATAAAGTAGTTGCAGGAGACATAATTGGTACTGTTCAAGAGACAAAGATTGTTGAACATAGAATTATGGTTCCATTTGGAATAGAAGGAGAGATTAAGTCTATTTCAAATGGCGAATTCACTATTGATGAAACAGTTTGTGTTATTAAAACTGAAAAGGGTGATGTAAATGTAACTATGTGTCAAAAATGGCCAGTAAAAAAGAGTAGACCATATAAGACAAAGATGAACCCAACTACTCCTTTAGTATCAGGACAAAGAGTTATTGATACTTTCTTCCCAGTAGCAAAAGGTGGTGCTGCTTGTATTCCAGGACCATTTGGTTCAGGAAAAACAGTTGTTCAACATCAGTTAGCTAAATGGGCAGATGCAGATATTATCGTATATGTAGGATGTGGAGAACGTGGAAATGAGATGACAGACGTTTTAAATGAATTCCCAGAACTTATAGATCCAAAAACTGGCGAACCATTGATGAAAAGAACTGTTCTTATTGCCAATACTTCAGATATGCCAGTTGCTGCTCGTGAAGCATCAATGTATACAGGTATAACAATAGCAGAATATTTTAGAGATATGGGATATAACGTTGCTATCATGGCGGATTCTTCTTCTCGTTGGGCTGAAGCTTTAAGAGAAATGTCAGGAAGACTTGAGGAAATGCCAGGTGAGGAAGGATATCCTGCATATCTATCTTCAAGACTTGCTGGATATTATGAAAGAGCAGGAATTGTCAAAACTTTAGGTGGAGATGAAAGAGTTGGTTCTGTTACAGCAATATCTGCTGTATCGCCTCCAGGAGGAGACTTGTCTGAGCCAGTTACACAAGCAACACTACGTATTGTAAAAGTATTCTGGGGATTAAGTGCATCTTTAGCATATAAGAGACATTTCCCAGCTATTGACTGGATTCAATCTTATTCGCTTTATTTAGATAAACTTGAAGATTGGTATAGAAATAATATTCATTCTGAGTGGTCAGAAAAGAGAGGAGAAGCAATGTCATTATTGCAAGAAGAGTCTTCATTAAATGAAATTGTTCGACTAGTTGGAATTGATGCTTTGTCTGATAAAGATAGAATAACAATGGAAACAGCAAAATCATTAAGAGAAGATTATCTTCACCAAGATGCATTTAATGATATAGATACTTATGCTAGTTTGCATAAACAATATGTAATGTTAAAACTAATACTTTCTTGTCACCATGAAAGTTTACTTGCTCTAGAAAACAACGCAGATTTAGATGATGTTATCTCTATTTCATCAAAAGAAGCAATTGGTAGATTTAAATATACACCGGAAAATGAAGTTGATGAAAAAGCTGCAATTGTAGAAAAGAAAATGAAGCAAGAATTAGCTGAAACATATAGGGTAGATTAGGAGAGAAAAAATGTTAAAAGAATATAAGACAATAAGAGAAATAGTTGGACCATTAATGCTTGTTGAAGGCGTTGAAGGTGTTAAATATGATGAACTAGTTGAGATTTCCGGAGAAGATGGTTCTTTAAGAAAAGGTAAAGTTCTTGAAGTGAATGGAGATAAAGCTGTAGTTCAATTATTTGAAAATTCTCAAGGAATTCAAATGTCTACATCTAAAGCTCGTTTCTTAGGTAGAAGCTTATCTGTATCAGTTTCTGAAGATATGCTTGGTAGAGTATTTGATGGACTTGGAAATCCAAAAGATGGTGGTTCTCCAATAATTCCTGAAATGAGATTGGATATAAATGGTCAACCAATTAATCCTGCTGCTCGTGACTATCCTAATGAGTTTATTCAAACTGGAGTATCTGCTATTGACGGATTAAACACATTAGTTAGAGGACAAAAGTTGCCAGTATTCTCAGCTTCTGGATTGCCACACGCTGAACTTGCCGCTCAAATTGCAAGACAAGCTAAGGTTCTTTCTGCAGACACAAAGTTCGCTGTAGTATTTGCAGCTTTAGGTATTACTTATGAAGAAGCAGAATTCTTCATGTCAGATTTTAGAAAGACAGGCGCTATTGAAAGAAGCGTAATGTTTATAAACCTTGCAAATGACCCTGCAGTAGAAAGAATTGCAACACCTCGTATGGCGTTAACTACAGCAGAATATTTGGCTTTTGAAAAGGGAATGCACGTTCTTGTTATTATGACAGATATTACAAATTACTGCGAAGCATTAAGAGAAGTATCTGCTGCAAGAAAGGAAGTTCCAGGAAGACGTGGATATCCAGGTTATTTATATACAGACCTTGCTACTATGTATGAAAGAGCTGGAAGAATAAAAGGATGTGAAGGTTCAATCACTCAAATACCTATTTTAACTATGCCAGAAGATGATAAAACTCATCCTATTCCAGACTTAACAGGATACATTACTGAAGGACAAATTATATTATCTAGAGAATTATATAAGAAAGGATACAATCCTCCAATTGACGTTTTGCCATCACTATCTAGATTGAAGCAAAAAGGTATTGGAGAAGGAAAAACAAGAGCAGACCATTCAGATCAAATGAACCAAGTATTTGCTGCTTATGCAACAGGAAAAGAAGCAAAAGAATTGTCTGCTATCTTAGGTGATGCTGCATTGACTGAAGTAGATAAGTTATATGCAAAATTTGCTGAAGAATTTGAAAAAAGATATATAAATCAAGGTTTCTATGAGAATAGATCTATTGAAGAAACACTTCAAATCGGATGGGAGTTATTGACAATTCTTCCTAGATCAGAAATGAAACGTATTAAAGATAAATATCTTGAAGAATATTACGATAAAATTAAAGGATAGAATATGCCAGAGAAATTAAAAGTCAATCCTACGAGAATGGAACTTAAACGTTTGAAAGAACGTTTAAAAACTGCGTCTCGTGGCCATAAAATGTTAAAAGACAAGTCTGATGAAATGATCAGAAGATTTGTTATTTTTGCTAGAGAAAACAAAAAACTAAGAGAAGAGGTTGAGCAAGAGCTTGCAAATGCATTGCAATCATTTTTGCTTGCAAAATCCACTTCAGATGATTTTGTTATTCAAGAAGCAGTTGCTATGGCTGGACATGAGGTTGAATTAGATTTATCTACAAAAAATGTAATGAATGTTCAAGTTCCAAAGATAGAAATAAAAGAAAAAGATGTTAAAGAAAAATATCCATATTCTTTTATTTCAGTAACTAGCGAATTAGACTCTTCTATAGCTACGGTATCTGAGCTACTTGTAAAACTAGTAAAGCTTGCAGAAATTGAAAAGACATGTAATATGCTTGCTATGGAAATAGAGAAAAATAGAAGACGTGTTAATGCTTTAGAGTATGTCATGATTCCTCAAACACAAGAGGCAATAAAAGACATTACGATGAAACTTGATGAAAATGAAAGATCTAATACTGTTAGATTAATGAAAGTAAAAACAATAATACAAAAATAGATTGACAAAGGGGTTTAAAATGGTTGATATACAAGCTTTAATCAAAGAAATGACGCTTGAAGAAAAAGCATCACTATGTTCTGGATTAGACTTTTGGCTAACAAAACCAATAGAAAGATTAGGAATTCCATCAGCAAGAGTGTCAGATGGACCACATGGACTTAGAAAAGAGGATGATACTGATCCTTCTGTTGGTGTAAAACAATCGTTTCCAGCAACGGCATTCCCACCAGCTGTTAACATTGCATCAACTTGGGATGAAAATGTAGCAAAAGAAGTTGCAGAGCAAATTGCGTACGAGTGTAAAGATCAAGAAGTTTCTGTTATTTTAGGACCAGGAACTAATATTAAGAGAAGCCCACTTTGCGGAAGAAATTTTGAATATTTTTCAGAGGATCCTTTCCTTGCAGGTAAAATGGCGAGATCTTACATAGAAGGATGTCAAGATAAAAATGTAGGTACATCTTTAAAGCATTTTGCTGCTAACAATCAAGAAAAACTTAGAATGGCAATCTCTAGTATTGTTGATGAAAGAACACTTAGAGAAATATATCTAGCACCATTTGAAGAAGCAGTTAAGGCTCAACCTTGGAGCGTAATGTGCTCATATAACAGAATAAATGGAGTTTATTCTTCAGACAACAAACGACTATTAACTGACATCTTAAGAGATGAATGGGGATATAAAGGTATTGTTGTATCCGACTGGAATGCAGTTAATAATAGGATAGCAGGAATTGTTGCTGGGCTAGATTTGGAAATGCCAGCTTGCGGCGGAAAAACTGATGCTCAAATTGTTAAAGCAGTAAAAGAAGGAAATTTATCTGAAGAAGATTTAGATAAAGTTGTATCAAGATTATTAGAATTTGTTTATAAATGTAACGATAATATTGATAAAGATTATAAAGCTGATTATGAAAAAGCTCATGATATAGCAAGAAAGGCTGCTGAAAAGAGCATAGTACTACTTAAAAATGAATATAAGGTTTTACCTAAAAAGGAATTAGATGAAGTTGTAGTAATTGGTGAACTTGCAAGAACATTGAGATATCAAGGAGCAGGTTCAAGTAGAATCAATCCTTATAAATTGGTAAGCTTTTTAGATGCGCTTGATAAAGATGGTATAAAATGCGATTTCCATCCTGGTTATACAATCGAAGGAGATGGATATAATAAAAATCTATTTGAAGATGCAAAATCTGTTGTTAATACAGATAAACCTGTCATTGTTTTCGTTGGATTAACAGATCAATATGAAACAGAAGGAGCAGATAGACAACACTTATCTATCCCATCAGGTCAAGAAGATTTAATTAGAACAATTGCCTCAGTAAACAAAAATGCTATATTTGTTTTGCTTGGTGGTTCTCCTGTAGAAATGCCATGGATAAATGAAGTTGGAACTTTAATTAATGCTTATTTGCCAGGAGAAGCTGGTGGAGAAGCAATACTAAATATTATTAAAGGAAAAGTAAATCCATCCGGAAAATTAGCAGAAACTTATCCAATTAATCTTGAGGATAATTTATCTTCTGCATATTTCCCAATGGGACCACGTAATGTAGAGTATAGAGAAGGAATATTTGTTGGTTATAGATATTTCGATTCTGCTAAAAAAGACGTTCTATTCCCATTTGGATATGGATTATCTTATACAACATTTGAGTATTCTAACTTAAAAGTTGACGGATTTAATGTTTCTTTTGATATTACAAACACTGGAGAGTATGACGGAGAAGAAGTTGCGCAATTATATATAAAAGACTTAACTCCACAAGTATTTAAAGCAGAAAAAGAATTAAAAGGATTTAAGAAAGTATTTATAAAGAAGGGACAAACTGTCAATGTTTCAATTCAATTAGACAAGCGAAGCTTTGCTTTTTACAATACAAAAATCTCTTCTTGGAGTGCAACAAATGGTACATATTCTATATTAATTGGTGCTTCTTCAAGAGATATTCGTTTATCTTTAGATGTAACAATGACAAACTTAGATAGTGACTGTGAAGTAGAAAATTATGTTTCTATGTGTCCAGAATATTACAGCATAAGTGAAGTAAGCAGTATATCTGATGACAGCTTTAAGGCATTATATGCAAATGAGATACCATCAAATACTGTTCCAAAGCGCGGTGAAATGGACTATAATACAACACTTGGTGATTTAAGATGCTGTCTTGTTGGTAAAGTTATATTTGCACTTGCACCAAAGATAATAAAAGCAAATGTACCAAATGCAGATTTTACTACAATGCTTATGCTTGAGATGGGAATGAAAGAAATGCCTCTTCGTGGATTAAACGGAATCACACAAGGACTTATTGATGATGACGTTGTTGAAGGCGTTTTGCTATGGGCAAATAAACATAGATTTAAAGGTCTATGCAAGATGATTAAAGGTGGTATAAAGACACTAAAAAAGAGCAAACAATAATGAAATTAAAGACAAGATTTGATTGTGGTGAAACCCCACTTAGCGAATATCCAAGACCTCAATTAGTAAGGGATAATTATGTAATTTTAAATGGATTATGGGATTATGCCATTGTTGATTCTCTAATTGATACGCTTCAAAATTTCAATTATGTAGGGCAAATAAAGGTTCCTTTTTCAGTTGAAACACCGCTTTCTTTGGTAGAGAAGGAATTTTTGCCAAATCAAACACTTGTATATAGAAAATTTTTTAAACATAAATCAAAGGGCAAATTGCCAATACTTCATTTTGATGCTGTTGATTATAAATGTTTTGTTTATTTAAACGGCAAAAAATTGGGTGAGCATACTGGTGGCTACTTTGATTTTTCTTTTAATATAAAAGAAGAACTATTAGAAGTAGGGGATAATGAGCTTATTGTTCTAGTTCAAGATCCTTCAGATACATTTACGCAACAGCGCGGCAAACAAAAACTTGAGCATGGCGGTATATGGTATACACCTACCTCTGGTATTTGGCAAAGCGTTTGGATTGAAAACGTACCACAAGTTTACATTGATAGAATAACACTACGTCCGAATATAGACGATAACTATGTAGAAGTATTTGTAGCTGCAAAAGGCGATGTTGAGTCTTATTCTGCAGAAGTTACTTTTGAAGGCAAGAAAATTGCGTCAATTGTATCTGAAATGTCTACATTTAGATTAAAAATTAAAAATCCAAAATTATGGTCTCCTGAAAATCCTCAACTATACGATATTACTATTTCTGTAAATCAAGATGAAGTAAAATCATATTTTGCAATGAGGAAATTTGAATTAAAAGATAAACAATTTTATCTAAACAATAAACCTTATTTCTTAACAGGAGTATTAGATCAAGGTTATTGGCCAGATGGAGGTCTAACACCACCTAGTGATGAAGCAATGAAGAGCGATATTTTTCTATGTAAAGAACTAGGTTTAAATACAATAAGAAAACATATAAAAATTGAACCACTAAGATGGTATTATCACTGCGATAAAATAGGTATGATAGTATGGCAGGATATGATAAACGGCGGTGGTCAATTCAATAATTTCTTGCATATTATTTTCCCAACAATTGGTATCAATATAAAGGATAATCATTATAAATGGTTTGGAAGAGATGATGACTATTCAAGAGAAGAGTTTAAACTTGATTTAGGCCGCATGGTTAAACATTTATACAATTGTCCATCAATTTGTCTATGGGGAATTTTTAACGAAGCCTGGGGCCAATTTGACAGCGAATACATGAGAGAGTATTTGCATTCAATTGATCCAACAAGAGCTTTAGATGCAACAAGTGGATGGTATAACCAAGGAAATGATTTAATATCTATTCATAAATATATACTTCCATTTAAGATGCCAAAGACAAATAAAGCTGTTGCTTTAACAGAGTTTGGTGGATATTCTTATGCAGTTAAAGACCATGTTTATAGCGAAAACAAGAATTTTGGTTATTTAGTGTATAAAGATTTAACTAAGTTAAATAATGCAATAAAAAGCTTATATGAAAAACAAATTATTCCTGCTGTAGAACAAGGATTAAACGCTTGTATTTATACGCAATTAAGTGATGTAGAAAATGAGATTAATGGTTTAATTACGTACGATAGAGAAGTATTAAAAATAGACAAGGATATGTTTGCTGAAATAAACAAACAATTAACAAAAAATAATTAAAAAAATCAATTGAGTAATTTAGAAAAGAAGTTAGAATTTGATGCAAAACTAACTTCTTTTTTTTGATCTATTCTGTTTCATTGAAGATATAGCTTTAGATGAAATACAATAAGCAAAACTAATAGTTAATTAGAATTTTCTTGTTTCGTAGAAATATGTTCATTTAAGTATTCACCATTTAAAGATATTGTGCAAGAATAAAAATCCTTATACGTTTTTAGAAAAGAGATATAATAGCAATAATTATTTTCACTTTCGTTATTGATTAATTTTATGTATATCTCACGATTGAAAGAATTGTTTGCAAGTTCTAAATCAACGGTTTCTTTAAAGTGATTATAAGAAAGTTCTAATGCTTTTGAATAATCAATAGCATTTTCTAATACGTTTGAAAGCATAAAAGAAACTTCATTTTCTGAATACTTTATTGTTACTTTTTGGATATCGCCAAGAGAGTCAAAATCCTTTATAGTGTCTTTAAAGGCAATTCCTAGTTTGTTCTTTTGAAGAGTTCCATTTATTTGGCCATTAGAACCTATTAAACAGTATTCATAAGAATGATTTAGTAGTTCACCTGTTTTAGGTTTTAAATTGATTGAACTTTCCATTTTCATTTCGCCAATAAGCCCGTCCGCAAGAAATGGAGATTCTTGTGTAATAGTGGTTATATAAATGTTAAAATTTTCATCTTGAGAAACATATAAACAAGATTGATAAGTTGATAGATATTTTTCAAGATTTATTGTTTCTTCTTGCTTTTCATCACAAGCTATGAAAGTAAACGAAAATATAGATAAAATAAGCGCGATAATAGTTTTTTTCATTTTTTGACCTCAAAAAAATATATGATTTCAGAAAAACAATTATGATAAACGCTTTATTGTTCTATTTTATTTGACTGAGTTTTAACAATTATGTTAAAACAATAAAAAGCTAAAAAAAGGAGAAAAAAACATGGCAACTTTTATTAATGAACCATCTCATACATTTGATGAGTATTTATTAATTCCAGGATATTCTTCTAGTGAATGTATTCCTGCAAATGTTTCTTTGAAAACACCACTTGTTAAGTTTAAAAAAGGTGAAGAACCAGCAATATCTTTAAACATTCCTATGGTATCTGCTATCATGCAATCTGTTTCAGGAGATAGACTTGCTATAGCCTTAGCAAAAGAGGGTGGTATTTCATTTATATATGGTGCGCAATCAATTGAAAATGAAGCAGCAATGGTAAGAAAAGTTAAATCATACAAAGCTGGCTTTGTTAAGAGCGATTCGAACCTAAAAGTTGACAATACACTTCAAGATCTTCTTGATTTAAAAGAAAGAACTGGACATGACACAATAGCTATTACTGATGATGGTTCATCTGATGGTAAATTACTAGGAATTGTTACAAATAGAGATTATAGATTGTCTAGAATGTCTTTAGATACAAAGATTTCTGAGTTTATGACTCCTTTTGATAAACTAGTTTATGCCTATGAAGGTGTTTCTTTAAAAGAAGCAAACGATATAATTTGGGATAACAAATTAAACACTCTTCCTATTATTTCAAAAGAGGGAAATCTTGTTTATTTAGTATTTAGAAAAGACTATGATAGCCATAAACAAAATCCAAATGAACTACTTGATTCATCAAAAAGATATATTGTTGGAGCAGGTATAAATACAAGAGATTTTGCTGAACGTGTTCCTGCTTTAGTAGATGCTGGAGTTGACGTTTTATGTATAGATTCATCAGAAGGTTTTTCTGAATGGCAAAAAATCACAATAGATTGGATTAGAAAAACTTATGGAGATAAAGTAAAAGTTGGTGCTGGAAACGTCGTTGATGGCAAAGGCTTTAGATTCTTAGCTGAAGCTGGTGCAGATTTCGTAAAGGTAGGAATCGGCGGTGGTTCTATTTGTATAACAAGAGAAACAAAGGGAATAGGTAGAGGACAAGCAACAGCTTTAATGGATGTATGCAAAGAAAGAGATAAATACTTTGAAGAAACAGGTATATATGTTCCTGTTTGTTCAGATGGTGGAATAGTTCATGATCATCACGTAACACTTGCTTTGGCAATCGGTGCAGACTTTATAATGCTTGGAAGATATTTCGCAAGATTTGAAGAATCTCCAACAGAAAAAGTAAATATTAATGGAAATTACTTTAAAGAATATTGGGGAGAAGGTTCAAACCGTGCTAGAAACTGGCAAAGATATGATTTAGGTGGCGATAAAAAGTTGTCATTTGAAGAGGGAGTAGATTCATATGTTCCATATGCTGGTAGATTAAAAGATAATGTTGGTGTTACTCTTGCAAAAGTTAAATCTACAATGTGTAATTGCGGAGCTTTAACAATTCGTGAATTACAAGAAAAAGCAGTTTTAACATTAGTATCTGCTACATCAATTATAGAAGGTGGAGCACACGACGTTATTCAAAAGAATAAAGGCGGAGCAATAAAATAGATTAAAGACAAAAAAAATATGGAGTTGTTAATTGATGATTTAACAGCTCCATTTTTTATGCGATTGATTATAAATTAATATTCAATTTTAGCTGAAATATAAGATTCTAATTCATCAACAGAAATTCTGATTTGTTCCATTGTATCTCTTTCTCTAACTGTAACAGTATTATCTTGTAATGTATCGAAATCTACAGTTACGCATAAAGGAGTACCGATTTCATCTTGTCTTCTATATCTTTTACCAATAGAAGCAGATTCATCATATGTAACAGAGAATTTCTTAGATAGTTTTCTGTATATTTCAGAAGCTTTTTCTCCAAGTTCTTTCTTTTGTAATGGAAGAACTGCAACCTTATATGGAGCAAGAGCTGGATGGAAATGCATAACTACACGAGTTTCATTTTCAAGTTGTTCTTCTTCATAAGCATTACATAATGTAGCAAGAACCATTCTTTCAACGCCTAATGATGGCTCTATTACATAAGGTACATATCTTTCATTTGTAACAGGATCAAGATATTCAAGGTTCTTTCCAGATTGTTTAATATGACAATTTAAATCGTAATCTGTTCTATCTGCTACGCCCCAAAGTTCACCCCATCCCATAGGGAATTTAAATTCAAAGTCAGTTGTTGCTTTAGAATAGAAACATAGTTCATCCTTGTCATGGTCTCTTAATCTAAGATTTTCTTCTTTAATTCCAAGTTCTAACAACCAGTTTTTGCAGAAGTTTTTCCAATAATCAAACCATTCTAAGTCTGTTCCTGGTTTGCAGAAGAATTCCATTTCCATTTGTTCAAATTCTCTTACTCTGAAGATGAAGTTACCAGGTGTAATTTCGTTTCTAAATGATTTACCAATTTGTCCAATACCAAAAGGAATTTTCATTCTTGTAGTTCTTTGTACATTTAAAAAGTTTACGAAAATACCTTGAGCTGTTTCTGGACGAAGATATAAAGTTGTAGAAGAATCTTCTGTAACACCTTGGAATGTTTTGAACATTAAGTTAAATTTTCTAATACCAGTAAATTCTGAAACACCGCAAGTAGGGCAAGGGATCTTATTATCTAAGATATATTGTTCCATTTGTTCGTTAGACCAACCAGCGATATTCATTTTAATGCCTTTTTTAGCATTCCAATCTTCAATTAAATTGTCTGCTCTGTGACGAGCTTTACAATGTTTACAATCCATTAATGGATCTGAAAATCCGCCTACGTGACCTGAAGCTATCCAAGTTTCAGGATTCATTAATATTGCACAATCAAGACCAGTATTTAAAGAGTTTTCTTGTACAAACTTTTTCCACCATGCTTTTTTAATATTATTTTTTAATTCAACGCCTAAAGGACCATAGTCCCAAGTATTTGCAAGACCGCCATATATTTCACTACCAGGAAATACGAATCCACGTCCTTTACATAATGCGACTAATTTATCCATTGTAAGTTCTGCCATAATAATTTGAACTCCTTATTAAAATACTAAAAACATTATAATTATAACTACTTTTAATGTCAATTAAAGCAGTCACACTTTTTAAGTCAAATGCGTACTCTAAAGTAAGAGTTTATCTCTAATAAATGCAGGGGGATTTAAGAATGAACAACTTTAATGATATGAATAGTTGTGGATGCCAAAATAATGGTTGCGGAAGCTTTGGCGGATGTAACAGTTGTTTATGGATTATAATTTTGTTATGTTTATGTGGCGGCGGTGGTGGATGCCAACATGAAGGACATAATTCATGTTGCATTATACCAATATTGGTTGCTCTATGCTGCTGTGGCTGTGCTGGATAATACATAATAATTGACTAAATAGGCTTATTTTTCTATAATTACACTATGAAATATAATTTTTTTACATGGTGGTTATCTACGAAAATTAAGCCTTTAACTTATAGGATTTGGCGATATATTGCTTTTCCTATAGTTTTTATTTCATGGGTTGCAGCTTTATCTGCATTTAGTCAATATTATTGGCTTATAAGTTTATATGTAATTTGTCCAGCTGTAGTAATTGATGTAGTTTGGAATGTAATTACATATTTTTGCTTATATAAAAAACAAAATAAAGAAGAAAACAATTAAATTAGTACTTCAAGATTAACTTGGAGTATTTTTTTTTAGATAATTTCCAATAAAAATTAATTTTCGATTGTTTAATAAATACTAGATTGGAGTAAATACGTGAAGAACAAGGATTTAGACTTGCTTTTAAGAAAAATGAAAATGGGCAATGAGGATGCTTTTGTAGAGTTATATAATGCTACAAAAAAAGGATTGTTTGCATTTATTTACACCTATCTAAATAACTATCAGGACAGCGAGGATATACTTTTAGAGACATTTATAAAAATTAGAAGTAATATCCAAAGATATAAAGACAATACTAATCCGACTGCTTGGATGTTTCAAATTGCTAAAAATGAAGCTCTAAACTACATAAATAAAAACAAACGCGTTGAATATGTAGACTTCCAAGAAAATGTTTCCATAGCTGGCAATTATGAAATGGATGTCGAAGGAAAACAAATATTAGAAATTACCATAAAAGTATTGAGTCAGGATGAAGCGAGAATTGTCCTGCTACATGCAGTTGATGGCTATAAGCACCAAGAGATTTCTAAAATTCTTAATATGCCACTCGGAACTGTATTATGGAAATACAATAAGGCAATTAAAGTGTTGCAAGAGGCGCTAGGAGAGTATAGATGAAAAAGAAAGAAATATTCGAAAAACTAAATAAAGAACTTGATAATGTAGTACCAAAACTAGATTCAAGAATTCTTTCTACGCCTTTGCAAGCAAAACAAGAAGAAGAAATAATTATAAAAGAGTCTTTTTCAGATAAAGTTAAAAACGTATTTAGCTTAAAAAGAACTTGGATAGCAACAGCTTCTATTGCTCTTGTTTTAGTTGTTACAATATTAGCGCTTGTTTTTTCTCCACTTTTGAAAACGCAAGAAATAGAAGAAGCCTCATATTCGTGTTACGTAGTTGATATAAATCCATCTGTTATTTTGACAGTAGACGAGAAAGGGAATGTTGTTAATGTTTCCGCTTTAAATGAAGATGGCAATGTGCTATTAAACAATGTAGAGATAAATAAAGATACTTCTCTTGAGGAGTCTATTCAATCAATTATTACAAGTGCAATGAAACTTGGATATATTGATGTTTCATCATTAAATAATGCAGTAAAGTTATCTGTTACTTCAAAAGATAAGCAAGATGAGAAAATTAATTTAGCAAAATCATATATAGAATCTGTTTTTATGAATGAGGGCGTATATGGCGTAGTTCTTGCACAAGGCAAAAATGAAGAAGAATTAATTAAGCTTTTAAATATAAGTGCAGACAAAAATAGTTTTTATGATAGCGTTAAATCATATCCAAAGTTCACATATATGGTGGGAGATATCAATGAGCAAATTAAACAGGTTGAGATTGAGCTAAAACAAGAATTTTTAGATATGTATGTGGAAAAATTGGATAATTTTAAATCACTGCTATCTGAATTTATTGCAATAAATGATGGATTATATGAAGAAACAGGAAAAGATTTCTTCTTGGTAAAAGAATCGGATTTGACTAATGACCAGCTAACAAAATATGCAAGAGGAAAAGAAATCATAGAAATTTTAGAGAATGAATACACCTATAGATTAACAAGTTATAAGCTTCAAAATATAGATGTTATTGCAACTATTTTAGACATGGTTAAATTATATTTATCTATGACTGATGTGTCTGAACTTAACGTTAATGTGCTTATTGATAGATTTAATGAAATTTTTGGCGAAAACTCATTCGAGACAATTGGCTTAGGATCTATCCTTGAAAATATTCCAAGCGATGAAGAGTCATATTTATTGTATTATAAAAATATATATGAATCTAAATATGCTAATTTAATAAATAATAATGCTTCTAAATATGAATCAAATAGGGAGCAAATATCTAGTCAATCATATAAAGAATATATAGAAACAATAATAACAAATTATGGATCAATTGAAAATTTCTATAATTTTATAAAAAATAACCAATAAAAAACCAATTTTGTTTGTTTAATAAATGTAAAAAACAAAAAAAGGAGTTAAGAAAAGATGAAAAAGAGAGTAATTGCATTGTTGTGTTGTTTATTATTACTAGTAACAAGTTTGACTATTGTTGGATGTAGTAAAAAACCAGAAGAGGAAACTTCAGTTGCCACATCATATGTAACTATGGATATTAATCCATCTATAGAGCTTGTTGTTGATCAAAACAACAAGGTTATAAGCGTTTCTGCAGCAAATGAAGATGGAGACGTAATGTTATATGGAGAAACAGGAATCGTTGGCGTTGATGTATCAGATGCATCAAATAAAATTCTTGATCTTGCTATAGAATATGGATTCTTGACAGAGTCAAATTCAGGAGTATCTGTTTCTGTAGTTTCAGATAAATCTGAAAATGAAGAAACAATCAGCAATAAGATTTCTGCATCTATTGAAACAAAGTCTGCTACTGTAAGCTTTGATATTTCTTTCACAACAGATGATTCATTTTCAATAAAAAGACAATTAAATGAATATGTTGAAAAGTATCCAGAATTAACAGGTGGACAATTGAAATTGATTTTAAAGGCTCAAGCATGTGATCCATCTCTAAAGTTTGATGATGCATACAATATGACTACAGAAGAATTGTTGGCTATTGTTGAAACAAAGAAAAGTGAGGTAGAAGAGTATTGCAATACTGCTTATCAAAAAGCTGTTGCAGCTGCACAAGAAAGCTATAGCAAAGCATTAGATATTGCCAAAGCTACAGCATTTTCTACAAAATGCTTAAGTTATGTTTCATTATCTAATGCAACGACACTAACTGCTGAATTAGCAAAATATCCTTTATATATTGCATGTGATTATGCACTTCAAGATGTTATAGTTGCTATGGAATATGTTGATTCATATGAAGTTACACCAGTTGTTGTTGACGCAATAGCTGAAAAACTTGAATTAACAGAAGACGAAAAGAATCAAATGAAAAACGATGAAGGCAAATATACAATCGAGAGCATTGAAAATTATATTGATAAACTAATTAAGAATGCCTCTGCAGATGCAAAGGTTGAACTTGAAGCAAAATATGCTGATTTAATAACTATTATGACTAATGCAGAAGTTGAAGCTAAGGCAAATAATGAGTTAATCAAAGGTGAAGCTTTAAATGCGATTAATACTGCTTTATCTCAAGTATCTGAATATTTAACAGAAATAAACATTACAATTCCAGATAAAATCACATTAGATGATTTGAAGGACATGCAAGTTAAGTTTGCTGATGGAGCAAAAGTTTCAAAGGAAAAAATTTATAATTCATTATCTGATAAACAAAAAGAAGAATTAGATGAGTATATGCTTGAACTAGAAGCTGAATATGAAGATAGCAAAGCTCAAATGGAGCAAAAGATTAGCGAAGCAAAGGCTACAATTGAACAAGAAATTGCTGCAAGAAAAGAAGCTTTAAAAGCAAAAGAAGAGTAATTTTGACTCTAAAAATAAAACTTTTTTACTAAGAGTTTAATTAGAAATTATAAAAGGGCAATAGATAAACGCATGTCAAATCTATTGTTCTTTTTTCATTCACAAATCTTCAATATATAAATGCGCGTAATACTTGTATAGAAATAAATTTATTGTTATAATATGGGCGTCAATGGTATAGGCAAAACTAACTATATGACAAAAAAATAATGTTACTTTAGATGGGTATCCTAAATAGGAACTCAAGCGAGGAGAAAAAATGGAAACTTCAAAAACTAAAAGGATAGCATTGCTATCAATCATGCTAGCGTTGACAATTGTTTTCTGCTTTGTGCCAGTACAAATTGGACCTATTTCATTAGCAATAATGATTTTGCCAGTATTAATAATTGCGCAAGTAGAAGATTTCAAAATGACAACAATATTGTCATTCATGATGGGTTGTATCAATTTGATTGCTTGGTATACAACAAAGGCGGCATCGCCAATTGCTCCAATATTTCAAAACCCAATAATTTGTATTGTGCCAAGAACATTAGTTGGTGTTGTGGCATGGCTAACAAGTCATGGATTGAAAAAATTGATTAAGCCATCAATAAAGAAAGGATTGCAAATCGCCTTAGAACAAGGATCGATTATCTTGTCAACAGCATTAGGAGTTATGTCAAATACGGTGTTTGTTGGAATATTTACTTTGTTGTTCTATAATAATTCAACATTAAAAACAGGTGTTGCAATAGACATTGAGTATATATTGGCTTGGTTTGGACTAAACTTTGCCGTAGAAGTAATAGCATTTTCACTATTGGTTCCGCCAATTGTGATTGCATTAAAGAAGGCAAAACTTGCTGGTGTTAAACCAATAAATAAACAAGAAGTGTTAAATAAAGATGTAGAAGACGTTTCTACTGTAAATTCGGAGGAAAAATAGTGCTTTTAGTAATAGATGTAGGAAATACAAACATTAAGCTTGGCGTATACAACAAGGACAAACTTTTAGAGTCATGGAGATTGTCTGTAAAAGTTGCAAGAACAGCAGACGAACTTGGTATTACAATCAATAGTTTGTTTTCGACAAAAGGATTAGCATTTAAAGATATAGATGGAATAATCCTTTCATCTGTTCAACCATCTTTAAACTATACAGTTGAACACGCATGTGAATACTATATGAAAATAAAGCCAATTATGGTTGGCCCTGGAATTAAAACAGGAATAAATATTAAGTATTTAAATCCACAAGAAGTTGGTGCAGATAGAATTGTTAATTCAGTTGCTGCATACAAGTTATATGGCGGACCTTGTATTGTTGTTGATTTTGGAACAGCAACAACATTCAACTTAATCTCTGCAAAAGGAGAGTTTGTTGGAGGTTGTATTGCACCTGGAATTAAAACAAGCCTTGAGTCGCTTGTTGAAAACACTTCAAAATTGACTAACGTTGAATTGGTGAAGCCAAAGAGCGTAATAGGAAAAACAACAGTTACAAACCTTCAAGCTGGTATAGTTTATGGATTTGCAGGTCTTGTAAAATATTTAATTGAAAAATTAAAAGCCGATGGTATGTGCCAAGATGCAAAAGTTGTTTTCACAGGTGGATTAAGTACTTTAATTACAGATGTAGATAAATCTTTAGAAGTATATAAAATCGATAGATATTTGACTTTAAAAGGTTTAAAGATTATTTATGATATAAATAACGAATAGAGGAGATATAAAAATGAGAAAAGTTGGTGTAGCTATTTTGGGCTTAGGAGTTGTAGGCGGAGGTACTGCAAGAATTCTAATTAATAGAAAACAAGCTATTAAAGAAGAATATGGAGTAGATATTGATATTACAGCAGTTTTAGATAGAATTCCTGAAAGAGTAACAAATCTTGGACTAGATTTGAATATTTTAGCAAGCAGTATTGATGAAATTACTCAAAATCCAAATGTAGATATAGTAGTTGAATGTATGGGTGGAACTGAACCAGCTAGAACATTCTTAGTTAAATCATTAGAGGCTGGAAAGAGTATTGTAACATCTAACAAAGAAATGTTTGCAAAATTCTGGCCAGAGTTAGAAGCAGCAGCTCAAAAAACAGGAGCTGGATTGTATTATGAAGCAACAACTGGTGGTGGAATGCCAATAATTAGAACTATGACTACAGCAATGCAAGCCAACAATATACTTGAAATTAAGGCAATTATTAATGGTACAACAAACTACATTTTAACAAGAATGACAGAAGAAAATGCTGATTATTCTGAAGTATTAAAAGATGCTCAAGCTTTAGGATATGCAGAAGCAAATCCTGTTGCCGATGTAGAAGGATATGATTCTTCATATAAATTGTCTATTTTATCTTCTTTAGCATTTAATAAGAGA
Source organism: Christensenella sp. (assembly GCA_022784465.1). Classification (GTDB taxonomy): domain Bacteria; phylum Bacillota; class Clostridia; order Christensenellales; family UBA3700; genus UBA3700. The sequence goes on along the minus strand of JALFUR010000014.1, from coordinate 146,920 downwards.
TTGCCAGTTGATTTGATCTATAGAGAGGGAATCACAAAAATAACAGCAGAAGATATAGCTATTGGTAAGGAACTTGGTTATATTGTTAAATTGTTAGCTATAGCTAAACAAAAGAATGGAAAGATTGAAGCAAGAGTTCATCCTGTATTCTTACCAAAATCTCATCCACTTGCATCAGTTAGCAATTCATTCAATGCTGTTTTCGTTGTAGGAGATGCTGTTGGAGATATCATGATTTATGGAAGAGGCGCTGGCGACTTACCAACAGGAAGTGCAATTGTTTCAGATATTGTATATTGTGCTAGACAAGTAGAGCATGCTAGATATAGCGAAATGTTCAACAATATGACAGAAGAAGAACTTATTAAAGATTTTGAAAGTGAATATTATGTAAGATTAACAGTTCACGATGTTCCTGGTGTTCTTGCTGATGTAACAACAGTATTGAAGAACAATAAGATTTCTGTTTCTCAAATTAGACAAAATAAAAATAGTGAAATAGTTCCAATTATCTTTGTTACACAAAAGACACATGAAAATGCTATGAACAAGGCAATTGAGGAAATTTCAAAACTACAAAATATTATTAAAGTAGAAAACGTAATAAGGGTAGAACAATAATGCTTTCACAAATTGCTACAGATTTAACTATAGCTTTATCTAAGCAAATATCTAACACAAGTTTTGTGATATATTCTTGGGAAGATATTGCTGCGCTTTTGAGCAATGAGGAAAAATCTTGTAGCAAAGAGGAATGCAAAAATATATTTGAAGAAATAAGATTAAATGGCTGTTTAATAGTAAAGTATAAAGATGATGAAGAGGTATGCTTTTCTATGACAGATAAAGCTCTTGTGTTGACACAAGAGTTAGAAGCTCTTTCAAAAAAAGATAACATAAAAGAGACAATGGTGAAAACGGACGAAAGTGGTCATGCTACTTTTGTTATGCCAACAACACAAGTTGCACTAGATAATATAACGAAGAAAAATAGTTCTGTCTCATCGAAGGCTAAAAATTTCTTTATTGGGTTTTTAGGCGGTATTGTCGGCGGGGCATTGCTTTATGCTATAATAGAAATAATAAAACTAATTTAGGTGGGTTATGCTTAACAGAAAAACAAAAGCATTAATGAAAGTAATTTACTCTAAGGCCATAGAAAAAGATGGGGTATGTTTAGTAAGTCAAATAGACTTATTGGCTGGCATTCCATATAAAATAGAGTTTAAGAGTGAAGAACTTGATCCTGCCATGAAGTCCTTATCTAATGAAGGATATTTTGAAATGATTGAAACGCAAAAGCACGGAGATAAATATTATTGCATAACTTTAAAACAAGCAGGATATGATTTTTCTAGACAAATTGCTGCAGAAAAAAGAGCAATTTATATGAAAGTTATTTTGACTGTTTCCGGTGTTATTGTTGCCTTTTTATTAAAGAGAATTTTAGAAGCTATATTTGGATAAAAATGACTAAAAAAAGTGGAATTGTATTAATCCTTTGGTGGGCTTTAACAATTACTATTGTTATCGCTATTGTCTTAAAAGAAATATCAGGGATTGTTGAATTTTTTAATGTAATGAGAATAGTTTGGATTGTATACACAGTTGCGTATTTAATTCTATCTATCATTGAATTAATTAAATTAAATAACAAGCTTTCAGGCAATCCAGAAGATATTGAACATATTATAAGTGTATTTGAACAAACTTTAAAAAAATCCTTTGCTCAATCAACAGTTAATAGATGTAGAGAGAACTTGTTTTTACTATACTTAATTGAAAATAGAGTTGAGGAATCTAAAGCTATGCTTTATCAATCTAAAATTACAGAAAGAAATAAAAAGTATTTATATCCACTATTAGTTTTAAACGTAATAGAAGGGAATATTGATAAAGCAGAATTATTATTAACTAGACTAGAAAGTATTAATCATCCAATGTTTGCACCTCAAGTTTTATCTGCCAACAAATTGATTGCTGCTGCAAAAAGTAGAGTATTTGATCAAGAGCTTTACAATGCTACTAAATATAAGTCAATTAAGGCGTACTTGAGCAATTTAAACAATAGTGAAAATACTAACGTTGATGATGTTTTTTCATAATTAAAATAATTTTAAAACAAATGTTTGATATTTGGATTTTTGTATGATAATATACAATTATTGATAGAGGACAAGATGTTTGAATTACATTCAAAGTTTAAACCATGCGGAGATCAGAATCAGGCTATTGAAAAATTAGTACAAGGGCTTGATGATGGATTGAGAACACAAGTTTTACTAGGCGTAACAGGGTCTGGTAAAACCTTTACTATGGCAAATATTATTCAAAAAGTCCAACGTCCAACATTAGTTATAGCTCATAATAAAACTCTTGCTGCGCAACTTTGTAATGAGTTTAGAGAATTTTTCCCAAATAATAGAGTAGAGTATTTTGTATCATATTATGATTATTATCAACCAGAAGCGTATATTCCAACGACAGACACTTATATAGAAAAGGATTTATCTTTAAACGATGAAATAGATAGATTGAGAAACTCAGCAACATCTGCTTTATGTGAATCAAGAGATGTAATTATTGTTGCTTCAGTTTCATGTATATATGGACTTGGAGCTCCGCTTGAATATTTTTCTATGGCCATTTCTTTAAGAGAAGGACAGGAAAAAGATAGAGACAAATTAATAGATGAATTAGTAGAACTTCAATATGAAAGAGCAGGTTTAGATTTTGAAAGAGCAACCTTTAGAGTCAATGGAGATATATTAGATATTTATCCTGTTGAATACAAAGATAAGGCTATACGTATTGAATTTTTCGGTGATGAAATAGAGTCTATTAAAGAATTTGATCCTACTACAGGACAAGTGTTATTAAAGGTAAAGCATGCCAATATTTTCCCAGCAAGCCATTATGTTGTTCAAAAAGAAAAGAGAGATGAAGCACTTCAAAGAATTCATGATGACATGGTAATTCAAAAAACAGAATTTGCAAATGCGGGAAAACTAATAGAGGCTCAAAGAATTGCAGAAAGAGTAAGCTACGATATAGAAATGATTAAAGAGATTGGTTATTGTAGCGGAATAGAAAACTACTCAAGATATTTTGATGGCAGATCCCCTGGAGAGGCTCCGTATACTCTTATGGATTTCTTCCCAGATGATTTTCTGGTTCTTGTAGATGAATCGCATATGACACTTCCTCAAATACATGCAATGTATAGGGGAGATTTAGCGCGTAAAACCAATTTGGTTAATTATGGTTTCCGCTTGCCATCAGCTTATGATAACAGACCATTGAAATTTGAAGAGTTTGATCAAAAAATAAAACAAATTATATGTGTATCTGCAACACCAGGAAAATATGAACTAGAGCAAGCTGGACAAGTTGTTGAACAAGTTATTCGTCCAACAGGTCTATTAGATCCAGAGGTAGAGGTTCATCCTATTGATGGACAAATTGATGATTTAATTTCTAATATCAATTTGCAATTGGAAAAGAAAGGAAGAGTTCTAATAACAACTTTGACCAAGAAGATGGCAGAGAGTTTAACTGATTATCTAAAAGAAAAGCATTTTAAAGTTAAATATATGCATTCGGATATAGACACTTTAGAGAGAATAGAAATAATCTCAGGATTAAGAAAGGGAGAATTTGATGTTCTTGTTGGTATTAACTTATTAAGAGAAGGTTTAGACTTGCCAGAGGTTACACTAGTTGCTATCTTAGATGCAGATAAAGAAGGATTCTTAAGAAGCGAATCAGCACTTATTCAAACAATTGGTAGAGCAGCTAGAAATAGCGAAGCTAAAGTAATAATGTATGCAGATGTAATTACAGATAGTATGAAACGTGCTATTGATGAAACGAATAGAAGAAGACAAATACAGCAAAAATATAACATTGAGCATAACATTGTTCCAAAGACTATTATTAAAGAGGTAGTAAATACAATTGAGATTTCTAAGAAAGTCGTTGGAGATGGAAATAAAGTTACAAGAAAAGAATATCTAAGAGAATTAGAAAGATTAAACAATGCAATGAGACTCGCAGCTTCTAATTTGAACTTTGAACTTGCATTGCATTACAGAGAAGAAATAAGTAAATTAAAAGAGATAATGAAGGGTAGCGATGAATAACGAAATTATTATAAAAGGTGCAAGAGTAAATAACTTAAAAAATATTAATCTAACCATACCAAGAGATAAGATGGTAGTGTTTACGGGTTTATCTGGTTCTGGTAAATCATCGCTTGCTTTTGATACGATTTTTGCAGAAGGTCAAAGAAGGTATATAGAATCCTTATCTTCTTATGCTAGACAATTTTTAGGCATAATGGATAAGCCAGATGTAGATTCTATTGATGGATTATCTCCTGCAATTTCTATTGATCAAAAAACTACTTCAAAAAATCCAAGATCAACAGTAGGAACAGTTACAGAGATTTATGATCATCTAAGATTGCTTTTTGCTCGTATGGGTGTTCCTCATTGTCCAAATTGCGGAAGAGAAATAAAGCAACAATCTGTAGATCAGATTGCAGATAAAGTGCTTTCATATCCAGAGGGAACAAAAATAAGAATTCTTGCTCCTGTAGTTAGAGGAAGAAAAGGTGAATATAAACAACAATTGGATTCATATAAAAAACATGGATATATGAGGGTAATTGTTGATGGTGTGGATTATACTCTAGATGAGGAAATTCCTTTAGATAAAAATATAAGACACAGTATAAGTATTGTTATTGACAGGTTGATTGTTAAAGATGGTATACAAAGAAGATTATCCGATTCTCTTGAGAACGCATTGAAATTAGCAGATGGACTTGTTGAGATAGATGTAAATGGAGAAATCTCTTTATTAAGTACACATTATTCCTGCCCAGATTGCGATATATCTATTGAAGAATTATCTCCAAGAATGTTTTCTTTTAATAGCCCATATGGAGCTTGTCCATGTTGTAGCGGATTAGGTTTTTCAAATGAGATAGATGTAAATAAAGTTGTAAAATGGGATAAGAGTATTAGACAAGGCGCATTAGATGTTTCTGGATGGAACATGGATTATTGTAACATCTCTTCATCTATTTTTAGAGCGCTAGCAGATAAATATAATTTTTCACTTGATGTACCAATAAAGAACTTATCTAAGAAAGTTCAAGATATTTTATTGTATGGAACAAATGAAAAACTGGATATGGAATATAAGTCAGAAAAATTGTCTGGATACATTACTAGAAAGCACGAAGGCGTTATTAACAATTTAATGAGAAGATACAAGGAAACTACATCAGAATATATAAAAAATGAATTAGAAAAATATATGAAGGTAGTGAATTGTAAAGTCTGCGGGGGAAAAAGACTAAAAAAAGAATCTTTATCTGTAACAATTAAAGGCAAATCAATTTATGATGTTTCTTCTATGTCAATTGATGAGTGTTTAAACTTCTTTAATACAATGCAACTTTCTAAAAAAGAAGAAATTATTTCAAATCAGATTTTAAAAGAAATAAAGTCAAGATTAAACTTCTTGGTAAATGTTGGACTAAGTTATTTAACATTGTCTAGACCTTCAAGTACTTTATCTGGAGGAGAGAGTCAAAGAATAAGACTTGCTACACAAATTGGAAGTGGACTAACTGGAGTTTTATATATTCTTGATGAGCCAAGTATTGGACTACATCAAAAAGATAACGATAAGCTATTAAACTCCTTAGAAAACTTAAGAGATTTGGGCAATACGTTAATAATTGTCGAGCACGATGAAGACACAATGAGAAGAGCAGATTGGATTGTAGATATAGGTCCAGGTGCGGGAGTCCATGGCGGAGAAGTTGTAGCTGAAGGAAAAGCGGAAGACATAATTAAATGTGAAAAATCCATTACAGGTCAATATTTAAGTGGAAAACGTGGTGTAACTATTCCATTGTGTAGACGAGATGGTAATGGCAAGTTCTTAAAGATATATGGCGCTAAAAAGAACAATTTAAAAAATATTGATGTTACATTTCCTCTTGGAAAGTTCATTAGCGTAACAGGTGTTTCTGGCTCTGGAAAGAGTAGCTTAGTGAATCAAGTTTTATATCCAGCAATTATGAATGCACTAAATAAAGATTCATATAAAGAATTTGATTTATTAAATATAGAGGGAATAGAAAATATTGACAAAGTAATAGATATAGATCAACAACCTATAGGAAAAACGCCACGATCAAATCCGGCTACCTATACGGGTGTATTTTCTGCAATAAGAGATTTATTTGCTTTAACACCTGATGCTCAAGCTCGTGGATATAAGCCGGGTAGATTTTCTTTTAATATACCTGGCGGTAGATGTGAAAATTGTCAAGGTGATGGCATAATAAAGATTGAAATGAACTTTTTATCTGATGTTTTTGTTCCATGTGAAGTTTGTCATGGAAAAAGATATAATAGAGAAACACTAGAAGTTAAATATAAAGGTAAAAGTATTTATGACGTTCTAGATATGACTGTTGATGAGGCATGTGAATTCTTTAAAAATATTCCTCAAGTATATAACAAGATAAAGACTCTTGAGGAAGTTGGATTAGGTTATATTAAACTTGGACAATCATCAACAACTTTATCTGGCGGAGAAGCACAAAGAGTTAAACTTGCAACTGAACTATCTAAACGAAGCACAGGAAAAACTTTATATATCTTAGACGAGCCAACTACAGGACTTCATTCTGCTGACGTGGAAAGATTAATTAATATTTTGCAAAGATTTGTTCAACAAGGAAATACAGTTCTTGTAATAGAACACAATTTGGATGTTATAAAGATTTCTGACCACATTATAGATTTAGGTCCAGAAGGCGGAGATAAAGGTGGACAAGTAATTGCGTGTGGCACTCCAGAGGAAGTTGCTCTATGCAAGGATAGTTATACAGGACAATATCTTAAGAGATTATTGAATATGAACTAAAAAATATTTTTCCATTTAAAATCTAATAAATCTTTAGAATTTTTTGTTAATTCAATAATAACTTGGCATCTAATAAAAGGATCATCATCAGATTCAATTAATGTTGACCCATACAATTCTCCAATTTCCTTGGCTATATCTTTTAAATCATTATTAGGGCAAATAAACTCTAGAAAGTCTCTTTTTTTATACCACCATTGCATTAACTCTTCTATTTGATCTTTAGCGAGCGAATAATTTTTATCTATAAGAATAGAGGATATAGTTTCAACTTTATTAGTTAATTCACTTAGTGTTTTGTCAACGTATATTTGTTCGCCAACTCCTATGCCAATAATTACTAATATACAAATAATAACAAAAATTGTTTTTTTCATTTATACCTCACTATTTTGTCCTTCGATGTATTTTCCTTTTAAAGGTTGAAGATAATAGCTTTGCTCATCAATTGCTAAAAATAGAACGTCTTTTTGCCTTAAATTATTGTTTTTAAGTAGGGTGTTAACAAAATCTTTAGAGACATCAATTTTGTCTAAATTATCGCTTAAGAGCTTTCCTTCGCTTATTATTGTGTATGGAATAAGAGGATTAGATAAATCTCCATTGACGTCTTTTGCAGTTGCTGGCTTATACTCAGCTTTTGGGAAGCATGAAATATTGCCATTAGTTTCAACAATTGCAAATTCTAATTCTTTTGGTGAGGAGTAACCTTGAGATCTTATGCCTTCTAGTAAATCATGCATTGTCATATCTACTTTAGATATAGCTTGCACATTTATCCCATCTTTATCTATTACGATAACAGGTTTACCATTTATAATTTTTCTCATTTTAATTGAGTGTTTAACAATTTTTGTAACGATTATCTCCATGCAAAGAAGGGTTAAAATTGGTATAAAGCCATAAAATAGGGGTGTTTGCATGTCTGAAAGTGGAATACACGCAAGTTCTGATGCTACTAATGTTATGACAAACTCAAATGGTTGTAACTCTCCTAATTGCTTTTTACCCATTAGTCTCATTACTACAATCAAAAATAGATATATAAGTATTGTTCGAATAAAAATAGTTAACATAGCAATAGTATGTTAAAACAAGTTGGTAATATTCAAATAATATTAAATTAGATGTGGGGCTATTTCTTTTAAAGGAATTAAAACGAAATCTCTGTTCTTGTAATCTTTATGAGGGATAGTTAACTCTTCTGTATTTAAAGTAACGCCTTCATAGAAAATGATATCAATATCTAATGTTCTATTACCCCAATGAACTAAACGTTCTCTACCGTTATCTAATTCAATTTTGTGAATTGCTTTAAGCAGTTGCATAGGGGATAAAACAGTTTTAATTTTTACAGCCATATTTGCAAACTCTTTATCTGCAACTCCACCATAAGGTTCGTTATATAAAATAGAAGAAGATTTAATTAATTTAATTTCTTTAGAGTTTAATGCTTTAAGTGCATTGTTTAGATACTCTTCCTTGTTACCAAGGTTAGAACCTAAAGACAAATATGCTTCTTTCCATTCAAGAGTTACGTTTGTTGATACATTTTTGAAATCTGCATCATATGGAGCATTTGGTTTTGAACAAGTCAATTCTATTTTAGTAATTGCACTGTACTTATTTAATATTAATAAAGCAAGATTATATGATAAAGTTTCAATTAAATTAAAAGTATTGTTTTTTGTATAATCAATAACATCTTGCATGATATCGCAATAAGAAATAGAAAGATTAATGTCATCTTTTTTTGCTGCATCAATAAAATCAAAATAAACATTTATATCAAATATAAAATCTTGAGGATTAATCTTTTCTTGATCTAATACTCCATGACATGCATTTACTTTTAGTTTTTCTATTTTAATTATTGATTCCATTAACTTGTCTTATTGCCTCGTAGTTTTCTTTTACATCATGTACTCTAACAAATAAAATATTCTTTTCTGTAGCAAGTTTAGTACTCTCAAGTGTTGCTTGTAATCTATCTTCAACATTTCCGCCAAACATACGCTTACGTGAAGTTCCTAATAAAAGGGGATATCCAAGTACATTTAATTTGTCATAATTATTTAACAAATCCCAATTTTGATCAATATCTTTTGCAAATCCAATTCCGCCATCTAAACAAATTTTATTTTTATCAATACCTGCATCTAAAGCAAGTTTTAGTGAATTATTTAAAAAAGCGATTATATCTTCAAACATATTGTTATAAACATTTGAATTTGCATTGTGCATTATGCATGTTGCAGCATTATATTTTGCAATGACTTTTGCCATTGTTTTATCGCCATATTGTAATCCCCATATATCATTTATTAAATCAGCACCATTGTATAATGCTTCATTTGCAACTTTAGGGTAATATGTATCAACAGATATAGGAATATCAAAATTCTTTCTTATTAATTGAAGGGAAGGAAGCAATCTATCTATTTCTTCGTCTTCAGAAACAGGAATGTGTCCAGGTCTTGTTGATTGGGCTCCTAAATCGATAACCTCAGCTCCATCTTTAATTACTTGTGCAACTTTGTCAAGTACAGCATCTTTGCTATATCTTGAAGCTGGATTAAAAGAATCAGGCGTTAAGTTAATAATCGCCATTATATGAGTTCCTTTATCAAAAGATTTGTTTCCAATAATCATTCTTTAATAAGTCTAAATACTTTATCGATATCTGATTGAGGCATATTGCCTAGTACTGAATAGGTTATAGTTTTTGATCCCATTTTGCGAACGCCTCTACAAGTCATACATGTATGTTCTGCTTCACAAATAACTATTGCACCTATTGGTTTTAAATGAGTCATAATAGCTTCACAAATTTCTCTTGTTAACTTTTCTTGTAATTGCAATCTTCTAGCATACGTTTCTACACAGCGAGCAAGTTTAGATAAACCAACAACTTTTCCGTTAGGAATATAAGCAATATGAATTTTTCCAAAAAAAGGCATTAAATGATGTTCGCACATTGAAGAGAACATTATATCTTTTTCAATTACTATATCACTTGTTTGTACATTAAATGTCTTGCTTAAATGAATAGAAGCATCGTCGTTATATCCGGCAAGTATTTCTTCATACATACGAGCAACTCTATCTGGAGTGTCAATTAAGCCTTCTCTAGAAGGATCTTCTCCTATAGCTTGCAATAAATTATTGATTGCGTCCTTAATCTTTTGCTTATCCATTGTTTCCTCTTATATATGCTTTTGCTTCAGATAAAATACTGAAAGACCCAAAAACAATTATATATTCTGCATCGCTGTCTAATGCATTTTTCAAAGCATTAGAAATGCTAGTATTAGTTATAACATTTTTATAATATTTTAAGCAAATATTTTTCAAAGAAGAAAGGTCTAGTCCACGCTCAGTTGGAGCAGATGCTATATAGATAGGAGAATCGAAAAATTCAATATTAGATAAAACTCCATCTATATCTTTATCTTTAAATGCTCCAAAAACAAGTGCTGTTTTGTTATCAAAAACTAGCGCCTTGATACAATTGTGTAGAGCTTTTGCAGCTTCAACATTATGAGCTCCATCAAGAATAACTTTTTTACCATTAAAGTTTATAATTTCAATTCTTCCTGGTAGCGTTGTATTAAATAACCCTTTTGTAATGTTTTTGTATTTAATTTTAAATCCTTTCTTTCTTAAAAATTTAGCGCATTCTATTGCAAGTGCTGCGTTGTTTAGTTGATGAAGACCTATCATTTGTATTTTGTATTGTCTTGAGCCATATAAGAAAGTTTGAGAAGATAGTGTAGATATTTGTGGCACAGGAGCTTTGCAAACTTTTAGATTATGAGCTTTTCTAAAAATCTTCATTATATTGCGATTTTGTTTACATGTAATGAGATTTTTTCTAACAATTCCGAATTTATTTTCAGCTATTTTTTCAAGTGTGTCTCCCAAATATTCTGTATGATCATAATTAATGGATGTAATTATTGATACCAAATTATCCTTAATTGAGTTTGTAGCATCATCTTTTCCACCCATGCCGGCTTCTAAAATAACGATATCGCAATTTTCATTTTTAAACATTAATAAAGCTGCTGCAAATTGCTGTTCAAATGAAGTTGGGATATATTTAGAATTTTCTTTAACAAGTTTATCAACTTCTTCTTTTACCATGCTAATGTATTTTGCGCATAACTCGTTTGATGCAGCTTGTCCATTAATAAGAAAAGTTTCATTAAAAGAAAAAACAGCAGGGGAATTAAATGTTCCAACTTTGTATCCAGCGTCAATTAAGATGTTTGTAATAAAACTTGAAGTAGAGCCCTTACCATTTGTTCCTGCTATGCTTATTATATTTAAATCACTATCTGGTCTATTTAATTTGTCTAGAAAGTTATTTATTGTATCTAAACCATAAATACTTCCTTTTTTTGATTCATTATTAATGTATTCTATAGTTTCGTTGTAATTCATGTTTCCTCCATTAAGATAACCCAATTAATTATAGCATATGCTATTTATGTAATAAAATCTTTTGCATGGGTTGCTTATTTTTTATACAAGAATATATCAGCAATGGGATAGCATGTAAAATAAGTTCAAATAAGCCTAAAATTAATAGTTTTAGAAGAATATGAATATTTAATTTATTCGAGATATATTTTGCAGTTATGCCGCAAATTATTGAGTATAAAATAATGTAGATGGACAACTTTAAACTAGTAAGCGAAAAAGGTATTTGTTTGTTGAGTATATATCCATTTAACAGTGCGCTTACAAGGTGAAAAACAAATAGCGCGCAAAAATAAGAATAGATATTTAAGTATTTTGGTGTAATAAATATTATGGCAATTAAAAATAGCGATGAAAAAGCGTAGGTATAGAAGGATTTATTTTCATTTTTTGTGGTATTTAAAATGGATATAAGATAAAAGTTTATGCTTTGTGGAATGACAATAAAAGCAGCAATAGTTAAATACTCACCAACTTTATTATCTTTATATAAATACTCACCAAGCTCATTTCCAAGGCCTAAGAATATGGATAAAAATAAAGAGGCAATAAATGTAGTTAATAAAATAGTTTTACTTATTTTTTGTGACAAAATTGAATTGCTGTGTTTGTAAGATAGCTCCGCAATATCTGGAATTAAAATAATATTTAATGAACCAAGTATGGCATTTGGCGCCATGATAAGACTCATTACCATAGCAGTTGCTCGTCCAAACTCAGCAGTAGATTCGCTTACACTTAAACCACATTGATTTACAAGTTCAAATGGAAGTGTAATGGAAATAAAGGAAGATAAAAGCGTTGCTATGATTCGCTGCAGAGATATAGGCGCTGAATATTTTATAATTTCATTAAAATAAATAGGAGGAGCAAAGCGACCTTTTTTCTTTATATAAATAATGATTATTACAATTATTAATAAAACATCTCCAATTACCATTGCAAGCGCATATGTGTATAATTTATCAATCATAAAAAAGCATGATGTTGAAAAAAGGATTATAGCTACAATAATTTTAAGTATTTCATCTAAAAGTTCTGTTATTGAGAATATGTTAAAATCTTTTTTGCCGCAAAAATAGTTTCGAATAATAGCATAAATGCTTACAGTAAAAAATAACGGCATCATAACAAGTAAGATTTTACTGCATCTAGTATCTTGAAAGAAAAAATTCAATGCATTTGGAAAAATTAACATAAATGCACAAGGAAGGGCAGATAGTACAAACGCTAGAACAAGAGCAGAGGTGAGATAGGCAAAAATCTTTTTGTTATTGTTAGTGATGCTTTCTTGGGCGGTTATTCTCGATATAGCAAGAGGGATACCTGTTGTAGAAAAAGAAGATAAAAGCATAAATACAGATAAACTAATTTGATATAAACCTAGTATTTCAGCTCCTAAAGTTCTAGAAAGATAAATTTTAAACAAAAATGATATGCATCGAGTTAATAGTGCAAAAAAGGTAACAACGGAAAAAGATTTTAAGAATGTCTTCATGTAAGTATAATATTTTGATTAGTAAAAAAATATACTTTAATATGAAGAATTTTATACATAGAGTTTTGCCAAATGAAACGTTAGATTATTTAGAAAAGAAATTTAATATGCCTAAACAAAAGATATTAAGTGTAAATAATGCTACTCAAATATATGAAGGGCAATGGTTATATATTGAATCTATAGATGGGTTTTATTACATAGTAAAGCCTTATGACAATTTAAATAAGATAGCTAGTAGATATAATATAGATGAATCAATTTTAAAGGAAATAAATGGGGTAAATGATGTATTTATTGGACAGAGAATTTTAATACCTATAAATATAAAAAAAGAAGGGGATTGATTATCTCAATCCCCGATTTAGTTTAGTTAGAGAACTTACCTCTAGTTGAGTCTTTTGTAATTGTCTTTGTCTTAGCTTTCTTAAACTTCTTTCCGCCCTTTGGTGCGTATTTCTTAATTAAGTAAATAACCAAAACTATAACAATTACACCACCGATAACACCTGATGTGATATATAACCATAACCAGTCTTTTGCTGTAGAATCGCTTGTAGTTTCTTCTTCCTCTTCTTCAACTTCTGCTTCAGCAGTAGCATCTTCAGAAGTAAAGTTGATCTTATATGTTATAGAAGCAACATCTTTATCGTATGCAGCGTTACCATATGTCAAAGAATCATCAGAAGGAGCAACAGCATTAAATGCAGCTTCATCTTCAATATCTTCAACAGTAAAGTTGTCTATAAATACATATCCTGATTGCCAGTAAGAAACATTTTTGCCACCTAGAGAAATCTTTAATGTAGCTGTCATTGTTTCTGTAATTTCGTCAGCAACAGCAATGTAGTATGTGTATGTCTTCCAACCATTAGAATTATTAACAATTCTATCTACATCAGCATAATAATTATTCTTTTCAATGTTTCCTTCTTCTGTATCTTCAAAAGTAGGAGCTTCTTTTGCTAAAGATTTACCAAATGTATATGTCTTATTGTTAATAGTCAATGTGATTGTAGCTGTTTCATATAACTTTTTATCTACCCATTTTTCATATGCTTCAACAGAAGTATCTACTGTTTCTGGATCAACATATTTCAAATCTTTTGTTAATACATCAATGCTTACTTTGTAATATTTATTAGATTTAAGAGTAAATGAATTTGATGTATATCCATATGAAGTATCCTTCTTGTTGAAAATTACAAGAACGCTATCTCCAGTTCTATTAATGTCGCTATATAGAACATTTTCTACAAACTCATCTGTATCTGGTTTAATATTTAACTCTGACCAGTTGCTTTGTGTTTGGTTAAATACACCTTTTGCTAAATCATCATCAGTTGTTGAAGCAGAAGAATCAACAGCAGCACCTGTCCAGTTAGAAGGGGATACTAATTCTTCTGTAGTAGATGAAGATGTATTATCCATTGTGTCTGTAGCATAAATGTAATTAGCATATTTTGATCTATATTGAATTGTTGATGTGTTTGACATATCAGCTTCTTTTATAGAGTCAACAGCATTGTTATAAACATTTTCAGAAATAACAGTGTATGTTGCTTGTGTGAATAAAACAGCATTTCTATTCGCATCCGGAGCTGTATTTCCAGGGAAACCAGCATATAGACCTACAGAAACTGAAGAACTTGTAACACCAGTTTGAATATAGAATACATATAAATTCCAACCATTTCCAACTTGAGCTGTTGTATATTGAGCAGCTGAAGTAGATGGATCTGAAATATTTGTTCTTGATACATCAATTGAGAATGTTCCTGAAACAGCTTTAGCATAAACACTTATCATGTAGTATGATTTAGCATCTAAAGTAATTGATGAAGATTTATATCCAATAGATGTAGCATTTTGTGCATCAATGTATAGAACATTTGGATGTTTTTCTTTATCATATGTTGATGACATAGTGCTGAATATGTTTTCTTTTGTTAATCCAGCTTCAATAGAAGCTAAGTTATAGTAATTAACATCAATTACACCCGCTTTTGAAGAACCACCATTAACTGCTAATGCAGCAGAGTTTGTTATAGACCAATCTTTTGGTACAGCAGTTCCAATTAATTGTTGTTCAGTATTCCAAATATGAGATAATGAATCTTTATACAATGTATTTGTATTAGATAAATCAATATAAGTGAAGTTACCATTAGAAGATAATTCTCCAGAGTTTCCTGAACCACCTAAAGAAGTTTTAAATACAACTGTAGATGTAGATACAGAAGAGTAATCTGAATATGAAATTTGTTGCATTCTAATATTAGATACATATAATTGACCCATTACGAATGAATCGCTTTGTAGAGAATTTGTGCCAGTTCCTAAAGTGATAGATATACCAGCATATGTTGTATCTTTTGCACCACCTAAAATGTATACTGAGAATCTTGTATATCCTGAGTGGTTTTCATCTACATAATCTGTTAATGTATCAGAATTAATAGAAGAAATAGCTTGAATTTCGCTTACAGCATTATCATAATCATCTTGTTTATCTGGATTATATGAAATGATAGCAATTTTTGCTGAAGCACCTTCTGTTAGGTTTGTTGTCTTAGCCCAGAATGTCAATTCATAAGCAGTATTAGGTAAGATTTTAAATACCTCTTTATTTGTTTCGTCAACATTTTTTCCGTCCATTGTCAATTTGTAAATTGAAGACATAGAGAACGCTGTTGGTTTTGTGTTATCAATTTTAAGGGTATTGAAATAGGTGGCATCTGCGCCCTTAAATGCTCCAGCTTCTTCTGTATTAACAATAGATGTTGTTGTGTACTTTAAGTTTTCTCCGTCTAAGAATGATTTTTCATATTGAGTAGACTTTAATAATGATGCAGTCATGTCGATTAATGTTCCTTCTGGAGTAGCATAAGAATATTTACCTACATAAGTAGAAGAAACAGCTGAATCATAAGTAGCTTGATCAATGATTTCATATGTTAAATCATCAAAGAAAGCAGCACCAGCAGTCCATTTTCCATCACCTTGTCCACCGAAACCATTCCAGTATTCAATGTTTAATGTATTAGATGTATAAGCGTTAGCTTTTACATAGAACTCAACAGTTTGCCAAGTTCCAGATGTGTTTAAATTGTTTAATGCAACTAGTTCTTCAGAAGAAGAGTTTACAAGTCTAACAACAGCTCCTGATCCTTCGCCAACTAAAGTCTTAATCTTAGATGTGATTTTGTAATATTTATCTTTTTCAATGTATAAACCATTATTATCTTTATAACCATAAGCTGTAGATTTAATGTTATTGATGCATAACATTCTATTTCCGATAGAACCTGTAGCTTTATCTGTTGCTATAGCATCAGCGCTGTAACCAGCGAATTTATATGTTGGATTTTGAGCAATATCTAAAATTCCTTTTTCAACATAAGTAGAACCAGTTGAAGCAGCTGTGCCGGAACCTGTACCACCTTTACCTGTTAATTGTGCTGGTGTGTATAGGGCAGCATTTTGATTTGAAGTATAATCAAAAGTTGTATTTATTGTTCTGCAATCAATTTTGATCAAAGATTCAGTTTCTTCTAATGCGTTGAAGTCTGATTCGCTAAATGGAGTATCATCATCTTCTACTTCAGTTAGATTTTCAAGAACAACTTGATCAAAATAAGCATAACCTTTAGTTAAGTATCCGTATTTAGCATTACCAGTTCCAAGACCTAAGCTTAATTTAATAGAAGCTGATTCGCTTTCTGGAGTACGTAAGTAAATAGTTTTTTGTTCCCATTTACCATCTGTATCAATATTCTCAAAAGCACCATAAGCATCGCTTAAAACATATGCATAAGCACCATATGAAGAAAGGTCAGATGTTTTAACATAGAATGTTAATTTATAATAAGATTTCTTATCTAAAGAAATGCTATCTGAAACATATGCATATGATGTAGCAGTAATATTGTTAATCATAAGCATTTTGTTATCAAAAGAATTATCAGCTTTACCTGGATTACCATTGCCGATTGTGTATTTACTTACATCTACAACGCCCTTAGAAACATCATCACTAGATTGTGGAGTTTTTAAATCTGTTTGTGAACTTGTAGATCCAGGAGTAGCCGTCCATTTTGATGGAGCCTTAGGATAAGACTCTGAATCAGAAGAAACTTCAGTAAATTGACCATTAGTAAATAATTGTTCAATAGTTTCTTCTGTTTCGTCTGTTTCTTTCTCATCATTTTTACAAGCAACAAGAGTAAATATCATTGTTATGCAAATGATAAGAGTTAATACAGTTAATAACAGTTTGTTTTTCTTAAACATTTAAACCACCTATATTTAATTAAAATTAATTTTCGTACACATAACTTGCCCGTGCGAACAAGTCTTATATATTATATATAAATAATTTTTATAAATCAATATAATTTTACCCATATGAAAAGCATTTAATTTTGCTTAATTGTCATAAAGGCAAAAAAACTTATTTTAAACTGAAAATATGCCTATATGCATATTTGTTCATATGCACAAATAAAATACTAAAGAGGGGCATATGGTTAATTGTAGATATGAACAAGTTGCAAGGTATATTTTAGATGAAAAATGTACTTTAAGATATGCAGCTAAACACTTTAATGTTTCAAAAAGCACAATACATAAAGATATATCAATTAGACTTAAAAAACATAACAAAGAGCTTTATAAAATGGTAAGAGAAATATTAGATTATAATTTCAATGTAAAACATATAAGAGGCGGAGAAGCTACAAGAAAAAAATATGTAAAAAAAAATCATGCAAAAAACGCATGATATCGTAAATGATAGTAAGCAATAAAATGTATTATTTTTTGTATTTATCCCACAAATTATTTCTTTCAGGATTATAAATAGCACTAAGCATTCTGTCTTTGCAGTAGCCGAATTTGTTTTCTATCATATCTATTAATTCTTTTACTTCTTCTCTTTGTGTGTGCTTATCTTCAGGGCATGGATTATGAATAATTGGCATGTTGTATTTTTTTGTCACACTCTTAACTTCTTTTTCCAAAACATATATAAAAGGTCTAATAAGAGTCATATCAGATCTAGACATATAACTTATTGGAGCAAAAGTAGATAATCTACCTTCGTAGATTAAAGACAATAAAAATGTGTCAATTACATCGTCCGCATGATGACCTAGAGCAAGTTTGTTGCAATTGTGACTAATTGCAACCGTGTTAAGTGCACCTCTACGCATCTTTGAGCATAAAGAGCAAGGATTAGATTCCTTTCTTTCGTCAAATACAATTTGTTTAATTTGAGTTTTTTCTATAATTAATTCAAGCCCTAAATCATGGATGTATTTTTTGCAAGCTTCTACTTCGTTTTCATCAACTCCGTCAAAGCCAACTGATATATTTATTGGGACAATATCAAATTTTTCCGGAGAGAATTTTCTATATTGAGCAAGTGCAGTTAAAAGGGCAATTGAATCCTTTCCGCCAGATATTCCAACGGCGATTCTATCTCCATCTTGGATCATATTATAGTCGTTAATTGCTCTTCGTAATTGTCCTAAAATTTTTTGCATATATTTATTTTATATACATTATTTGACTAAAATCAAGTATTTAGAATATAATCCATAGTGAAAAAAGAGGGCAAGTATGGCAGAAACTATTGTAAGTTTTTTTAGACAACTCATAGGAAATGATTATGTAACAATTTTTATTGTTTCTATGATTCCATTTGTTGAGGTTAGAGGATCTATTCCGCTAGCTATTGCTATGGGTATGAATGCTTTTTATGCATTTGCTCTTGCTTTTGCTGGCTCTGTTATTGTTGGACCAATTTTACTTGCTCTATTACATCCAATTATGAATTGGTTGAAGAAATTTAAATTGTTTAAATCATTGGTTGAAGCTGTTGAGGATGGATTTAAAGGAAAGGCAAATAATGTAATTGAAAAAGCAAAGCAGTACGATACCTCGCAAATTACTAAGAGAAAGATGATCGGACTTTATTGCTTTGTAGGAGTACCTGTTCCAATGACAGGTGTGTGGACAGGAAGTGCTATTGGAACATTTTTGGAATTGTCTTTCTGGCAAAATCTACTTGTTATAACAGTAGGCGATTTAACAGCTTGTATAATAATGACTTTATTATCATATTTTTGCTCACAATACATCGATATAATTTTGTATATAATATTTGCCATTGTAATTATTGCAATTGTCATATTTATTATTAAAATAGTTAGAAGAATGCTAAAAACTAAAAAGGAAAATACAAGTAATGATCAAAAGATTGACAATTAGTACAACACATGAAGCATCAGAACTTGTTGCTGACATTATTCAAGATTATTCAAATCAAGGTGTTTGTATCTATGACAAAGAAGATTTAATTAATTTGATTCAAACTTATCAATTTTGGGATTATATCAATCAAGAAGAATTAGAAAAAAACGAGATTGTAAAAGTAGAAGGATATTTTGCTGAAAGCGAAATCGATAATGCTTTAGTTCAAATAAATCAGAGAATCGATTTATTAAAAAAACAAAGTGTGTTCAATCTAGGTTCATTAGAAATGACAATAGATGAAGTTGAAAATGATGATTGGTTTAATAACTGGAAAAAATCATATAAGCCAATTCATGCAGGAAAACTAGTTATTGTTCCTTCTTGGATAAAATACGAAAAGCAAGAAAACGAAGTGGTAATATCCATGGACCCAGGAATGGCTTTTGGAAGCGGAGAGCATGAAACAACAAGAATGTGCTTAGAGTTAATGGAAGATGTGGGCATGATAAATAAAAAAGTTATCGATGTAGGCACAGGATCAGGCATTTTAGCTTTGTCCGCTGCGGCGCTTGGTTCAAAAGACGTTGAAGCATATGACATTGATGATGTTGCAGTAAAGGCAGCTAAGGAAAATGTAAAAATTAATCATTTTGAAGATATAATCAAGGTGGCAAATTCCAATTTGCTAAAAAATGCTAAGAATAATTATGACGTTGTTTTAGCAAATATAACTGCTGATGTTCTTCAAATACTTGCAAAAGATTTGAAAACATATGTAAATAAAGATGGAATTGTTATTATTTCAGGAATTTTAAATATTTATGAGGATGCTGTTAAACAATGTTACCTTTCACATGGATATAGAATTCTTCAAAGAATGAACAAAGGAGAATGGGTAGCATTTAAACTATCTTACAGCGATGGAAATTAGAAGATTTTTTATAGATAACGATAAAGCATACGATAACTACATAATCATAGATGGAGAAGAATTTAACCATATGGTTAAAGTGCTACGCTATAAGGTTGGATATGAAATAATTGTGTGCTTAAATGATGGTTTAGATTATAGATGTACAATTTGTTCTATAGATAAAAAATCTGCTAAAGCAAGAATAGATTATGTAGAGAAAAATGAAGCAGTTCCAGATGTAAAGATTAATTTATATCAAGCATTGCCAAAAGGGGACAAGCTTGATTTAATTACTCAAAAGTGCGTTGAATTAGGAGTTGCAACTATTAACCCATTTTTGTCTCAATATACAAATGAAACTAAGTTTAAAAAAGAAAGATTAGAAAAGATTGCACTTGAAGCTTGTAAACAGTGCGGAAGAGCACAATTACCGGAAATATCTTCATTAATGGATTTTGATCAAATGCTTGATTCGATTGATTCTGAGATAATAATTATGCCTTATGAACATGCTCAAGTTGGCAAAATATCTAGAATAAAAAATCTAAAAAATGCAAAATCAATAGCAATTATTATAGGTTCAGAAGGCGGTTTTTGTGAGGAAGAAGTTGCAAAAGCAAAGAAAAAAGGTGCAAAGATAGTTTCTTTAGGAAAAAGAATATTAAGATGTGAAACTGCAGCTATTGTTGCTCAAACTTTGGTTATGTATGAAATTGGAGAATTATCTAGATGAAAGTAGTAGTATATAACCTTGGTTGTAAGGTTAATAAATATGAATGCGATTCAATGGTTAAAGCTTTAAGATTAAAGCAATATGAGGTATCTGAAAATCTAGAATACGCGGATATTTACATACTAAATACTTGTGCAGTAACAAATGAAGCTGAAAGAAAATCTCGTCAATGTGTTGAAAGATGTTTAAAATACAATAAAGATGCAAAGATTTTTGTTTGTGGTTGCGCATCTGAAAATAATCCAGAACAATTTATAAAAAAAGACAATGTGCAATATGTTATTGGCTCTGCAAACAAGATGAGTTTAATAGATTCTTTTGAATTAGAAGGAATTAGCAAGCAAACTTTGCCAAAAGATTATGAAGACGATTTTTCTCCAATTATAGATAGAACAAGAGCTTTTTTAAAAATTCAGGATGGATGTAATAGATTTTGTTCATATTGCTTAATTCCATACGTTAGAGGTAGAAGTAGATCTAGAAGCATAGATTCAGTTGTAAAAGAATGTGAAGAAGTAGCTAAAACTACAAAAGAGATGGTTATAACTGGTATAGATGTATCTATGTATGGTTTAGATATAGGAACAAATATGGTTGAGCTTTTAAATAGGCTAACACATATAGATTGCAGAATAAGATTTGGCTCTCTAGAGTGCAGTATTATTACAAATGAGTTTTTACAAGCTTGCAGTAAATTAAAGAATTTTTGTCCTCAGTTTCATTTGTCTTTGCAAAGCGGAGATGATGAAGTTCTAAAAAGGATGAATAGAAAATATACCACAAAAGAGTATTTAGAAAAAGTGCATCTTATTCGCTCATATTTTTCAGATGCAGCGATAACTACAGATTTAATTGTGGCTTTTCCAACAGAAACAGAAGAGCAATTTAAAAACACATTAAACTTTATAAAAGAAGTTTCTTTTTCAAGTATACATATTTTCCCATACTCAAAAAGAGAAGGAACACTTGCTGCTAAGTATAAGCCTTTATCTGGAGAGATTTCAAAAAGAAGATGGAAACAAGCTTATGAGGTAGAAAAAGAGTGCAAGAGGAAATACCTTCAATCTATGATTGGAAAAACACTTGAAGTTTTGATTGAGGAAAAGAACGGAGAATACTATGAGGGGTATTCTAAAGAATACATTAGAGTAAAAATAAAAGAAGCAAAAATTAATGATATAATAAAATGCGAAGCTAAAGAAATAGAAAATGACATGCTTATTTGTCAATAGGAGGTTTAGTAATGTTAAAAGATGATTGTCTATTTTGTAGAATGATTAAAGGTGAAATTCCAACAACAAAAATATACGAAGATGAAGATATGATTGTTATAAAAGATATATGTGGTTATCCTAAGATTCACTATTTAATGATACCAAAAGATCATTATCCAGATATTACAGAAATGAGTGAAGAACAAGCAATAACACTTGGAAAATGCATAAAAAGGCTTGGCGTTGTTGCTAAAGAAATATTGCATATGGATAATGGATTTAGAATTGTATCTAACAAGGGCCAAGATGGATGTCAAAGCATTCCACATTTACATATTCATTTAATAGGTGGCGAACAATTATCTGAGAAAATGGGTTAATTAGGCACGAGTTTGCAAGATTATGGATTTAATTTGTTGACAAAAAAATGCAATTAATATAAATTAATAATGCATTAACGAAAAAAATATTACCTTTTACGAGGAAGGAGGCGAAATAAGAGATGGCTACAATCAAGGTTGGTGAAAACGAAAGTTTGGATAGCGCTATTAAGCGTTTCAAAAGAAAAGCTGGTCGTGATGGAATTATTAAGGAAATCAAATCTCGCCAAGAGTACAAAAAACCAAGCGTAAAACGTAAGGAAAAATCTGAAGAAGCTCGTAAGAGAATGTATAAGTCATAATAAGACTTTAAAGGAAAAATTAAAATGTCTACATCAATGTATGTAGATATTTTTTTTATTTTACAAATACTTGATATATTTATTACCGATTTTTTACAAAAATATTATAAAATAGTTACAAACAGGAGGGGTTATGAAAATTTACTGCGTAGAAGATGAAGAAGAAATAAGAAATTTGATTATTTATGCTTTGACTTCTGTTGGCTATGAAGTTGAGGGCTTTTCAGAAAGCGCTCCATTTTGGGATAGAATTAAAGATAATCAGCCTGATTTGATATTATTAGATATTATGCTTCCAGGAGAAGATGGAATAGCAATTTTAAAGAAATTAAAAGCTAGTGAAAAATATGAAAACATTCCTGTTATTATGTCTACGGCAAAAGGAACTGAGTATGATAAAGTAATCGGTCTTGATTTAGGTGCTGATGATTATTTAACAAAACCTTTTGGAATGATGGAAATGATTTCAAGAATTAAAGCGGTTTTGAGAAGAAGTCATAAAACGGAAAAAGTTCAATTAAAAAATGGCCCTATTATAATGAACTTAGATAGACATCAAGTTGAGGTTAATGGGGAAAAGATTATTCTTACTTTAAAAGAGTTTGATTTATTAAAGTTGTTTTTAAACAACATAGAAATAGTCTTTACTAGAGATCAACTTTTAGATCAAATCTGGGGTATGGATTATGTAGGAGAATCAAGAACCGTTGATGTACATGTAGGAACACTAAGAACCAAACTTGGAGAGATTGGTTCATGTATAGAGACTTTACGTGGCGTTGGCTACAGGATGGTAAAGATAGTTGAAGAAGAAAATATTTAACTCTATATGTATTTTAACAGTTTCATTAATTGTGGCTGTTCTTGTCATAATGACAATAACTTTTTATTATTATTCAAAAGATAGTCAAATCAATCAATTAAAAAATGAAATGCAATTGGTTTCAAGAGGCGTAGAATTAGAAGGAATTGACTATTTTGATGATTTAGAGCTTGGGGAGTTTCGTATTACTTGGATTAAAACTGATGGTAGCGTTATTTATGATTCAGCTGCAGATACCTCTTCAATGGAAAATCACTTAGAAAGAGAAGAGATAAAGCAAGCCATAGAAAGCGGATATGGAGAAAGTTCAAGATATTCAAATACTATGTTGCAACAATATATCTATGTTGCTCAAAAATTGGATGATGGTACTATTATTAGATTGTCTACAACTCAAAATAGTATTTGGTATATGCTAATAAAAGTTTTCTATCCAATATACATTGTGTTTTTACTTGCCATAATTCTATCTATTGTCATTGCTTTTAGTTTGTCTAAAAAAATAGTTGAGCCATTAAATAATATGGATATATCTGATCCTAAATCAGTTAAGTGTTACAAGGAATTAGAACCACTATTAGAAAGGTTAAATTATCAGCAAATACAATTGAAAAAAGATAAAGAAGAAATCGAGAAAAATGCCAATTTTAGACAAGAGTTTACAGCAAATGTTTCTCATGAATTAAAAACTCCTCTGCATGTTATTTCTGGCTATTCTGAACTTATGAAAAATGGAATGGTTCAAAGTGAAGATATAAAGAAGTTTGCAGAAACTATTTATAACGAATCTAGAAGAATGTCAAATTTAGTTGAGGATATTATTGAATTATCTAAATTAGATACAGGAGTTGTTGAAGTTAAAAAGGAAAGAATAGATATATATATTCTTTGTCAAAATGTATTAGACAGTTTGCAATCTGTTGCGGATGAGAAAAATATTTCATTAAAACTTAGAGGAAGTTCCTGCTTTTTAATGGGAATACCAAACATCTTGTATGGAATAATTTATAACATTTGCGACAATGCAATTAAATACAACAAAAAAAATGGAAGTGTTTTGGTTGAAATAAATAATACTGCTAATTTGCATCCACAAGTTATTATTAGCGATACAGGTATAGGTATAGCAAAAGAAGATATAGAGAGAATTTTTGAAAGATTCTATAGGGTAGACAAGAGCCGTTCAAGAGAGATGGGTGGAACTGGACTTGGACTATCTATTGTTAAACATGGTTTGTTAATACATAAAGCTACAATTAATGTGGAAAGCACATTAAATGAGGGTTCAAGATTTATCATCAATTTCTAAACTTTACAATTCCCTTACAAACCTAGCATATAGATTTTACATATAATAATTATTATATTCATAAGAACTTATGAGGTTTTTTTATGGATATATTTAATTTACTAACATTTATTGGTGGACTTGCATTATTTTTATTTGGAATGAACGTAATGGGCAAATTTCTTGAGAAAAGAGCAGGCGACAAATTAAAAGACATAATTGGAAAACTAACAAGCAATAAGTTTGTTGGATTATTGACAGGTTTAGGTGTTACGGCAATAATACAATCTTCATCTGCTACGACAGTAATGGTTGTTGGTTTTGTCAATTCAGGCATTATGAACTTAGCCCAAGCAATCAATGTAATTATGGGTGCGAATATTGGTACTACAGTTACAAGCTGGCTATTGAGTTTAACAGGAATTAGCGGTTCAAATATTTTTGTTAAGTTATTAAAGCCTTCCTCATTTTCTCCAATTTTAGCTTTAGTTGGAATTGTCTTAGTAATGTTTTCAAAGAAAGACAAGAAAAAAGATACTGGCATGATATTGCTAGGCTTTGCTACTTTAATGTTTGGAATGGAAACAATGTCTGGAGCTGTTTCTGGATTAAAAAATAATGAGACATTTAAACATTTATTTATCGCATTTGAAAACCCTATTTTAGGGGTTTTGGTTGGAGCTTTAGTTACTGCAGTTATTCAATCATCATCAGCATCAATTGGAATACTTCAAGCTTTTGCAATAACAGGACAAATATCATATAGTGCAGCCATTCCAATTATATTAGGTCAAAATATCGGAACTTGTATTACGGCATTACTATCTGCAATTGGCGCTAATAAAAATGCAAAAAGAGCATCCTTGGTTCACTTATTTTTCAATATATTTGGAACAATAATCTTTATGGTTATATTTATAATTATAAAATATGCCGTTAAATTACCTTTATTAGATGAGTCTGCTTCACTTGTCGGTATAGCTATAGTTCACACAGCATTTAACATATTTAGCACAATAATTATTTTCCCAATGGGTAAATTGCTTGAAAAACTTGTAAATATTCTTCTTCCGGAAGGAAAGGGAAAAGAAAAGGTTCAAACATTGGATGATAGATTATTAATAACACCAGCAATTGCACTTGAACAAACTAAGTTAAAGATTGTTGAAATGGCAAAAAAAGCTGGAGATTCACTATGTGAATCGTTAGATGGACTTATCAGTAGAACTTCGTGCATAGAAAAGACAAAACAATATGAAGACGAAACGGACAAACTTGAGGATGTTATTGGAACATATCTAGTTAAGTTAAGTTCTAAAGAACTTGAAGAATACGAAAGCATGATGGCTGGAGAATACATGAAAATAATCGGTGATTTAGAGCGTATTGCAGATCACGGATTAAATCTAGCAGAATCTAATGAAGAACTAATTTCAAAAAGCATGGCATTCTCTCCAAAAGCAATAGAGGAATTAACAGTTTTATCAAAAGCTGTTAGAAATGTTTGGAATATAACCTTTGATGCTCTTGTTAAAAATGATGATTCTGAAGCAATGGAAGTAGAGCCTTTAGAGCAAGTTGTAGACGAGTTAAAACTTGCCTTAAGAGATAGACATATTATTAGACTACAAAAAGAAGAATGCAGCATTGATTTAGGCTTTGTTTGGTCAGATATATTGACAAACTTAGAAAGAATATCTGATCATTGTGCAAACATAGCAGGTTGTATTATTGATGGTAAAAAATCTAATATGAATACTCATAAAAATATAAACAAATATAAATATCAAAGTGAGCAGTTTAAGGAAAAATACAACGAATATAAAGGTATGTATACTATTTAAAAATTGTAAAGTTATTGACTTGTTTTGTTCAACGATTTTTGTATAATTATAGTATGGAAAAATTCGTTGTTAATATAAAGGATTTAGATGTGTTTGCCTCGCTAGAATGCGGGCAAACATTTAGATTTAAAAAATTAAACAATGATTTATATGAGGTTTATTCACTAAATAAATATGCACTTATAGAAAAGCAAGGTGATTCATTTATTATTTCTACAAATGATGTAGATTATTTTTATAAATATTTTGCTTTAGATGAAAATTATGACGAAATTCTTAATCAATTAAAATCTAATCCGAAAATTAACAAATTATTACCAAGCAGTGAATGTAGACTTAGAATTTTGAAGCAAAATCCAATTGAAATGATTTTCTCATTTATTATTTCTGCAAATAATAATATTCCTCGTATTAAAGGAATAATCGACAAATTGTGTACAGCTTTAGGTGAGAAGATAGACTCAGATAAATATGCGTTCCCATCTATTGATGTACTTGCGAGTCAACAAGAAGAGTTTTATAAGTCAATAGGGCTTGGATATAGAGCAAGTTACCTATTAGATACGGCAAAAAGATTATATACGGATTTTGATGCTTTAAAACTCGTTGAAATGGATACAGAAAAAGCAAGACAAGAACTGATGACTTTAAGTGGTGTTGGACCAAAGGTTGCAGATTGCATATTGCTATTTGGATATAACAAATATGATGTTTTTCCTGTGGATACCTGGATTAAGAAAGTCTATGTAGATTTATATAAAAAAGAAAATTCAGTAGAAGGAATGAGAAAAGATTTTCTTAAAGATTTTGGTAAATATGCAGGGATTGCCCAACAATATCTATTTTTTAATAAAAGAGGAGTAAAGTAACGCATATATATTAATAAATAATCGTTTGGGGGATTATATGAGATATGCGTTATATGTAGATTTAAATTCGATAAATATTTCTTTTGAAAGTTTCAATTTGGCATTACAAAAAATAGACGGAGAGATTGTCTATTCTAAGTTTTATGGTTTTAATCAAAAAAGGCACAGTGCTTTTAATTCCTATATAAAAGAAAATTCTTCAGATATTGCTTTGACTTTGCAAAATCGAAAGAAAGTAAAGATTGATATAAGGCAAGTTATTGATGTTTGTTTATCTTTATCGTCAAATAGTTTAATTGATGGATTTTTTTTGATTTGTTCAGAACTAGATGCCATCTATTTAATCAAGGCAATAAAAAATGCTGGGAAAAAAGTTATTGTTGGTGTGTATTCTAAAAACAGTTTGTGTTTAGAAGCGGATGAATACATAGAACTAGAGCGGACAATGCAAGTAGATACAATTCCATTTACTCAAATAAAATGCACATCAAAAGAGGAAAAAATTGTAAAGAATAATATTGAAAAATTAATAGATAATAAGAATAATTTTAATGAATATAAAGTAGCGTCAGTTAAAGAAATAGATAAGCTGCTGGAAAAATATTTTGTTTAATACGACAACTGGAATTTACTTTTACAAATAATTTTTTTTATTAGTATAATATTGTCGTAAATATTTTACGAAACCGTAATTTTTCTACGGCAATATTTGACAGATAATATTTTGGGTGGTATAATCAATGAAAAATAAATTGTTTAGGTTTGGTATTGATATGTTAAAAAGATTTGAGGTTGAAAACTTTAAGGGCTTTAAAAATCGCCTTGTATTTGATTTGACTGCAAGAGAATATGAGTTCAATAAAAATCTTGTTGTAAACTCTATTGTCAATAAAGGTATTATTTACGGTAAAAACGGCATCGGTAAAAGCAATCTTGGTATTGCTTTGTTTGATATTGTATTACATCTTACCGATAAGGAGAGAATGCCGTTACAGTATCTTAGCAATTATTTGAACCTCGATTCGGATAAAGAATATGCGGAATTTAAGTATTGTTTTGTATTTGACGATGATGAAGTTGTTTACGAATATAAAAAAAGAGATTCTTTTTATTTGATTGACGAAAAATTGACAATCAATAATAAGGAAGTCCTTTACTATAACTATTTTGATAAGAAGAACAATTTTATAGACAATGATTTAGTGGGTAATCTTAAAATCGAACTTTTGGATAACAGACTTTCGGTTTTGAAATATATTTATAGAAATACTCCCACAAATCAGGAATCTCTGCTTTATAAAATGATGATATTTGTCGAAAATATGTTATGGTATCGCGGACTAAGCGACGGTAACGCGTACTGCGGCTTTTCAAACGGCGGAGCCGCACTTGTAGAGCGTTTGTATGAAAGTGGTAAAAAGGATGAATTTGAAAAATTTCTTGCCGACAATGATTTACATTATAATCTTGAATGGCGTAATAATAACGGCGTTCATGAGCTTATGGCAAAATTTCCAACCGGCAAGAAAACGTCGTTTGTTTCGATTGCGTCTACCGGCACGATGTCGCAGTTCTTATATTTCATTTGGAGCATAACGGCATTCGATAAAATTTCATTCTTGTTTATAGATGAATTCGATGCGTTTTTCCATTACGAATCGGCAGAGAATATTGTATTGCGATTAAATAAAAACAAAAACTTTCAGACTCTTTTAACCTCGCATAACACATATTTAATGCAAAATAAACTGACCCGACCTGACTGTTGCTACATTATGACCACAAACAGAATAAGCAGTTTATTTAATTCTACGGATAAAGAGATCCGCGAAGCGCATAATCTTGAAAAAATGTATATAAACGGGGCGTTTAACGAATAATGGAAAGCAATATTCTGATTATTGTTGAAGGCTCTAAAACCGAGCCACATTTCTTCAACAGATTGTCGGATGTTTTCGGATTAAAATTTGACATCTACTGCCTTGAAACGAATATCTATTCGCTTTATAAAAAGATGAAAGAAATCGATTTCAACGGAGATATAAAAGATGTATTATCCGAAATTCATCCGAACAAAAAGGAAATGTTGTCAAAAAAATTTGCCTATACATACTTGATTTTTGACTGTGACGCTCACCATGCCAGAAAAAATGAAACCCGTACACAAGAGAAAATTGTTTTTACTAATTTGGATAAATTATCCGAAATGGCGAATTATTTTGTCGATGAAACCGATCCGTCGATAGGGAAACTGTATATCAATTATCCGATGATGGAATCTTATCGCGATTGCGACGATTATTTCGAAGACGAGTATGCTTCGGCAACAGTTTCGATTTCAAAGTTATCGTCTTACAAAAAGCATGTAGCAAAGAAAAAATTGTGCAGCAAGCATATCGATAAATATACCAAGGAAGAATTTTCTTTATTGATTCTCCAAAATTTATATAAGTTGAATTTGATTTGCGGACAAAAGTGGAATAAGCCGAATTATAAAGAGTATTCAAGCTATTCGGATTCTGCGAATATATTATCCGAAGAAAGAAAATTGGCAACAAAAGATAAAGTTTTATATGTAATTAACACGTCGTTATTTATGATTACCGATTATTTCGGAAATCGAAACGGTTTTTACGAAGGGTTAAACTTACAAAAACAAGATGAGAAAACGTAATTGTAACTAAAATAAAAGAGAAAATAAATGTGAGCAGTAGCTATTTCATTTTATGGACACTCTTTTAGTTGATATAATAATCCTCCAAATATATCGCCTTTTAGGCCGGTAGTGGGTGGAACAAAGAAAACCGGAAGTAAACGGGAAAAATTGTATATATCAGCAAAGCCAAAGTTGAGCGATTTCAACCTTGGCTTTATTTTTATGCTATAAAGAATTAAGCCCGACATAAACGCATTTAATTTTTATAAAAATAATGCATATATTTTGTCCTTAAAGCCACTTTCTTATGCTATAATATCCCTACTATGATAGATTATAAAAAATTATTAAATGAAGAACAATTAAAACCTGTTTTTGCGACAGAAGGACCAGTATTAGTTTTAGCTGGGGCAGGTTCGGGAAAAACAAGAGTGTTGACTTATAGAATAGCTCATTTGATTGAAATGGGTGTCAGTCCATATTCCATTCTTGCAATTACATTTACAAATAAAGCTGCACAAGAAATGAAAGATAGAATAGAAGGTGTTACAGGGCAATCTAACCTTCAAATATCTACATTTCACTCTTTTTGTGCTAAGGTATTAAGACAAGATATAGAGGCATTAGGTGAGTTTACAAAAAACTTTACAATTTATGATGATGATACTTCAAATCAACTTGTAAAAAGAATAATCAAAGAAAAATATCAAGATGATGAAGAGGTTTCGAAAAACTTTGTAAAAGAAGTAAGAAATCATATTTCCTATGCAAAGAATTTTGATTTTACCCCAGATAAATACTATTCAATTAGATTGATGGGTACAGAAAAAGGCGCAAAAATAAAAGAAATATTTGAGGAATATAACAAGCAATTAGTCATTAATAATGCTTTAGACTTTGACGACATCTTAATTATGACTCTAAGGTTGTTTAAAGAAAGACCAGATGTATTAGATTCATATCAAAATAGATATCAATATATTCATGTTGATGAGTTTCAAGACACAAATAAAATTCAATATTTAATCTTAAAACTTCTTGGAATGAAGTTCCAAAATGTATTTGTAGTAGGCGATGATGATCAAAGTATATATGGCTGGAGAGGTGCAGACTATTCAAATATTAGGCGTTTTAAAAACGAATTTTTGGGATGTCAAGTTTTCAAACTTGAAAGAAATTACAGAAGTACAAAAGCTATTTTAGGTATTGCTAATAAAGTTATTAAAAACAACAACTTGCGTATGGGAAAAGAGCTTTGGACAAATGGATCTGACGGCGTTAGGGTAGACTGCATAAAGCTTAATGATGAAAGAGAAGAAGCGGACTATATTGCAAGGCAAATTATTTCTTTAAAAAGATACAATAATTATCAAAACAAAGATTTTGCCATATTAGTTAGAACTACATCAATAACAAGAAGTATTGAAGATGCTCTACTTTTATATAACATTCCATACAAGTTAATTGGTGGAAGAAAATTCTATGAAAGAAAAGAAGTT
Organism: Christensenella sp.; assembly: GCA_022784465.1. Taxonomy (GTDB): domain Bacteria; phylum Bacillota; class Clostridia; order Christensenellales; family UBA3700; genus UBA3700. The sequence continues at coordinate 115,207 of JALFUR010000014.1, read as the reverse complement.
AAAGATTTTTTGGCATATTTGAATTTTATTTCTAATCCTGCAGATGAAGAAAGTCTTTTAAGGGTTATAAACGTTCCAAAAAGAGGAATTGGAGATGGAGCTGTAGAAAAAGTTAGACAAGCAGCTAAGGCAAAGTCTTTATCTTTATTTGAAGGAATAAGGCGAATAGACGAATTAGATTTGCCAGCATCTACATATAAAAGAGTTCAACCATTTTCTGCGCTTGTTAATTCTATGGTAGAAAAAAGAGATATACCACTTGATGACTATATAGACTATGTTAATGAGGTTGTAGATTTTGGCCAAATGTATAATAAGGATGAAGATGAAGATATAACAAGATTAGAAAATATCAACGAATTAATTTCATCTGCTAAAGAGTACTACAAAGACAATCCACATTCGTCACTATCCGAATATTTGCAGTCTGTAACTTTATTATCTTCTGATGATAAAGAAGAAGAGGGCGCAGACGATTTAGTTACAATTGCCACTGTTCATGGGGTAAAAGGGCTAGAATATACATGTGTGTATATTGCTGGCTGTGAAGATGGTATCTTCCCAATTTTAAGATCGAGCACAATTCCTGAAGAAATCGAAGAAGAAAGAAGAATCATGTATGTGGCTATAACTAGAGCTAAAGAAAAACTTACTTTTACTTATACTAGAGAAAGATATAGATTTGGTCAAAAGCAACCAAGTATTCCATCTCAATTTTTAAAAGAGGCGGAATTGATTAGAACGAATATATCTCAATATAGCAGTCAAGAGTTAGGAAGAGATACAAGAAAGACAACAATAGATTTTTCAAAAATAGCAGCAAGGCCAACACCATCTTTTGCTAAAACGCAAATTACTCCATCTGTAAATAAGGATGTTTCCGTATTTAAAGTTGGACAAACTATAAAGCATGCAAGGTATGGAGAAGGAACAATCGTTGCTATTAGTGGGGAAAATGGAGATATTTCATTCCCAGTTTTAGGTGTTAAAAAGTTTAATTTAAGACTAGCTCCAATAGAAATTGTTAAATAGGTGAATTATGGATAGAATGCATGAACTTGTAAAACTATTAAATGAATATTCGTATCAATATTATACTTTAGACAACCCAACAGTTGCGGATGTTGAGTATGATAGATTATACGATGAATTGCTTGCTTTAGAAAAAGCAACAGGCGTAGTTTTAGATGATTCTCCTACGCAAAGAGTTGGGGATAAATCGCTTAAAAAATTTAATACAGTAAAGCATTTAGGAAGATTGTATTCTTTAGATAAATGTCAAACAAAAGAAGCTCTATCTGAGTGGCTAGATAAACTTGTGAAATTAAATGGAAATAAGATGCCACTATGCAGCTTAGAATATAAATTTGATGGTCTTACAATCAACATGTTATACAAAGAGGGCAAACTTGTACGTGCTGCAACAAGAGGCAATGGAATAGAAGGAGAAGATGTAACAGAACAAGTTAAGACAATAAGATGCGTCCCTTTATCTATTGGCTATTTAGGCACAGTTGAAGTACAAGGTGAAGGCATAATGAGACTTTCTGAACTTGAGAAATATAACAAGAAGGAAGGTGTTGTTCCTTTAAAAAATGCTAGAAATGGCGTTGCTGGTGCAATTAGAAATTTAGATCCAAAAGTAACCGCCGAAAGAAAACTTGAAGTAATTTGTTATAACGTTAATTATATTGAAGATAGGGAGTTTGCTTCTGGAAAGGAAATGATAGATTTCCTTAAGGAAAATAAGTTCAAAATCTCCGATTATTACTTATTAACAGACGATAAAAATCAACTTATAGAATCTCTAGATAATATACAGGAAAAACGTCCAAAACTAGATTTTTTAATTGATGGAGCGGTAATAAAAGTAAACGATACAGCATTAAGAGAAGTTTTAGGTTTTACTGAAAAATTCCCAAGATGGGCAATGGCATTTAAGTTTCCTGCAGAAGAAGTAACAACAACTTTATTAGATGTAATTTGGCAAGTGTCAAGAACTGGCAAAATTAACCCTATTGCGATATTAGATCCTGTTGATCTTGCGGGGGTAACTGTTTCTAGAGCAACTTTATCTAATTACAGCGAAATAAAGAGAAAAGATATTAAAATTAATTCAAGAGTATTTATAAGACGTTCAAATGATGTTATTCCTGAAATAACAGGTATTGCTGAGCATACAGATAAGTCAGTTGATGTTGTTGCTCCTGTTGTTTGTCCAGCATGTGGTTCTAAAGTTGAATGGAATGGTGTTTTTGTTAAATGTACAAATAAAAATTGTGCTCCAGCTGTAATTTCTGCTATGTCTCATTTTGTATCAAGAGATGCAATGGATATTGAAGGCTTATCTGAAAAGACGCTAGAGGCTTTATATAACGAAAAGAAGTTGTCTCATTTTATAGATATATATTCCTTAAAAGAAGAGGATTTATTGGCGCTTGAGAACTTCAAAGAAAAAAAGACAAATAATATATTAAACGCTATAGAGCAAAGTAGAAATACAACGTTAGATAAATTAATATTTGCTATTGGAATACCTAATATTGGTAAAAAAGCAGCAAAACAATTAGCGGATAAATATAAGACTATGGATGCACTAATGCGTGCGACAAAAGAAGACTTATTAACACTTGACGATTTTGGTGAAATAATGGCACAAGGTGTTGTCGATTATTGGTCTGACGAAAAGCATGTAGAGGATATAAAAACGTTAATAGAAAGAGGAGTCACAATTTCTACAAAAGAAGTTGCAAGTGGTCCGCTTGAAGGTAAAAAAGTAGTATTGACCGGCTCTTTGCCACATTTAAAAAGGTCACAAGCCAAGGATTTAATTGAGCAAAATGGCGGAGAGAGTTTTGATTCTATTTCTAAATCTATAAATCTTGTTATAGCAGGAGAAGATGCAGGTTCTAAACTTGCAAAAGCTCAAAAATTAGGAATAGAGATTATTGATGAAGCAAGGTTTTTAGAATTGATTGGATATCAATTATAATTAAAAAAATGATTTTACATGACATTAATTTGTAAAAGTAAATTCCACTTTGATGGCTATACATAGCATAAGAAGTGGTATTTTTTTACAAAATTGGTGCATATGGCAATATATTTAATTTTAAATGTGCTCATGCGCTTGTTAAATATTTTTGCATGTGCTAATATATTTTGTATTATACGTGCACGTGAGGATATGTATGTCTATAAAGAGTATGACAGGCTATGGCAAAGGCATTTGCGAAAAAGATGGATTAAGAGTTGTTGTTGAAATAAAAACTGTTAATCATAGATTTTTGGATTTGACCATTAAATTGCCAAAAATTTTTAATTTTGCCGAAGACACAATTAGAAAAGAAATAAAGAAAAACTTTGCAAGAGGACATTTTGATATTTTGATTTCTTATGAAGACAAAAGAGAAACAAGAAAACAAATAACATATGATTCTTCGATAGCAAATGCGTATTTAGAATCTGCTCAACAAATGCATAAAGATTTGTTTGTAGAAAATAATTTAGGCGCATATCAATTGTTAATTTTACCGGATGTAATAAAAATATCTAATGAAGAAGACGATGAGTCGTTTTTAGAGTCTGTCTTAAAAGATGCATTAAATGATTCTATTACAAAACTTGATGCTATGAGAACAAAAGAAGGATTGTTAATGGAGCAAGACTTTATAGATAAATTATCTACAATTTCAGATATTGTTTCAAAGATTGAAACATTAGCGCCAAATATGGTAAAAGAACATTTTGAAAAAGTTCGCCAAAGAATATCTGAGATGCTTCAAGATGTTGCTATTGATGAAGCTAGAATGCTAAACGAAGTAGCTTTTTATTCAGACAAGGTATGTGTTGATGAAGAAATTCAAAGACTAAAGACTCATATAGATCATTTTGGACAAATAATAAAAAATGGTGGAAATGTTGGAAAACAATTGGATTTTATTGTTCAAGAAATGAATAGAGAAGCCAATACTTGCGGAAGCAAGTGTAACAACATTGAGATCTCATCATTAGTGATTTCGCTTAAAAACGAAATAGAAAAAGTTAGAGAACAAATTCAAAATATAGAATAAGAGGCCACAATGGAAAAAGGAATATTAATTGTTTTATCAGGGCCAAGTGGAGCTGGAAAAGGAACAGTTGTAAAAGAGTTAAGAAAAGTGTATTCAAATTTGGCATTTTCTGTATCTGTAACAACAAGACAACCTAGAGATGGCGAAATTAATGGCGTAAACTATCATTTTAAGACCCTTGATGAATATAAGGAGATTTTAAAGGAAGATGGTTTCTTAGAGACAGAAGAAGTATTTGGCAATTATTATGGCACTTTAAAAAGTGAAGTTTTTTCAAAATTAGACAAAGGTTTTGATGTTATGCTTGAGATAGATGTTAAAGGTGCTATGAAGGTTAAAGAGCAATATAAAGATGTGTGTACAATTTTCATTTGTCCAAACAGCATCGAAGTACTAAAGTCAAGACTTGCTGGTCGTGGTAGTGAAAGTGAGGAAACATTTAAGGTAAGATGTCAAGGAGCTTTAGGAGAAATAAAGCAAGCTGAAAAATATGATTATATCGTAATAAATGAAGATATTGTAGATTGTAAAAATGACATTTTAGCTGTTTTGAAAAAGCAAAAAGGATTAGATATTTCCCAAGAAGATGAGGAAAGAGTTGAGAGATGTCTATCTAAAAATAATAAAGATTTTATAGAAAGATTAACAAACGGAGGTATATAAAATGATTAATCCACCTATTGATAAACTAATTAAGAAGGCACCATGTAGATATGCATTGGTTGTTGGTGTTGCAAAAAGAGCAAAAGAACTTGAAACAAAGGAAAACGAAAAAGAATATTTAGCTTCTACAGGAAAGAAGTCTATCCAAGAAGCAGCTGAAGAAATATACAATGGTTCATACGTTGTAAAAGTAAATCCAGTAGAATAATGCTTGATAATTTAAATATTACGCTAGGAGTTTCAGGAGGTATCGCAGCTTATAAAGCTTGTGATATAGTTTCGCGCCTAAAAAAGCTAGGGGCTGAGGTTGATGTTGTCATGACAAAAAATGCAACAAAATTAATTCAGCCATTAACTTTTGAATCGTTATCTGGAAGACCAGTAAGTGTTGATACATTTGCCAAGAAAAAGAACTTTGATATTAAGCATATTTCTTTGGCAAAAAAATCTGATTTATTTTTAATTGCACCGGCTACTGCTAATGTTATAGCAAAGCTAGCGCAAGGAATAGCAGATGATATGTTATCAACAACTGCCTTAGCTATGACTTGTCCAATAGTCATTGCTCCTGCAATGAATAGTGCAATGTATTTAAATGAAGTAGTACAAAAAAATATTCAAATATTAAAAGATAGAGGATTTATTTTTGTTGATCCAGAATCCGGCAGATTAGCTTGTGGAGATACAGGTATAGGTAAGCTTGCTGATCCTAAAATAATTGTAGATAAGGTAGTAGAAATTTTAAGACCAAAAAATGATTATATAGGAAAGAAAGTTTTAGTTACTTGTGGAGCAACTAGAGAACCAATTGATGGCGTTAGATATATAACAAATAAATCTTCTGGAAAAATGGGAATTGAAATTGCTAAATCTATTATGGATAGAGGAGGCGAGGTTGTTTTGGTAAAAGGTTTAACAACTTGTGCAATTCCAAGTTATATAACAAACATTGTTTCTGTAGAAACAACTAAACAAATGTTAAAAGCAGTTATGGATAATTATTCTAGTTGTGATGTAATTATCAAGGCTGCGGCTCCAAGTGATTATGCACTTGAAGAAACATTTGATAACAAAATAAAGGGTGATAAACTTGTTTTGAATCTAGTTAAAAACCCAGATATCGCAAAAGAAGTTGGCAGGGTTAAAGAAAATAGAAAGCTTGTTATTTTCTGTGCTGAAACAACTAATTTAATTGAAAATGCAAAGAAAAAATTAGAATCAAAAAATGCTGATATGGTTGTTGCAAACGATGTAACACAAGAAGGAGCAGGATTTGATGTTGATACAAATATTGTTACAATTATTTCAAAATCTAAGGAAAAGACATATCCAAAGATGTTAAAGAAAGATGTAGCAAATGTTATTTTAGATGAGATTAATTTGCTATGATTGCAAAGGTAATTATTGATAGAAGTTCAAACGGTATTGATAAAACTTTTGATTACTATATTCCAGATAATTTAATTGTTCAAAAAGGAGATAGATTGCTTGTTCCATTTGGTAAGCAAAATATTGGTGCTTTTTGCTTGGATATAGTAGAGCAATCAGATTTTGAAACAAAAAGTATAATAAGAGTAATTGAGCAAAAATGTTTAAGCGATGAAATGCTCCAATTGCTTGAATACATGCGAAAAAGATTCTTTCTAAAATACATAGATACAATACGATTGTTTGTTCCAAGTGCTGTTAGAAAAAAACAAACAAATATAGGACTTGAAAGAAAATATATTTATTTAAATCCAAAGTTTACAAGACAAGAAATTTTAGAAGGACTTTCTTTAAGAGCTAAAAAGCAGATAGAAGTTATAAAAAACATTAAAGAAGATGGCGAATTTTTTAATGAACTTTCAGGAAAATATGGCGCCGAATCTATTAATAGTTTAATTGAAAAAGGGTATCTAATAAAATCAAATAAAGCTGTTGATAGAGTTCCATTTAGTTCAATTAATGGTTTAAAAAAGGAATACAATTTAACTTCAGATCAAGAAAAAGCACTTGAAACTATTTTTAATACAAATAAAGAAACAATTCTTTTACATGGAGTAACAGGATCAGGTAAAACTGCAGTATATATAGAAGCTATAAAAAAAGTGTTAAACGAAGGAAAAAGTGCAATTATTTTAGTTCCTGAAATTTCGCTAACACCGCAAATGCTTAATAATTTTAGAGGTGTTTTTGGCGATAAAGTTGCCATGATTCATAGCGGATTAAATGAGGGCGAAAGATTTGATGAATGGCAAAAGATAAAACAAGAAAAAGCTAAAATTGTAGTTGGAGCTAGATCTGGCATTTTTGCGCCAATATCAAATATTGGATTGATAGTTATAGATGAAGAGCATGATACAAGTTATACATCTGAATCTAATCCAAGATATAGAGTTTTAGAAATTGCTCAATTTAGAGCGCATTATAACAACGCAAAAGTTGTACTTGGAAGTGCTACTCCGTCCATTGAGACTTATCAAAAAGCTCAACAAGGTGAATATGAATTGATTAAAATGCCAAATAGAATTTCAAAGAAAGGAATGCCACAAATTAGTATTGTGGATATGAAAAATGAAATTTTATGTGGCAATAATTCATTGTTTTCTAGAGAGCTAATATTCAATTTAAACAAAACGATAAACGAAGGCAATCAAGCCATGTTGCTCATAAATCGATTGGGCTATTCTTCATTTGTAAGATGTTCAAAATGTGGTTACGTGCCTAAATGCGAGCACTGTGATGTAACTTTGTCTTATCATAAAGCAGAAGGAAAACTTGTTTGTCATTATTGTGGTACAAAATACAAGATGATTAATCAATGCCCATCGTGTAGAAATACAAGTCTAATTTTTGGTAAAATGGGCACAGAAAGGGTAGTTTCTGAGTTACAGAAAGTTATTCCAAATGTAAAGACGTTAAGACTTGATTCTGATACAAAAGCTCATAAAGATCAAACAGTTAAAATATTGGATGATTTTTCTAATAATAAAGCGCAAGTTCTTGTTGGAACGCAAATGATTGCTAAAGGACATGATTTTCCAAATGTTACACTTGTTGGCTTAGTAGATGCAGATTTAGGGCTTTATCAACAAGATTTTAGGTCCAACGAGAGAACATTTCAATTAGTTACTCAAATGTCTGGAAGAGCGGGAAGAGGAGATAAAGAAGGAAAAGTTATTTTGCAAACTTATTCACCTACAAATTATGTGTATAAATTTGCTATAGAATACGATTACGAGAACTTTTTTAAAAGAGAAGAAAATATTAGACAACTTACTCAATTTCCTCCTTTTGTTTCCATTGTTAGAATTCTTGTTGTATCGGACAAAAGAGAAAAGGCAAGAGATGTGGCTAGGGTTGTTTATACAAAAATTGCTGATTATAAAAAATCAGACAAAGAGGAAAAGATTATTTCTCTTGCAGGAAATGAAGCTCCAATAAATATGATTAAAGATAATCATAGATATCAAATAATCATGAGAATAAAAAAAGAAACAGAAATGAGCACATTAAACGATTTATATGAGATAATAGAAAATATAGGAAAAGAAAAGGCAAGTATTTTTGTGGAACAAGACCCACAAAGCTTGATGTAGGTAAGCATATGGCAATAAGAGATATTACAAAAGATGGAAACCCAATATTAAGAAAAAAATGTAGAGAAGTTGACGTGTTTGATGAAAAATTACACAAACTTTTAGATGACATGAAAGACACCTTGAAAAAAGCTGATGGTGTAGGTTTAGCTGCTCCTCAAGTTGGAATAATGAAAAGAATTTGCATAATTTTATATGAGGATTTTTTCATTGAACTTGTGAATCCTGTAATTACAAAGACATCAGGCGAAGATGTTGGTCCTGAAGGATGTTTATCATGCCCAGGTAAATCTTGCAATGTAAAACGTCCAACACAACTTACATGTGTTTATCAAACAAGAAATGGAAATAAAAAAGAAATAGAAGTTAAGGATTTTATTGCTAGAATATTCTGTCATGAAATTGATCACTTAGATGGAATATTGTTTTATGATAAGGAATTTAAAAAATAATGAGAATAGTATTTTTAGGAACCCCAGATTTTGCTGTGCCAACACTAAAAGCTCTTGTTGAGTCAAAACATGAAGTTTTGGCTGTTGTTACTCAGCCTGACAAAAAAAGAGATAGAAATGTAATATCTTTTTCTCCTGTTAAGGAAGAGGCTTTAAAGCATAATTTAGAAGTATTACAATATGAGAAAATAAAGGTAGAAGGCATAGAAGATTTAAAGAGATTAAATCCCGATGTTATGGTAACATGCGCATACGGGCAAATCATCTCTCAAGAAATATTAGATATTCCAAAATTTGGCGTAATAAATGTTCATGCTTCGTTGCTTCCAAAATATAGAGGATCATCTCCAATTCAGTGGGCAATTATTAATGGTGAAAGCCAAACTGGAATAACTATTATGAAAACTGCTTTAGGCGTTGATAGTGGGGATATAATTCTTCAAAAGAAAATTGATATAAAAGAGAATGAGACGGCAGGTGAATTATTCGATAGACTTTCTCAGATTGGACCAGAAGCTCTACTTGAAGCATTGGATTTGATTGAACAAGGTAAAGCTGTGTTTACGCCTCAGGATGAGTCTAAAGCTACTCATGTTTCTATGCTAAAAAAAGAAGATGGACATATTGATTGGTCTAAAAAAGCTATAGAGATTAAAAATCAAGTATATGGCATGAATCCATGGCCAAGTGCATTTTCTTATTTTAATAAAAAACTATTTAAAATATGGACATGCGATATAGAACCAATGAAGTTAGATTATCCAAATGGATATATGTTTATTAAAGATAAAAAAGTATTTGTTAAATGCTCAGATGGAGCAATTGAATTAAAAGAAGTTCAAATTGAGGGTAAAAAAAGAATGACTTCGCAGGCCTTTATCTTGGGCAATGAAATTGAAGGAGTTATATTAGAGTAATGCAAGATTATTTGGTTAGTTATAGAACTCTATATTCAATATTTCAAAACAAGGCGTTTGCATCGCTAGAATTGTCTAACAATTTGTCTGAAGCAAGCAACAAAGAGTTTGTTACAAAACTTGTATATGGAGTATTAGAGAAAAATGTTGAACTTGAATACTATATTTCTCAATTGACTTCAAAAAAGCCAAAAGCGCCAATTTATATCATTTTAAAAATGGGAATGTATTGCATAAAATATATGGATTCAATTCCATCATATGCAATAGTAAATAAACTTGTAGATTTAACAGCAAAAATTGGCAAGATGGAGTTAAAGGGTTTTGTCAATGCTACGCTAAAGAAATTTGTAACTTGGAAAGGCGTGTTGCCAAGTGATGAAATTGAGGCATTATCTGTAAGTACTTCCACTCCTTTATGGCTAGTAAAAGAGTATATTGACCAATATGGTTTATCTACAGCAAAACAGATTTTAAAACCTTCTACATATGTATATGAGCATATTAGAATTAATTCAAGAACATATTCAATGAAAGAATTGCTTGGAGTTATGAGCGAATTTAGATTGAAATATGACGAGTCTACTTCAAATGCGATTTATACTAAATATAAGAAAATAATGAAAGAATTGTACGCGCAAGGCAAAATTACTGTTCAATCAAGAACGTCTATGATTGCTTGTGAAGAGATGGATCTAAAGGATGGAGATATTGTTTTAGATTTGTGTGCAGCGCCTGGAGGAAAAAGTGTATATCTTTCAGAGATAAAAGATGTTCAAATTGTTTCATGTGATATATATGACCATAGGCTTGAATTAATAAATAGTTATATAAAAAGAATGCAAGCAAAAGGTATTGAAGTATTAAAAAATGATGCAACAATATATAATGAAGCATTTGATTCTCGTTTTGATAAAGTTTTATGTGATGTGCCTTGTTCTGGCCTTGGAGTTAAAGATAGAAAACCTGATGTTTATTTGGGCATAAATAAAGAAGATATTTTATCTCTTGCTGAAATTCAGTTTAAAATTTTGTCAAATGCAAGCAAGTATGTGAAAAAAGGTGGAATATTAGTATATTCTACTTGTACAATTTTAAAACAAGAAAATAGCGACATAATTAAAAAGTTTATGCAAGAGCATAATGAAGAATTTGAATTATTGAAAGAAACTCAATATTTGCCAAATGGCAAAGGCCAAGATGGTTTTTATATTGCAAAATTAAAGAAAAAATAATATGAATAAAAACTTGTTAGATTTATCTTATAGCGAAGTTCAAAGTTTAGTTCATGAATTAAATGAACCAAATTTTCGAGCAGTACAGTTATTTGATTGGTTGAATAAAGGCGTTAAGTTTTCGGAGATGAAAAATTTGCCAAAAGCTTTTATTGATAAACTTGTTAATGAGGGCTATATTGATCAACCATTGCAAATAGTACAAGTTTTAGAGTCAAAGATTGATGGAACAAAAAAATACATATATAAACTAAATGATGGAAACGTTATAGAAGGCGTTTTGATGAAGTATAAATATGGAAATACAATTTGTGTATCTACGCAAGTTGGATGCAGAATGAATTGTGCATTTTGTGCTTCAGGCTTAGATGGTTTAGTTCGTAATTTAACAGCAGGAGAAATCTTAGCGCAAGTAGTTGCGGTAAATAGAGACAACAGTGAAGATAAAAAAGAAAGGGCTATTACAAATATTGTGCTTATGGGTAGCGGTGAGCCTTTTGACAATTATGAAAATGTAACAAAGTTTTTGCAATTGGTAAATGCAAAAGAAGGGCTAAATGTGTCTTTAAGAAACATATCTTTATCTACATGCGGATTGTGTAATAGAATATACGATTTAGCCGATTCTAATTTGCCGGTTACTTTGACAATTTCTTTGCATGCGCCTGATGACGAAACAAGAAAGAAAATAATGCCAGTATCCAATAAATATGGAATTTCGGATATAATGAAAGCTGTTAAATATTATTTTGATAAAACTAAAAGAAGAATAGTATTTGAATACTCAATGATAAAAGGAGTAAATGATACACTAGATCATGCAAATAAGTTATCTAAACTTTTAAAAGGACTATCATGTCATGTTAATATAATTGCATTAAATCCTGTAAAAGAAAGAGGCTTAAATGGCACGAATAAACAGTCTATAAAAGAATTTATGGACGTACTTATAAAAAATAATATTAGTTGCACGCTTAGAAGGACAATGGGTCAGGATTTAGAAGGCGCTTGCGGGCAATTAAGAAGAAAATTTATAAAGGACAATACAACAATTGAATAAAGCTGTCGGACAGGTTATAAAGGGCGTAGGAGGTATATATAGTGTTAAAACAGATGACAATATGATTGTCAGATGTAAACCTCGTGGTAAATTAAGACGTGAGGGCGATATTTTTATTGGAGATATTGTCGATTTTCAATATGACAAAAAATTTGAAGGCGTAATAGAATCTATACATAAAAGAAAGAGTATACTTATTCGTCCATATGTGAGCAACATTGATGGTGTGGTAATTATAGTATCTCCACTTCCTGAACCTAATTTTTTGTTAATCGATAAATTAATAATTGGAACAATAGAACAAAATATTAAGCCGATTATTTGCATAAATAAACCCGATTTAGATGGTTACACAAATCTTGTGAAACATATACGTAACGACTATGAAAAGCTAGCAAGCATCGTAGAAATCGACGCTTTGTCTGGTAAAGGTGGAGAGGAGTTAAAATCGCTAATTAAAGGCAAGTTTTATGCGCTTGCTGGACAAAGTGCTGTTGGCAAATCTACCTTCTTGAATAATTTATTTGGAAAGGATATTATGAAGACAGGAGAAATGTCCTTGCATGTAAATAAAGGAAAAAATACAACAAGGCATGTTGAAATAATTCAATTTGAAGATGGCACAAAAATAGCAGATACTTGTGGCTTTGATAAATTGATTATGCCAGTTGCCGATCCAAATAATTTAGCGAGTTATTTTGTAGATTTTGACGAGTTTTTGGGTGGTTGTAAATTTAAAAGTTGTCTTCATGTTGAGGAAAAAATTTGTGGAGTAAAAGCTGCTGTTGAAAGTGGTGAATTATCTAAAGATAGATATGATAGATACTTGCAATTATATAAAGAATCTGTAGAAAGGTGGAACAAAAGATATGATTAATGTAAAGATCTCTCCTTCGGTACTTTCTGTACCAATGGAAAATATGGCTGATGCTGTAAAAGACTTAGCAAAATTCGGCGCTACATATGTGCATGTAGATTGCTTAGATGGAGTATTTGCGCCAAATACTAGCAATGGTATTGAAATGACAAAAATATGTAGAGCAAATTCTACTTTGCCTTTAGATGTTCATTTGATGATAATGGAACCAGAAAAGTATATAAAAGACTATGTTGACGCAGGAGCAGATATTATTACTTTTCACGAATCAGCATCAAAAAACACTTCAAAAACATTAGATTTAATCCACTCTTTTGGCAAAAAAGCAGGACTAGTATTAAATCCAGATGTTGCCGTTTCAACTGTAATTCCTTATTTAGATAAAGTTGAAGTAATAATGCTTATGGGAGTGTATCCAGGATTTTCTGGGCAAAAGTTCATACCTGAAGTTTTAGATAAAGTTGTAGAGCTTAAAAATCTTGTTAAAGATAGAGATATTTTAATAGAGTTAGATGGCGGAGTAAAAGCAAGTAATATTGCGCAAATAGTAAGTAAAGGTGTAGATATTTGTGTTGGTGGCTCAAGCGTGTTTAATGCGTCTTCTATTGAAGAAGGATTAAAGGCATTGTTGAGTGCAGAATAAATAACAATTTTTATTAAATTTTCATATTCTATTTAGGGGGATATGTTTATGAAAATTATTTGTATTACTATGCCAAAATTTTTGGGGAAAATACTAGGAATATTCGTAAGAAAAAAATAAAGCATCCTTCAAGGATGCTTACTTTATATCTTTTTTTATTTATTATGCACGGTTGTCCATTTTCTTTAGGCATTTTGTGCAAACATAAGCACGTTCAGTAGAACCGTTTTCGTTAACTAGTTGAACCTTTTGAACGTTAGCTCCCCAAGATCTTCTTGTTTTACGATTTGAGTGGCTTACTTTATTACCTGATAATTGTCCTTTTCCGCAAATAGCACATACTCTTGACATTTTTCTAAATCCTCCTACGAAGTTTACTTATGTATAATAACATTCTCCAAATTAATTTGCAACCAAAAATAATACATTTTTTTAAAAAGATGAAAAGCACTGAATTTAAGATGAAAATGTGTAATTTTGACTAAAAATAGCAAAATAAAAATCGCTTGCAAAAATACGTTATAATATATAAAATATAAATATGGCTGTAAAGACATCAAATTACTATGGAAAATTAATCATAACGGACACGGCTATTGCAATGACCGCATATTATGCTGCAATGGATTGCTACGGTGTCATTGATTTGGTTTCTAGATCTTTAACGGACAGCTTAAGCGAATTGTTCAAGAAATCTACTATTGGAAAAGGCGTTAAGGTAGTAACAATTAGCAACAGAATAAACTTAGAATTATTCGTTATACTTAAAGAGGGCGTGAATATTGCTGCTATAACAGAGTCTATAAAAAAGACTATAAAGTATAACGTGGAAACTTTTACAGGAATGAGAGTTGGCAAAGTGGAAGTCAACATAGTAGGTGTAAGAGTTTAATAAAAACGGAGATAATATGAAATATATAGATAATTCCAAACTGATCGAAATGTTTCAGGGTGGATATAAGAATTTAAAGGCCAATAAAGCCTATGTAGATTCGCTAAACGTTTTTCCTGTTCCAGATGGTGATACAGGTTCAAATATGACATTAACCATGGCTTCAGCTATTAAAGAAGTAGAAGCAATTCAAGGTAATGAAAAATCAGATATTTTAACAGCATATGCAAGAGGTGCTTTAAGAGGTGCTAGAGGTAACTCTGGTGTTATTTTGTCTCAAATTGTTAAGGGTTTAGCGACAGTTTTAAACAATGAAGATTATATAAATACAAAAACATTGGCTCAAGCTTTTTTAAATGCAAGAGATGTTGCATATGGAGCCGTTACAAAGCCAAAGGAAGGAACAGTTCTAACAGTAATTAGATATATGGCAGAACAAGCGCCAGCTATTGCTGCAAAAACTTCTTCTGTTGAAAATTTCTTTGATCAAATTATTAAGAAAGGTGAAGAAATACTTCAGAAAACCCCAGATATGTTGCCGGTTTTGAAGAAGGCTGGTGTAGTTGATGCTGGTGGTCGTGGCTTGATTTATGTAATGGAAGGATATCTAAAAGCTTTGAAGGGAATAGAGATTAAAGATGATGAACCTCAACAAAATTTTGAAGTACCTTCATTGGATGCTTTTGGAGATTCAAAAGGTGAAGAGCATGATTACGATAATATCAAGTTTGCATATTGTACAGAGTTCTTTATTACAAACTTGAAAAAACACGTAACAGAAGAAGATATCGAGAAATTGAGAGAAAAACTAATGGCTATTGGTGATTGCGTTATAGCTATTGGTGACGTTACTTTCGTTAAAGTTCACGTACATACCAATCAACCTAATAAGGCTTTATATTACGCTCTTCAAATGGGCGAATTAGATAAAGTTAAGATTGAGAACATGCTTGAACAAAACAGAAAATTAAAAGCTGCTCGTGCTGCTTCTAAAAAACCTGTTGGTATGATTTCTGTATGTTGCGGTGAAGGTATATCTTCAATATTTAAAGATTTGAAAGTTGATGAATTGATTGAAGGCGGACAAACAATGAATCCATCTATAGAAGATATTGCTACAGCAATTTCGCACGTAAATGCTGATGCAGTCATTGTTTTGCCAAATAATGGAAACGTTATAATGGCAGCTGAAAATGCCGCACAATTAATAGAAGATAAAAAGGTTTATGTTGTTCCAACAAAAGAAGCTCCACAGGGAATTAGAGCTGCATTTGCTTTTGATCCTAATGCTGATGCTGAAACAAACGTTGCTGCAATGAGCGAAGCTTTTGAAGATGTAAAGTGTGGTCAAGTAACAACAGCTGTTAGAACAACAAATATGGATGGCTTTGATATAAAAGAAGGCGACATTATCGGTTTAGATGGCAAAAAGATTATTGCAAAGGGCTCAAAACCTGAAGATGTTGTTATGGACATTGTGGATAAATTAGTCGATTCATTTAGCGAAGTTATAACATTGTATTATGGAGAAAATGTTTCACAAGAAGCGTGTAACGCACTTGTAGAGCGACTTCAAGAGAAATTTGAGGACTTTGACGTCATTGCTTACAATGGTGGTCAACCTCATTATCATTATTTAATTTCTATAGAATAAATAGGACAAAATGCAATTAATTGACATTAAAGGGGTCGGCGATAAGACCCTTTTAAAATTACATAAGTTAGGTATAAACACAATTGATGAATTGGTTAGGTTTATGCCTAAATTTTATTTTGACATGACTCATGAGTCAGATTTAAATACTTGTGCTCATGGGGATTATGTTTTATTGCAAGGTCAAATAATTAAGAAAAATAAAGTTGCATATATTCGTAGAGGCTTTACTCTATTTAAATGTACATTACTAGTTCAATGTCAAAAAGTTGTTCTTTCATGGTATAATTTGCCATATGTTTCTTCGCAAATTGAACTTAATAATGAATATGTCTTTTGGGGAAAAATTTCTAAAAAAGATGGACTTAGTATTTCTAATCCTAGTTTTGAAACAATAGATAATATAAAGAGACTTCAAGGCATTGTGCCGATTTATCCTTTAAAAGGTGAAATTGGTCAACAACAGTTCCGCAATTATATTTCATGTGCACTTGAAAAGGGAAATTTTTATTCTCCAATTGATGAGTTTGATTCCATGTCTTTACTTCAAGCTTTTAAATTTATTCATTTTCCTACTTCAATGGATCAAATGAGATTGGGTAAAGATAGGTATAATTTAGAAGATTTAATAACTCAGTATATAGCATATAGAACAAATAAAAATTCTTTAAACAATTTAAAACAAAGAAAATATACGCTTCCTTTATCCTCAATTGATAGCAATATATCTTCATTGCCATTTGAATTAACTCAAACTCAAAAAACTGCACTTAAAGAAATAATTGAAGATTTAAAGGGTAAAGAGAGAACAAATAGAATGTTACTTGGTGACGTTGGATCAGGTAAAACTGTTGTTGCACTACTTACTTGTTTGTATGTAATAAAATGTGGATATCAATGTGCAATTATGGTTCCAACTGAAATTCTTGCAAATCAGCATTTTATAAATGCAAAAAAGATTTTAGCTAATGCAAATATTAATATTGCGCTTTTAACAAGTTCTACAGATGCTAGTGCAAAAAAACAAATATTAAAAGACTTAAAAGATGGTTCAATAAATTTAATCATTGGAACACATGCAATACTTGGTAGTAAAGTTGAGTTTAATAATTTAGCATACATAATTATTGATGAATTACATAAATTTGGTGTTAAGCAAAAAGGAACACTAGAAGAAAAAGCTAGAAATTGCGACGTTCTATCTATGTCAGCTACACCAATTCCAAGGGCTATTGCACTAACAATTTATGGTGATTTGCAAATATCTAGATTGGAAAATCGTGAAGGAACTTCCAAAATTACTACACATATTCTTGGAGATAATAAAATAGAGGGAATGTACGATTTCATAAAAGAAAGAGTACATCAAAATGAGCAAGCATATATTGTGTGTCCACTCGTTCTTGATTCGGAGGGAATGGAAGTATATAGTGCTAAAATGCTATATTTTGAATTGACACATGATCAGATGAAAAACGAAAAAGTTGGACTTATTTATGGCTCAATGAAAGATTCTGAAAAAGCCAAAGTTATGTCAGATTTTTATGAGAGAAAAATAGATGTATTAATTGCTACAAGTGTAATTGAAGTAGGAATTGATTCTCAATATGCTTCTATTATGGCTGTACTCAATGCAGATAGATTCGGGCTTGCAACACTTCATCAATTAAGAGGAAGAATAGGTAGAAAAGCAGGATTAAGATCATATTGTTTTTTACATACTTCAAACTCTCAAGAAAATGTAAGATTAAATGCTCTAACAAAATATAAAGATGGTCATTCTATTGCAGAATTTGATGCATCTATTCGAGGATTTGGAGATTTTCTTGGCATGAAGCAAAGTGGTGGATCATTCAAAGGCGATTCAATAATTACAAAAGAACTTATTCAAAGAAGCAAAAGTATCGCAGACAAGTTATTATCTCAAGGTTGCTTTGATATTCACTTGCTTGTAAATATGGATTATTATTTAGAAAAATTACGCAATATTTCATTAAATTAACGCATTAATATTTATATATTTTTTATGGACATTATGCAAAATAATATATTATAATTATCGCATAATAATTAAAATAAATAGGAAATGCATTCATGACAAATAAATTTAAATTGCCACAAGGAGTTTTAGATTATCTACCAGAAGAATGTTATTCAAAAACTCTTATAGAAAATAAACTAATAGGTTGTTTTAAGGATTATGGCTATCGTCAAATAGATACACCAATACTTGAAAGATATGACTTATTTGAATCAGGAATAGGAAAAGTATCTTTAAAAAAACTATTCAAGGTAACTGATATTGATGGAGATTTACTTGTTCTTCGTCCAGATATGACAGTACCTATTTCTCGTATAAATTGTACAAAATTACCAGAAGGTCAATATAAGTTTTGTTATCAAGGCAAAGTATTTTCTATGCTTGAAGAATCAGGCAAATTAAGAGAGTTTACACAAATTGGAGTCGAGGTGCTTGGCGCGAAGGGAAATGGTGTAGATATTGAGATTGTAATGCTTGCAATTAAATCTATGCTTGAGACAGGTTTAAAAGATTTCCAAATTGAACTTGGCCATGTAGGATTTTTCAAAGGATTAATTAAATCTATGAATCTAAACGATGAGCAAGTAAATGAACTTGTTGAATTAGTTGAAAAGAAGGATTCAATTGGAGAACAAGTTTTTGCTAAAAAAGTTGGATTAGATAAAAAATCATTAGATTTATTACTAAAGCTACCAATGTTGTTTGGCTCAGTAGAAATCTTAGATGAAGCTTTTTCTATGTGTGTAAATGAAGAGATGGCTGCTGCAATTAACAATTTGAAAACAATATATAAAGGCGTAAAAGCCATGGGATATGACAAATATATTTCTTTTGATTTATCTGTTGTTGGAAAGATGAATTACTATTCAGGAATGGTATTCAAGGGAATTACAAAATCTTACGGTAGACCATTTTTAATTGGTGGAAGATATGATAATTTATGCGATTCATTTGGTAAGCATGTTCCTTGTGTTGGATTTGCTGCATATATGGGATATCTTCAAACAATACTTTCTATTCAAAAGAAGTTGCCAAAGCCAAATAGCGTAGACATAGTTATAGGTTTTGAATTTGATCAAATGAAAATAGCAGAAAAATTATTTGATGAATATAAAGCTAATGGAGTAAATGCAGTTAAGAGTTTTGCTACAACCATTGAGCAATTAGAAAAATGCATGGTAAGCTGTAATGCAAAAAAAGGTATTTTTGTAACAAAAGACAGCATTCTTGAGGTGTGATATGGGACAAAATATAGTTACATTTGCATTAGCAAAAGGAAGATTAGCAGAAAAGAGCGTTGAAATATTAGAAAAATGCGGCATTAAGTGTAAGCATATTTTAGAGCCAACAAGAAAGTTGCAACTTGAGGATGAGTCGGGTTTATATAGATTTATTTTCGTTAAGCCAACAGATGTTGCTATATACGTAGAAAGAGGCGTTGCGGATATAGGTGTTGTAGGGAAGGATTCTTTGCTTGAAGGCGGACAAGATGTTTATGAATTGCTAGATTTGGGATTTGCTAAATGTAGATTGTGTTTAGCAGGCTTTGAAGGCTTTGATGTTAACGATTCTAGAAACATTATAAAAGTTGCTACAAAATATGAGAATATTACAAAAAGATTCTTTGAATCTAGAGGTCAAAATATAGATATTATTACTCTTCATGGTTCAATCGAATTAGGTCCAATTGTGGGTCTAAGTGATATTATCCTAGATATAGTAGAGAGCGGAAAAACCCTTGAAGAAAATAATTTAAAAGTGCTTGAAGAAATTGCAGATTGTTCAGCACGTTTAATTGTAAATAAAGTAAGTTTGAAAACAAAAGTAGATGTTATAAAACCACTTGTGAATAATATTGAAAAAATTGTAAAGGCGTAATTATGATGGTACCAGTTTTATTTTATAACAATGATGATTTATCTAGAGTGTTTTCAAGAACACAACTTGATAATTCGGATTTTAACGAATCTGTAAAGAAAATTGTTGATGATGTAAAAGCAAGAAAGGATGAAGCTTTATTTGAATATGCAAAGAAATTTGATAAACAAGATTTAAATAAAGATACCGTTTTAGTATCTAAAGAAGAAATAAAAAAAGCATATTCAATGGTAGATGCTGAATTAATTGCAAGTATTAAACTTGCAAAGAAAAATATTCTTGCATATCACAGAAAACAAACATCAAAATTTAAAAATTCTTTCTTTGAATCAGGAACTAATCGTAAAAGTACATTAGGATGGATTTATAGACCTTTAAATAGGGTTGGATTATATGTTCCAGGAGGAAAAGCAAGTTATCCTTCAACTGTTTTAATGACATCATTGCCAGCTATTGCCGCTGGGGTTGAAGAAGTTATTGTATGTACTCCAAATATAATGAATCCATTAGTTTTAGTTGCTTGTCATGAATGTGGTATTAAAAAGATTTACAAAGTTGGCGGGGCACAAGCTATTGCTGCAATGGCATATGGTACAGAATCTATTGAAAAAGTGGATTTAATTGCAGGACCTGGTAACGTCTTTGTTACACTTGCTAAAAAGATGGTATATGGAAATGTTGCTATAGATATGATAGCAGGACCGAGTGAAATACTTGTAATTGCCGATGGATCTGCAGATCCTACATTGGTTGCGGCAGATATGTTGTCTCAAGCAGAACATGATGAACTTGCAGCTTCAATACTTGTTACTACTTCAAAATCTATGGCCATTCAAGTACAAGCGGAAATTGAAAGACAAGTTGAATTGCTTGAGAGAAAAGATATTATATCTAAGTCATTACAAAACAATGGTGCAATTATAGTTGTTGACGATATAGATACAGCTGTTGCGGTAGCAAATAGAGTAGCTCCAGAGCACTTGGAAATTTGTACTAGAGACGCTAAAGATGTTGCTATGAAAATTAAAAATGCAGGAGCTATATTTGTTGGACCAAACTCTCCAGAACCTCTTGGAGATTATATGGCTGGTCCATCACACGTATTGCCTACATCTGGAAGTGCTAGATATTCTTCTGTTTTATCTGTTGATACATTTATGAAAAAGATTAGTTACATTGAATATGATAAACAAGATTTGCAATCTATTGCAGACAACATAATCAAAATTGCAGAAAGTGAATCTCTTACTGCACATGCAAATACAATTAAATTAAGAAAGGAGTAAAGTTTATGAGACAATCTAAAATTGAAAGAAATACAAAAGAAACACAAATAGCACTTTCCTTAAATTTGGATGGTACAAGACAAAATTGCATAGATACGGGTATTGGATTTTTAGATCATATGCTTGAACTTGTTTCTTGTCATTCAGATTTTGATCTATCTATAAAATGTGTTGGCGATTTAAAAGTTGATGGTCATCACTCTGTTGAAGATATAGGTATTGTTTTAGGTAAGGCAATTCTAGAGTGTTTAGGGGATAAAAAGGGAATACAAAGATATTCTACTTTTACTATTCCAATGGATGAATCTTTAGCAACAGTAAGCGTAGATATTTCTGGAAGACCATACTTAGTATTTAATGCTGAGTTTGAAGGAAAGATTGGAGATTTTGATACAGAATTAATCGAGGAGTTCTTTAGAGCAGTTGCAACATATGGTGGAATAACACTACATATTAATTTGCAATATGGAGAGAACAATCACCATAAAGCAGAAGCAATTTTTAAAGCTTTTGCTCATGCTATGAAGGAAGCAACAAAAATAGTATGCGATTATATTCCTTCATCTAAAGGTATGTTAGAGTAATGATTTCTATTATTGACTATGGAATGGGAAATTTACGAAGTGTTCAAAAAGCTTTAGAGCTAATTGGTTTCGACGCGAAAATTACTTCTAATCCCATCGATTTGCAAAATGCTTCTCATATAATACTTCCTGGGGTTGGGGCTTTTAATCAAGCAATGGAAAGTTTGAACAAAACAGGAATTAAAGAAGAAATGCTTAAGCAAATTGAAAAAGGTAAGCCTTTTTTAGGAATCTGCCTTGGAATGCAAATGCTTTTTGATAAAAGCTTTGAAGATGGTGAATTTGAAGGATTACATATTATTCATGGTCAAGTAAAACGATTTGAAAATATTTCTTTAAAAGTCCCTCATATGGGATGGAATCAAGTTGAAATAAAAAAGGACGTTCCTTTGTTTAAAGATATAGATGATTATAACTTTTATTTTGTTCATTCTTATCATGCGTCTGATGTTAAAAATGAAGATGTTATGACAATTACAAACTATGGTTATAATTTTGTATCAAGTGTAAATAAAGATAATGTATATGGAGTTCAATTCCATCCAGAAAAAAGTGGAGATACTGGACTTAAATTGCTAAAGAATTTTGGAGGAATAAAATAATGATTTTATTTCCAGCAGTTGATGTTTTAGATAATAAGGCTGTTAGGCTTTTATACGGAAAAAGAGATGAAGTAACAGTTTATGGAACGCCTCTTGAAATGGCTTTAAAATGGCAAGAGATGGGCGCTCAATATTTGCATCTTGTTGATCTAAATGGCGCGTTTGATGATTCTTTAGTAAACAAAAACACTCTTATTGAATTAATAAAGAAAATTTCTATTCCTGTTGAAATAGGTGGAGGAATTAAATCATTAGATAAAATTAAGTTTTATCTAGATGAAGTTGGAGCAACAAGGGTTATAGTTGGAACCGCTTGCGTTACAAATCCATCTTTAATGGATAAAGCTTGCGCATTATATGGGAATAAAATTGTTAGCGGTATTGATGCAAAAGATGGCTTTGTCGCTATAAAAGGCTGGGTTGAAAAATCTTCGCTAAAACCTCTTGATGTTGCTCTTGATATGAAACAAAGAGGTGTAGATACTGTTGTGTTTACAGATATATCAAGAGATGGTGCTTTAACTGGAGTAAACTTAAAAAGCACAAAAGAATTGTCGGAAAAATCTCAAATGAACATTATTGCTTCTGGTGGAATGGCAACATATGAAGATATAAAAGCAGTAAAGGAAGCAAATTTATATGGAGCAATATTAGGAAGGTCCATATATACAGGAAAAATTGATTTAAAGGAAGCATTGAAAATCTAATGTTAACAAAGAGGATTATACCATGTTTAGATATTAAAAATGGACGCGTTGTTAAAGGCGTTAACTTTGTTAATTTGATTGATGCAGGAGATCCTGTAGAAGTTGCAAAAGCGTACAATGCAATGAGGGCGGATGAGATTGTATTTTTAGATATAACGGCAACTCATGAGGGAAGAAATACAATGTATGATGTTATAGCAAAAGCAGCAGAACAAGTATTTATTCCATTAACTGTAGGTGGGGGAATATCTAGTGTTGAACATTTTAGAAATCTGCTTAAATTAGGTGCAGATAAAATATCTGTTAACTCAGCTGCAGTGAGAAATCCAAATTTAATAACAGAGGCTGCACTTAGATTTGGTAGCCAATGTGTTGTTACTGCAATAGATGCAAAGAAAAATAATAAAGGTTCATTTGACGTGTATTTAAATGGCGGTCGTATAAATACAGAGATAGATGCTATATCTTGGGCACAGCAAGCAGAAAAATTGGGCGCAGGAGAAATCTTATTGACAAGTATGGATTGTGATGGCACAAAAGCTGGATACGATTTAGAATTGACAAGAAGAGTAGCAGAAGCCGTTTCTATTCCGGTAATTGCTTCTGGTGGCGCTGGTAAAATGGAACATTTTAGTGATGTATTATCTGATAAAGGAAAAGCAGATGCTGCGCTTGCTGCATCATTGTTTCACTTTAAGGAAATGGAAATAAAAGATTTAAAACAATACCTTTTATCTCAAGGTATTCAAGTGAGGTTATAAATGGATTTTAAGTTCGATGACAAAGGATTAATTTGTGCAATTGCTCAAGATGCATTCACTGGAGAAATCTTGATGCAAGCTTATATGAATAAAGAAGCATTAGAAATGACATTGCAAACGGGATATGCTCATTATTATTCTCGTTCAAGAAAATGTTTATGGAAAAAAGGGGAAACATCAGGTCATGTTCAAAAAGTATATAAAATACTTTATGACTGCGATGCAGATTGTGTTGTACTTCTTATTCATCAAGATGGCGCAGCTTGTCATACGGGAAATAGATCTTGTTTTTATAGAACATTAAAAGAGTTTAAATTTGTTCCAGATTATAAAATTGTATTTGATGACATAAAGACAATTAAAGAAAGAAAAATAAATCCAGTTGAAGGTTCTTATACTAACTATTTATTAGATAAAGGAACGGAAAAAATCTGCAAAAAAATTGGCGAGGAAGCATCAGAAGTTGTAATAGCAGCGATGGCAAATAAAGAGCAAGAACTTGTTGGAGAATTTGCAGATTTGTTGTATCACAGCTTGGTTTTAATGGAAGATAAAGGTATTCAAATACAAGATGTTTTTGAAGAAGTTATGAAGAGAAAAGGATTAGCTCCAAAAGAGAAATATAAAGATTCTAATTCTATTCAATCTAATACAGATAAAATTAAATCTAACGAATAATCATTTAGGTATTTATGCTATTGTTGCATAGCAAATAAAATAACAGTAAAGCTAAAGGCGTATTATTTGCATCGCAACAAGAGTTTTCGTCACTACAACAATTGCTATTGTTGTTTAGATTAGTATTTCCACATATACCACCGCTTAAGAATAATAATATTAAAAGAAGATTGCTATCCATAAATTTTCCCTTTATTCAACAATATGAGAAATAAAAAAATATTGTGAATGCTTTATATTTATTTATATGCAAGAAGTTGTTTTTTTAAAAGAAGAAGAACTAAATAATATTCGTTCATATTTGCCAAGAGTAAGTGAAATTAAAAGTATTTCAAATTATTTTTATATTTTTTCAGATACAACGCGGTTGCTTATTATTGCTGCTTTAACAATTTCTGAAATGTGCGTAAAAGATATATGTGAATTAATATCTGTTAATCAAACGACAGTTTCACATCAATTGAAACTTTTAAGAGATGTTAAGATTGTTGATTATAGAAGAGTTGGGAGCGTGATTTTATATAGGATAATTAATCCATATGTAAATGATGTAATATCGCTTGGAATTAATCAAATTAATTTTTTTAATCAAAAGTAATTTGCTATAATTAATACATGAGCAAAATTGAGCAAAAATTGTTAGATTTACCATCTAATCCTGGCGTATATATAATGAAGTCCGAAAGCGGGCAAATTTTATATATAGGAAAAGCTCGTAATTTAACAAAACGTGTTCACCAATATTTTGGTAATAATTCTAATAGAACGGAAAAAGTATTAAAACTAGTTTCAAAAGTAGATGATTTTGATTATATCATTACTAACAACGAAATAGAGGCATTAGTTTTAGAGAATAATCTTATTAAAAAGCATAAGCCTCCTTACAATATCTTATTAAAAGATGATAAGAATTATCCATTTATAAAGATCAATATAAAAAAAGATTTTCCAACAATAGATGTAGTGAGAAAACTTAAATCTGATGGATCTAAATATTTTGGTCCATATATGCTTGGTATATCTACAAAAGAAATACTAGATTTAATTTATTCTGCATTTCCTGTTAGAAGATGTTCTTTAGATATGAACAAAGTTCCAAAAACTCATAGACCATGCTTAAATTATCATATTCATCAATGTTTGGCTCCTTGCGCAAATAAAGTAACAAAAGAGGATTATGACAAGATAATAAGGCAAATCATTGACTTTTTAAACGGGAATGACAAATCTGTTGCTAAAATCATTGAGAACAAAATGATAGATGCTTCGGATCATGAGGAATATGAGCTTGCGCTTTCTTACAAGAAAAAATTAGAAACAGTGAACAAACTTATAAGAAAACAAGTTACTTCGCTTCCAAAAGAATTGAATATAGATATTTTCTCTATAGCATCAAATGGATTAAATACTGTTGTTTCTATATTGTTCGTAAGAGCAGGAAAACTTCTTGGGTCAGATAAACAAATAATAAATGATTCATGTTTAAGTGAAGAAATTGCTTTATCAAACTTTATTCTTTCTTTTTATGACCAAGTCAAATATATTCCTGATGAGATTGTAACAAATATATCAATTGAATACTCAGAAGAATTAAGTACATATTTGTCAGAGAAAAAGGGAAGTAAAGTTAATTATATTGTTCCAATTCAAGGAGTTAGAAAACAACTTGTTACAATGGCTTTAAATAACGCAAATGACTATCTAGAAAAGTCATTATCTATGCAGGAGAGAAAAGACAATTTAACAATTGGAGGACTTTTACAATTACAAGAGTTTTTAAGACTAAAAAGTATTCCTAATAGAATGGAGTGCTATGATATATCCCATATTCAAGGAACAGATAAAGTTGCTTCTATGGTTGTGTTTATCAATGGTGAACCATGTAAATCTCATTATAGAAAATTTAAAATAAAGACGGTTGAAGGGAACAACGATTTTGCTTCATTACGTGAAACTTTATATAGACGATTGACAAAATTTAACGATGAAGACGAGTCATTTTCTTCAAGACCAGATTTACTTGTTATAGATGGAGGAAAAGGCCAATTATCTTCCGTTAAACAAATAATGGATGAACTTAATTGCAATATAGAGGTTATATCGCTTGCAAAACGCGAAGAAGAAGTTTTTGTTCCAGGAAAATCAACTCCGTATATTTTGCCAAGGAATTCATACGCATTAAAGCTTTTGCAAAGAATAAGAGATGAAGCTCATAGATTTGCCATTACTTTCCATAGAAATCTAAGAAAGAAAAGACAAACAACATCTTCTCTTTTGAAAATACAAGGCGTTGGCGAAAAAAGAATCAAATTATTATTTGAAAAGTTTTCAACTTTAGAAAATATTAAAAATGCAACAGAAAATGATCTAAATTTAATTAAAGGAATAGATCAAAAAACTGCAAAAAATATTTATACATATTTCCATCCTCAGAACTAAACACATATTTAAACGGTACTTTTACAATTAACATGGAGTTTTTTTTACAATATATGGCATTTTTTGTTTGTAAAATACAGCGATTATGATATTATTTTTGTAAAAGTAGCCGAAAGATGCTTGTAGGAGAAGACGAAAGTCAACGAAGGAGTAATACTCTCAGTTATCATTAGATAAGGACTGCAAGTGGACGGCACTCCGGAGAATTCTATTAATTTAGATGCCGAAGGGGCAATGCGAAAGCAAATCTCTCAGGCAAAAGGACGGGGCATTAAAGATATATTCTTTTTTGTTTTGTCGTTTTCTTTGGAATAACGACATTTTTTTTAGGAGTATTTGTTATGCAAACAGTTATTGATGCAATTGCAAAAGCTAATAGCTTTGTAAACAATATTGTATGGGGATGGCCAGCAATTATTTTGATTTTATTAACAGGTATTTTATTAACAATTAGAACAAAATTTTTGCAAGTAACAAAGTTTGGCGATTCAATGAAATCAACTATTGGCGAAACTTTTTCAGGGGTAGGTTCGAAAAAGAAAAATAAACCAGGAATTTCTCCATTTGCTGCATTTGCATCAGCTATTTCAGGTACTGTTGGAACAGGAAATATAATAGGTGTTACATCAGCTATTTTAACAGGTGGACCTGGAGCTGTTTTTTGGATGTGGATTTCAGCTTTTTTTGGTATGGTTACAAACTACTCTGAAAATGCACTTGGATTGTATTATAGAAAAAAAGATGAAAATGGCAATTTTAAAGGCGGAGCCTTTTACTATATTGAAAATGGTGTTAAATGGAAATGGCTTGCTTATGTTGCTTCTGTATTTTGTTTAATGGCAGCTCTTGCTATGGGTGGTGTTCAAACAAATAAAATTTCGGGCACAATTACTGATGCTTTAGGACAAGATTCGATGGTTGCTAAATTAATAGTAGGAATTGTTGTTGCAGCATTAACAGCAATAATTATTATTGGTGGTATTAAAAGAATATCTAAAGTAGCAACACTTCTTGTTCCATTTATGTCATTGATTTTTATTATCTTAGCAATTATCGGAATATTTATGAATATTAAGAATGTTCCAGAAGCATTAAAGATGATTTTTACAAATGCTTTTACCTTTAAAGCTGCCGGTGGCGGTATTATGGGATATGGTTTTGCAATGGTAATAAGAAAGGGTATGGCAAGAGGAATATTCTCAAATGAAGCAGGTTTAGGTTCTTCAGTTATTGCGCATTCTGCAACAGATAATAGAGAACCTGTAAAACAAGGTCTATGGGGAATATTTGAAGTATTTTTCGATACATTTATTATTTGTACTTTAACTGCTTTACTATTATTAACAACATTCAATATAGATGCTTTAAATGGAGCATTTGATGCTTCTGGAACAGCACTAGACGCTCAACTTGCTGTTAGTGCATTTAATACTAATTTCTCTTCATTTGGTGTTGTTTGTTTTTCTATTATTTTACCTTTATTTGCGTTTACAACAATTATGGCTTGGGCATATTATGGTGAAAAGGCAATGGAATTTACATTCCAATGGACAAAGGGAAAAGGACAAAAAATTGCCGTTTTAGTATTTAAAATAATTTATGTTTTATTTATTGTTCTAGCTGCTGTTATAAATAGTGATTTAGTATGGGATCTATCTGATACAGCAAATGGATTAATGGCGATTCCAAACTTAATTGCATTAATTATATTGAGTGGACAAGTTGTAAAACTTACTAAAAATTATTACGATAGAAAAAAAGGAAAAGATGTGTTGCCAATGCTTTCTGCTTATCCTGAGATAAATCAAGAATTTATTGAGTATGAAATAAAGCATAATGGCTCAACTATTTGCGGAAAGTTAGAAGAAGAGGCTTCATTACAAGCGCAAGGAGAAGAAACAAAATAAGCAGTTTATATATAGAGCGCTTATTATGAAACGTCTTTGTTTAATTGACAATAAACAATTATGACAATATAATGGCTTTGTATGAAATACAAAGCTATTTTTTGTGATTTTGATGGAACATTATGCCAACTTCCACCTGTTTCAAAGAAAAATATTGAAGCAGTTAAATCTTATGTGGAAAAGGGCGGTAAGTTTATCATTACTACTGGACGTATCTTTCAAGCTGCATATCCACAAATATTATCCTTTGGGGTTAAAATGGATAGAGCAATAGTTTCTCAAGGCGCTCAGGTGTATGATTTAGACAACATTAAGCCTATAACAACATTTACAATTGAAGATTCTTTGTCTAAACGAATATCAGATAGTTTAATAAAATTTAGAGAAAAATATAAAGATTTAGAAGCCTTTATGTATCTTAATGAAGAGTGCTATTTTAGTGGAAACAATTTAGCTTTTGTTGATACTTTTTGTGATATTTTAAAAATTAAGCCAAAGTTTACTAACTCATCTTTATACGAATTTATTAAAAAATCTAATATGTATCCTACTAAGTTTTTAGCAATGATTAATGAAAATGATATAGATAATTTTATTAAAGAGTTGAATGTTGAATTAAATAATAGTGCATTTATCTGCAAATCTAGAGGTGTTTTATTAGAAATAATGCCTAAGAATGTAAATAAAGGTACAGCAGTTGAACAAGTTTGTAAAGAATATGGTATAATGTTAAATGATGTGATTTGTATCGGAGATTCAGGCAATGATGTTCCAATGCTACAAAAAGCAGGTTTATCTTGTGCTCCATCAGATGCGTCAAGAGAAGTTCTAGATATAGTTGATTATGTTTCATGTAAGTGCGATGATGGCGCAGTTGCAGATATAATAAAAAAATATTGTTTAGGGGATAATAATGATTAATTTTGAAGATTTAGATCCAGTAGAAGTGAACCTAAAAGAGTTTGCTGAAAAATGTGGTTTAGAATTAATTAGTGGCGACGAGAATGATACAGTTACATTTGACTCTGTTTTAATTAATAGGCCAGGTCTATATCTTGCTGGTTTTAAAGAATATTTTGGACATTTTAGAATTCAATTAATTGGAAATGCAGAACATTTTTATCTTGAGTCATTGTCTTATGAAGAAAGAAAAGAAAAGTTAGAAAATTTATTTTCGCTTCATATTCCTTGCATTATTTATTCAAGAGGAATTATCCCTAGCGATATAGAACTTGAACTTGCAAAAAAATATAGAGTTCCTATTTTAGGATCATCTGCTACTACTACATTTTTAAGTAATGTAGTTGCTAATTATCTAGAGGAATTACTTGCACCTATGAAAACAATTCATGGTACTCTTATGGATGTTGCAGGTGTTGGAGTTTTAATTACTGGTAAATCTGGTATGGGTAAATCTGAAGCCGCTTTGGAATTGATTCAAAGAGGTCATAGATTAATTTCGGACGATATAGTAATAGCAAAGAGAATAAGTGATAAAGTTTTTGGTACTGCTCCTGAAAAAACAAAATATTTGATGGAAATAAGAGGATTAGGCATTATTGATGTAGCTACTATGTTTGGTGCTGGTTCCGTATTAGATAAAGAAGAAATAATGCTTATTGTAGAATTGAAAGACAATAAGAACATTTTAGATTGTGATAGGTTTGGTAGCAAAATTGAAACTCAGTCAATTTTGGATGTTCTTGTTCCAAAGTATTCAATACCTGTTATTGCCGGTAGAAATATAGCAATTTTAATTGAAGTTGCTGTTAGAAATTTCAGATTAAAAAACATGGGACAAGATGCAACTCAAACTTTAATGAAAAGGGTAGGCTTTGAAAAAGATGAATAATTACGAATTATTAAAGTTGGCCGAAAAATACGATGAAGATACAGAAGCTTTACTTGAAGATCTAAATGACGTAGATAGTGCTATTAGAATGAGCGAAACGGATGCTGAAAGATTTAAAAGAGAATATAAAGAGTTCTATACAGATATAAAATTGTCTCATAAGGAGGATTGGTAATATGAATAATCCAATAGCTACTTTGAATATTAACTGGAGAATACTTACACTAATTATTGGAGTAATATTAATTGCTATATTAGTTTATTCAGTAGTTAAGTTGAGAAAAAATAGAGCTCTTGCTGAGAAATTATGCTATATCTTTTTAATGTTTGTATTAATATATAAAACTGCGCATTATGTTATTTATTGTGCTGTTTTGGCTCATGATTGGACTCAGCAAATTCCATGTGAAATAAGTCAAATTACATATTTTCTATGTCCAATAGCTTTTTTAACTCAACAAAAATATATAAAAGAATCTGGAGCTTTTATGGGTATTTTTGCAGGGTTTATTCAACTTATAGCGGTTGTTGTTTCACCTATGAGTTTTGTCAATAGTGGTTCGTTAACTCTTGTTTCATTTATTGAAACAATTATTATGCATTATCTAGTCTTATGGGGCGGATTAATTCAAGTAACTTGTATATACAAACTTGAAATTAAAAAAATATGGCAAGTCTTATTAACAGTATTAATTATTATTTTATGGGGTGTTTTAGCCGCTAATACATGGAGATTCGGAACAGATGCTGGATATCCAAATGAACCTGCAAATATTGGATTTGTACAAAGATGTGTATTACCAGACGCTATTATTAATGTTGCACCTTGGCTAACACAACATCATTTATTCATTATTCCATATTTAATTGCCTTTTTAGCTTTTACTGCTGCTGTGTACGCAATAAGCGCATGGAGCATGAAAACAGTGCAAAAACAAGAAGCATCAATATATGGAATTGGATGTATTGAAATGAATAAAATTTTAAAGGAACATTCAATTAAATAAATTTTTTTCAAATTTACCAATAAAATCATAAACTCGATTGTACTATAAGTGAAGAAGGAAAACTTCTTTGAAAGGAGGTTGAGTTTATGAAAACAAAGAAAATTTTAACATTTATGGTAGCAATTATGGTTATTGTTTCTGCAATATCTTTTGCAGGTTGTAACAAAATTGCTAATTTACCTACTACTAGTCTTTCACTAAGTTTTAGTGAAGCATATGATTATTCAACATTAAGTGCAGTTGGGATTTTGAATTCTTATAGTAATTCAAGTGAAGCTCTAACTACACTTTCTAGTGCAGGAGAAGCTAGTGGCTCAATGCAAGAAGAAGCAAACAGCGGAACAATGCAAGAAGAAGCAACTAGTGGATCTATCCAAGAAGGAGCAAATAACAATATTATATCTAGCGAAATACAACAATCTATTCTAGATAATCTAACTATTGTTAAAAACTCTGTAGCTAACGGAATGGTTAAAAGCGAAGTAGTTCCATCTCAATTAGAAGGATATGAATATTCATATACAATTAATGCTACAAATGAAAACGGTGAAGCTTTAACATATGTTTTCCATTACAACGAGACAAAAAGAGAAGTAGAGGATGATGAAGAAGAAATCCATATGCAAGGTATTGTAATTTTGCAAGATATTGAATACTTAGTTGATGGAAAGAGAGAAATTGAGGAAGGAGAGGAAGAAGTTTCATTTAGAATTTCACTTGATGAAAACAATTACGTTGTAATTTCTCAAGAAATGGAAGAAGAAGAACAAGAATACCAATATACAGTTTATGAAAATGGTAAAAAAGTATTAGATACTAAAGTTCAATATGAACGCGATGAAGAAGATAATTCTATCGAAATGGTATTTAAAACAAAAACAGCAACAGAGGAAGTTCAATACAAATATACTTTTATTGAAGATGAAACTGGATCATATATTGGAGTAAGAATTAAGTCAAATACATCAAGCATTAAAGCATTAATAAAAGTTGAAGAGAATGAATTAGGAGAAATCAATTATAGCTTTATTAAAGTGAGTGAGGACAAAAAAGGCTCTGATAAAGAATTGACTGAAGAATATGAAAATGTTCAAGATTATGACGAAGAGGAAGATGACGAAGAGGAAGACAAGTAATCTCTCTAAATAATATAATAAGTTTGTGCACCTTAAATGAGTAAAATTGTTTGAGGTGCACCCTCACAAATAAAGATATGTTATAATCGTATTAGATTATAAAATAAGACGAAGCTTTAATAATGACAAACAAACAATTGCAAGAATGCATTAATAAGTTTAAGAAAAACGATTACTCCTGTTTTAATGACTTTTATAAAGAAACAAGCAAGCAGGTATACTTTACTGCACTTGGAATTATAAAAGATTCCTCTTTTGCAGAAGATATTATGCAAGACACATATATTTCTTTTTTAAATACAATAGATAGATTTAAAACGGGAAATAATGTTTTTGGATACTTGACTGTTATTGCTAGAAATAAAGCTTTGAACTATTTAAAAAGAGATAAAAATATTGTTTTTAATGATGAGATTTTAAAAACTGTATCTGAAGAAGAATTCTATGAAGAAGAGTCTATTAGTGTTGAGGAAATACTGCAACTGCTCGATAAACAAATAGAGAGAGAAATAATTACATACCATGTATTGCTTGATTATAAGTTCAAAGATATTTCCAAAATTGTAAATAAGCCGTTAGGGACAGTTTTATGGATTTATAACAAAGCAATGAAGACTCTTAAAGAAAGAATAGGTGAGATATATGAAAAATAAAGATATAAAGAAAATATTGTTAGATGCATCAGAAAAAGTAACTATTTCGGATTATTCAAAAGAAATAATTGCTTCTTGTAATCATCCAATAAAAGAGAGTAAACAATCACTAAGGGAAAAGAAAAAGCTAAAATTGAAATGGGCTTTAGCTTCTTGTGCAGTTGTTGTATGTGTGCTATTAGCAATTATACCTTTAGCAAATTTCTTCTCAAATATTAATCCTATTGGTAAAGGAGAACCTCTTAGCGTTGAAAAAGAAGAAAATATCTTTATCCAAGAGTTAATTGCTGGTGGTAACGCTTTATATTATTTAGGAGAAATATCTAGCGATCCTACAACTTCCTTTACTCTAGGCAAAGTTGCTTATTCAAACGAAGAAGAGGATAAAGAAAATGAGGAAGAAGAATCTTCAAGTATAGACATAGATTATTCTAAAGTAGCTCATGAACTTGATAGCTATTTAGGCACTACTTCTTTATTTATAAATAATAGCTATGAAATAATTTATATCAAAAATAACGATAAAGCTTATGAGAATTATACATATAAAATGGCTATTCTATTAAAAAATGGAGAATATTATACGGCTTATTATAATGATAAGATTTCTTCTAATAAAGCTTCTATAAGTGGAATTATGCTTATAAATAACCAAGAATTTGATTTTGAAGTAACACAGAAAGAGAAAGAAGATGAAGTTAAAATGAATTTAGTATTGCATTCTAAATCTCATAAAATAAAAATCTCTAATGAAAATGCAGTAGGTGAAAACGAATACAGCTATGAATATTTTGTTAATGATAACTTAGTTAAAGCAGTTGAGATAGAAGTTGAAAACGAAAAAGGTAAAACAAGTACAGAGATTTCTATAACTGAAAATAACTCAACTGTTTGTTATGAGTTTGAGCAAGAAGAAGGAATAGATGAAATTGAGTGTAGTTATAAATTAAACAACATAGAATGTTCCTTAATTATTCAAGTGTGTGATGGATACAATCTTTATATTTTTGAAGAGGGAATAGAGATTAAAGTAAAAAAATAGAGTAACAATTACTCTATTAAATTTTCGTGGATATTTTCATATATGATTGGCGCCTTATCTTGCCAACTTTTATATATTCTTTTTGCTGTTGATCTTGTCTGTACAATAATCTTTAAATCCATTAATGTGCAAGAAGAACTATCTATTTTCATAGATACAGTATAAGTTCCATCTTTATTTTTATAATAATCAGCAATGTACTCTTGTTGCTTTTTATAATACACTCTATTTTTCTTTATATGAGAAGCGATATCTTCTCTTAAAGAAATAGGAATAGTAGTATAATATCCGTCAAGGCCTTCTCTTCCTGACATGGTTATGGCTATTTTTGGCTCCGCTTTAGTTGGAGCGACATTTATTATTAATCCCACATTTAGCATTTCGCTAAGGGCAAGTTTACAATCCATAAATGACATCCAATTGTTATCTACAATCATTGTCACTAAAATATTTTCCAAAAGGGGGGTTCCCATTTGGTCTAATATATATAGGATCGTCAACTTGTTAATTTGGTTTTGCATGATTATTTACAAATATATTGTTTAATATCATTGATTAAATCTTCGCAATCAGATGAATAAATCTCAAGAATAACAGGTTTATTTAAATCTAAAGAAAAGATTCCAAGTAAAGATTTAGCATCAACAACATATCTGCCACTTCTTAAATCCATTTCATAGTCATATTTTGAAATTGTACTTACAAAATTTTTTACACTATCTGTTGTGTTTAATAAAATTACAATTGATTTCATAGCTAGCTCCTTTATATGTAAGACAATTATAATATACCATTATAGAAAAATCAATTAACAATTGTTTATTATGTGCTTGTATTTGGACATAAAAATCAAGTAAAATATATATACGTTGAGGTGATTTATGGCAAGCAAAAATGTCGTATCAGCATATTCATTATTGACAGAAAGATGCAATTCGATGATGGAATCAAAATTTATTATGTCAAGTAATTGTATTGTTGCAATTTTAAAAGTAGTTGCATCAATTCCTTGTTTGACTAATTATGTTGTAAAATGCTCTCAAAATTTTTCTTTTGATCAAGAATTTGAAAAAGCAGCATCCTCATCAAAGTTTTGCTTACCAAGTTCAAATTTAGATAAAGTAGCTTTTATTACAAGTTTGCTTTATAAGTTTGATAGAAAAGAAATAGATTTAACAAAGTTTATAAAAGTTTATTTTCCATCTAATGACTTTGAAAATAGTTATAGAATGTTTTGTCAAGACATTATAGCGCCATATCTAATTGCTTTTAATGGGATTTTAAAAGAAGAAGACGAAGTTAAGCCTATTGTTGTTGACGATAATATTTCGCTAATTGATGCTATAAAAAATCAAGTTGTTCAATATATTACAGGACTTATTTCAATTGTTTCAGATGATGATATGTTAAAAGATGAGAAAAAAGCAGACTATCTTGAAGTTTTAAATGGTTTTTATTATGCTTTTGAATTAAACAACGTAAAAATGATTAAAGTTGTTTGGATTGGACTTAAAAGTTTGCTTGCAAATTATAGGCTAGCAAATTCCTATATGCAAGCAATTGAAAAAATACTTTCTCAATACGCAGTTTTATAAATCAAATAATTTTCAATTATTTTTTCCAAAAGCTTGGAATGAAAAGTTCCTCAAATTTTCTAACGCAATATTGGTCAGTAAATGAAGAAACATAATCTGCAACAACTCTATCTATTTTATAAGTATCTAATAGCGTTTGATAATACTGAGGCATTTGATTTGGATTTTTCATATAATAATCAAAAATTTGTTCAAGCATAGCAACGGCTTTTGGTTCATCAGCTTTTGCGCAAGAGTTTGTATAGATGTTTTTATACATGAAATCGTGTAGGGCAAAGGTTGCTTCAAAAATCGGCTTAGACATGTTTATATAAGGCTTGTCAAAACTTGTATTTACAATGTCAGTTATCATGGTATTAATACGCTCACCTTTAGTGTGACCTAGAACGTCACAGATATCTTTTGGAAGTTTATCTTCAGATAAAATATCTGCAAAAATAGCATCTTCAATATCATGATTGATATAGGCAAATCTATCTGCATATTTAATAATTTCACCTTCTAAAGTAACAGGAGTGTTCGTAAAAGGTTGATTATGAGAAACAATGCCTTCTCTTACTTCGTAAGTCAAGTTTAATCCTTGTCCATCATGCTCAAGAAGTTCAACAACTCTTAAAGATTGTTTTGCGTGTTCAAAACCTCCATCAACAAGTTCATTCAATTTCTTTTCTCCAGCATGACCAAATGGGGTGTGACCAAGGTCATGACCAAGAGCGATAGCTTCAACAAGGTCTTCATTTAATCTTAAAGCTTTTGCAATGGTTCTTGCAATTTGAGATACTTCAAGCGTGTGTGTTAAACGAGTTCTATAGTGATCTCCATCTGGAGCTAAAAATACTTGAGTTTTATGTTTAAGTCGTCTAAATGCTTTTGAGTGAATAATTCTATCTCTATCTCTTTGATATTCTGTTCTTAGATTATCTTCGCTAATAGGATAATCTCTACCTTTTGTATTGCAAGATAAAGACGCATATTTGCTTAAAATTTGCTTTTCAATTTCAATAAAATGATTCTTGTATGTATTCATACTTTTATTTTAAAATGAAACAAATTACCAGTCAATATATAATAAAATTTAATATTTTAATATATTTAAAAAATTTTTAGGAATTTTGACATATAATTTCGTATATATAAGTGTAGGAGATATAATGGACGAATATAATAAGTTTTTAGATGATTTAAAAATGAAGGCTAGCATCACTGATGTTGTTTCAAGTTATTCTCCACTTGTAAGAAAAGGTGGTCATTATTTTTGCTGTTGTCCTTTACATGTTGAAAAAACACCTTCTTTTTGTTTGTATGAAAATACGAATACTTTTTATTGTTATGGATGCCATAAACAAGGCGATGTAATTTCTTTTATTCAAGATATTGAAAAAACAGATTTTAAGGGCGCTGTTGAGTTTTTAGCTAATAAGTACAATATGGAAGTTCCTAAGATGAAAAAGGGAGAAAATTTTAGTGCAAATAAGAAAAAGAGGGACAGGCTATATCAATTAACTAGAACAACAGGACTTTATTATCATGAGAACTTAATTGGTCCAAAGGGTGTAAAGGCATTAGAATATTTACATAATCGAGGAATTAGTGATGAGACTATAAAGGTTTTTGGTCTTGGATATTCTGTATCTCCATATGATTTACCTAAGTATTTATCTTCACATGGATTTACTGCTGAAGAAATGGTAGAAGCAAGAGTTGCATATAAAAAAGCAAATGGAACATTAGTTGATCCGCAAGCTGAGAGATTTGTTACTCCTATTATAAACAGCACGAAAAATATTGTTGCTTTTGGCGGTAGAATTATCGAGAAAAAAGATCCTAATGTTGCTAAGTATTACAATTCGATGGAATCTTTTATTTTCCATAAGTCTCATGAATTATTTGGACAAAACCTAGTAAAGAATATTAGAAATTTAGACAGCATTGTCTTAGTTGAAGGCTATATGGATGTTATATCTTTATATCAAGCTGGTATAAAAAATGCAGTTGCTTCTATGGGAACAGCTTTAACTATTGAACAAGCAAAATTAATTAAACGATTCGCAAGTAAAGTTGTATTTATGTACGATGGAGATAGTGCAGGACAAAAGGGAATGCAAAGAGGAGTAGATATTTTAAAAGAAGCTGGTCTTGATGTATTTGTAGTTGTTCTTGAAAATGATATGGACCCAGATGAATACATAAGAAAATTTGGAAGCACAAAATTGCAAGAAAAAATTGCTTCTCCAATTCCGATGTATCAATACAAAATTGATGTAATTGAAAAAGAATCAGATATGAAATCTCCAGAAGGAAGAGGAAAATTTGCTGCAAATGCAATTAATGTTATTAAAGATATTCCTAATATTACACAAATAGAACCATTACTTAGATTAATAGAAAGAAAAACTGCTATATCTAGTGATTATCTTGTTCAGCAACTAAATTTGGCAAGGAAAGGACAAGCTTCTAAAATCGTTATAGACGGCAAAAAAGAAGATTTAAATAAACAAGTAAAAGCGATAAGATTTATCTTATTTGCAGCCTTTGGCGGTGTTGAAGGATTAAAAATTGAAGATGAGTTTTATGATTGTCTAAAAATGCCAGAACATAAACAACTATATGATGTGTTTAGAGCAAATGAGGGAGAACTAACATTAGACGATTTAGAATCTTTGATAGAAGATAATAAGGAAGTAGAAAATATTTTAAATGAAGGCAAGACTGTACTTGATGCAGAAAAAGCAAAAATATATTACAAAGATTGTCGAAAACAAGTATTAAAACAATATGTAGAAGAAAGACGTAAACAATTAACAACAGAATTGGATACATCAAAAGATCCTAAAGTTGTTCAACAATTAATGAATCAATTGGCACAAATAAACGATTATGCTAAGAGGATAAAATAGGAGAGAGGAAAAATGGAAGAAACAGTTACACTAAATGAAGAAGCAATTAAACTTGTCGTTGATGAAATAGTTAAGAAATATGCTGGAAAATCAATTGATGAAGAGGAATTAACTCAAAAATGCAAAAATATGACCATTCAAGAAATGGAAAAAGTATTTGTTTCTGTTAAAGAAGCTGGCATTATTATTGAGGAAAAAGAAGAAGATAAGATTAATTTGCCTTCAGTAGAAAGCACATCTGACGATTCTGTAAAGATTTATCTTAAAGACATAGGCCAAGTACCTTTATTGACAGGAGATGAAGAAATTAAATTAGCTATTATGATGTCAGAAGGTGAAGCTGTAAAAGATATGGTTCCTTCAACACCTGAAGAAGCTTTAGAAAAATCAAAGAAAACTCAAGATGCTCTAAAGGCAAGAAATAGACTTATTGAAGCTAACTTAAGACTTGTTGTTTCTATTGCTAAAAAATATGTTGGTAGAGGAATGCAATTTTTAGATTTGATCCAAGAAGGTAATTTAGGATTAATGAAAGCTGTTGAGAAATTCGATTATACAAAGGGATTTAAATTCTCGACATATGCAACTTGGTGGATTAAGCAATCTATAACTCGTGCAATTGCAGATCAAGCAAGGACTATTAGAATTCCTGTACATATGGTTGAAACCATAAATAAAGTTGGAAGAATACAAAGACAATTATTGCAAGAATTAGGTCAAGAACCAACAGCAGAACAAATTGCTGAAAAAATGGGATGCTCAGTTGAAAAAATATATGAAATTCAAAGAATTTCTCAAGATCCAGTTTCTCTAGAAAAACCAATTGGTGAAGAAGAAGACAGTAGACTTGTAGATTTTATTGAAGATCATGATACTCCATCTCCAGCAGCACTAGCAGAATCTAATATGTTAAAAGAAAAAATAAATGAAGTTCTTGCTATGTTGACACCAAGAGAGAATGAAGTAATAAGACGTAGATATGGACTTGACGATGGAAAACCAAAGACTCTAGAAGAAGTTGGAAAAGAATTCAATGTTACAAGAGAAAGAATTAGACAAATTGAAGCAAAGGCATTGAGAAAACTACGTCATCCAAATAGAGCTAAAAAACTAAAAGATTTTATCGATGTAGATTACAATGATATGTAATAAAAGATTAAGATCAATTATTGATGAAATCAATAACGCTCATACTTTAGCAGATATTGGATGCGACCATGGTAAAGTAAGCGTAATGTGCTTGTTAGAAAAAAGGGCACAACATGTTATAGCTTGCGATATATCTGCTCCTTCTCTGCAAAAGGCTGAAAAACTTGCAAAAAAATATAATTTAACAAACATTGATTTTCGCTGTGGCGACGGAATGGATGTCATTAAAGATAATGAAGTAGATACTTTATTAATTGCGGGTATGGGCGGTTATGAAATCATAAAGATTTTATCTAGGAAAAAAAGCGGTATAAATCAATATGTATTATGCGCTCATAACAACGTTTTAAAATTAAGACAGTTCTTAGTGGAGAATTGTATTAAGATTGTCAAGGATTACGTTGTTGAAAGTGAGAACCATTTTTACAATATAATTGTTGCTAAAGATGGCAATCAAGAATTGAGCGATAAAGAATTATTGCTTGGACAAGACTCATTTGAAAATTCAGATTATTACAATTTTTTATTGTATCTAAAAGATAAAAATCAAAGAATATTAGATAGAAAAATTGATGATAAGCGAAAAAGCGAAGTACTAAAAAATTTATCGATAATAGAAAAGGAATTAAATGAAGGCAGCTTACATAATTAATGAAATTGAATTACATGCTCCAAAATCTTTAATGATGGATTTTGATTTTGCAGGTTTAAACTTTGGAGATGAAAATCAAGAAGTTGATTCAGTTTTATTATGCGAAAATGTAACGATAGACGTTCTAAAAGAAGCAAAAGAAAATAATTGCCAAATGATCATTTCTCATCACCCAGCGATTTGGGAAGAGGGAGATGACAAGTTGACTAAAGATATTATTAAATTTGCAAAGAAAGAAAAACTTGTCTTATATTCGGCGCATACCAATTTAGACGCAGCAAAAGATGGCATTAATGAAAGACTATGCAAGTTATTAAACATTAAGATTCAAAGCGGAGAAAACAGCTGCTATAGAATAGGAACGTTTGTTAAAGAAGACACCTTATTTAATAAAAAAGAGGAAATTGCTATATCGTTAAACGATAAAAACATTAGAACAGTAGGCGATTTAAATAAGCAAATAAAAACAGTATGTGTTTCTTGTGGTGCAGGGGCAAGAGATGATGAACTTGTTGAAATGTTAAATAAAGAGAAAATAGATTTGCTTATAGGCGGTGAGAATAAATTGTCTTTAGCAATAAAAATGAGATATTATAATATATGCCTAATAGAAGTTGGACATTATAATAGCGAAATTATATGCATGGAAATTTTTGAAGATTGGTTAAAAAACTTAGGCATAAAAACAATAAAAAGTAAAAAAGACATAAACCCATATAATTAGGAGGTTTTTTATGATATTAGAAAATATAGACGCAATCATTAAGTATCAAGATGCAAACATTAAACGTGAAAAAATCATGGAAGAATACTATAATGATGAAACTATTAAAAAGACAACAGAGATTCAAAAAGAAAGAAAAGAACTTGAATCAATTATGAGTCAATGTAAAGCATTAATTACTGCAAGTAATGAAAATGCTAATCCTTTGGATGAACAAACTTTAAACGATTTAAAAGAAGATATTTATTCTTTAGAAGAAGTAGATTTAAATAAATGTGAAGACTTAGATTTAGTTGAACATAACATTAAGGAAATAGAGAAATTAGAAGCTCAAATAAAAGATTATTTGACAATGATTAACTCTGCAAACGAAGAAAAGAAGAGAAACTATAAGCGTTTTGACGAGGCAAAGAAAAGATATGTTGAATTAGATAGATTATATCAAGGAGAAGATGGATTAAAGAACAAGGCACTTGCAAAGAAAAAAGAGACAGGAAGTCGCTTAGATGAAGCACAAAAAGAAATTTCCGAAGCAGGGCAAGCTTTGTCTCCAGAAATGAAAACTCTATATGATGAAATAAAAGAAAAGAACATTTCTGCAAACCCAACAAAGAAAAGATCTATTTTAGCAAAGGTGTTTGTTCCAGTTTTAGATGGATATTGTTTCTGTAATATGACTTTAGAGCAATCTGAATTGTCTAAATTGAATACAGAAGGATATGTTAAATGTTCTAAATGTGGAAGAATAGTTTATAAAAAATAATGAAGATTAAAAATACAAGAAAATTATTAACAACTCCTCTTCTTGTTAGTGCCATTTGTGCATTAGTAGGTGGAGGATTGTTGCTTTATTATTATTTGTATGCAAAAGATTCTTCAATTGCTAGTTTTGTAACATGCTATGCAATTGTAGCTGTTGGAGCATTATCTTTAATCTCTATTGTATTTATTTTAATTGAGCAACATTATAAGATAAAAACGCTAAAACAAGGCCAAGAGCTTATTGCAAAGTATTTATCTAACGATACCAATGTATCTGCTCAGAAAACTAATTATTACTCAATTCAGTTTCAATATGAGCTTGATAATCAAGTTTATACAAGAAAAACAAAATATGAATTTTCATGGGGCGAGGTTTTGACATTAAAGGCAGTAGGCGAGTTTAAAATAAGATTATTAAATGGCAGAATAGTTTTAGATGAAGACCTTGAGTCGTTGTTTGAAAATAATAAGGAAAAAATAAGACAAGAAGAGCAGAAATATTATGATGCTCAATCTAAGATAGAAGAGATTTTAAAGAATATGCAATAATTTACAATTATTGAAAGGATAAAATATGAAAAATAAAGTAATTGCAATTTGTTATGATTTTGACCATACATTATCGCCATGCGATATGCAGTCTATTTCTATAATACCTTCATTTGGCATTTCTTCTGAAGAGTTTTGGAAAGAATCAAATAAAATGGCTAAACTTAATGGTATGGATACAAATTTAGCATGGATGTATAAAATAATGATTTATTCTCATATGCTAGATAAATCTACAACAAGAAAAAGCTTTTTTGAGATAGGAAAGACAATTCCGCTATATAAAGGTTTAGATACTTGGTTTGATAACATAAATCAATATGGTTTAGATAAAGGATTAACTGTTGAGCATTATGTAATATCTAGCGGATTAAAAGAGATTATAGAAGGAACTTCAATTGCTTCAAAAATTACACGTATTTATGCATCTACATATCTATATTCTAGTGATGGC
This sequence comes from Christensenella sp., assembly GCA_022784465.1. Classification (GTDB taxonomy): domain Bacteria; phylum Bacillota; class Clostridia; order Christensenellales; family UBA3700; genus UBA3700. The sequence goes on along the minus strand of JALFUR010000014.1, from coordinate 71,805 downwards.
GTAGCAATATGGCCAGCTCAAGCTGTAAATTATACAAATAAGACACAATTTCTATTTAGAATTTCTAAAGGTTATTTTGATGAATGCGATAGCAGGGTAAACGATTTAGTATCTCAAGATAAAGTGCATGTTCCATTTGAAAACATGATATACATAGGGGATAGTGCAACAGACATTCCATGTATGAAATTAGTAAAAAAATATGGCGGATGTTCAATTGGCGTATATGATACAACCAAGAATAATCCAAGCGTTGTAGGCAAATTGTTTGATGATGGTAGATTAAGCTGTTTTGCTCCAGCAAATTACGAAAAAGGTTCAGATTTATACAATAAAGTATGCGAAGTAATTGATTCTAAAGCATAACTAAAGCATAATAACATATAAAAAAACTCTTTTTAGGGATTTCCGAAAAAAGAGTTTTTTGTTTTATATTTTAGTATTATTATACTGAAGCAATTAAATCTTTCATGTTATATAAGCCAGCTTCTTTGTTTTGTCCAATAAATATAGCGGCTCTAACAGCACCTTTAGCGAAAACTGCTTTAGATTGTGCTTCATGAGCGATTGTTACAATCTCATCTTGACCAATGAATAGGGCATCATGTTTGCCAACTATTGTTCCACCTCTAACAGCATGGATTCCAATTTCATTTCTATCTCTCTTTTGATTTTTACTTGATCTACCATAGATAAAAGTTTTGCTGTTATTGAATTCTTCATTTATTGCATTGGCAATAGTTAAAGCTGTTCCAGAAGGAGCATCGACTTTTTGGTTGTGATGTTGTTCTATTATTTCTACTTCAAAATCGTTTCCAAGTAGTTGAGCTGCTTTTTTACATAACTCAACCATAAGATTAACGCCAATACTCATATTGCTTGATCTGAAGATAGGGATTAATTTAGAAACTTCTTTAATTTGATTTTCTTGTTCATCGCTATATCCAGTAGTACATAATACGCATGCAACTTTATTGCTTGTTGCATAAGATAGAATTTCTGTTAAAGCATCAGGTCTAGAAAAATCTATTAAGACATCAACTTTAGTATTGATTTCAATTGCATTTCTAAATACAGGAACATTAAATTGAGTTGGATCAGCAAATTTATCTACTCCTCCAACAAGTGTTAAGCCTTCAGTTTCGTCAACGATAGACTTAACGATTTTTCCCATTTTGCCACCTAGGCCCCAAATTAAAATATTCATATTTCACCTATATCAATTGTAAATCTTTCATAATTGCTTCAAGTCTTTGAGCATTGTTTTCACTCAATGGAGTTAAAGGCAATCTTAAAATGTTTTGACATAATCCCATTTTATATGCTGCATATTTTACAGGAATAGGATTTACTTCATAGAATAATGCTTCGTCTATTGCTCTGTATTTATTTAATATTGCTTGAGCTTTAGCATAGTCTTTTTCTAAGCATGCTTTTACGACAGAACTTGTTTCGTTTGGTAAGATGTTAGAAGCAACAGAAATAAGTCCAGAACCACCAGCTTGCATAGCTTCAATAACCATTTCATCATCACCTGAATAATAGTTAACGTGTGTGCCTTGACAAACTTTTCCCATTTGTTCAATTTGTTCAGATTTGCCACATGCATCCTTGATTCCTTGTAGTTGCTTTAAAGAAGTAAGCTTTTTTAAAGTTTCAGGAAGTATGTTTACTCCAGTTCTAGCAGGAACGTTGTATGCTATAACTGGAATAGGGGAAGCATCGCATATTGCTTTGTAATGAAGATATAGACCTTCTTGTGTACATTTGTTATAGAAAGGAGTAACAACTAATGCACCGTCTGCTCCAAGTTCAGCAGCTTCTATTGTGTTAGCAATAGCTGTCTTTGTGCAATTCGAACCTGTTCCTAAAATTACTGGAATTTTGTGATCCACTTTTTTAATTGCAAATTTCATTACAGCAAGTTTTTCTTCTTTTGTCATTGTAGGAGGTTCACCTGTTGTTCCAAGAACAACAAGAGCGTCGATTTCATTATTTAATTGAAAATCTAATAATTTTTCTAAAGAATCGAAATCTACTCCATTTTCTGTAAAAGGTGTTATTAATGCAGTTGCAGTTCCTTTAAACATTTTACACTCCTATTAAATCTTATTATGATTAATCATGTATTCAGCAATTTGAACAGCGTTTGATGCAGCACCTTTACGAATGTTATCTGCGCAAACCCATAAATTGCATCCACTATCTACTGTGTCATCCATACGAATTCTTCCTACAAACACTTCATCGTGTCCTGTAGAATCAATTGGCATTGGATAAATGTTGTTCTTTACATCGTCAACAATTACTAAATGTTCTTGTCCCTTTAAAGCTTCAATAATGCCTTCAAGTGTTGCAGGTTTATTAAACTCAAGGTTGATAGATTCTGAGTGAGAGTTAAGTACTGGTACTCTTACAGTAGTTGCAGTTACTTTAATTGATTGATCTCCTAGAATCTTCTTTGTTTCCCAAACCATTTTCATTTCTTCTTTTGTATAACCATTGTCTAAAAATACGTCAATGTGAGGAATACAGTTATTTGCGATTTGATAAGGGAATTTCTTAGTTTTATATTCTTCGTTATTTACAAATGCTTTTAAACCTTCAAGTAAATCATTGTATCCAGCAACGCCAGCACCTGAAACTGCTTGATAAGTTGAATATACAACTCTTTTTAAACCATATTTATCATGTAAAGGTTTAAGTGCAAGCATAGCTTGTATTGTAGAGCAGTTTGGGTTTGCAATAATATTATGATGCCAATCTATATCTTGAGGATTTACTTCAGGAACAACAAGAGGTACATCGTCATGCATACGCCATTGTGCTGAGTTATCAATAACAACAGTACCCATTTGTGCAAATACAGGTGCAAATCTAGCAGATGTAGCTCCGCCTGCAGAGAATAGGGCAATATCGCATTTTCCTTTAAGTGCCTTAATATTGTCATCAGTTAGTTCAATAACTACATGATCTTTATTCATGAAGTTAATAACTTTGCCAGCAGATTTTGCTGATGCAAATAGATAATAATTTTCAACTGGTAATTTCTTTTCTTCTAATACTTCTAGGAATTTTGTTCCTACCATGCCTGTAGCACCTACTACAGCGATATTATATTTTTTCATATCATAGCTCCTTTTGCTAAAATGTTATTTTCTAAAAAAAATGCAGTGTTAAGAGCACCGCACAAACCATATTTAGGTTAGATAAAGCACTCCATCATTTTATGATGACAATCGTACAATTATTCACTGCACAACCAGATAAGATACTATCAAGATTATATCTTTCTTCGGCGATAACTCCTTTTTGAAGAACTTCTTGCAGTTTTTTATCTCCATACTATTAGGTATCGCACCTCTTTAACTACGCAAATATTATCACAAGCAATTTAAATATGTAAAGCAATTATGCTTACTATATTAAAAACTTTTGTTTTTTTAATAAAAATATAGTATCATATCTTTGATTATTTAACATGGAGTTTGGATATGAGCGTAATACAAAAACTAGCATCAAATTTAACTTTAGCTCAAGACTTGAGCCCAGACAGTAGAGATAGAGAAGCAAAAGGTAGATTTAAAGCGACTTTTCAATTAATTGGATTAAAGCCAGGAAAAACTTTACTTTTAAGTTTAATAGGTAGCATTTTCTTTTTACCTTTAATAATTTTATTGGGCTTTGTTTTGCCTCAAGAAATAACACAATTGCAAAATGCTGTAAATATTTCAGGAGGATTGGGCTTTGGATATGCTTCAACTTCTCAAGCTGTTATTAATGATTTAGTTAATCAAATTTTTGACTTAAAGCAAAAATATGTTTTGTGCTACGTAGCTCCATCATGTCTTATCGCTGGATTAGGTTTATCTGGGGTATACAATGTTCTTAGAAATATGATCTGGGAAGCAAAATCAAGACTATTTAGAGACTTCTTTATGGGTATAAAAAGACACTGGTATAAGTTTATGGTTTGTTTCTTAGTAATAGGCGTTATTGCTACAGGTTTTGCTTATTCTGTTTTAGAACTTGTACAAGCTTATTCAACACAAGTAACGCCAAATGCTATTTGGTGGGTTTTGACAATTGTGCTTGGATTACTTGCAATAATTGTTGCAATGTATTTTATGGTATTAATTCCAATGTTTATAACATATAAGTTTGACAATTCGGCAGCAAAGAACATTTCTATAACAATGAAAAATGCTGGAATTATTATGTTGCTAAGTCCAATTCAAACATTGTTTATTGTTGTGCTATTAGCTGCTCCATTTGCATTAATGTTTACTTCATTTGGTGTTGTTTGGCTTGTGCTTTTTGCTTTATATGGTGTTTCGCTATACGTAATTGCGCATATACATTATTCGCAATTCTTAACAGATTCATATATTGCGTACTTGTATAACAGAAACATTGAAATAGAGAAAAAAGCAAAGGAAAAGCCTTCTAAGCCTAAACAAAATAATGCTAAAAAAGCTCCAGGATACAAGAGAAAGAAAAAATAATGGAAGCATATTCTATTTTAGCTAAATATTATGACGTATTAATGAAGGATTTTGACTATGATGGATACATCAAGTTTATAAGTCCATATGTCAAAAATGAAGCAATAGATTTATGTTGTGGCTCTGGTGTAATGAGCATTGCTTTATCTAAGATGGGAGCAAAGACCATTGCCGTTGATAACTCACAAGAAATGCTCAATATTGCTAAACAAAAAGCTAAAAGCGAGCGTGAAGATATAACTTTTATTTGTAATGATATAAGAAAGTTTACACCTATTCATAAGGTAGATACTGTAACTTGTGTATGTGATGGTATAAACTATATTCCTCAAAAAGATATTTCAAAACTATTCCAATCTATTGCAAATTATATAAAAGAAGGTGGCTATTTTATTTTTGATATATCTAGCGAATATAAATTGACTAAGATTTTAGCAAGTAACATCTTTTGTGAAGATACAGATAGTGCAACATATATTTGGTCTAACAAATTACATAATAATCGCTTACACATGGATTTAGCATTTTTTGAAAATGCAGGTAATGGATTATATAAAAGAATAGATGAAGAACATGATCAATATGTTCATTGCAATGAAGATTTATTAAGAGAATTATATAAGTATTTTAAAGTGAATGTATACGATGGAACAAATTATAAGCAGTTTGAGAATAATTCAAATAGAGCTTTATTTGTTTGTGAAAGGATATAAATATGGGATTAATAAAAAGAGCAATTTTATTTGAAGGAAAAGCAATTGTAGATTTATTAGATACAACAGATATTGTTCAAAAGGCAATAGAGTATCATAACCTATCTGATGATGCTGCAAAAGCGCTTGGAAAAGTGCTATCTATTGGCGCATTTATTTCTGCAAGTTTTAAAGGAAAAAATGACAAGTTAACAATAATAATTCAAGGAAACGGCAGCGGCGGAAAAATTGTTGTATCAGGTGATGCTGGCGGTAAAGTTCGTGGATATATTGAAAATCCTAAAGCTATGGGATTAAAAACTCAAGATGTAGTTGGAAGAGAAGGCTATTTAAATCTTATTAAGGATTTTGGTCTAAAAGAGCCTTATAATGGTATATCTCAATTAGTCAACGGAAGCATTGATGCGGATTTTGCATATTATTTTACCGCATCAGAACAATTGCCAAGTGCAATTTCTCTTGGCGTAGATGTTGAGCATGGTATATGTAAAAAAAGCGCAGGAATAATTGTTCAACCAATGCCAAATTGCGAAGAGGAAAAATTAGTTATATTAGAAGATATTGTTTCTCAACTTTCAGATATTGTTGGACTTGTAAATGAGAAGGGATTAGATGGAGTACTAGATTATTATTTTGGTCATTTTGACATTAATATTTTAGATGATTTACATCCATACTATGAATGTTCATGTTCGGAAGAAAAAATAAAAAATGTTTTAATTTCTTTAGGAAGAGAAGAGGCAAATAAGATTATAGAAAAAGAAGGAAAAATTGAAGTTAATTGTCAATTTTGCAATAAAAAATACATATTTGAAGATAAAGATATAGAGAAATTATTTAATGGCAAAAATAATTAAGATTGAAAATAATACAAAATATTATTTAAAAAAAGTTGACTCTTTAATTGAGCAAGAGGATTTTACTACTGCTCTTATTGAGTCAAATAATGCCATGAGAGTTGCAAAAAATAAAAAAGAGAAAAAGGATTCGTATATCTATACAGCAAGACTTTTAAATTTAAAATTTAGATTTGAGTATTCCAATGAATTGTTATTTAAAGCGTTGATGTTATATCCACATGATCAGGAAATAAAAATGATGATTATGATGAATTTATTGTCTTTGCAAGACTTTGACGCAGCAAGACATTATTATAATCAAGTGAAAAAATATGTTCAAAAAAGAAGAGAAGAAAATAAGGCAATGATTTTAGATGCATTGCGAGAAAATGGTTTCTTTGAAGAGGATGTTGAAGAAATAGTTAAGCCTTTTAATATAAATATAGAAAAAATTCTTGAAGGAGAAAAAGCTGAAGGCCATTTTACTCTTCATGATCACACTGAAAGATTTAATCGTGTTTTTAATACAGCAGTAGAATTGTTAAAAGAAAAGGATTATGAAGGCTCAATAAAAAATTTAGATGAAGCATTATCTTTTAAAGTTAGAAAACAAAAGAAAGCTTTAGCTTATTATTCAAAAGCATTATGTTTATACAATCTTCAGCGCTTTGAAGAAGCAAAAGAAATTGCGTTAAAGGGACTTGAAGTAGAATCAAATAATATTAATTTAAGATTAATTTATTGTGAGATTATTAATGAGTTAGGCGATAAAAAAGAATTGCTAGAAAAACTAAAAGAATGGTTTTTAAATATACAAAAAGATGATTATCAATTCATAAGAAGAATAGTTGTTCTATACATGCAAAACGAATTTTGGGATGAAGCAATTGTATTTTTAAATAAAAGGTCAGACTTTTTATTAGACTCATATGAGGTAAATGAATATTTAGGTATTTGTTACTTTAATAAGGGCGATTCAAAAAAGGCAAAAGCAATTTTTACAAGAATGAATGATTTGTATGGTGATGTATGTAATGCAAAACATTATCTATATTATTTTTCATTAAAACGTAAAGATGGGATTCCAGTAGACGCAGTTTTTGGAGATTGGCCAGAATTAAATAGAGAATATTTAAATTATTTATATAATTTATTCATAACAGATGATGATAATGAGTTTGCAACAACGCTTTTAACTGATTCAGATAAAATTATTTTAATGTTAAGATGGTTCTCACAGGGAATACGAAGCAATTTTGTATATGAACTTCTAGATAGAATAATGGCAATTGGTTCTTTATCACCAAGAGTAAATAATAAACTTAATGATATTAAGATGAAAATCATGGAACTTATATGTTTGCCAGGGTATTTTGATGGTATCTTAAAATGTCAAATTGCTTTTTCATTTTTCAAATATCAAGTGTTTGATAAAGTTTCTATTTGTAATAACAATATTTTATATACAGTAAAGGTATCAATTGATACATTGGAAAATAATTACCACTTATTAGAGGGTTGTTATTTAGCTTGCGCTATAGCATTAAACTATGGAGAAGAAGAGTATTACAAGACTGAAAATGCGGTAAACATGATAATTGACTTAGCAAAAAGAAAAGACATTCCTTGGCAGCATGTGGGCTCTATAGCAGCAATGATTATAGATTATGCACTTGGCGTTACAGTAAATGGACAAGAAACAGGAGTTAAATACAATTATTCTTTAAAAAAGAAATATAGAACTGAATTAAGTGAATTTTTAAGTGAATAACAAAATTTTTAAGCATATTTTATAATGTGATAAAACATTTAAAAATTGCTTGTATATATGTAGGATCAATTATTGGCGCTGGCTTTGCTAGTGGACGGGAATTGGTTCTATTTTTTTATCCTGATTCTTTTGCTTCTATGGTTCTTGCAGCTGTTTTACTAGCACTTGTTTGTATGCTTTTTATGCTTGTTCCAAAAAACAATTTTGTTGTAAATTTGATGGCTATTATTGCATCTATTTTAACCTTTGTATGTATGCTTACATCTATAAATAATTTAGAAGCAGAATTGTCTTTACCTAAAATAACAAGTATTTTAACAGGAATAGGTGTATCTATTGTTGCCTTATTTGGTGTAGAGAAGATAAAAAATATAAATCTAGTTCTTATTCCAATAATTGTAGTTTTGTTTATTTTTATGGCAATAAAGGCTCCAAGTATAAAGTGTGAAGGAGTGAGAGTTTTAAATTCTATAAAATATGTTGGGATGAATTCTTTGCTTGGAGGAGCGGTGGTTACAAAAGAAGAAAAAATGTCACTAAAAGATAAATTATTATCCTCAATATATATTGTTATTATGTTTATAGCTTTGTTTTATCTTGTCTATAAAATAGCAATAGTTTATAAGGATTCAGCGCTTCCTGTTCTTAGCTTTGCTAAAGAATATAAACTTGATGCTATCTATGGAATATGTGTTTATTTTGCAATAGTGACAACGCTTATATCAAGCGCGCATGTTGTATACGAAAACACTAAGAATATTTTAAATGCTAAAATATGTATTGGTTTTTTTGTGGTGTTATCTTTAGTTTTTCACGAGCCAGATTATAAAGGATTTTCAAGTATTATATACCCCATATTAGGTTATATGGGGTGTGTTTATATAGTTTATAATCTAGTATTAATTGTCAAAAGAATATTTTCTTCTAATGATTTTGTTAAGGATTTCAACAGAAAAATACATTATTGCAGCCATAAGACATAGAAGAATTGTTGATGTCATTACAAGGTCTAATTTAAAAGTTTGTTTTCCATAAACAATTAAATAGCCAAGGCCCTTTGATGAAACAAGATATTCTCCCATAATAGTACCAACCCAACATAATCCTACATTTATTTTCATACAATCTACAATGACAGGAATATTGCTTGGCAAAATAAGTTTAATTAGAATTTGCAGTTTAGTAGCATGCATAGCTTTAAGTAATTTTATTTTGGATTCTTCTACTTTCATAAAGCCACTAAGTATATCCATGATTGTTACAACAATTGTTATAAGTAGCGCCATAACTATAATAGCTTTTTGATTTGCACCAACCCATAAAATAATTACTGGACCTAATGCAATCTTAGGAAGGGCACTAATGACAACTAAATGTGGTTCTAAAATTTTATTTAAAATATTAAACCACCACAAAAGTATCGCTATAGATAAACCAAAAAGCATAGATAAAGCAAAAGATAAAACGGTTTCATATAATGTGACATATGTGTGATATGCCATATTTGATGAAACAAATAATTCTTTTAAGGTTTTTACAATCCTTGAAGGAGATGAAGTTATAAAGGAATCTATAATGTTATACTTTGCAAGAATTTCCCAGATAAAGACAAAAGCAACAAGCAAAAACACTCTAAAAAAATTGATTGTTATTGCTTTTATTTTTTGCTTTTTTAAATAAATTAAATGGTTTTTTGAGATATTATTCATTTTGTTTCTCCATTGTGTTTTTTAAACATTCATAGATAATATCAAAGTAATAATGAAACTGTTTTGTTTCTCGTCTTTTTAGAGGGCTTAAATTGTTTATTTCATCTAAGTTTAATTCCTTAATTACATGAGCTGGTCTATTTGATAAAACATATATTTTATCGCATAAAGAAATCGCTTCTTGTATATCATGAGTTACAAAAACTGCGCTTTTTTTCTCCTGTTTTATCATGAAGTAAACGTCTTCTACTAAATCTAATCTTGTTTGATAATCAAGTGCTGAAAATGGCTCGTCAAGCAAAAGAAGAGAAGGCTTTAAAACAAGAGTTCGGATTAAAGCAACTCTTTGCCTCATTCCACCAGAAAGTTCATTTGGAAAAGATTTTGCAAAATCAATCAAATTATATTTTTTTAGTAATTCATAGGCGTAAGATTTGTCTTTTTCTTTTTTAATTTCACAGCCAATCATTATGTTCGAAATTACATTTCTCCATGGGAAAAGTTCATCTTTTTGGAGCATATAACCTGTGAAATTTTCATTTAATTTATCTTGAGTGTACACTTTTCCATTCTCTGGACATATTAGTCCAGAAAATAGAGATAAAATCGTACTTTTGCCACAACCACTTGGGCCAATGATTCCGACAATTTCATTGTCAAAAATCTTAACATTTAAGTCTTTCAAGGCAAGAGTTTCATTACTTTTTGTATGATAAGCGTATGACACATTATATAAAGAAGCTATTTCCATATTTAACCTATATATGAATTATCCACAAGTTGATCAAAAGATACTTTTTCACTTAGAATTTTTCCTTCAATAATTCTGTCTTGAAGTTTATCAAAATCTTCTTCTTTCATTCTTGGAGTTGAGCAATAAGCATCAATCTTTTTATATGATTCAATGGCACTTGTTAACACTTCAATAGTTGTTCCATCAAATTGCGAAATAATGCTTTGAGCAATTGTATTAGAGTCGTTTTGTTGGACAAAATCCATGCCTTTTACTATGGCTCGTGTAAATGCATAAATCTTACTTGAATTGTTTTTCATATAATCGCTAAGAGCCATAAATGCAGTATAAGGATATTCGCCAGCTTCCTCGCCAACAGAGGCTACAATATATCCTTGATTAGCTTTCTCCATATTAGTTGCTGCCGGTTCAAACATAGTGCAATAATCGCCAGTTCCGCTTGTAAAAGCAGATCCAATTAAATCGTATTCAATGCTGTAATTGATGGTTACATTTTTGCCATTTATTAGTCCATTTTTACTAAGACAATATTCGACAGTTAGTGCAGGTACTCCGCCTTTTCTTCCGCCAATTATTTCCTTATTTTCAAGATCTGTCCACTTAAAGGCAGACTCTATTTTTCTACTCATTAAAAATGAGCCATCTTTCTTTGTTAATTGAGCAAATATTTTTGGATAATTTACTTTTCCTTCTTTTAAAACGTATATAGCGGCTTCGGGACCCATTAAACCAATATCAGCAGTATTTGTTAATAGGGCAGTCATGCAGTTGTCTGCACCTCCACCATTTGTTAAAGAAATATCTAAACCTTCTTCTTCAAAGTATCCATTTTCCATAGCTACATATAAAGGAGCATAGAAAACTGAATGTGTTACTTCTATAAGTTTTATCGTGTTAGAATCTTGCTTTTTTTCGCAACCAAACAAGCATAAACTAGAGCAAAAAAGTACAAGTAAAACAGCCGAAATAATTAGTATTTTTGTCTTTTTTAGCATAAAACCTCCCCTTAGTATATCGATATGATTTTTTTATAAAAAAAGTTAATGAGAATAAAAAGGGAAAAAAGATTATTTTTCAATTGACATTTAAATGGCAAAAGTTAGGCTATGTTTTTTTATAATATATATGCGCTTATTTTACTTGTATATATAATTGCGTGTGTGTTAAAATCTTAAAGATATTTGAAAAGAGGTAGTTTTATGAAGTTTGAAAAAAAAGATATATTTACTATTCCAAATATTTTAACTTATTTAAGATTGCTTGCACTTCCATTCTTTATTTGGATGATGATAGCAAGTATTGTTAATAAAGCCACAGACACAAGAGGTATTTATCATTTTGTAGCTTTTATAATTTTCATTCTTGCTGAAATTACAGACATTGTAGATGGACACATTGCAAGAAAATATAATATGGTTACAGACATAGGAAAGATAATTGATCCAATTGCAGATAAGTTGTTGCAGGGCTTTACTATTTTGCTTTTAGCAATTGCTGTAAACACATGGTTTGTATGGATTTTTGCTGGCATTTTAATATTCAAAGAAATTTATATGGGCGGAGTATTAAAATACTTTATGAAAAAATCTAAAAGACAAGTTGAGCAAAAAGCTAATAAAGTTGGAAAGGCAGGAGCGGCAATGAATTTTGCTGGTCTAATATTGACTTTTGGATTATATGTTCCAAACTTTTTAGGCTTATTTGATTTTCCTGAGATTTTATTAGGAAAGGGTGGTATAGCTTATTATGTTGATATGGTTTATTTATTTGTTTGTTGTTTTGTACAAATATATGCAGCTACACAATATACAATCATTTATAACAATCAGCTTACAAAATTAAGAGAAAGCGGAATTTTAGATACATTGGATGATCAAGGAAATCCAATATCTAAAGAAGAAAATAATTAATTATGGATTGGATTGAATTCAACCCACAAAGAATACAAGAACCAGGTGTAATTGTTGGTTTAATAATAATTGTCATATCAGTTCTTGTCTTGATATTTGCAAATAATATATCGCAAAAAATAGCAGCAAAGTACTCAAAAAATGTTGAAACTTTGACAATTACTATAAAGTTTATAGCATTAGGATTAGCAATAGTAGGGTGCTTAGTTGCAGTATTAACACTATAATAGAAAAAATTAGATTGGAGTATAGATTATGGAAATGGAAAAAAGTTATAATCCACAAAAATTTGAGAACCAATTATATAATGAATGGGTTCAAAGTGGAGTATTCACAGCTAAAGTAGATAAGAAAAAGGAGCCTTTTACTATTGTAATTCCGCCACCAAATATAACAGGACAATTACATATGGGCCATGCATTAAACAACACAATACAAGATGTTATTGTTAGATTTAAGAGAATGCAAGGTTTTTCTACTTTATGGTTACCAGGAACTGACCATGCATCTATTGCTACAGAAGTTAAAATTGTAGAAAAGATGAAGGAAGAAGGTATTAAGAAAGAAGATATTGGTAGAGACGGCTTTTTGGAAAGAGCATGGGCTTGGAAAAAACAATATGGTGGAAGAATTGTAGAACAACTAAAAAGATTAGGTTCTTCTTGCGATTGGACAAGAGAAGCTTTCACAATGGATGAAAGATGTTCAAAGGCTGTAAAAAATGTTTTTGTTAAATTATACAATAAAGGCTTGATTTATAAAGGAGCTAGAATAATAAACTGGTGTCCATGTTGTAAAACAGCATTATCTGATGCTGAGGTAGAATATGAAGAACAACCATCACATTTATGGAATATTAGATATCCTCTTGTAGATGGAAGTGGAGAGATAATTGTTGCAACAACAAGACCTGAAACTCTATTTGGAGATACAGCTGTTGCTGTTAACCCTAAAGATGATAGATATAAAGACATGATAGGCAAAATGCTTAAATTGCCTTTAACAGATAGAGAAATTCCTATAATTTCTGACGAATATGTTGAAATGGACTTTGGTTCTGGATGCGTAAAAATTACTCCAGCGCATGATCCTAACGACTTTGAAGTTGGATTGAGACATAATTTGGAAGTTATAAGAGTTATGAACGATGATGGTTCATTAAATGAAAAAACTGGAAAATACAATGGCTTGAGTAGAGAAGCTGCTAGAGATGTAGTTTGTAAAGATTTATCAGATCAAGGATATATGGTTAGCATTGAAGATTATAATCACAATGTTGGTCAATGCTATAGATGTCATTCTACAGTTGAGCCAATTGTTTCTAAGCAATGGTTTGTTAAAATGGAACCTCTTGCTAAACCAGCTATTAAAGCTGTTAGAGAGAAAAAGACAGAGTTTATACCTGCTCGTTTCACAAAGGTTTATTACAATTGGATGGAAAACATTAAAGATTGGTGTATTTCTAGACAATTATGGTGGGGTCATAGAATTCCGGCATATTACTGCCAAGATTGTGGTGAGATGATGGTTGAAGAAACTGCTCCATGCAAATGCAGTAAGTGCGGAAGCACAAATATTAAGCAAGATGAGGATGTTTTAGATACATGGTTTTCGTCTGCTTTGTGGCCATTCTCAACACTTGGATATCCAGATAAGACAGAAGATTTGAAATATTTCTATCCAAACTCATTGTTAGTTACTGCATACGATATTATTTTCTTCTGGGTAGCAAGAATGATTTTCTCAGGAATAGAGCATATGGGAGAAGTTCCATTCCCAGAAGTTCTTATTCACGGAATCGTAAGAGATAAATACGGAAAGAAGATGAGTAAATCTGCAGGAAATGGAATCGATCCTCTTGAAATCATAGATAAATATGGTGCTGACTCATTGAGATATTCTCTAACTCAAGGTATTGCTCCTGGTGGAGACACAAGATATATTGATGAGAAAACAGAAAGTGCATCTAACTTTATGAATAAGATTTGGAATGCTTCAAGATTCGTATTAATGAATGCAGAGGGAATTAAACCATCTAAGATGGGTGAATTTAGATTAAATGATTCAGACAAATGGATTTTATCTAAGTTAAATACAACAATAAAAGAAGTTACTAAGAATATAAACAAATATGAAATAGGTCTTGCAAGTGCAAAATTATATGATTTCGTATGGAGTGATTTCTGCGATTGGTATATTGAATTAAGTAAAACTACATTATACGGTGAAGATAAAGAAGCAAAAGCAAATACGGTTGCTGTATTGTTATATGTTTTGGAAAACATTTTAAAACTTATGCATCCATTCACACCATTTATAACTGAAGAGATCTACAAATATTTGCCAACAACTAAAGGAAGCATCGTTATCTCTGCTTGGCCAGAAGCAAATAAAAAATATGCTTTTGCTAAAGAAAGAAAAGAGTTTGAGAAGGTTATGGACTTAATCAAAACAATTAGAAACATGAAGGCAGAAAGAAATGTTGCTCCTTCTAAAAAAGTTGCTATTTATTTGATGAACTCAACTCTAAAAGCAAAGAATGTAGCATTTATTCAAAAGCTTGCTGGTGTTAATGAGGTAACATTTATTCAAGATAAATCTGCATTAGATAAGAATATGGTATCTATGTTTGGTTCATATGGAGAAGTTATTGTTCCTCTTGGAGAACTTGTTGATTTACAAGCAGAAAAAGCTAGATTGCAAGCAGAATTGAAGGTGGTTGAAAGTGAAATTAAGAGAAGTCAAGGAATGTTATCTAACCCTGGCTTTGTAGCAAAAGCACCTAAGCCTTTAATTGAAAAAGAAGAGAATAAATTGAGAGATTATTTAGATAAAAAAGAAAAATTAGTAGCACAAATAGAATCAATGTAATATGGGAAAATATAAATATTTGTTTTACGATTTTGATGGCACAATATCCAACACATATGAAGGTGTTGCTGAGGTATTAAAAGCCACATTTGATCATTATGGATTAGATGTTGATCCATCAATGTATAGAAAATATATTGGACCTCCAATTAGTGAAACTTTTGCTTCATATATGGGAACTGAAAAAGCATATGAGGCAGTTGAGTATTATAGGGATCAATATGTTTCGACCGGAGCAATTTACAAGACAACCTTGTATGACGGCATAAAAGAGACTTTTGAGAGTTTGCATAATAAGGGTTATAAGGTGTGTGTTGCTTCTTGTAAAAAGCATGAAGAAGCTGTTCATTTGTTGCAAAGATTTGGTGTAGACAAGTACATAGATTTTGTATCTGGCCTATGTTATAATAAAAGAGAAACTAAAAGAGAAGTGCTTGAATATGCAATTCAACAACTTAATTGTTCGATAGATGAGTGTGTAATGATTGGAGATACTCGATTCGATGTTGAAGGAGCAGAAGAGTTAAACATGGATTGCATATTATGTTTATGGGGCTTTGGCGATTACGATAAGATAAAAAATAAAAATGTCGTGTTTAGAGCTAAAGATCCATATGAAGTAGAAAAATACATTGAGGAATAATTATGTTTAAATATGCAAAAGGTGCATTTAAGTTTATAAAAAAGAATTGGAAAGGCGTTTGTTCTCATGCATTAATTCCGGCAATAATATATTCAATTTTTATTTTGCCTACAAGCGCATTTGATTATATTATTGCTCATTTAGGGGATTTTAATAATGCAAACTTTTGGGATATTTTTACTTCAATAAATGATTCATCTCAATGGAATAGGTGGGAGTATGTAGTTTTTATTATCTTACTTACAATTTCCACAATTTTTATTTTTAGTTCATATATTGGAAAGATTCAAAACAGAATGAAATATGGTAAAACCGTTTATCCTGGTTTTAGAGGAATTTTAAAAAGAACTAACGAAAACATGTTTGCGACAATAAAGAGTGTTATTGCAGTATATATTGCTTTAGAAATATATGCATTTGCAATGAGCGTGTTTATGTCATTGATTTTAAGGGTAACCACTCAGCCGTCAGCAGTAATTGTACTTATTTTATTAGTTGGTGGTTTATCGCTTGTTTTAGCTATGTACATTTTAGCTTGGTTTTCTTGTGTTTTGCCAAATATGACAATGAGAAGACAAGGTCTATTTAGATCGATACCAGAAAGTATGAGAATGGTATCTAATAATATTGGAAAGATTTTCCTTAATTTGATAATACCACTTATAATTAGTTATATACCTGTAATTATATTTGCTAGTTTAGATATTGAGTTTAATCATATTGCATTAACTATAATTAGATACGTTTTCAATTTCATATTCTTCTTCTTTAGTTTTGTATATTACATAACAATAATGTATGTAATATTCTTTGATTTAAATGACATAGAAAGAGAAGATTTAAATCAAGAAAATAAATGGAGGATTTAACATGAAAGTAAAGAATGTTGCAAGTATTTTGTTTACAAAATTTAACCTTGTATTTAAGATGATAATATTTTTATTAATTCTTTCATTTGTTTTGGCAATTATAAGCAGCGCGTTTTTCTTGCCAGTATTAAATGGATTGAGAAATGATATAGAAGAATTGAATCTTGTTGATAATGCATCAGATTATATAAAATCGTTACTTAAAGGCGAAGATACAAGTGAATCATATGATGCACTTGTTGACTCAATAAAAAAGGTTCCAGCAATTTCAGATAAATGGGATATTAATATTATTTTTTCTGTTGTATTCTTATTGTTAATAATATTTATTTTCGCAGTGTTTTACTATATGGCATATTATACGGTAGGTGACATTTTGTATTCATTTATGTCATCAAATAGTAAGTTTGGATTTACATCAAACTATATCTATAATATGAAAAAGAGTTTTAGATTTGCTTTAATATATGCAGCGATTGTAATTGCATATTATTTTATAATGTTCTCGTTAACATTTATTATAGCTTTGCTATTTGGAAAAGTATCTGCATATTTAGGCTTATTTGTATTCTTCTTGCTAGCATATGGAGTATTAGCATTAAGAAGGGCATTGTTTGTATATTGGATTCCATATTTAGTAATTGAAGGATGCACTCCTATTGAGGCATTAAAAAATAATTTTAATCATTTAAAAGGAAATTTTTTGAAGTTCTTTGCAGAATATTATGTTGTTTATCTATGTTTTGTAATGACATCGTTCCTTGTTTCGATATTCACAGCAGGAGTAGGAATTATTATTAATTATGCAATTTCATGGCTTGTAATGCAAATAATGGACAATGTAGAATTCTATAATTTAAAAGGAAAAAAATACTACATTGATGAACAAACTGTAGTAGATCCAAAACTTAAATATAGAGATGCAGTAATTGAGGACGATAATTTTTCTCTTTAAAAAATCCTTATGAGTGACGATAAACCCGCGGTTTGTGCAGGGTGGGTCCACTGAAAATAGTTTTTGTAATCCCTAGGCAATTTGAGAATAGGGCACGCCAGCTGCTATTTTACTTCTATGTCCCGATAATATAATTGGCGGTACATGTGCACCCATAAGGTCACTTATATTATATAAATATTCAATAGGCTTTTTCAATATCTGTTTAAAAATTTTACATTTGTTTTTTGTAAATGCAAATTCCAGTAGTAAAAACAAATTGTATTGAGTCATTGTAGCATAACAAGATGAAAGCCTTGATGGGTCATATTTTTCTTTACATATTTTATATTAAAGATTTATAATGATTACGCATTATTTTATGAGGAAAACATATATGGAAAAGATATCTTTAAAAGAACTAAATAGGAACTATAACAATTATTCAGGAAAGCAAGTTGAGGTATATGGATGGGTTAGAACTATTCGTGATAGCAAGAATTTTGCTTTTATTGAAATTAGTGATGGTACTTACTTTAAAACAACACAAGTTGTATTAGATGCAACATATGAAAATTATAAGACAATAATTTCTCAAAACGTTGGTGCAGGACTTAAAGTTCAAGGTGAAGTTGTTGTAACACCAGAAATGAAGCAACCTTTTGAAATAAGAGGAACAGCAGTTTTTGTTGAAGGAACATCAACACCAGATTATCCATTGCAAAAGAAAAGACATTCTCTAGAATATTTAAGGGAAATTGCTCATTTAAGACCAAGAGCGAATACTTTCCAAGCTGTATTTAGAGTTAGAAGTGTTGCAGCTCAAGCTTTGCATGCATTCTTTGCTTCTAGAGATTTTGTATATGTAAATACTCCATTAATTACAGGCTCAGATTGTGAAGGCGCTGGAGATATGTTTAGAGTAACAACATTAGATTTAAATGATTTACCAAAAACAGAAGAGGGCAAAATTGATTTTACAAAGGATTTCTTTGGCAAGAGTGTAAACTTGACAGTATCTGGACAATTAAGTGCAGAATGCTACGCTTTAGCTTTTAGAAATGTATATACATTTGGTCCAACATTTAGAGCAGAAAGAAGTTATACAAATAGACATGCTGCAGAGTTTTGGATGGTTGAGCCAGAGATAGCTTTTGCTGATTTGCATGACGATATGGATTTACAAGAAGACATGATTAAGTATGTAATTAATGATGTTCTTGAAAAATGTCCAGAAGAACTTGCATTCTTTAACAATTTCGTAGATAAAGGATTAATCGATAGATTAAAACATATTGTTTCATCAGATTTTGCTAGAATTTCTTATACTGAAGCAGTAGAGATTCTTGAAAAACATAAAGATGAATTCCAATTCCCTGTATATTGGGGTGCTGATTTACAAACAGAGCACGAAAGATATTTGACAGAACAAGTATTTAAAAAGCCTACTTTTGTTACAGATTATCCAAAGGAAATCAAGGCCTTTTATATGAGATTAAATGATGATGGAAAGACTGTTGCTGCTGCAGATTTATTGGTTCCAGCGGTAGGCGAAATTTGCGGAGGAAGCCAAAGAGAAGAAAGATTAGATCTACTTTTAGATAGAATGAAAGAACTAGGACTAAAAGAAGAAGATTACTGGTGGTATTTAGACCTTCGTAAATATGGTGGTGTAAAGCATGCAGGATTTGGTTTGGGATTTGAAAGATTAATTATGTATTTGACAGGAATGCAAAACATAAGAGACGTAATTCCATTCCCAAGAACAACAGGAACTGCAGAGTTTTAATAGTTGGTGCTGGCGTGGCACAGTTGGTAGCGCAAATGATTCGTAATCATTAGGTCACGAGTTCAAATCTCGTCGCCAGCTCCATAAAAATGGTTTGATACAATTATCAAGCCCGTTAGAAATTATATATTTATATAAAAGCTAGACACAAATAGGTTAATACCTAAACGAGTCTAGCTTTTTGATTTTATTTAATAAATCTTAATAGAAAATCTGCGATACCAATGATAACAAATCCATTGTTATCTAAAGATTCTTCAAGTGGTCTATTTATTACGATAATTTTTTGAAAAGAATCATTTAGTGCAATAAATGGTCTAATTTCTCTTGTTTTGGTTTCTAATGAAGAAATATCACTGCTGACTTGAATATAATATTTTTTTGATCCCTTTTTAGCAATAAAATCAATTTCATAGCATTTTCTAATGCTTTTTCCGTTTTTATCTTTTTCATATTTTTCAAAAGACCCGACATTGACCGTATAACCATTATAAATCAATTCATTGTATATCATGTTTTCAATCATTTGTCCTTCGTCTTCATAAGCGAAATTCAATCTTGCATTTCTTAGACCATTATCTACAAAATAATATTTTCTAAGAGCACCGATTTCATTATTTCCTTTAACGTCGAATCTTCTTACTTCTTTAATTATAAATGAATCAATAAAATAATTTATATATTGCTCTACAGTATCTTTATCTATCTTGCTTCTTGTAGTGTTTTTATATATATTAGCGATTCTCGTGCTATTGAAAAGTTGCCCGGTTTCTTCACTAATAATATTACATAGAGAATCTAATGCTTCGCTTTTTTTTAAATTATTGTGCTCAAGTATATCTTTGAAGTAAGTCGTCTCAAATAAATTTTTTAGATATTCTTTCTTTTGTTCGCCTTCTTTTAAAACAGCTAGTGGCATACCACCATATCTCATATATTCAAATATAGTGTCAGAAGAGGAACTATTTTTGTAATTACAAAATTCTTCAAATGATAAAGGAGTTAATGTAATATTTGTAGCTTTATCTCTAAATTCAGTAATAATGTCACTGGATAACATTTTAGAATTCGATCCTGTAGCATAAATATCTATATATTTTTCTCTCGAAAGGCCTAATATTACGTCAACAAAAGTAATAATATCTTTGTCTTCTTTTTTTGCAATTACATATTTTCCCTCAGTATAGATTGGATTTATGATAGAAGAAACTAGTTGCAATTCATCAATAAACACATAATTCATTGTGTCTTTATTGCAATGCTCTCTAATATATTTATCTAATTCAATTGGGTTTCTATATTTAGCGTTTTTTAGCTCATCTAAATCTATTATAATAATCTGATTCTCTGACACTCCGGTTTCAATAAGGTGCTTTTTAAAGATTTCTTTTAATAAATAGGATTTACCGCATCTTCTAATGCCAGTAATGATTTTTGGAAAACCATTATTTTTTGCAGATATTAATTTTGATAAATATTGATTTCTTTCAATCATAACAAACCTCTTTTTTCATAGAATTCTATGTTTTTTTCGATTATATATTAACATAAAAAAAGTGCCAACGTCAATTGGCAAATCTCTTTTTTCATAGAATTCTATGTTTTTTTAGAATAATAAAAAAATTTTCTAAAAATAATATTAAAAATATCTATATTTACTAAAGAACGCAAAGTGAAAAGCAAAGAAAATCTATTATTTATAAAAAGCCCTAATAGGTTTCATCTAAGTATTAAGCCCGTTAGGGATAAATAAAAGATCGTACAATATGTTTTTTTACAAAAAATAAAAATTTTTGCAATTTTTGAAAAATGTTGATATAATACAAATGAGGTGATTGCAATGTTACTTAAAAGAGAAAGGTGTTTAGAAAAAATACGTCCTTTTTATGATTTAGATATTATTAAAGTGTTAGTAGGTTCTAGAAGAGCTGGCAAATCAAAAGTGCTAGAGTTAATTATTAATGAACTTAAGGAAAAAGGTGTCAACGAACAAGATATACTCTACATGAACTTTGAAAATCTGGATTTTGAAGAAATATCTGATTATAAGAAACTAAATACATATGTAAAAGAACACAAAGGGACAAATAAACAATATCTTTTTTTTGATGAAATTCAACATGTATCAGAATTTGAAAAAGCTATAAATTCTTTTAGAGTATCATTTGATTGCTCTATATTTATTACTGGTTCAAATTCCAAAATGTTGTCATCTGAAATATCTACATTACTTACGGGAAGGATAATTGAATTTAATATTTATCCTTTTTGCTTCGAAGAAAGCGAACAATATAAAAAAGAATTAGGGAATCAATTAATTAATAACTTTGCAGACTTTTTAGAGTTAGGAGGATATCCCTTTAGATTTAATTTAGAATCGAAGGATGATGTCAAATCTTATTTAAATGAATTGTATAACAATATTTGTGAAAAAGATATATTTTCAAGAGATGCAGAAATAGAAAAGATAAAATTCAATAGAATAGCATCGTATGTTTTACTAAACGCTGGAAATGAGTTTAATCCAGAATCAATCTATAATTATTTAAAATCTAATAATGGTGGGGTAGAGTACTGTTCAATAAAATCAATATATAATTATCTTGATAGGATGGAAAAATCATTTTTGATAAAACCTATATATCGATACAATATTTCTGGCAAACAAATTCTTAGATCTAATCCAAAATATTACGCAATTGATAATGGAATGAGAATTATAAAATCTAACTCAAACAATTATGACCGTGGAAGATTTTTAGAAAACTTAATCTGTGTTGAATTGCTATCTAGAGGCTATGAAGTATATATTGGTAAAACGTATAAAGGAGAAGTTGATTTTGTTGTAATTAAGAATGGTAGGAAGTGTTTTATTCAAGTTGCGTATGTAATGGAAAGCGAGGAAACAATAGCTAGAGAATTCAGTGCTTTTTCACCGATTAAAGATGCATCTCCTAAATATGTTTTAAGCCTTGATACAATTGATATGTCTAGAAACGGAATTACGCATTTAAATATTATAGATTTTTTGACTCATAAAAAGGATTTATTTTTATCTTAAAAAATTATGCAATATCTTAGTATAAAAGTCCTAGCTTTATAAATACTTAGACATTAGATAAAAAATTCTTAATTGGTTTGATAAAAGTATCAAACCCGTTAGGGATAACAAATCTCAATTATATTGAAATCATCAAAATTATAAAAGTGCAAGAACTTGCAAAAATTTTAGTTTGGAGAGAAATATGATTGCTAGAAATGATTATTTACAAAAGATAATCGATAGGATGAATAATGGTATGATAAAAGTTGTTACCGAAATTAGGAGATGTGGTAAATCATACTTATTATTTGATATTTTTTACAATTTAAATAATATTTTATACATCATCTAGTATAGTAGTTACTATACTAAATAGATTAATATTGGGATTTTTTGCCATAAAAGTCTTATTATTTCATATTTTGTCTAAATATGGTTTTGTTTTGCTAGTTCATATGATAATATTAAAGTGGTATGAGTTGGGCGCAACAATTATTTATAGTTTTAAACAATATTAACAATGTAATACTATATTTCATTGGAATTCCATTTATTTTGCAGATGATATATATGTTGTTGTTTTTCTTGCCTAAGAAAACATTCCCAAAATCAGATAAAAAATCTAAGATTTGTGTAGTAATTCCTGCTCATAATGAAGCTGATGTTATTTATAACACGGTAAAAGATTTAATAGATAAGCAAACATATCCAAGAGAAATGTTTGATGTTTATGTTGTTGCTCACAATTGTACAGATAATACAAAAGAAGAGGCAGAGAAAGCTGGTGCTGTTGTATTTGAATTAAATGATGAAGATCCATCAAAACATATTGTAGCTTATGCTTTAAAGCATGCTTATGAAGAAATAATAAAAACTGGCATTCACTATGATTTTTCTATTAGATTTGATGCGGATAATCATTGTAATGATGAATTTTTAAGTTTAATGAATGATGCTTATAATAGTGGAGTGCGTATTGCTAGGCCATATGAATCTGGAATAAATATGACACAAAACTATTTTACGCAAGCATGTGGTTTATATTATACATTTGATTCACGTTTTTCTTCTAGAGCAAGGGAGAGATTGGGAATAGATGCTCATGTTAATGGCCCAGGTTCTTTGATTGCTTTTGATATAATTGAAAGAATTGGCGGATATGATACAACTTCAATAACAGAGGATACAGAATTTAATTTTAAGCGTATGCTTGAAGGCGAAAAATGTCATTTTGTAGAGGATGCTATTGTTTATGAAGATTTACCTTCTAATTTTACTGATACATTTAATAGAAATAAAAGAATTGCGTCTGGAAATATAAGATTACTTGGCAAATATACACCGCTATTCTTATGGAAGAGTATATCTAAACTTAGATTTTCATTTCTAGAACAAATTTTAACATATATGTTCAATATAATATGTATTTTATTGTGTACATGGCTTCCAGCCTTTTATATATATTCAGCTATTTATTTAGGTGTCAATGGATGTTGGACACAAGAAGCTACTGCTTTGTTTTTCAATTTACCAATTGGGCAAATAATGGGATTAAAATCTGTTCTTACAATTGTAGCTTTTGCCGTTTGTTGTTTGTTCTTGTTATGTGGATTAGGTCAAGGCTTTTTGCTTGTTCTACTTGATTATAAGAAAATGGGAGCAAAAACTAGAAGAGAGTTAATACCAGGAGTGTTGTTATTCCCAGCATTTACTGTTATATATTGTTTAACTATGTGTATTGGCGCATTTACAAAACCAAAATGGAACAAGATTAATAGAAACGTAAATCAGTCTAAAGAATAGATTTTAGATTTATATACTTGTTTTAAATCACTTTAAGATATTTTATATTTCATTTTTTCATATATATAATTTGGAGGATTTTGAATGAAGAGTCTAGGTTATTATAATGGAAAAATTGGCGAATTAGAAGAAATGGAAATACCCATGTTAGATAGGGCTGTATATTTTGGTGATGGTGTATATGATGTTGCATATGCAGTTAATTATCAAGTTATATTATTAGAAGAACACATAGACAGATTTTATGAAAACATTGCAAAAATGAAAATAAATCCACCTATAAATCAAGATAGTTTAAAAGATATTATTTTAAATCTTGTAAAGATGCTTGATTGTGGAGATTTGCAGATATATTTTCAAATGTCAAGGGGAAGTGGAATAAGAGAACATGCCTATTGCGATAATATGAAAGGCAATTTGCTTATAATGATTAACGAAAAAAAGATTATATCTAATATAGATGTAGAATGTATTACAAAAGAAGACACGAGATTTTTGCATTGTGACTTAAAAACTTTAAATCTAATTCCAGCAGTTATGGCAGCTAAAGAAGCAAAAGACAAAAATGTATACGAAGTTATTTTTCATAGAAATGGAAGAATAACAGAATGTTCTCATTCTAATGTCCACATTATAAAGGGAAACAAATTTATAACTGCACCATTAGACAACTTAATACTTCCTGGTGTAAGCAGAAAACATCTTATAAAAAAAATGAAAATAAAAGGATATGAAATACAAGAAAGAGAATATTATTTAGATGAATTATATTCTGCAGATCATGTTCTTTTAACTGCAGCAGGAGCCCCATGTTTGAGCGTTAAGAAAGTAGATGGATATAGTTATAAAACAATAAAAATATAAATTATTTGAATCTGATTGCATTTCCACAAGTCCTATTTTTAGGACAGGCTAACATTGAAAAAAGAATTGAGATATACTATTATTAAAGAAAAAAAGAGGAAAAAACAAATGAAAAATCAGAATTCAAATTACAAGATTAAGCTTTTATTGTTATACGACATTTTAAGAAGAGAAACTGACGAGGATCATCCTTTATCTACTTATCAATTGATTGATAAACTAAAAGAAAAAGGTATATCTTGTGATAGAAAAGTATTGTATGACGATATAAATCAATTGAATGAATATGGATACGAAGTTTTGTCTACAAGAGGTAGATCAAACATGTATTTTATTTCTGAACCATTTGAATTTTCCGATGTAGAATTAAAAATTTTAATAGATTCTATTAATGCAGCGAGATTTTTGACTGAAAAAAAATCAAAAGAATTGACAAATAAAGTGTTGTCTTTAGCAGGGTCTCATAAAAGTGAGATTCTTATGAAAACCATAAAAAGCATTAATATAAAGAAAAACAATAATGAAAAGATATATTATGCAATTAATAATATTTTTGAAGCTATTGTTAAAAAGAAGAAAATATCTTTTTTGTATTTTGAAAGATCTCCAAAGGGAGAAAGAGTTATACGTAATAATGGAAAAGAATATGTATATACACCAATAGATATTTTTATTAATGAAGACTATTATTATTTGATTGCATTAAGTGATAATCATGAAGATGCAACAATCTTTAGAATAGATAGAATGGACAATGTTGTTGTTACAGAAGAAAAAGCTAAAAGAGACAATATTAATATTAACGATATAAGAAAAAAAGCATTTTCAATGTATTGGGGCAAAGAAGAGCCTGTAACTATTCAATTTCATAGAAACATTTCTAATCAGGTTTATGATAAATTTGTTAAGCCATCAGTTAAACAAATTAATGAAGATTGGTATCAATTAGAGTCTAATGTAATAATGTCTGCTTCATTTTTTGCATGGTGTTTTTCTTTAGGCCAAGATTTAAAAATAGTAGGTCCATCATCACTTATAGATGAATATAAGATATATTTATCAAATGCAATGAATCAAGTATAAAATAAAATGTAATTATATTAATTAAACAAATTGACTCCTATTATTTTTAATAGTATAATAACTCCTAGTAAATTAGTAGGAGTTTTTTAATGAAATTATCTAGCAAAGCAAGATATGGTTTAAAAGTAATGTGCTTTTTGGCTGAACATATTGGAGAAGGAGCTATGCCGCTTTCTGTTATTTCTAATGCGGTTGAATCTTCAGACAAATATATTGAGCAAATAATTATGGCATTGAGAAAATCTGATCTTGTTAAGGCTACAAGAGGAGTTTTAGGGGGATACTATATAGAGAATCCTGATGAAATTTCTGTTGGAGCGATACTTAGGACTCTAGAAGACGGTTTAGTTATTGCAGACTGTTTGGCAGAAGGAAATGAATGCCCAAATAAAGCAAAGTGTCATACACATGACGTTTGGGATAAATTATACCAAGAAATCAATAATTTCTTAGATACAATGACTCTTACAAGTATTATAAAAAAATAAAGGACAAGAATATGGAAAAGATTTATTTAGATCATGCAGCAACAACATATGTAGATAAAGATGTATTAACAGAAATGATGCCTTATTTTACAGAGGTTTTTGGTAATGGTTCATCTCAACATTTTTATGGTAGAGATGCGCTTAAAGCTATTGATGAAGCAAGGGAAAAAGTTGCAAAGGCAATAGGTTGTAAAAGTAGTGAAATTTATTTCACTTCAGGTGGTTCTGAATCCGATAATATGGCAATTAAAGGATATGCGCTTGCTCATAAAGATAAAGGTAATCATATAATTACATCTGTAATTGAGCATCCAGCAGTAATTCAAACATGCAAAAAACTTGAAAAGTATGGTTTTGAAGTAACTTACTTAAAAGTAGACAAAGAAGGTTTTGTTTCTTTAAAAGACATAGAAGATGCTATAACGGATAAAACTATTTTGATTTCTATAATGACTGCAAATAATGAAATTGGAACAATAGAACCAATTGCTCAAATAGGAGAGCTTGCTAAAAAGCATGGTATTGCTTTCCATACAGATGCGGTACAAGCTGTTGGTAATATTCCTATCGATGTAAAAGCAATGAATGTAGATATGTTGTCATTGTCTGCGCATAAATTCTATGGACCAAAGGGCGTTGGTGTTTTATATAAGAAAAACGGACTAAAGATACAAAGATTTTTAGATGGTGGTGAACAAGAAAGAAATTTAAGAGCATCAACACTAAATACTCCTGGTATTGTAGGATGTGGTGCTGCTATAGAAAAAGCAGTAAAAGATATGGAAAAAAATAATGAAAAGATACAAGCAATTAGAAATCATTTTGTTCAAAGAGTAATTAATGAGATTCCTCATATCTATTACAATGGAGCAAAAGATCCTTCATTAAGACTTGCAGGAAATGCAAACTTCTCGTTTGTAGGAATTGAAGGAGAAGGAATCTTATTCCATTTGGATTTAGCTGGTGTTGCTGTAAGTTCTGGCAGTGCTTGTTCTTCTGGATCATTAGAGCCAAGCTATGTATTATTATCAATTGGAGTTCCAATGGAAGTGGCTCATGGTTCAATAAGATTTTCATTTGGAAAAATAAATACTTTAGAACAAGCAGATTATGTTGCTGATGTTTTAGTTAAGACTGTAGAAAAATTGAGAGCAATGTCTCCAATTTACGACGAAATGGTAAGTAAGAATTATTAGGAGGTTGAACAAATGTATAATGAACAAGTAATGAAAGAATTTCAAAATTTACAAAATGTAGGATATATAGAAGATCATAACGCTTATTCAAAAATAGGTAATGCTGCTTGTGGAGATATTATGGAAATGACTATGTATATTAATCCAGAAACAGATATTATTGAAAGAGTTGCTTTTAGAACGTTTGGTTGCGCTGCAGCTCAAGCAACTTCTTCAAGAGCAACAACTCTAGTAAAAGGTAAAACTGTACAAGAAGCGTTAGAATTATCTAACAAAGCAGTTGTAGAATCGCTAGGAGGTCTTCCTGCTCAAAAAATGCATTGTTCTGTTCTTGCAGAAGAAGCAATTAAAGCATGCGTAGAAGATTATCTATCTAAAAAGAATAAATAAGTATGTGTTTTAATTTAATCTATGAAAATATAATCGATATAGCAAAAGAATCCCAAATAAAATTGGGATATTCTTTTTCTGATTTTGAACTTTATTATCCAATTGAATCTCTAAAACGCATAATTGGTCAAAATTTGGACACATCTAAATTGATCGAAGGAATTGTTGATATATCCAAAGAGCATAAAAATATCACCGGAATATGGGATGTAAAAGATATAAAAGATGGAAGATTAAGCATTGTTGTGCCTAAAGAGGCAATGAAATATATTAACGAAAATATTTCAAATGACTTTTTAAAAGATTTTATAGATGAGATTAAAAATCCTATGACGAATATTGAATTAATAAAAAAAGTATTTGAAAAATATTCTTCAGATTATACATGCGAAATTGAAAATGATAGTGAAGAATATGAATATGCTATATATTTTAATGACGATAAAATAAACAAATATGTTTATTGTATACATTTTGAATTTGGGTTTGTTTCATATCATAGGTTTTTAAAACAAGAATATGTTGCAAGAAAATAAAAAACTGGTTGAGTTGATTTCAGCCAGTTTTTTTTAGATTAATTTACGATAAAATTTGATCAATTTTTTCTTTTATCATTTGTTTTCCTTGTTCCTTTATATTTCCTCTTAATTTAGTAGCAAGGAAATATGCTAAAGAAACTCCAATTGTAAATCCAATCACTGTTCCAACTTTCATTTCAACCTCCTAAGGTTATTTTGTGATAGTTGGCATTTCAATATACGAAGGATTTTTTATATTACATTCAAATATGTAGTTGTGATAGATTCGTTTTGCTAGTTCCTGTTGTTCTTTTGTTCTTACAGTCCATGCGATAAAAAGCAAATTAGGATGATTTTTCTTAATATTCATATATCGCTTATATTCGCCATTTAATATGCAAACCGCCATAAAGTCTACTTTTAAATGTTGAAGTGCAGATAAAGCAGCAAATCTTTGCCATGGAATATAATCATATAATTGTCCTAAAATTACTTCAGGATAGTGTCTATGCATATAATTTACTACATTTAAGTCAAAGCTTTCTATGCAGTAATTGCCTTTATATGTTTTTAATCTTTCCATAACTAGTTTGCAAACAGTTGCTGGTCTTGATGTCTTTTTAATTTCTATAATAAGACCTACTTTGCCATCGACAACTTCAAGTATTTGATCAAAAGTTGGTATGTGTTCATCTGTTTTAAATAATTTGTATTTTTCCAAATTATTTGTGTCGATATTCTTTATTCTTGCTTTCATGCCGCATGTTCTTAAAAGAGTAGAATCATGGTGCAAAACAAGTTTGTTATCATTTGTTAAGTGGATATCAAATTCAATTGGATATCCATGTTCTACAGCATTTTTATAAGCTGCCAAAGAATTTTCCGGGATTGTTATGTTGTCATGTAGTCCACGATGGGCTACTGGTTTTTCTGTAAGCCAAGATGTATTTTTTTCCATATTAATAGCCAAGCTCCTCATTTATGATAATTATATAAACTTTATTTTGATGTCTTGTTGGGTGATGCATTATAGTGGTTACATTGCAAATGCAATCAGAAGAAGGACAATCATCACAAGTTCCAATATTAGTTACACAAGGTGTAGTTTTGTTTAATCGTTTACAATTTAAAGGTGCAGATATAGTTCGAATCCTTTTTATCGCTTCGTCAATATTTTTAGTTATTTTGTTTACTCCTAAAACATAAACGATGTTTTTTGGGCCAAAAGCAAGAGATGATACTCTATTTGCAGAACCATCTATATTGACTAATTCGCCAGATTCAGTAATGGCATTAGTAGAAGAAACATACCAAGTAGATGCTGCTGCAAGTTGATAAACCATGTTTTGTTTGCTAGGATCGCAAAGCGCATGGGAATTAACTACGTTGCCTCTTTTTACGAAACTAGCTCCAAGATCTAATGCTTTTGTAGTCATTGAGCCACCCATTCCGATTGAATCATTTGGTGGTATTAGATCTAATATAAAATTCTTCGCTTCTTCCTTTGTTTCAAAGAAATATGGAATGAAGCCATTTTTTTTCAAATTATTAATTAGCTCTGAGTAAATCATAAAAAATACCTCGCAAGTAATATTATATCACTAATGATATAAATGTTGTATTTTTATATCGATTTGATTATAATTTTTTCTAGTAGGAGCATTTTATGTTTTTTGATAAATCTAAAATAAGAAATTTTTGTATTGTAGCGCATATTGACCATGGTAAAAGTACTTTAGCAGATTGTATTATGGCTGTTACTGACACTGTTTCGGCGCGTGATGCTCAAGCACAACTTTTAGATAGCATGGAACTTGAAAGAGAAAGAGGCATTACGATTAAATTGACTCCTGTTACTATGCAATACAAATACGAAGGTGAAACTTATTTATTTAATTTAATAGATACTCCAGGACACGTAGATTTTACTTATGAAGTTTCTAGATCTTTAAAAGCTTGTGATGGCGCAGTTTTAATTGTTGATGCATCGCAAGGAATAGAAGCTCAAACTTTAACTAATGTATATTTGGCTTTAGATAATGATTTGGAGATTTTGCCAGTTATAAATAAAATCGATTTGCCATCAGCAAGACCAGATGAGGTAAAAAAAGAAATAGAAGATGTAATTGGTCTAGACGCTTCGGATGCTCCGTTAGTTTCTGCAAAATTATGTACAGGAATAGATAAACTTTTAGAACAAGTTATTCATTTGTTACCACCACCAACAGGAGATGAAAACGCACCATTAAAGGCGCTAATATTTGATTCTTATTATGATGCATATAAAGGAGCTATATCAATAGTTCGTATTTTTGATGGTAAAGTCAAAGTTGGCGATAAAATCAAGATGGTTGCAACTAAAAAAGAATATGATGTTACAGAAGTAGGCATCTATACTCCTAAGCCAACTCCGCTTGATGAATTGTGTGCAGGTGATGTTGGATATATTTGTGCGTCTATTAAAAATGTTTCAGATACAAAAGTTGGAGATACGATTACTTTGGCTAATAATCCTTGTTTGAAGCCTCTTGATGGCTTTAAAGAAGTTCAACCAATGGTATTTAGTGGTATTTATCCAATTGATGGAAATAAATATGATGATTTAAAAGATGCTTTAGAAAAATTAAAATTAAATGATGCTTCGCTTATGTATGAACCTGAAGTGTCTACAGCTCTTGGATTTGGATTTAGATGCGGCTTTTTAGGTCTTTTGCATATGGATATTATCCAAGAAAGACTAGAAAGGGAATTTGATCTAGATTTAATTACAACTGCACCTTCTGTTAAATATAACGTAATAAAAACAAATGGAGAGGTCGTTGTTGTTTCTAATCCAACAATGTTGCCACCTAATAGCGAAATTGACCATATGGAAGAGCCTATAGTAAAAGCAACACTACTTTCGCCTCCTGAATATGTTGGTCCTATTATGGAGCTATGTCAAAACAAAAGGGGAATATTTATAAACATGACATATCTAGATACTACAAGAGTGTCTATAGAATATGAGATTCCATTAAATGAAATTGTTTATGACTTTTTTGACACATTAAAATCTAGAACAAAAGGATATGCTTCTTTTGACTACGAAATAAAAGGATATCAAAAAAGTGATTTAGTAAAATTAGATATTTTATTAAATGGTGAAATTTGTGATGCGCTATCTATTATTGTTCACAAAGATAGGGCATATGATAGAGGAAGAAGAATAGCAGAGAAGTTAAAAGATGTAATTCCAAGACAACTATTTGAAGTTCCAATTCAAGCTGCGGTAGGTGGAAAAGTTATAGCAAGAGAAACTGTTAAAGCTGTAAGAAAAGATGTTCTAGCAAAATGCTATGGCGGAGATGTTACACGTAAGAAAAAATTGTTAGAAAAACAAAAAGAAGGTAAAAAGAGAATGCGTCAATTTGGATCAGTTGAACTTCCAAGTGAAGCCTTCTTAACAATATTAAAATTAGATAGCGACAATTAAGAGAATGAAAAATTTGTCCGTTTATGTCCATATTCCATTTTGTAGACAAAGATGCTATTATTGCGATTTTGTATCATCGACTAATTGTAGTGATACAAATATGCTTAGATATGTAAATGCAGTAAAGAGAGAGCTTGGTCTTTCTGACAAAATTTTTAATTTAAAAAACTACAATTTAGACACGTTATATTTCGGTGGTGGGACCCCATCATTATTAAAAAGTGATTATTTTAGAAGTATTTTAGAAGAATTATTTCTAATATGGCCAAATTTTAAAGGGGAAATGACATTTGAGGCAAATCCAAATTCTATATCCGAAAATTTGATTTTAGATTTAAAAAACATGGGTTTTAATAGGATATCTATTGGAATACAATCTCTAAATGATGCTACTTTATCCTCTGTTGGAAGGCTTCATAATGCAAGTGAAGCTATAAATGCATTAAATTTATGTAATTCCTATAATTTGAATATTTCTGTTGATTTGATGTTGGGTCTTCCTGGGCAGAGCAAAGAAGATATTTTTTCATTTATTGATACAGTAACTAAATACGAAAATGTCAATCATATATCTACTTATATGTTAAGTGTTGAAGAAGGAACTAAACTTGATAAACTTGTTAAAGAAGGAGTTATAACTGTTGCTTCAGATGATGAAAAAGTTGATCTATTTGACTATGCTTCTATGCTATTGAAAAAGAAAGGCTTTAATAGATATGAGGTTTCTAATTTTGCTAAAGATGGTTTTGAGTCAAAGCACAATTCAAGATACTGGGAACTTAAAGATTATTTAGGACTTGGTATATCGTCTCATTCGTTAATGGGTAATAAGCGTTTTTATAATCCATCTAGTTTTGATGATTATTATAAAAGTATAGAGATAGATAAACTTGCGTATCTTGAGGAAGAAAATCTAAGTGATGAAGATTTAGAAAAAGAATATATAATGCTTGCATTAAGAACAGCAAAGGGCATTGATTTAAATGAATTTCAAGAAAAGTTTAATATTGATTTTTCAAAAAAATACGCTAATGAAATAGAAGATTGTTTAAAATATTTAAATATTAATAATAACAATATTTCTATTAAAGATGAGTATTTAAATACAATGAATAGTATTGTTTTAAAATTTATTTAATTTTTTATATAAAAACACTTTACTACTCTATTGTGATGGAGTATAGTTATATATGAAAAATTTTTTTGGAGAAATGATTATGAAAAAGATTTTAGTATGTTTATTAGTAGTTATTTTAGCTATTTCATGCGCAGTTTCATTATTTGCTTGTAAAAATAATGAAGAAGTTATAGTTGTTGGTATTACAGATTATGAACCAATGAACTACAAAGACGCAAGTGGCAATTGGACAGGTTTTGATACAGAACTTGCTATTAAAGTATTTGAAGAATTAGGATATAAGGTAGTTTTCAAGGAAATTCAATGGGAACAAAAATATACAGAATTAGAAGCTGGAACAATTCAATGTATCTGGAATGGATTTACATCTAATGGTTCTGATGAAATCAATGGTGTTGAAGTTCCAAGAAGCGATTCTGTTGATTTTTCTTATGATTACATGATCAATCAACAATGTATTGTTGTAAAAGCTGCTGATAAAGATTCATATACAAGTGTAGATACTTCTTTTGTGGAAAAAATCGGTGTTGCTGAAGCAGGTTCTGCTGGTTTTGCTGCAGCTTCAGATTTTGCAGGTGTTGCTGATGTTAAAGAAGCAACTTCACAAAGAACTGCTCTTCAAGAAGTTTTAGCTGGTTCTGCAAGTTTTGCTGTTATTGATATTTTAATGGCTAAAGCAATGGTAGGTAGTGGAGACTTTGCATCATTAGCAATTGCTGATTCAATTAAACTTGAAGGTGAACAATATGCTGTTGGTTTCAAAAAGGGTAGCGATTTAACAGCTAAAGTAAATGCTGAATTAGAAAAATTAGGTGAATCTGGTTATTTGACAGAATTAGCTACAAAATATAATTTGCAAAATTCAGTAATTACAGACTATTCTTCACAAAAGTAATAATTAAATTATGTCTTTTAGTGATGTTACACTATATCTATTAAATGGCTTTGGATTAACTTGCCTACTATTCGTTTTGACATTATTATTGTCATTACCTCTTGGATTGCTTATATGCTTTGGCTCAATGAGTAAATTCAAGCCATTAAAGATAATTGTTGATGTATTTGTTTGGATCATAAGGGGAGTTCCTCTTATGCTCCAAATCTTTGTTATTTATTATGTTCCAGGATTTATGGGATTTCAAATCTTTTCTCAAGTAGATTTGTACTTTACTTTAAATTTTGGAGTTAATGATATTGGTAGATTTTTAGCGGTTTTAATTGCATTTGCAATTAACTATGCTTGCTATTTTAGTGTTATTTATAGAGGCGGAATTCAAAGTATTTCTCAAGGCCAATATGAGGCAGGACAAGTTCTTGGCATGTCTAAAAGTACAATTTTTAGAAAAATTGTTTTATTACAAGTAATAAAAAGAATTGTTCCTCCTATGAGTAATGAAATTATAACTCTTGTTAAAGATACTTCTTTAGCTCGTGTAGTAATGGTTGTAGAATTAATATGTGCTGCAGAAAAATTGATGGCAAAAGCTATTATTTGGCCACTATTCTATGCTGGCGCTTTCTATTTAATATTTGTAGGTGTATTAACAATAGCATTCAATTTCTTAGAAAAGAAACTTTCGTATTTTAAGGTGTAGGTATGGCATATTTAGAAGTAAGAAATATTAGAAAAAGCTTTAATAAAACGGAAGTGCTAAAGGGGATAGATTTTGATTTAGATCAAGGTCAAGTTTTATCTATTATAGGTTCATCTGGCTCTGGAAAAACGACATTGCTTAGATGTTTGAATTATCTTGAAACAGCAGATGAGGGAACTATATCTTTAAATGGTGATGTAATTTTTGACGCGCTTACAATAAAGAATGAATCTTATAATGATATTCGAACAAAAAGATTAAATTGGGGAATGGTTTTTCAACAATTCAATTTGTTTCCTCAATATACTGCACTGCAAAACGTTATGCTAGCGCCAAATGAAAATATACCAGAGGTGCTTAAGTACAAGAAAAAAGAATTGTTAGAAAAATATAAGGATAAATCATTCTTTGAAAGAAAAAAGTTAATTTCTCAAGAACTTTCTTTTATTAAAAGAAAACTAACAGAAGATATTAAACAAAATGCAATAGATATTTTAAATAGAGT
The DNA here is from genome assembly GCA_022784465.1 of Christensenella sp. Taxonomy (GTDB): domain Bacteria; phylum Bacillota; class Clostridia; order Christensenellales; family UBA3700; genus UBA3700. The sequence goes on along the minus strand of JALFUR010000014.1, from coordinate 36,400 downwards.
TGGTCTTTCCGACAAGATGAATAACTATCCTTGTGAATTGTCTGGTGGGCAACAACAAAGAGTAGCAATTGCAAGAGCATTGGCATTAAAACCTAGAATATTGTGTTTTGATGAACCAACATCAGCGCTTGATCCAGAATTAACAGGCGAAGTTCTTAAAGTAATAAAAGAATTGAAATATTCAACTGATTGTACAATGATTATTGTTACTCATGAAATGGATTTTGCTAAAAATGTATCAGATAAAATCATTTTTATGGCTAATGGAATTGTTGAGGAAATGGGCACTCCATCCGAAATCTTTGATAATCCAAAAAGCGAGAAAACGATCTCTTTCTTGTCAAAATCTAGGGAAGATATTTTTGATGATATCTCAGTAAACGGAGATAAAAATGAATAAAGAAGTAAAAGAATTATATGACGTTATTTTACAACTTTCATCTCAAGAAGATTGTGAAAATTTCTTTGCAGATTTAGTTACTTATAATGAACTAAATAATATGGCCCAACGTTTACAGGCTGCAAAACTTCTTAAAGAAGGATATACATACGTTCAAATAATAGAAAAGACGGGAATATCTAATACAACTTTATCTAGGGTTTCTACAGCACTAAAACATGGGAAAGGTTATAAAAAGTTTTTAAAATGATATGTATCTAAAGGTGGGTTTTCCCACCTTTTTTTTCTTAGTTTTTCTTTGTAAATGAAGTGTTGCTACAACTTGGGCATGGTGGCATTTTGTCGTTGGTTCCAAGACAAATGTCTGTGCCACAATTTGTACAAACATAACAACCAGATCCTGGCTTTTCACCAGTATTTACAGTGTTTCTCATGTGCTACCTCCTTTGAGTACTTAAATTATTATCCAAAAAATATCAAATTATACATTGACTATTTATAAATTCTTTTGATATATTCTAAACTGATTTATTTACCAAGGAGAAATATCATGGAACAAGAAACAGCTATTCAAGAACAAAAACCTAGAAAAAAGACTTTTAAAGATAAGATTAATAGATTTTTTAATGTAATTTATATAATTACAACAATAGTATCATTTTTATATTATGCATTTTATTCTTATTCAACTATAAAAGAATATGGTTTTGACAATGAAATGATGTTGAAAAATGTTATTTCATATATGCTAGTTGTAGCTGTTATTGCTTATGCTTTAATATTAATTATTTCTGCAATTATTTCTTCCTCAGTAAAGACAGCTAAGGGAAGAATAAACAAAGCTTCAGTATATTTAGGATATTTTAAAAAGATTATTAAATTAATGAATATTTTGGTTTCGGTAATTATTTTAGCTTCAGCCGTTGCTGCAACTAAAATATCTGATGTTCATGGATTTAAACAAACTATGGCTTATATTTTGTCAATAATTCAATTAGTTTTCACAGTATTTAAACTGATGTTTAAAACTGCTTCATTAACTACAAAAATTGGAGTTAATACTACAAAGAAAATTATTAAGAAAAAAGTGGCAAAAGCAAAATCTGCAAAACAAAGCAAAAAAATAGCATCTCAATCAGAAGAAGATCAAGATGCTATCTAATTTGTTTTATTAATTATTCTTTAGGAGTAGCAGTATCTTCAACAGAATCTACAACTTGTTCTTCAGTTTTATTTTCTAAAACTGCTTCATTTTCTATTCCGTGTTCTACGGCAAATTCTTCAAGTTTTTTTGAAGATACAGAATAAATGCTTTCTGTAGATTTTCCTTCGTCTGGGTCGCCTTTACCACGCTTAATGCTTATGTATTTTGCAATTCTTTCCTTAATAGATAAAATAGCAGGCAAGAATGTAAATACTAGGAATGCGCTTATTGCTGCATTTCTTGCAAGTAGTGCAGTAATTTGTTTTACAATCAAATTTGTAGATATTAGTTGTACGGCTAGACATGCAACAAAGAAAATTGAACCAGATGTTAATACACCAGGGGCAGCTCTATAGATTGCATTTCTAATAGATGCTTGTGCTGTCATGCCATTCTTCTTTTCTTCTAAATATTTACTTGTTAGCAATATAGCATAATCTACAGTTGCTCCAAGGGCAATAGCTGTAACGATTAAATATGCCATGAAATGTAGGTTTTGGCCCATTAGATATGTAACAGATAGATTTGCCCAAATACCTGTCTCAATAACCATAACAAGAATTACAGCAAGAAGAGGAGATTTGAATGTAAATAACAAGATTAAGAATATGATAAGTACAGATAGAACACTTACAAGTGTATAATCTGAAGGAGTTACTTCACTTAATTCCTTTGAAGCGACAAGGTTTCCAGTCATCTTTAATTCGCCAATATCACCAAATGTTTCACTAGCGATTTTTTGTATTGCTTCAACTGTATTGTAACTATATTCATTTTCCTTTGGAGCATCAACGGTTATTGTGTACAAAATATAATGAAGCTCTTCTGTATCTGTAAAAGCAACTTCTTTTTTATTTTCTATATGAGTTGCATTAGAAACAAAGTTTGTCATTAATAATGGATAAACAATATTTCTTACGAATGAACTACTTTCAACTTTGCCTAAATCGTTTTTATCTAGTATGGTGCATACAGAGAATATATCTGAAATAGGGGAGTAATTTGTATCTCTTTCAAATACAGGATTTGCATTTACATAAGAAAAATATGCATTTTCTGAAGCTACATTAAACACTTCATAATTATCTCCATCTTTTATGTAATAAGTTTCTGTTCCATAGTAGTCGTCTGAAACATAATATGTGTTATCTGCTCTTTTTAGATATAATTCATGTGCATCTTTAAATGAGAAGAATGCTGCTTCACTTGAAAATGCTGCAATTTCTTGCATCTTTCCTTTATCATCTTGATAATAATATTTTTTTGTACTGTCGTATTCATCAATTGATTTATATCCAATTTGATATACTTTATTAATGAAATCGTATTGGTTTGCATAGCCATTAATAGTAGATGTATTATTTTCATATTTATAAGGTGTAAGTACTATTAATTGGTTAGAAGAATCAGACAATATTTGTTCTGGTAAATTTGGATTTTCATTTACTTCATTTATTGTAATATATGTCAAATCTACTTTTCCTTGTAAAATACATGCAGGAATTAAAACTGCAATACAAACAACAATTATTGGTATAGCAACACCTTTTTTGGTAATAACTTTTGAAACGCTCTTTAATCTTGGCGTAATAGACCATTTATGTTCTGTCTTATGTATTAGTTTATCTGTTAATAAAATAATTATAGGTTGTAAGCAAATAACAGTTATTAAAGATAAAATAACGCCTTTTGCAAGAACAAAGCCTAAATCGTATCCAATTCCAAATTTCATGAAGAATAGGGCAACAAAGCCACCAACTGTAGTTAATGATGAAGCAACAACTGATACAATTGTTTTTGGAAGAGCTTGAATCATTGCAACTTTTGGATTTGGAGTTGTTCTTAATTCTTCATAATATGTATGCATTAAGAAAATTGCATAGTCCATAGCAACCGCAAGTTGTAATATAGTTGCACAAGAAGCGGTAATTGAAGAAATTCTACCCATTGGAATTCCCGCAATAATATTGGTTCCCATATTTAAAATGATGGATATTCCCAATGTAGCAAGGAAAATTACTGGTTCTAAATAACTTCTTGTTGTTAATAGCAAAATTACAAATACCGCAATTATAGCAGCGATAACGAATTTTGGCATATCGCCAATTGAAGATTTTAATATTGCTCTAGAGTTTTGTGAAGATCCAGAAAAATAATAGCAATCGCTAACACTTATATCTGATTTTTCTAATGTATTATCTGCAATATTTGTAGAAAAATAGTTTGTAAGTATTTCTTCAATTTCATCAATAGATGCAATTGTCTCATCTGCAGAATTTGGAGTTGTAAAGTAGATATTTATTAAGTATGTATGAACTGTAGTTCCATCATCAAGTGGAGTAGAAATAATAAATTTGCTTTTTAATTCAGCTGCAATTGTTTCCGCTTTTGCATCTCCAACAATAGTACCTAATCTAGGAATGTCATCAAAAGCACCAAACCATACAACTTTATTTATGTATTCTTTATGTTCACAATTAGTAATTAAATTAATTATTGCTCTTACTTGATCTTCAGAAGTATAGGAGATTCCCATTGAGAAATCACCCATAATATTAAAATTTTCTTGTAGATACGTTAATCCTTGAATGGTTACAGTATCATCATCAAGATAAGATATTACATCACTTTCTTTCTCAACAAAAGATGAGCCTATAAAACTGGCGATAATAAGTACAATAAATACGCCAATAACAATCCATTTATTCTTTATAAGATTTTCTGAAAACTTTGTAAGTATTTTCCCCATATCTAATTTTTTATTTTTCATTGTGCATATACTCCGTTGTTATTTATAAAACAATATTATCATATCTCTTTTTGTTTATCAAACAAAACAAATGTATTCTATATATATTTATTATATACTTTGGATTTTCTTATTTCTACCTAAAATAGAGAATGTTTTTTTAAGATAAATGCTTCAATTTCAACAAAAATTTATTTTTTTTAGTTTTATAATTATTTCAATAATTTTTTTTCGTGTTATAATATGCCTATGAAATTAGGGATATCGACAGCTTCATATTTTCCAAGATATTATACAGAGGATACTTTTGAACGTATCGCTACTCTTGGCGCTGATGTTTTCGAGTTGTTTTTTCAATCTAGATCTGAATATACAGATAACTACGCAGATTTATTTGAGAAAAAAATTGAGCAAGCTTGTAAAATTCATCCAATTAAAATTCATTCAATTCATTCTTTAACTAATCAATTTGAACCTGAACTTTTTGGTTTAAGTACAGGAAGAGCACATCAAGATGCAATTGAAACTTTTAGAAGAATATTGCATGTTGGAGAAAGACTTGGTGCAAAATATTATACTTTGCATGGAGCTACGATATTAAAAAGAGCAGTTAAATATAATTTAGACTATGAAAAAATAGGGCATAGATTTAATACTTTATATGATATTGCTCAAGAATATGGCATTAAGCTTTGTTATGAAAATGTTCATTGGACTTATTACCATACTCCAGACTTTTTAGATAAGATTAGACCATATGTTAATGAAATTGGAACAGTGCTTGATATAAAGCAAGCAATGCAGTCTAATATGTCAATAAAACAGCCTAAGGTTGTCGATTATAAAGATTATTTAAAAGTAATGGGAAATACACTTGAAACTGTTCATGTTTGTGATTATAATAGTGACGGTACAACAGCACTTCCAGGTAAAGGAATAGTTGATTTTGTAGAGTTATTCAAATTATTGAAAAGTTATGATTTTGACGGTGCTGTTATTATGGAAGTGTATACAAATAACTACAAAGATGATCAAGAATTAAAAGAGAGTTTTGAATACTTGAAATCTTGTTTACAAAAAGCAGAAAAATAAACAAATTTTTGGAGGCATTTATGCGTTATAACAAAAAAGCTTTAAGAATAAAAATTGATTACAATAATATGATGGAAAGCGTTCTTGGAGATAAGGGTATCTCTGATACAACTTTTTATTCAATGGCTCAAGATGCTCAAGCAGCATTTGAAGCAGTAGAAGCAGGAAAAGGCAAAAATATGATGGGATGGACAGACCTTCCTTATAATCAAGATGCTATAGTTGAAGATATATTAGCTACAGCTCATGATATTAGAAAAAAATATGAATATTTTGTAGTACTTGGAATTGGTGGTTCAGCTTTAGGTCCTATAGCTGCATTCCAAGCTTGTAATCATTTACATTACAATGATTTGCCAAAGAGAAAGAGAAAGGGTCCAAAATTCTATGTTGAAGATAACGTTGATCCTGAAAGAATGGCAGCATTACTTGATGTTATCGATATTAATAAAACAATGTTCAATGTTATTACAAAGTCAGGTTCTACTTCAGAAACAATGACTCAATATCTAATCATTAACAACATGTTAAAACAAGCTTTAGGCGATAAAGCTAAAGATCAAATTATTGCTACAACTTCAGTTGCTACAGGTAACTTGATCAAAATTGCTAAGGCTGAAGGTTATAAAACATTCTACATTCCAGATGGAGTAGGCGGAAGATTCTCAGAACTTTGTCCAGTAGGATTACTTGCAGCTGCAGTAACAGGAATTGATATTAAGGGATTACTTGCCGGCGCAAGATATATGGATGAATTATGTAATACCCCTTCTTTAAAGAAGAATCCAGCTTTAATTCTTGCAACTTTACAAGTAATTGCTATGAATGAAGGTAAAAATATAGGCGTAATGATGCCATATGCTGATGGCTTGAAATACATCGCTGACTGGTATTGTCAATTATGGGCAGAATCATTAGGTAAAAATGTAGAATTAGATGGAACTCCATGTAATAAAGGTCAAACTCCAGTAAAATCTTTAGGAGTTACAGATCAACATTCTCAAGTTCAATTATATACAGCAGGACCTTTTGATAAAGTTATTACTTTCATTGGCGTTGAAAATTATAGAACAGAAGTTAAAATTCCAAATGGATGCGAGGAATTCCCAAATGTTAATTTCTTATGCGGACATACAATGAATGAATTGATCCAAGCAGAAAGAAAGGCAACAGAATACGCTATTACAAAAGCTGGAAAACAAAATTATACAATTATGTTGCCAGTTTTAAATGAGTTCACTCTTGGACAATTAATGTATATGTTTATGTTACAAACAGCTTATGCTGGTGCTATGATGAACATCGATACATTTAATCAACCTGGAGTTGAAGAAGGCAAGAATGCAACATATGCTTTACTTGGTCGTCCTGGTTACGATGAAAAGAGAGCTGAACTTGCTAATGCTCCTCAAAAACAAACAAAATATCTTTGCTAATATAAAACCAATTTAGTTAATAAAATGTGCTGTTACAAATTCTTCGGATTTTGTGACAGCCTTTTTGTATATCCCATTTTTTGCATATAATTCGTTTTTTTGTATATTGCTTTTAGAAGTTTTAAGAATATAATAAAATAAAGAGGTCAAAGTGGTTGGATATATCGTTACAATATCTATTTTAGCGGGTTTATTTACTTTTTATATGGGCTATGTTGATGGAACTAGTGCCATTGCTTCTTCTATTGCGACAAATGCTTTAAAGCCTAGATCTGCTCTTATAACATCCGCTTTGTCTATGTTTGTTGCTCCTATAATAATCGTGTTGCTTATGAAAAGCGATTCAGTTGCAAGAACTGTAGGTAGTTTGATTTATACTGATTCTTATTTGACTATAAACCAAACTCAAGGATTTATATTTTTATTATCCGCAATGCTTGGAGCATTAATTTGGGCTGTAATTTCAACAATTTTATCCGTTCCAAATTCAGTGTCACATATTCTTCTAGGAGGAATTGTTGGTGCAGGAATAGCCATGTTCGGGATAAATGCTGTCGATTGGAATAGCGTTGGCATAAAAGTTATATTAATGGTATTTTTGGCTCCAATTTTAGGCATTATTGTCGGGTATTTAATGCAACTTTTATTTGTATTTATATGTCAAAGTTGGCCTAGAGCTATGAAAAAAGGCTTTAAGGTAATGCAAAGAATAAATGTAGTATTGTTATCTATATCAATAGCGGCTAATAACATACAAAAATCTTTAGGAATATATTTGCTTGCAGCTGTACTATGTTCAAATAATGCAGTGTCATTTGATACATATCAATTCTCTTGGTGGATAATAATCGTATTTTCTGTTTTGCAGTGTCTAGGATTATTCTTTGGAGGAGAGAAGTTGATATCAATGGTAGGGTATAAAATCCATAGATTGAGTAATGTTCAATCTTTCGTTGCTCAATTATCTACCTTAATAATATCGTTTTTTGCAACTTTTTTAGGTTTGCCAATAGCAACAACACAAGTTGTTTCATCTACAATTATGGGTGTTGGAGCAGCAGAGAATTTTACATCTGTAAGATGGATTAGAGCGAAAAAAATATTTATAAGTTGGATTATTACATTTCCAGCTTCACTATTACTTGGATACGTTATATGTATTGTATTAAAAGCAATACTAATATAGGAGGTCAGCATGAATTTATTTAGAAAACCAGTTAATTTCTATGAATTACTTTTAACTCAATGTGATTGCATGTCTAGGGGCATGAAAGCCCTATATGATTTTTGCAAAACAAAAGAAGATAAATATGCAGATCTTGTCATTGAAATAGAAGATGAAGGAGATATGAAAAGGCGTATAGTAATTGACGAAATAAATAACACTTTAATTACTCCTATTGAGAGAAATGATATATTTGATTTATCTAGACAAATTGATGAGATTTTAGACTATGCTAAAACTACTGTTGATGAGTTTAGATTGTTTAAAATTGAGCCAAATGACGATATTTGTAATATGGTCAGTATTTTATTAGATATTACTAATCATATTTCTAAAGCAATAGCAAATATGGAAAAGCATAAAAATATAGCAAAAGATGAGGCTATATTAGTTAAAGGATTAGAAAATAAAGTTGCAGAAAGCTGTGTAAATGCTCTTGCAAATTTATTCCAAAAAGATGATTGGAGAGAAGTTTTTAAATATAGGGAAATATATAGACACTTAAATACTACATCAGACATTGCCGATGTTGCTATGGATTCACTTCTTGATATAATCAACAATATTTAATATGGAAAATAGCAAAGCAAATTATTTGTTATATGAGAAGCCTTTTGTCGCAATTTTAAAGTTTTCCTTGTTTTTTATAATAGGAGATTTATTTCAACAACTCTACAATGTTGTTGATAGTATTATTGTTGGAAAATTTGTATCAACTCAAGCACTTGCTGCAATTGGAGTTGCTTCTCCAATAATGTCGCTAGTCATGTTTATGATAATAGGTTTTACCATTGGAAGTGGCATTATTTTCTCCAGGTTTTTTGGAGAAAAAGATTATCTAAAATTAAAAAAGAGTGTTTCAACTGCATTATTTGTAGGACTTGCATTTACGATTGTTGTTTCTATATTTTCTTTTGCTTTATGTAAACCTTTTTTGATTTTATTGCAAACTCCAAATGAAATACTTAAAGATACTTTAAATTATCTTTATATTATCTTTGCTGCTAATATTTTTACTTTTTTATATAACTTTTTTTGCTATGCAATTAGATCAATTGGCGACTCATTTGTTCCGCTTGTTTTTTTAATTGTATCCATATTTATTAATGCAGTATTAGATTTGTTGTTTGTTCTTGGATTTAATATGGGCATACAAGGGGCTGCATTTGCTACGCTTCTTGCTCAAATAATTGCTTCTATTATGGTAATTATTTACACATATAAAAAAGTGGAACTTATAAAACTTGGGAAAAAAGATTTTGTTTTTGATACGCAGCTTGCAAAGAGCATTTTATCTTATTCTTCAGCAGTTTCATTGCAGCAGACATTTGTATATATAGGTAGAATTAGCGTTCAAGGGTTATTTAATTCTTATGGAACCGAGGTTATTGCAGGAGTAAATGCAGCAGAAAAAATAAATGCTTTATTTCAAACTCCATTTAGAGGTTATGCAAATGCGTTAACTACGTATTATTCTCAAAATTTAGGAGCAAAACAAATAGGGAGAATTTTTCAAGGATATAAAACAAGCTGGATTATGGTATTTATAATGGGAGGAATATTTTCCGTTATTGGATGCGTCTTTTCCGATCAGTTTGCAGCGCTTTTTATGCAAGAAGAATCTACATCAGCTCTAGAGTATGGCTCTAAGTTTATTTGGGCGATGTCAATTGGATTTGTTCTTGCTTTTATAATCGTTCAGCATCAATCGTTTATGAGAGGAATGGGATATTTGAAAATATTTTTCTTTTCTACTGTAATTGCCATTGTATTTAGAATAATATTCTCTTATTTATTTGATCATATTTTTGGCTTAGATGCGGTATTTTTTGCTCCTGTTTGCTCATGGGTTATAGGCTTACTTTATAACTTGATTTCCATGATTGTGGTATATAAAAAGGACTACTCAAAACAAAATTGAAATTGATAAAAACCCCTCAATATTGTATTATATAAGATGGTATGAAGGAGGGGCGCAAATGGGAGATTTGCATAAAATCAAATATGGCATAATTGGCAAAAATTTAGATTATTCTCTCGCTCCAGAAGTTCATAATCAATTTTTTGATGCTTATTCAATTGATGGAACATACGATATTATCGACATTAAGGAAAATCAGTCATATGAAGATGTCGTAAGTATTTTAATGCAGTATAAAGGCATTAATGTGTCCGCTCCATACAAAAAACCAATTATAAAATATTTGGATGAGATTTCAGAAAACGCAAAAAATATTGGATATGTAAATACCATTAATAACGTCAATGGAAAATTGTATGGATATAACACGGACGTTGAAGGATTCAAAGGACTTTTAGATATTCACCATCTTAATGCTAGAGGGAAAAGTTTTGTAATTTTAGGCTCAGGCAGTATTGCAAAAAGTGCAATATTTGTTCTAAAAAAAATGACTAAAAAAATAACTGTTGTTTCGCGCAATGTTGACGAAGTTATTGATGGCGCAACAATTGTTGGATATGATCAATTACATGCTTTGCAAGCTGACGTTTTAGTGAATGCTACAAATATTGGTCTGTACCCAAATGTGAATGAGTGTTTATTGACAAAACAAGATATTGAAAAATACGAATACATAATAGATTTAGTGTATAATCCAGTATTTACAAAATTACTTCAAACAGGTGTAAAGTGCGGGAAAAAATGTATAAGTGGATTATATATGCTTATCTGCCAAGCAATGAGAAGTGAATCCTTTTGGCAAGGTTTTGATATGGAAAGTGCTGTAAAAAGGGTATATGCACAAGTTAACGCTATAGAGAAAAATAAAGGTAAAGCGAACATTTATATTGTAGGCATGATGGGTTGTGGTAAAACAGAATTATCTAAAAAAATAGCTAAAGCAACAAAGAGAAAATATATAGAACTTGATGATTTAATAAAGTCAATGTCAGGTTTAAGTGTAAATCAATTGTATGAACAAGGCGGGGAAGAATTGTTTAGACAATGGGAAGAAAAGGCAATTATTAAAGTAGCACAAATGAAAAACAAGGTTGTAGCTCTTGGATGCGGAACTGTTTTAAAAGAACGTAATGTTTTGACTTTAAAACTAAGCGGTGTAGTTATTTTAAGAGATAGACCAATAAATGATATCTTAAAGGATATTGATTTGACGGATAGACAAGGAGTACAATCTAAAGAAGATGTTATAAGATTATATAATGAGAGATATCCACTATATGTTGATGTTGCTGATTATATCTTGCCTTATGGAGACATCGATAAAGATTTAGAAAAAATATTGGAGTTATTAAAATGAAAAAAATAATGATAATTAATGGAGTAAATTTATGTATGCTTGGTATTAGAGAACCTCAAATATATGGAGGAAAAACTTATATAGATTTACAAAATTATATTAAAGATGAATGTAAAGATTTAGACGTATCTCTTGAGTTTTGTGTATCAAATTACGAAGGAGAAATTGTAGATTGTATACATTCTTGTTATTTTAATCATTTTGATGGAATCGTAATTAATCCAGGTGCATTTACTCATTATTCTTATGCAATATATGATGCAATTAAGAGTGTAAATATAAAAACGATTGAGGTTCATATTTCGGACATAGAAAACAGAGAAGAGTTTAGAAAAATATCTGTTATTAAGCCTGCTTGTATTGATCAAATTAAAGGAAAAGGGTTTGATGGATACGTTGAAGCTGTAAAAGAACTCATTTTATAATTAAATCTATTTTGACTTTATAATGCGTGTATGTTAATATTTATATGCGTAATATATGCGCATTATTTTTATTGAAAAATGGCTGAGAAGGAAACTAAGAACAAAAAGAAAGTACAATCAAGTGCAATGTTAACTACTATTGATACAAAAAATAGTAGGAATGTTTCTAAAGCAAAAAACGAGCCTGCAAACTCTAATTCAAATAAAAAAGCGCCTGTAAAATCTAAGCCAAAGGCGAGTAATGATGTAAAGGCTATAGTTAAAGAAAAAATAGAGCCACAAGTTAAAGTGGAAGAGCAAATAGAAAAAAAGGTCTTAGTGCAAGACGAGACAAAAGAAATAGCTCAAGAAGTGTCTCAAGAAATTACACAAGAAGAAATTCAAGCTAAAGTGGAAGAATTAAAACAAGTTCTACAAATTTCAAATCAAGAAGAAACAAAAGAAGCTGATGCAAAAGCGCAAGAAGTTTTACAAAAACCTAAAAAAAGAAAATTATCTAAAGCTTATTTAAAATCTCCTCTAAATAGAGTTGAGCCTTCTTTTGAACTTGGATTAAATGAAGAGCAATTGCAAGAGAGAATAGATAAAGGTTACATTAATGCATCTCAAAACATTGTAACTAAGTCTTATTTTTCAATTTTTAGATCAAATGTTTTAACATTGTTTAATTTGATCAATTTCTTCCTTGGATGTGCAGTTTTAATGTTTGGTAATGTTAAAAATGCGCTATTTTTATTTATTGTTTTTGCAAATATGTTTGTTGGAATATTCCAAGAAATAAGATCAAAAATAACACTTGAAAAGATGGCTATTTTAACAGCGCCAAGTGTTGATGTTATAAGAAACAAATTAGGACAAGCTTATAGAACATCACTAGGTGTAGATAAGATTGTTTTAGACGATATTATTGTATTAAAGCAAGGTTCACAAGTTCCGGTTGATGCTATTGTAGTTGATGGAGAATGTGATGCGAATGAATCTTTACTTACTGGTGAGCAGGACGATATTCATAAGAAAGTTAATGATCCATTGTATTCTGGCTCAACAATTCAAGCTGGCGAAGTTAAATGTAGGGTAACTGCTGTTGGAGAAAATTCTTATTCTGCAAAGCTACTTGCAGAAGCAAAGAAATTTAAAAAGACAAAGAGTAAATTGATGCAATCTATAAACTGGATTATAAGAATTGTAACAATCCTTATTTTCCCACTTGGAATATTAATGTTCTTTAACAATTATGCAGTTTGTGAAGGCGCATTAAATCAAACAGTAACAAAAACTGTTAGTTCAATAATAGGAATGATTCCAGAAGGATTGATGGTTTTAACTTCTATGGCGCTTGCTGTAGGTGTATATAAACTTGCAAAGAAAAAGACGCTTGTACAAGATTTGTATTCAATTGAAACTCTAGCTCGTGTAGATATTTTATGTTTAGATAAAACTGGAACAATAACTGAAGGATCAATGCAAGTTGAGAGTGTCGACATGAAATTAGATAGTGTCGGAAGCATTGAAAATATTATGGGGAATATGGTTAAAGCATTAGGTGCCACTAATGCTACATTCCAGGCTTTTGCAGATTATTTTAAACAAACAGATGAGTATACAATTGTTAATACTATTCCATTCTCTTCAGCAAGAAAATGGTCAGCTGTAGATTTTGGACTAAATGGAAAATTCATTGTTGGTGCACCAGAGTTTGTTTTAAAGAGCAGATTTGATGAAGTAAAAGAAGATTGTCAAAAGTATGCAGAACAAGGATATAGAGTTTTAGTTTTAGTTACAACAAAAGACAATCTTGCTGAAAGTATAAACGAAAACAATTTAGATATTGTTGCTTTGATTGTTCTTAGCGACAAAATAAGAGAAAACGCAAAACAAACATTTGAATATTTTGCAACGCAAGGCGTAACTTTAAAAGTTATTTCAGGAGATAATCCTATTACTGTATCAAAAGTTGCAGAAAGAGCAGGATTAGATGGAGCAGATAAATATGTAGATGCCGTTGAACTTGATACTCCTGAGAAAATTTATGAGGCTTGCGATAAATATACAATTTTTGGTCGTGTTACACCAAAACAAAAGAAACAACTTGTTCAAGCATTAAAAGCTAAAGGTTATACAGTTGGTATGACTGGAGATGGTGTAAACGATGTAATGGCATTAAAAGAGGCAGATTGTTCTATTGCTATGGCTGCAGGAGCAGAAGCATCAAGAGCTGTTGCTCAACTTGTTTTGTTAGATAGTGATTTTGCATCACTACCAAGTGTTGTAGGTGAGGGAAGACGTGTTATAAATAACATAGAAAGAGCTGCGTCTTTATTCCTTGTAAAGACAACATTCTCTGCTGTATTGACAATTCTATGTATTATATTCAGTTTAGAGTATCCATTTGAAGCAATACATTTAACACTTGTAAGTGCATTATTTGTAGGAATCCCTTCATTCTTCTTGGCTCTAGAGCCTAATAATCAGAAAGTTACTGGAGGATTCTTAGGAAAAGTCTTTAAAAAGGCATTGCCGGCCGGATTTGCTATATCGTTACTTGTATTTTTAATCTCATATACCTATAGCAATATTGGATACAATGTATCAAGCCAGGTAGCTACAATGGCAACATATATTTATGCGACAGTTTCATTTATTGTCTTAATTCAAGTATGTGTACCATTTAATAAAGAAAGATTATTCCTTATTGCAATTTGTTTGTTGTTGTTTGTTTGGGCAATTACTACAACATTTACAACAACGCTATTTAGTTTAGTTGCTTTAACATCTAATATGACCATAAAGTTAATCATTGCTCTTGTATGCATAATCCCAGTAATGTTGTTTATGAGAGTGGAGATAGAAGCTGTTAAGAATTTGGGAAAAGAAGTAAAATCATTTTTTGTAAAAAATATAGATAAAGCTAAATCGTTTTTATCTAAAAATAAATAGATTGGAGTAAACATGAGAGAAGAGAAAGTTTTAGTATTGGATTTTGGTGGTCAATATAATCAATTAATCGCCAGACGTGTAAGAGAATGTAATGTATATTGCGAAGTGCATCCTTACAATATGCCTATAGAAAAGATAAAAGAATATAATCCTATGGGTATTATCTTTACAGGAGGCCCAAATAGTGTATATGGAGATGATTCTCCAATTATAGACAAAGCCATCTTTGAACTTGGATATCCTATTTTAGGAATCTGTTATGGCTGTCAATTTATGGCATATTCATTGGGCGGAACAGTTGATCATGCTCCAACATCAGAATATGGAAAAACACTTGTTAATATTAACAAGTCATCTTTATTATTTAAAGACTGCGATTCAACAACTACAATTGCATGGATGTCACATACAGATTATGTAAAAGAAGTTCCACAAGGATTTACTGTTACAGCTTATACTGATGTTTGTCCTGTTGCTGCTTTTGAAAATGCAGAGAAAAAACTTTATTCAGTTCAATTCCACCCAGAAGTAATGCATTCTGTAGAAGGTATGAAGATTTTATCTTCATTTGTCTATGATGTATGTGGATGTAAAGGGGAATGGAAGATGTCTTCTTTTGCTAAAACTACAATAGAAGAAATTAGAAATAAAGTTGGAAAAGGAAAAGTGCTATGTGCTTTATCTGGTGGTGTAGATAGTTCTGTTGCTGCAGTATTGCTATCTAAGGCGGTAGGAGAACAATTAACATGTGTGTTTGTAGATCATGGATTACTTAGAAAAAATGAAGGCGATGAAGTTGAAGCTGTATTTGGTCCAAAAGGCCCATATAAATTAAACTTTATTAGAGTAAATGCTCAAGAAAGATTTTATGCAAAATTAAAGGGCGTAACAGAGCCAGAAAAGAAGAGAAAGATCATTGGTGAAGAATTTATTAGAGTTTTTGAAGAAGAAGCTAAAAAGATTGGAGCAGTAGATTATTTAGTACAAGGAACAATTTATCCAGACGTTATAGAATCTGGACTTGGAAAGAGTGCAACAATTAAATCTCATCACAACGTAGGTGGTCTTCCTTCTGTTGTAAACTTTAAAGAAATAATTGAACCATTGAGATTGTTATTTAAAGATGAAGTTAGAAAAGTAGGACTTGAACTTGGAATTCCTCAACATCTAGTTTATCGTCAACCATTCCCAGGACCAGGCCTTGGAATACGTATAATTGGTGAAGTAACAGCAGAGAAAGTTCAAATTGTTCAAGACGCAGATTACATATATAGAGAAGAGATAGCAAAAGCAGGTATAGATAAACAATTAGGACAATATTTTGCAGCATTAACAAATATGCAAAGCGTTGGAGTAATGGGAGATGGTAGAACTTATGATTATGCCATTGCGCTTCGTGCTGTTACAACATCAGATTTTATGACAGCAGATTGGGCAGAGATCCCATATGATGTTTTAGGCAGAATATCTACAAGAATTGTAAATGAAGTTAAACATGTAAATAGAGTTATGTATGATGTTACTTCTAAACCACCTGCAACTATAGAATTTGAATAATTTTTAAATTGTAGAGGTAATAAAAATGATTTTTAAATATGATACACAACTTTTAATTGATGGAGAAAATCTAAACAAAGAGGATATTGTTGAATATTTTGAAAATGATTTAGATGGAAATAGTTTAATTGTAGCAGGAGATGAAAATCTAATTAAGATTCATTTCCATACAGATGAACCATGGGACGTTTTAAAATACTGTTCTACACTTGGCGAAATTTACGATATTGTTGTAGAAGATATGGATAGACAAACACGTGGTTTAAAAGGATAAAATAAAAAATAATTACTCAAGGAGAATATATTTATGCTAACAGCGATTGTAGGAATTAACTGGGGCGATGAAGGAAAAGGAAGAATGGTTGATTTAATCTCACAAGATTACGATATTGTTTGTCGTTATCAAGGTGGAAATAATGCAGGCCACACTGTAATCAATCATTTAGGAAAGTTTATCTTAAATTTAATTCCATCAGGAATTTTAAGAGAAGATAATGTTAATGTTATGGGTAACGGAATGGTTATCGATATGAAACATTTATGCGGCGAAATGGATAAATTGATTGCTGGAGGTGTAAAGATTACTCCAGATAATTTAAAAATCAGTGAAAGAGCCGTAATTACAATGCCTTATCATGTTCTTTTAGATTGCTTAGAAGAAGATAGATTAGGTGATGCAAAGTTTGGTTCAACACGTAGAGGAATTGCTCCTGTTTATAGTGATAAATACTCTAAGAAAATCATTACAATGGGTGATTTGTTTGATGAAGATGTTCTTGAAAAAAGAGTAGAAAGTTTACTTGAATGGAAAAACCTTTTAATTGAAAAAGGATACGGACATGAAAAAGTAACAAAAGAAGAAATAATGGATTATCTAAAAACTTATGGAGATAGATTAAAGCCATTTGTTTGCAATGTTTCTAAATATCTAAATGAGCAAGTTAAAGCTGGCAAAAATGTTATGTTTGAAGCACAATTAGGTGCACTAAGAGACATTGATTTTGGTATTAACCCATATACTTCTTCATCTAATACAATTGCTGCTTATGCTCCAATTGGTGCTGGAGTTCCAAATCTAAAATTAGATGAAACTATTGGTATTATGAAGGCTTATTCTTCTTGCGTTGGTGAAGGACCATTTACAGTAGAAATGTTTGGCGATGAAGCAAAAGCATTAAGAGATGCTGGTGGAGAATATGGTGCTGCAACAGGTAGACCAAGAAGAGTTGGTGGATTTGACGTTGTTGCTTCTAAATATGGCGTAATGTGTCAAGGCGCTGATTATATAGCTTTAACAAAAATGGACGTTTTATCTTATATGGATAAGATTCCAGTTTGCGTTGCATATAAAGTTGGCGATCAAATTACTACAGATTTCCCAAGAGGAGAAGCTTTAAAGAAGGCAACACCAGTTTATGAATATCTAGAAGGATGGAAATGCGATATTTCTAATTGCAGAAAACCTGAAGATTTACCAAAAGCTGCATATGATTATGTAAAATACATTGAAAAAGCTGTTGGCTGTCCAATTAAGATCGTATCCGTAGGTGCAGATAGAGAAGCATATTTGGAGATGTAGTATTATGAAACTAAATTCTCATTATTTAGATTTAAAAGATAGCTACTTGTTCTCAACAGTTGCTAGAAAAGTAAGAGAATTTCAAGCAGCTAATCCTGGGAAAAAAGTATATAAATTGAGCATTGGCGATGTTACATTGCCACTTGCTAAAGCTGTTATTGATGCAATGCACTTAGCTGTTGAAGATATGGCTAAAAAGGAAACATTTAAAGGATATGGACCTGAACTTGGATATGATTTTTTAAGAGAAGAAATAAAGAAATATTATTCAAGAAGAAATGTAGAACTTGATATAGATGAAATTATAGTATCTGATGGTGCAAAAAGTGATTTAGGAAACTTATTAGACATCATGGATGCTGATAATAAAGTATTAATTCCAGATCCTGTATATCCAGCATATGTTGATTGCAATATAATGGCAGGTAGAAAAATAGATACTTGCTCAGGAAATGAGCAAAATGGCTTTAAGCCAATGCCTAATGAGAATTATAAATCAGATATTATTTATATTTGCTCACCTAATAATCCAACTGGAGCTGTATATACAAAAGACGAATTAAAAGCATGGGTTGATTATGCAAATAAAAATAATGCATTGATTTTATTTGATGCTGCATATGAAGCATTTATAGTAGATAAAGCTTTGCCAAGAAGTATATTTGAAATTGAAGGGGCAAGAACTTGTGCAATTGAGATTTGTTCATTCTCAAAAACAGCAGGATTTACTGGTACTCGTTGTGGTTATTCAATTGTGCCAAAGCAATTAGTTTTCGGCGGTATTTCTGCAAATGCATTATGGAATAGAAGACAATCTACAAAATTCAATGGTACTCCATACATAATTCAAAAAGCAGCAGCTGCTGTATTTAGCGAAGAAGGAGAAAAACAAATTCAAGCAAATCTTCAATATTACAGAGATAATGCAAAAATAATTAAAGAAGCTTTTGAGAAAAAGGGCGTATACCACGTTGGAGGAGATAACTCTCCGTATATTTGGTTTAAAGTGCCAAATAATATGACATCATGGGAGTTTTTCGATAAATTGCTACTTGAGAAGAATGTTGTTGGAACACCAGGATCAGGATTTGGTGAAAATGGTGAAGGTTTCTTTAGATTAACAGCATTTGGAGACAGGGACGATACAATAGAAGCTGTAAAGCGTATTGTGGAATTATTATAATGAAATACTCAAAATCTGACATTGACACTATAATATCTAGATTAGAGCAAATGCATCCAAATGCTCATTGTGAATTAAATCACAGCTCTAATTTTGAATTATTAGTTGCTGTAATATTATCTGCTCAATGTACGGATAAAAGAGTTAATGAAGTAACTAAAGAAGTTTTTAAAGAATATAATACGCCACAGCAGTATGCAACAATGCCAATTGAGAAGCTTGAAATGCTTATAAAACCTTGTGGTTTTTATCATAATAAAGCTAGAAATATACAAAAATGTGCTCAGCAATTAATGGAAGAATACAATGGAGAAGTTCCATCCACAATTGAGCAATTAATGACGCTTTCAGGTGTTGGTAGAAAAACTGCAAATGTGGTTTATTCTGTGGCATTTAATGGGCAAGCTATTGCGGTAGATACTCATTTAAAAAGACTTGCAAATAGAATTGGATTTATTAAGAATAATAATCCACTAAAAGTTGAAGAAAGATTAATGGAAATTATTCCAAAAGATAAATGGTCTAGAGTTCATCATCTTTTAATATTTCATGGAAGATATATTTGTACAGCTCGTTCACCAAAATGTGAAAATTGTACAATAAAAGAATATTGCGACTATTATAGGAGAAAAAACTAATGTTTTTAGATATTGCATCTATATTTATAAAAGCTGGCGATGGCGGAGATGGAGTCGTATCTTTCCATACAGAAAAATACGTAGATATGGGAGGTCCAGATGGCGGAGATGGCGGTAATGGTGGTTCAATTATATTTGTTTGTGATCCATCCTCATCTACATTAGTTGATTTCCAATATGCAAAGCATTTTAGGGCAGAGCCAGGAACAAAAGGTTCCTCAAAAAACTGTAGAGGTAAGAACGGAAAAGATTTAATTATTAAAGTACCTCAAGGAACTTTAATTAAGGAAAAAGAAACAGGTCTTGTTCTTGCCGATATGTTTTATAAAGACAGTAAATATGTTGCGCAAGAAGGTGGACTTGGCGGAAAAGGAAATGCAAGATTTGCTACTCCTCAAAGAAAAGCACCTAAGTTCTGTCAAAAAGGAGAAAAGACTCAAGAGATCGCATTGACTTTAGAATTAAAGACAATTGCCGATGTAGGTCTTGTAGGTTTTCCAAATGTAGGAAAGTCTACACTTTTAAGTGTGGTTTCCGCAGCAAAACCTAAAATTGCAAATTATCACTTTACAACACTATCTCCAAATTTAGGTGTTGTAAAACATTATGATTCTTCATTTGTTATGGCAGATATTCCAGGACTTATTGAAGGAGCAGCTGAAGGAGCTGGACTTGGACACAATTTTTTGCGTCACGTTGAACGTGTAAGATTGATAGTTCATATGGTAGATATATCTGGATGCGAAGGAAGAGATCCATATTCAGATTACCAAATTATTCAAAATGAACTTAAAAATTATAGTAAATATTTAGCAAGTGTTCCTCAAATTGTATGTTGCAATAAATGTGATATTTTAGAAGATGAGTCTTATATTGATGAATTTGAAAAGAAAATAGGACAAAAAGTAGTTAGAATTAGTGCTATTTCAAAAAAGGGAACAGATAATCTTATAGATGAAATTGCTAAAAAACTAGAAACCCTTCCAAAGACAGAACCTGTTCAACCAGAAGTATTTAAACCTGAAAAAGATAGAACATCATTTATGATAGTAAAAGACGAATATGGTATTTATGAAGTTTTAGGTGGACTTGTAGATACTCTTGTTAGAAATGTTGTTCTTGATGATTTTGAATCTAATAGATATTTCCAAAATACATTAAAAGAACGTGGAGTTTTTGCTGCATTAAGAGCGGAAGGCTGCAAAGAGGGCGATACTGTTAGAATTGCCGATATAGAATTTGATTTTGTGGAGTAAAAAATGAATAGTAAAGAAAGAGCTACATTAAGAAGCATAGCAATGAACATGCAACCAACATCACACATTGGTAAAAACGGAATAACAGAAACTGTTATTCAAGCAATAGATGAACAATTAGAAGCAAAAGAGTTAATTAAAATCGTTGTTTTGAAAAATTCGGATTTTTCAGCAAAGGATATTGCTCAAGATATAGCGCAAGATACAAATAGCGAAGTTGTTCAAGTACTTGGTCAAAAAATAACTTTATATAGATTTTCTAATAAGGACAATATAAAACATATTTTATAAATAGTTTTTTTGTTCAAATAAGATATTGACTGTAATATTTATAATTGCAAATACTAAAGCAATTAATGAAAGTACTATATAATACGACTTATATAAAGTAAAAAAGCTTAAGATAAAAGTAGATAAAGCAGAAACAATAAAATATTTTATATTTTGTTTCCTAAAGAAAGATAGCAAAACATATCTAATACTTAAAGGTGTTGTTTTGCTTTTTTGTTTTAAAAGTATATCGTTCTTTTTTATTTTTCTATAAATAGGGTGTAAATCCATTAATTTGATTTCAATATCTAAATACTTAATTAAATTAAGTACTTTTTTATCTTTTATTGCAGATATAATAATTATTTTTTCTAAACCTGCATTTTTTGCTTGTCTATATATAGTGACAAGCCCATCGAAGCTTAATGGAGAGAATTTTAAATTAAAAAATATATATTTTTTGTCTAATTCAATATATGAATCAAAATCTTTAAATTTAGCATTTTGATATATTATCTCAGATAAAATAGTTTTTACATAATCTTGTCCAAATAATATGGCTCGAATTATAAACTCTTTATACGATAAATATAACTTTGTTTTTTTATGATGTTTTATAAGATAAATAAAATATATTACCAAGAAAAAGGAAATCATAAATATGATTAAGATAGTATTCACTTTAAGCAAAAACATAATTACTGCAAAAAGTGATATAAATATAAAACATAACAAAGTCCTATCTATTGTCTTTCCAAACATACAATAATTATTTCCTATAATCATGATTTTTACTCAAAAAAATGTAAGATTTGTAATTATTGATAATATTTTAATAAAAATATATAATTTATTATATGAAAGGAATTTTTGGTGGGGCATTTAATCCTCCGCATAATGAGCATATTGCAATGATAAAAGAATCTCTAAAAGCTGGGCTTGAAGAGATTATTGTTGTGCCATCATCTAATCCACCACATAAAAAATGTTATACATCATTTGAGCATAGACGTAATATGCTTTGCATTGCACTATTAGGAATAAAAAACGTTATTATTGACGACTTGGAAAATAGAGATGATGAGGTGCATTATTCTTTTGAGACAATTCCTAAATTGAAAAAGATATATGGTGATGATGTAGTTTTTATTATGGGCGGAGATAGTTTAATTGATTTTCATAAATGGAAAAATCCAGAATTAATTATTAAAGAATGTCCACTATGGGTATTTAATAGGGGAAACGATAGAGCAAAACTAAATGAAGCAAAGAGCTTTTGGGAAGCAAAAGGCGCAAAGATAAAAATTCTTGAATATGAGCCTACTGCAATTTCTTCAACTTTTATTAGATACAATATTATGCTTGGTTTTTTTGATAATATTGATCCAAAAGTACAAAAATATATATTAGACGAAGGATTATATTTAGATTATCAACCATATATAGCTAAGTTGAGTAAGATAATTAATGAGCATAGATTTTATCATTCACTTGGATGTGCAAAATATGCTTTATACTTAAATGAAAAACATAAATTAAATTTAGATAATGATAAAGTTTTACTTGCTGGATTATTACATGATTGTGCTAAAGGTTGGTATGAAAATAATCTTAAGGATAAATCAATGATTCCTCAAGATTGTATTTCAACTCCTGTTGAGCATCAATTCTTGGGCGCATATATTGCAAATAAGGAATTTAATGTTATAGACGAAGATATATTAAATGCCATAAGATACCATACAACAGGAAGAGCGGGCATGTCTACACTTGAAAAACTAATCTATTCTGCGGATTTATTAGAAACAGGAAGAGAAGAAGAATTTATAGTTCCTTTAAGGGAAGAAATGGATAAAGATTTTGATGACGGATTTAAAAATATAATTAAGCATCAATGGGAATATTTAAAATCTATAAAAAAGGATATATATCCGTTGACTATTGAAGCTACAAAGTATTATTTGGGAGAAGTTTAATGGAAACAAAAGAAATGTTAAACATAATTTGTTCTGTTCTTGACGAAAAGAAGGCAGAAGATATTAAATCTATTAATTTAGACGGCAAATCAATAATTGCAGATTATTTTGTAATTTGTTCAGGAAGATCTACTACTCATGTAAAATCGTTGGCAGATAATCTTGATGAAGAAATGTCTAAAAAATATGGAATTGAACCTTTGAGAATGGAAGGAAAGCAAGATGGAAAATGGGCTGTTGTAGACTATGGCGATGTCATTGTTCATATATTCCATCAAGAACAAAGGAAAATTTATGAAATAGAAGATTTATGGGACGATGGAAAAAATATCGAATCATATAATTTAAAATAGTTTTTTTGTTAATACTACATAGTATGGAATATGTAGAAATTGAAAAAACAAATGATTTAATAAAAAGTGAAATATTAGGGCTAGACAGTGTTGTTGATGTCGCAGAGTTAGATAATGGTTATACAATGCTTATTGCACTTGTTGTAAACCCAATCTATTCAAGAGAAGAAAAAAATAAACTTGTAAAAGATGTAGAGAACATTGTTTATAAACATTCACAAATAAATGAAGTTTTAATAACTTTTGATGCAGATTTGTTTTATAAAATAAAAGCATCAGGAAAACAGGAAAAAAGTGTAGAAAAAATCATAGGAGTTGCTAAAAGTAGAATCAAATGAACATTATTGAAATTATTGAAGCAAAAAAAGAAGGAAAAGAGTTATCTAAAGAACAAATTGAGTTTTGGATAGATAATCTAATGAAAGGAACAATTGAGGATTACCAAACGAGCGCCTTATTGATGGCAATTTGTTTAAAAGGTTTCAATGATGATGAAAGTGCTTATCTTACTCAAGCAATGCTAAATTCTGGCTCTAAATTAGATTTGTCTTGTTTTGGTGATAAGTCAATTGACAAGCATTCATCTGGGGGTGTTGGAGATTCTACTAGTTTTATTGTTATTCCAATACTTGCAGCTTTAGGATATAAATGTGCAAAGGCAAGTGGTAGGGGACTTGGTCATACTGGTGGCACATTAGATAAGCTTGAATCTATAAAAGGACTTAGAATTGGTTTATCTAAACAAGAGTTTTTTGATCAAGTAAAAAATATAGGTCTTGCAATTGTAGGACAATCTGCAGATATTTGCCCAGCTGATAAAAAGTTGTATGCATTAAGAGATGTTACAGCTACAGTTTCAAATATTGGGCTTATATCCTCATCTATTATGAGTAAAAAACTTGCCTCTGGTGCAAAGAATATAGTTTTAGATGTAAAGTGCGGAAGAGGCGCATTCATGAAAGATGAATCAAGTGCAATTGAACTTGCTAGAAGAATGGTAGCAATTGGCAAGAAAATGGACAAAAATATAACTGCAGTTGTTACTAATATGGATTATCCTTTGGATAATTATATTGGAAATTCACTTGAAATTTTAGGTGCTTTGAAAGTTCTTAAAGGTGAGATAAATAATTTGTATGAAGTTAGCATTACACTTTCTAGTGTGCTTTTAGAGAGTATGGGCGTAAAGGATGCTAAAGAAAAATGTATAGAAGTAATAAAAAATGGTCAAGCTTTAGAAAAATTTAGGCAAATGATTGCTTATCAAGGCGGAGATGTTTCTTACATAGATGATGATTCTAATTTAATAAATGCAAAGACAGTTTTAGAAGTTGTTTCAAATGAGGATGGGTATGTAGTAGATATTGACCCAATAAAAATTGCTCATTCTGTTCAATTGATGGGTGGAGGAAGATTAAAAACCACAGATTCTATAGATTTATATTGCGGATTAAAAATTAATAAAAATATTAACAATAAGATTAATAAAGGTGAATCATTAGCAACATTATATATAAATAATGGTGATATTGATCAAATCTATGCGTGCGTATTAGATGCTTTTAAAATAGCAAAGGCACCTATACAGGAACCTAAGATGATTTTAAAAATTATAAATAATATATAAATATTATAAAAAAAATATATGGTCTTATGCCATACAAATAGGTTATACTAGTTTTGTATAAATTTAATCAAAAGAGGAAGTTATGGAGTATTTTATTTATATTCTTATAGCAATAGCTGTGCTATTAGTTTGTTTAATAGGTGTAGTAATTATTAGAACACTTTTATTTAAACCAAAAAAATCTACAATTGTTATTCAAGAAAATAAAGAAAGTTTTGACGAGGATAAGGTTGTTTCTAATTTGCAAGAATTAATTAAATGCAAAACAATTTCTTATAGAGATTCACAACTTGAAGACGATAAAGAATTTGAAAAATTCTTAAATTTATTACCTTCTCTTTATCCAAATGTGTATAAGCAATGTTCTCTTTTAAAATTTGAAGGAAGAGGATTGCTTTTTAAGTGGGAAGGTAAATGTCATGATAATCCATCTGTTATGATGGCACATTATGATGTTGTTCCTGTTAATGAGAAAGAATGGGAAAGAGATCCATTTGACCCAGTTATTATAAATGGAGAAATGTGGGGTAGAGGAACTGTTGATACAAAGATTACTTTTAATGGAGCTATGTCTGCTGCAGATCAATTGATAGCAGAAGGATTTGTTCCTGAAAATGATATATATCTAGCTTTTTCTGGTTCTGAAGAAGTAAATGGAGTAGGCGCAATTAAAATAGTTGATTATTTTGAGGAAAACAAAATAAATCTTGCTTTAGTTGTAGACGAAGGTGGTGCTGTTGTTGAAGGAGTTTTTCCAGGAGTTAAAGAACCTTGCGCCCTTGTTGGTATTGCTGAAAAGGGCATGATTAATGTTGAATATACAACTAAATCAAGAGGGGGACATGCATCTTCTCCAAAACCTCATACTCCTGTTGGAGTTTTATCTAGAGCATGTACAAGAATTGAATCTCATCCATTTAAGATGAAAATATCTGAACCAGTTAAACTTCTATTTGATAGTTTAGGTAGATACACAAGTTTCCCAGTTAGAATGATATTTGCGAATATGTGGTTATTTAAACCAGCATTAAATCTAGCAGGAAAACTAATGGGCGGAGAGATAAATGCTATTATAAGAACAACTTGTGCTTTTACTCAAATGAAAGGATCAAGTGCAGAAAATGTTATTCCGCCTCAAGCATCTATGGTATCTAATTTAAGATTAATTCCAGGAGATACTATTGACAGTGCGATTGAATATTTGAATAAAACAATAAAAGACGATTCGGTTAAATTAAGAGTTATAAATGGAATGAATCCATCAAGAGTGTCTCAAGTTGATTGCCAAGCTTATGATAAAGTTGCTTCATCTATTGCTTCAACTTGGAAGGATACAATTGTTATTCCATATTTAATGGTTGCATGTTCTGACTCAAGACATTATGGAAGAATTTCAGATAAAGTATATCGTTTTTCTGCTTCGGATTTAACAAATGAAGAAAGAGCAGGAATTCATGGTAACAATGAAAAAATAAGAGTTGATGTTGTAAAGCGCGCAGTTGAGTTTTATTTGCGTTTGTTGAAGCAATGTTAAGCAGGAGGAAAAAATGCCTAGTACATTTTCAATAGTTTGGATTATAGGAGGAGTAATTGTCCTTGCTGTGCTTGTTATGAGTATTGTATTTTTAATTAAATCAATAAAAAGAGCAAAAGCTATAGGAATGGAAACCTCTACTATAAAAAAGATAATTACATCAAGTGCAGTCTTCTCAATTGTGCCTTCTATTCCTATTGTTATAGGAGTAGGAATCTTAATGTCATTTGTTGGCATGGGAATAGCTTGGATAAGATTAAGTGTTATTGGAGCTTTACAATATGAGATTTTTGCTCAACAATTAGTTTTTAATGCGGGAGCAGGTATTGATCCTATTCAACTTATTGGAACCTCATTATTGCTTATGACTTTTGGTATAGTATCAGGACCTATTTTTAATGCTATTGCATATAAAAAATATCAGGGAAAACTTGCCTCAATACAAGAAAAAAATTCAAAACTTATGGATGGTATTTCTGGAGCATTAATGGGAGGTATGCTTTCAGGTATGATATCTTCAATAATTGTGACAGCTATATTTAATTTTAATAATCCAATAACAGATAAAGCTGGAATAACTACATATGGGGAAGTAACACTTATTGCATTATGTACATCTATTGTTTTGATGGCTCTATGTGGTGTTGTACTTAAAGTGTTTAAACAAAAGTGGATTGAAAATTATGCTTTACCTATTTCAATGCTAGGAGCAATGGCAGTAGCGTATGCGTGTGTTCCATTGTTTGCGTAAAGGAGGTAGGGAATGAAAAAAGAATTATTTACAAAAGTTGCATCAACAAGACAAGAGCATAATGAGCAAATGCATAACATTGGAAGATTGTTTACTTGGATTGCATTAGTTTTAATTATGCTTGTTCCTGTTTTATATTTCATTCAAGCAAAAACTTGGCCAAATTGGAAAGTTTTTGTAGCTGCTCTTCCGGGCGTTGTTGGAGCATATTTTATTGTAGGTTTTATTGAAGCTATTTCATATGCGCCATTACTTGGAACAGGTGGACAATATTTATCTTTCATTACAGGTAATGTTTCAAATTTAAAATTGCCATGTGCTATTAATGCACAAAACATTGCAAAAACAGAAACAGGATCTGAAGAGCAAGAGATTGTTACAACAATTTCTATTGCTGTAAGTTCAATTGTTACTACTTTAATAATAATTGTGGGATTAATTCCTCTTGCAATTTTCCAATCTCAAATAGTAGATGTATTAAAACCAATATCGCCATATATCATTCCAGCAATCTTTGGTGGACTTATGATAGCATGTATGGCAAAATATGCAAAAGTTGCTCTAATTCCGTTTATTATTTGCGTAATAATTTGTGTTATAACAGAGGCCTTGAATTTAGGTCTTGGTCAAACTGTTATGATTCTTGTAGGAATGGTAGTAAGCGGCGTATTTACTGCTATATTATACAAAAAAGGAAAACTATAATATAAATATACAAACAAAATGCCTTCAAGGTTTTACGCTTTGAGGGCTTTTTTTGTTTTTGTCAAACTTATTTGTCGTTAGATAAAATTTCCTTTTTGTTATCTACTTTATTATATCCTTTGATAATAGGAGATAAAGGCTTGTAAATTAAAAATGTTAAAATAGCATTTAATAGACCTTTTAAAATTGTAAATGGAGTATTGAAGATAATTAAACTTTTTTCAATAGAATCAACAGAAGGCAACAATACTTGATACATAGATATTATTACTTCTTTTGGCAAGAAGTTGTAATAGAATGGATAAGTAATAAACAAGTTAATAGGATAAGATGTAAGGCCCATAAGAATTGAACCTACAATAGCTGCAATTACAGCGCCTAATCTTGTTTTTTTGTATTTATAAATCATTCCGGCTGTAAAGACAAAACATGCACCAATTAAAAAGTTTGCAAGTTCTCCTACGCCACCTGTTGTTGTTCCTATTAGATGAAATAGATTTTTAACTAAACAAACTAAAACTCCAGCAACAGGCCCAAGTGCAAAAGATGCTAATAGAGCAGGTAGTTCAGAAAAATCCATTTTTACAAAATTAGGAATAATTTGTGGTATTGCAAAATCCAAATACATTAAAACTGTTGAAATTGCTGATAGAATTGCTACACAAGAAATGTAGCGAGTACGTGATACTTTCATAATATTCATTCCTTTCTCATCCAGACTATACTGTCGGTATTAGAATTTCACTAATTCGGCGTTGCATAAAAAATTTACAACGTTTGTGGACTATACCACCGGTGAGGAATTACACCTCGCCTCAAGAAATATTGATTAAAATTATTATGAAACATGAAATGATAGATGTCAACATGAAAAAAATATTTATTTGATAAAAAATGTTAGGAGAATTAAATAGTTTATGCTAATATTTAATTGAAGCAAATAGCGCTTGTGTTACTGACGGATAGGTGGAGTTTACCACAAGGAGCACAAGTATGGATAGTCGACCGTCTGGGCATACATAATATATGTGTCCAGATTTTTTTATTATAGGAGGAAAAAGCAAATGGAAGCATGGAGAAGCTTTGTTAAAGGGGAATGGAATAATTCAATTAATGTAAGAGATTTTATTAATTTAAATTATACTCCTTATGATGGGGATGCAAGTTTTTTGCAAGGTCCAACAGAAAGAACAAAAAGAGTTTCAAATAGATTGCAAGAATTATTGCGTGAAGAATATGAAAAAGGCGGAGTACTAGACGTAGATACTGAGACTGTTCAAACTATTTTAGCATTTGATCCAGGATATGTTATTAAAGAAGATGACATTATTGTAGGCTTACAAACAGATGCACCTTTAAAAAGAGCAATAAGCCCTTTTGGTGGAATAAGAATGGCTGAACAAGCTTGTAAAGCTTATGGCTATCAAATGAGCGATAAAGTAAAAGATGAGTTTAAATATAGAACAACTCATAATGATGCTGTATTTAGCGCATATACAGATGATATGAAAAAAGCAAGACACTGTGGCATTTTAACAGGGCTTCCTGATGCTTATGGTAGAGGAAGAATAATTGGAGATTACAGAAGAATTGCTTTGTATGGAATGGATTATCTTATTGAACAAAAGAAACAAGATAAGAATAAATTGGGATTAAATGATATGAGTGAAGAAAACATTCATATGCTTGAAGATTTAGCAAGACAAATATCATTTATGAATCAATTAAAATTATTAGCAGAAAAATATGGTTGCGACATTTCTAAACCTGCTCAAAATGCAAAAGAAGCTATACAATGGTTATATTTTGGATATTTAGGTGCTGTTAAAGAACAAAATGGAGCCGCAAACAGTATAGGAAGAATCACAACATTTTTAGATGTATATATTCAAAGAGATTTAAATGAAGGAACATTGACAGAATCTGAGGCTCAAGAACTTATTGACGATTTAGTAGTTAAATTGAGACTTGTAAGACAT
The DNA here is from genome assembly GCA_022784465.1 of Christensenella sp. Lineage (GTDB taxonomy): Bacteria > Bacillota > Clostridia > Christensenellales > UBA3700 > UBA3700. The sequence goes on along the minus strand of JALFUR010000014.1, from coordinate 6,246 downwards.
TTAAGAACTCAAGAATATAACGAATTATTTGCAGGAGATCCAACATGGGTAACAACATCAGAAGGAGGTATTTCTTTAGATGGTAGAGCTTTGTTGACTAAAACAAGTTTTAGAATGTTACAAACTTTATATAATTTAGGACCAAGTGCAGAACCAAATATAACAATATTATGGTCAGAAAAATTGCCAGAACCATTTAAACGTTTCTGTGCTCAAGTTTCAATTGATACAGACTCTATTCAATATGAAAATGACGATGTAATGAGAGAAGTATATGGAGACGATTATGCTATAGCTTGTTGCGTATCTGCAATGAAAGTTGGAAAACAAATGCAATATTTTGGTGCTAGATGCAATTTGGCAAAAGTTCTATTAATGGCATTAAATGGCGGTAAAGATGAAATTCATGGTGTACAAGTAGCTCCTGAAGGAAAAGTATTTGAAGAAAAAGTACTAAATTATGATGATGTTGTTGAGGCTTTTAAAACATATGCTTCATGGATGGCTAAATTATATGTAAATACAATGAATGTAATCCACTATATGCATGATAGATATGCTTATGAAAGATTAATGATGTCGCTTCACGATACAAATGTTGAAAGATTAATGGCCTTTGGTATTTCTGGATTCAGTGTTTTGGTAGATAGTTTAAGCGCTATTAAATATTCTAAAGTAACTCCAATAAAGGACGAAAGAGGAATAATTTCTGATTTCAAGAGAGAAGGCGATTTTCCTAAATATGGAAATGATGACGATAGAGTTGATGAAATAGCAAAGTGGGTATCAGAATTTTTCTATAATGAATTATGTAAGACAAAAACTTATCGTGGTGCAAAACATACATTATCATTGTTAACAATCACATCTAATGTTATGTATGGTAAAAAAACTGGTGCTACTCCAGATGGAAGAAAAGCTGGAGAACCATTTGCTCCTGGAGCAAATCCAATGCATGGAAGAGATAGTGAAGGAGCTTTGGCTAGTTTAAATTCAGTTGCTAAAATTTGTTACGATTGTTGTCAAGATGGTATTTCAAATACATTCTCAATTACTCCAAATACTCTTGGAAAAGAGAAGAAAGATCAAATTGGTAAATTAGTTGGAATTTTAAATGGATATTTCGCACAAGATGCACACCATTTAAATGTTAATGTATTAAATAGAGATAAATTAATTGAAGCTATGAATGATCCACTAAAATATCCAAATTTAACAATTAGGGTAAGTGGATATGCAGTAAACTTTAATAAGTTGTCTTTAGAGCAAAAGAAGGAAGTTATTTCAAGAACTTTCCACTCTAAATTCTAATGATTATACATTCTGTTGAGTCCTTAGCTGCTTTAGATGGAGACGGCATTAGATATGCAGTATATTTGACGGGTTGTCCGTTACGATGTGTATATTGCCATAATCCAGATACTTGGATTAGAGCAGGTAAGGATTTTTCTGCAGAAGAATTATTTAAAAAGATTAAAAGATATAAACCATATTTTGGGGAGAATGGCGGTGTAACATTTTCGGGTGGAGAACCATTACTTAGCGCTGATTTTATTAATGAAATTAATGAACATTTAGTAAAAGAAAACATAAATTATGTTTTAGATACTTCTGGATGTGTTGATTTAACTGATAGCGTAAAAAAAGCAATAGACAATTCTTCAAGTGTAATACTTGATATAAAATTCTATAACGATGAAACATATTTGAAATACACAGGTAAAGATATGTCAAAGACAATGCGCTTTTATAACTATTTAGTTGAAACAAATAAGTCATGCTGGCTAAGAACTGTTATTGTCCCTGGTATAAATGACACAAAAGAAGATATAGATAAATATTGTGAAGCAATAAAATTGTCTAGCAATGTAAAAAAATGGGAATTACTTGCATTTCACGATATGGGATTTTTCAAATATGAAAAATTAAATATTACAAATCCACTTAAAAATACATCTCCATTAGATGAAGAAAAATTAAAAATATTACAAGATTATTTGAATAAATCTATTAATAATATAATAGAATAATAAATTTTTTTTACATTTTAAGCAGTATTTTAATACTTATTTTTAAAGTATCACGAAAGTATCATGAAAAAATATAGTAAAAATTTTTTGTTTGATATAATAAAAACATGTTAAATGAAAAATTAAAAGAACAAAGAATAAGAAATGGCTTGACACAAGAAGAGGCAGGAAAACAACTGTTTGTATCTCGTTCTTTGATTGCCAAATGGGAACAAGGAAGAGCTGTGCCAACAAGTGAATATATAAATAGAATTTGTGCTATTTATAATTGTAAAGAAGAGGATTTATTCGGATATTCCGATATAGAAGCTCAATCCAAAACAATTTCGAAGAAAAAAACAATATTAAATATTTTGACAATATCAGTTTTGCTGTTGATTATTATTGTTTATTATTTACTAATGTATTTTTATCATGGAGAAATGCAAAATAAAGATGTTTTTTCAAGATCTGTTCGTAAAGAGTGGGGGATTGAAGATATGATAATTTACGATGACGGAATGTATTCTAACAAAAGTAAATTAGAAATAATGTATGATAATAAAGATCAATCTGATTTTGAAAAATATGCTAATTATGTATTTATGTATTTGCAATGTAATCCAAAAGTAGACGAAATATTTTATTTAGCAGACATTGATGATATAAATAAAAAATACATTTTAAAACATTCTGACGAACTAAGTAGTTATTATTTAGATTCAGAAAGTACAGCATTTATTTATACATTAAAAAATGATATAAACAAATTCTATGTTATAAATATTTCGTTTAATTTATACATGTATATAAGATTGGGAACAGATTATATTAATCCTAAAAATGATTCAAACTATTTGTTTGAGTATACTGTTGAATTTGAGGAATAATCTATGATGAAAGATATTAAAAATAGAATATTTTTGAACGTATGTATATTAATTATTTCTTTAATAGAATTTATTGTTTGTGTTATTACAAGACACGCGGTTTTGTTTGTTACAATTGAAGAAATGTTTCTTATATTAACATTTATTATCTTGGGCGTTTATTTGTTTAAAAATAATAAAACAGCTTTAATAAATATTATAATTCCATTCATATTATATTTATCCATATATGTAATTGCGTTAGTTCGTATTTTTCCATATTTTATTAATACGATAAAATTTGGTGTTAATTACTATGTTACTTTATACCATTATCCTGGAATATTAACAATTGATAGAATCTTGGAAAACATAACATTTAGTAGGATTGCGGAACATATTTCTATTTATATTAGCCAATATTTAGTTTCTTTAATTGTGATGTTATTAGATGTTTTAATATATATCATTTTTGTTTTAATAAAGGAGAAGAAAAACAGATATGAAACAAAAAACAATTATTAAATTACTAGTTTTAATTACTGTTGTTATATTATCTGTGACATTAATAGTATTATTTACTAATAATTTTTTTAAAAAGAATAATGGAATCCCATATGGAGTATATTCTTTATATGAAAATGATTCAATTATAGAAACAAGCAGTGAGTATAGGTGGATTATAGATTCAGAGTGTACTTACTTATATTCTCAATATGAAATAGTCGAGAAAAATGATGGCTTATATTTTTCTAACGATAAAGAATTAATAAAGTTTGAATATAATGAAGAAGAAAAAATTTTAACAGTGTATTATCCAGCGGATTATAAGAATAACTACACTGAAGAAATATTAGTTAAAAAATATAAGAGAAAATAGTTTTAAAAAGAATTGAGCTTACCCCCTCCAGTTTTTCTAAGTTTATTCTTAGTCCAACTTTTGGGGTTAAGCTCAAATTAGAATAAATATATTGTTCGGTTTATTTTTTTTAAAGCAAAGTTTTTAAAATGAATTATTATGGATTTTATATGTGCTTATTTTAAAAAGTATCAAAGAGTATCACGCAAAATATTTCATGTTTAATATAATATTTATACAAGTACATATTAAACAAACAATATTATTTTCTAGAGGAGATACAAATGACAAGGTTGAAAACAAACATTTTATTATTTTTATTTATAATCATAGGATTTTCGTGTATAAATATTTCACAAAAAGTATACGCTGAAGAGAATTGCAATATAATAATTCAAAACGAAAAAGATGAAATTAATGTAATAATACATAGACTTAATTGGGAAGATTATTTATCTATATATAATTCTATTAACTATATTATTGAAGATGAAAGTATTTCTTTTGAATGTAAAAAAAATATGTATGTAGAATGCAGAACAGAGTATCTTAGAAATCAGAGAAGAGACAGCAATTATAATGCAAAAAGTTATTATGATGATTTCAATGACTTGACTCAAGAAGAACAAGATCTTGCACTACAACATCCTATAGCAGCGATAAAAGTAAATGAATGTAAAAATTATGCAATTTCAAAAGCGCAAGAGTATTACACAAGTAATGGTTGGAGAAACTCTCATGATGCTTTTAGGCATGCATGTTGGAATGCTATGATGGTGAAAGAGATAGGCTTTGATTTAGCAAAAGCATTTGCAGATGCGCATGAAACAGAACCTGATAGTACGGATCCATTATATGAATTAGACTTGGAAATGGACTTGTATAATAATATTGGGCGTGATTTGGCCTTGAATTTTGGAAGTTTATCGCAAGAGGATTTAGCTAAAAAAATAATGAATAAAGTGTCTTTTGGGCATATGAAAATATTTAGTGAAACAAACGAATTAACCGAGAGCAATATGGATGGGTTGAAAACAGAAGTAGCATATGAAACTGCAGATATAGATAGCGATAAAATAAAAATTACAAGAGTTAAATTAGAAGTTGAAGGGAGTTTTGCGATTCCTAGTAATTTAAATGATAGAATAGTATGCTCTTTGGGAGATTATGCTTTTCAAAATCAGAGTCAAGTTACTATGATTACTTTACCGAATACTATAGAAAGCATAGGAGAATATTGTTTTTATAATTGTACAAATATTACATCAATTTTTGCTCAGAATACTAAAATTACGCAAATAGAAGAAGGTGTGTTTTATGCGGGTTCAGATTATTTAGTGTATTTGCCAAACGGAATAACATATGTGGGGGATTATTCGTTGGCAACAACTAGACCAGCAAAATTAAACTTGTCTACATTTGATACATCATCGTTAACCTATATTGGACAATCGGCATTTTATAATTGCTATTTAAATGGATTTGAATTTTCTAATTCTTTAACTCATATTGGGCTCTCAGCTTTTCAATCATCAAATCTAAATGGAACAATATATCTTTCTGAAAACATACAAGAAATAGAAGCATGGGCGTTTTACGATACAGATGTTTCTACGATTTATATAGAAAAATCGCAAACCGCATCAGGATTAGAATCTTCATGGAATGCGGGTATACCTACAATATATAATTGCACTTTTACTTCAGATAAAGCTTCAGTATTATCTGTTAATAAAAGTTCCTCAAGCTTGCAAAATGTAAATACTGCAGGGCTAATTTCGAATCCAACGAGAAGTGGATATTCATTTGATGGATGGTATACTTCTTCAGACTATTCTGGAACTTCATATACTGATTTGTATTCAGCTCCAAATGGAACGCTATATGCAAAATGGAACGTAAATTCATCTAGTGGTTCATGTATCTCAGAAGGAACACAAATAACATTAGCTGATGGAACAACAAAAAGAGTAGAGGAATTAACAGGCAATGAGACATTACTAGTATGGGATATGTTTAATGGATGTTATTCTACAGCGCCTATATTATTTATAGATAGCGAAGAATTAAACACATATAATGTAATAAACTTAACATTTAGCGATGGAACAATAGTTAAAGTAATATCTGATCACGGATTCTTTGACGCGACATTAAATAAATATGTATATATTACAGAAGAAAGTTATTTGGACTATATAGGACATTATTTTAATAAAGGAAATACAAATCTACAACTTATAAGTGCCAATATAGAAGAAGAATATATAAGAGTATACTCGCCAGTAACATATGGACATTTATGCTATTACGTAAATGGAATGTTGTCAATGCCGGGTAATACAGAAATATTTACCAATATATTTGATATAGATGCAAATACGATGAGATATATTAATATAGAAGAAGATATAAACATATATGGGCTATATACATATGAAGAATTTAATGAGATAATAGAATTGCCAGAAGAAGTGTTTAATGCATTTAATGGACAATATTTAAAGAT
>JALFUR010000008.1 GCA_022784465.1 Christensenella sp. | reverse complement strand
TATTATCTAACTTATTCAACTTTCAATGTGCTTTTTAGAAGCATCCTGCTTCTATGCGTTTGCACGCTCTTTTTTATTTTTCTCGCTAACTTTTAAATTTCTTTGTAATTCTACTTGACTCTTATATAGTTAGCTCCTAATCAATACCTATAAACATTATAACATGATAATTGATAAATTAATAGATTTGCTAAAATGGGCTATTATCCATATAATTATTATTATGAGAATGAGAAGAAAAAATAATTTAGAGGAAAGAATTAGGGCTTCTATAGATTATTTGCTTGCTTATGAAGGCCAATTTAGAGATGTAAATTTATTCATTAAGGATAAAGACTATATTAATTATCCTTTAGTGTTTAATAATTCAAATCGCATTGAATTAGATTTAGGTTGTGGGCTTGGCGGATTTATTGTTGAGAAAGCAAAGCAAAATAGGGACGTAAATTTTATAGGCGTAGAGATGTTTAGCAATATAATCATTTCCGCAATAGATAAAGCAAGAAGCGAAAATCTTTCAAATTTGAAATTTATAAATTGTAGAATAGAGTGTTTGGAAAAATATATAATGGATGATTCTATAAGTACAATCTATTTAAATTTCTCAAATCCTTTGCCCAATAAGACAGATGAAAAGCAAAGATTAACAAGTAAAAGATTTCTTGATATATATAAAAAAATATTAAAACCTAATGGGAAAATAATACAAAAAACAGATAATTTAGATTTCTTTGAGTTTTCTTGTGATTCGTTTAAGAAAAACGGCTGGGATATTGCAAATATTAATTATGATTTAGAAAATAACAAAGAAGAGGGAAACATCCTTACTGAGCATGAAATTAAATATATGTTAGATGGACGAAAAATATATAAACTAGAGGCAATAAATGTTAAATAATTTTAAAGCAACAGCTGTAGTATCATATCTTGGTTATATAACTCAGGCTATCATGATAAACTTGGTGCCACTGCTTTTTGCTACTTTGCAAAATGAGTTTGCAATATCTTTATCTAAATTAACTGTTCTTATTACAATAACATTTGTTGCACAATTGGTTATTGATGCGCTATCAACAAAATTGCTTGATAAAATTGGATATAGAAATGCGGCTGTATTTTCACAATTTTTTGCATTTATTGGATTAATATTATTATCAGTCCTTCCTTTTTATATAGATCCATATCTTGGTATCGTTATAGCAGTCGTAATTGGTTCTGTTGGTACAGGATTAACTGAAGTTGTAATTAGTCCTATTATCGAAGCTATTCCTGGAGAAAAGGATGGCAAATCAATGAACTTGCTTCACTCTTTCTATTGTTGGGGAAGCGTTTTTGTTGTATTAATTACTGTTTTTTATTTGAAAGTATTTGCAGGTATATCATGGAGATTTTTGCCATTAGCACTAGCAATAATTCCTTTTATTGATGGTATTTTATTTATATTTGTTCCAATCAATCAATTGGTGGAAAACGAAGAAGAAAGAATGGGAATAATTAGTTTATTAAAAACTCCTGTTTTTTTGTGCATAATGGTCTTGATGTTTGTATGTGGTGCTGCCGAACTTGCCGTATCTCAATGGGCATCGTATTTTGCTGAAAAAGGATTAAATATTTCCAAGAGTATGGGCGATTTAATTGGACCATGTTTATTTGCAGTATTGATGGGAACAGCAAGAGTCGTCTCAGGTTCTTTAGCTAAAAAGATAGGTCAAATACAATTATTAATTATTTCTTCAATTTGTCTAATAGCAAGTTATGTTGTCATATTTGCTTCTACAAATGCTATTATTTCTCTTATTGGATGCGCATTGTGCGGCTTTTTTGTAGGTGCAATGTGGCCGGGAACTTTAAATGTGTCATCTTCGATGTTGCCAAAAGGCGGAACAACGATGTTTTCTTTAGCTGCTTTAATGGGAGACTTGGGTTGTACAGTTGGACCTACAATGGTCGGTATGATTTCATCTATGGTTTCAGGCGATGCTAATGGATTAAAAACTGGATTAATGATAGCTATAGTTTTCCCAATAATTGCATTAATTTGCCTAATGCTATTAAAATTTGTTTTTGTTAAAAGAAAAGCTCAATAATATGATATAATTGAATTACAAATTCGATTTGAGAAGGGGCTTTATGTTTAACGAAGAAAAATTGACTGGATTGAGTGGTTCTTTATGTAAATGCATGGGCATTGAATCACCAATAAACAGTGAAGGGATATGTCAAGATTTAGTAGATTATATTTTTTCTCAAACAAATAATGAAAAAATTGATAAAATTGTTATGTTTAATCCAGATGCGATAGGCGAATGGATTTATAATTTGTATTATTCAAAATTTGAAAAATTTAGACAAAATGCTCCATATGAGCAAAAGTTCTTAACTGTATATCCTCCAAAAACTCCAGTTTGTTTTGGTAGTATGTATACAGGGGCATCACCTAGCGTTCATGGAATTCAAAGTTATACAAAACCGGTTATAAAAATTGATTCAATTTTTGACGCACTAATACGCGCAGGGAAAAAACCTTGTATCGTGGCTGTTAAAAATTCTTCAATGTCAAAAATCTTTAATGAAAGGAATATGGATTATTATTTTGAAGACTATGATAACGAGGTTGTAAACAAGGCTATAGAACTCATAAAACAAGATACATATGATTTTATTTGTATATATAATCAAGAATATGATGATGTAATGCATAGGACTCATCCTAAGTCGTTTTTATCTAAAAGAGCAATAAAACACTATAATGACAATTTTGAAAAAATATCTTTATGCGTTAAAGATAATATGAAAAAATATAATACTCTTTTAGGGTGTGCAACAGATCATGGCACTCATAGAGAATGGTATTTACTTGGCCAACATGGTAAGAATATTCCTAAAGATATGAATATAGTTCATTTTTACGGCGTATATAAAAAACAATAAGAAAGAGGTTAAATGGATAATAATTCAACAATTGAAAATAACTCTCAAAGCTTGATATCTAAAACAAGCGGTTTAAAGGTTAAGGACTATGTAGGATATGCTTTAGGCGATGCTGCTGGTTGCTTAGTTTTCAGTTTAATTACATCACTACTTCAAAAGTTTTACACAGACATTTTTCTATTGCATCCAATGTTTATAATGCTAATGTTTGTTGGTGCAAGAATTTGGGATGCATTTAATGATCCTATTATGGGAAGAATATGTGATTCTATAAAAATCAGCAAATGGGGAAGATATCGTCCTTGGTTTTTATATGCAGCACTTCCACTTATTATTTCAACAATTCTTGTATTTACTAAATGGCCAGGTTTTGGCGAAGAAAAAAGTAGTGTTTTAGTAAGTGTATATGCAGCTATTACATATGTAATATTTGGTATGTGCTATACAATGCTTCAAATTCCTTATGGCTCTTTAGCATCAGTAGTTACGACGGACGAAAAAGAAAGATCAAAACTTTCTATATATAGATCAATTGGAGCCGGACTTGGATCAGTTCCAGTAATTTTAATTTCTTCGTTTTGCTATCACGAGGTAGTTTATGAAGGCTCACAAACACCAGTGAAAGAAATGAATTACACTGTTATAATTATAGGTGTAATTGTTATGTCTATTGCATCTTTAGCACTGCTTTTATTGGCGTTTAAATTTAACAAAGAAAGAGTAATTTCAAATCCTACAATAATCAAGGAAAAAGGAAAAACGATTGCTATAATAAAAAACTTATTAACCAATCGTTCATTCATTGCAATATCTCTTACTGCGATGCTACTTCTTGCAGGACAAATGTTTACTCAAAGTTTTTATTTATATTTATTTGATGATTATTTTAATGCGGATTGGATGAACATGGTGTCTATGGTATGTACTTATGCTCCAATGGTTATCTTTATATTTATTACACCAAAAGTTGTTAGAAAATTTGGAAAGAAAGAAAGCGCAGGAGTGGGAATGGCAATCTCTGCTGTCGCTAATTTAATTATGTTTGCTGTTCAAGGAGTAGATGTAAGCATTTCAAAATACATATTTATGGCTCTTTGCTTTATATCAGGAACTGGGCAAACGATTTTATTATTACAAGTTTGGTCGTTAGCTACAGATGCTATTGATGATATAGAAATAAAAACTGGGCAAAGAGAAGATGCTACAGCTTATTCAATTTTTAATTTATTTAGAAAATTAGGCCAAGTAATAGCAGCAATTGCTGTTAACGGAGCGTTATTGTCTATGCATTATTTTGATTCAGTTCAAGGTGTTGAACTATCTAAAGAGAATTTAAAATTAATGTATGACATGGCAACACTTATACCTGCTATAATGTTTGGAATTATGGCTATTTTATTACTTTTTGTCTATCCTTTAGGAAAAAAGAAATTAGCAGAGCTACAAATAAAGAAGGAAGAAAAATTGGCCGAAGATTATGCCAACAATAAAATCATTATAAAATAAGGAGTAAAGATTATGCCAATACCTACACCTCATATTACTGCCAAAAAAGGTGATTTTGCGAAAACTGTTTTAATGCCGGGAGATCCGCTTAGAGCAAAGTTTATAGCAGAAAATTATTTAGATAATGCTGTACTTGTAAATAACGTTCGCGGCGTAAATGGATATACTGGATATTACAAAGGAAAGAGAGTATCTGTAATGGCTTCGGGAATGGGCCAGCCTTCAATCGGAATTTATTCTTATGAATTATTTAATTTTTATGATGTTGATTCAATAATAAGAATTGGATCTTGTGGGTCACTTGATAAAGATTTGCACATAAGAGATATTGTAATTGCACAAGGAGCTTGTACTAACGGCAATTATATTAATCAGTACTCTCTTCCAGGGACATTTGCTCCTATTGCTGATTTTAATCTAATTAAAAAAGCAGCAGAAGAATGCGAAAAAAAGAAGGTAAATTATAAGATTGGAAATATTTTATCATCAGATATGTTTTACGATGAAAGCAACTCTACTTTACAATGGGCGAAAATGGGCGTTTTAGGAGTAGAAATGGAAGCTGCGGCATTATATTGTAATGCTTTAAGAGCTGGCAAAAAAGCTTTGTGCATATGCACAGTAAGTGATTCGCTTGTAAATCAAGAGAAGGAAACAACAGCACTTGAAAGACAAAACTCTTTTACAAATATGATAGAAATAGCACTGGAGGTAATTATATGAGAAGGAATAAGGGATTATTTATCGTTTGTTTGTTAGTAGTAGTTGTTTTATCTATAGGAATGGTGTCTTGTAAAAAGACAGAGATAGAGATAAAAGACAATTTAATAGAGAATATTGGCGATAAGGTAGAGGGGCTATCTGCATATGAGATAGCATCTGAAGCTTTTATAAATTGGCAAACCAATGTATTTCCAAATCATGAGAGAATAGAAGAATTAAATTTCTCAGTTAATAATGGATCATTAGCAACTAGAAGAGCAAGACAAATATATAAAGTTAATAATGGCTCTATTTGGTCAGAACAAGTAACAATCAATTCTGGATTAGCTGGAGCAAATTATGCCGTAAAACTTATATATGATGCAAATAATGAAGCAGGTTACGCATGGGTATTAAAAGGCAATAAACTTGTTCCTGGAAAAGGTGAAGATATATATGAAATAGAATCATGGGGAGAACATGAGAAAAAGACAATGCAAGAAAATCAAGACGAGATAGAAGAATTTAAGAAAAGCTATAGAAAAATGATAACAACTTATGATGTTTCTTCACGTGATTATTTGGATGATACGCATAGTGATGAGGTATACACATATGCACCAGATCCTACAAAATATATTTGTACTTTAACAATAGATATGTCATTAGATGCTCAAAAAACTGTTCAAAAAGTAGCAAAAGAGGAATTTGAAAACGCACTAGGTGCAAAAGAAGATTCAATTAAGATGCAACCTGTTACTATTACTTTTTTAATTGAAAAATATAATGATACTTATAGAGTACTAAAATGGGTAAGCACAGAGGTATATACAGGATATAAACTAGGCACTCAAAGCTGCGAGTAAAGTTATACTGCTTCGTTTAGTTACGATGAAGAAGATTATACTTTTTCTACAGCTGTAGAATAAACTATGTCTTTATATAATAAGTTTAACGAATATTTAAAAGATAAGTTTGGAGAAAGAACTTTAAAAATTTGCATCGACGGAGGCTTTACTTGTCCAAATAGAGATGGAACTAAAGCTTTCGGTGGATGCATTTTTTGCGGAGAGAGAGGAAGCGGGGAAAGAACACAAAGGATATCTATTTCGGATCAGCTTTCTTTATATTTTGATTCATATAGATCAAAGCGAGCTAATAAATATATTTTATATTTTCAGAATTTTTCAAATACTTATGGCGATTTTGATACACTAAAGGCAAAATACGATGAAGCATTAAAATGCGATAACATTGTTGCTCTTGATATAGACACAAGACCTGATTGCATTACACAAGAGGTATGCGAACTTTTAAAAAGCTATACTAAAAAGTATTATGTTTATGTAGAACTAGGCTTGCAAACGTCTAATGAATTAACTCATAAAAGTATAAATCAGTATATAAGCAATGAGGATTTTATTAACGCGGTAAAATTGCTTAGAAAATATGGCATAGATGTTGTTGTGCATATAATGGTAGGTTTGCCTAATGAAACACATGAAGATATTGCAAATACAATAAAATTTTTAAAAGAAGTAGACTACCAAGGGATCAAAATACATTCAACTTATGTAATAAAAAATACAAAATTAGAAGAAATGTATAATAGTAAAAAATATACGCCAATAACTCTAGATGATTATTTAGATGAATTAGTATATATTTTGACGCATATAAGAGACGATGTTATAGTACATAGAATAACAGGAGATCCGCCTAAAGACTTGTTGGTTGCTCCTCAATGGACTACACATAAAAAACTTGTTATTAATAGGATAGAAAAAATATTAAAAGACAAAAACTTGTATCAAGGATGTTTGTATAATTCTGATTAATAGGTTAAAGATCTTAAGATAATATATTAGAAAAAATTAGCAATTTATAGATATTTATATAATTGTTTTACAGATGATTAGATAATATATATTTTTTATTGATATGACACCGTAATTGTATTACAATACCTTATAGTAAAAGAGGTTATATATGAGTGTCGTTTTATGGGTTATTATAATCACTTCAATCGCTGGCGTTGTTGGAACAGGGCTAGGTGGTGTTATTGGCGCTATATTTAAAAGAGACTCTTCAAAAATAGTTAGTTTATTATTAAGTTTTGCGGGCGGAGTAATGCTTGCGGTCGTTTGTTTTGATTTAATTCCTAGTTCAATCAACGTTGAATTAAACAATGCTACATATTCATGGCTTATAGCTATAGCAGGAATTATTTTGGGATATGCGGTAGTATATGTTTTAAATTATTTTATAGATAAGCATACAAACAAAGAAGTTGAGCATGTAAAACGTGATGAGCATCCTAAAACAGCAGACGCTTTAGATGAATTGATTCATTCAGATCACTTAAAAGAACATCAGAAGAGCGGGAATCAATATCAATTATTTGTTGCTGGTATTGTTATGGCTTGTGCAATAGCATTGCACAATATACCTGAAGGAATGGTAATTGGTGCATCTTATGCGGGCCAATCTTCATCTATAATTTCCGGAAGCGGATTTATTTTAGCAATTATTATAGGGCTACATAACATTCCAGAAGGTATGGCAGTTTCTGTTCCTTTAATAACAGGAGGAATGAAGAAATCGTTATCCGTTTTAATTACTGCAGCAACAGGAATTCCAACAGTTATTGGCGCTGTAATAGGATATTATATTGGAACAATGAGTTCAATAGGGCTAGCTTTATCTTTGTCATTCGCTTCAGGTGCAATGTTGTATGTGGTATTAGGGGAACTTTTACCTGAAGCATTTTTGATGTTTAAATCAAAATTGCCTGCTCTATTTGTATTAATAGGCATGCTTTTAGGATTTGTTTTAGTTAACATATAATTACAAATAAGCAATAATCGTCCTCACATTTGTCGGATAAAATACCTCACATTTGTCGGATAACTGTTGACCGACACTCTATTTGCTAGTAAAATATATTCAAGAGGTATTTAGTATGGATTATAGAAATAGAATCGTAGATAATATTCTAAATTTAAAGTTAGATGCATTTGGAGCAACATTAATAGTTGGGCCAAAAGGTTGCGGGAAAACAACCACAGCACGGCAAAAAGCAAAAAGTATTATAGAGTTTCAAGATGAAGATAAAAGAGATAAATATTTAACGGTTGCCAATGAAATGCCTTCTAAACTTCTTATTGGCGAAAATCCTAGATTGTTCGATGAATGGCAAGATGCGCCTAAAATTTGGGGTGCTATTCGTAAATCAGTAGATGACAGAAACGAAACGGGTTTATATATATTAACGGGTTCTTCTTCTCAAGATGTTGATACACCTCATACCGGAACTGCAAGAATTTCAACACTTAAAATGTATCCTATGAGTCTATATGAAAGTAGTGAATCGAATGGTACTATTTCACTTATGGATTTGTTTAATAAAAAAGAATTAGAATTTGCGGAATCAAAATTGTCTATAGATGATTTAATTTTTGCAATTTGTAGAGGAGGCTGGCCTCGCTCTCTAATGAATAAAACAGCGGAATCGAAATTGGCTATAGCAGAAGACATTTTTTATCAAACTTGTCATAAAGATATTTCTAAAATCGACAATGTCAAACGTAACGCAGATTGGGCGGAAACAATACTAAAATCATATTCTAGAAACATTTGTACTTTAGCTGAGACTAAAACAGTTTATGGCGACGTGGAAGCTACTACCCATATGGATAAAAGCACTTTCTATGAATATATTGCTGCTTTACAAAAATTATTTATAATTGAAGATGTAGACGCATGGTGCCCGGCAATAAGATCACGAGAAACAATTCGAGCTAGCAAAAAAAGAAATTTGATTGATCCTTCTATCGCTGTTGCCGCACTTGGCATTTCGCCTGAGTATTTTAATACAGACTTCAAAACTCTAGGATTTTTGTTCGAATCATTGTGTATTAGAGATTTAAAAATCTATTCTTCTAAAATGAATGGCAAAATGTCATACTACCATGACAGATATGGGTTAGAAGCAGATGGCGTTTTGCATCTAAAAGATGGTAGATATGCTCTTCTAGAATTCAAATTGGGATCAAAAGAACTCGATGACGGGGCAAAGCATTTATTAAAAATTGAAGAATTGATTAACGAATATAATAAACGAGAGACTCAATCTCCATTACGACTTCCAGATTTAAAAATTGTTATAACAGGAACAGAATATGGATATAAGCGAGAAGATGGAGTATTTGTTGTCCCAATAGGTTGCCTAAAGGATTAATTTGTACAATTACGAGTTCGCATTATATTTCGTAAACATTGATAAACAGTTGATTTCTTTGTATATGTCAAAAAATATTAAAAACCTATAGTGGGTTGAGTTACCATAGCGGTGGAAGATTGGGGTATCTTTTAATCTCTACTTCCATCAAACTCTAAATTTTCAGTATCTTTTTTTATTTATGAAACTCCTTATATTTCTATCTTATATTATGGGCGTTATTTTTTGACGTACACTATACTTTGACGTTTACGTTTCAAGCTTAACTCCTTATAATATTAAACTATAATTGCGTGGGTTGAACTCCACCATGGCGGAAAATGGCGGTTTAGTCCTTATTTATACTCCTTTTTGACGTTTACAAATCACGTGAAAATAATTTAATTTTCTTAAAATTGATTTTGCGATTAAAACCCGATTCTCATTGACATTATTTTAAAAATTTCGTATAACAAATCATCCTATAATTGACTTTTATTGCTAAATATGATATAAATTTGAACATAAAATTTCAAAAGGAGAAAACCCTATGGAACATTTACCTTTGAGTGTTAGAGTTCCTATTGAACTTGACAATCCAAGCATTTGTAGAAAAGAGGAATTATGTATTAAGTGTGGGCAATGTCGTGACGTTTGTACGAAAGATATTGGAGTTCACGGTACGTATAATTTTGCTCAAACAGGTGGAAAAGCAATTTGTATAAATTGTGGGCAATGTGCTAACGTTTGTCCTACTGCAAGTATTACCGAAGTCTATGAATACGAAAAAGTTAAAGAAGCAATTAAAGACCCTAATAAGATTGTAATTGTTAGCACGTCACCATCCGTTCGTGTAGCGTTAGGCGAAGAATTTGGTATGCCGAAAGGTTCATTTGTGCAAGGTAAAATGGTTGCACTTTTGCGTGCGCTAGGCGTTGATTACGTTTTAGATACAAACTTTGCGGCGGATCTAACTATTGTTGAAGAAGCAAGTGAATTGGTTGAACGTATTACGAAAAAAACTAAACCGTTACCACAATTTACAAGCTGTTGCCCTGCATGGGTGAAATTTGCTGAAACTTATTATCCGGAAATAATTCCTAATATTTCTTCTGCAAAGAGTCCTATCGGTATGCAAGGACCGACAATAAAGACTTACTTTGCTAAAAAGATGGGTATAGACTCTGAAAGAATAGTAAACGTTGCACTTACGCCTTGTACTGCAAAGAAATTTGAAATTCGCAGGGAAGAAATGAACGCAGCGGGCAAGAAGTTAGGTAAACCCGAAATGCGTGATATGGACCAAGTTATCACTACACGTGAACTTGCTATTTGGGCAAAAGAAAGTGGAATTGACCTTAACTCTTTGCAAGATAGTGAATACGATAGTTTGATGGGACAAGCTTCGGGTGCAGGCGTAATTTTTGGTAATACGGGTGGCGTTATGGAAGCCGCACTCCGTACTGCATATTTCTATATTACGGGCAAGCAACCCGAAGGTAAACTTTTAGACTTACAGCCCGTTCGTGGTTACGACGGATTAAGGGAGTCAAGCCTTGAAATTAACGGAATGACTGTAAACGTTGCAGTTGTTTACGGAACGGCGAATGCACGTAAAATGATTGAACTTGTTAAAAAAGGTGAAAAGGATTATCATTTTATAGAAGTTATGACTTGTCCGGGTGGTTGTATCGGTGGCGGTGGACAACCTAAAGATTTTGCAGTAGATGCAAATGATAGTAGAAAAGCACGTATAGAAAGTCTATATAAAAGAGATGCGTCTTTAGCGTTACGTTCAAGTCACGAAAACCCTGAAATAAAACAATTATATCAAGATTTTTATGGAAAACCATTGAGCGAATTGGCAGAAAAAATGTTACATACAATTTATACTGACCGTAGCGATGATTTAAGAAGAGGAGAAACTAAAATGGAAAAATGGAAATGTAAAGTATGTGGATATATTCACGAGGGTGAATTAACAAGTGATTTTGTTTGCCCTATATGTAAACAACCGGCAAGTGCTTTTGAAAAAATAGAAACAGCAAAAACTGGTGCAAGCAAATATGCAGGAACGGAAACTGAAAAGAATTTAGAAACTGCATTTGCAGGTGAATCAATGGCTCGTAATAAATATACTTTCTATTCGGCTGTTGCAAAAAATCAAGGCTATGAACAAATTGCAGATTTATTCTTAAAGACTGCTGAAAATGAACGTTCACACGCTTATATGTGGTTTAAAGAACTTAACGGCGTGGGCGATACTGCTGAAAATCTTTTACATGCAGCAGAGGGCGAAAATTACGAATGGACTGATATGTATTATAAGTTCGCTCAAACAGCAGAAAAAGAAGGTTTCCCTGAACTTGCCGCAAGATTCCGTTACGTTGCAGAAGTAGAAAAACATCACGAAGAACGTTATCGTGCATTGCTTAAAAACGTTCAAGAAGCGCTTGTGTTTGCAAAACCCGAAAAAACAGTTTGGGAATGTCGCAACTGCGGACATATTGTTGAAGGGGTAGAAGCTCCTGATGTATGTCCTGCTTGTGATTTTGCAAAGAGTTTCTTTGAAGTACACGCAAAAAATTACTAATATAACTAATGAAAACCTTGGATAACAGTCCAAGGTTTTTCTCTAAATGTGAAATATGGGAGTATTTAATATTTTTAGCAAACTAAATATAAATGAAGGAGTTAAAAAGTTTCGTCAAACACCTAATGCTATTCTTTTAGACGTTAGAACTGAAGAAGAATATAGTGAAAGACACATTGATGGTAGCACAAATCTTCCATTACAAAAGATTGAAATGGCAACGAGCATAATATCCGATAAAAAGAAACCGTTATTCGTTTATTGTCGTAGTGGTATAAGAAGTGCAAAAGCGGTTGCTGTCTTGAAAAAAATGGGATATACAAACGTAAAAGATATTGGCGGAATACTTGATTATAAAGACGAAATAGTAAAAAATTAATAAAAGATAAATAATAAAAAACGGATCTATTAAGAGGAGCCGTTTTTTTAACAAACAATGTGTTAAAAGTGTAAATGTCAAGATTTTACACCCTTAAAACAAAAAAAGTAAATCCAGTAGAATACCTCCGATGTGTCGTTCGAAGGTATTCTACCGAAATGCATTTAATATTTAAATGGTGTTATTTTTTGACGTACACATATTACGGGTGTTATTTTTGACATATACTTTGACGTATTCTGATTACAGAAAAAAGACACCGTATAGTGTCTATTTTCGTCTGTAAAGATTGAGTTCTGGCGAACCATGAGGGATTCGAACCCCCGACCTTTGCGTCCGTAGCGCAACGCTCTATCCAGCTGGGCTAATGGTCCAAAGCGTAATTATTATAAGTTTATATTCGATTAAATGTCAACGAATATGATAATATAAATATATGGATAATTTTTTAAATGAAGACGAGAGAATAGACGACTTAGAAATAAAAGGTTTAAAGCTAATTCAAAAGAAAAATGACTATTGTTTTTCTTCTGATGCTGTTTTGCTTGCAAATTTTGTAAAGGCAAAGAAAGGCGATGTTGTTGTTGACTTTGGTACAGGAAGCGGAATTATTTCAATTTTAATAGCTGCAAAGACAAATGCTTCAAAAGTAATGGGGATTGAATTGCAAAAGTCCATGGCTCAATTAGCAGAAAAAAATGTAGAATTTAATAATCTAACTGATAAAGTTACTATTTACAATGATGATATTAAAAATGCAGAAAACATACTTGGCAAGGAAAGTGTATCTATTGTTGTTTGCAATCCGCCATATTTTAAAGCAACAAGCGGAGAAGTGTCTTCTAATGAGGTTAAAGCAATTTCAAGAACTGAACTTAAAATAACACTTGAAGAAATTATACAACATGCTGCGGGCGTTTTAAAATATTCTGGAAAATTATATATGATACATAAAAGTGAAAGATTAGCTGAAGTTTTAACTACAATGTCTAACAATAATCTTGAGCCTAAAAAAATTACTTTTATTTATCCAAAAAAATCAAAACAGGTTGATACATTTATAGTTGAAGCGCAAAAATATGGTGCTCCTGGCGTTTGTATATCTTCTTTTGTTGTATATGAAGAAAATGGAGAAATGACAAACGAGGCAAAAAAACTTTACAATAAAATTTAATGCAAAGGAAGCTGTATTTCAAAAGTAGTAAACTTGCCTAATTCGCTATAGCAAATTACATCTCCATTCATAGAGTTTGCTATTAACTTGGCAATACTTAAGCCTAAGCCAAAGCTGTTTCCAGATTCTTTATGAGAAGCGTCTAATTTATAAAATCTATCAAAAATTCTATTTATTTTTTCTTGAGGAATTCCCTCACCAGTATTTGTAACTTTGATGGAAATCATCTTTAATGTTTTTGCTAAAGAAACAGAAATCTCTCCATTTTTTGGAGTATATTTTATAGCATTATCAATTAATATAGTTATTAATTTTTCAGTTTCTATTTTATTGCATTCATAATATATATTTGATTGTAAATCCGAAACAAAGCGAATATTGTTTTCATAACATGCTGCTTCAAAAGATAATAGTATTCCTTCAATTAATGAACTAATATTCTGATTAGTTTTTTCTACTTTATAATCGTCTCTCTCCATCTTGGATAATTCAAGCATTTGAAGAATTAGACTATTCATTCGATCAATTTGGTATTTAGCGCTATCTATCCATTTCTGATTTTCTTTTATTGTGCTATTTTGATTTGAAGATAATAATTCAATATTTGTACGTGCAATGGTTAGTGGTGTTTTTAATTCGTGAGAAGCATTAGCTACTAGGTCTCTTTCCTTTTCAAATGCTTCTTTAACCGGTTTTGTGGCACTTGTAGCAAGAATAAAACTTAACCCTGCAATAATTACCAAGGAAACTAAATAAACAACAAGTAAAGTGAAGCCTAAAGTAGTAATAGTTTTAAATTGCTCGGTGCAATTTATAATAGCATAGCCATAGACCATACCTTCTTCTGTACTTTTTTTATCTCCAAGTTTATATAGATATCTACTTGAATCAATTTTTAAAAAAGCTTGTTCTTTGGTAAGGGAAGCTGCGATCGCATCAATTTTAGATTTATCTTCATAGGCATAATAAGATTTGTAAGAAGAGGAACCATCATCAGCAACAGTAATATAAATGATTAAATTTCTTCCTCCGCTATTTGGTTCATGTGAAACATTAATTGTGTTAGCTTCCACTTCTATTGAATCATTAAGTTCGTTGATAGTCGAGGTATATGTTATTCCAAAAATCGTACAAAAAGTAACAGCAAGTAAACTGCCTACTGCCACAAGAGGAATAATTAGAAATTTAATATGTAATTGCTGGAATAGTTTCATTCATTATCCTTTGCTTGTAGTTGATATCCAACGCCGCGAATTGCTTGAATAGAAAAATCTGCACCTACAAATGTTAGTTTTTTTCTAACAAATGACATAAATACTTCAAGGGAATTAGATTCAAAATCATTATCTAGCCCCCATACTTTATTTATTAAATCTTCTTTTATAGCAACATTTTTTGGTTTTTCAAACAAAAAACGCAAAATGTCACATTCTTTATTAGATAGTTTTACGGATTTATCTCCACAAGATAGGGTATAACTAGAAAGATTCAAAGATACATTTCTATAATTCATAGAATTATCTATTGTCATATCTCCGCGTCTTCTTAATTGAGCTCTAATTCTTGCTAGAAGTTCAGGAGTAGAAAAAGGCTTAGCAATGTAATCATCTGCTCCCATGTCTAATCCTTGTACTTTATTTAATTCTTGAGATAAAGCGGTAAGCATAATTATTGGTGTGTAAATCTTGGCTTTACGTAATTCTTCTAATACTTCAAATCCGTTCTTTTTAGGCATCATAACATCTAGCAAGATTAGATCATAAATACCTGTTAATCCATATTCTAATCCATCTTCTCCGTTATGAACACATTGAACTTCAAATTTTTCTCTTTCTAATACAGCAGTTAACGCCTCGCATAAACTTTCTGAATCTTCAACCAATAAAATACGCATACATCCTCCTCCAAATAAACCATAAACACTAGTTTGTGTAAAATGACTATCTAGTTGTTGCTCGTATTTAATTATATCTTATTTTATAATATTTTACAATTTAATAGAAAATTGCATAAAAATATTGTAAATGAAGCACTAAAGATCATCTACATCTTGTACTGGTTTTTCATCTTCGTCGCAGCTAACACCAGTATAAGAGCCACTTGGATCAAAAATGCTTTTGTTGTTTTCAAATTTTACTTTCTTTTTCATATTTATAGTTTGGTGCAAAATTAACCATGTTATTCATAATACAAAGTAGCTAAATAATATTTAGATAGACTTAAAAATGATAAGGTGCTAAAATTATTTAAAAGGTTAATTATGAATATTTTTGAAGTTAGAAAAAATATAAAATCGCTTTATGCGTATATAAGATTAAATATGTTTTTATACGGATTATCAGCATGTTCTAAATATGATAATGAAGTAAAAGACATTTTGTCGTATTTTCCAGAAAATGTTGAAGTGTGTGTCAGCGTTTTCCATTTTAATAGATATATTATTTGCAAAAAAGAAAATGGCGTATTAGAGTTCAAGACAAAAAAGAATTTTTTTGGCAGTGGTGCATATGCTATGTTTAAGAGCTTAGATGGTGCATTGCCTGTTTTGTCTAGCAAAGAATCTTTTTCGGATGCTTTTAATAAATCAAAGATAGTTCTTAAGGGAAATACTCAAATCGGAAAATCGTTTATAAAGCTTTTAGATATTGCTCAAGCTTATGTTGCTTCTGGGATTAGAAGAAAGAAATATCTTCATAATATACAAATTGACAAGAAAGTTGTTAATAAAATTAAAATGTCAGTATTTACTAGAGGTTGGCTATGATAAAAGAATATTACGAATTTTCTAATCAAGTAAAAGTTGCTACTGGCGAAATAGGATTCGAGTGGGGTTCTAGTAGATTGCACAGAATGGGTGGCAACGACGTTTTCTTGCTAACTGATTCTAATTTAAAAGAATTAGGCATTGTAGATCAATTTGTAAAAGAGTTTATAGATAAGTCGGATTTAAGATTAGGTAAAACGGAAATTATAGATATTCAAATTCCAACAACAGACGATATTGACAAAATATATATATCATTTAGACAAAGTGGTTGTGATTGTATTGTAGCATTGGGTGGCAGTAGAGTTATCAATGCTGCAAAATGTTTAAATTTATTATTGCAAACAAATAGTAGAGATATAAAGCAATTCACTGGAATAGATTGTGCTATTAAGCAAAAGACAATTCCGTTTGGCGTTGTTCCTACTACATTTGGAACAGGCAAGGAAGTATCTAAAACTGCATTAGTTATATCTAGTGAAACAAAAACTCCTTTAGAAATAGTATCTGAAGTATTACAACCAGATTTTTGCATAATAAATTCTGTATTTTTAAAGACATTACCTCAAAAAGAAATATATTTAAGTGTAATTAATTCTTTAGTTTATAATGTTGAGTCATACATTAGCAAAAGAACAAACATTTTGGTTCAGAGCTTTGTAAAGATGTCAATGTTTGTTATAAAAACAAATTTCCAAAAAGCATTAACTGAAAAAAATGAAGAAGCACTATATGCGTTGCATAGAGCATCTGCTCTTGCAGGAATTGCTAATTCTAATACATACATAGGATTAGTTCATACAATTGCTAATGTTATTTCAGGAAAATATGGAATACGTAGTATTTATGTTATGTTGGCTGTATTAAATAGCTGTTTGGAGTATTTAAAAGATACAGCAAAAGATTCATATTCTCAAATGCTTTTGTATTCTCTTGGAGCAAAGGAGTATGCATCATTAGACAAAGAGACAAGAATGGAAGCATTTTTAAATATGTTCAACAACATGGTTAATTTTATTGGAAAAGAGTTTGATATAAAATTGAAATTATCAGATTATGGTTTAACAAAAGAGGATATAGTAGAAGTTGCTCAAGTTATAGAAAGAGAAGGATCATTGGTAACAATACCAAAGAAAATCACAAAAGAAGATATAATTAACATATTAGAAAAATCATTGTAGGTGAAAAATGGAAAGTTTTGTATTTGATAATAGTATAAAAATTTTAAGTGGTATTACAGCCATCGCAAACTTACCATTTGAATTATCTCAAGCTGGATGTGATAGACCTATGGTTATTTGTGATGAATCTTCGTTTCGAGTTGGTTTTCACGATCAAATCAAACAATCTTTAAGTATTGGAGATATACAAATAACTACTACATTCTATAAAATTGCAGAAATTGCCAAAGATGATGTTTGTGAAAAAATAATTAAAGTATATAAAATGAAAAAGTGCGATTGTATCATAGCACTTGGAAATAAGAGTGCTATAACTACAGCAAAAGCAGCAAAGATAATGCTTTGCGAAGACGTATCTTCAGTTGATCATTATAAAAATTCGTTAATTAGCGATTACGCCGTTAGAGAGGTTCCACTATTTGTTGTTCCAACTAATATAGGAACAGGAGTTGAAGCGAGCAATTTCGTAAGAGTATATGGAAAGAATAATATAATATACGAGTTTAATACTCCATATGCAGTTTCAAATGCAATTTTTGTTGATCCTATTATGACAGATATTCTACCACCAAAGACAATTGCCTCATATATTTTATATGCAATGGCTGTTGCTGTAGAATGTTTTGATTCATTAGATAACTCTTCTTTAATTTGCAAAGCGTATGCTGATGCAGCTTTAAAGACAATGAGTTATTATGCAGAGAAATGTTTACTTAGAAACTCTGAAATGGAATATAGATACAAAGTTATGGAAGGTGTTGTCTTAGCAGGAGCTGCGGCTTCTTTAAGAGAGAGAGGTTTGCTTGAGGTATTATCTGATGCAATTAGCGATAGATATTGCGCAAATTATCAAAACATATTCGCAATTTTGTTTAGAAAGTACATTGTAATGCAACAAAAAAATAAGGATTTTGGATACGCATTAAACTCAATGATTTCGGAAGATGATTATTCTCTATATGCCAAAGAAAATAGAGGACAAAAATTGTTAAGTGTAATAGAAGATATTTATCAAAGAATAGAATCTTATGTTGATTTCAATTCAAAGTTAAGTTCCTTGAATGTTAAAAAAGAAGATTTTGAAGCAATAGCAGATGACTGCTTAAAAGTATTGAATAACGATAACGAGCAAGTATCAAAAGAGGAAATAATTGATTTATTAGATTCTTGTTATTAATTTATGAACTATCAATTAGAATTAGAAAAAATTATTAAAGAAATAGAAGGCAAAAAGCCTTCTTTGCTATTACATGCATGTTGTGCTCCATGTAGTAGTTATTGTCTTGAGTATTTATCTAATTATTTTGATATAACCTTGTATTTTTACAATCCAAATATTACTTCAAAAGAAGAATATGAAAAAAGATTTATGGAGTTTAAAAAAATACAAGAATCAATATGTAGTGTTCAAGTAATAAAAGAAGAATATAATTCGGAAGAGTTTTATAGGGCAATCAAAGGTCTTGAAAACTGTTTAGAAGGCGGGGAAAGATGTTTTGTTTGTTACGAGTTAAGATTAAACAAAACTGCTCAATTTGCGAAAGATAACAATTTTGATTATTTTGCATCAACGCTTTCTATCTCTCCACACAAGAATGCTGAAAAATTAAACGAAATTGGAAAAAAACTAGAAATATATTATAATATAAAGTGGTTACCTAATGATTTTAAGAAGAAGGGTGGATATTATAGATCTACAACTTTATCTAAAGAATTAGGATTGTATAGACAAGATTATTGCGGATGCATATATTCTAAGAAGGAGCGTGAAAAATGCCAACAAGACAAGAACTAAAAGAAGAAGCAAAACAATTAGTAAATAATAAAACAACAGCGGAGATGTTTGTTCCTTTGCTTATTTATATCGCTATAAGCGCGCTAATTTCAGGAGTTACCGCTGTGGTATATATAACTTTTTTACTTGCTCCACTAGCAGAATTTATATATATAAGATGGCTAATGAATTTTGTAAGATATGACAATGTTAAACTTGATGAATATTTCAAGACGCTATCGGATCCAAATAAAGATGTAGAGTATGTGTTAACGAGTTTTCTAAGAAGCATATTTATGTTTTTATGGTCTTTGCTATTTGTCATTCCAGGAATAGTTTATTGCTATTCTACGGCTATGGTTCCATATCTATTATCCGAAAAGCAAAACTTTAAATATGGTGAGTGTTTAAAACTTAGCAAAGATATGATGAATGGACACAAAATGGAGCTATTTGTTTTAGAATTAAGTTTTATTGGATGGGCGATTTTGATTTGTCTAACATGTGGAATATTAGCAATTTGGAAAGGTCCATACATTGCTACAACAAAAGAATTATTTTATGAACATTTAAAAGTTGAATACAACAAAGAACATCCTGGCACATTTGAAGATTTATCTCAAGAAAAGGCAGAAGATGAATTTATAGTAGATGCTTGTAGTGAAGAAACTTTTGATGATGATTTGTTTGATAAATAATAAAGGAGGAGAGAGTGATGAATAGAAAGAAAATTAGCGTATTAGTTACTATAGTTATTTTATTGTTAGTTTGTACTTCTTGTTCACTATTGTCCACAATAGGAGGAAATTCAACAGCTGGCAATACTCAAGTCGGTGGGAATATATCTCATCTAGACTTAGATGATTTAGATACGTCTAATCCGGCCGCTGTAGTTGCATCGAAAACTGTTTCTTCGTGTGTAAGAATAATTGTAACACTTTCCTCTGGTGCAGAAATGAATGGTGCAGGCTTTATTATTACAACTGATGGATATATCGTTACAAATAGACACGTTGTTGTTCAATATAGAAGCGGAAACGATTTGCCTTCTGGTCTTTCAGATCATAGAATAGCAGTAACTCAAATTAAAGCTGTATTTGCAGATAATACATATTTAGAGGCAGACGAAATAATGTTCTCAGACAACGCGGCAGTAGATTTGGCTATTTTGAAGATTAAACCTTCAAGTACAACATTCACTCCTATCGAACTTGATGCATCATCTCAATTATATTACGGACAAGATGCATATACTTTTGGTAATCCGGAAGGAATCGGATTATTATTTTCTCATGCAACAATTTCCTCACCGGCACATTCGTTTAAATCAAATGGAACAGATTTTAAAGATATAATAATGCTTGATTCAAATGTAAACCATGGTAATAGTGGTGGCGTATTATTAAATTCAAAAGGAAGAGCAATTGGTGTTGTTTATGGAAGAATAGAGTCTACAGGTTCAACTACAACTGTAAATAATACTTATGGAATAGGCTGCGCATTGCCAATAAAAGAAGTAATATCATTTATTAACAAATCAACATATTCATCAATTATAAAATACGTTCAATATTCTGAATCAACAGAATCCGACAGTGGATCTGAAATTGGTTCTGGTTCGTCTGGTTCAGAATCTTAAAGGGGAAAAATGACATCTAAAAACAAGACAATTTTGACATTATGTTTATTTACAGGTGTTTTTGGAATACTATTAGTAATTGCTACTTTTTTAGATTTAGAAATTAGTAATATATTGACAAAAAATGCTTTAGCAAGTCATCAATATGTGAGCAACGATACTTTTGGTGCGATTTTTGAAATAATAGGAAGCGCACCTACAACATTATTATTAGCAATTGCATGCCAAATAATATTTTTAAATGGGCATAGATTTTATGATGGATGGAAAAAATACACAATTTGTATAATTTTTTCAATTTTATCTATTTATGCTGTTTATTACATGTTCTCAGATATTATGGGCTATATGTATAGACACCTAGCATTAAGCGAGGATACAAGTTCTTTATTCACTGGTGTATACATAGATATCGTTTTAGTAATCATTTCCATTTGCATTTCAGCTACAGGAATATTAGCGTTAAATAATTTAAGCGATGAAACATTGAAAAAACTAGTAAAGTTTGCTATTGCTGTAATAATTATTGCTGCAATTCCTACAATTTTAATAAATCTTGTAATTAAAAAACCTGTTGGTCGTATAAGATATAGAGCAATGAATATGTATCCAGATGATCCAGTATATGGATTTAGTGCATATGCACGCTGGTATGAAATTAATGGACAATGGATTGATAAAGAAACAATGATGGCGCTATATGGTTCAACAGATGCTTTAAAATCTTTCCCAAGTGGACATACTTCTTCTGCGGCAACTTCATATGCGCTAATTACTTTAATAGACATTTTTGATATAAAGGATAAGAAAAAGAAAGCTTTAATTTGGATTATTCCTCTTGTATGGATAGGATTGACAGCGGTAGCAAGAATCGTTGTTGGTGCGCATTTTATGTCAGATGTTTTGTTTGGTGGAACAATAACCTTTGTTACAATGGCAATCACAAAAGAAATATTAATATGCAAAAATTCTCATATAAAGGAATTGTTTTCTAAGCAACCAAAAGCTGCGTAAGGTTTAATTATTAGATTCTTTTAGTATAGAATCAATTATTTTATTAACTATATTAAATCCAGTTTGAAGGCTCTGTTCATCTACAAGATGGATAGAGTCATTTATTGTATGCGTGTAATTATCTAGAGACATATTTTTTGCACAAAGTGTAATGGTTTTAATCTTTGCTTGATTAAACGAAGAAGAATCACAACCCTCAAAGAACTGAGATTTGATTATAGGCTCTATGCCCATATCTTTCATAGAAAAGAGGCATTTATCAATTAAATAATTGTCAAAATGGCCAGAGATTGGAGCATCATTTTTTATAATTGTATAAGAGTCGTTGTAGAATGTGTCCAAATTAATATTAATTATGTCTTTAGTGAACTCGTTCTTGTGTTTTTTAATAAAATATTTTGATCCCTTTCTTCCTGCCTTATTTGCTCCAAAAAGAGCAAGGATTACGCGGACATTTTGAGGTAATACCTCTTTGTTTTCATTTAAATGTTTAAATACGGATATAGCTAGTTCACAACCAGTTAAATTATCTAAAATGCCATTTGGGGCTTGTTTTTTGTCTAAGGAGATATATTGAGTAAACCAATATAATCCAGGGATAGAAAAAGCTGGCATAATAAACATAATTAAATATCCAAAATTTTGAATTATGCCTTCTTTAGAATTTATTATTCCTGTTGTCCAAAAAGTAAAATCTAGCGCACCATTACAAATGGCGATTAACGATATTAAAAAAATCGAGACTAAAGATATAATGGAAATTACCATTTTTATAATCACTGTTTTTGTATTTATAAAGCATAAAGGTTTTCCCCAAGAAGAATCAATATGAGAGGAAAGGATTATAGTTTTCTCAGCCTCTTGTGTAGGTTCAATATATGCTAAAACGTTTTGAGAGGTATGTTTTTTAAATAAAAAATCAAAAGTCCCTTTTGAAAAAACAAGGTGCGTTAAAGATAACAATAAAATGGCAATTGAGATAATAAAACTCAATACAGGTGTCAAGTAAAAGCATAAAACAGCGAAATATCCCATATAGCCAATAATAGGCATAATTCCAATGTAGGAAAGGGGATTTGTTTTAAAAGTTTCAACTATAGGCAAAACTTCAGTTTCGTTTTTTATCTGATCAGAAAATGCATAAGCGGCATTTTTTTCCTCGCTAGAGCAAGGTAATCTATTTTCAAATTTTTCACTTATATCTAATATAAGATTTTTTACATATTCGCCTTGATTGATTTTTTTATCCATTATTTGCTCCTTCATTAACAAAAGTATATAATACGAAAAAAAATTGGTCAACAATGGCTTCGCGCATATGCTCGCGTAATATAACGCATATATTGACTATAGTTATTATATTTGCTAAAATAATTAGGATAAATTAATGAAAAGGAGATTATGCAAGATGATTAAGTATACTGAACTTAAAGACAAGGAAGAAGCAGGTTATGGTGTTACTCGTTGGGCAGATCCACAAGATATTAGAGATGCTTTAAAAGATCTAACAGACAAGAACATTTTTGCTATTCCAAAAGAAGTTTATGAGGAAGACATTGTTAAAGGTTATTTTGACACAAAATGTGCTAAATCAAAAGCTATCACAGCTGAAGCTAAAAACTTCATTCCAGGAGGAGTACAACACAATTTAGCTTTCAATAAGCCATTCCCAATGTGCATGACAAAAGCTGAAGGAGCTTATTTGTACGATGCTGATGGAAATAGGTATTTTGACTTTTTACAAGCAGGAGGTCCAACAATTTTAGGAAGTAATTTCCCTGCTGTTCAAGAAGAAGCTATTAAACTTATCAAAGAAAGTGGTCCTGTTACAGGATTGTTCCATGAAGCAGAATTGTTAATTGCAAAAGAAATTAACAAAAATATGCCATGGGTAGAAAAATTTAGAATGTTAGGTTCAGGAACAGAAGCAGATATGGCAGCTATTCGTATTGCTAGATGTGCTACTGGTCATAAGAGAATAATTAAAGTTGGTGGAGCATATCATGGATGGTCTGATCAATTAGTATACGGATTGAAGATTCCAGGAACAAGAAACTTCTTAGAATCACATGGTATTCCATCTAAGATATTTACACTTGTTGACGAAGTAAAACCAGACGATCTTGACATGATGGAAAAATATTTAAAACTTAACCAATTAAGAGGTGGTACAGCTGCTATTCTTATTGAGCCAGTTGGACCAGAATCAGGAACAAGACCAGTTGCATGGGACTACAACAAGAAAGTTAGAAGACTATGCGATATGTATGGCGCATTATTAATTTTCGATGAAGTTGTTACTGGATTCAGAGTAGGACCTGGTGGAGCGCAAGGATTATTTGATGTTCATCCAGATTTAACAGTATTTGGTAAGATCGTTGCTGGTGGATACCCATCTGCCGGTGGTGTTGGTGGTAAGAAAAAGTATGTTGATTTAATGGCTGCTGGTGTTGGCGGAATGATGAAGAAGGCATATGTAGGTGGAACACTTGCTGCTAACCCATTATCTTCAATGGCTGGTTATGTTGCTATTAAAGAAATCGTTAAGAATGATGCTTGTCTAAAAGCTGGTCGTGCAGGAAATAGATTGGTTGATGGACTACAAAAGTTAATAGATAACTACAATTTGCCTTATGTTACTTATAACCAAGGTTCTATTTGTCACTTAGAGTGTACAGCTCCAATGAGCTTTGACTTCTCTTCTATGAATATCTTAAACATTGTAAATGTTCTATCTAAAAAGAGCATGATGATGGTTAGAAAAGAAGCTATGGAACAAATGGGTGCTGCATATATGGCAAATGGTATTGTTACATTAGCTGGTTCAAGACTTTATACATCTATGGCAGATACAGATGAAGTAATTGATGAAGCATTAAATAGATTTGAAGATGTATTTAAACTAGTAAAAGAAAGAGGAATTCCTCTAGCTGATCAAGTAAAAGAATATAACGAAAAACATAAAAAAGCTAAGGCTGAAGGAAAAGCTAAAGCACAAGAAATGATGGCTGCAGAAAAGAAAGCGCATGACGAATTAATCGCTCAACATAAAAGAGATATTGCTGCAGAAAAAGAAGCTGCTAAAGCATCAAAATAATAAAACATAAGCAAAAAAGGGGATTATTCGAAAATAATCCCCTATTGCTGAAAAGAAATTGAAAATAAACAGACATTTTAAAAAAATGTGTGAGGAGAATAAAGATGGATAGATTTGTACAAACAGTTATTGAATATGCAAAAAATATCTCTAACGAAAATCTTTGTGGTCAAAATGACTGCATTAGTTTTAGAGGAAAAAGAGGATATATGTACATTACAAGGCCTAATGTAAATTTTGCTGATTTAACTGAAAACGATGTAGAGAAAATTGACCTAGTAAATGCAAATTCAAACGAATACAAATTGCACGCACAAATTTACACAGAAAGAGAAGATATTAATGCGATTTGTCACGTGCATCCAAAATGGGTAGCACCTGTTGCAAAAGCAGGGGTAACAATTCCAACAGTTTTAGATGATATGGCTCAAATAGTTGGACCAAAATGTAAAACAGCACAAAACACAATTGAAGACATTGTTAAGAACTTAAAGGGTGTTAATTCGTGCTTAATTAAAGATGATGGATGCATCACTTCTGGTAGAACTATGTCAGAAGCTTTTACTTGCATAATGGTTTTAGATAAGGCTTCTCATTGTTTTGTATCTTCTGCGGTTATTGGAAAAAACATTACAATACCTTTTATTGAAGCAAAACTAATGCAAATTATTTACAAGAAGAAATACAGCAAAGTAAATCAAGAAAATTTGGCTGCTCAAGAAGAAGGAGAGGAGGAATAGATTATGGCATGGACACAAGAAGAAGAATTAAAGTTAAGACAAGTCATTAAAGATAGTGGTGTTAATTTATTAAAGAAGAATCTTGTTCAAGGAACTTGGGGTAATACGGCCGTAAGATTGGATGAAGATCATATGCTTGTAACGCCAACAGGATTAGATTATATTTCATTAACTCCAGAAGATATGCCTATTGTTCAAATTTCAGATCCTTCTATTTGGGAAAAAGGAAAAAAGCCAACTAGTGAAAGAAAAATTCACGCTGCAGTTATGGGTGCTAGACCTGAAATAAATGCAACTATACACTCTCATCCAGTATATTGTTCTATTTTAGCTTCTTGCAGAATTGAGCTTCCTGTTATGTCAAAAGAAATGGAAAAGCTAGTAGGAGGAAGTGCAAGAGTTGGTAAATATGGTCTTCCTGGAACAAAGCCATTAAAGAAAGGAACAGTTGCTGCAATGGAAGGAAGAAATGCTTGCTTTATGGCAAATCATGGAGTTTTCTGCGCAGGAAGAGATATGGATGAAGCATTTAAGATCATTGAAATTATGGAACAATGCTCTTATGAATATATAAAGCAAAAAACATTAGAGGCTACAGGGCAACAAACATATTCAGATGAATTATTGTTTGATTACTTTGTTTCAAAATATTCAAAATAATGGGTTTTATACCAAAAAATACAGAAATAATTTCATTAAGTAAGGTACGGGAGATTAATCCTCTCGTACTTGCTTATATTGGGGATGGTGTTCATTCTTTGTATTGCAGAACAAAGTATGTATCAACAACCACTTATAAAACAAATAAGTTATCCTTATTAGTTAATTCAGAAGTTAATGCAAAATCTCAAGCAAAAAAAATGGAAGAGATTCTTGAAAAACTTACAGAAGAAGAAAAAGATGTATTTTTAAGAGCTAGAAATGCTCATGTTAATACAATCGCAAAAAATGCGACAAGAGGGGAATATCAACTTGCTACAGGTTTTGAAGCTATAATTGGCTATTTATATTTAACCGGGCAAGAGGAAAGAATAGAGCAACTATTAAATTAATGGAAAAAGTTTCAGATATTTTAAATCGAATAAAACAAAAAAAAGAAAAAGGCGAAAAGATTGACATGGAAGTAGGTCAAATAATTGTTATGTTTGATCCTTTAGTTTCAATGCTAGCATCGCGCTATAAGAACGTAAAAGGGACGACAATTGATGACTTTTTGCAAGAGGGAAGAGTTGCTGTATGGAAAGCAATTTCCTCGTACGATGGCTCTAAAAGCGTTTTGTTTGAAACCTATGTTAGCCATTGCATAAACAATGCAATGTTAGATTTTGTTAGAAAACAAAACTCGGCTGCGAACAGTGTAATTAACAGCGCAATACCTCTTGATGAGATACATGAGTCGGATATTGAGGATTTAACTAATATAGATGCAGAAAGATTAGTAATGAGCAAGCAACTTATATCTAATATAGAGAAATCGCTTTCTGATTATGAAAATAAAGTGCTTGATTTATATATTGAAGGAAATTCTTATGAAAAAATTGCTAATTCCTTAGGAAAAAGCATCAAAAATATAGATAACACTCTTCAACAAATTAAGAAAAAAATAAAGAATTTATTATAGTCGTTGTCTAACGATTTCAGAGCATATAATTCCACAAGCTACAGAAGCATTCAACGAATTTACTTTTCCAAATTGAGGAATAGAAATAATTTTATCGCAAAGATTTTTAGTCAAATGTTTTACGCCAAAACCTTCAGAGCCTATAACTACAGCAATGTCTTGCGTAAACGTAGAAGTGTAAATTGATTCCCCATCCATATCTGCACAACAAACAGTAACAAAGTTGTCTTTTAGCTTTCTAATTACATCGTTTATGTTATTTACCATGGCAATTTTGACATGAGCAGCCGCGCCGGCAGAAACTCTAAGTACGGTCGCATTTACTGTTGCTGAGCGTTTATTTGGTATGACTATTCCGTCAACGCCTAAACATTCAGCAACACGAATAATACTTCCTAAATTATGAGGATCCTCTATTCCGTCTAAAAGAAGGACAAAAAGGCGCTTTGTTTGTTGTAACTTTAAAATGTCATCTAAATCGCAATAAGCATATTCGTCAGCAATGGCAATTACTCCTTGATGATGCTTTGTTTCGCTTAGCTTATCTAGCATGTTTTTATCTAAAAAATCAATACGTATATTGTTTTTCTTAGCAATATCCACAAAAGATTGTAAATCATGAGCATTCTTTTGAATGCATAATTTTTTTATAGATAGAGAACTATTTAAAGCCTCTCTTACGGCATTTTTTCCTTCAATTTTCATAATTAATTTTTAAAACTATGTAGAGGAGCAGGTATTCGTCCTCCACGATTAATAAACTTGGCTGGAGATGAAGTGTTAATTTTCATAATTGGAGCTCTTCCTAATAAGCCTCCGAACTCTGCTTCTTCTCCCGCTTTTTTTCCATAAACTGGAATTACTCTTACAGCTGTTGTTTTTTGGTTTACAACACCAATTGCTATTTCATCAGCAATAATTGCAGATAAAACCTCTGCTGTTGTATCTCCTGGTACAGCAAACATATCTAGTCCTACAGAACAAACTGCGGTCATGGCTTCAAGTTTTTCTAATGTAAGATTATTAGATAAAACGCCATTAATCATGCCGATATCTTCTGATACAGGGATAAAGGCTCCAGATAATCCTCCAACAGAAGAACAGGCCATAATGCCACCCTTTTTTACTGCATCGTTTAAAAGAGCTAATGTTGCTGTAGTTCCAAAACCACCTACTTGTTCTAAGCCGATTTCTTCTAAGATATGGGCAACGCTATCTCCGATTGTTGGAGTTGGGGCTAAAGATAAATCTACTATTCCTGCGGATGCATTTAATCTTGTTGATGCTTCATGAGCAACTAATTGTCCAACACGAGTAATTTTAAATGCAGTTTGTTTAATGCATTCTGCAACGTCTGTTAAGTTTCCTTTGCATCTTTCAAGCGCTGTTTTTACAACTCCAGGACCAGAAACGCCAACATTGACAACGGTATCTTCTTCTCCTACGCCCAAAAAAGCTCCTGCCATAAAAGGATTGTCCTCAACAGCATTTGCAAAAACAACGAGTTTTGCACATCCAATTGAATCATTGTCTTTTGTTAAATAAGCAGTCTTTTTAATAACATCTCCCATTAGCTTAATGGCATCCATATTTATTCCCGCTTTTGTTGTAGCAACATTTACAGAAGAACAAACTTTGTTTGTTGAAGCAAGTGCTTCAGGAATAGATAAAAGAAATTCTTTTTCATAAGGAGTCATACCTTTATGTACAAGGGCAGAATAGCCGCCTAGAAAATCTATGCCGATTTCTTGTGCTGCTTTATCTAGAGTTTTAATTAACTCTAGGTGGCATTTTGATGATGCTGATATTAAACTTATAGGAGTTACTGATACACGCTTGTTTACAATAGGAACTCCTATTTCATTTGAAATGGTTTCTCCAACTTTGACAAGATTAGAAGCTTTTTTCATGATTTTGTCATAGACTTTATCACAAGTTTTTTTCTTATCGTCAGAGATGCAATCAAAAAGAGAGATTCCAAGAGTAATTGTACGAACATCAAGGTGCTGATGCGAAACCATATTTATTGTTTCAATAATTTCTTTTTCTGAATACATTTTGTCACCTAAATACTATCGTCCATTGTAGATACTTGATGCATGCTGTCAAAAATA
Source organism: Christensenella sp. (assembly GCA_022784465.1). Taxonomy (GTDB): domain Bacteria; phylum Bacillota; class Clostridia; order Christensenellales; family UBA3700; genus UBA3700. The sequence goes on along the minus strand of JALFUR010000008.1, from coordinate 75,565 downwards.
CTTTGCAATTGTATACGTATTTCAACAGCGTTATTTTTACCAAGAACATCTAGTTTTTGAGCAATTTCACTAAAATTTAGTTTTGATTCAGACAAGTCTACAGCCATTATCATGGTGAAATAATCTTGCATAATTGTTTGCGAGATATTTTCAATGTTGATATCCATGTCAAATAGGGCAGTAGAAACTTTTGCAATAATTCCTTTTTTGTCTTTTCCGATAACTGATACTATAGCTTTCATTTTATTATTCCTTATCTTCTTTTGATCTATGTACTTTTATATACGCTCTAGCGCAAGGGTATTCCTTGCCATCGTGTTTGCAGGCATGGCAGAAGTCAAAAGTTCCACATGCATCGCGTCCAGTACGTTCAGATAAAAGCCATTTTTGCTTATCAATTTTAGCTTGTCTAACACTGTTTTTCATTTTTTTAATCCTCCGTTTAGTATGTAAATAAATATTTTCCGACTATCAAATCCATAGATATACATCCATAGATATGTGAATCGTTTGAAACCACTCTATTATCTCCTAAGATAAACAATGAATTATCTTCAACAAGTAAACCTTTTTCAGAAGTTAATTCACTCTTTATATATGACGAATCTAGATAATAATCTGTATACTCACACTTGACATAGTCTTCAATGAGTTTTTGATCATTTCTATACCAGCATTTTTCAATTATGTCATATCTTATATAATCGCCAGGCATTCCAATAACTCTTTTTATTATTTTTTTGTCTGACAACGAATCTTTTTTAAATATTAAAATGTCTCCATAAGTATAATCGTAAAAGACTTTAAGTAAGAATATATGGTCTCCTTCGATTAGCGTATTTTGCATAGAATCTCCAACAATTGTCATAGGAGAAACAACAAATAATAAACAAAGCAAAATTAAAAACAGTATTACAATTAAAGCTACCAAGATAGCATTTAAATAATGAGGAAACTTATAGTCTTTATTTTGTGCAATATATTGTTCCATTATTTTTGCTCCGTGCGCTTTAGAGATTTTAAGAATTTTTCTCTAGTTAACATAACAATTCTGCCGCATCCAGTGCATTTGATTTTAAAATCAATGCCAGTTCTAATAATTTCCCATTTATTAGAACCACAAGGGTGTAACTTTTTTGTTATTACAATATCTCCGATGTTATATTCTTCCATTTTTATATCCATATTATGTTGTTAAATAGTGCATTATCCACATTTAAAAACGTTAATTTCTTTATATTTCCCCATTCTTTAAGAGGAACTAAGTCTTTTGTTTTAAAATCTGATACTTTAAGAGAACATTTTGTCCAAACATTTTCAGGTATAGTAATTGTCGAATAGAACAAGTTATATACCCCATTAGAACCAGAGGTGATTTCCACAGTTAATTCTCTTGATTTACTAGAGCAAACATCAAATTGAAGTAGATTTTGATTTTCGCATTTAAACTTATATTCTCCTATGGTATAGGTAGATAGGTTTCCTATTTGTGTTGTTATTCCATATACGCCAAAAGGTCCTTGAACAATCTTTGGCTCAACAATATCTACATATACAGATGATTGTTCTACAATCCATCCATTAGGTCCAAAAGATTTTTGATATATAATTCTAGATTTTTTTATTTCAGTTCTTTCTATATTTGCGTCTTGTGGGATTTCATAATAAGTTGGTAGGGAAGTTAATTCAAATCCGTTTTTGTATTTTACAGAAGCAAAAGCAAAAATTATCTTTGTTTCCATATAAACAGGAATGTCTGTTTTTAATCCCGCAAGAGGAACAAGCCTATTTGACCAACTCCTCAAAGTGCTATCTAATTCATCATAGCTATAATGAACGGAAATTTTTTCAATTTCTTGACTCTTGTCTACATCCAAGTTTGCCATTAAGCTATTATCGTAAGCAGAAATTGTAATCTTTGGCAATTTTGGCAATGAAACGTTCTTGCTTAATGAGTCTATCCACTTTAAATATAGAATTTGAGCTTCTTTTGTCATAGAGTTGCTCTGTCCAGCTGATATATTTAAGCAAACATTTGCTCCGTTAGATTTAATTAAATTTGCAGAATCAACAATTCTATCTAAAGATGTTATTGGAGAATTAGAAGCTGCAAGTATTAAGGCAGGGCAATTTACAAACTTAATATATGCTTGAGTTGAAGAAGCAGAAAGCCATGATTCAGAAACATCGTCTTTGTCTGGCAACAAGGCGGAATTAGAAAGTTTAGGAATATTTCTAAACTCTTGCCAACCAGCATTTAAAAATGCAGCAACTGCATCTACTCTTTTATCTATAGCCGCTACTTGCCATGCAATATCTGCGCCAAGTTTGTATCCAGTAAGAATAATTTGACTATCATCACCACGTGTTTGCTTTATAAGATTAATTACTTTTCTGCACACTTTGCACCAAATAAATATCGGCGTGTTTTGAGGCGAAACACTATCGTGAGATATATCTTTGTTTGAGTATTCATAATTGGCGTAGTTAATCGATTTAGGATAATGAGTAAATTTCGATGACGAATTAGTAAATCCAGAATAATCGAAAGAAAAGACTCCAAATCCTAAGTTTGCCAAGTTTTCTTGTTGTTTATCATCTTCAACATGTAATCCAACATCAGTCATAAGTATAATGTTAGAGTTAAAAGTGGATTTTTTAGGAATGTAACATTGAACGTATATTCGTATAGGTTCGTTATCGTATGAATCTCCATTGATATATGTTTTGAAATGATAATAAGATTGCGATTCAGTAATATCTAGATAAGAAGGTCTTAGTGGCTCTTTATAAGGGTCATAATTGCTCCATAATTGTCTAGGTGTTAATAAATTCGAAATCATATAAAACATTATATATTTTAGTATAATTAATTGCAACAAAAAATTGCATGCATATTTTATTTTTTGTCACAATATACTTATAATGTATGGAAAATATAGAAAATTTCGACTATTTATTAAACGATGAGTTAATTAATAAAATGTGTAAAAGCTACGAAAAAGAAGGAATTGAGTGCGAATGTGTGACAAAAAGCGTGTCTTTTGTTCAAGCTCGAAAAAGAATAATTGCAAAAATTAATTTACAGATAATAAATTTATTGAATCAACTTGAAAAAACATTTTTAGGAATGAAGAATCAATATGAGATAAATCTTGTTTTAAAATACAAATCAACCAGTTGTTGCATTGATGAAAATTGCAAAAAAATACATACAAAACCATACATAAATATTGTGCTAGATTTACTTGCACTAGAAAAAAGAATTCTTTTAGAATTGTGCAATATTAAAGAATTTGAATTAAAGTGCTTTCAAACTGAACAGCTAATCTATTCTATTATGCAGGAGTGGGCGATAGAGTATTTTTTTGAATATTCAAAAAATGGTATTTGTTAAATTTTTATAAATTAGCTATAATATTTACGCGAGGAAGAAATATGTCAAGTAGAGGCAAAAAGAAATTAGGTACAAGCGCAGGCGTGCAATCACTTAGCAACCAAAACGCTATAAAAATTGGAAAACAAAAGAACAAGTTAAATTTCAATTTTAATTTGATTTTGTGTCTTGGACTTTTAGTGCTTTTCATTTTTATTATGTTGCTTCCTATCCTTAAAGTTGACGTTACAGTTGATGCTTCAAAGTTCTCCGAAGAAATGGGGGAAGAAGCAACAGAAGGCGAATACAAGGTTATGAGTGCAACTGTATCGTTCTTGGATATTTTTATTGCACCTTTAAGAGGCATTCAAAGCGGGTTAGATTATTTAATTGAAAAGTCCGATTTTATTGCAAAAACCGATTTAGCTAAAAGGGTATTTTTATCTCTTGCTCCAGTTTTAATAGGACAAGAAGTATTAGATAAAATGGAAGATTCTTCCGTTGCGTTATTTGTAGTTAGTGTTATAGTAATATTTTTGTTGCTTGTAAGTATAGTTGCAGCGCTATTTGAGCGAAGTAAAAATAGACAAAAATATCTATTTACAACTATATCGATTAGCTCGTTGTTTGTTGTTATATTCGCTTTATTTGTTGTTTTGACATCATTTATGATAAGCACAGCAAAAAAAATGTCTAAAGTTTCTTGCGAATGGGGGCTTTGGTTAATACTAGTTTTAATTATTGCGCTTGTTGCATATATTGTGTACTACATAATAAATCAGAGAAAATTGAGAAAACAAGAGGAGATAGAGCATGAAAAAGTGTCCTAATTGCGGCAAAGAAATGGATGAAAATGCTATCTTTTGTTCTCAATGTGGCAGGGAGTTTGTAAAGGAAAAGAAAAAACTTTCTTTATTTGAAAGAAAACAAGCTAAAGAAAGGGAAAGACAGGAATTAATGGCTAAGTCTTATTTGACAAAAGAGCAAGTAGATAGTGCGCCATTTTGGGATAAAGGTTCTATTGTTCTTGAGAAAAAAGGGACAATTAAAGATGCTAAGACAATGGCTGTTATTAGGATTGTAATTTCTGTCATATTATTTATAGCGGCAGTTGTTTGGGGTGAGATAAGTAGCAAGGGGAATCTAAATGCTAATTTAAAGCTATTAGTAATATTTGCTGCTTTTTTTATTTGTGCGATTGCCATTATGATTTTTATAAATGATATTCATTTGCTAACAACCTTGAATAAAATGAGTCAATCGCAAATGGCAATTAAGAAAATAAAATATGGACAAGCACCATATGTGTATAAGGACGGGGATCTTTATTTGATGCTTGTAAAATCCAAATGCGCTAAATGCGAGTCGGATACTCATATAGAAGAAGTAGATGGAAGTTTTGTTGTTGTTTGTAATCAGGATAGAACGCATGTTTTTAAAATAGATACAGTCGAAGTTATGAAAGAATGCTTTGCAGATAAAAAAGAAGGATCGGGCTCGGAGGAATTATGAAATTTTTAGTTGTTGAAGACAATGAAACATTAAACCAAAATATAAGGGATGTTCTGACAAAATTAGGCAATTCAGATGCTGCCTATGACGGAGAAGAAGGATTGTATATGGCTGAGCATGGAAGTTATGATTTGATTGTTTTAGATTTGATGCTGCCAAAATTGAATGGTTTTGATTTATTGAGTCGTCTAAGAAAAACAAGCGTAACTCCTGTAATAATTTTGACAGCCTTAGATAGCACAGACAAAAAAATTGAGGGTCTAAAACTTGGGGCTGATGATTATTTAGCAAAGCCATTTGAAAATGATGAGTTATTAGCAAGAGTTGAAGCTATTTTGCGTAGATATAACAATAACTTTACGACAAAATATGTCAATGGAAATTTAGAACTTGATTTTGCAAGTAAGATGCTAAAGATAGACGGAGAATACGTTAAACTTGCTGGTAAGATGTACGACATTGTAGAGTATTTAATTAGAAATAGAAATATGATTATTTCTAAGGAACAATTATTTAATAGAATTTGGGGATATAATTCGGATACAATTGTGACGGTAACGGAAGTATACGTAAGCAATATAAGGAAATTATTAGACAAATATAATGTTAAGCCATATTTGAAAACAATAAAGAATGTAGGCTATATGTGGAGTGATAAGTTCGAGTGAGAGTTGAAAGCAATTACGGAAAACTTGAAGTAGAGAAAAAAGCAAAAACTAAATTATTTTTCAGTATTGTCTTGCAAGCAGTACTGTTAATTGTTTTGACTGCTATTGTAATTGCAATAATTACATATTCTTTTGATAAAAACAATTCTTCAGAACTCGATTTAGTCGAAGTTGCAATTAAGGAAAATGTAACGATAAGAGACTCGTCTTTTGCTCAAAATTTATTCAATAAATGTAAAGTTTTCTATTACGATGAAGACTATAAGCCATTAGAAGATTATACATTTACATATTCAAAAACTTTTGATACTAATCTGAATAATGAAACGAAAACGGTAAATGGAAAATCATATATGATTAGAACGGGCAAGATGGGTTCTAATTTGTTTAATGCCGAATACTATATGATTTTTATGGACGTAACTGAAAATAGAGAAGTTATGTTAGCGGCAATATGGCTTTCCATTATTTCTTTTATGATTGCTATTGCTATTCTTTCCACATTAACTTACTGGAGTATTAATGATCAAATGAAATATTACGAAAATGCAATCGAGAAGAACAATCAGCTTATTTCAGATATTTCGCATGAATTTAACACCCCACTTGCCATTATTAAGGTATCCTTGGCAAAGATTATGAGCGAACCGGATTTAAAAGTTGAAGATGCTTCAGAATCGTTAGTATCAGTAACGCATGAAGTTGGGCGCTTGAATAGAATGGTTAAAGAAATGCTCATTTTGTCACGCTCAGACAATGAAAGATTAATTTTAGATAAGACTCCAACAAACATAACAGAAATAATAAAAGATGTTTGTGAGCCATTCGAGATAATGTGCGAACTTGACGAGAAAGTAATGGAAGTAGATTTGGCTGAAAATGTAGAAAGTATGGTCGATCAAGACAAATTGAGACAAGCTGTAATAATACTTTTAGACAATGCGGTTAAATATACAAATAAGGGCGATTCAATCAACGTTTTATTGCGTGATTCGTATAACAAATATTTCATTACAGTTTCAGACACCGGAATAGGGGTGTCTGATGAGGATTTAGGAAAGGTATTTGAAAGATTCTATAGAACTGACGCATCTAGAAATTCAGAAACTGGAGGATCTGGACTTGGTCTATCTATTGTTAAAACAATTACCGATGCCTTTGGTGGCAAAGTTATGGCATTTCATAACAAACCAAAGGGGTTCAAGGTCGTTTTAGAGTATCCAAAAGAAAAATTTACATAAATTTTACAATTGAAAAATCCAAAAAATATTGAAAGAGAAAAGATGAAAATTTGTGATTTTTGTCTAGTTTTTCATATAAATTTCTAAAAAATTTTTCATATTCAAAGTATCGATTTAATGAGGGTTTTGAAGCCTTTATATTATTATACGCAAAAAAATATATTATATTTAAGTTTAGTTTAAGTGCCCAAAATTAAGATGTTGATATAAAGATATATTATGCGCGATATGTCGCGTTGTAATTAGGAGAAATTATGAAAAAGAGCAAATTAATCGTAAGCGTTTTAGCCTTGTTCCTATTAATAGCATTAATGGGATGTGTGCTTAGTGCTTGTGTTGTAAAGACGGAGGATGGTACAGGAAGCGGAAGCAATAGTGGTTCAGTTACATTGCCAACATTGCCAACTTTGCCTACAGATACTACTACTACGACGACTACGACCACAAAGCCAAAGCCACCAAGACCAACTAAAACAGAAACAACAACTGGCGGAGGAGAGTCAAGTAATGCAAAAACTGAAATTATCTCGCCTTATAAGTTGATTGCTTCATTGATGGGTGGAACTCAAATTGAAACTGAAATCGAAAATTATAGAGTTGTAAATTTCTATGTTGACATTAAGTCGGTAGATATGCAAATCGGTGACGTTTCAAAACAAAGATTGGTTTTAAGACTAAATCTTGATCAAAACGGAAATGCTAGTGAGATGGCACTTGTTTTAATTGATATGACAGGTGTTGTTGAAGCTGAGACAGGAGAAGAAGTTTCTTTGTTGGTTTTAGAAGAAGAAGAATCTACAATGGAAATCAATTTAAGTGCTTCAAAACTTGAGGAAGATATAGCTTTAGAATCTCAAGGTGTAAAGCAATGGGGTCTATATGCAGTTGAAGAAAAATTGTTTATGGATTTAGGTGATTCAACTCCTTTATTATACTTTGAAGATTTTGATATGGATTATGTAAGACAAATTGCAGGTTCTGTTCTAAAGTTGATTCAAGATGGTAATTATGATGGTAAGTTAGATGGCCAATTATTCCAAATGCTAAATGGCCTAATGTCTGGTATTGGATTTACTGTTGATTCATTATTAAACATCGTAGGAGCTTTATTGTTTGATACAGCAGTTTGTACTACATCGACAGATGATATGGGTGTTGTTACTCAACAATATAAATGTGAAATTAAATTAAACAACTTAATTTCTACATTAGATAGCGTTGTCGGAATGGTTGTAAGTTTGATTGGAGGTAGTTTGCCTTTCGATTTAGATTTGAAACCATTTATTTCATTCTTGACTGAAATTACACCAAAAATGAAATTATCAATCGAGGGAACCGTTGTAGATGGAATTACAGAAAAATTCGATTTAGTTGCGTTAAGAAATGATATTGCTGATAAAGAAAATCCTTTATATATGCAAGAAATTCTACGTTGTGCTGTTAATATGGATCGTAGCTATCAAACAGCAAAACTTGATATCGGTATCCCACAAAGAGTCTATGATAATATAGATTTCGAACCTTTTAGTCTTACAAATATTGCTCTTTCTTTAGATTTAGTTATAGATACAGGTGAGGCAGTAGACCTAGGAGCTGCAATTAATTCAATTATGGCTCAACAAATACTACCAGAAAATGTTTTAGTAATGAACGCTTCAACAGGATTAAGACTTGAAGCGGCAATTGATTTTGATTTAAATTATGGCAATGAAACATATGTTACAGAAAATGGAGAGGAAAAATTAGTTGATAACAACTTATTGATGTTAGAGTTGTATTTAATTGATGCTGTAACTCGTGAATACGTTGATACTACACCACTTATTGGTGCTTACTATATGGATGGTGGATTATATGTTAACGTAGATCATTTGCTTGATAGATATTATGCAGGAAGCAACATCAAGATTAATCTAGATGGCATTCCAAGTATAGTTCAGTATGTTACAAACCTAGTTACTAATGCTCTTGATAAATTATTTAAGGAGACTTTAGGAATGGCAGATTGGGTTAACTGGGCTGACTTAAGAAGTCAAAGAGTAAACCAAGAAGAATCTGTTCTTTCTTCAGCAAACGAAGAATTAACTGAGGAAGAAATTGAAATTTATGATTCAGTAGAATGCGTTGCTTTAGCATATGATGAATTTGGTAACTACCAAGTTTCTACAAATGTTATTACTCTATTAAAGTCAATTGGTTCTATTGTTGGTTTTGGCGATTTGTTTGGAACTAACGATGATCAAACGGCAATTGTATTATCTATAAATGCAATATTCTGGAAAGCATTAACAAGTTTGGCTGGAGATTTAGGCTTTACTTGGCCAGATGGCATGATTGCAAGAGTAGATTTGAACTTCTCTGAAGATGGATTTGAATCTATAGATATCTCTGCTGCTGTTGATTCTAGAGATGGATTTATCGGCGAAGATGGTTATTGGTATGTTGGTCAAAAAGCTTCTTATAAGAGTGTTGTTTACTCAAATGGAACAACTATTTATACAACAAAAGAAATGACCAGCGAACTTGTTTTAACACCTGAGGATTCTATAGATAATTATTGTATAGTTTATGTACAAGGAGATAAATATTATTTAGATAACTTATATACTGAAGAAGTATTAATAGGTTATGATAATGAGTCTATTTATGTATATAAAGCTGATTCAATTGCAACAGGAATTCTACCAGAAAACGCTCCAAAAAACTCAAAGGGTAAACAATATGCGTTTGTATATAACAACGAATGGGTTATTGGTTATGGTCACGATGAAGGTGAGTTTGTAAAAACAAGTATACCTGTTGAAGGCCTAAGTGTAGGTATTTCTCTACATAGCTTTATGTTGTGCTATAATTCTGAGCATTTAGATAAGTTTAATCCTGAATTAGGTGGAACTTCTTATAACGGAGTATATGGTGCAGAAACTAACTTAGAAGGATATATTTTGTATAGAACGCATGAGCGTAAAGTTGCTACTGGATTGTCTAATAAGACAACAGGTACTTTCTATACTTATAACAATACAACAAAAGAATATACAAAAGTTGAATTAGGAACAGGAGAAGGAAAAGTAGAATACGATCCTGAAACAACATATTATCAAATAGTAGAAAAGGACTATGTTGATTCTGTTTCAAAATTATTAACTAATATTTTGTCTGGAACATATTTAAGTATGAACTTGACTGTTGATTTCTCTCAAGGATGCTACAATCTTGCTCCACTTATTTCAATGTTTGGATTAACAGCACTTGCAGATAAACAATTATTATGGAACTTTACTGCAGATTTCAAGATGGACGTATCTTTAAATATAGGAATCGCTTTGAATAAAGAAGATCCTACAAAGAGCTACTTAATTCTTGAAATAGCTACAAATGATCAAGATATTTGTATTGGAGACGAAGTATTATTCAAGAAGAATACAACTATTTTAGGTTTATATGGTGTTGGTAATAATGTATATATAGAATTATCTAATTTAAGATTATTAAATATTAAGTTACCTGATTTATATTTAGAATTAGATTATACAACATTAATATATAGTTTATTGGGCGACAAAGAAATCATGGATTTGACATTTGATTTGGCTGCTTTATTGGGTATAAATCCACCAGCTGAGTCAACTCCTGCAAGCGCAGGCGAAGGTGAAGATCCTTTTGCTTCTTTTGATAAAGCTCAAGCATTATTGATAAATATCGATTCAAATATTGTATCAGTAGCCGTTACAGTTGCTGCTATACAAAGCTTACTTGGCTCATTTGGAATTGATTTAGGTATTGATTTGAATGAAGTAATGAAACTTTCTGTAGAACTAGTATTAAACAGAACAGAAGGAATTACTCTTGGAATAAACGGCGCATTATTGCCAAAGTGGACAAAAGAAACAGGTAACTATTTCGATGAAGACTTATCAATCATGTTGCAAATGGGTACAGATAAGGCTCCAGTTCAAATTGGAGATGTTTCAAAACTAATTGCAGAACATGAAGTTAAGTTTAATACATTGGCAGCGTCAACCGAATTATTCTATGACAATATTATTGATGCATTATTAAGAGTTATCGGAGACTTATCTTTGACTTTAACTTTAGATGCAACAACAGTATCAAGTTTGTGGGATATTAATAGAATTGTAGATAATATCGTAGTTGATCAAGCGTCTTCGTTTGCTATTCCAATGCAAGTTAACTTTGATGATTGGAATACAGAAGTACAATTGGCATTACAATGGTATTTAGATTTCAACAATTTCAAGAATACACAAATTAAACTAGAATTGATATATGAAGGAAATCTATGGATTGGTCTATATATATATCAAAATAGTATCATTATCGATGCAAACGGATTAGGCTTATTTGATTTCGAAATTGCAAACTCAACTATAGTTGCTAAACTAGGTGTTATTATGTCTAATTTGCTTGGCTCATTAGGTGATTTATCTTTAACATCATTAGTTAATGGTTTGGTAGATAGTTTACTTACTCCTACAGAACCAGCAAGCGAAATTGCAAATGCTGATGAAATCGCACCTTCTGACGAGACAGCTGCTTCTGATGAGACAGCATCAGCTGGTGAATCTCAACAAGAAGCAACAAGTCCAATAATGGATGTATTAGGAATGTTATTGCCTGCAATTTCTGCAAACAATACAAAGATTTCTCTAGCTTTAACATCAGAAATGTTTGATTCAATCTTCCAAACATTGCTTGGTTTTGATTTGCATATGGATTTATCTTTAAGCGCAGCAATTGATTTACTTGCAGGAACAATAGGCGCTAGCTTAAATGTTGAAGATGCTGTATTTGCAGATATTACTGTTGCGTTAGGCGTAGGCGAAAGAGGTGCATATAAGTTTGAAATGAATCTAGACAATATTCCAGACTGGAATGCCGTAAGTGGAGAATTTATGGTTAGATCTCTTCTAAAGAACTTGGATATTGGTTTATTCATTGACTTGAATCAATATACATCTACTTCAGGCGAGCCTTTATATACAAGAATTTATATTGAAAAATTAAAAGCTAAGAAAGCTTTAGCAAAAACAAACTCTACAGCAGCAAAAGATTCTATCTTGGTTACTGTAGCTGCAATTGACCAAGCCGAATTCAATAATACAGGTTCAGGCTCAATTGATACATGGTTATACGCTGAATTGAATTATAACGACGGAAAGTTATATTTGAATATTTGTAAAGGATTCTTGCCATTGAAAATTTTAGGCGGTATCTCAGTAGACGTTGGTGATGTAATGGGTCAACTTGCTATTGACTTAGATTTAGTTACAATGCTTTCTGGAACAATTGATGGTTTGTTATCTAGCATTGATTCTATGCTTGATAAATTTGCAAATCCAATTACGGGAGAACCAACAACACCAGAAGATGAAGCACAAGATATAATTGATGAATCAGCAGCAAATACAAACGTAGCTGTTGGAGAAATAAAAGCAACAGAAATTATCTCTTCTAATGAATTTACAAGACAAACAAATGTAGATAATATTGGAAAGTATTATTTCTATGGTTCAAATTACTATCAAATAGTAGAAAGTGGTTCAACTGCAACAACTCAACAATTAACAGTTAATACAAACTTTGCTACATTTGCAGATTTGCCACAACCATCTGCTGCTTTAGAAAGAATTATTTATCAAACAGATGCAGTAACTGATGAAACAACAGGAGAAACAACATATTCATATTATATTTGCTTACCAGTAACAAGAAGAGTTTATGGTTACTATATTCTAACAGTTCAAAACGGATTAAGTGCTATGTTTGGAAGTCTTGATTTCTTATCATTATTCGACATGATAACATTATCATTAACTTCAACAGGTATTTTAAATGCAGATATTACAGTTAATGAATATCAAATAAATAATTTGATTGATGGTTTGATGTATTACATCTTTGGACCAGAAACAATATTGAACCTACAAGAAATGACTAAGGATAATCCTTCATTCCAATTTAGTGGCAACTATTTAGCTCAAGTATTCTGGGATAGAATTAATGGTGGTGCATTGTTCGATGATATCTATGCTATTGTTGACGATATATTAGGAGATATCTTAAAAGGATTAATCGGAATGGATTTGTCTGGATTAATGGGTGCAATTACAAACTTAAAATCAAAATTAAAGAGTGTTATTAACAGATTGATACCATTTGCAGTTACAAATGAAACTCATCTTGGTCTAAACCTTGTATCTGGACAATTGACAAATATTTATCTAACTTGTCATGACCATAATACAGCTATTTATGACCCAGAAGGAAATCCTTATACGTTCTATAACGGAGAAAGTACGCTGTCTTATAATCCTGCGGAAAAGAACAGATCAGATTTGTATTATACAGAATTGCATATATTTAATACATCTCCATCTGTTGGTAATCCTGATTATGTTGGACATAACGGCGCAGTAACTTGGGATGGAATTCCATCTACAATAACATATGATCCATATTCTACAAGTTCGTTAAACCCTCTACAAGATGTGATTAATACTTACTTTACAAATAAAGAAGCAACATATCAAGAGAATACTAACTTGTATAAGAGTGCAATCTCATTTAGAGTAAAAGGATTCACAAAACAAGGCGAATCAACAGAAACTCCATTAGATGCTGATGTGTCTTCAATGAGTTTATCTACTCCAGGAACTTATAGAATTGTTGCTACAGCACCATTTAATGGCGGAGCAAATACAAAGGAATTAACTATTAAATTCGTTGTAAGAAGTGGTGAGAAAATTACTTCAATCAAGCCATTAAGCATGAGTGTTTATGAAGCAATGCCTCCATATATTACTGTTGTTACAGCAGATAATGTATCAAGAAGATTTGCTACAGATACTTTACAATTCTATACAAAATCAGAAATTAACGGAGAGCTTGTTATCGACACTGATTTGTTAACCGGACTTCCTGCAATTAACCATACATATGGTTATGTGTGTGATACTACAGAAGACGGAAGCTGGGATGAAGAAGTATATGTTCTATTCCCTAACGGCGCTGAGGAGAGAATGACAATTCATTACTTTAACTCAACTGTATCAGATATTATTATGGCAGGTGCTAAAGATAACGTAATTGAAGTTGATTTGTATCAATTTGATACAAAATCTGAAGATGGTACAACAACAGCATTAAGCAACTATACTCCAGATAGATTATATTTCTATTATGAAAATGGATATGCTGGAACAATGCCAGTAGATTTATGGGATTTAGGAAATGCTGAAGAATTATTCTATAGATTGGATTCAACTAAACCAGAATATTATGGTTCTGTTGAAGGAGCAACTTATAAGATTAAAGCTACTATCGCTAAAGGAACTGACGTAGAGCAAGATATTGTTATTACATTCAATGTAAAATCTAAACAAGTTACTTCAGTTTCATTTGGAGAAAGAATTAATACTTTGGATGTTCAACCATATGAATTCTATTTGTATCAATCAGATATGAATAAGTATGCTAATTTAAATCCATATTCTGATCAAGTTCTAGTTAACTATGATAATTATTCAGATTATGTATATGTAAAATGGAATGGAATCTCAGATGCTATAGATTATAGTTGGAACAATAATAATGATTATTCATCAACAGGTGTTACTGTTACTCTTGACCCAGATCAATATCCATCAGGAGACTTGTTCACATGGACTCAACCTGTAACAATAACAATGTCAAGAAATGAAATAATTGGTGTATACTTCGATGAGGCATTAACTAAGTCTACATTGACAATTAATCCTTACGATTATAACAACTTGGCTAATAAGCATTCTTATTATCCTTCAACAGCATATATTAAGTTTACAAACGGAAAAGTTCTTGAAATGCCTATAGCATGGAAATGGAATGAAATAGATGCTTTTGATGTTGTATACACAGAAGATTATAACCAATTTACAATTGCAATCGGATACGACATATCTGAATATAATAAGACTGGCGTAATCGAACCATATTCATATTTGGGCGCTACACCTTTCTATCAAGAATTCAAGATAAATGTTCATGTTGATGCAACTGCTGTTAAGGACGTTCTACTTGAAGGTTCTGTATATAGTGGTGGAACATATAAGATTGACCCAGTTACAGTTAATTTCCAAAACGGAAAACCATTCCCAGATTCTGTAAGTGTTATTTACGAAAACGGCGTTATGGGAACAATGAAAGTTGTAAAGTGGGAATATGATTTTGAAATAAATATGGAACCACAAAAAGGATTAACAGCTAAATGTTATTTGACAAACGATTTGTATTTCAATATTGCTTGTGAAGTATTAGATAGATCTGCAAGTAGAATGATTATCGATACATCTGAAATTACTGCAGAAGCTATAAATCCATATTCATATAACATAGCTGAAAATGGTTCATTAACATATGATGTATTTACACCATACTTGAATGTTGGATATGTAACAAGTTACATTGCAAAATTAGAGTATGAAGATGGTTTAACAAAGAAGACTGCTTACTCTGAAACTGTAGTTTCATTAAGTGATTTGTCTGCATTGAAAACAAAGTTAAGAACAGATGAAACATTTGGATATAACAGTGTAGCTAATACTTATACATATAATGAGAAAGTATGTAAGTTAACTATTGAAAATAGTGTAACAACATATGAGTTACCTGTATATTGGGATACTACAAGATTGAACTTAACAAGTGAAGGTGGAATGGAAACTGTATACTTCTATTTCGGATATGGAACACCATTTGAAATTGAACAAACAGTCGATGTTGAGTTCTTACCAAAAGTAGTAGATCATATTGGTGATGAAGGTTTCTTCTTCCAATTAATGTACGGCGGAACAAATTTAAGTGAAGCTGAACAAAGAACAGGTAAGGCATTAAGAAATCTAAAAGTATACTTCACAGATGGAACAAGTGAATTTGTAGAATGTTTGGTTGATTTGACAACATTACGTAATGGCTCAACAAATTACGGTTATGCTGCTGGTTCAAGAAATAGAACAAAGTTTGACTATGTAGCACAAGAAGTTGATGCATCTACAGCTGGTTCATTCTATATTGATGGTTCTTACAATTCTGTTACTCTAAGAGGAAATGGAGTTGATTATGATGCTGAAGCAATATATTATTCATTTGAAGAATATACAGGTGAAGGAGTACCAGCAAACGGAACATATTATGTACCTCATAATGAACAATTTATAGAAGTTGAATTGACAGGATCAAATTATAGTTCTTCAACAACTTACTATACAAGAAGTGTAGCTACAGTTACAGCAACATCTTCTGGTACTTACTACACATATGATCCAACTGGAAAAACAGAAGTAACACTAACAGGAAGCGGAGTTCTATACAATGCAAATACAACTTATACTAAACTTGTAATTTCAAATGAAATGCAAGCAACAGTAACAGTTGCATATGGTAGCGGAACTTTGGTTCAAAAACAAACTATTACAGTTTATGTAATGTAGAGGGAGGGACAATATGAGAACAACAAGAAGATTACCTCTTATAACAAGTTTAATATGTGCATTAATGGTTTTAGTACTTATTTTGTCGATAGGTATAACCTTTAATGCAAAACAAGCGGATTCAGCTTCTGCTGCCGCTGTATATGTTTCTTCATTTAATAGTGGAGACGGATATTTATATGATTTATCTATTTCTCAAATTCAAACAGGTTCAACTGTTGCTGCAAAGATTCAAGAAGAAAGAGATGGATATTATGTGCTAGGTTCAGATGGAAGATACCATATGACAACTCTTGGCGCAAGTTATAAATATATGGGTAGTACATATACAAAAACATACATTACTAATGCCACAGAATTAAAGAGCTTTATCGATTTATGTAGTTCTTCAGATTATGCATATTATGTTGGAATACTAACAAGCGATATTGACTATAATATGCAAACTTTAGGAATTTCAAGTTCCACAGCTGCATTCTTTGGAATCTTGGATTGTAATGCTTACACAATTACAATAACTGCTCCTTTAGGAGGTTCTGTACTTTCGTATAATGGAAGTTATAGAAATACTGCTGGAAACATGAGCGCAGATGGAAGTTATAACGGCTATCAATACGCAGGTATGTTATGTGCAGTAAACTTAGGTACAATACTAAATGCTAATATAATTTGGAATTCTGATTATAGCGCTGATTCAACATTAACAGAATCAAATTTGGCCTTAGAGAGCCCAGCAGGTTATGAAGCAACATCAGTTGCAGGTATAGTTTGTGGATTATTATACGGTGGAACAATATTTAATTGTAATTTAACAGTATCTAATACAGGTGCGTTTGCTATATGTCACTCTGCATCAAATTCAAACACTGGAATGAGAAACAATTCAGCTATTGTTGGTGGATATGTTGGCGTTATGGCAGATAATTCTAGATTAGAAAGAGTTACAATTAATAATTATGGTGGTATTACGGCAGCCGCAGAAGGTTCGTCTAATGGCACCACCGTTACACCTACAAAGAAATCATTGACTGTATGTGGAGGATTAGTTGGAACTATTACAAAAACAACAGCAATTGTTAAGAATTGTTCACTAACAGGTAATGGTTCAGTAAATGCGAGAATGGAACATAGCCCTAAAAATAGAAGTTATCATGGCGCATATGGTTTTGCTGGTGGAGCAATAGGAGGAACATTATATATCTCTGATAAGAATAATTATACTTCTTTTGATATCCAACCTGGACAAATTGATGGTATTATTTCTGCTTGGAATGGTTCAAGAACTAATGACTGGTGGGAAGAAGGTACAGACGTAAATAAACGTGCTATAAAAGTAATACCTGGATGTCTATTTGATTACATTGGCTCTAGCGTAACAATTGATAACACTGTTATCCTATATGATTATCTATCTTTCGTAGCCAACAACACTTCTCCTGGCGCTGAGGTTTATACAACTTTGGACTCAGGAAGAATGCTTGGTTATGGAAACTGGACAGAGATTTATGCTACAAACCAAGGTGGTAATGTTTTATTTGAGTATGATTATTCAAAAGAAGTAGACCCAATCAGAGTTGAAGTTGTTGCAGATGGTTTCTTTGATGGAGGCCATTATATAGGTGAAGGAACAATTGATGATGTTGTTGGAGCATCAAAGAATTTCTTCTTATCTGACACAACGGATAAGCTTGGAAAATTTATTTGGAGCTGCGAGTACAATGAAGATAATTATGGAGAGTACTCAGGAACAAATATTTGGACAAGTGAAGAAGTTGGAGCGCAAATTTTCTTGTTATCTGCAGCAAGAAAAGGTGCAATAAAATACACATTTGGTGAAGTTGTTTCTTTATCTTATAAAAACAACAATAATGCAGGAAATACGGTAAACTTTGTATCTAATTATTCAAAGAATTATAGTGGAGATCCTATTAATTCTCCTACAATTGCTTTGACTAGATCTAATTCTGAAACAGCAACTGTTTATGAAGATGCGTATGCATATGATATTACATACACAATTATGGACGGTTTTAACGAAACAGATTATAAATATCCTGTTACAGATACATCTAGAACATATTTGCCAGGTCTTTATACCTATTTAGCTAAAAAGACAGTAACAGAAAATGGTACAAATTTTGATTATTGTTATTATTCTGAAAGTTCAAAAGTATTAGCAAATTATGATGAAGCAAATAGATATCAATATGAAATACTTTCTGATTCTGAAGGATTATTTGTTGCTGAGTGTAATTCTACATCAACAAACTATTTGACATCAGATACCATTTCGGTAGGTTATAAAAATGATGGAACATATACAGCAAATGTAGTTGATTATTATTCTTATGCTATAGGATCAGCAACTCAAGGTGATCTAATTGCTATGGGAAGTAATATCACTTCATCTGTTGCAGTTAATACTACAGGAAAATATGTATATACATTCGTTGCATATCTAGATAATCCATACGAACTAGAAAAAGAAGAAGCCGCTCGTAATGCAAATGTTTTATATTTGCAAGTTGGAACAGCTACAGTTCAAGCCTTTATAGATAACGAGGCTCCTATTATCAAGAATGTTCATTATTACGAATATCAAGAAGCAGTCCCAGTAAGCGAACTATTAGAGTTGTCTTCATTTGATTTGGATGATTGGCAAACGAAAAATGTATTAATAACATATACAGTAACAGATAACAATTTATCTGGATTAGCTTCAGGTAGTGGACATACTTCAAAAACTGAGGTTGGAACTACATGGGATTGTCAATTATTGTTAGATGGTACTACATCAAGTCAAAAAGTAATATATGTAGATGCTGTTGGTAATAGAACAGAGCAAACATTTACTTTAAAAATTGATACAATACAAACACAATTAGACAATGTTATTACTTTGAACTATCAAACATATTTGGGCTATTATGCAGAACTAGGATATTGCCCAGTTGAAGTATATATTAACTTTAAACCAATATTCGGTGCTTCTGGTGCATATCTTGAATATTCTTATGAATTGGACGAGAACGGCCAAGAAATTTGGATTAGATATGATGCCGAATTAAAAGCTAATATTCCAAATCAATTCGTGTTAGATTTCGATATAGATAACTCATTCTTAAAAATGAGATTGGTAAGCGAACAAGGCGTTTATGAAACATATTATGCAAATGGTGATGGATATGTTTTAAATGGTGCAGACGATGTAGAAGAAGCCAAAAACTGGTCTGTAAAAATTGTTATAGCTTATATTGGAATAACATTAGATAATTTGTTCTATAATGGTCAGGCATTATCTTCTTTGGTATTTAGAGATTTATTTACAAAGACTTATGACGCTAAAGATACAATTGATTTAGGTCTAACAGTAAAAGTATACAAAGAAGATGGATTAGATATGGATAAGACTTCAATAGTATATTCTGAGACATATGCATTTGAAGCTCCAAAAATTATTGAAACAAATTTAACAGTTAGAGCAATTTATGATTCAATGGCTGCTGGGGATAGAACATTAAGATTATATGTAGATAGCGTAGGAGATTCTCTAAATAAATATCGTGTATTCTTTACGGATGGAACAATTTATGTTGATTATTTATCTTTAGAGAATTGCGATTCATATTATGAAGGTGCTACGAAAATCAATAAGGCCACACTAAATGTAAATTTGGCAGATTATTCAGATCAATTAAAATCAGAATATATCTATGGAGAAATTATCCCTACTTCTATAACAATTAAGGGTGTAGCAGATGAGGATGTTGAATTAAATCTAATAACAAATGCTAAACAAACATATAACGAAAAAGGCGAGATTACAGCTCATCCTTCTGTTGGCAAATATACTGTTCAAGGCGAGTTTGCAATAGATACAGGCAGTTATATACTAAATCTAACAAGCATGGAATTAAACATTGTCAAGAAAGATGTAAGCGTCAAAACACAAATTGATGGCAATGCAGATTATACAACAAAGATTTCATTTAACGGATTACCTCATGTGTTAACAGGTTATTATTTAGATGCATTTGGCGTTAAGCAAAATGTCGTTGTAACTTACTATAAAGATAGCAGCTGCACAGGTACACCAATTGACATAAGCACAACAGGTGGCGTAATTGAAACTGGTGAATATTTTGCAAAACTAACAATTAGTGATTCTAACTATGCTGTTTATAATACTGGTTCTATAATTAGCTTTACTATTACAAAAGTATTCTTAGAGTTAGATTTAACAGAACAAACTAAACAATTTGCTAATAAAAATGTAATTCCTTATGACATTGTTACATTAGGAAAATATGCAGATAATGTTTACACACTTGAAGACTTTGATATTATTTATTACAAGGTTGTAAATGATATTGTAGATTTAGAAAATCCTTTAAGCAGTGTATCTGACGTTGGAAGATATTTAGTAGACATTTCTTTTGGTGGAAATAGTTATTTCTATGATAAAAAATATGGCGATACTTACTTGAATATTACACAAGCTGAAACAACAATCAGCGCTGATGATATTTCTATCAAATACGATGGTGAAAAACATATTTATGACGTATTATTAGGAAATATTCATGTAGAATCAAAAGAATACAAATCAACAGTTATCATAAATGGCATATATTATGATTTGACAGGTTCTACTGTTGCTGAAATACCATTAATGGAATCAGGTGTATTCCTTCTTCAATATTGGGATAATGAAACAAGAACTTATGTAACAATCGATTTAGAGCATCCAGGAACACAAATCAATACTGGCTCATACAGATTTAGAGTTGTGTTTACGGGTGATTTAAATTACAAGAGCGTATCAAAAGTTGTTACATTAACAATTACACAAGCTTCTTTTGAAGGCATTGAATTTAATGATAAAAAGGTTAATTTCGAAGGTGAAGAAACATATTATGATTTATTTATCGATGATTCTGAAGGAAGTGCGTTAAAAGCATATTTAGACAAGGGCGCAAGACTTGTTTATAGATATCAATCAGAAGAAAGAGACTATTCTGATGCAGCTTTCGAACCATTTAAGTTTAATAAAGTTGGTACTTATACAATTGATGCAGTTCTATCATTAGAAAATTATGCAACAACAATATATTCTGCAAAATTAATAATTGATAAAACAGCGATGTCAGGTGGTATTAAACCGGTAATGCAACAGGAAGTTATTGTATACGATGGTAATTTCCATCCAGCAGAGTTTACAGGTTTTGATACAGATCCTGCAACAGGCAAGATGATAGTTGAATATGTTCCTGGCTATGAAGATCAAAAAGTTATTCAATATGTATATTATAAAGGAACTAAAGTAACAGTAAGTTATGATGACAATGCTCTTCCTGTAGATGCAGGCGAATATGAAGGATACATTACTTTTACAAGTGATGATTATGCAGACATGACAATAAAGACTTCATGGAAGATTTCAAAGAAAGCAGTTGAAGTTCAATTAGATACACTTCAAGCTTACTTTAATCAAATTACTTCATCAACTAACATAAGTGCTTTAGGTGGAACATTTATAAATGTTTTTGAAACTAAAGATATGTGTCAATTTGAATATTATGACAAAGCAACAGGCAAGAAGATTGAATTAGATAAAAATGGATGTTTGCCAGCAGGAGAATATAGAATAGTAATCGTATTTAACGATGGCAACTATGAAACATCTCAAGTAATCAATAACACTCTTGTTGTAACAGAGGGTACAGGAGCAATCACTAAGCCTGGAGATACAGAAGGCACGACAGAAACGCCAAGTATAATGGATATTATCATGGATAACATCTTGTATATAGGAATAGGAGTTGGTGTTGTCGTGGTAATAATAATTGTTGCAATTGCAGCTTCTGCAAGTAACAAGAAGAAAAAGAAAAAAAGTAAAGTTAAATCTGTTCAGCAAACAAGGCAAGTTAAGAAAACGTCGAGCAAAGATAGGGCAACATTCTAAAAAGGAGGTAAATAAAAATGACTAATACAAAAAATAAAATTAAATCAATAATATTAAGCATTGTGGCAGTTGTTGTTATTGCCTCAATGATATGTGTACTTGCAGGCGTTTTTGAAAACAGCCAAAAGACAGAAGTATCTGCAGATACACTTATAAGAGCAAATGGCGTTGTTGAAGATGGATATGTATCACCTTATGCCTCTATATCTGGTTCAATACCAATTTCAGACGAGGCGTCATTAAATACGTTTTTATCAACATCAGGAACAGAATCTTCTCAAGTATATGGATATTTAACAAAAAGTTTTTCAACATCTAGAACCATGAATGGCTCAATTGTTAAATATCATAATCTAGATGGATGTGGATTTGAAATAGAACTTACAGATAAAACGGGCGTTCCAAATGATGCTTTTGTTGGTCATTATAATTTGGGTGGAACAAATGGAACATTTGCATATGGCGAAAATGATTTAAATGCATATTTTAACTTTGGTAGCAATGATAAGGAAAACGAATCAGGCTCTCCTTTTGGTTGGACGACTCAAAATTTCAGCAATAAAATGCCAAGACAAATGGGATATTTTGCTGGAACAATGGTCAATTGCAAATGGGAAAATATTAAAATTCAATATAATGGCTCCTTCTATTGGAATGGCAAGTCTCCTAGAGGCTGGTCAATAGGAATAATTTCAGGATATATCGTTTATTCAGATTTTAATAATACGTCGCTTGTTGTGAACGGACGAGTATATCATTATTCGCAAACAGAGGAGAATGATGTAGAAGGTTTTGCAACCACATGTTTAGGTGGATATGCTGGAGTTATTCATCAATCTAATATTAAAAATAGTTATATTGAAATAACAAAAGGGAACTATTTATCTGCTGTAACTCAAGGTAGAAAATCTTCTGCGGCGATTCAAAGAGGATACCCAAGAACCTTCGTTGGCGGAATGATTGGGTGTCTTACAAATGCATCAAAAATAACAAATGCTACTGCAGCAGGTCAAGGAATTGTATATGCATGGGAAAGAGAACCAACTATTGAATCTGGAAAAAACAGAGTAGGATTTTCAGGCATTATATGTGGAAGTAATTTAAGTTGTTCTGCTCCTGCTTATACACCAGGACATACAAATGAATCTAATACAAAAGTATCCTCATGTGCTAATGGTACTATAGATGGCGTTATATGTAGTTGGACGGGTGTTGCTGCATATTATGTTGGGAAATTTAATAAAGTTCAACTACCATTTGCGTTAACTACAGATGATGGTAGTGGCGCTAAAGCAGAAAATCATTTTATTGGAGGCTGTATTGCCGGAGCATCAAGTGGAGATACAATTAAAAATATTTATTACACTTTTGATTTGGCTACATTGCAAACTACAACACCTATTATGCGTGATGCTATCTTTGCAGCTCAGGGTGGTTCAACAAGTGCGAAAAGTGATGCAACTAGAGTTTCTCCTGTTGGAATTAGCGATACAACACCATCTCCAAACTATCTAAAGATGGGAATTGTGGATGATGATGGAAATGTTGTTCCAACAGCCGGAGTATTTAATTCATCTACTTTAACTTTTGATAATGCACAAGTTGGAGTATTTACTTTAGCATTTAATGGTTATGATACTGCAGCAAATATAAAGATTGATTTTGATGTAACAAAGTCAGATTATTATGTAGATGATGCTGGAATGTTTACTTGGAATATTCACTTATATGATGAGTCTGGTTCGATTTCCGAAGTAAATAGAAATTATTATGAAATGGCATCAAATATGTCTGATGCTATAACAAATTATGCAAAAGTATCTGTTACAGATGTCATTCCAAGAGGAACAACAGGTTTAAATGTTCAACTTGATGGTTCATATGGATATGCAGTTAAATACAAATTAGAAGGTGGCGGAAAAACCTATGATTTAGGTAACAAAACATATGATACAAATACGGGCATTTCTACTCCAACAGTATATTTGTATACATTAAAAAATGGAGTTGAGACCAAGTTTAATTATCCAGGTTCTGATTCTACAATTTCTGTAGGTGCGTCTAGAACTTCTTATGTAGATAGCAACATTTGGACGGTATATAAACAAGGTTCATTCACAGAATATGGATTTAATATTATAAAAGATGCTGGAACATATGAACTATCTGTATACAATAGAGCAACATCTGGATATGAAGAAAAATATGATTTCATGTCAGAAAGTACAAGATTAGTTGCGTATAGAGTGGACAATGAATATTACGATGCAGAAGCATTAAAATGGATGCCATATTATACTTATACAATCAATAAAGCACCAATTAATGCAGCTTGGGAGACAATAACAAACAGCGTAGATGGCACATCTTATACATCTCCTGTAGATTTTACATATTTTGGAAAAAATGCTAATTTCAACTATAAATATGTTAGTGGATTGTTAGGATCAGATATTGGTTCTTCGGTAATGACTTATTATAAAGTTAAATATGTAAAAGTTGCTTCTAATAGATTGTTAAACGGAACAACATATTATGCGCAAAATGCTGATGGCACATATTCTTTAGTAGGAACAAGAGGCGATGATTGGACAGAAGATCCAACACTTGAGTATTACTATACGAAGAATTTCGTAGAAATTTCTAATATTTTGGATGCTGGAGAATACAAGATAGTAATATCTGACTTTAGTAATACAAACTATACATTAGATAACTCGTTAGTAAAAGAATATTCTATTACTGTTGCTCCAAGAGTAATCAATATTAATTTCTCAAATCTAAACGCATTAGAATATACAGCATATGAAAACAAGGCAACATATGTTGTAATAAACTCAACAGGTGAAGTGCTAAATAGAACAGAGGGCTATGGTGATGAATTAACAGCATCAAATGCTAATATTGTTATTTCAAACGTATATGATGCAACTGCCATAAACTTCGTATATACAGCTGGTAATGATTATATTTCAGTAGGAAGATATTCAGTAAGCATTGCACTTGCAGATGGTTCTGTTGCTGGAAATTACTTATTACCAAATGTATCTGGAATCTCAAGTACAGAAGGTGAGGTATTAGAAGGAGAGAATGCTGTAATTTCTATCCAAAATGATGAATATGGACAAGTAAGTAAGATTACTAGATATATAGATATCGGCTATGCAAACGTTAAGATGTGTAGAGAATATTCTAACGGATCATATCTAAACTCAAAGGGCGTTAAATATGAAAAATATGATGTGATTTATAGTGCAGATCCATCTCTATATCCAAAGAAGACTATTACTATCGACGGCGTAGATAAGGAAGTATACTTTGAATCAGAAACATATAAGGGATATAATGGTGTTCCTTGTATCATGATGGGTGTATGCACAAACTTAGACAGAGGCGTATATGAAGAAATCTTCGGTTCATTTATATATTATCCAGCTACACTCGTAGATGGAAAATATGTGGCAGATACTTCAACAAGTTCTACAAGCGTTGTTAAAAAAGGTATTTATGTAGTAAAAATTGAATTTAATACTGATGCATATATTAACTACAATGCTATTACAGAATATATGTTATATGAGGTTACTGGTCTACAAGTTACTATCTCTATGGATACAAGTGCTTTAATTGATTCTGTAGATTATTCAGCTACTGATTTAACAAAAGAATATTCAACATTTGCTACAGTAACAGGATTAAAGATTGCTGATGTAAACTTAAGAGATATGGGTATTAAGTATAAGTACTATGTTGAAGATGATACTTATACTGAAGAAGATAAACTTGAATTTAATTCAAAAATCTATAGACCTGTTGAAAAACCACAAAACGCAGGAAATTATATAGTTGTTGCAGACAATAACATAAACTTGGACAACTATGAGATTATTATGGATTCTTCTTGTGTTAATGTTATTGATACATATAAGCCATATTACTTATTTACAATTAATAAGTTAAATGTACAAGTTCAAGCAAATCCTACTTCTAAAGTTTATGGTGAAGTTTTTGATGGTACTATTGGATATACATTGTTAAGTACAGATAGCTTGATAGAAGGAGATGATGTATATATTCAATTTACATCACTTGGAGCTGCAGAAGATGCTAATGTAGGTGAATATGAAATATTCTCTAATTGTACTGGTACAAGCGCTGACAACTATAACTTTGTTGTAGATTCTTCTGCTAAATTTACTGTAGAGCCAAAAGCTTTGACTTATAATATTGGTTCATTCACAAAAGAATATGGCGCAGAGTTTGATACTTCTGTAATTACAGCTAGACCAACAGGAAATCAAATTTATGTTAAAGATGGTATTCCTGATGATGTATACCCAGTTTATGCATCAGATGGATTTGCTGCTACAGCAAATGTAGGTACTTATGTAATTACTGCTACATTAGAAGGAGAAAAGAAGAACAACTACACTGTTACTGTTAATGGTGCTATTACTTTGACAAAAGTTAGATTAACTTTAAACAGAGTTGAAGCAAATGAAAATCTAGTTTATGATGGAACAGAAAAGTCAGTAAAAGTTTACTTTGATAACACAAAGAACGGAGATGAACCTACTGCTGTTGTTAGATACAATTATGATGATTCTATTAAGCCAATTAATGTTGGAAAATACTATGTAATTGTTATGAATGTAGATGATCAAAATTATACATATACAACAACAAAGGAAGTTTCGCTAGAATTTGAAATTGTTCAAAGAGAATTAAAAGTTAATATTTCAAGCTTTACAATGGGCTTTGGTGATACTACATTAGCTCCAACTGGAACAGGATTCACTTATGAAGAGGGTTCTTTGGAAATTGTTGAAGGGGATGATGTTCAATTAAGTTTTGAAACTCTAGATCCTGAAACAATGAGACAAGATTGTGGTTTATATAGTTCTGTTGTAACAGCTAAGTTAATAGGTGAAGATAGTGATCAATATATTTTAACTGTTGTTGCAAATGGTGATTTAACAATTGAAGAAAAAGATATTTCTACAATGACATTAGTTAAATCTTCTGCAGAATATACAGGCGGAAATTTAATTGATGAGATTGCATTAAATACAACAGGAACAGGATGCACATTTGTAGTTAAGAATTCTTTAGGAGAGGAAGTTTCAGAGATAATTGAAATTGGTGAATATACAGTCACTGTTACTGGAGGAGAAGGAAACTACTCAGCTGGAAGCGTTGATTTGACATTTACAATTACAAAAGCTCACATTGCAAGCGACTATCTAACCGTAAAAGATTTAGTTATTAACTACAATAATGTAAGAGTTGCTGGTAAAGCAGCAGGCGAAACTATTCAAGTAAGTTCAGATGGAGTAACATTTATAGATTCAGACAAACTTGATTTTACAATTACAAGCAATTCTTCATTGAGAAAAGAAATCTATATTAAGTTATTAGAATCAGAGACACACTTAGAATCAGAAGTAATTAGAATTGCGTTTACATTAACATACGATCCTAATGAAATTAATAAAGTACTTGATGTATTATCTAATAAATTAACATTTAAAGATATTGAAACATACAAGGAAATGTTAGAAAATTACGAAAAAGTATCTGAAGAAGATAAAGCTATAGTTAATGCTACAAAGAAAGCAAAAGCAGATAAAAACTATGAGAAATTGTTAAAGAGTGCATCAAATGCTATTGTTGCAGCAAAAACAATTGCAGGAAAGGTTACAAATAGACCTTATACTCTTGCAACAACAGCAGCATCAGCTTCTTTAGCTGGATTATTAGTTGTAGGCTTAATAGCATTAAAGAAAAAGAAGGAAAACCTATAGGAGGAAGAAAAATGAAAAAGAATACAATTTTAATTTTATTGATAGTATTAATGGTTGCTCTTGTAGGAACTTTGGTTGGATGTAAAGATAAAGAAGAAGATCAAGGAGAAGGAAAAATTCCTTTAGGATTTACAGCTAAAGACTTCTTTAATGCAACATCAGCAGCAACATCAACAAATGTTTCAATAAATGTTTCTAATGATGGAGAAGTTATATATACATATTCAAACGGAAAAGAAACAACTAAATATGAGGGATTTAAATTTGATGGTAGTTTTGCTACTGAGGTAACAAATATGCAATATTCTGAAGACAATTTAAGTGATATTGTCATTACAGAAAACACATTGCAATCTCAAGCAGAATTAAGGGCAGGAATTAAAGATGTAAATGCTTTATTTGGAATTGAATCGCAAATTGAAAATGCTCAAATTATTATGGCTATCGATTCAACAGCAAAAACATTTAAGTATTTAGAAATTAATTACACCTTAGTTGATGATGTAACTACATACGATACAACAATTATTGTTACAGTTGCATAGTTTAAAATAAAAATAATCAAAATGGGCATTAAGATTAGTCTTAGTGCCTATTTTAGTTAAAAAAAGAGTCAATATAAACGATTTAAAAATATTAAACATAATGGT
Source organism: Christensenella sp. (assembly GCA_022784465.1). Taxonomy (GTDB): domain Bacteria; phylum Bacillota; class Clostridia; order Christensenellales; family UBA3700; genus UBA3700. The sequence goes on along the minus strand of JALFUR010000008.1, from coordinate 46,861 downwards.
ATACTTGAATCATGAAAAAATATGAAGTAATTGTTATTGGAGCGGGATTAGGCGGTATTATATGTGCTTTAGAACTAAAAAAAGCAGGTATAGATGTCTTGCTTGTAGAAGCTAATGATAGAATTGGAAAAAAAATATTAGTAAGCGGAAATGGAAAATGTAATATTTTAAACAAAAATTTAAGTATAGATAAATATAATAGCGATTTTTTAAAAAATACTTTAAGCGCTTACTCAATAGATAAACTTGAACAATATCTAAATGAATTAGGTTTACTTTTAAGAATAGATTCAGAAGGTAGAGAATACCCATATTCTGAATCTGCAAACACGGTTTTAAACGTTTTATTAAACAATTTAAAAAAAGAAGGTGTTGAGATAATTACTTCATGCAAAGTGAAAAGCATCATCGAAAAAAATCCATTTAAGGTTCAAACTACGTTAGGTGATTTTCTTGCTGACAATATTGTTTTGGCAACAGGTAGCAATGCTACATTTGGTATAAACTCTCACGCTTTATTTGAGCCTTATGGGCACAAATGTAAAAATCTCGTTCAAACACTTGTTCCAATAAAAACAAGCGAAATAAAAGGCTGTAGTGGCGTTAGAAGCAAGGTGAAGGCTGATTTGTATATAAATAATAAGAAGGTATATACAAATAATGGGGAAATGTTGTTTAAAGATAATTGTATTAGTGGGATTATATCTTTTCAGTTATCTACATTTATTTCGCGTTCTATAGTTAAGGGCGAATATATAAATTCATACATTACAATTGATTTCGTGCCAGGCATGGAAGAAGAAACATTAAGAGGGTTTATTAACGAACATGGGGATTTAGGAATTGTTCATAAATCTATATTATCTTTATTTAAAAGCTCTAAAGATTTAGCTCATGATTTGAAAAACTATAGAGTTGAAGTAAAAGGCTTACAGGGAATAAATCAAGCGCAAGTAACAGCCGGAGGATTAAATACTGACGAGTTTAATTCAATTAGTTTTGAATCAAACAAACAAAAGGGATTATATGCTATAGGTGAGGTATTAGATGTAGATGGAGAATGCGGTGGGTACAATCTATCTGCAGCTTTAGCAATGGGCCTAGCATGTGCTCAAGGAATAAAAGAAAAATATGAGAATAAAAATATCTAATATAAAATTGCCCATAATTAATACTGATTTAGATATAAAGAGAGCCTTGTCAAAAACTCTACGTATTAAGCCTTCTTCTATTTTGTCATATGAGAAAATAAAAGAATCAATTGATTCAAGAAATAAATTGGATATAAAGATTGTTTCAACATTTGTTGTAGATGTGTCAAATGAAGAAAAAGGACTAATAAATTGCGGAAAATATGAAGAGTACTATCCTAAGGAAAACACAATAGAGGCTCTTGTAAATGGCACAAAGGCTAAATCTAAATATAGACCAGTTGTTATAGGAAGTGGACCAGCTGGATTATTTGCTGCTTTAACACTTGCAAAATTTGGTTTAAATCCAATAGTGTTTGAGCGAGGAAAATGCGTAGAAGAAAGAATGGAAAGTGTTCGAAGGTTTAATGAACAACAAATACTTGATACAGAATCAAATATTCAATTTGGAGAAGGTGGCGCAGGAACATTTTCTGATGGAAAATTGAATACAGGTATTAATTCTGACATGATAAACGTGGTCTTAAATGAGTTTGTCAAACATGGAGCTAATGAAAATATTAAGTACGAAGCAAAGCCTCATATAGGAACAGATATTCTTGTTGATGTTGTTAAAAATATAAGAAAAGAAATCATTGCTCTAGGCGGAGAAATACATTTTTCTCATAAGCTTGTTGACATAAAACACAATGTGGGAAAACTTGAAGAAGTAATAATTGAGCACGATGGCAAACAAGATTCAATTTTAACAAATGCTTGTATTATAGCAATAGGTCATAGTGCAAGAGATACATTTTTAATGTTGTCTAAAAAAGTATTAATGGAGCCAAAGCCTTTTTCTATTGGAGTAAGAGTAGAGCATAATCAAAAAGAAATTTCATATGCTCAATATGGTGAATCGTATAAATTGCTTCCACCAGCACCTTATAAATTAAGTTGCCATTTAGATAATGATAGAAGTGTTTATACATTTTGTATGTGTCCAGGTGGATATGTTGTTGCTGCCTCTAGCGAAGAGAATATGGTTGTAACAAACGGAATGAGTTATTCAAAAAGAGATGGGCAAAATGCAAATAGCGCTTTGCTTGTAGGTGTTACGCCAAGTGATTTTAAGCAAGATGATGTTCTTGCAGGTGTAGAGTTTCAAAGAAAATACGAAAGACTTGCATACAGTATATCTAATAGTTATAAAGCACCATGTCAAAGATATGGGGATTTGAAAAAGAATAAAATATCTACAGATTTCGGCAGCGTTTTGCCTTCTTACCCTATAGGTGTTGTTAAGGCGGATTTAAGATCATGTCTACCAAGTTATGTTGTAGAAAGCATAGTTAAAGCAATGGATGTTTTTGACAAGAAGATTAAAGGCTTTGGATGTGAAGATGCAATATTTACGGGAGTTGAAACAAGATCTTCAAGTCCTGTAAGAATCATGAGGGATCAAGACGGATTTTCTACTATAAAAGGACTATTTCCTTGCGGAGAGGGCGCAGGATATGCGGGCGGAATTATGTCTGCTGCGGTAGATGGGATAAATACCGCACTAAACTTAGTTAGCAAAATAAATACCTTAAACTAATTTATATTTCATTTGCGTCTATGCGTGTGTTATAATGATTATAATTATATAAGCGCAAAATATTGAATATTTTGCACATAAGAATAATATGTCTGAAGAAATATTACAAGATAAACCTATAAAAAAGAAGAATAAATCAATCATTGTTACAATTGTAATTATTTTGATTGGTCTAATTTTGTTTTCTGTTTTTATGAGCGTATTTTTGTTGTATTATTCTTTTCCAAAATATTTGCTTTCATATAAATCTATTGATGATTTAGTAGAGAAAGAATATGTTTTTGATGAGACATATTCTCATATTTCAAATATTAATTATGAAGATTATTTAGAAGATGCTTCATATAACGAGGACAAAGTAGTAAAAATATCTAATAAAGGAATAACAAATACTACCAGCCCCGTTGAAAATAAAAATATTGTTGAAAGCGTAATTGAAGATTTAGGAGAAAAGGGCGGAACTATAGTTATTGATGTTTCCTTTGTATCTTTGCCTATAGAATTAAAAAGCAATATAACTTTAATTATTGAAAAAGATTGCTTTATTGAAAGCGTTGGTTATAGCCATTCTTTATATTACGAAGTAGAATTTTCCATAGAAAAAGATGGTCCTGCTCTTCTTTATGCAAAAGACGCAGAGAATATTAAGATATATGGTCCAGGAAAACTAGTTGGAAATGGTACAACTTACACAAACGAGGCACTAAATGATTCGCCTTTAATGCCACTTGATGAATTTAATGTAAAAGATAGAGTTCTTGAAGCAAGAAAAAGACTAAGAGAAGCTCGTACTTCAAATAGACCTAATTTGATGTATTTTGAGAATTGCTCAGACTTAAAAATTAAAAACTTGGTTTATTATGAAGCAGCTAACTGGACATGCAAAATTATAGACAGCGATAATATAAAGATAGAAGATTGTATTATTGATAATCATATTCATGTAGCAAATGCAGATGGTTTTGATATAGTAAGTTCTCAAAAAGTTGAAATTGACCACTGTTTTATCTCAACTGCAGATGATGGTATTTGCATAAAGGCAAATGGCAGTGAAGAAGTAGATAAAGTTGAAGTTAATAGATGCACAATTTTATCTATGGCAAATTGCTTTAAAATTGGAACTGAGACTTCAAAAGATATTGAAAATATTAAAGTATATAATTGTTATTTCTTTATGCCAGAAATTGTAGGTGGTTATGCAGGCATTGCTATAGAATCCGCAGATGGTTCTAATATAAGCGATGTTGTAATAGATCATATTTATATGGAAGGAATTTCCTCTCCTCTATTAATTTGGCTAGGAAACAGATTAGATGCAAATAAAGGCTCAAATGGGGAAATGGGTTCTATAAAGAATATAAGTGTTACAAATATTGAAGCTATAGATGTTGAACTTGCCAGTGCAATAACAGGATGTGTAGTTGATAAAAAAGAATATAGAGTTGAAGGCGTTCGTCTTGCTAACTTTGATGTTACGTATAGAGATACAAAGGAATCTTTAAATGTAGGTCCAAGCGATTATGAACTATCAATGAATGGTTATCCAGAAATAACAAGAGTGCTTCATTTCTATATGAATTCGCATGACAATAGTGTATACTATGATATGCCTGTGTATGGATTGTTCTGTAGACATGTATATGGTATTACAGTCTTAGACTTTAATGTTACACCAAGAAAATGTAACACATTAAAAATGAATAATATTACAGATAGTGAAGACATCTATGATGTCGAAAAGATACTAATTAGATAGAGGTTGAAATATGAAAAAATACGCAAAATTAATTGCTTTACTCTCAATAATTTTTGTTGCTATAGGGGCAACAATACTTGGGGTATATCTAAATTCTATTGAAAAGGGCAATAATTTTAAATTAGACGACTACATCGTTCGCAGTGAGGGCAATGGCGTTACTATTGTTTCATATGAAGGAGAAGATACTTCAATTACTATCTCTTCCAAAATAGGCGGAAAAAAATTAGTATCTATTTCTGCAGGAGCTTTTACTGATACAGAAGTAACTCGTATTAGTTTTGATGATGACGCAAAAGATGTTAAATTAGCAGATAAATGTTTTGCAGGTTCAACAAAACTTGAATATGTTAAATTGCCTGAGGGGTTAGAGTATATTCCTGATTATTGTTTTAATGGATGTACAGGACTAAAGAGCGTTGGATTACCTCAAAATATTAAATATATAGGCAACTATGCTTTTTATGGATGTACGTCTTTAACAAAAGATTATGAGGCAGAAAGTGATGGATATAGATGGTTAAATATTCCTCAATCTGTAACAGAAATTTGCGATTATGCATTTTATCAATGCGGAGCACTTGACGCAATTAGAGTTTCTGAAAATTTAGAAACAATAGGTAATTATTCGTTCAGAGAAAGTGGTTTACAAAAGATTGCTTTATATAATAAAGAGGGAGAATACGGAATTAAAACTATTGGTTCATATGCCTTTTATAAATCATATGTAGGTTCAGAAAGTGGCTTAAATGAATTATATTTACCTAAATTAACAACTATTGGCTCATATGCCTTTGCTTCAATATCTAACAATTTTAAATACTTTAGAATTGCTCCATCTGTAACAATGATTGGAGATTATGCTTTTAGTGGTTCTTCTTCTTTGAATCGTGTTGTTTTTGAACAAAATGAGGATAGTGAAGAAATTGGCGTGGGCAAATATGCTTTTGCATATGACATTAACTTAATAGAAGTGGCATTAGCAAACAAGGTAACTACTATATCTGATGGCATGTTTATGGGTTGTATAAAATTATTATCTGCAAAAGATTTAGTTTTAAGTGAAAAAACAGAATATATTGGAGATGGCGCGTTGGCATTTTTCAATTCAACAAGCACCAATACAAAGGTTGTAGATTATTATGTTAAATTTAGACATACTAAAGAAGATGGAACAACAGAAAATATATTATACAATGATAACTTTACAGTAGAAAGTTTACCTGAATACTATTCAGGAAATACTCCTACAAAGAAAAAGCATTTTATAGTATTAAATAATGACAATGAATTAATTTCATATGTAGGAAGATTTAGCGATGACACAAATTCTTATTTAGAGATAGATTCAAAAAAAGTATATACTTTTAAAAGCTTATTGAATAAGCCAATAACTGCAATAAAATCTTATGCTTTTTCTGGAAGTGCGTTTACAAAATTATGTATACCTGCAAAAACAACAGTAATTGAAGATAATGCATTTAACGGAAGCATGATTGAATATTTCTATTTTGCTTCTAGCAGTGCTAGTTCAACTGAAGAATATATATTTGAAGAAGATGCATTTAATGGAATAAAACTTTCCTCATTAGATGCCGTTAGAGTATATGTTATAGGAAGATCAAATGCAGGAATCGTATCTGATTCTAATTTGCAAAAAGCATTAAATGATTTTGATATTGAAATAGAAGTTTCTGATGAACCAAACTAAATAACAAATCCACCATTAATGGAAATAACTTGGCCGTTTATGTAACTTGCATCATCACTAGCAAGCCAAATAGCGGCCTTTGCTATATCTGATGGATTTCCAATTCTAGAAGACGGCGTCATGTCTATTATGTCTGAAATATCTTGTTTAGATAAATGAGCATTCATGTCTGTATTTATTAATCCTGGAGATATTGCATTTACATTAATGCTATTGTAGCCCAATTCTTTTGCTAAAGATTTGGTTAAGGCTATAATACCTCCTTTTGTTGCGGAGTATACACTTTCACAGCTAGCGCCAACTTCTCCCCACATAGAAGCTATATTAATAATTTTTCCTGAGTGTTGAGAACACATAATAGCAGCAATAGCTTTGCAGCAGTATATAGTTCCCAATAAATTTGTATTTACAAGTTCTTGAATATCTTCAATTGATGAGTCAATTAGAAGAGAAGTTTTAGAAATGCCTGCATTCATAATTGCAACATCGATAGTTTTTCTTAATAAAACAACTTTATCTACAAGCGCATTAACCTCAAAATAATTTGAGATATCTGCCTTGATAATAATACCATCTCCGCCATTATTCTTTACGTCTTGTAATACGTTTTCTGCGCTTGATTTAGATTTATTATAACTAATTACTACAAAATAATTGTTTCTTGCAAATTCACGAGCAATTTCTGCTCCAATACCTTTTGAACCACCAAATATTACTGCTGTTTTCATATTATTAATTATACATCAAATATAAAACTTGGCAAATCATTAGGTAAATTTAATTTTTAAGTGTATAATTTAGCCATGAATAATTTTGAAAAATTTAAAATAGATAGCCATATTTTAAGAGCGTTAGATGAGCAAAACATAGTTAATCCGTCCGAGATACAAGAAAAGGTTTTACCTATAGCTTTTTCAGGAAAAGACCTTGTTGCAAAAGCACCAACTGGAACGGGTAAAACTTTGGCTTTTGTTTTGCCAATTATTCAAATGGTTAATACAGACAACAATAAAGTTCAGGCACTAATTGTATGTCCTACAAGAGAACTTGTAATACAGATATGCGATGTTTTTAAATCTGTAACTAAGTATTATGAAGGATTTAGAGTTGCCGGGCTATATGGCGGACAAAACCTTCAAAGGCAATTGTTATATCTTAGAAAAAAACCACAAGTAATTGTAGGTACTCCAGGTCGTATATTAGATCATCTAGATAGACACACTTTAAAGTTACAAGAGAATAAAATGATCATTCTTGATGAAGGGGATGAAATGCTTGATATGGGCTTTAGACCAGATATAGAAAAGATCTTAAAAGCCATACCACAGCAAACATGCCAAAAAATGTTATTCTCAGCAACTATTCCTAAGCAAATAGAAGATATTGTAAAAGAAAAGTTTTATGAGCCTGAATATGTTTTAGCAACAATTGAGGGAGAGGATATTCCAAAGATAAAACAGTACTACACTATGGTGAAAGACGACCAAAGAATTGCTGCAGTTTTACAAATATTAAAATCTAATAAATTCAAAAGATGTATTGCTTTTTGTAATACAAAAAGTAGAGCAGAAAAGATTTTTGAAGCTTTGAAAAAAGCCAAACAAAGTGTGGCTGTTATCCATGGAGATATGAAACAAAAAGACAGAACAAGAATAATGAAGGATTTCAAGGATGGCAAGTATGAGATGTTGATTGCTACTGATGTTGCGGCAAGAGGAATCGATGTCGAAGCTATTCAAGCGATCTTCAATATTGATCCGCCATCAGATTCGGATTTTTATGTACATAGAATAGGAAGAACCGCTAGAGCTAATTCAGACGGAATTGCTTACACTATTATAGATTCTTCTCAAATTGGATTTGTTCAAGCTTATCAGACGAAGACAAATAATGCTTTAGAATATTTTGAATTAGACGATTTAAAAGGCTCATATACATTGCCAAAAGATGGTTCAAACAAGTTTCATAAAGTAGAAAGATTAGCATCTAACAAGAGGTTCTTTTTGACTGTTGGAAAAAAGGATATGTTAGATAAGGCTACACTTGCAAAACTTGTAACATCAAAATGCGGATTAAGCATCCATGAAATTGTAGATATAAAAGTGGATGATACCTTCTCTTTTGTAGAAGTAGGAGAAGTTAATGCTAAGAAAATTCAAAAATTAAATGGACTTATGATTGGTAGTAGAAAGTTAAAAGTAGAGGAAGCAAAAGCTGAAGAAAAACAAAATAAACACAAAAAAGAAAATTTCACTTCCAAAAAAGAGTCTAGACAAGATAAAAAAATATCTGAAGAAAAGAAACGTAAAAAAGAAGAAAGATTAAGGAAAATGGAGAAGATTAACAAGAAATTTGCTCCAAAAGGAAAATTTCAAGCATATAAAAATAAATAATAGCTAAACAAAAACCCCTTTTATTGAAAAATCCAACAAAAGGGGTTTTTTAATTATCTAGAGAGTTAATTATTGTGCATTAGATTTAACTGCATACCATAGATTTTGAATTGTTTCATTTTTATCTCCATAATCTACCATAACAGCACATCTATCTACTATATTTTTAGAAGGGAATTGTACAATGTCTGTAAACACTGGAGTTTTTGCTTCTTCAATAGTTGAGAAAAAATAAGACAAATCTACATGTGTGTATCTATCTTCATCGATTGAAACGCCATCTTCCATGTAATCTGCATAATCAATAGCGTAATCAAAAGTTGCTTGTGAAGCTATTGCTGAAGTATATCCAATAAAATCCATGTTTGCAATTGCAGCTTCATCAGAACACATAAAGTTTATCCATAAATCCGCAGCTCTCTTGTTGCCAGCATAAGCAGGAATTACCCAGTAATCGCACCAAACATTTGCGCCCTCTTCAGGAACATAATATGCAAGATCTGGATATTTTCCACACTCGTCCATGTGTTCTTCACTTAATGTATATACAGCATCTCCTGACCATTGTAATAATAGGTCTGTCTTTCCTAAAACGATATCTGTTTTTCCTTCATCTACTTCGTATCCATATACATAAGGAGATTGAGCAATAAGCATTTTTTTAACAATTTCTAATTGAGAATCATTTGTAGCATTTAGAGCTTGTGCGATTGTCATTGTAGCATCGTAATGTGCACTCGCAGTATTTTTATATGTATATAAAGATGCAGCAGCATAAGAATCTCTTACAGAATCTTTCATTTGGATTTTTCCAGAATATTTTGAGTTCCATAATGCACCCCAGCCTTGTGAAGAAATTTCAGAAGTTGGGATTTTTCCTCTATTGTAAACAATACCCATTGTACCCCACATATATGCACATGAATATTTAGAACTTATTGAAGCAAACAATCCGTTTTCGTCAGTAATAAAACTAGATACGTTCTTTCTATAATCTTCAACGTTTTCACCTAAATCTTCAGCAAGATCCAATAATAGGTTCTCTTTATACATTCTTTCTACCATATAATCTGAAGGGCATAGAATGTCATAGTCAGAATTTTTTGTAGCAATTTTTGCATACATTAATTCGTTTGTATCAGCTTCTTGATACTTAACGGTTATTTTTTCGCCTGTTATTTCTTTGTAATATTTTTCAAATGCAGTGATTTGTTCAGGATCGATATATTCTGCAACGCTTAAAACTTTTAAAATGTTTTCACGTTTTGTGCATCCTGCTAATCCTGGGACGATTAACAAAGAAACTAAACACACGATGGCCAAAATTAAAACTACTTTTCTTTTCATTTTAAAAAACTCCTATATATTTATTTTTTATTTTCCTTTATTTCTTTTTGTGGCTTATTAATAAATATTAATAGTCCAAGAACCACAAAGAAGATTATTGTAAACAATGCCCTAAACTCTGATGGAAGAGGTTTTTTGCCTGATGCTTTATGGTATATTAGCGTAGAAATTGTGCTAAATCCATCTATTGTGAATTCTGTTATAACAAAGTCATCAATACTTAAAGTGAATGCCATAACAAAGCCTACAATAATACCTGGCATTATTTCTGGAATTACCACTTTAAATATGGCTTGCCAGTAATTGCATCCTAAGTCTAAAGCTGCTTCATAGATTTTATTGTCTGATTGAGCAAGTCTTGGAGCAACATTTAGTAACACATATGGAGTGCAGAATGTAACGTGAGCAAGAATTACTTCAAACATTTCTACATCAGAACCAGTTCCAAAAACTCTTCTAAGAACCTGGAACAACAACATCATAGACATAGCGGTTACTATTTCCGAATTTACCATAGGGATTTGATTTATGTTGCTATATGTTGTTTTTATCCATTTTTTTCTTATGCTGTGTAATCCTATAGCTGCAGCTGTTCCTAAAATTGTTGCTATAAAAGAAGAAGCAACAGCGATTATTAGTGTATTTAAAAGAGCGCTAAAGATCTCGTCAGATAGACTACCAACAAATAAGTTGGAATAATTTTCAAAAGTAAATCCGTTCCAACTAGAGAAAGAAATAGAACCAGTAAATGACCAAATAATCATCCAAATAATTGGAATATATAATATGCCTAGTATTATAGCTACATAAGTCCAAGATAAAGATTTTAATGCAATAGATTTAATTTTAGAGTTATTCATTACATCATACCTCCTGCTGCACTTCCATCTTTATCGTATTTGTTTACTACAAACATAGAAATTCCAATTACGATTAAAATAATTAAACTTATAGCACTAGCAACGTTGAAATTAGCGGCGTTTAGTGCTTCGTTTTGAATATAATCACCAACTAGGGAATATTTATTGTTACTCATAATATTTGCTATTGCAAAAGTTGTTATAGAAGGCATGAATACCATCGTAATGCCGCTTAAAACTCCAGGCAAAGAAAGAGGTAAGGTAACTTTTAGTAATGTTTTAAAAGGTCCTGCTCCTAAATCGCTTGCGCCTTCAAATAAGCATTTATCAATTTTTTGCATGGTATTGTAGATAGGCATAATCATAAATGGTATATAGTTATATATCATAGTAAAAGTAACAGCAAATCCTCCTAGAGGAATACCAAGTGCGTTAAATGCAGATTTTGTGGCTAGAGTTCTTATTAAGAAATTAACCCACATTGGAATCATAAATAGCATAACTATTACACTTTTATATTTAAATGTAGAATTATTTAATATTAAAGCTATAGGGTAGCCTGCAACTAAACAAACAAGTGTAGTAATAATTCCTACTTTAAAAGATCTTTTTAGCATTATTAGATTTGTCGATGAGAATACTTGTTTAAAGTTTTCAAAAGTAAAAGAGAAAGACAAAGATCCATCTTGCTGATTTTCAGCAAAAGAGTATAAAAATAGGATTATTAAAGGTAGCACTATAAATACTGCCATAAAGATTCCATAAGGAATAGAAAGATATTTCCTTGAAAATTGCTTAAATTTCATTTTTTATTTCCTCTTTTATTTCCTCGATTGATTCAAAACCTTCAAAAGTAAAATCTTCAGGCTTAATTCTTATTCCGATACGATCACCCTTATCCCATAGGTATTCTGTATTTGCAAAGATGTGTTTATTATTGTCTGTTCGAATAGTAACAAAATAATTTTTTCCTTTATATATCATTGATTCAACGTTTCCAGATAGAGGAGCATCCCACTCGTCATCAGTCATGTCGACTTTATCAAATTCAATAGAAACAACACCTTCTTTGCCAATATAGTCTAGAGAAGAAGTTTGCTCTCCAAAGAAAGCGATTGGATCAAATTCGTAAATCTCATCATATAAAGAGAAAGTATTTTCGCTCTTAAATACAACAGGAACAACATTCTTTCTAACTTCGATTTTCATTATTTGAATATCAAAAGGATCAACACTTAAACTAACTTCAGTTCCAGCAGGGTATTCTTTTGTACTATGAATAATAAATTCGTAACCATTTGCGATACAGCTTGCTTCATAGTGTACGCCTCTAAACATTGAAGATTTTATAACTCCATCTATAAAACCTTGTCCAGGTTTTTTTACTACCAAATCTTCTGGTCTTATAACTACTTCAATAGGTTCGTTTTCTGCAAATCCAACATCTACGCAATCAACATCTACTCCGCAGAAATTAACAAGTTTGTCTTTTTTCATAATTCCGTCAAAGATATTAGCTTCTCCGATAAAGTCAGCGACATAAGCATTAACTGGTTCGTTATATATTTCCATTGGAGAGCCCTTTTGCATGATTTTGCCATCTCTCATAACAATTATTGTATCTGACATTGTTAATGCTTCTTCTTGATCGTGAGTAACATAGATAAAAGTAATTCCAAGTTTTTTATGCATTTCTTTTAATTCAAGTTGCATTTCTTGTCTCATTTTTAAATCAAGAGCGCCAAGAGGTTCATCTAATAAAAGAATTTTTGGTTCATTTATAATAGCTCTTGCAATGGCAACTCTTTGTTGTTGTCCGCCAGATAAAGAGTTTACGTTTCTTGTCTCGTAATCAGATAGACCAACAATTTTAAGTGCTTTTTTTACTTTTTCATCAATGTATTCTTTCCATAGGTTAACTTTTTTTAATTTAGGTGCGCCTTTTTTAGTATTTATTGTTTTATATTTATATGCTTTTTTTAATTTAACTAGTTTTGTTTCATTAGTTGGATTATGGTCTTTATCGTAAACGATTTGTTTAACAAGAGTATCTTTTAATTTAATTTCTTTGCCATTATCGTCTACAATCTTTTTTAGTTTTAAGCCAAAAGCAACATTATTAAATACATTTAGATGAGGGAACAATGCATATTTTTGGAATACTGTATTTACTTCTCTTTTGTAAGGAGGAAGACCAGCAATATCTTTTCCACCGAATAATATTTGGCCTGATGTTGGTTGTTCAAATCCGGCAATCATTCTAAGTGTAGTTGTTTTTCCGCATCCTGATGGACCTAAAATTGTAACAAACTCACCTTGTTTAATCTTTAAATTAACATCTTTTACAACTGCCTTTGTATCATATTTTTTATTCAAATTAACAAGTTCAATGATATATTCGCTCATGCTGTTTCTCCTTAGAATTGAGGTGGGCTAGAAACCCATATGATTTTTGCAAAGTTATCTGTAGTATTTTCAATATAATGAATCTTACTTGCTTCATAATAAAAAGAACTTCCGCATTTTACTGCTTTAGATTTTTTTCCTAAGTGTAGAACAATTTCTCCTTCTAATACATAACCAAACTCTTCGCCTTCATGAGGTTGATCTTCGTCTAATTTGCCATGAGGATTAATTGTAACAATAATAGGCTCCATTTCATTCTTTTGAGCATTAGGTACAAGCCAAGTTTGAGTATATTGATCATCCTCTTTAACAATAAAGTCTTCTTCTGTAAAAACTACTTTTTGATTATCTGAATCTGAGAAAAATTCCTTTAAATCTGTACCAAGCGCATTTAATAAATCTACAAGCGTTGCGATTGATGGAGAAGTAAGGTCGTTTTCAAGCTGAGAAATATAACCTTTTGTAAGCTCGCATCTATCTGCAAGTTCTTCTTGTGTGAATCCACATTGTAATCTTAAAGATTTAATTTTAATTCCTAATTCCATACGTCCTTCTTATCATATTTGTATTGTTTAGTATTTCTAAACTTAAAAATTAATCGGTTATTTTTCTCTAAACTTTAAGTTTAAAATTATTAAACAAGCAAATTATATATATACTTATATAATGTGTCAATTATTTTTATATAAATTTTTAGGAAAAAATAATAAAAAAAACAGAGGATGAAACATCCTCTGTCTTAATTGATTGCTTTATAAATTAGTCAGCTAAGATTTCGTCAGCTTTTCCAGCGCATCCTAAAACTTCTGTTAATTTGTGTTTAACAACAGTTTTAATGTTTGTTCTAGCATCAGCAAGATATTGTCTTGGATCGAAATGTTCTGGATGTTCTGCAAAATGCTTTCTAATACCAGCTGTGCAACCTAATCTTAAGTCTGAGTCAATATTGATTTTGCATACGCTCATAGCAGCAGCCTTTCTTAATTGTGCTTCAGGAATACCAACAGCATCTGGCATCTTTCCGCCATTAGCATTTATGATTCTAACGAATTCTTGAGGAACTGATGAAGAACCATGTAATACGATAGGGAATCCTGGAAGTTTAGCAGAAACAGCTTCAAGAACATCGAATCTTAGTGGAGGTGGAACCAATACACCATTTTCATCTCTTGTGCATTGTTCAGGTTTAAATTTGTATGCACCATGTGATGTACCAATAGCAATAGCTAGAGAGTCAACACCTGTTCTTGTAACGAAGTCAATAACTTCTTCTGGCTTTGTATATGTTGTGTGTTCATGGCAAACTTCATCTTCAACACCAGCAAGTGTTCCTAATTCGCCTTCAACAGTAACATATGGATGATTTGTTGTATCATGTGCATATTCAACAACTTTCTTTGTTAAAGCAACATTTTCTTCGTAAGGAAGAGCAGATCCATCGATCATAACTGAAGTAAATCCACCATCGATACAGCTTTTGCATAATTCAAAAGAATCACCATGGTCTAAGTGTAAGCAAATTGGTAGTCCAGAAACTTCAACAGCAGCTTCAACCATCTTTCTTAAATATACTGGGTTTGCGTAATTTCTAGCACCCTTAGATACTTGAAGAATAAGTGGAGCATTTTCTTCCATAGCAGCTTCAACAATTCCTTGAATGATTTCCATGTTATTAACATTAAAAGCTCCAATAGCATAACCGCCATTGTATGCTTTTTCAAACATTTTTTTTGTGTTCATTAATGGCATAACCATTACCTCCTAAAAATAATTATCAAGAGTATATTAGCATATTATTGTTTTTTTTAAAACAAAAATAATAATATTATGAATCATATTTTTCCTAAAACAATAATTTAAATATCATGAATAATTACCAAAATAAATAGAATAAATCCTAAATAAAATATTTTAGTCTATATATACTGATTTCGGTGTATAATCATTATGATTAAATATGTGGAGGTTTTGTAATGTTATTAGACCAAAGAATAAGAACACTAGCGCATAATTTGGTAAATTATTCGTGTAGAGTTCAAAAAGGAGAAAACGTTTTCATTGAAGCAACAGGAATTGATTATCAATTAGTAAATTGCTTAGTTCAAGAAGTTGTTAAAGCAGGCGGATATCCTTATGTTTCAATAAAAGATAATAGAGTTGAAAGAGAAATTTGTATGAATATGAGCAATGAACTTGCTGAACAAATGGCAGATTTTGACAACTATAAAATGAAAAAAATGCAGGCATACATTGGTATTAGAGGCGGAGAAAACGCTTTCGAAAAAAGCGATGTACCATCAGATAAAATGAAAATCTATTTATCAAAGTATTCTCAACCTGTTCATTTAGATACACGCGTAAAACATACTAAGTGGGTAATACTTAGATATCCTACTCAAGGAATGAGCGCTATGAGTGCAATGAGCACAGAAGCTTTTGAGGATCTATATTTTAAAGTATGCAATTTAGATTATCAAAAAATGGATGATGCCATGACTCCTCTTGTTGAATTGATGAATAAGACAGATAAGGTTAGAATTGTTGCACCTGGTACAGATTTGACTTTCTCTATAAAGGGAATCCCTGCAATTAAATGCTCAGGCAAATGCAATATCCCAGATGGGGAAGTATATACCGCTCCTGTAAAAAATAGCGTTAACGGAAGAATAACATATAATACACCAAGCGTGGAAAATGGTATTAAATTTGAAAATGTATCTTTATTGTTTAAAGATGGAAAAATTGTTGAAGCTACTTCAAATCATAATAAAGAGATTAACGAAATTTTTGATACAGATGATGGAGCAAGATACGTTGGAGAATTTGCAATTGGAGTAAATCCATATGTAGAGAATCCAATGGGAGATATTTTGTTCGATGAAAAGATAAGAGGTTCAATTCACTTTACTCCTGGTGCAAGCTACGATGATGCATACAATGGAAATGATTCATCTGTTCATTGGGATTTAGTATTAATTCAAACAAAAGAAATGGGCGGTGGAGAAATCTACTTTGATGATGTACTCGTTAGAAAAGACGGAATTTTTGTGCTTGATGAATTAAAATGTTTGAATCCTGAAAATCTAAAATAAATAATTGTTTAAAAATAAAAAAAATGAGCAAAATTACGATGTTTGCTCATTTTTTTTGTGTGCTTACCATAGAGAAAAATCACCGGGTTGATTAATTCTATGTTTTTAAGAAAATAAAAAATATTGAGGTTCTTTCTTATTTCCACATTTATTATAAAAAATATGGTATAATTTTGTAAATGGAGAGTAAATCTACCTAAATTTTTTAGCATTCTACTTGAAGTAGAGTGAAAAATATACCCAGTAGAGAACGATTAGGTAGATAAAATATGCATAGGATTTTAAAGTAATATTGTCAGGAGGAATAAGTATGGACGCAGAAAAAATAGGAAAAGTTATTTTAGAATTGCGCAAACATAATAAATGGACTCAATTACAATTTGCCGAGAAATTAAATGTGTCAGATAAGGCAGTTAGTAAGTGGGAACTAGGTGCATCTATTCCAGATATTCAACAATTAGAATCAATTACTAAAATGTTTAATATTTCATATGATTTATTATTAAGCGGAGATGTAGATAGAGTAAAACTTCAATTAGTTCAACAAGAGCCAGCTGTGCAAAAACTTACAACTAGAGAAAAATTTAATCCTACAGAATGGTATTCATTAGATAATGCTGCAAAAGTATATCCACCTCAATCTTCTAGTGATTGGAATATGGTGTTTAGAATTGCTGCTGTTATGAAAGACCCAATAGATAAAGATATATTAAATCAGGCATTACTTGATATGGTAGATAGAATGCCAACCTTTATGGTTACAATAAAAAAAGGGTTTTTCTGGTATTATTTTGAAAGAGTAGAAAAAAATCCTAAAGTTTTAGATGGTGGTAAATATCCATGTAGATCAATTAATCTTGATGGAAAAAATTATTTGTTTAGAGTTTTGGTTGAAAACAACAGAATTGCTTGCGATTTTTTCCATTCTTTAACAGATGGTACAGGTGGAACAATATTTTTAACAACTTTAATTACTAGATACTATGAATTAAAATATGGTTCTATTAAAGATTATAAATGTGCTTTAAACGTTCTAGATAAAGTTAAAGAAGAAGAGATTCAAGATAGTTTTGACCACTATGCTACAAAAGGCAATTGTATAAAAAGAGAAATTAAACACGCATACCATATTAAAGATAAATACACAAAAGAAAGCGTGGTTACACATGTAGTTATGGATGCTAACGAATTAAAAGCTCTTGCTAAAAAGTTCAATTGTACAGTTACCGTTTTTCTTACAGCAGTTTACTCAATGGCGTTTTTAAGAAGAAGAGCTTTTGATAGAGATACTAAACCATATATAATTCAAATTCCAATTAATTTAAGAAAAAGATTCCCTTCAGAAACTTTGAGAAACTTTGCTTATTTTACTGGAATAGAAATAAATGAAATGGAGTTATCTTTAGAAGAAACCATTAAAACAGTAAAAGAACAACTAGAAAAAGGAACAGACATGGATTATCTTCAAAAGAGCATTAATGCAAATATGAGAGACGAGAGAAATCTATTTATTCGTATGGCTCCAATCTTCCTAAAAGATATTGCATTAAAAATTGTTAGCGGAACTTTGGGAGAAGAAGGTTTCACTACAGTATTTTCGAATGTTGGAAATTTAAATGCTCCAGATGAATTAAAAAGCATTGTAGATAGATTTGAGTTTGTATTAAAAGACGACAGATCTGGAGGAATTTCAATGAGCGGTATTACTTTTAATAACAAATGCGTAATTTCTTTTATAAGGTCAGTAGAAAGAAGTAGTATTGAAAGAGATTTTGTAAGAGAATTAACTTCTTTAGGATTAAATATATACGTAGAAGGCAATGGAGGTGTTCAATAATGAGAGTTTGTAAATATTGCAATTGCAAAATGAATGACAATCAAATAAATTGTCCTTTATGTGGCGCTCATACTGACGTTGTAGATGCTTCTGTGCCAATGGTTTCAGGTAGTTATCCTCAAAAGGGATTGAAAAAACCTGTAAAATTGCTTGTTAGAGATATATTTATTGGATTAACTTCTATAATTTTAATGGCATTTTTGGTTTCATCAATAATGTCTCATAATTGGGCACTATTTTTGGTGGCAACATCATGCTTGGCTTTCGTATGGTTAACAATCTTACAATATGTATTTTATCCACACAATACAAGGCAAATTTTATCTGGTATTTTTACATGGACAATAATATTTATTAATGCTGTATTTTTGCATTATTATTTTCACGGAATGAGTAATGCTTTAAATATATCGATTGGAATTATATCTCCAATTTTATTGTCAATACTAAATGTTGTATTTTTAATGATTGTATTTATTGGCGGAAATTGGTATAGATATGCTTTCCAAACAATAGTATTATGCTCAATAGAAATAATATGGTTAATTGCAGTATTACTACTAAAGTTTAATGCCATTGCATCAATAGTAAGCGCTTCAATAGGATTTGTAACAATAGCATTTTCTTTCGTGTTTGGAAGAGAAGTTATATATGCAGAATTTAAAAAACGATTCCATTTTTAAATTTTAGCTTTAAACATTAAGTGCCCTTGTGTCTAAGGGCATTTTTATTTAAAAACAATACGATTACAATTAACACTATTTAACTTATATGTTAAATCGCTTGCTAAATAAACTTAATATTGCTAAAATATTTTTTGAAAAATAAAAAAAAGATAATAAATTTTAATTTTTGGAGGACATATTATTATGGCAAATGTAAGAGTTGCAATTAATGGTTTTGGACGTATCGGTCGTTTGGCTTTCAGACAAATGTTTGGAGCAGAAGGTTATGATGTAGTAGCTATTAACGATTTAACAAGCCCAAAAATGTTAGCTCACTTATTAAAGTATGACACAATGCAAGGAAATTATGTTGCAATGGGACATACAGTAGATTTCAAGGATGCTCAATTAGCAGAAGATGGAAAGACAGTTGTAGTTCCAGGTGCTATCATTGTTGACGGAAAGGAAATCACAATTTACGCAAAAGCAAACGCTGCTGAACTTCCATGGGGTCAATTAGACGTTGACGTTGTTTTGGAATGTACAGGTTTCTATACTTCAAAAGCAAAGGCTCAAGCTCATATTGATGCTGGTGCTAAGAAGGTTGTTATTTCAGCTCCAGCTGGAAACGATCTTCCTACAATCGTTTACAATGTTAACCATGAAACATTAACAGCAAATGATAACATTATCTCTGCTGCTTCTTGTACAACAAACTGCTTAGCTCCAATGGCTAAGGCTTTAAATGATTTAGCTCCAATCGAAGCTGGTATCATGACAACAGTTCATGCTTACACAGGAGATCAAATGATTCTTGATGGACCACAAAGAAAGGGAGATTTAAGAAGATCTAGAGCTGGTGCTCAAAACATCGTACCAAACTCTACAGGTGCTGCTAAAGCTATCGGATTAGTTATTCCTGAATTAAACGGAAAATTAATCGGTTCTGCACAAAGAGTTCCTACAGCTACAGGTTCAACAACAATCTTAGTTGCTGTTGTTAACAAGTCTGTAACAAAAGATGAAATCAATGCTGCTATGAAGGCTGCTGCTACAGAATCATTCGGATATAACACAGATGAAATCGTTTCTTCAGATGTTATCGGAATGAAATATGGTTCATTATTTGATGCTACTCAAACAATGGTTATCCCAATGGAAGGTGGCAAAACTCAAGTTCAAGTTGTTTCTTGGTATGATAATGAAAATTCTTATACAAGCCAAATGGTTAGAACAATTAAATATTTCTCAAAATTATTAAATAAATAATTGTTTAGAACTTAATTTATAAGAAATCCAAACCCCTTTTGCATATATGTAGAAGGGGTTTTTAATTGCAATTTTTTTTATTAATTATAGATATAGAAAAAAACAATTATTAAAAGTATAATATAACTATGAAAAGATATGTTTTAAAATATGGAATGCCTGCTCAAGACTCTCATGCAGGCTGGGAAAAGAATGCGCTTCCTATTGGGAATGGAGCTTTAGGAATGAAAGTCTTTGGTTTGACAACAACGGAAAGACTTCAATTTAATGAAAAAAGCCTATGGAAGGGAGGCCCAGCTAAGTCTCGCCCAGATTATATGGGTGGAAACTTGGATAGATATGATAGTTTAAAAAAGATTCAAGAAGCATTGGAAAATAATGACGAAAAGACTGCCAAAAAACTTAGACAACAATTGGTGGGAATAAAAGATGGTTATGGCGGATTTATGCCTTTTGGAAATGTTTATATTGAATTAAATCATAATAATGTTGAAAACTATGAAAGAGGATTATGCTTAAATGATTCAATTTCATATGTTAGTTATGATAGCAATAACATTCATTATGAAAGAAAACATTTTGCTTCCATTGAAGATAATTGTATTGTTTCAGTTCTTTCTTCATCATCTCCTGCTTCTTTTTTAATTAAAGTTAAAAGTGATTTAAAAGGATCAATTATTGAATACAACCAAGAAAAAATAGTGCTAAAAGGCTCTCTTGAAGATAATGAATTAAAATATGAAATGAGATTATTATTGTCTACAGACGGAGAAATTAAAGTTGCTGATGGTGTTAGTATTTTAAATGCTAAAAACACGACTCTTTCTTTGTTTGCAGCAACAGACTATGCAAATGTGTATCCATCATATAGAGGAGAAGATCCATCACAAATAATTGACAGACAAATATCTAAATATGATAAAAATACTGTTGAAGAAAGACATGTTAAAAAATCTAAAGAAAATTTTGAAAAACAAACTTTTGAATTAACAGAATATCAAAGCGAAATTAATACTGATGTATTATTACAAAAATATAAAAATAAGAGTGCAAGCAATGATGAAAAACTTGAACTTGAAGAGTTGGTTTTTGCTTATGGAAAATATCTTATAGCTGCTTCTTCTCAACCTGGTTCGCTTCCAGCTAATTTGCAAGGTGTGTGGAATGATATTGAAGACCCAGCTTGGGAGTCAGATTATCACTTAAATGTAAATTTGCAAATGTGCTATTGGAATGTATACCAAGCGGGACTATTTGATGAAGCAATTCCTCTTTTAGATTATATCTCATCAATGCAAAAGCCAGGAGCAGTTACAGCAAAAATGTATCACAATGTATCAAAAGGATGGGTATGCCACACTCAAAATACTCCATTTGGTTGGACTTGTCCAGGATGGGATTTTGACTGGGGTTGGTCTCCTGCGGCTAGCTCATGGATTTTACAAGATTGCTATAACTATTATTTGTATACACAAGATAAAGATGTGTTAAAAGAAAAAATATATTCTGCAATGAAGGGAAATGCACAATTCTGGTTAGAGAATTTAAAATACGATTCAAAGTTGGATAGATATGTTTCTTCTCCTTCGTATTCGCCAGAACATGGACCTATTACAAAAGGTAATACTTACGAGCAGGAAATAATCTATTCATTATTTAAAAATACAATAGAAGCCGCAAAGACTTTAAATGACGATGTGGCATTTATAGAATCTTTGGAAAATGTTTGCAGTAAATTAAAACCACTAAGTGTTGGCAGTTGGGGACAAATAAAAGAATGGATTACAGAAGATGAATGGAAAGGCCCAAAATTCCTAAGAAGACTAGTTTATAAGTTGCACGGATGTCAATATCACCATAGACATGCGTCGCATTTACTTGGATTATATCCATATTATGATATTAATTCAAAAACTCCAGATTTAATGCAAGCAGCTAGAGTGAGTTTGGAAGATAGAGGAGAACATGGTTCGTTAAATCCAGGTTGGAGCAAAGCAAATAAAGCTTGTTTATATGCTAGATTAAAAGATGGAGCAAATGCATATAAAATGATTTCATCTTTAATTAGCGAAAATCTATATGATAATCTATGGGATTTCCATCCTCCATATCAAATGGATGGTAATTGCGGCTATAGCGCAGCAGTTTTCGAAATGCTCGTATATGATGATGGACAAGATGTTAAAATTCTTCCTGCTATTCCTAAAGAATGGCCAAATGGAAAGGTAACAGGCTATCATCTAAAAGGAAATAAAAAATTAGATTTTGAATGGAAGGATTATAAAATTATCAGCCAAAAAATATATTAGTATTCTTCCTTGATATCAAATATATCAGTGCAGATTCTTTCTGCATATTCTGGTTCATGCGTTACAAGTAAGATTGCTCCAGGATAACTAGCTAGTGCTTCAAATAGTGCATCTTTTGCGTTTACATCCAAATGGTTTGTTGGCTCATCAAGTATGAGAATATTAGAGGTTTTTTGCATAATAGAGCACAACTTTATTTTAACCTGCTCTCCACCGGATAGATTTCCCACTGGCTTTGTTGCCAGTTCGCCTTTTAATCCTACAAGCGCAAGTTGGTTTCTTATCTCTTTGAAATTCATACGAGGAAAGGTTTCATTCATAAAAGTAGTAGCACTAATTTGATTGGATCTAAATTCTAAATCTTGTTCTACATAATTAATTTTAGAAGATAAATGGAAATCAAAAGAACCGCCTAAAGAAGGTATTTTGTGTATTAAAGTCTTAAGTAGGGTTGTTTTTCCAAGTCCATTAGTTCCTCTTATCCATAACTTGGTATCAGATGCGAGAGAAAAACTGATAGGTGGTAATATTGGCTTATTGTTGTAGCCAATAAGCAAATCCTTTACTTCTAACATATGGCGAGTAATTACTTGAATATATGGGAAAGAAAAAGTTGGCTTTTCTGCGTTAATAGGCTTTTGTAATATTTCAATTTTATCTAACATTTTCTGTCTTGAATTGGCCATTCCTGCAGTGGCAGCTCTAGCTTTATTTCTTGCTATATATTCTTCCATTTTCTTTATTTCTCTTTGCTGTCTCTCATAGTTGTCTGCATATTGTTGTGCTTTTTGCTCGTGTTGAATTAAGTATTCATCATAAGAGCACCAATATTTAACTATTTGTGCATTTTCAATATTAATAATAATCTTACATGTATCATTCAAAAAACGAGTATCATGAGAAATTAAAATGAATGTTCCTTTAAAGCTATTTAAATATTTGTTTAGCCATTCGATTTGTTCTAAATCTAAAAAATTGGTTGGTTCATCTAGAAGCATTACATCAAGTTTTTGTAATAATAGCTTAGCTAGCATTAATTTTGCGCGTTGTCCGCCACTCAATTTAGAAACCGAAGTGTCATAGCCATAGTTATGAATTCCTAAACCTGTAGCGACTTTTTTTATTTCTGCTTCAAGATCATAGAAGTTAGCCTCTTCAAGCCTTTCTTGCATTTTAGATGATTTAAGCACTAATCTGTCTAACTCATCCATATCTTCTATAGAGCCCATTTGTTCATATATTTTTTCTAGTGAATCATTAAGTTCATATAGGTGCTGAAAGGATGTTTTTAAGTATTCCATAACTGTTAAAGATCTATCAATTGTTGCCTGTTGATCCAAATATCCCCATCTAATTCCATTAAGCCATTTTATCTCGCCGGAATCGTGAGATAGTTTTCCAGATATTATGTTCATAAAAGTAGATTTACCGGCGCCATTTAGTCCAACAACACCAATATGCTCACCATTGTTAACAGTTAGGGAAGCATTATCAAAAAGTTGTTTGTTATCAAAAATGTGACTTAGTCCAGTTATTGTCAAAATACTCATGTCATTATTCTAACGATATTGACAAAAGATAGTCAAATCAAAATGAGGATATTCACTTATTAATAATTATGATAAAATATAAGAGTACTAGGAGGGATTATGGAAAAAACATTATGGTATAAAGATGCAGTGGTATATCAAATATATCCAAGAAGTTTTTGTGATTCTAACGGAGATGGAATAGGAGATATACAAGGTATTATTTCAAAATTGGATTACATAAAAGATTTAGGTGTAAATGCAGTATGGCTTTCTCCTATTTATAAATCACCAAATGATGACAATGGATATGATATATCAGATTATAGAGATATAATGGACGAGTTTGGTACATTAGATGATTTTAAAGAAATGGTAAAAGGTATGCACGATAGAGGCATTAAACTAATAATGGATTTAGTTGTAAACCATACATCTGATGAGCATAAATGGTTCCAAGAAAGCAGAAAATCAAAAGATAATCCATATAGAGATTACTATATTTGGAGAAAAGGTAGAGGCAAAAACGGTAAAAAAACTCCTAATAACTGGATGTCGAATTTCGTAGGCCCTGCCTGGAAATATGATGAATTAACAGGTGAATATTATTTGCATTTGTTTTCTGAGAAACAACCCGATTTAAACTGGGAGAACCCAAAGGTAAGACAAGAAGTAGCAGATATTTGTAATTACTGGTTTGAACTTGGAGTAGATGGCTTTAGATGTGACGTTATAACTTACATATCAAAGGTTTATGATAAAAATGGCAATCTTCCAAATGGTTCTCTATTAAAAGATGCACCTCTTATGGGAAAGCATAATTATTGTATGGGACCAAGATATCATGAGTTTATGCATGAATTGAATCAAAAAGCTTTTGGAAAGTGGGATTCAATGACTGTAGGAGAGTCTCAAGGAATAACATTTAAAGATGCATTTAACAGTATTGACGAATCAGTACAAGAATTAGATTCAGTATTTTCTTTTGAACATGTTACAACTCCTGATTCAATACTAATGGTTTTTCCTAAGAAATTTAATTTAGTAAAGTTTAAAAAGATTTTATCAAATTGGCAAACTTTGCCATTAACTTCTCAACCTACGTTGTTCTTAGAAAACCACGATCAACCAAGAAGCTGGCCAAGATTTGTAGGCTATTGCCAAGAGAATAAAGAGTATGCTGCAAAAATGCTTCTTGTTGCAATGCAAATGCAAAGAGGTACGCCATATGTTTATCAAGGACAAGAAATCGGAATGACAAATATGGTTCTAAAAGATGATGAATATAAAGATATTATGGCAAGACGAATTTTTGGCATTATGAAAAAGGTTTGTCCACCACTAATGCCAATTGCAAGAAAAGCTATGGCGAAAAGAGCAAGAGATCACGCTAGAACACCTATGCAATGGAACGATTCTGAAAATGCTGGTTTCTCAACCGCAACGCCTTGGATGTATATCAATCCAAACTATAAACAAATAAACGTAAAAGCAAGTGAAGAAGATCCAAATAGTATCTTAAATTTCTACAAAAAGTTTATTGCTTTTAGAAAAGGAAAAGAAATAATCATAAAGGGAAGTTATATTCCATATTATGAAAAAAGCAAGGATTTGTTTGTATATCAAAGGAAGCTTCAAAACAAGTCATATTTTGTTGTTTGTAACTTTAAAAACAAGGAAATCAAATTTAAAGTACCACAAGGACTTGTATGTAAAACATCTAGCATTGCTATAAGTAATTATGATGAGATTAATACTTTAACATTGCAAAATTACACACTAAAACCATTTGAAGCTACAGTATTTGAAATAGAGGAATAAGTCTATACAAGTAATAAAAATGGACAATAATAAACTTGATATTTTAAAAGAATGGATATCTAATTCTACAAACATAGTGTTCTTTGGGGGAGCAGGGGTAAGTACGGAATCAGGCATTCCGGATTTTAGAAGCGTTGACGGATTGTATAATCAAGAATACGCTTATCCTCCAGAGAGAATTATATCCCATTCTTTTTATTTATCTAACACGGAAGAGTTCTTTAGATTTTACAAAAACAAGATGCTTATTCTTGATGCGAAGCCAAATATAACGCATATAAAATTAGCGCAATTAGAAAAACAAGGAAAATTAAAAGGCATTGTAACTCAAAATATTGATGGATTGCATCAAATCGCAGGCTCTAAAAATGTACTAGAATTACATGGGTCAATACATAGAAATTATTGTCAAAGTTGTGGATCATTTTATAATGCAGAGTTTATAAAAAATAGCGGTTCTATTCCAAAATGTAAATGCGGAGGCATTGTAAAGCCCGATGTTGTCTTATATGAAGAGCCATTAGACAACAGCACGATTAAAGAATCTATAAAACTAATTTCACAAGCGGATGTTCTTATAGTAGGAGGAACCTCTCTAATTGTTCAGCCGGCTGCAAGTTTAATAGATTTCTATAATGGCAACAAACTTGTTTTAATAAACAAATCAACAACTCCAGCTGATGACAAAGCAGACCTACTAATTCATGCCTCGCTCGGCGAGATTTTCTCTCAATTTTGAGGCTGCTATTTTTTGTGACTCATTGCAACTAAATTGCAAGTCACATTTTTTATTATTTTCTTGTCAAATTTACCCTAAAAAACTGGTTTAAACAGTTCATTTTTGTCATATATTTGTTGAATCTCACGCGCGCAAATGTTATAATTTTATTAATAAAACGTAAAGGAGATTCGTAATGCAAGAGACATTAAAAGCACCAATTTATTTCTTTCATGAGGGAACAAATCATCAAGCATATAAGCTTTTTAGTCCACAAGAACAAGTAGTCAACGGAAAAGAGGGCTGGATTTTTAGAGTATGGGCTCCTCATGCTAAAAGTGTAAGTGTTGTTGGAGATTTTAATGCATGGGATAGATCAAAGCACCCAATGTCAAAAGTCGGAGAAGAAATCTGGGAAGGATTTGTTGAAGGTGCTAAGATTTACGATATTTATAAATACAGCATTGAAGCAAGAGACGGCAGAATTTTAATGAAAGCCGACCCATATGCTCTTCATGCGGAAACGGCTCCTCAGAATGCATCTAAATTGTATAAGTCTACGTATAAATGGTCAGATGCAAAATGGTTAAAAAATAGGGCTACAGTAAACACCTACGAAAGTCCAATGAATATATATGAATTACATCTTGGTAGTTGGAGAAGACATGCTGATGGGAATGTAATGAATTATAGAGATATAGCTAATGAATTAGTTCAATATGTAAAAGAGATGAACTATACTCACGTAGAAATCTTGCCAGTTACAGAATATCCATTTGATGGAAGTTGGGGTTATCAAGTCACGGGAATGTTTGCTCCAACATCAAGATATGGAACGCCAGACGATTTTAAATATTTTATTGATACTCTTCATAGAAACGGAATAGGAGTTTTATTAGATTGGGTTATTGCTCATTTCCCAAAAGATGCACATGGATTGTATGAATTTGATGGTTGTAAGACTTATGAATATGAAGATGAACTTAAATGTGAACATAAAGAATGGGGTACTAGAATTTTCGATTTTGCGAAAAAGGAAGTTCAATCATTTTTGATTTCTTCTGCAACGTATTGGACAAAAGAATTTCACGTGGATGGAATAAGAGTTGATGCAGTTGCATCAATGCTTTATCTAGATTACGGAAGAAAAGACGGAGAATGGAGACCAAATATTGGTGGAGGAAATTATAATC
The DNA here is from genome assembly GCA_022784465.1 of Christensenella sp. GTDB lineage: Bacteria > Bacillota > Clostridia > Christensenellales > UBA3700 > UBA3700. Next base: position 19,225 of record JALFUR010000008.1, on the reverse strand, counting down.
TAGAGGCTATAGATTTCTTAAGAGCTTTAAATACTGCAATTTTATCTGAAAATCCAGGAGTAATAATGATTGCTGAAGAATCTACAGCATTTCCTATGATTACAAAGCCACCATTTGATGGCGGACTTGGATTTAACTATAAATGGAATATGGGTTGGATGAATGATATGTTAAGATATGTTTCGGCAAATCCATTTTTCAGAAAAGATATGCATAATAATGTAACTTTCTCAATAACATATGCATATAGCGAGAACTTTATTTTGCCAATTTCACATGATGAGGTTGTTCATGGTAAAGCCTCTTTACTAAATAAAATGCCAGGAGAATATCAAGAAAAATTTGATGGAGATAAAGCTTTTATGGGATTCATGATGGCGCATCCAGGCAAAAAGCTATTGTTTATGGGATGTGAGTTTGGACAATTTATTGAATGGGATTTTAAAAAGCAATTAGATTGGTTTTTATTAGATTACGATTCTCATAGAAATTTGCAAACTTTTGTAAAAGATTTGAACAAATATTATTTGTCTCATAAAGAAATGTATGAATTAGATACAACGTATGATGGATTTAAGTGGATAATTCCTGATGATAATACTCAAAACATTGTAGTGTTTAAGAGATTTGATAAACAAGGAGACTATACAATTATTGTTGTTAATTTCTCACCTGTTGAAAGAAAGGATTATTCTATAGGAGTACCAGATAATACAACATATAATGTTGTCCTAAACTCAGATAGCAAATTGTATGGCGGATGTGGAAACTCGCCAGTTAAATATAAAGCGGTGGCAGGCGAAATGCATGGAGAAAAGCAATATATCAATATTCATATTCCAGCAAACAGCGTTCAATATATTAAACCAAAGCCTGTTAGAAAGACAAAGAAAAAGAAAGTTATAGATTAAGGAGGATATATTACATGTTTTCTAATAAGAAAGAATGTGTAGCAATGTTATTAGCAGGAGGACAAGGAACGAGACTTTATTCTCTAACTAGAGATGTAGCAAAGCCTGCGGTTTCCTTTGGTGGAAAATATAGAATTATAGATTTTCCATTATCAAATTGTATAAATTCAAATATTGATACAATTGGTGTTTTGACACAATATAAGCCTTTTGACTTAAACCAATATATAGGTAATGGTCAACCTTGGGACTTAGACAGATTAAACGGAGGAGTTTTTGTTTTACCACCTTATGTTACAGGAGAGTCAGGAGACTGGTATAAGGGAACAGCAAACGCAATTTATCAAAATATTGCATTTATTGATAAGTTTTCTCCAGAATATGTACTTATCTTATCAGGCGATCACATCTATAAAATGGATTATGATAAAATGCTAGATTATCATAAAGAAAAAGGTTCAGATTGCACAATAGCAGTAATTAATGTTCCAATCGAAGAAGCATCAAGATTTGGAATTATGAATACAAATCCAGATAATTCAGTATACGAATTTGAGGAAAAACCTAAACAACCAAAGAGCACAAATGCTTCTATGGGTATTTATATTTTCAATTGGCAAAAATTGAGAAAATATTTAATTGAGGATGAAGCAGATCCAAAATCAAGCAATGACTTTGGAAAAAATATCATTCCAAACATGCTTAAAGATGGTCAAAAATTATTTGCATATAATTTTGAAGGCTATTGGAAAGACGTTGGTACTATTGCAAGTTTATGGGAAGCAAATATGGATATAATCAACGAAGAATCTGGAATAAACTTAGATGATAATTCTTGGAAAATTTATGCAAGAAATGCAGCTGAGCCACCTCACTATATTGGACAAACAGGAAAGATTGTTAACTCTTTGGTTACAGAAGGTTGTGAAATTGAGGGAACAGTTATCAATAGCGTTATCTCCTCTGGTGTTAGAATCGCAAAAGGAGCATATGTTGAGAATTGCAACATTATGCCAAATGCTCACATTGAAGAAGGCGCAGATGTAAGATTTGCAATAGTTGGACAAAATGCTGTTGTAAATAAAAATGCAAAAGTTGGAGATACTCAAGTAGGACCAGTTAAAGGCGAATGGCAAATTACAGTTGTAGGTCCAAACGCAAAAGTTAAAGAAAACGAAGTAGTGCCTGTTAAGGCAATGGTTGACTAGGAGGTGCAGCTATGAATAATATAATGAGCGTTATTTTTGCAAGTGATCAAGAAACAAAATTGAATGAATTAACATTACATAGAACTGCAGCTTCTCTTCCAATATTTGGTAGATATAGATGTATAGACTTTACTTTGTCTAATTTGGTAAATAGCCAAATTACACAAATAGGAATTATTACTCGTTCAAATTATTCTTCTTTAATGGACCATATTAGAATGGGTAGAGATTGGGATTTAAATAGAAAAAATGGCGGTATTACAGTTTTCCCTCCATATGCTTCTAATACAACAAGAAGTGTATTTAAAGGAAAGATTGAAGCTTTATATGGTATTATGGAGTTCTTCGAGAAAGCATCTGAAGAATATGTAATTATCACAAATAGTAATGTTATTGCCAATATCGATTTTGATGATGTTTATGCTAAGCATTTAGAAAAAGGTGCAGATATTACTATGCTTACATATACTTCAAATCCAACAACATCAAAGAGAGTTTTGTTAGATTTAGATAAAGATTCTAGAGTTGTTGGAACAAGAATCACACAAGTTGCTTCTAAAGAAGAGTGTGAAATTGGAATCAATGTGTATCTATTAAAGACAGAACTTCTAATAAGATTAGTTAGAGATACTTTTGAAAGAGGTTTTGTAGATTTTGAGAAAAACATAATACAACAAAAGTCTAGCGAATTAAAGATTTATTCTTATCATGTAAATGGCCATTGTGCACTTATAGATGATGTTAAATCTTACTACAACGAAAGCATGAAGATTCTTCAAGAACAAGTAAGAGATGATTTATTTGGAGTTGAAGGTGCAAAGGTTTATACGAAAGTTAAGGACAGCGTTCCAACAAGATATAGAGCTCATGCAACTGTTGAAAATTCATTAATCGCTGATGGTTGTGATATTAATGGTAAAGTAGTTAATAGTATTTTATTCCGTGGTGTAAAAGTTGAAGAAGGAGCAGAAATTACTAATTCAATAATCATGGAAAATGGTCGTGTAATGAAAAATGCATCTTTAGATTATGTAATTACAGATAAAAATGTTACAGTTACAGAAGAAAAGGGAATAAGTGGCACAAATTCTTATCCAATAGTTATAGTAAAAAATAAAACTGTTTAAGGAGGTTTTTGCATATGGCAAACACAAAGAAGGCTGTAAAAACAGCACCAAAGACACAAAAGGTAGCAAAGGCTAAAGAAGTTAAAAAGCCGGTTGCTGCTGCTCCAAAGACAAAAATTGAAAATAAAACACAATTTAGCAAAAAAGTTTTATTTATTGCAGGGGAAGCTGTTCCTTTTATTAAAACAGGAGGCCTTGCAGATGTTGCAGGGGCTTTACCTAAGGCTTTGTGCGAGAAAGGTATTGATGCAAGAGTAATGTTGCCTCTATATTTAGGTATCCCACAAGAGTTTAAAAACAATATGCAATATCTTGGTAATTGTTATGTTCAAGTATCATGGAGAAGCCAATATTGTGGTGTATTTATGTATAATTATCAAGGAGTTATTTATTATTTCTTAGATAACGAATATTATTTTAAAAGACATGGGCTATATGGTCATTATGACGATGGAGAAAGATTTGCATTCTTTTCTAAAGCGGTTTTAGAAGTATTAAAGATTATAGATTTTAAACCGGATATCATTCATGCAAATGACTGGCATACAGCATTAACTCCAGTATTTTTAGATTGCTTCTATAGAGGCGATGAATATTGCAAAAACATTCAAACTGTATTTACAATACATAATATTGAATTCCAAGGACAATACGGGGAAGGAATAATTGGAGATGTTCTTGGATTAAATTACGATCAATCAAAATTAGTTAGATATAAAGATTGTGCAAATTATATGAAAGGTGGAATCGAAAGCGCAGCAAGGGTTACAACAGTATCTCCTTCGTATGCAAATGAAATTCTTGATCCATTCTACGGATATGGAATGCAAGATATTTTAAGACAAAGAAAGTTTAAATTATCTGGCATTATCAACGGAATTGATGAGGAAAAGAACAATCCAAAAACGGATAAGTCATTATTTGTAAACTATGACATTAATTCTTTGGAAAACAAAAAGTTTAATAAAGTTGGTTTACAAAGACTTTTAGGCTTACCAGAAAATGAAAATGTTCCTATGATTGGTATGGTTGGAAGATTAACACACCAAAAAGGAATAGATTTGGTAACAGCAGTTATGGACAAAATCTTAAATATGGATGTTCAAGTAGTAGTTTTAGGAACAGGAGATTGGAAATATGAAAATATCTTAAAAGATATGCAATCAAGATATCCTGGAAAACTAAGAGCTATAATCAATTTCTCCGCTGATATGGCTAGTAAGATTTATGGAGCTTCAGACATGTTTTTGATGCCATCTAAATTTGAACCATGCGGATTATCGCAAATGATAGCAATGCGCTATGCTTCAGTTCCAATCGTAAGATTGACTGGAGGATTAAAAGATACGGTTCAAGCTTATAATCATGTAGATGGCACAGGCGATGGGTTTACTTTTGCTACCTATAATGCTTCTGACATGCTGAACGCTATTGAAAGAGCAGTCGGATTATATAGAGACTATAAAGATGATTGGGCAAAGGTCGTTCATAATGGAATGAAAAAAGATTTCTCATGGAAGACAATAGCTGATCAATATATAGAATTATATAAGCAAATATAAAATACAAAAAAGGTAGGCTTAAATATTTATGGAACACATAACAGAAGCAGAATTGAAAAGTATAATTGAGAATAAATGTCAAAGATACTTTGGTAAAACAGTAGACAACTGTAGTAAACATCAATTATACAGAGCAATATGTTATACAGTAAGAGACATATTGACAGAAAAACGATTGGTTTTCAAAAGAAAAAGAGTTGAACAAGAAACCAAACAAGTGTATTACATGTCTATGGAATTCCTTTTAGGAAGATCTTTAAAGAACCATTTGTTCAATCTTGGATTAACAGATACTTTTGCGAAAGTGTGCAAAGATTTTGGAACCACTTTAGAAGAAATATATGATATTGAACCTGATGCAGGATTGGGAAACGGCGGTTTGGGAAGACTTGCTGCTGCATATATGGAATCATTAACAAATTTAAATTATGTTGCTAGTGGTTTTTCAATAAAATACGATTATGGTATTTTTAAACAAAAAATCAATGATGGTTGGCAACTTGAGTTGCCAGATGATTGGCTACAAAATGGTGATGTTTGGTTAGCACCAAGAGAGGAAGATACTTTCCAAGTTAAGTTTGGTGGACAAATTAATCAAAGATGGGAAAATGGTAGATTATACATTGACCATGTAAATTGCTATGTAGTTGACGCAGTTCCTTATGATATGAATGTATCAGGATATAACGTTGATGCTGTTAATAAACTAAGATTATGGTCAGCAAAAGCCCCAATGGATTTTGATATGCAATTATTCTCACAAGGAGAATATGTTAAATCCCTTGAACAAAAAGCTTTAGCTGAAAGTATTTGTAAAGTTTTATATCCAGCAGATCACCACATTGAAGGAAAACAATTACGTTTAAAACAACAATATTTCTTTGTTTCTGCTTCTATGCAGTCAATATTCAAGAAACATTTAAGAGACTATGGAAATTTGGATTCTCTTCCAGATAAGGTAGCCATTCATATTAACGATACACACCCAACTTTGTGTATTCCTGAAATGATGAGATTGCTTTTAGATGAATATGGTTATTCTTGGGATAAAGCTTGGGATATGGTAAAAAGAACAATTTCTTATACTAACCATACCGTTATGGCTGAAGCTCTTGAGAAATGGCCAGAAGATTTGTTTAAGCAATTGTTGCCAAGAATTTATCAAATTATTTGTGAAATTAACCAAAGATTCTGCAATGAACTTTGGGCATTCTATCCAAATGATTGGAATAAAGTTGCATACAATGCAATATTGTCTTTCAATCAAATTAAGATGGCTAATTTGTGCCTTGCTGCATCAAATACAATTAATGGTGTATCTCAATTGCACTCTAAAATTTTGCAAGACGATATATTCCATGACTATTATGTAATGCACCCAATGGAGTTTACAAATGTAACTAATGGTATTACGTATAGAAGATGGCTTTCTCAATCAAATCCAGGACTAAGTGATTACATTAAGAAACTTATCGGACCAGGATTCTTAAAAGATGCTAACGAATTAAAGAAACTTGAACAATTTAAGGGCAATAAAGAAGTTTTGGATAACATTCTTAAGATTAAAAAAGAAAACAAAATTAAACTTGCTCAATACATCAAAGAAAACAATGGAGTTGAGGTAAATCCTGATTCTATATTTGACGTTCAAGTTAAGAGATTACATGAATACAAGAGACAACTATTAAATGCTCTTCATATTTTAGATTTATATTATAGATTAAAGGCAAATCCAGATTTAGATATAAATCCAAGAACATTTATATTTGGTGCAAAAGCTGCTCCAAGTTATTATATGGCAAAACAAATAATAAGATTAATTTATTGTTTGGGTGAACAAATTAATAACGATCCAGATATAAAAGGAAAGATTAAGGTTGTATTCCTAGAAAACTATCGTGTATCTTTAGCAGAAATAGTTATGCCAGCAAGTGATGTTTCAGAACAAATTTCCATTGCAGGTAAGGAAGCTTCAGGTACAGGTAACATGAAATTCATGATTAATGGTGCTGTTACAATCGGAACAATGGATGGAGCAAATATCGAAATTCACGAAAGAGTAGGAGACGAAAATATCTTTATTTTTGGATTGCTTGCTTCAGAAGTAGATGAATTAAATAGAAGAGGATATGAAGCTTCAAGTTATTATCATTCAAATCCAAGAATAAGAGCTGTTATCGATGGATTAAGATCAGGAATCGCTGGAGTTCAATTCAACGAGATTGCTGATAGCTTAATTTTAGGAAATGCTGATCACTATAAGGTTCTTGCTGATTTTGCATCTTATTGCGATGCACAAGACAGATTAGATAAGGCTTATTCAGATAAAGAACGTTGGGCTAGAATGTCATTGATGAATACTGCTAATGCTGGATTCTTCTCATCAGATAGAGCTGTTCAAGAATATGTAGATAGAATTTGGCATTTAAAACCAGTTAAATTTACTAATAAAAAGAAGAAATAGAAAAGCATGGAAATCTATTTCAATCCACACGATTTAAAATGCAAATCGCCATTTGGTGCGGTCTCAAATAACGAGACCGTATCATTTAGCATTTATTGTAAAGATGGGGTTTTTGTCAACAATATTACATTGCGTGTTTATTTTGATGAACGTGACGAATATGTTGACTATCCTTTAAATTATGTTAATTCAAAAGATGGATATTCGTGTTTTAATGTAGAGGTGAATGATTTAGATGTAGGACTTTATTGGTATCATTTTAATTTATCAACAGAAGAAGGCGATATAAGATTCGATGATGATAACAAAGGTTTTCAATTAACTATTTTTGATCAAGATTACAATACCCCAAATGATATAAAAGGCGGTATTATATATCACATCTTTGTAGATAGATTCAATAAAGGAAATGACCCAAAAGCTGTCTTTAATAAAAAGGGCGTATTAAAAAATTGGAATGACCCACTAACACTTAAAGACACGGATGGAGTATATAGAGCCAACGATTTTTATGGTGGTAATTTCCAAGGAATAATAGATAAATTAGATTATTTAAAATCATTAAATGTAAATATGATTTATCTATCTCCAATTTTTAAATCATCTTCTAATCATAGATATGATACAGGAGATTATCATATGCTTGATGAACTTCTTGGAGATGAAGAAAAATTTAAAGAACTAATTGATAAAGCAAAAGAAAAAGGCATATCAATTATGCTTGATGGAGTATTTAATCACACAGGAGCGGATAGCTTATATTTCAATAAATTTAATACATACAATTCAATAGGCGCTTATCAGTCACAACAAAGTCCATATTATAATTGGTATACATTTTATGATTTTCCAGATAATTATCATTGTTGGTGGGGCGTCACAGTGTGCCCAACAATTAAACCTGTGCCAAATGGATTTAGAGATTTAATAACGAATCCTATAAATGGCGTTATTAAGAAATGGACAAGCATGGGCGTAAAAGGTTGGAGACTTGATGTTGTAGATGAACTTCAAGAGATATTCGTAAAAGAAATAAGAAAAACCATAAAAAAATGTGACAAAAACGCTGTGATAATTGGGGAAGTATGGGAAGATGCTTCTAATAAAATTGCTTATGAGTACAGAAGACATTATTTCCAAGGCGAAGAATTAGACGGCGTTATGAATTATGTTTTTAAAGATGCAATATTAAACTACACTTTAGGCGGAAGTGCAATTGATTTTAAAAAGAGTATAGATTCAATTGTTGAACATTACCCAAAACAATCGCTTGATGTTTCAATGAATTTAATTGGCACTCATGATACAGTAAGAGCTTTAACTGCACTTGGATGCGAGTATGTACCTCAATCAAAAGAAGAAAGACAAAATTACGTGCTAAATGATAGATGTTTAAAAACTGCTATTAAAAGAATGAAGATTGCTTCCTCTATACAGTACATACTTCCAGGAATCCCATCTGTTTATTATGGTGATGAAATAGGAATGCAAGGTTTTGAAGACCCATTAAATAGACAAACAATGAAGTGGGATGCAATTAACAATGAACTATTGTCACACTATAAGGCTTTAGGAGAGATTAGAAAGAAATATAAAGAAGAAATTCTTGGCGATATCAATATAAAAGAAGATGATTATCTAATTATAGAAAGAAAGAATAATGATAGTTCAATTATCCTTCTTGCTAACAGCGGAGAAATTAGAGCATCGTATTTACTTGATGGCGAATATGTTGATTTATTATCAAGACGAGTATTTAATGATAAAAGAATAGTTATAGATCCACTTGAAGTATATATTTTAAGAAAAAAGTAATATTTATTTTGCAATTGCATAATTTTTATTGTGCAGTATATTGATTATTTTAAACGTTTTAATTGCTCAATCAAATATAATCAAAAATCCCTATCGCTATTTCAAAGCGGTGGAAAAATTCGCTATGTAATTTACCCGCAAGAAACTCATTCAATAAAAAATATTATACAAGAGTTAGATAATATTTGTATTCCTTATACTATTGTTGGTAATTGTAGCAATATATTGATTAGCGATTCAGGATATAAGGGTGCTTTTATTTGTACAAAAAGTATAAACAGGTGCGCAAAAATAAATAATTGTATATACTCCGAAGCAGGAGCTTTATTATCTAAAATTGTATCTTTAGCAAAGGAAGAAGGCTTGTCTGGTATAGAGGAATTAATAGGAATTCCAGGAACTATAGGCGGTGCTGTTGCTATGAATGCAGGAGCATTTAATCGAGAAATATGCGACTTAATAGATTTTGTAGACATATTAATTGACGGAAAATATGAACAAGTAAAATGCGCAGATTTATTATACTCATATAGACATTCAAAAATTTTAGAAACAAAGATCGTTGTATTTGGTGTAATGCTTAAACTTAAAGAAGATAACAAACTTGCTGTTCAAGCAAGAATGAATAAATATATGGATTTTAGAAAAAAATTACAGCCAGCACAAGCATCACTTGGGAGTGTATTTAAAAAGGCAAACGACATTTCCGCAGGTTATTATATCGAAAAGGCTGGACTTAAAGGAATGCAAGTAGGTAATGCCATGATATCTAATAAACATGCAAATTTTATAATTAATCTTGGAGGGGCTACAAGCACGGATTTTATAACGCTTGCTAATCTAGCACAAAGCAAGGTTGACAAGGAGTTTAAGGTTCGATTACAATATGAAGTAATATTAATCTAAAGATTAATAAAAGGAAAAGATGTCTTTATCAATTAATGCAGATTACCATACTCATACAGTGTTTTCTCATGGAAAGGGAACTATTGCTGAAAATGTTAATAGAGCAAAACAGTTAGGTCTTAAAGCTATTGCTATTACTGATCATGGGTTTGGCCAGCCTTTTGCAGGTTTAACACCAAAATCTTTTGAGGAAATGAAACTTCAAGTGCAGAATCTTAATGAAAAAGACATAAAAGTCCTTTTAGGGGTTGAAGCAAACTTGATCACAATGGATGGCGAGGTCGATTTAACTAAAGAGCAAGAACAAGAAATGGATATCATATTATGCGGATACCATTTATCTGCAACAAAGCGTAGCATTGCACCAATGTTTAATATGGTTCTTCCAGCAATGTTTGGAAACGCAGGAATATGTTCAAGCGCTCAAAAAAAGAAAAATACTAAAGCATTTATAAACATGATAAAAAACTATAAAATCGATGTTGTGACACATCCAGGATTTAATCTTTTAGTGGATTATAGAGAAATAGGAAAAGTATGCTCGGATTATGGAACATACGTAGAAATCTCTACTCGTCACTCAGTTCCAAATAAGCAAGGATTAGAAGAATTACTTTCTACTTGTTGCAATTTTATCGTGAACTCTGATGCGCATAAAATTGAACAAATTGGACAGTGTGATTATGCCCTAAAGTTGGTAGAAGAATATAAAATCGAGGATAGAGTAATAAATATAGGGGACAAGCCTCTTGTCTTAAGGTCTAAACAATAATGAATTATACTGAAGATACTATTGAAGAAATATTGCAAGAAGTAGGAAAAGACAAACAAGATGAATTGTCTTTTTTGACCGCTGTGACAAAGCTTATGGGTTCAATCGAACTATATAAGGGTCACACTTTTTCTTTAGTATATGAATGTAAAACAAGACAAATTGCTCTAAAGATATGTGATTTAATAAAAGAATTGTTTAACATTGATGTTGAAATTAATTTTTCTTCCTCGGACAGTAATTTGTGTTCACTTATTGTTGAAGGCAAAAAAGCTAATGATATGTTACATCAAATGCATTTGTCACATTTTGAAAACGATAAATATATTGTCGATGATAACTGCTCATATATAGAATCAATGACAAATTATGCAAAAGTGCAAAGCTATATGCAAGGCGTGTTTGTAAGTGTAGGAAGCGTGTACTTTCCAGGAGGGATTGAACAAGAGCGTGGATACCATTTAGAATTATCTTTTACAGAAGAAAATTATGCGCTTTGTTTGAAGAAAAAACTAGAAGAGTGTAATTTAAATTTATCTTATATAGATAGAGAAACGACCTATGCGCTTTATACAAAGTCTTCAGAACACGTTCAAGATATTCTAGCTTTTTTAAAAGCAATGAAAAGCGTTATAAAATTAAGTGAAGTAAACGTAGAAAGAGAAGTTAATAATAAATTAAATAGAACATCAAATATTATGGCATCAAATGTGGATAAAACAATGAGTGCTAATATAAAATACATAGAATTGATTGAAAAAGTAATAGCCCATTTTGGATATGATAAACTTGATGAAAAAACTGCAATGGTATGCAGAGCAAGACTTGAAGATAAACAATCAAGTATGAGCGTTTTAAGTAAAAAACTTAATATAACAAAAAGTTCATTAAATAGAGCGCTAAAGAAAATTGAAAAAATGGCAGAAGAAATAGAGGGATAAATAGTTATGGCAGATTTAACTACAAAAGTAGAACCAGGAGAAAAAGTTCCATTTGTGCATTTACATGTGCACACTGAGTATAGTTTACTTGACGGAGCAGCACGTTTGTTGCATGGCAGCGTTTCGCCACTTTTTGACGAGTGCTTAAGGTTAGGAATGCCAGGTGTTGCAATTACTGATCATGGTAATATGATGGCCTCTTTTACTGCATATTCAACATTAAAAGCGTTTAAAAAATTAATACCAAAAGATAGAGAATTTAATGTGATTTACGGCAATGAGTTTTACACTGTTGACGACATGAGTAAACAAGATTCTACAAGAAGATATGATTATAACCATTTAGTCTTGCTTGCAAAATCACAAGAGGGATTGAACAATTTGATGAAACTTACCAGCCTATCTTATATAGAAGGTTATTATGGTAAGCCACGTATAGATTTAAAGACAATTAGACAACATAGCGAAGGACTAGTATGCCTTTCTGCATGTTTGGCTGGTGTTATACCGCAGTTTTTACTTCACAATGAATATGAAAAAGCAAAAGAGTATGCTTTGCAGTTGCAAGAGATTTTTGGCAAGGAAGATTTCTATATTGAGTTGCAAGATCATGGGATTCAAGAAGAAAGACAAATATTGCCACTACTTGCTAAATTGGCAAAAGAAATTGGAGCAAAAGTCGTTGCAACAAATGACGTACACTATATTAAAAAATCTGATGCTCAAGCGCACGATGTAATGCTTTGTATTCAAACTGGAGCTAGATTGTCTGATGAGAGAAGAATGAAGTTTGATTCTGAAGAGTTTTACTTAAAAAGCTACGAAGAAATGCAACAAATATTCTCTTGGATTCCAGAAGCTTTGACAAATACTGTAGAGATAATGGAAAAATGCAAAGGCCTTGGATTTATTGAAAATCAAATTGAAAAGTTATATCCAACTTATGTGCCACCACAAGGATATACACCAGAATCTTATTTAAGAAAATTAACTGATGAAGGGCTTATAAGAAGATATGGAGAAAACTATAGCCAAGAAATAAGAGAAAGAGCCGATATGGAATTAAATGTTATACATACTAAAGGATTTGATTCGTATTATCTTGTGGTTTGGGATTTTATAAATTGGTCAAGAGAAAACGATATTCCAATTGGTCCTGGGCGTGGTTCCGGTGTTGGATCAATTGTTGCATATGCAATTGGTATTACTAACGTTGAACCATTAAGATTTGATCTTTTGTTTGAAAGATTTTTAAATCCACAAAGAAACTCTCCTCCAGATTTTGATATAGATATTTGTACAGAAAGAAGAGGCGAAGTAATAGATTATGTAGTTAATAAATATGGCAGAGATAAGGTATGTCAAATTCTTACTTTAGGAACCTTAAAGGCAAAAAACGCAATACGTGATGTGGCTAGAGTATATGATGTGCCTTTAGATTTGGTAAATAAGGTTTTAAAAATGCTTCCAACAGATCCTAAATTAACAATTGATTTAGCACTTGGAAATGCAAAGAATAAAGACGGCGATGATATCCCTGGCATACCAGATTTTATAGAAGCGTATAATACAATACCTGAAATAAAAGAAGTTGTTGATATGGCAAAGAAACTTGAAGAAATGCCTAAGAATATTTCCATGCACGCTGCAGGTGTTGTTATTTGCGATACGGAGGTTATCAACGCTTGTCCACTTCTTATTCAAAAGAAAAAAGATAAAGTTGATGTAATCACACAATTCCAAAAGACAGAAACAGAAGCTTTGGGCCTATTAAAGATGGACTTTTTAGGCTTGATTACTTTAACAGATATTCACCACGCAATAAAGTATGTAAAGGAACAAACTGGTGAAGTAATAGATTTTGACAAAATAGGCGTAGATGATAAAAGCGTTTATGAAATGATTTCGCAAGGAGATACAGACTTTGTATTCCAATTAGATTCAGGCGGTATGAGAGGGTTTATGACTAAACTGCATCCTAATAATATTGAAGATTTAATTTTAGGTATCTCAATGTATAGACCTGGACCAATGGATAATATTGATGCGTATCTTGCAGCAAGAAATGATCCTTCAAAAGTGACACTTTATCATGAGAGTTTAGCTCCAATTTTAAATAGCACTTACGGATTTTTCGTTTACCAAGAACAGGTTATGAATGCAGCTCGTGTTATGGCGGGATATACGCTTGGAGAAGCCGATATGCTTAGACGTGCTATGGGTAAGAAAAAACCTGAAGTTATGGCTAAAGAAAGAGGCAAATTCATGCAAGGAACAAAAGAAAGAGGTATTGACGAAGAAGCTGCTACAAAGACGTTTGACGCTATGGAAAAGTTCGCCACATATGCTTTCAACAAGTCGCATGCTGCTGCGTATGCACACGTTGCATATCAAACAGCATATCTAAAGCGTCACCATTTAGTTGAACTTGTATGCGCTATTTTGAATAATAGAATTACAAAAACGGATAAATTGCTTAAATACATATCTCTTGCAAAAAAATATGGTGTTGAAATTTTGCCAGCTGATATTAATAAGAGTGAAGCTTTATTTAAAGTTGAAAATGGTAAGATTAGATTTGGATTAATTGCCATAAAGAATATTGGTATTCAAGTTGCAGATGATATTGTTAAAGAAAGAAAAGCAAATGGAGATTATAAGTCTTTAACAGATTTTTGTGAAAGAAACTGCGCTTCTGGTGCTGCAAATAAAACAACAATAGAAAATTTTGCTAAGGCAGGAGCAATGGATTGCTTTAAACATACTCGCGCAACAATTATTGATAATTATCCAAGAGTATTATCAAGAGCAAACAACGATATTAAGAACAAAGAATCAGGCCAATTATCTTTCTTTGACTTTATGCAAGAAGAACAAGAAGAGAAACTAATTGAGAGAAAAGAGTTTGATAAACTTGAATTACTTTCGATGGAGAAAGAAGTGTTAAACACTTATATGTCCGGTCATCCACTTGAGGAATATGAGGAAGAATTAAAAGAATTCACATTTAATTTGGGAGATATTGCTGCAGCTTTGTCTAGTGGCGATGATTCAGAAGAAGATGAAGAGAGTGAAGATATCGAAGATTCTTTAGAAAAAGAGGAAATAATACGTGAATATGACGGCAAAACAATTAGAATAGCAGGACTTTTAGATGACGTTATAAAGAAAAAAACTAAATCAGGTTCTATTATGGCGACAGCAAAGTTTATGGATTTATATGGTACTGTTGAGGTTGTTATGTTCGCATCTACCTATGAAGCATGTAAGTCTTTCTTAAAAAATGATATTGTTGTAGATATTACAGGAAGATTGAATTTCAAGGAAGGGCAAGTAAGCATAGGTGTTTCTAGAATTAGTTTGCTTGATAAAAATGAAAACGCTGTGGAGAAAAAAGAAGAAATTAAATCATCTAAAACTGTTTATATTTTGTGCCCAGATGATGATAAACTTGAGATTTTAAATAACAGATTGTATCATATCGTTGGTGCAAGAAATACGGGAAACGATATCATTAAAATACAATATAGAAAGAAATTGTATAGTTATCCTAATACCATAAATGTCGATGATGCTATAGAAATGATGATAATTGACACTTTTGGTAGGGATAAAGTAAAAGTTGTAATTAATAATTAAAAATTATTAAAATAATTAGTAACTTTTTTAAATAATATACTATAATATTCGCGAGTTAGAAAATAATACATCTAACTAAGATGATTGATCTAGTTAAATCTAAAATGTATTATACGAGCAAAAAATGAAAAAGATTGCTGTATTAACGAGTGGTGGCGATGCACCAGGAATGAATGCTTGTGTTAGAGCCGTAACAAGATATGCAATAAATAGTGGACTTGAAGTATATGGCGTAGAAAGAGGATATACTGGTTTAGTAAACAATAAAATTTTCCAAATGAATAAAAGATCTGTTTCAGATATTATTCAAAGAGGAGGTACAATCCTAAAGACTTCTCGTTGTCCAGAATTTAAAGAAAAAGAATATATTCAAATTGCTGCAGATAATCTAGATGCTTATGAAATAGAAGGACTAGTTGTTATCGGAGGAGATGGAAGCTATAGAGGAGCTAAAGATTTATATGAAATGTTTGGCGTAAAAGTTATAGGTATTCCTGGAACAATAGATAACGATTTAGCTTATACGGATTATACTTTAGGATTTGATACAACAGTAAACACTGTTTTAAGTGCTATTAATAACTTAAGAGATACAATGACATCTCATGATAGAGTATGTATTATTGAAGTTATGGGAAGAAAATGTGGAGATATTGCTCTATATGCAGGAATTGGTGGCGGTGCAGAATCTATATTGGTTCCAGAATTAGAATGTAATATTCCAGCACTTGTTAGAAAAATAAAAGTTAATCAAAGAATAGGAAAGACATCAGATATAATAGTTTTAGCTGAAGGTGTTATGAAGGCAGAAGAATTGAAACAACAATTAAAAGACGGTGGAGTAACAGGTTCAATTAAAACAACGACTCTAGGATATATCCAAAGAGGAGGAACACCATCTATGCAAGACAGATTGCTTGCTGCTCAATTTGCAAAGAAAGCAGTAGATTTATTATTGCAAGATATTGGTGGAAAAGTTGTTGGTATTAGAGATAACCATATTATTGCTGATGATATTGCAGAAGCTCTTGCAAGAGAGAGAGTATTTAATAAAGAACTATATGATGAAGCGGTAACGCTTGGTCTATAAAATATACAAAATAGAAGGAGAAAGAAAGATGAATTTATCACCTTTACAAAAGGCAAGATATCAATATGTACCTAAGTTGCCTGGAATGCTAAGAAATGGAATTTCTGACATTTGTGTTAAAGAAGGAAGTAAAACACAAAGTGTTGCAGATCAAGAAAAAATTGAAAAATTGTTCCCAAATACTTATGGAAAGAATGAAATAACTTTCCAAAAGGGTAAAAATACTTCTCAAGCAAAGAAACAAGTAGTAGGAGTTATTTTATCTGGTGGACAAGCTCCAGGTGGACACAATGTTGTTAGCGGATTATATGATGCATTAAAAGCAACAAATAGCGAAAATGTTTTAATCGGATTTAAAAATGGTCCAAGCGGATTAATAGATGACGATTATCTAATTTTTGATGATGAATATATTAATCAATATAGAAACACTGGTGGTTTTGATATCATTGGTTCAGGAAGAACTAAACTTGAAACAAAAGAACAATTTGCAATTGCTGCAGAAGTATGTAAAAAACATGGAATTACAGCTATTGTAATTATCGGTGGAGACGATTCTAATACTAATGCTGCTGTCCTTGCAGAATACTTTGCTGCAAATAATACAGGAGTTCAAGTAATTGGTTGTCCAAAAACAATCGATGGAGATTTAAAGAACGAAGATATTGAATGTTCTTTTGGTTTTGATACAGCTACAAAGACATATAGTGAATTAATTGGAAATATTGAAAGAGATGCAAATTCTGCAAAAAAATATTGGCACTTTATTAAAGTAATGGGAAGATCAGCTTCTCACGTTGCTCTAGAATGTGCTTTAGAAACTCAACCAAACATTTGCTTAATTTCAGAAGAAGTTGCTGCTAAGAAAATGTCATTAGTTCAAATCGCAGATTACATTGCCGATTCAGTTGCTGCTAGAGCCGCAAAAGGAATGAATTTTGGTGTAGCTATCATTCCTGAAGGTGTTGTAGAATTTGTTCCAGAATTTTCTGTATTAATTCATGAAATTAATGAATTACTTGCAGGAAGCAAAGCAGACGCTTTTAATGCTTTGGCTACTTGGGAAGATAAATATGCATTTATTGAAAAAGGTTTAACAAAGGAATCTATGTCAGTATTCGCTATTCTTCCAACAACAATTCAACAACAATTATTCTTGGAAAGAGATCCACATGGAAACGTTCAAGTATCTTTAATCGAATCTGAAAAATTATTCTCAGCTTTAGTTAAAGCAAATCTTGATGCAAGAAAGAAGGCTGGAACTTATAAGGGTAAATTCTCTCCATTACACCATTTCTTTGGTTATGAAGGAAGATGTGCCTTCCCATCAAACTTTGATGCTGATTATTGCTATTCTTTAGGATACAACGCATTTATGCTTATCCAATATGGTTATAATGGATATCTATCTAAAGTTTCAAATCTATCTAAGCCAGCTGAGGAATGGGTTGCTGGTGGTATGCCAATCACTAAGATGATGAATATCGAAAGAAGACATGGAGAAGATAAGCCAGTTATAAAGAAGGCTTTAGTAGAACTTGAAGGCAAACCATTTAAATATTTTGAAGCTCATAGAGATGAATGGGCAAAAGAAACAGCATTCACATATCCAGGAGCTATTCAATATTATGGACCAACTGAAGTATGTGATTTGACAACAAGAACACTTGCTTTAGAAAAAGAATAATAATTGAAAAACTAATAACAAGGGCTGCTAAGAATTATTTGTTTCTAGCAGCCTTTTTTATAATTAACTATTTAGTATTATTGATAATTTTGTTCCATCAAAACTATTTCCCCAGCCATCTTGTTGGTCAATAGTAGAGAATTCTACAAACTTTACATCGGGCAACTTAATCTTTTCTTGTTTTAAGAATTTAATAGTATCAAAGACAATATCAATAGATTCTTTAGTATTCTTAGGTACTTCTGTATATGCGTATACAAATGTTTGCTCTTTTAGCGTTTCAAATAAATCATCTACTACATTATCTAATCCTTTCATACAAGGAGTTAATTCCTTGTACTCTTCTTTAGATAAACGTAACCATTCTTGTTCTTCATAAGTATTAAATTCAAATAAGGTTGATGGTTCTAAATCCATCACATAGTCGGAGAAAGTATCCCAGTACATTCCGTTTGTTACTTGCCATAGAAGCTCCATGAGTTTTGTAAAATCTTTGTTTGGGTATTTTGAAACAAGATATCTTTCAACGCACATTAATTGATATGCTAATCTTCCATTCATTGATATGTTTTCGAAATCTTTTTTGTTCATATTCTTAATCCTCCCATTCTGTATTATTTTTCTTGACTCTACCTTTAAAAGTAGTGGTACAATTTTTACAAGAACATTTTCCAACAATGTTATGTTTACGTATGTTTTTGCGCTTTACATCTAGTGTTGTTAAATGAAGATGCTCTAATTTTGCACCAGCATTTAATGCTTGATTCACTGCGTCGACTTCAGAACAATTTCCTAAAGGAAATTTGTTCAATTTTTTCTTAGGAAGAATTCCTTCATGAGTTTTATCACCAAATAGTATAGCGTTTTTAGGGGTATTATGCAATTCGATGCCACCATTCATCCCGTAATAGTATTTATTGTTTTCTTCATCGTAAACGACTGTAACAGTATTTAATTTCTTTTTTTCAGCTGTTGTTCCATTTTCATAAATGTCTTTCGCATATTCGAATGCTTTTTCTTTTTGAATTGCAGAATTTATTCCTCTTGCAATTTTATCGCCATTAGTTTCTCTAAATAATCCACTATGTCCTTTAGACATTTTT
>JALFUR010000002.1 GCA_022784465.1 Christensenella sp. | reverse complement strand
TATTATCTAACTTATTCAACTTTCAATGTGCTTTTTAGAAGCATCCTGCTTCTATGCGTTTGCACGCTCTTTTTTATTTTTCTCGCTAACTTTTAAATTTCTTTGTAATTCTACTTGACTCTTATATAGTTAGCTCCTAATTATTTATTTCGTTTATTAGTTTAGCACACATCATTTCCTTCTTCAACATCTACTATTTTTTGATATTCCACATTTTTTTATTAGTCAATATAGTTTAACATATTATATTTAGTATTATTTATACTTTATATAATATATATAATTAATATTATTATTATAGATATATAACAAAATTCAAAAATAATGCTGATTTTGACATATTTTTGCAAAAGATTGTCAGTATATTGACAATTATTTATACAAAAAATGTCATTTTCATTAACTTTTTTGAAATTAGCATGTTAGAATTTAGAAAAACATTTTAAGGAGAAATAGAAAAATGACGCTAGCAAACACGGAAAAAATTTTAAGTTTATCCTTTTCTTTTAATCCTTGGTGGCAAACAGGTGTTATTCAGAAGTAATTTTATAAAGCTTACAAGAAAATAATTATATTCTTTAATGCTATTTTGTTTAGCCTTCGACTTTTAACAATTAATTGAACAAATATTTATTAATATTGTTGACTACATTTTTTATAAAATGTTAAAATCATGAGTGATAAATAGTCTTTAACTTAATACGAGATATTAACAAGACGACCAATACGTTTTATTCACTTTGAAAGTATTCTAAGTCTTGTTGCGCAAACAAGACTTTTTTATTGAGGTAATAGATGAAACTAAAAGCACAACTATTAGATGAAAGTACAATAGAAAAAACTATTAAAAGACTTTCTCATGAAATCATCGAGAAGGTTGATGATTTATCTAATAGCGTGTTAATTGGAATCAGAAGAAGAGGCGTTCCTATTGCTCAAGAATTAGCAAAATACATTAAAGAATTTTCTGACATTTCTCTTCCTGTTGGCGAATTAGATATCACTCTATATAGAGATGATTTAACAACTCTTTCTGACGCCGCAGTTATTAATGGTTCTAACATTCCTTTTGAAATTAAAAATAAAAACGTCATCTTAGTTGATGACGTTATTTTTACTGGAAGAACAATCCGTGCTGCAATTGATGCTACATTTGCACAAGGAAGACCAAGTAAAATAATGCTTTGTGTGTTAATAGATAGAGGCCACAGAGAATTGCCAATAAGAGGAGATTTTGTTGGCAAAAACATTCCAACATCAAAAAATGAATTAATTGCTGTTAATATTTTAGAACTAGACGGCAGGCAATCTGTTGAGATTTGGGAAAAATAATTACTATAGAGAAAAAAATAAATATATAAAGGAGAAGTTTTTATGAAACTAATTTATGGAATTGAAGACAAGCCAAAGTTCAAAGATAACATTGTTTTTGCTTTCCAACAAATGATCGCTATCATGGCTGCTACATTGTTAGTACCAATGATTATGAGTGGAAACGCTACTCCAGATGGAACAACATTATTCTTTGATCCAGCTGCTGCTTTGCTTGGCGCTGGTGTTGGTACAATTGTGTACTTATTACTAACAAAACGTAGAAGCCCAGTGTTCTTAGGAAGTTCATTTACATTCTTAGGAGCTTATGCTGCAACAATCGGTTCTGGCTATGGATACTGGGGTGTTATTATCGGTATCGCACTTGCTGGTTTGGTTTATGCTGTTATCGCATTAATCATCAAGTTTGTTGGATCTAAGTGGGTTAACAAATTATTACCACCAATCATTATTGGACCTATCGTTGCTCTTATCGGATTAAGCTTATCTGGTACAGCTACTACTTGGGCTATGTCAAATGGTGGCGCTAATTATAATTTGCTTTCTATACTTTGTGCTTTAGTAACATTTATTGTTATCGTAGTTGTATCTATCAAAGGTTCTAAGACATTAAAGTTAATACCTTTCATTATCGGTATTGGCGCAGGTTATGCTTTAGCATTAATCTTCTCTTTAATTGGTCTTGCATTCCCTGCTGATTCAAAAGCTCATGCAACTTTAACAATTATTGACTTTAGCGTATTCACAAATGTATATGGAGCTGGAAATATTAGTTTCGCTAGTTTCTTAGACTATCCAAAATTCATTTTCATCAATGCTATTAAATATCCAGAAGCTTCTCATATCGATGCTTCTTCAATCGCAGCTATTGCTGTAATCTTCGTTCCAATTGCAGTTGTTGAACTTGCTCAACACATTGCAGATCATAAGAACTTAGGAAATATTGTTAATAGAGACTTAATTACAGACCCAGGTTTAGATAAAACTCTTCTTGGTGATGGTTTAGGATCTGTAGTTGGTGGATTCTTCGGCGGTGCTGCTAATACAACATACGGTGAATCAATCGGTTGTGTTGCTATTACAGGAAACGCTTCAGTATCTACAATCTTCCTTGCTTCAATTGGATGTATCGTTCTTTCATTCTTTACACCATTTGTAACAATCATCAACTCTATTCCTAAATGTGTAATGGGCGGTGCTTGTATTGCTCTATACGGATTTATCGCAGTATCAGGACTTCAAATGTTAAAGAAAGTTGACCTTGGAGATAACAGAAATCTATTTACAGTTTCTGCAATTCTAGTATGCGGTATCGGTGGTTTAACACTTACATTTGGTAAAGTTTCAATCACTTCTTTAGCTGTTGCTATGATCGTTGGTATTATTACAAATATCATTGCTCATAACGGAAAGATGGCTACAGGAGAAGAAGAAGAACCAGCTAAAGACGGTTTATCTGCTGCTACTGAATCTGCTGTTGACATCGTTGTTGATGCAAACACAACAATTGAAGATAAAACTGTAGAAACTTCAGAAGTTGCTGAAGAAAATAAATAATTTTCTAAACAAAACACAAACCAGTCGTTGAACAAACGGCTGGTTTTTTGATAAGATTTCATTGAGGTGTGAATTATGAATATATTAGTTTCAAAATGTTTATTAGGCTACAATTGCAGATATAAAGGCGACAATGCTAGATGTGAAAAAGTTATAGCCCTTCAAAAAGAACATAATCTAATTCCTGTTTGTCCTGAAAGTGAAGGAGGATTACAAATCCCAAGAGACCCAGGCGAAAGAGTCGGAGATAAGGTTATTTCTAAATCAGGAAAAGACATAACTAAAGAATATAAAAAAGGCGCTGAAATAGCTCTAAAACTAGCTCAAGATAATCATATTGATTACGCTATTATGAAAGCAAAAAGTCCTTCATGTGGAAAAGGTTTAATCTATGATGGAACATTTACAGGAAACAAAATCCCTGGTAACGGAGTAGCAGTAGACCTTCTTCTTGAAAATGGCTTTACTGTATATACAGAAGAAGAAATCTAATTTTAATATTTTAATTGGCAAAATAAAATACATGATTTTGAGGCAATTTCAAAATCATGTATTTAGTTTTAAGACAATTATTATAAAACTTTTGATAAGAAAGTTTTTAATCTTTCATTTTTAGGATTATCAAATACTTCTTTTGGAGTCCCTTGCTCTATAATATTTCCTTCATCCATAAACATTACCCTAGTAGCAACTTCTTTAGCAAAACCCATTTCATGAGTAACTATAACCATTGTCATGCCAGCATTTGCAACTTCTTTAATAAGCTCTAAAACTTCTCCAACCATTTCTGGATCCAATGCAGATGTAGGCTCATCAAACAACATTACTGTTGGATTCATTGCAAGCGCTCTAACTATAGCAATACGTTGTTTTTGACCACCTGACAATGTTGATGGATATGCTTGTGCCTTTTCTTCTAATCCTATTCTCTTTAACAAACTTAAGGCAGTTTCTTTTGCCTGATTTTTAATTTTAGAAAGATCTGTAACCTCTACTAATGGTTTTTTATCCTTTCTAAATATATTTGCGATTTTAATAATAAGATTCTTTCTTTTTTCTTTTCTTGCTTTTCTTTTTCCAATAGTCACTGGAGCTAACATTATGTTATCTAATACTGTTAAGTTATTAAATAAATTAAAATGTTGGAATACCATACCAATCTTTTGACGATGAATATTTATATCTGTTTTCATGTCAGCAATATTTGCCCCATCAAAATATATAGCTCCTCCTGTTGGGTCTTCCATACAATTTAAACATCTTAAAAATGTAGATTTTCCAGAGCCTGAAGGCCCAATAATTGCAATTTTTTCACCAAACTTAATTTCTTCAGAAATATCTTTTAATACTTCTAATTTTCCGAATTTTTTATTTAAGTGTTCAACCTTAATACAAACACCGCTTTCGATATTAGATTGAGCATTTTTTTCTAATAAAGCGTCTTTTTTAATTTCTTCTATCACTTTTCTTCATCCTCTTTTCTAATATTTTAACCATAAGTGTAATTATATACACAATTACTAAATAAACTAGGGCTAGCATTAAGTATGGAACTACATATTCATAATTTGCATCTCCTATTTGTCTAAACGCCTTAGTCAGATCTACAATAGCTATAAAACTTACAACAGATGTTTCTTTTACTAAAGAAATAAATTCGTTACCCAAGGTTGGCAAAATATTCTTTACAGCCTGAGGGATTACAACTTTCATCATTGAAGATGAATAAGGCAAACCTAAAGCACGAGCTGCTTCTAATTGTCCTACATCAACGGATTGGATTCCAGATCTCATGATTTCTGAAACATACGCACCGCTATTCATACCAAATATTACAACAGCAGTGATAATGTTTAAATCTGTTATTCCTTTAATGCCTAATGCAGGAAATAATACATAATAACCAATAAGTAATTGGACTACCATTGGAGTGCCTCTAAACAATCCAACATAAAAATCTGCAATAACCTCTAATACCCTTGGCAATGTTTTATATTTTGGAACTACCTTAATAACGGCAATTAAGGTACCGATTACGATACCTATAATTAAGCCTAATACAGCAATTTCTAATGTTATGACTAATCCGTCTAGGACCGTATTATAAGCGCCTTTTGTTATAAATTGGTTATAAAACACGTCCCATGAACTAGAAAGTAAATATTTCATATTATAATGCCTTTAATACTTCTTCAACATCAGCTTTTGTTTTGCATGAATCAAATGTAGTGTCATCTGATAATACAACAACCATTTGAGCTGCATTGTAATAGCTATTTGTAAAATCTACAGATTCTTTACGTTTTTCATTTACCGTTAGACCAGCCATAGCAACGTCAATATTGTTCTTTCCTACTGAAGATACTACTGCATCAAAATCCATATCTAAAACAACTAATTCTAAGTCCAATGCATCTGCAATGTATTTAGCGATTTCCATATCGATACCAGCAAACTTGTCTCCAATTTTATATTCAAATGGAGCAAATTCTGCATTTGTAGCTACTACTAATTGGCCTGCTGCCTTATCAGCGTCAGCTTTAGTTGCTGCAACTATACCTTCAATTTCTTCATCTGAGAAATATTTTGCAACGATTTGATCATATGCAGCCTTGAATTCATCTGAAGCTAAAATGCTATTAATGCTGCTCTTTAATTCAGGTTGAGCTTTATCTACACCAAAAGCATATTCTTCTTCTGTTAATGCAATATCTATAACCTTAATTCCTGAAATCTTCTTTGCTAAAGCTTTTGCAGGAGCTTCATCGATAACTACAGCTTTAAGATTGCCTGCCTTCATGTCTGTTACAGCTAATCCTGCATTTTGGAAAGGTTTATATGTTACATTTGGAAAACCATCAAATCCCCAATCTGGATCGCCTTTAACATAATATTCTCCTGTTGTTCCGCCTTGAACACCAATTGAAACTTTTTTTGAACTTGAACAAGCTACAACACAAAAACATGTTGCAACAATAATTAAAATAGCAATAACTGCCAATAATGTCTTTTTCATTTTCATTTCCTCCGAAATTTTATTACATACTTATTTAACACCCATAAAAAACAATTTTCAATAAAATACAAAAAAATATTTTTTATTTAGTAAATATTCACAATTTTTGTCTTTTATGCGTATATTTATGCAAATATTCATATTTTCGTGCATATTTTCGCTTTAATACGCGTATATAAATAATTTTTTTTATTGAATATATTGAATAGGATATGTATAATTATAGAAAAAAAATACAAAGAGGAATTATCATGAAAGACTTTAAAAATGTTATGATTTTTGATCATCCGCTAATTAGACACAAAGTAGCAATTTTAAGAGACAAAAACACAGGAATGAAAGATTTTAGACAACTTATTGAAGAAATTACAACTTTAATGGCATATGAGTCATTAAAAGATGTTCCAACAAAAGAAGTTGAAGTTGAAACTCCACTTGAAGTATGCACTCAAACAAAAATTGTAGAAAAAAGCATTGCCCTAGTTCCAATTCTAAGAGCAGGTCTTGGCATGGTAAATGGTATTCATACCCTACTTCCTACAGCAAAAGTTGGACATATTGGTATGTATAGAAACGAAGAAACAGCAGAACCTGTTCCATATTATTGCAAATTACCAGAAGGCATTCAAAATATGAAGGTTATTCTTTTAGACCCAATGCTAGCTACAGGAGGATCTGCGTGCGATGCTATTAAAAAACTAAAAGATTTGGGCTGTAAGGATATTACTTTAATGAGCATTATCGGAGCTCCAGAGGGAGTTGAAAAAGTAGCTACTACTCATCCTGATGTAAAATTATTCTTATCTACATTAGATAGACAACTAAATGAAAACTTCTACATCCTTCCAGGATTAGGAGATGCTGGCGATAGATTGTATGGAACAAAATAAAATACAATAAATGAAAAAATTGCCGCTAGGTTATTTAAACTTAGCGGCAATTTTTTTGCTTTTTTATTCTTTATTTTTCTTCTTTCTTTGAAGGCTTAGAGAATCCGTTACAACATTTAACAATAAATGATGCAAGCCACAATTTCATAATTCCATTACTCATTGCGCTCATTCCTCTAAATGAGATATTGATAGCAGAATCTATCATCATCTTGTTTTGAATTTGATCTGCTTCACTCTTCTTTATTCCTAATGCTGCTCTTACTGCTAATTGCATAATTCCAAAGAAGAACTTACCAAATCCTTTTTCTTTAACATCTAACGCTGTGTTTTCAAGAGTATAATCACCTTTTCTCGGTGCTTTTTCATAAATTGGTTCTACTCCTAATAATCTCATATCGTCATCAGTTGGCTTGCCGTTAAATGTCTCAAACCAAGAACCCGCAAACTTTTCTAATTCATTGATTTCTTCGCCATCCTTTGTAACTGTAGCTGTTAACTTAATATCTCTTGAAGATGCTCCTATTTGAACTTCATATTCGCCTTTAGCTGTAACATATGCATTCTTTTCTACGCTATAGAATTGGAAGTCTCTATCTGAAAGTTCCATTGTAACAGTTTTTGTTTCGCCGGCTTTCAAGAACACTTTTTCAAAGTTTCTTAATTCGTTTTCAGCAAAAATTGAAGCTTTTGTCTTGTTTGCAACATATAATTGAACAACTTCAGCTCCATCAACTTTTCCTGTATTTGTTACATCTACTGAAACCTTGTTTCCTTTAACTTTTAAATTAGAATAGCCAAATGTAGTATATGATAATCCATATCCAAATGGATATTGTACATTCATCTTTGCAGAATTGTAATATCTATATCCTGCGAAGAATCCCTCTCTGTAGTTTACTTGATTCCTCTCTTTTAGAGCATATGTTTCAGAACATTGAACATCGTTGATGCTTAATGGCCATGTTTCTGCAAGTTTTCCTGAAGGAGATACTTTTCCGTAAATAATATCTACTAAAGCAGACGCTCCTGCTTCTCCTGATAGATATGCATCAAGAATTGTTGTTGCTTTTGCTTCAAATGGAAGCTCAACAGGAGAACCTGCTGATAAAACAATAACAACATTGTCAGATTTTTCTAAAACCTTTTCTGCAAGTTTTATATGAGTTTCAGGCATTGCCATTGTTAATCTATCTGATCCTTCTGATTCATAATCGTCTGTAAGACCTATAAATAGAATTACTGGTTGTGATTTATCAACTTTAGCAACAGCTGCGTCTATGAAGCTTTCGTCTTTAACATTAGCGCTTTCATAGCCTTTTTCATAATCATATGTAATACCAGCAGCATCTAATGAAGATAAGAATGTATCTAACTTTTGTGGATTTAAGTGAGAAGATCCTGCTCCTTGATATCTTGGCTTTTCTGCCATTTCACCAATTATTAATGGTTTAACATCGTTGTTTAAAGGAAGAATGTTCTTAGAGTTTTTCAATAGCACAATACTTCCAAGTGCAACTTTCTTTGCTACTGCATGATGCTCTTCTACGTTATATTTGTAATCCGAATTTAACACAAACTCTGTTTTTTCAATTAGTTTTAATACATTTAATGCAGCTCTATTTATTGTTTCTTCTGAAATTTTACCTGCTTCATAAGCTTTTAGAGTTTCTTTTAAGTATAGTTGCTTGTTCCCAGGCATTTCAAGATCCAAGCCACCATTTAAATCTTCATAGTGACAATGTCCACCGCCCCAGTCTGTTAGTGCAACTCCTTTAAATCCCCATTCATTACGTAATATATCTGTTAGGATATGTGAATTTCCGCTTGATGGAACATTATTAATTTTGTTATATGCAGTCATAATAGTCATTGGTTGTGACTTTTTAACTGCAATTTCAAATGGTTGTAAATAGTATTCTCTTAAAGTTCTTTCGTCAAGATTTGAACTTCCTGTCATTCTAAATGTTTCTTGATTGTTTACTGCAAAATGCTTTAGAGATGTTCCAACTCCTGTTTCTTGAACACCGTTGATTAAAGCTGCTGCCATTTCTCCTGCTAAGACTGGATCTTCTGAGAAGTATTCAAAGTTTCTTCCGCATAAAGGACTTCTCTTCATGTTTACGCCAGGTCCTAAAATTACAGAAACTTTTTCCTGTACACATTCTTCTCCCATTGCTTTGCCCATTTCATGCAATAACTCTTTATCCCAGCTACATGCTGAACAACTTGCTGTTGGGAAAGCTGTTGAAGGAACTGCATCTCCAATGCCCATTCCTGGTCCTTCTTTCTTTCTCAATCCATGTGGACCATCTGTTACCATAATTGACGGTACACCTTTTTCTTCATTTGAAACTAAGTGCCAAAAATCCAAACCAGATGTCAACATTAGTTTTTCTTTTATACTCATTTTTGAAAGGATTTCTTCTGCGTTCATAATTACCTCACCTTATTTCGCGAAACCTCGCATAATAATTATAAATATTTACATTAAATATTTCAATAATAGATTTGAGCAAAAAAGACTTTTCATTTCTTCTCATTCCAGTAATAATTTTTGCTAGACCATTATTTTGTTTATTAATTAATTTATTAAGGTATAACTCTCTATCTATTCTTTCCATTCAAATCACCTGTTGAATATTTTTTCCGTTTACGGAAAATATTTTCAGATGTTTGTTTTGCATTTAAATCAGGATTAAGTTGGATCGTTCTTAATATGCTCAAGTCGATATCATTTAGTACATCATCTTTAATTAAATTTATTGGGTCATTTATTGGGTCACCATAATTCAAATTAGGAAGTTTGATGATAAAAAAGTTATCACTAACTGAAAAATCTATGATCAAGGTGAACTTCTTTCTAAAGTATTCTATTGTAATCCTAATGCTCCTTTTCAAAAAGGTAATTTATAAAACGGGCATCTTTCTTTTAAACATTGTTTGTTGAACTCACTAAACTCACACTTTTCTTCTTCAATCTCCATGGCTATGCCATATTTTTCAATAACAAAATGTGAAGCGGTAATTAAAGATAAAAATGCATTTCTCTTACAACATCTAGGACCGCCAATTTTGCTCATTTTTTCGATTACTTTTGAAGTAAATTCCATATTATCAGAGTAAAACTCGTTATCACTTAACGGGCTTGTATTGTGAATAATAGCCAATGAAGCGCCAATTGATGCTGTTGAACCACATATGCCCCATAATCCACACATTGCTCCTGGCATGGTAATACTTCTTTTGCTTAATTCTTCAAGAGCCTCATCTAAATCTATGTCACCGCCGGCATTTTTATATGCAACTAAAAATGCTGCTCCGTCTAAAAAATGATGTTCTGGTCCATGAATATTAATGAAATCCTTATGCATTATTTTTTTAACAATACTAATTGGATTTTTCGAATTTTCCTTTTTTACGCTCTCTTTGATTAATCTATATTTTTCTTCTAATGTGTAATTCATATTTTACTTCCTATTATTGCTATTTATTTTCTAAACATATCATCGAATGTTCTGCTTTTTCGAGATATGTTTTTAATCTTTATGTGCATTTTTATATATTATTCGCACTTCCTCAGGCAATCCATCTGGAATCATGCTTTGTATTTTTTCTTCATTACCATCTTGTGTTGCCTGCTCATAGTACCAGCATTTAAACTTCAGCATATCCAACACCTTATTCATGCGAACAAGTTCTTGTTCAACTATCTTTCTTTGCTTTTCAAAAAGTGCTTTTCTTTGAGGATAGGTAGATGATCCTTCTACACACCAATCCATGAATTGTTTTATATCCTTAATCTCCAAACCGGATTTTTTCAAGCATTCTATAACTCGAAGTGCTTCAATTTCTGTCTCGCTGAATTTGCGAATACCAGAGACACGCTCCATTTTTGGAAATAGTCCTTGCTTATCATAATAACGTAGCGTAGATATAGGTAAATTGAACATCTCTGCCACCTGTCCTATAGAATACATAAAAAATCCTCCTATATTTTCTTAAAAACCATCTTGACCTAAAGTTAGGTTTAGGTAATACAATCAAAATAACACAAACAAGAACAAAATGCAAGGTGACGATATTATGAACAAAAAAGTAGTGATTCTTTCTTCAAGCCCTCGTAAGGGCGGTAATTCCGAAAAGCTAGCGACAGCTTTTGCCAAAGGCGTAGAGGAAATGGGCAACCACGTGGAAATTGTGTATTTGCGAGAAAAACAATATAGCTTCTGCAAGGGCTGTTTTGCCTGTCAGAAACTTGGACACTGCGTCATTAAAGATGACGCGGTGGAAATCGCAGCCAAGATGCATGATGCCGACGTACTAGTATTTGCTACTCCAGTATACTATTACAGCGTCAGCGGTCAATTAAAGACTATGATGGATCGTGCTAATCCACTATATGACACAGACTATGCTTTTACAAAGGCTTACATACTAGCGACTGCGGCGGAAGAAGATTGGGAAGCGGTAGAAGGTACTATTAAAGCAATCCAAGGCTGGATAGACTGTTTTAACCGCTGTGAATTAGCAGAAACAATATTTGCCGGAGGCGTAACCGACGTGGGCGATATAGATGGACATCCAGCTCTAGAAAAAGCTTATCTATCTGGCAAGGAAATTTAAGCATAACCAATAAGTATGAGCGTTGGGCTACTTTTCAATAATGTATTCGTAGCACACAAATGACTCAAAAGCGACAATTAAGGAGATTTAAAATATGGAGAATTTGAATTTGACACAGGAATGGGACAAGGTTTTTCCTAAAAGCGATAAAATCAATCATCAAAAAGTGACCTTCCATAACCGCTATGGCATTACTCTAGCAGCAGATTTATACACGCCAAAAAACGCAGCAGGAAAGTTACCAGCCATCGCCATTAGTGGACCTTTTGGTGCGGTAAAGGAGCAGTCCTCTGGATTGTATGCACAGAAATTAGCAGAGCTAGGCTTTCTAACTTTGGCATTTGATCCATCCTATACCGGCGAGAGTGGTGGCACGCCTAGATATGTGGCATCACCAGATATAAACACTGAAGATTTCTGCGCAGCGGTGGATTTTCTCTCTGTACACAATAACGTAGACCATGAGCGCATTGGCATCATCGATTACAAAAATGGCACATATGCCCTAGCAGGCGGCGTAGTCGATCCTTTACCAGAAGATGCTCCTCAATTTGTTAAAGACTACTATGGTTATTACAAAACTAAACGTGGCTACCATCCACGCTCTCTTAATTCAAATATGGGCTGGAATGTGACTTCCTCTTTATCTTTTATGAATTTTCCGCTTTTGCAGTATGCCAGCGAAATTCGCTCTGCTGTTCTACTAGTACATGTAGAAAAGGCTCATTCCCGTTATTTTAGTGAGGGCGCTTATGAAAAACTAACTGGAAACAATAAAGAATTGATGATTATTCCAGGCGCAAACCATGTTGATCTTTATGACAATCTTAATGTAATTCCTTTTGAAAAACTAAAAGGTTTCTTTGAAAAATATTTAAAATAAGTAATATTTGTTGAGTGTTAGTAATGTAAGTCGAATTTATGGATATTTAACAGTTGACATAATACGCTAAGTGTAGCCTGATCGGTCTCATTAATTAATAATTCAACAATATTTTTGACCAGAAACACAAACAGGGATATTTTGCATTGATATTTATCCCTTGTTTTGTTTTACTATTATCGAAAAAAAATATAAATAAGCGAAAATATATGAATAATTCATTACTTCATCTTTATTATCATTCATACTAAAATTTACCGCCTTCTTTAAAATTTTTAAGCTGGGTTTCCCAGTTAAAAGATATATGGCGAAAACACTTTGTGATGCAAAGTGAAGCACGCCTTATCCTGTTTCTAAAAAGTTATAATTTGTGTTATAAATTTAAAATTATTTGGATTTTATAACACTTATGACAATGTGACATCAACCTTATTTAAAAGCCAATCTTCTATATTAAAATGAGTTATTCCATCTTTAGACATATCATATTCATCTAAACTGAATACATACTTTGGTGATGGATCACGTACGGAATCATAAGCACCAAATTCTCTTTCAATAATATCCTCGCTTGATAATAAATACGCTACTTGGATAAAACATTTCTTACCATCTTTCATAGCAACAAAGTCAATTTCACCTTTATAAGTTTTACCAATCTTTACATCATATCCTCTGTATAATAATTCATTATAAACAAGATTTTCCAAAGCATGAGCCACAAATATTTTATTAGAATCATTACAAGCAAGAAAGAATCCATTATCAACAACAAATTGTTTTTCAATATGTTTTAAAGTCCTTTTAGTTGCTATATCATATCTTTCTACTCTAGATATTAAACAAGCTTGTTCTAATTTTTCTAAATATCTATAAATATTTTCTCTATAAATTGTGTCCGAATTATTTTGATTATAATATTCAACAATACTTGATGCTGAAAATTCTTTAGAAGCATTATTGATAATATATTTAGATATTGTAATAAATGTTTCTTTATTAATCTTGGCTTTAGTATTACATATATCCTTATCAATAATTCCATAATAGATTGATTTTAAATACTCTTTAATATCTTCTTCTAAATCATAATCCATACGTTGAGGCATTCCACCAAATCTAATAAAGTTTTGTAATGGTTTTTTTGGAAGTTCTAATCCATTTTCTTCATAGTATTTAATAAACTCACTATAAGTAAAAGGCATTATTTTAAATTCCTTGCATCTACCAACTAATAAACTTGCTAGTCTACCTGATAATAGTTTTGAGTTACTACCAGTAACAAAGATCGATACATTTTTTGTTGCTTTAAGTGAGGCTAGTACTTTTTCAAATTGTTTAACGTGTTGAATTTCATCTAAGAAAATATAATATTTACTTTCATCAATAATTTGTCTTAAGATATAATCGTTTAATTTATTATAATTTTTAATTTTAGAAAACTTAACATCTTCAAAATTAATAGATATAATATGATCTTTTCTTATTTTTTTCTCATTAATTAACTCTTCTTTAATTTGATTTAGTAAAACACTTTTACCACATCTTCTAACACCAGTTAAAACTTTAATTAAATTAGATTCATAGAATCTTCTTATGTTTTCTAAATATTGATTTCTTTTAATTAGCATATCGGTTCACCTCACATATAGTATACCTCAAAAATTAAAAAGTGTTACAATTTTGTAATTTTTTTTAATTTGTAACACGTATTTGGCTGATTGTGTACATAGTATCTAATCCGTTTTCTATTTTACCTCCGAAAAGATTTATTTTTTCCCCGATACCATAACACCAAAAAATTTAATCAAAAACTATAGTTCCAAACTATTCGGATCTAATAAAAACTCTTTTACTCCTATAATTAAATAACCTTTTTCGTTGCGACGCGGTTTCATGCTTTTGCCAACAACGATTATTTTTTTGAAGGAATCATTGGTTTTATCAAATGATTTGATTTCTTGTTTCATTTTATCTTCATTCGGGATATCGTAAGCCGATTGAATGTAATAACGTTTATTGCCTTGATTTGCAACAAAGTCAATTTCAAGTTGTCGTCTTTCCGACGAACCGTCAACGTTTTCCCTAGTGTCTACAACGCCTACGTCAACGTTATATCCGCGATAACGCAACTCGTTGTAAATTATGTTTTCCATCAGATGTGTTTCTTCTATTTGTCTGAAATCGAGTCTTGCATTGCGCAAACCGACGTCCTCAAAATATATTTTATATGGTGTACTGATATATTTTTTACCCTTTACGTCGTATCTGTTTACTTTGGATAGCATAAACGCCTGTTGCATATAGGCAATATAGTGATCGATAGTAAACGCGCTTAACGACGAATTCTTAACGCTTTTGAATGTGTTTACAAGTTTCGTCGGGTTGGTCAAGGAAGAAATTCCCGATGCAATGATATTGAGAAGCTCGCCGAGATTTTCATCCGAATTGAGGTTATGTCGTTCAACTATATCTTTAAGATAAACATTCTCTAGTTGCGTTTTAAGATAACTCGATTTCTGTTCCGAAGTTTTCATTAAAGCAACCGCAGGCAGACCGCCGTAAATCATATAATCGTCGAAAGCATAGTCGAGTCCGTCTTCGTAATTTGCATAAAATTCCGAAAAAGACAACGGTAAAACATGTATTTCATCGCCCCTGCCGGCAAACTCTGTCAATACATCGCTTGACAAAAATTTTGAGTTACTGCCGGTTACATAAACGTCCATATTTTTTTTGCGTAAATATCCGTTCAGAACAGCCTCAAAACAATCGAGATTTTGCACCTCATCGAGTAGAAGGTAGTACATATCGTTGTCTGTCATTCTTTGCGAAACATATGCCATAAACTTCTTTGG
Source organism: Christensenella sp. (assembly GCA_022784465.1). Classification (GTDB taxonomy): domain Bacteria; phylum Bacillota; class Clostridia; order Christensenellales; family UBA3700; genus UBA3700. The sequence goes on along the minus strand of JALFUR010000002.1, from coordinate 6,828 downwards.
ATCTACTTTCTTTTTATTGGAAAAAAGTTCCTGCAAATCTTCTCCGATAAGCAACAAATCTTCTGCCGAATCAAATGCAAATTTAATTATGTGATTTTCGTTTACGCCGTCTTCTTTCAATTTTTCATAAAAGATATCGTTCATAAGATAAGATTTGCCACATCTTCTAATGCCGGTGATAACTTTTACAAAACCGTTATGACGTCTTATTTGAAGCATTTTCAAGTATTTATCTCTTTTTATCTCCATTTCAAACACCTCAATTTAATTTTTTTGGCATGTCTACCATTTTTATTAAGTGTATTATAGCGTATTATTTTTGAAAATGCAAGTCGCAATACGCTTATTCACTTAATAGTCAATTGTAAAAGTAAATTCTAGTCCTAAGTTTCAGTATAAAAAAATTTGTAAAAGTATATTCCTATAATTATTTTAATAATGTCTTTATCTTTGTAATCAATTTTTTCCCCAATAACAAATCTCTTTTAATCATAGTATCTTCTCCTGTTTATATGCTAACCGCGAAACTTTTTTTTATCTAAAATTTTGCGGTTAGCATTTTCTTGGACCTTTATATATATTATTCTAAAATTAAAAGGGGGCAATAAAAAGATATCATCAAGTGTCACAAATTTGAATTTTTTTTAATTTGTAACACATATTTGGCTAATTGTGTACATAGTATCTAACCCGCTGACGTTTTGCAAAAAACCATTGGCAATGTACTTCTTTAGAAGTATAATATAATCGAGATAACTCTAAAGAAGTATGGAGAAAAGAAATTTGTGGATACAGTAAATCGTATTATCCGCAAAAAAAATCCGCCGACTCGCTTGCAAGCGCGACGAAAAATCAGCGATTATTCACAGAGGAAGCTTGCAGAAAAAGTCGGTGTCAATCTTCGCACTCTGCAACAATATGAAATTCGTGCCAAGGACATAAACAAAGCAGCAGGAGCTACGCTTCTTGCTTTGGCGAAAGTCCTCGGTTGCCGCGTGGAAGATTTGTTGGAGTACGATAATAGCGAGATTGAAGATAACGAAGATGTATAAGAAACTCGCTTAGCGTATAGGATGTGTAAAGTGTACGCCCAATACACATTTGTGTGTAAATACCTATTTTGATACAATTTGCGTATAGGTAATTAAAATGCGTACAGTTAAACTGACCAACAAATTGGAATTTAGCAGTTTGGCGCCGGTGCTTTAACAACAATAAACTCCAGCGTTTCTTCATAAACGTTTTTTTTAAGTTCATTTTTGTATGGAATGGAACTTTTAATACTGTTCCTGCCGGATATTCATGTGTTTCCTGTTCATTCAAAGTCGCTGATAATGTTCCACGAACAACTGTAATATACACATTTTTTGCATTTGAAAAATGCTCTGGCAGACATTCACCCTTATTCAAGATCATATGCATATAATGTATATTTTCATCAATAATTATCTTTTCAACTGTTTTTTCATTTCCTTGTGTTAATTTAAAAATTTGTTCAATCATATTTTTTATCTCTCCCTTTGTGTTTCATCAACTCTGTAAATTTTAATTTATCTTTCATTTAATAATTTTCCAATAACCTTTTTTATTAGTTCCTATTCTTTCAATATATCCTTTTTCCACTAATAAAACAAAAACTCTTGAAACAGTTCTACGAGATATTTTCAAATCAATTACTAATTGATCATAAGGAACAGATGGATTATTAATTAATTCTAATAGAATTCGCTTTTCATTTTCTGTTAATTCTTCATTTATAAGATTTTTGCCATCGTTTTTGCCATTTTGAATACATTTATTCTATATTTTGGACATGAATAATTAATTTTTTTATAAGATTTTCTTTTAAATATTATATTTAGACAACAAAAGGAAATAAAAACAAAAAAAGTTTAACACATTTGTATCAAACCTAATCTTCTTAAATGGTGGAGCGTGTGAAACGTAAAACGAATTTAAAGCAATACATAAGCAATTTATGCTTTTAATACCAAACAATTGTTTCGATAAGTACAACTTGCATGTTTTATCATAAGTATTGGATTATTTTTTACTTAAATGTAAATCAGACAATATAATTGCTGTTTCTTTTTCATCATCTTTTCCTTTCCATGCTAAAACAAATCGAGTTGTGGCAAAAGATGGGATATATCCTTTTGCTTTTAAGTTGTCCAATTTTTCATTAAATGCTTTTAATCACGACTGGGGCGGTGCCGCCACTACCTTGAAATACGCTAAACGCAAAAAGAAGCGGATTATCTCCATTGCAGAATAAACAAACTCCGACAGTTTCTACGCTGCCGGAGTTTTTATTTGTCATTGAAAAATGTCGTTGATAATGCTCGCTAACCGTATTTTTATCGAGTCTATATCATCCTCGAAAATAAACGGAAGCCGTATTATATGAACATTGATGTCATGATTTTGACCATTTACCATTATTGATCCTTTTAATACGGGAAATTCAGGTTCGTCATCTTCATATCTGAATAGCGGATATAGCAGATATGCATCTGACAATCCTCGCTTTGCGGCATACTCCCGCACCTGATACAGGTCACCCTGACTGATATCGTTGCTGATGCTTTTCTTGATGTCAATATTATCTTGAAAACGCGAAGTCATTTTGTATTTTGTATCCAACACGAAAACGCCTTTTTCTTTGTGTTCCACCAAAATATCGTGTTTTAATGTAAATGCTTTACCGTATGATTCACCGTCATATATGACATCGCTCACCAGAGACGTGTCGCTTGCCTGTAATCTTACTTTCGCAGTGCCTCTAAGCACCTCATGCATATATCCTCCGATAAAGCCTTCAAACAGAAGCTCCGTCGGGAACAGGAAGCAGAACGAATCGTTTGTGTCAAGCGAGTATGATGATGTCTGGTTCAACATAAACATCTTACTCATACTCAAAATCACTTGGTAATTTCCGTTAAGGTAGCTCAGTCGAATGCTGTCGCAGTCGGACGGTGTACAAGCGACATCGCTTACGTCACTAAGCTTTGTCAGTATACTTCTAATTTTCCTTTGGTTACCCTTGGTAGCGTTGGTAAGGAGCATTTTGCATACACGCTTGATTATACGGTTTAACACATTATCGTATTCGAAATTTGAGTACGTACATAAAAATGTATCGGCTTTTCCGAGAGGTAGCTTCTTGCTGATATAATCTCGGAAGTCTATTTTTCCTTTTACGGTATGTGTATCTTCCGTTTTTTCTTCGTAACGGTAGAAAAGTCCTCTATCAACCGCTGCTTTTACATACCTGATATATAGTGTTTCGAATAGCTCCCGCAAATCGTCAACATCTGTCAATTCAGATTTGATGCTTATATACGGATAATTAAATTTTGTGCAGTACTCAAGCCATGCAGCGATGTTTTTGAGCATATGACTCAATTCCAAATCAGATGTATCGCTGTCATCCTTTTCGCTACGAAACAATTTAGGGAACACATTGATTTGTTGCCCCTTAAAAACGATGGTACCGATGTAATTGTTTGTGCGAATCCCTTTTTGCCCTGTGAACGAGAGAAACTGCTGTCTGCTTGTTAACTCTCCGTCGTCATAGAACACGGATCGTTGCTCCCAATTGCGCTGAAGAAACTCTGCTAATTCATCCAGCGAAGATTGGGATTGCCATTCTTCCGGTAATATTCTATTTTTTATAACAGTTTCTTCATAGCAATTAATCATATTAATCCTTCTTCGCTACATAAATTCTGCGTGTTTTTTCAGCAACAACCTTATAGTTTAAGCCCTCTATAGCTTTGTCAACAATGGTTTTTACCTTTTTGGCGTTATCATAGAAATATTCATACAGCAATGGAATGATATTTCTGTTCATTATTTCCGCCAAATCATCTTCCGTTCTGCCGATAAAATATGCGTGACCAATTAAAAGGTCTGAACTTTCCAGTTCGTCCGCGAGCTTTGCATTTATGGTTTCAAGCACGTTCCTCAAAACCGAGTTGTCAACAAATTCGGGCACCGGCGGTACCTCGACGAAATCAAATCTGCGGCGCAATGCCGTATCAATTAGCGAAATCGACTTATCTGCCGTGTTCATTGTTCCTATGATGTAAAGGTTGTTGGGAATTGCAAAAATATCGCCCATGGGCAGAGTAACGCTAATCTCGTTAAATTCACCCCAACGCTTATCTTCTTCAATCAGCGTAATTAATTCACCAAACACCTTGGATATATTTGCACGGTTAATTTCGTCGATAATAAAAACGTAATTGTTTTCGTGGTCACCAATAGCCGTCTCCACCATCTTTTTGAAAACGCCATCAGCTTTAACAAAGCTCAACGCACCTGAGTCATGCGACGGACGCAGTCCCTGTATAAATTCCTCATAACCATAATTTTGATGGAATGTTGTAAATACGATTCTGCCCGATTTTGTATTTTCCTTATACGCTTTTAAGAGCTCCTGTCTTTCTTCGACGGTCATTTTTCCTGTGCGAACAGGTCTGCCTTCTATAATTGCCATTGCGTATTCGGCCGTCGAGTATGTCTTTCCCGTGCCTGGCGCTCCATATAAAATTGTGTTCATTGTGTGCAGTTTGTTCAAGCGTGGTTGACGAACTGGCAACTCTATTATTTTTGGTGCTTCTTCTTCAGAGACATCAGAAATCACTTCTTCCGGTTCATCCTCTACCAGCGCGTATCGATCTTTCCAAAAGGGCATTTCTAAAAATCTGCCATAATCTTGCGGCTCATCGAGAAAAGTGAAATCGAGAAGTGCGCCATATACCCATTCATCTGCTTGACGAACAACATGCCACAAGGTATTGCGCGCTGTAAAGAAATACCATTCTTTTATTGGTTCAAATACTTTTTCCCATTTGACTTTAACATTTTGTCCGTCACCAGGGTTATCTGTTATTGTACCGTATGCTTTGATGCCCATTACTGATATGGTCGTTCCATTGGTTTTGAACGGAACATTCTTTCTGGTATATGTGGCTTTAATAACAATTTTATCACCAACCTGCATTTTTTTAACATCATCGGTGTATTTTTCCGCATAACCATTTTGCCAGCGTTCTTCTGCAACAAAGGTTTCAAGCATATCTTGATTGTTTATGACAGCTCCAACATACCATGCATGGTCAACACTATTCGTAGCGGCGGGTTCTTTTTGCGAATAGTACCTGCTAATATAAAAACCTACATCTATTGCTAATGTCCTGAGCTTAGGATCTGCGTAGCACGTATCATCCAGAGCCGTTCTAAGCATCCGTACTAATTCGGAGTCCGTATTACAAAATTCTGCAATTTCGTCATACAAACTGATTGCTCCTAGAAGTGTTTCGGGCTTAGCTCCTTTAGTGGGTTTATAATCAGTACTGATAGCATATGCTACCGCCCTGCATTCAGAGTACTTGTAAATGTAATATTTATCGGGGTACATCAACCACAAATATGTAGTAATCGAATTGGTATTCTGATAGTGAGATTTCCACCCGCTTTCGGGCTGATATGTCGTTCTGAGACGCTCTGATTCTTTTATGAACTCCTCAACACGAGTAACCACACTTTTACTTTCATCAAAGAGGTCGCGGAACATTTTTCTAACGTCCTCCGGCGCTACTTTGCAAAATTCGATGATCATACCTCTGGGGAAATAATTCATTGCCGCAAGCAAATTTTCCGTTTTTGCCGTTGCCTGCGTAAACATATCCAGAAAATCGGGAGCGTCAATATCCCAATTGACCTGAAAATGCTTAACGGCTACCCATTTATACTTTTCGTTATTCTGCTTATCTGTCCAGAACAGTTTCGGGAACGCCTTTTTATATTCCTGCAATATGCTTTGTAGTTTTCTTTTGTCTATCATACCAAACACCCCTATTAATAGTACATTTCGATGTAGTTATACGCTTTATCAAATACGTCGGTATCCTTTATTTTGTATTTGATAGCGACAACGCTTCGCAATGCTTTATTTACCTCACGCCTGCCCGAGCTGGTGTCCTGCCAGCCGTCAAAACGAACGATTTTGACTATTTCGTCAATATCATTTACGATTCTTTCAACGTTAACAGGCGTTTTATCACTTTTCAAGCTCGTAAACAACTCCGTCAGCGCGGCTTTGCCTTTATCGATTTCCTCTACGGGAATTACCTCTTTTTCGACTTCTGCTGCTTCTCTCGCCAATTCAAGCAGTCGCTTAAGGAATTCAATGCTTGTAATCAAGCCTTGTTCCTGCTGTTCTCTTAATCTTTCGAGTTTTTCACCGATAAATTATGTGTCAATGATTTCCATAATATCGCCAAAATCACAATTCAAAACCTTGCAAATTTTGACGAGAGTATCTGTGTTCACATTTTCTCCGTGATTAAGCTTATTGAGAGTAAACGAGCTTAAACCTGCCATTTGGGCAAGTTCACTTTTTTTAATATCCTTGTCAATAAGCAATTTCCATAGCTTTTTATAACTAATCATGCAAGTATACTCCGTAATTAAAACTTTTACGCTAGTATAGCATAAAATATAACAAAAATCAATAGCGAAGTCGCAAAAAATAACAGTTTTCGCAATGTTATTTATATCGTCAAATGAAGAACTAAATTACGTTTTAGGTATATTTTTTTAAAAAACGCAAATTAGTTTTTCTAATATTTAATCAGCAATACTGTTCCGTTCTAAATAAAAACTGGAGGTTAAACATATGAATAGAAAAGGAACAAAACATTTAACTTTAGATGAAAGATTTTACATTGCTGCTGCTCTTAAAGATAATTTAAAATGTAAAGAAATTGCTATTAATATTGGAAAAAGCGAAAGAACTATTTCTTATGAGATTAAAAATAG
>JALFUR010000009.1 GCA_022784465.1 Christensenella sp. | reverse complement strand
CTCCCATTCCTCTGCCGCAGGGGCGATTTCAGAGAAAATTTCACACGTAAGCTTCGCTTTATCCGATACGGGATATGGAAAATAATCGAACTGCACGGATGCGTGAATTTTACCGCTATACTCATACTTTCCGAGCAAAAGGTTTAACAGCGTAGTTTTACCTCTGCCGTTTCTTCCCACAAAGCCGAGTTTCCAATCGGTGTCGATCTGAAAGTTTACATTTTCAAAAATGTTATCATAACTCGTTGGATAGGAAAATGTAAGGTTTTCTATTTTAATCATTGACATAAACTAAATCCTCCTTTGTATGCCTTATTAAATACAAAGTCGGTGTTTCGGTGATATTGCACTCCGTATAGATTTCACCGTTTTATACCGACACTATACGGAGTAAATCATGTGTAACAATCATTTCTTCTGCTTTCATGGGTAGCACCTCCTGAAAATTGCTGACTGCTTTCGTCAAATTACTGTTTATCGCTCTGTTATTATACAACAAATAAATGAACAAGTAAAGCAAAAGCGCACTTGCCTTGCTTGCAAGGTATAGTGCGCTATACTTATCTATATTTATGTGGAAAAATTCCCTATGGGAACAGCGGTAAAACCTGCCTCTTTTGATTTATACACAAACAATAATGGAACTTACTTTGTATATATGCTTGGTGCAAATACTCATCAAGTATACATAGACGATTTTACTTATATGGAGGATTAGAAAAATGGAAAACAAAATTAGAATTGTTATTGGTTCTTGGGGATCATATAACGAATGTAACGAAAGAGCTTTAGGCTCTGAATGGTTAACTCTTAACGATTACTCTTCTTGGGAAGAAATTGAAGAAGAACTAATTAAAGAAGGATTTGAATTAAATGGTATAGATGAGGAATTATTTATACAAGATATTGAAGGTATATATAGTGACTCTGCATCTTGGGAATATGTTTCTCCTGAAATACTATTTGATGCCCTGCAAGATTCTAGAGTATTAGAAAGTAAATACCAATACGAAAAGATGCTTGCATATATACAAGCGTTCTTCCTACATTAGATTTAATATAATCCAAAAAGGAAATAGCTTTATCTGCACTTTCTTGTCCAACTAAAAAATCGATTGAGCAATTAAAATATTTTGACATATCAATAAGATTTGAAATAGAAGGTTCTCTTTCTCCTCTTTCCCACATAGAAATGTGAGATTGACGCAAACCCAATTCGCTAGCAAATTCTACTTGATTAAAACCAATATATTCTCTTAAATACTTTAATATCTCTTTGAATTCCATGTACTGTCCTACACTTTTTATTTCGCTTTATATAATAACAAAATTAACAAAATTTGTTTATATAAAAATACTCAAAAACGCCCCCTCGTAGTATAAGACGTATGCTTGTCTTGATACGAGTGCTCGCTAGAAGCTCGCAGCGACAAGCATACGTTTACACATTAAGAGTTTAATAAACCAAATAAAAGAAACGAGGGCGTTCGCACTAGCCCGTTTGCGATTCGCCCCTCGTCGTTTTTCTTTTTTATTCTTGGTTAATCTTTTAAACCTGACTATCCATATAAACAGCTAAAATGTTATTTAAAAATCTGCTTCTACTATATTATTATATGCATCAACGAAATGCTCTTTGCCATATTTGTTTTCTCGGTCTTTACCAGATTTGGTTTTATATTTTTTTGGGATATTCCACCATGCACAATTAGGATGATGTACTTTATAAATCGATATCTCAGCAAAATATTCTCTTTCATTTTTAGCAAGATCCGCAAAACAATCAAAAGCATTCTTTGATAAAAATATTATAGTTCTCGGCGCTAAATTATCTTTGCTAACAACTTCTTTTAATACATCATAAGCTACTTTACCGTCGTCACCTTTAGAATATAGTTGCGCACCCCAATTTGATGGCCTTTGAAAATAATTCATATATGCAAAGACTTTTATATTCTTTTTATCATCTAATAAACCAATTTCCCTAAGTGGATTAGCAAATATAGCATACCCCGCACCAGGTTCATCATTAGCGAATGTAGCAATTACGGACTGAGTCCAAAAATATGATTTAGAAAACACCCACAAATCGTTCGAACTTTCAATATTTTTACACACTGAATTATAATCATTTTTATACCAACGGTTTTCAAAATCATAATCATTTAAATCAAACACTGAATCAACATAATGACTCTCTCCTACTAACAAAACGCGGCGATCCTCATATGAACTCCCAACAAACGGAATCCATTCTGGATGTAATTTGTAATATTCAATAGATTTTAATCGATCAATATGGTTTTTATCAAAAAGGAAACTATAATCTTTCAATAATTGATTCTTTTTTGAAATATAATCATATCCTGCAACTGCTGATATAAATCTTCGTTTATTATTATCATCCTTCCCGTTCAACATTTCTTTTGGCAAAGCTAATTTATCGGCATTATCTATACACCATTGATATAAATCCGATACTTTATAAACATAACCATCATAACTCTTTATATCTTTAAAGCTATCATTATCATGTAAAACACTTATTATATTTTGTATATTATTTTCACGTTTTTTAATATCATTATATAAAGTTGTATTTTTCGCCTTGCACTCTTTCAAAAACAACTTTTGAGCATCTATCATTTCTATGTACTTGTTTTGTAATTCTTGATTCATAATTAGATTTCCTCCCTTGTGATTCTGCTAAGAAAATCAGATTCTTCTCCTAGCTCAATCAATTTATTATTAAGTATTTTTGCACCTTCAAGGTCTTTACAGATAACTACACCAAACCTTAGAGCAATTTTTATTTCAAAGGCAATTTGACTATCAAATGTCTTAACATATTTCAATTTATCATCTGGGATTTTTAAAATATCATTAATTTCATAAAATTGATGTTTTTCTCCATAAAAATTCTTTTTGTATGGTGCCGCATACCAATGATCATGCCAATGATGAATGATTTCTATTTGTATTATTTCTTTATCAGTGCCATCACCTATAGTCTTAAATTTCAATTCATGAATGATAGCCTCTTTAAAATAATTAAACTTGTCTTCATTGATAAATAAGAAATTATCATCTTTGCGTTCAAAAATGCCTTCTTGCAAAAATAAATCTATTATTCCACTTACAACAGGATATCTATATTTAGTAATGCGCTGCAAGTCGGCAGTCATAAAATTATCTAAGGTCCCAATATTTGCTTCTTGCATTAGCCTATCAAATACTTCTTTTACATACTGCTCTCTATATATTTTCAGATCTACTTTTTCTGAAGCTTTTTTAGCCACAATAATATCGGCATCAACTTGTTTTATTAGATTCAATTTAGCAATAAACCAATCGTTGACATCTTGTTTATAAACACTATACATAACTCGTTCTCCTTTTCCACAATACACTATCAACATAGCAAGTTTTAAGCATAAAAACAATACTGAAATTTAAATTAATTAACAATGATTACATAAATGTCTTAATCATGAAACAAGTTTGTAAAATATAGAGGGATTTTGCCCTGAAAAACGATTTTATATATTTTACACGCGCGCGACAATGAAAATTCAGCAGCCATTTCTGACCACTGAACTTCAAATTATATAAGGGGTTTAGAATAATCTATTTATATCTTTCGCTATATTCTACTTTTCTTCTCTTATTAGATAATCCTGTTCTTTCAAAAAATGTGTACGTCAAAAAATAACACCCCTAACATAAAATAGAAATATTAAAAGAATTTCACAAATAAAAAAAGATACTAAATTATTAGAGTTTAATGGAATTAGAGGGCAAAAGATTAATCCGCTAAAAACGAAAGACGGCGTTATACACTTCCCTATTATTCCTATACGACGAGATAAAGAACTGCACGTTCGCAAGCATACCCAAAGTCAAATTCCTTATATTCATTCTCATTCATTCTATAAATTGATATTCGTAAATAAAGGAAAGTCAAATGATATTTGATAATATAAGTATCGATGATATTGCACTTTCCATTGGTACAAAAACACATCAATATTTTATAAACAATTCAATAAATACTATGGCATGACACACAATGAATTGAAGCAACTTTTGTATTAAACTCAGGACACATAATGGTAATCATAGTATATTGTAGAGATTGCGAAACTTTATTATAATAAATTTATAAAGGTGACATAATGAAAGTTGAAAGAATCATTCCCATAAAAATAACAAAAAGAAATGCAGCAAAATATATCAAAATCATAGCGCGAGAACAAGGTTTTGACGTCGCAGAAATCAAATTGCTTGGCGGTGGTTCGTTCGGAATGGCTTATCTTGTCAAGACTTCTAACGACGAATTTGTTATCAAATTCCTAATAGCAACTGATATGCTCAACAGTGAAATCGCTTCACTTGATATCCTATCAAAAAACTGCCCTATCCCCTTCCCAAAAGTCTTGTTTGTTCGAAAAGCTGATAATGATATCCCGTTAGATATGTATGCTATGACTAAAGTAGTAGGTAAGAATGCATTTACTAGTTTTGGATTTTTACTCGCAAGCAAGAAAAAACGTATGCAATTCGCCGATGAAGTTACTACGGCTCTGCACCAAATACATGAAGTTAAAAACGATAAGTATGGCAGTATTCTAAATGCAACCTATAACACATGGTTGGAGTATTACAGAGATTTTGCCATAACAATACTTGAAAAAGCAAGAGAGTTGCACTCCAACAACCAATTGAGCAACAAGATAATGCAAGCCATGGAAAACGCATGGGCTTGTTTCGACATTATATTTAGCGAGGAAGTGCGAGATGCTTGCCTTATACACGGCGACCTTAACCTAGCTAACATATTTATTGACAATGGCAAACTATCCGCATTTATCGATCCTCTCAATACCATGTATGCAGATAGAGAGTATGACCTATTCCAATTCAACAATCTAACGGGAAAAAGATTCAAACTCAGTCAGACATATATTGAAAAATATGGCGCAAGTAAATATTGTAAAGAAAAGCTTGCCTTTTACGGTCTATGGAACGAGGTCTTTTGCTACATTAAGTCAGGCGTGCTTGTAAACGTAATAATGAATCCGCTTGTTAAGAATATGAATAAAGTCGTTAAATCATTACTACCTTATTGCTTACCTGCCTTACAAGATTGAGTATCAGAGCATATACCTACAAATATAGAATAAATTATATTTCTCTATACGCCACAAGTCCAAGGCCACCTCACCTATAAAGAGATTCTAGAACTAGCATTTTTTATTGCCACTTTTGTGCACGTCACATTATAGCTTTAAAAAACAAAAAATACATTTTTCAATGGAGACGAATTAGTATGAATTGCACAAATACAACATTAAATAATGAAAAAATGATTTTCCTATAATCTTTAATAGGCAAAAAAATATAAATCACGTTTAATTTCCATTATTTACCCCCTTTTTAAAATAGATTTTTGGCAATTATGCCAATTTTCTCTTCTATAATTGTTTTTTCAAAGATAAAAAATCAAGTCCATTGTGTTAGAACTCGTAGTTTTCATTAAAATATTATTCGCCAAATCTTGTATTAATTTTGGGGAGTCATGTTTTCAGGAAATAACACAACCAATTTTAGCCTTAGATTATCAATTATCAGTAAATTACTTTATCTAAATTATAAATGTCAACAATTTATGTACAACCATTTTAATATTTAAATGTACATTTTTATATTCAAATTTTTATTAAATTTATATTTTAAACTATTTTATGTCTTATTAAAAACTAGATTTCTTCCAATCGTTTTGTAATCTCTATAAAAAAATCTTTACTCCATAAATCTAATTTTGATTTATCTCTAATAAATGGCAAAACATCTTCTTTGACAGAATTAAAGTTTAAGCTTTCAAATCTTTCGTTAAGCATAGATTTTAAATTTTCAATTGTCAAATCATATTTTTCATCGATATATTCTGACTGAACAAGCTTTGCTTTTAAATTTTGCATATTCACTTTCGCTCCAATTGATAGAAAAAATACATAATCATAAAAATCTCTTCCTTTTACCCTTGATTGCCAATTTCTACATAAACAAGCATGTATTTTCCCTGCAAACAATGATTGCAAATCGTATATTTTTACTTGATATGGAGATGGCAATAGTCCTACCTTAGTATCGTAAGTTGCTCCCATAGGAGGATTAATATCTACTTCTAATTTGATTTTAATCATTTCCTCTTTATTAATAAACTTTGTATCTTCATTATTCTCATAAAAATACATAATATGTTCTTTTGTATTTCCTTTCAAAAAAGCAGACATTATATTCGAATCAAACGATTTTTCTTTTTCTTTAACACTAAAATTTAGTCCTATAGACCTTGTTTCGTTCTCTATATACGGAAAAATCTTAGTTAAATCAAAATCTGGATTTTTTGATAATAATGAAAAATCCAAATCTTCGCTAAATCTATCTAATCCATAAAATATTCTTAGTGCCGTACCTCCGTAAAACGCTGCTTCTTTAAAAAACCCACCACGCGATAATCCACATAATACAATTTCTTGGACTATTTCTTTAATTGCATTTTTCTTATCTTCTATATTATTTATTTGATATTTAGATAACATTTGATTTATTACTTGATGCATAATCACTTTTCTCCTTTAATAAGTTTTTCAAGAAGGTATAAGTTTGTAGAATGATACATTGGTGCTAATTTTAAAATATCTTCCTTATTTAATGAGTTAAACAAGTCTTCGTCTATTCGAAGATCCTCAAATAATAATGCTTTTAAATTTTTTATTGTTTTTACTGGTGAAATTGTATACAGTTTATCACAAAGCGCTTTTTCTGTTGTTGCAACATGATAAGCATACTGCCCTTCGATAATAACCTTGACACCCAAATAAAATACTGAACATGGAACATCACGATATATAAAAGTCCCAAATTTGTTCTTGTATATTTTAGTTTTCTTCTTATTAAAACTTGCACATGTCACCGTATTGTACATGGCTTCAGGTATTAGTCCATCCCGTTGCAATATATAATCAAAAGATATATATGAAGGCCCATATATAAACTGGGCTAATGATGGAGGAAAAGCGTTTGGATCAGTTTCATATATACCCTTAACAAGAGGAAACAATTTCCCTTGCTTAACATCTCTATTTATCTTTGCTAAAGGATTAGAGTAATTAGAATATTTTTCTTTTAGCTGTTGAGTTGAAATTATCATATATTTCCTCCAGTTAATACAATTTTATAATATTATCTGGAGAAAATCAATATTTTAGCACATACTCAATGAAACTAATTTAAAAATAAATAAGTAATTATATATAAAGCCTAAACACATTAATAGCTTTCTCTTTATATTTACTATATATTGTAACAATACGAAAAAATATTCATCCCTAACTATTACATTAGAGACGCATCATAAATCAATAAAAATAAACCTTAACTACCCATATTATGGTAAAACCTACTTTTGTTCGTTTTCCCATCTATAATTAGGATTAATATGACGTTTATTTTTAAAATCATCAATAGCTTCATTTAAACTCATATCATTTGCCCCTCCACCTTCAAAATAATCGTCATCTTCCCATCCACATACAGGGCATATGTCATAAGACATTTCATCTTCAAACACATATTCTCCACATACGGGGCATTTGTGGGGTGTTGGTTCAAGCTTATGTTCATCATCATAATCATAATTAGGATTGTCTTTTATTTTTTCTTCAAAATCTTTTTTATATTCATTCAAAGATAGTCTATTAAATCCTTCATGTGAATCTGGATTTTCAAATTGATCCAAGTCATAAATCCATCCACAATGTCTACAATACACTTCTCCATTTAAATAATCTTTAATTTCCTCATCATAATTGTCTTTGTTTGGAGCTGAAAAATACATTCCATCACAAATCGGGCAACTCATATGTTTGAATCTTTTCATTTTTTATTATCCCTCCGATTTTCTTTTCCTTTAACTCTTCTTTTAGATTTAGAGTCTCTTTTATCTTTTTTTCTTTTTTATAATAAAATACACCCCTCCAGTATTCCTAAGTTTATTCTTAGTCCAACTTTTGGGGTTAAGCTCACTCGTAGCCCTCTATTTTTTCTTTCATTTTTTGATTACGCCATTTGACGGGATTTGATATACAAATCTATGTCGTTAACTATATATCTCATTCCCGTAGTATGCAATACTTCGTAGAACGATTGAATGTACTCGCATACGGCATATTTATTGAATAGATCCATAACTTCTTTACCGGTCATTTTCTTTTGGTGCTTATATTCCTCCACGCAAAGCACGATAAATGGTAATTCTTTACTCATACATTATTCCTCCGGAAATATTATCTCCCCCGTATCCTTTTCGTGTTTCCACATTATATAGACGGTTAACGGGCTGTAATGCCACATCTTCGTCTCTTCCTTTGACAATAATTCATAGACATTGGACTGATAAAACTCATTCAAGGCTGTTATATCGTCAAGTCCTTGATTTTCTGCTATCAACGCTACTGTTTGCGGTATCAATGCTATACTCAATATGGAATTGAATTTCTCGTCCATAATCATACCTCTATCGCCTTAACAAATTTTAATAATCTAATAGCTTTGTAAGTAGCAAACACATATTGGTTAAACAGCTTCTTTATTTTCAAGGCTTCAAGTGCCTGTTCTTTGGTCAATAACCCCGTAGAATAAACTTGAAGTGTTCTATACACGTCGTCGTTTGCAACTGCACCAATAATTAAGTCGTACCCTTCACCGTCATACGTTCCGCTTCTGTGTGCGGTAACAAAATCTAACCATTCCTCATCAGGTGCGGAAAATCGCTTAATCTTTATTATATCAGTATACGCATTTTCATCAAATTCATACACGTTTACTATAGGTTTACCGCCCCTGCGTACTACAACTTTTTGCGCAAAGTTTTTCGCTTGAGCTTTATTTGTAGTGGTATAGAAGCCATAACCAAAGTCTAAAAATCTGTTTTGTTCAATGAGTTTCGGTTGCTCTACAACCATGTTACTGCCGTGATACAAAATCATAATACAGCCTCCAACTTTTTAATCTGAGCCCTTTCTTCCTTGAGCTTTTTGATTATTTCTTCAATCTGTTTTCTTCTTGTAAGTTGTTCACGAATAGTAATCAAAGACTCCTCGTCTTTGCCAACGTATTTAGTTATGACTTTATCGCCGTCTCTGAAGGTCAAATAGTAATAAACTTTGCCTTTAACCTTCTTAGGCTTGATACTGCCTTTCGGCAGTGTTTCCAACTCACGATTATATTCAGCAATCATTTTTTTGTTTCGATTTTCTTCCCTTGAAAGCAAAGTTAAAAGTACGCTCATCTTCATCACCTACAAATATTTTACCCTACAATATCAAAATCGTCAACGTATATTGTTGGATAATTTCGGTTTAAATCAACTCATTTTTTCACAGTCAAATGCTAAACTAAAATGCGTTAATGGTCATTTTTTTTGTTTTCTTTGCAAATAAAGATATCTTTAACGCAATCAAACTATACCATTCTATTTACATAAATTTATCAGGAACCTATTCTGCAATCTTAGATAATCACACAATCTTAATGCCACATTTTTAAGTTTTTAAAAAACATAATAATTACTTTAATTTTTTAACATAATTAGCAAACGAATAAGAATAAAAAACTTAAAACGATCTTTCTTTAATTTAAAAAAGATTTTTTGCTTTTATTTAGCACATTTCAAAGAATTTTTCTTTTATTGATACAATTCTCTTAAGTATTAAAAACATCCCTATCCGCTAAGTATTATTAATCGTATTTATTATCTTTTATGTTTTTTACAAAAGAAATAATAGTTATAAATACTATAAATGCCCAAATTGCTGCACTGGTAAAAACAGACATTATAACCAAATCTTGCGTATAATCACCATTAACAACTATTAAAGTATGTTGAAGAATCAATATTGAAACGAGCGCGCTTATTAAATCTATTATTCTGTTTTGTTTTACCAATAAATTATCATGTTTAATACTTTTTTTAGCATTTATAATAGCAATTGTAATTGAAGTAAAAGAATATGCCGCCATTGCAATAGATAAAATCATTCCTATGTTCCCTGGTCTTAAATTCTTAATCATCAATACTATTGGGCCAATTAAAGCTATGTTTAAAACCATTAAAATACAAAAAGAAGCAATATATGCTTTTTTGCGAATCTCATTGTTATTATTTTTATATGCTTTTTTCTCAAAAATTAAAGTTTCCATTCTAACAATGATTAGTAATAGATAATATACACTTATGTATAAATTCCATGGGGCATCACTTATAATACCTATAAGACCATTAAATAAAGCAAATAATAATGCAGTAATCATTGAAATTACTGCTGTTATTATAGTTGACTTATAATAGTCATTAAAGACATCTTTAATTTTATTTATCATTTATCGTTTATTAACCCCTTGATTAAAGCACACATTTCCTCTATGCTTAACTTGCAATTATCCTCGCACCAAGCAAGCAAAATTGAACTAATTCCATTCATAAAATATGTCATTATATATTTACTATATTTTTCATCTCCTCCCTTTTTTAAAATAATAGGAAGAAAGATTTCTTTATACATTTTATTATAAGTCTTGTCTGCTTTAAACAACATACCATTATGTTGTATAGCTTTATATATTTTTTGATTTTTATATATAAATTGTAGATATGGAATTAGATATTTGTCTGTTATTAAAAATAATTCTGATTCATCTTTACTTAAAATATCATTTGCTTTTTCTTGAGAAAAATGCAAATCAAAGGATTTAGTCAGATTTTCAATAACTTCATTTAAAACATCTACTGTATTATCATAATGCAAATAAAAAGTAGATCTATTTACTTTTGCTTCATTGCATATATCTTTAACGGTAATATAATCAAAATCTTTTTTTTCAAGCAAAGAAACAAGTGCATCATCCATTTTCTTTGCCGTATTAAAATACTTGCTTTCAAACTTGTTCATGATGCACTCCTTTTATTAATTATTTTCCTCAGTGATTTCTTTTGCTAGTTCAGTAATCTCATATGCATATTTTTGCTTTCTAGTAACCAATATTTTATTATATATTGGATAAGCAACTCCTGCAATTATTAAACCAACTACTCCTACAATTATTCCAGCAATTAGTCCAGCTTGGCCACTAGGTCCAAAATCTGTTAAAACACAACTCATTCCTGCACCTAAAATTAGAGCTCCTATAATTCCTAAAACTAACCCTGTAATTTCAGCTGGTCTTTTTACCTTTTCATCTAACTTCTTTAATTGTACAACTTTTGTTTCTTTTTTTGGCGCATATTCTTCTGCAATACGTTGCGCATACACTTTATTTAAATCTTCCATGATTTACCTCCATTTTTCTTTTTTCAACTATAGTTTACAATTAAAAAACATATCCTTTGAACAACAAAAACTGACAATAGTGTTTATTTGAAAAAATTTTTTATACAAAAAAAATAGGCCATTTCATTATTAATTATTGAAACAGCCTATATATTGATTAACTACTTAAATTATATATTATTTTCATCAATAGGTTTATCTTCAACCTTATCCTCTACTATGTCTGCTACCTCAGGAGGAGTAACTATAGAAGCTGAATCTTCTTGAACTTTATCTGCAGATTCATTAGATTCTAAAGAGAAATCAACAGCTTCTTCCTTAGCTTCTTCTATCCATTCAGAGTCTGAAGATCTCTTTTCTAGTTCTTTCATAATTTCTTCGTGTTTCTTTTTAGAAAGAGGATAGAAAGCAATAATAGCAACTAATAATAATAAGCTAACAATTGATATTATTAATGTTATATTAAACCAATTGCATCCTATTTCTTGCAAATTATCAGGAATAACATCAAGACCTGCATACAATCTTTGTTCAAATCCAATTTCTTTTTGAACAATAGAACCTAATAACATAAAGCCAAATGAGCATAGTCCTGGAACAGTAAATAATAATGTCTGAATATGTCCTTCTAATCTTCTTCCTGTTTTGTATTGTTGATAATCTGCAATATCTCCTAAAAGCAATGGAATAATTAAATAGGTAGGATTTATAGCAGCGATAAAGAAGAAAATAGTTATCATGATTAAAGATGGTGTACCTACCGCAATATTTTCAAATCCTACAATTGCAAGAATTGCTAAACTAATTGCATTTAAAATGCTAAATATTATAATAATTAATTTTTTATCAAGTTTTCTTGTACAAATTGGAAGCAAGACCATTGCAACGGTACTTGCAAATCCAATAATAGTTAATGGAATACCAGAAAGATTCAATGCCATAGTTACAGTATCAGCAAATCTAAATCTGATAACTAAAGTCATGAATGTTCTCCAGAATTCTCTCAATGAACCTAAAATTAAAGCAAAGAATACAATCATTAAAGGTTTATTCTTGAACAACATTTTCAAAGAACCAAAGAAACTCATTTCCTCTTTCTTTGCTCCTGAAACATCGTATACTCTTTCTTTTACTCTAATAATAAACAAACAACACAAAATACCAATTATAATGCTTATGATACCGATAATTCTTAAGCCCATATATTCTTTTCCTAACTCAAGGAAATGAGCACGAATTGGACCGGCAATGATTTGTAAAACTGAAGGAGCAAATCCGTATACAAGACCAACTGGAGTCATTATGTCTGCTCTTTCTTGTGCATTAGGAGTAATAACATTTGGCATTGTTTGATACATATAACCAATATAATTAGATATAAACAATGCTGGAACACAAGTTGTATAAGCAAATATTATACGTCCGGTTTCTCCTAATTGCGGAATAAACGTTGCAAGTATTCCAAATACTCCAGCCAAAGGCAAACTTAAAAGAATATAAGGTTTATATTTACCATACTTTGTATTTGTACGTTCCATAAAATAACCAATAACTGGTTGTAAAATCAAATTTAACAACGTACCAATAAGCATGATTAAATATCCGTGAATAGCATCTATTTCATAAAGTAAAGGAACTTCTGTAATAGTAACTACATATGTAATTGCAGTCATAATAAAGCTTGAACCTAAAGTATACAAGCCTAAAAATCCTACTTCTTTAATAGGTAAAAACCTACCTTTTGCTGGGTGATTCCACAATTCTTTCAATTGCTTCAATTTTTCTTGAATTTTTCCCATAATTACCCCTATGTATTGTAATTGTTTTTATTTTATAAATAATGTTTGTCTATGATATTAACAACAGGAACTTTGTATCCTTCTTGCTCAACAATTATTACTTCGTTGTCTTTTTCTTTTAATAATGGAGCTGGAATATACAATGTTCTTTGAGGACCTCTTGACCAATATCTTCCAATGTTAAATCCGTTTATAACTACAAAGCCTTTTTTAAATCCTTTCATATCAATAAAGCAATCTTTATTTAATTGTGCATCAAAATTGCCTTTTAAGAATGAAGGTTTAGAAACTTCTACGTTGTTTTCAAAAACAGCTTTTTCTATATTATCAAAAGGAACAGTATATACTTCCCAGTCAAATAGAGTTTGGTAATCTAATCTGACTTTTTGAATGCCTTTTCTATCTGTTTCCATATCTGGACCATAGTTAGTTCTTCCCATTCCCTCAACTAAGATTTCAATTAACAACTCTTTATCAAAAGAAGGAACCCTTACTTTAAATCCATCATTATTTTTTCTTTTACCATTTTTGGTTCTATCATACTTCTTAACTAATTTTCCATTAACACGAACATACGCAATATCATGAACTCCTTCAATATATAACATATGCGAGCCATATTTGCCTTTCACAACTTTTCTATATAATATTTGACCAAAATTTTGACCATAATATTCCATGCTTTCTGGAGCTGGAGAATTATGTTTTACTCCTAATTTGTAAATATTATCAAAATAATCTCCTCTTTGAGATAGTTGAATGCTACCTATATTTTGTAATTGAGGACTATTTGGAAGCGGATCAGATAAAGATAAACCTCTCTTTTTATATAAAACTTCTCTTACCTTATGGTAAGCTGGAGTGTAATCACCATATTCATTTAATAATGCAGCATCATCATAACTTGTAACCGTAGGCATATATTTACTAAAGCTATTAGCTCCAGCCCAAAAATTAAAATTTGTACCGCCGTGGAACATGTAAACGTTAAGATTACCGCCGCTTTCTACAATTTTTTTTATTTCGCTAGCAACAATTGTTGGATTTCTCTTATGATGAGATTCTCCCCAATGATCAAACCAACCGCACCAAAATTCCATACAAGTTTTTGGCATATTAGGTTGCCATTTTTCTGCAAGAGAAAAAGCATAAATTGGATTTGAACCAAAGTTTAATGCCATATAGACATCAGGCAAAGAACCACCAGATAACATATCATTGCTATTACCATCTGCTGTAAATAGTGGAACATTAATTTTGTTGTCTAAAATTATTTTCTTTATATTATTAAGATAGATTTTGTCGTTTCCGTAAGAGCCATATTCATTTTCAACTTGAATCATTAAAATGTTTCCGCCATTAGAAACTTGAAGTGGAGCCAAGATCGAAAACACTTTTTTCAAATAATTTTCCACTTTTTCCATGTATTTTTCATTATTACATCTAATTCTAAGGTTTTTATCTGCAAGCAACCATGCTGGCAATCCACCAAAATCCCATTCGGCACAAATATATGGTCCAGGTCTTACAATTACATATAATCCAAGTTTTGCAGCAATAGAAATAAATTTAGCAATATCTAACATGCCATCAAAACAAAACTCACCTTCTTTTGGTTCGTGAAGATTCCAACACATATATGTTTCAACAGTATTGAATCCTGCAGCTTTTAGTTTTAATAATCTGTCTTCCCAATACTCAGGAACAACACGAAAATAATGAATTGCACCAGAATAAATTTTTATTGGCTGATTGTCTAAATAAAAATCATCCTTTCTTATTTCAAACATAAACACTCTTACCTTTATTAATAAAATTATAAGCATATATATATTAGCATATTTTTACATAATGCGACATATATATTGCTCATAATTTCTCGTTAATTATTTAACTTAAATCCTAATATATTTTATAGTTCTTTTTATATCCTGCAATTCCGGCTAAAACACATTGTGAAATATCGAAATTATCTTCACCATAACTTGTTAAAATTGTGCATCCTCTTTGGAAATTGCTATTTTTAATTCCTATGTATGCTAAAAAGTCTATACTCAATCCGTAAGTCAATCTAATTCCTTGATATTCTACACTGAAATTATTTACATGGTCATGTCCACAGAACACGCCAATAGTAGATCCTTTTTCTTTGATAACATCGAATAAATTTGTATTATTTGCTGATGGACAGTTCTTTTCCGCCCTATAACCAAAATAATACTTTGTTTCAGGATCGCCATTTAGATATGAGTCCCATGCATCTACATATTCAGGTAGTGGAATATGGATAAACAAAAATGATTTAGCACCGCCCAATTTATCTACTTCCTGTTTATACCACTGAGTTTGATCTTCATGAACTCCATCATAATCGCCCTGTCCTATAGCAGAATCTTTTATATAAGAGTTTGTATCCATAAATATATAAGAACTATGCAAAGAATCATCTGCTCTTTTTACATTGACAACATAATTGCCCTCGCCATATACATCCTCGCCATCTCCGCTTTGAAATCTAAACAAACTGTATTTTCCGCTTTCCCATAATTCTCCTATTTCATGTCTATCTTTAAACATTAGATTTTCAGCATCATGGTTTCCCAAAACTGGTGCATATGGTATACCGATTGCGTCAAATAAAGCAATTGCTATCTTTGTTGCTTTTCCGTTGTCTTGAGTTCCTGAACTAAAACAAAAAGAATATACCATATCTCCTGTAATTGCAATCATATCTGGCTTATTATATCTTACAAGAGAATAAATGGAATCTATTGCATTTCTATCTTTTGCTAATGAAAAACAACCGCCGCCAAAATGCAAATCCGTTACTTGTAACACCTTGAAATCTTCATCTGAGGCGTCAAGTTGAAAAGTCCAATAATTATTCTCATCACACGTAGGAGTGTATTGACTTCCTATAAATTCCAAATTTTTAGCATAATTTATATTTATTTGTGTTCCAATTTCACCTATAAGTAAAATTAAGCATGTTGCTATAAGCATAACTGCAAGAACTAATACTATATAAAAAGCTATTTTTTGATTTTTGTTTAATGATTTATAATAAGTTTTAAATTTATTCTCTTTTTTAACATTTTCCATAATTAGCCTCTATTTTAATTATAAAATAAATTAAAAATTTATTTCTATATGCGATTTGTACTAAAATGTAATATTTGCATTAAAAAAGTCGATTATTATCTTTACATGCTTGATTTTGACTTATCTTTTACAGATTGTAAAACATATGCTAAAATAAAAAAAAGGGGTACAAATATGAAAGTGTTAAACTATATATTAAATATTGAAAGCCGACATTTTGCAGAAATACGTGCATTTAGCAAGGGAAAAATCATCACTAGAATCCTGGCTATATTTCTTGAACTTTTATTTATAGCGGCTACACTTGCAGTTGAGTTTTGGGCTATTTCTTTATTTGAAACTGAACCATTGACTGCTCTTATTATAGGCATCCTTTTATTGCTTCCACTTTTTGCAGTAACACTTGAATATTGTTTGCTATATTGCTATATAGGATTCAGATCTTTTGTTTCTGGTTCTTTAGATTCATTAGTTAGCAAAATTGAAGCAAAAAAGAAGAAAAAGAAAAAAGATGAAGGCATAATTGAACAAGTCCCATTAGAGGTAGAGCAAGCTCCTGAACAAAAAAAATCTCGTAAATGGCTAGATTTAATTGTTGCAATATTAAGTTTATTGTTCTTTATAGGAACACTGATACTTGCTGTTTCTCTTATTTTCAACAAATAATTAGTATCATAAAGCAAATAAAAAAAGATGGTCACCCCATCTTTTTTTATATATCTTTGCCTTCTCTAAGTTTTATTCATATTCAACAACATCTGTCCATTTTAACAACAATTCTCTTTCCTCTTTTTTACCTTTAACAGATTGAGATGCTGCAACAATTGGAATCCATTTTTGAATATATTGTTTAGCTGTATCTGTTTTTTCGCAAAACATATTCATATATTTTTCCGCTAAATCTTTTTTGCCACTTAAATAAAATAATAAATAAGTTCTTGCTACATCTGCTGATGCGTTACCTTGAGTAGCGTGTGCCCAGTCTATAATATAAGCGGTTCCGTCTTTAGAAATAATAATATTACTTGGATTAAAGTCTCCATGGCATACTTTTGTATGTTTAGGCATTGAATCAAGTCTTGTATGAAGTTCATATCTAGTTGTAGCGTTTAGTGTTGTTTCTTCAATTTTTCTATTCATTTTATCTTTTAGTTTATTTAATAATGGTGCTTTTTTGCTATGAACTTGTATTTGTAGATCAACGAACATATTTAGGTATTCATCTTCTTTTTCTGGATGTTTTTTCATTAATTCCTCTAAAGTTTCTCCGTCAATATGTTCTAAAATTATAGCCCACTTGCCATCAATTTTTGTTACTTCTAAAAGTTTAGGAATATTTAAACCTGTCTCTTCAACTCTTGCTTGATTTAAAGCCTCATTTAAAATGTCCGACTTTGAATAATGTTCATCAAACAATTTAACGACTTTATCTCCCTCTCGGTAGATTATTTTCGTTGGTCTTTCTACTATAACATCATGTTTCATAAGTTTTCCCTCCTTATCATTTAAACACTTCAATTTAATTATACTATTATTTCTTATTTTCCGTAATATGCATTCAAATACATTTGCTTAATTTCACTCATAAGAGGATATCTAGGGTTTGCTCCTGTACATTGATCGTCAAATGCTTGCTCTACCATATCATCCAATCTTGCAATAAAATCTTCTTCATCGATTCCATAATCTTTAATTGTTTTCTTTATGCCAACTTTTTCTTTTAATTCATCAATCTTGGCAATAAGATTTTCTAATTTTTCCTCATTAGTTTTACCTTTGCAACCTAGATAATCTGCAACTTCAGCATATTTTTCCAAAGTATGAGGATGGTCATATTGAGGGAATGTACCCATCTTTGTAGGAACTTCACTTGCGTTAAATCTCAATACTTCATCAATCATTAAAGCATTTGCTATACCATGAGGTAAATGATGGAATGCGCCTAATTTATGAGCCATAGAATGACATACTCCTAAGAACGCATTTGCAAATGCCATACCTGCCATTGTAGCAGCGTTTGCCATTTTTTCTCTTGCTTGAGCATCGTTTGGACCATTATCATAAGCTTTTGGTAAATATTCAAAGATTGTCTTTAAACTACGTAAAGCTAATCCATCTGTATAATCTGTTGCAAGCATAGAAGCTAATGCTTCAAGATCATGAGTTACAGCATCGATACCTGAAGCAGCTGTTAATCCTTTTGGAGCGTTCATCATCATATCTGCATCTACAATTGCCATTTTAGGCATTAATTCGTAATCTGCAAGTGGATATTTAATACCTGTCTTTTCATCTGTAATTACGGCAAAAGGAGTAACTTCAGATCCTGTACCAGCTGATGTAGGAACAGCTATAAAATATGCTTTTTCTCCCATCTTAGGGAAAGTATATACTCTCTTTCTTATATCCATAAATCTCATAGCTAAATCCATGAAATCTACTTCTGGATGTTCATACATTACCCACATAATTTTACCTGCATCCATTGCTGAACCACCGCCGACAGCAATAATGCAATCAGGCTTAAATGCATTCATCATAGCAGTTCCTTCTTTTGCGCATGCTAAAGTTGGATCTGGAGCAACATTAAAGAATGTTGTATGCTCAATGCCCATTTCGTCTAATTTGTTTGTTATTGTTTTTGTATAACCATTATTATATAGGAATGAGTCAGTAACAATAAATGCTTTCTTCTTTCCCATTACTGTTTTTAATTCATCTAAAGCTACTGGTAGACAGCCTTTCTTTATATATACTTTTTCTGGTGCTCTAAACCACAACATATTTTCTCTCCTTTCTGCAACTGTTTTAATATTTAATAGATGCTTTACTCCAACGTTTTCACTTACGCTATTTCCGCCCCAAGAACCACATCCAAGTGTTAAAGATGGAGCTAGTTTAAAGTTGTATAAATCTCCTATACCTCCTTGTGAAGATGGAGTGTTAATTAAAATTCTACAAGTTTTCATTTTCTCTTCGAACTTATTGATCTTCTCGTTTTGAGTAACAGTGTCTATATACAAAGAAGAAGTATGTCCATATCCGCCATCTGATATTAATTTTTCAGCTTTAGCAATAGCTTCATCAAAGTCTTTAGCTTTATACATTGCTAAAACTGGTGATAATTTTTCATGTGCAAACTCTTCACTTAATTCTACGCTTTCTACTTCACCAATAATAATTTTTGTGTTCTCAGGAACATCTACTCCTGCTAATGCAGCAATAGTATGAGCTGATTGACCAACGATTTTTGCATTTAATGCGCCATTAATTAAAATTGTTTTTCTTACTTTTTCTGTTTCATCTGCATTTAGGAAATAACATCCTCTCTTTGCAAATTCGTCTTTTACTTTATTGTAAATGCTTTCTAATACAATTACGGATTGTTCTGAAGCGCAAATCATACCATTATCAAAAGTTTTTGAATGAATTATTGAGTTTACTGCAAGTATTATATTTGCACTATCATCAATAATTGCTGGAGTATTTCCTGCGCCGACACCTACAGCTGGCTTACCACTTGAGTATGCAGATTTAACCATTCCTGGTCCTCCTGTTGCCAAGATAATATCTGCTTCTCTCATCAACATATTTGTCATTTCAAGACTTGGAACATCAATCCAAGAAATTATATCTTCTGGAGCTCCTGCTTTTACAGCTGCTTCTAATACGATTTTAGCTGCCTCGATTGTTGATTTTTTTGCTCTTGGATGAGGAGAAATAATAATACCATTTCTTGTCTTTAGTGCTAGCAATGTTTTAAAGATTGCTGTTGATGTAGGGTTTGTTGTTGGAATTACTGCACATATAACGCCAATTGGCTCATACATCTTTTTAATTCCATATGATTTATCTTCCTCAAAAACGCCAACAGTTTGTGTATTTCTATACTTGTTATAGATATATTCTGAAGCATAATGGTTCTTAATAACCTTATCCTCAACTATACCCATACCTGTTTCCTCTACAGCCATTTTTGCCAAAGGAATTCTCTTTTGATTTGCCGCTGTTGCTGCTGCAAAGAATATTGCATCTACTTGCTCTTGCGTATAAGTGGCAAACTTTTCTTGAGCTTTACGTACTCTTTTGATGGCATCTTCTAATTTTTCAACACCATCTACAATTTCATAAACCTTTTCGTCCATGATCTATATCTCCTATAAAAATTTATTACATCTTTAATGTATGCAAAATCGCTATAATTAACCATTCTTGGAAAGATTGATAATTTTTTAACAATCTTGCTTACAAGTATGATTATAGACTCTATACTCTATTGTGTCAAACAAAATCGTTAATTTTTTAACATTTTTGTTTATAGTTATATAAAATAAAGAAAAATCCGCTATATTTAGGCTTTTTGATAGCGGATTTAGTTTTATAAATCTTTTTTATATTTATTGTTAAATTTATTTAATTTCTACTGGTTCTTTTTGTTTAATGAATCTTATTTTTGCTTGGTCATCCTCTCCTACATAAGTAATAGTATTCATTTTGCCAATAACTCTTATAAGATTTTCAAGCAATCTACCATATTGCCCTTCGCTATAATAATAAATTCTAGTCTTTATATTCTCGTCCATTATTAATCTTTGCAAATATCCTTTGTCTGTAAAATTTAAAGAATGCCCAAAGAACACAACCTCGCTTGGCTCTTTGTTTTTATCTATTTGAGTGATCCATTCTTTATATTTAACTTCCGTTCTTTTTTGTAGAATTTGGAAATATTTTTTAAATCTAATAAACGTGGTATCATTGTCCATTTCTTCATCTTTTAAATACTCGTCTATTCCTAATACCATGTCCACTTTATCGTCTGTAGCATCAGCTTTTCCATGAATATATTCGCAATCTATTGTCCTATCTTTGCAATATAAGCGCTCATATGTACTTGTATAATTAAAACTCAATAATTTATCAAATTGCTCATTTAATAATTCTGGCGCTAGATAGTTAACAGGCATTTTTTCAACAAAGTCATTTAAATATATCTCTAAAGCACCAATTAAACGCTCTAAATCTTTATGTAGACTATCTCTCATAGATAAAATATCTTCTTTAATTGCGTTAATTGATAATTTGCTTAAAAACCCTTTTTTCTTTTCGCTAAATATACTTATTCTCGCCCATTGTTCCGAGCTTTCTAAATTAGCCTCTCCTGCGTTTTTATAGCAATAATCCATTGACTGAACAACTTTGGATATCTCGCTTTCAAAATCTACCCAACTTCCACCATTTAGTTTCTTTACCTTATTAAAATATTTTAGCCATAAATTATTGTCTAAAAACATAAATAACTTTTTCTTCATGGCAACATTTTCGCTTTCTAAATACTTTACATATTGCTTTACATTTTCATCGGATATCTTTTGGAAATTATATGCTGAAGGCAATTCTTTTGAAATTGCTTCACTAAGCATATTTACAATATTTTCCTTTCGACTTAAGGATGTCATGACTGAACAAAATTCCAAAAAGTCTGAATATCTTGTAGGTAAATTGTGATATAAATCAAATCCGTTTCCTATTGTTAAAATTTTCATAGTTTTCCTATTTTAATTTGAATTGCATATATACTGGTTCATGGTCAGAATATGCAAATCCATCGTATCCTTTATTTCCTTGTTTTGTTTGCACATTTTCAATATACACTATTTCTATATTATTTGAAACAATATATCCATCTACAACACAAGTAAATGTTTTTCCAGGTTCCCATTCCATGTCATTATTTCTGCAAGTAGGATTATTATCACTTGTCACGATTAAATATCCATCAATAAATTCCGATGCCCCATTTTCATCATAAAAATATGAAACCCAGTCTGGAGCTTTTTTATTTACATAAAATGGAATGTTTTCTTTTGTATAAGAGAAATTTGGATTATAAGTAATTAAATCGTGATTATAGTCCCCGCCTATTACAACATAATCTCCTTTTTCTTGACACTCTTTCATGTAGGCATTTAATTCTTCAATTTGTTTTGCCCTTATAACGCCACCTTTATCATAAGCAGACATATGAGAGTTTACGATATGAAGCTTTTTATCACTACCCTCAATATCTACAATTATTTCTGAAAAACATCTATCTAAATCAAACAATTTAGACAATGAATCTGAAATAGTATATTCATATCTTTTTGCTGATTGAATCTTATATTTAGATAAAGTAGCTAATCCTGCATTTGCTATACCATGCATATCGTATAATGGGTATGGCAAATATGCCGAATGGAAATTAATTGCAAATGTCGAATCAAAACCTGTAAATGCTTGTTTAATCATTTCGTTCTGATTTATCTTATATGATCTAGTTGAATCTGTGTCTACCTCTTGGAATAAAGCAAAGTCAACATTTAAATCTAAAATAGTATCTATTGCTCCATTTGTATTAAATAAGACTTCTTCTTTAGATTTTGCTTTAGAATAGTATCCACATGTTTCTTCTCCATTTTCATCGTAACCAGTGTCCAAGAAAAATGTAAAATCTTGTGAATAAGCACCAAAGCCAATATTGTATGTCGAAACAGAATATACATCTCCTATTTTTACTTCATTATTGCTAGCTGAAGTTGTTATATCTAAATCCATATCTCCAATTCTATTGTAAGATAAAAGTACATATCCCACATATCCTACAACAAAAAGTACAACAACTATTAGCACTGCCAAAATAGATATTAAAATCTTTTTTGATGTCTTCATATTTTTCACCTCTATTTATAATTATAAAAGATTTTTTATTTTTTAGTGAAAAAAATATCCGCCATATACCTTTGCGTATATATAACGGATATTATTATTCTTGATTAATTATTTTAAATCATCTGATGACATTACTTGATCAAATAATGCAACAACCTCTTCGCTTGGCTTTTTAGTAGCATATGAAACACCTATTGAAGCCGCCATACCTAAAACAAAACCTGGTAGCAATTCATATAAGTTTGTATTATAAACTATGCTCTTAAATCCATAATATTCAAAGTTGAATAAAATCATCCATAAAATAGAAACAATAAATCCTGTTACTATTCCAGCTACACAGCCTTTATAATTGAATCTTCTCCAGAATAATGCAAGTAATATTGCTGGACCAAAAGCTGCTCCGAATAATGACCATGCTGCAGAAACTAGCGCCATTATTTCATTTGCTCCAAATAGCGCAATCATTAAAGCAACGACAGCAACAAACACAACAACCACACGGCTAATCATCATCATTTCTTTGTCTGATGCCTTTTTTCTAATAGTTGTTTTGTATAAATCTGATGCAAAAGCACCAGATGCTGCAAGCAATTGAGAATCAGCTGTAGACATAGAAGCCGCAATAATTGCACTTATTAAAATACCACCAATAAATGCAAGTCCTCCAACTGAGAATATTGATCTTGTTATTGTAACAAATATTTGGTTCTTTGTATCTACATTTGCAGCACCTATATATTTATGTGC
This sequence comes from Christensenella sp., assembly GCA_022784465.1. Classification (GTDB taxonomy): domain Bacteria; phylum Bacillota; class Clostridia; order Christensenellales; family UBA3700; genus UBA3700. The sequence continues at coordinate 93,955 of JALFUR010000009.1, read as the reverse complement.
AACTAAACCAAGTAAAGAAGCCATAATTAGAATCAATGTAATCCATACTGAACCTAATATTTGAGACTTTTTCATTTCTTTCTTATCTTTAATAGACATATATCTAACAAGAATATGTGGCATTCCAAAATATCCTAAGCCCCATGCAAGTCCTGTTAAAATATCAGATATACTCTTCCAATCAAACTTTCCGCTAGATAGAGGATTCATGTAATTTGGATTATCTTCTACCCAAGGAACAAAAATAGAAGGCATTTTGCCAGCGTTTAATAATCCAAGTGCAATTAGTGGAATAATCATTAAAGCTGCAAGCATTAACATACCTTGCAAAAAGTCTGTCCAACAAACTGCCCTAAATCCTCCAAGCATTGTATATAAAACAATAATTGCTGCAGCAATAATCATACCAACCTTCATTGAAATTGCTCCGCCAGATAAAGTATTAAACAACTCTCCGCAAGCAGACATTGATGAAGCCGTATATAAACAATATGCAACAACGAAAACTATTGAACAAATAACTCGTAAGACTGGACTCTTTTCTAAAAATCTATTTGTTAAAAACTGAGGAATAGTAATAGAATCCCCTGCCATTGTTGAATATATTCTTAATCTTGGTGCAACAAGAACCCATGCTAAAATAGTTCCAATTAATAATCCAACAGAAATCCAAACTTGTCCCATTCCATATAAGTAAATAGAACCTGGCAAGCCCATAAGAACCCAAGCTGACATGTCGGATGCGCCAGCAGACAATGCGGCAACCAACCCGCTCATACTCTTTCCACCTAGGAAATAGTCTTTTTCACTTTCATTTTTGCTTTTAAAGAAGAAATATAATCCTATTGCAATAACAATAACAAAATATAGTATAAAAGCCGACAATTCATAATAATTCATATTCACTCTTCCTAAATTAATAAAACAATATGTGTTTATTATAATATAAAAGAGGACTCGTTTTCAACGACTTTTACATATAGTTGCAAAAAATCACTTTTTCACTTCACCTATAAAGCTAATAAGTTAAACTAAACCCGTTAAGCTTTTACTTCTCAAAACAATTATTATTTTCTTTATAACCTAATTTAAACAAAATCTCTTTTAAACTCTTAACGGCAAAACAAAATGCATCTTTACCGTTATCAAAATGGAATTTATGAAGCATTTGAGTATTGTCTATTCCTTTATAGCCATCAAACTCAACCAAATGAGGTTCCATTGTTAATACTGCATCAAAATCTATTTTATTCAACAACTTTTCAATTTTTCCATCTCCATATCCTGCTGGAACTAATTGCCCTGTTTTATGTATAACATCTTTTATATGAAAATATCCAATTGAATCAAACAATTTTTCCATTGCATAATCTGCATCTTGGTCACATTGTACAAAGTTAGCCGGATCATATATATAATTTAATCCTTTAACATTTTCTTGGATTTGTAAAATTCTATCTACTGTATCCCCAAATACTTCTTTTTCATTTTCGTGGAACATTTTAATTCCTTTATTATTTCCTATATCTACGATTTGTTGCAAATAATCAAAAACTAATTCAGGAGAATTATATGCATTAAAAAAACTAAACATTCTTATCTTATCTGCTTTAAGGATTTTCGCAATATCACAAACTCTTTCTACTTTTTGCTTGTACTTAACAAAATCACAGTTTATATCTACCTTACCAATTGGAGATCCAATAGACCATACTTTTATTCCGTGCATAGATAATTGATCATATATGTTTTTTGCTTCCTCGTCACTAACATCAGCAATGTTCTTTCCATTTACACTTCTAATTTCTATATATTCAATGCCGTTTTTGTTTAAACCTTCAATCTGGTCTTCTAGTGTTGAACCATACTCGTCAGCAAATGCACTTAGTTTAATCATCTTTATCTCTCCTATTTTCTCTCTCTTAAAGAATCTCTTATTTTTTGTCTTGCTTTTTTCTTTATTTCTTCACTAATTTTATCATCATTAAGCATTGCTTCAGCTTTATCTTTAAACTTAAAATATAGCTTTTGAATAAACCAAGCAATTGCCATATCAATATAATAGTAATGCCACTTTATTTTGCTTATATTAATTATAGCATCATCAACATGTTCTTCATCCATAAAATGACTCATCAAATTTATAACGCCAAACCTACACACAAATTCTTTATCGCTTTTTGTCCATTCTATGCATTGCTTAAAAAAATCTTCATCTTTAATTTTTAGCGCACAAGCAACACAATCACATACAGCCCAATCATCAATTTTTAAAACGAAATTTTTTAACCAATCTAATTTTATTTTAACATCAGCCTTTGAATAAGCTATCAAAAAACCTTGCAAAAAAAGATATTCATAACATTCTGATTTAGAGGACAAAATTTCCTCTATGTATGTACTTTTTACGATTTTCTTCGCCAAAATTTTAATATTTGGAATTCTTATTCCGTATACTAAATATTTTGTTTTTGTAAGCTTTATAGAAAACTCTCTATAAGCAGAATCTTTTAAATCCTCTAGAGCCTTTAAAATTTCTTCTTTATTCATAAGTTTCTCTTGTTATTCTAAAATAAGTAACATCGTTGTAATTTAAAATTGTACTGTTATTTAGTTTTCTCACAAAATATTCTATTTTAAATTTGCCTTCATAGCCAGTTACATATCCGTCATCCATCCAACCAATAATACTACTTGCTAAACTTCCTTTTATGCTAAATAGAACAACATCTGAATCTTTAATAACAGCATTCTCTCCATCTTGAGTGTAATATGCTATAAGCGTTTTAAGCTCTTCTAAACTCTCGATTATATAATCATATTCTTTTCCTTCATATTCAAAATACATAACAGATTGAGCTTTGCACGATCCACCTATATAATATTTTGCAGCTTCGCCATAAGTGTATTCTTTTCTACTACCATAGCTTGCTTCTTCTTTGTTTATCATAAAATAATCATACGAAATATATTCATATATTTTTCCTTCAGCCATATCGCTAAAAGAAGCACTATCATTAATATAAGGCGAAGACCATGTAGGATCACACAAGAACCATTCTCCATCCACCATTACTTTTATCCATGCATGAGCGCCGCTTGAGACTGTTCCCATCGTCTTAATACACTTTATTCCTTCTATATTACACATAATAGAAAAAGCTGCTGCAAGCCCATTACATTGAGCAATACCATACTTAAACACACCTTCTGCAAAGAATGAGGTATTTTTAAATAATGAAACATATCTTGTTGATCTTAAATCAGTTGAGCATTGACTAATTGTCTTTTTTAATCCCATATCATAAACAGTGTTGTACGAAATCCAATCATAAATTGCTAAAACTTTTTCGTAATCATTCATTCTATCGTCAACAATTTCAATAAGTATTTCTCTTGCTTTATTGTAAATCATTTCAGCATTAGAACCAGCCTTAACAATTGGTTTAACTCCTTTTTCTAAAGCAAGATATAGTTCAACGCTTGTTTCAACTGTTGCTTCCTTTTCAATTTTATCAACAGGAAAAACATAACTATTTGTTCTTTGAGATTCTCCATTTGTATAATAGTGCAATTGTGAATATGGATATTCAACATATTTAGATTGTTCAACAGCGTTTGTCGAATCCATTCTATCATATGGTCTTGTACCACCAGAAGCTTGATTAACTGTGTAGGTAATTATATTTCCTGTAATATCAATATCTTCTAAAGCAATATATACTCTGACAGGCTCAACAAATTCTGTATAAGATTTACTCAAATACGATTGAATTGTAGACTTATTATTTTCAGAAATAGAAATTAAAAATGGAGAACAAATAGAATAAGTTTCTTCAATATTTGTTTGCACTTGTCTAAAATCATCGTCATCTCCATAATGAATAGCATTATATGCTGTGAATATATTTAATTCATCAAGAGAGGAAATAAAGCAATTATAACTATCGCCTAAAAACTCAAAAGTATTGTTTATATATTCGCACACTAAAGACTCATTTAAATTAATATCAAGAGTAACGCAATTCTCATCAGGTGTTGAATAAGCTACACCATCTTTATATAATTTCACAGATACTTTTGTGCCTTTAGTTTTTAAATACAACTTTGCATTAAAAGTGTTATTTTCAAATAGAGAACTAAACTCTAAATCGCTACTGTCATAAGTTTGATCACCTATTAACACTTCTGCCCTATCCCAATCAACACTTGTTTCCCAAGAGATTAGTGTTTTAAATGGATCATCATAATTAATTTTTAAATTATGAGGCGTTTGTGTTTTATCTTCTACAACAATAGTTAATGATGTAAATCTAATTGATGAAGCTACTGTACCAAAATATAGTTTTACTTCGTGATCTCCCTCTTTTAGAGTATCAAGAAAAGCAGCGTTAAATTGAACTTTATTGTTAGATATACTTGCAGCATTTGCGCTTGTTGAATATTGTATTCCATCTACAACAATATTCCTTATTCCTGTTGTTTTTTCGCTACCAGAATAGACAGTCACCGCTGGAGCTAAGGAAGAGTATTTTATATATGAAACAACATTGCTAGATAGTGCATATGGTGGCTCTTTTGAAAGAACAATTGTAAAATGTTTTGTAGAAAAATCATCATATACAATTTCGATACTTACACACGAATTAATGACAAAAGAACTTATATATTCATTTTTAAATATAAGCAAATTGTTTTCTTCATCATATTTGTAATCGTTTTCTGTTATATTAACAGCATTTACTTTATATATTGGATATTCAGATTTTACTAAAAACGCATAATCTTTTGTTTTATTTGAAGATGGTAAACACACGGTGTCATATATATACGAATAATAATAATCATCGTTCTCTATTTCGTCTACAATTCCAGATGAGCTTCCTCCCTCATCTTCTGGCTGGTATTTGTCCATCAAATAGTCTATGGAAATATTATATGGCTCAGATGCAACTGTTTTATCTTTACTATAAGCGATAATAGAAATTGTAATATTTTGATAAACCTCATATTTTGAATCAATTATTATTAGGCTTATGTAATTTTCTTTTACAGAAGAAGCAGTTCTTGTAGTTGTATAAATAGGAGTATATCTATCATAATCAGGATAGATCATAATGGTAAAATACTCTGCACCTTCTATTTTCTTTATTTGAAGAATTCTTGAAGCAAGAGGCGATGTTATTTTCTCAATTGATACAGAATCTGAATTAAGAACTAATGCCCCAACTTCAACGCCATTACCATCTATTGAAACAACACCAAATTCTGACGATAAAAAATCGCCCACAATATACACAGACACCAAAATTAGTGCTAATAAAAATATTAAATAGACTTTGTTTTGTTGCTTCATTTCGACTTATTATAACATATATTTTTTTCGATTTGATAGGCAAGAAAATCATAAACGCGCCTATTTTAATAAATATAAATATAATTTAAAAATAATATTTAAAAATAACTTAAACTGCCCTATTTTTCTTTTGATCCTTCAACAATACCTTCTCTTTGAAGAGTAATATCTACAACTTTAGACTGCTCTGAATAACTACCTTCAACAGGTTCAACATTTGGCCACTTTTTAAACAACAGTTTTAATATAAGTGGAGTTAATACAGAAGACACTAAAATAAGCATAACTATTGCAGGATAGTAAGTTTCGCTCATTATACCAGCAGATACTCCTTCGTTTGCAATAATTAAACATACTTCGCCTCTTACCATCATAGAAACGCCAACTTTAATACTTTGATCCCATCTATATTTGCAAATCTTAGCTCCAAGCCCAGCGCCTATAACTTTGCCAAGCAATCCAACAACAATAAACGCAACACTGAATAATACTACTTGCCATGAAAAAGATGATACTAAAGTTTTATATGGTAAAGATACTCCAATATAAACAAAGAACATTGGACTAAAAATCATATATGCGGTCATTTCAACTCTACTTTCAACATAATCGGTTTGTTTCATATTGGCAATCATCATGCCCGCTAAAAAGGCTCCAGTTATTGCTGCTATACCAAATAATTTCTCACATGCCCATGCATATAAAAAGCATATGCCTAAAGAGAAGATAGATAATCTTCTTGTATGAGGCCATTTTCTAGACATAAATTTAAATAAATAGTGAATGCCAACACCAAGTCCAATTGCAAGTGTAAAGAACAATAAAATATTTATTAGCACAATTAAGAAAGACAAGTTTTCGCCCATATGTAAAAGCGTAGCAATCTTTCCGCCAATAGTTGTCTCTGAAGTTTCTGCTGTAAAGAATGCTAGAACAACAATGCCTATTATGTCATCCAAAACTGCAGCTGTAACTACACTTCCACCAACCTTTCCATGAAGAGCATTTAATTCTCGTAGTGCTGCAACTGTAATACCGACAGATGTTGCCATCAAAATAACGCCAAAAAACATTCTCATTTTTAATGATATATCAGGAATAATAAAAGCTATTCCAAAGCCAAAAACAAATGGGAAAATAACGCCTAGAAGCGTGATTATAATAGAAGGCGCTGCATTATTTTTTAACTCTTTAAAGTTGGTTTCCATTCCAGCAGTAAACATAATCAAAATAACGCCTATTTCTGCAAACAATTTTAAAGAATCTGTGTTCTTAATAATTCCAGTAGCTCCAAATATAATTCCAACTACAAGAGAACCAAGGACTTGAGGCAAACCAATGTTTTTAAACAATACTCCTGCAATTTTTGTAGATAACAAAATTATTGCAATATCTAATAAAAAACTATAATCCATTAATTGACCTCTTTTCCTTTTTTTGTAAGCAATCAAAATTATAGTTTTTTATATACTTAATGTCAAAGAACAAATACTAAATTATAAAAATATTTTATTAATAAAAAAATTGGAACTAATTGCTCCAACTTTTCATATTAAGTAACCATCTATATATGTAAAACAAGGTTACTATGCGAAATTACTAAATATCTTCAATTTGATTCAAAATTTTCTTCAATTCAGAAATCTCTTCTTTGCTAAGAGTAACGCCTTTTCCCATCTTATCACTTTCTGGAGACCATTCTCTTATATCGTACTTTGCTTCCTTAGCATTCCAACTAATTAGGTTAATTTCCTTTCTCCAACCCTTTGTTGATTCAGAAAGCTTACCATAATTCTTAATAATTTCAAACTTAAACTCAGCCATATGACTCCTCCGCTATGCTTTTGTTATTACTATATTATCACACAACACTACTCTTTTCAATATATATTTTTAATAATATTTTAATATTTAAATATTTATACATATATAATAATAAAGTCAAATGATAAAATTTTAAATCAAATTATTGAATTAGCGCGTTTTTTATTACAGGAATAACTCTAAATGTATATTCAATAGATTCTGTTGTATCATGAATAAATTCTTTTCGCGTATCAGGCCCACAGCTATTGCTTCCAACACCTCTTACAAAAGCATCAATTTTAACAACAGTTCTTTTTTCATCTATCAAATCTTTTGTATGTTTTGCATTTAAAACAACTTCATCCCTATATGGTTGTGCAGTGAAATTGAATGTTTCTTCGTCTGTTACGAATCTTAATCCGTTGCCTTTTGGATTAACAAGTTGAGCCCATCTCACATCAGATCTATTTCCGCTGTCTTGAGGTTTTATATAATTATCTCTAAAATCCTCTACTCTTCCGCTATAAATACCAATTAAGCTATGATCTTTCAAATCAGAATAATTCTCTTTTTCGCCTCTTCCATAATATAAGATGTTTCTACAATCTGAAGGCAATTCTATTTGAAGACCATATTTTGGCAAATCATAATTTTTAGCGATATCCAAAATAGAATTTACATCCATTGTTCCGTTTCCATAGACACTAAATGTGTTAGTAACCATAAAACGAATCTTTTCTTTCATGAATCCTCTATAGACAAGAACAAGTTGAACCTTATCGTCAAGTTTTTCAACATCAAAGGATTTTAGTTCAAATCTAACTTTATCCATGCCTATACGTTTCCAATAGTTGTTCTTATACATATAGTTATCTATAGGTGGTCTATAAACTGAAGGCTTAAATATACGTGCTCCTTCCTCTTGGCTTAACAATTCTTGATCATCAATAATATAGTTAGTTAATTCTCCTGTTACCTTATCAAAAATAATCTTTCCATTATTAGTAGCAATAATATATTTTCCGTTTTCCTCAATACATGCTACGTTTTTGCATTCTATCTTTGGCAATCTATCTACTGATAAACATAACGTTAATTGCTCTCTTGCTGTTTCTATTCCGCTCTTTGCATCAATATAATAGAAGTTCATAAAACAGTCTTTAGACGTGTTCAATAAAGGATGCTTAAGATTTACCGTATAGCTTCCCTCCGGCGGTATAATCGCCTTAAAATCGCCCGAAGCAAGTATTTCTCCGTTTTGCGTATATTCCCATTTAAATATAATGTTTGAAGTGTCTGAGAAGAAATAGTTATTCTTTAATGAATATTTGTTGTTTGAAACATAATATGCTTTTATAGGCCTATAAGCGCATCTCATTTCATATGCGCTTGTTGATGGTCTTCTATCTGGATACATTAATCCATCAACGCAGAAATTCGAATCATGAGCATATTCTCCATGATCTCCTCCGTACGTATATGTTCCGTCTTTTTCTAGGACAGCATGATCGCACCATTCCCAAATACATCCACCAAGAGCTGTTGGAGTATTATCAAATATTTCCACATATTTATCTAACGAACCTGGTCCTAATCCCATTGCGTGTGCATACTCGCATAAGAAATATGGCGCTTTATAATATTTAACCGGCAATTTTTTAGCCGCATATTTCTCCATTTTATATGTATCTGTATACATTTCTGAAATTACATCATAATTCCATCTTGGTGTTCTAGAAACTCCCTCATAATGTATAGGAACTTGAGGATCTAATTTCTTTAATCTCATGTAACACTCATCTTGATTTTTCCATCCACCGCATTCATTGCCAAGCGACCACATAGTAACTGATGGGTTATTTCTATCTCTCATATACATTCTGTATACTCTATCCCAAAATTGCGGAAGCCATTTTTTGTTATTAGAGATTAAATTTGGCTGACCAATTTTCTTTCCATAACAACCATGTGTCTCTATATCTGCTTCAACAATCATATAAAAACCGGCATAGTTTGCCATCTTTACAAAAAGAGGATCAGGAGGATAATGCGAAGTTCTTATAGCATTAACATTCATCAGTTTCATCAATTCAATATCTTTTTGCATATCCGAAACCGTCATTGTATATCCTGTTTTAGGATTAGTATCATGATGGTTTACGCCCTTTAATTTAATAGGTTTGTCGTTGTAATAAAAGACAGACTTTTTAATTTGAATTGTTCTAAATCCTACTTCTTGTCTTATACAAAACAGCGTTGTATCGCCTTTCTTTAAAGAGATAACAACTTTATATAGATAAGGAGTTTCAGCACTCCATAGATATGGCTTTTCAACAGTAAACTCGCAGCAAGTTTCACCCTCTGCTCTTGCTATCATTTTGTTTCCATAATATAGTTCATACACAGGCTTAACGTTTTTCTCATACGTTGCATCAATATCTATACGAATCATTCTAGATACTTCATCTATTTGGAAAGTTCTTACGTTATAATCCATTATATAATTTTTCTTGAAACTGGTAATATATACATCTCTAAAAATACCATTATTTCTAAACATATCTTGGCATTCTAGGTATGTACCATTACACCATTTATATACTAAACATAGAATCTCATTTGGTCCATCAATAACAAATGGTGTAATGTCAAATTCTGCAGTATTGTGGCTTCCTTCAGAATATCCAACAAATCTACCATTACAATAAACTTGAACATTTGATGCAACACCAAGAAAAGTTAAAATATGTTTTTCAGTATGTCTAAGCGTAAATGTTTTTCTATATACACCTACACTGTTATAGACATTTATATATCTTCCATTAATTTTTGTATTTAAAGCTGTTTTGATGCCATATTTGCCCATATCTGCTGGAACATATGGAGCAGAATAATCCCACATATATCTAGTATTAATATAAAATGGAGCTTCATATCCTTGAAATTGCCAACAACTAGGAACATTTATTTGCTCGAAATCAAAATAATAAGGATCAATTTCGTTTGGCATATCGCTAACTCTATTATAAAAAGCAAAATCCCATTTTCCGTTTAATACAGTTACAATATCTGACTTATATCTTTCATTCAAATATGTTGTTTCTTCAAGCGCTTCACACGTCTCAAAAGGAATAAAATACGCTCTAGGAGCCATTTTATTGTGTTCAAATACATCAAAATTATTATAATAATTGTTTTTTAGTCTATATAGCATAAAACACCTACTTAATAATTATAACATTATAATAATAGGCGTGTAAATATTAATAGAATAAAGTCAACACATAAATTTAAAATATAGTTTCATCTTGTCATAATTTCTATAGAAAAAGGGTATAGCGTTGAAAATAAAATTCTTTCCCATTTTCGAATAAAAAATATGCCACCAAACGTAGCAAAAGAAATAAGCATTACAGCAATTGTGACCATAAAAATCACAGGGCCAACGGTCGACGCCCAGCCATAACCAAAAAGTATGTTATTTCCTGTAAACATCACAACTTTCCCGAATGGTTTTCTAACAAATCTTGCCATTTTAAAGCAAGAAATACCCTTGTCATAAAACACTATTGTGACAATAAAAAATATACCTGCTATTCCCCATAAAATAGCAAGTATAATGTTGCCTATTATATTCCAATAAAAGTTAATAATAAACCTTAAAACATACTTCACAAATTTAGTATGTTTATTATTAAAAATTAAATACTTTTTTCTATTATTTCAACAGCGTCTAAGACAAACTTTAAACAAGGCCTTGAGCTATAATACTCTGCATTTCTAATTTGAGGAACATACCCTTTTGTAACGTTTTTAACATCACGTAATAGATTTGCACAAATTATAGAACCATTTAGATTCTTAAACTGCTCAATAAGTTCCCCTATTTTAGCATAAACTTCAGTTTTTTCTTCAGGAGTCGCAACGTCTTTTGCAATTAAACCATGAACTAGGCCTATAGCTGTAACTGCGCCACAAGTATTTCTTGTCCTAGCATATCCGCCGCCAAATGGACAAGCTAAATGAAGAATTTGATCTTCACTTAAAGGAATAACGTCTTTAAATGCAATGGCAACTGCTTGTGCACAATTGTATCCTTTATAAAAATATTCTGCTGCTATTTCTTTTCTAGTTTTATTTTCCACAATCACACCTCATTATCATAAAAATGAAGATGCGATTCGCATCTTCATTTTATTTTTTTTAACACAATATTAAAGAGTGTCCTTTAATGCCTTTCCAGCTTTAAACTTAACTGCTTTTGATTCTGGGATATCAATTGTTTCATGTGTAGCTGGATTTGTACCCTTACGAGCTGCTTTAACTTTTACTTCAAATGTTCCAAATCCTTGAAGAGTAACTTTGTCTCCTTTCTTTAAAGCATCTGCGATTCCTGCGATAGCAGCATCAAGAGCCTTTTGTGCATCAACCTTTTTTAATCCTGTTGCTTCAGCAACTACATCAATTAGTTCGATTTTGTTCATAATATTTCTCCTTATAAAATATTTTATATTCATTGCATTTTTTCAATGCTTGAATTCAATATCTTTACCATATAAAGTCCTTGCAACCTTCTATGTCAATTTTATAGTAAAACAAAAAATGGGTACTGTCAATACCCAATTTTTTCGATAAATTCGCTATTTATATATTATTTTAAAAGTTTTACTAGAACAGCTTTTTGTGCATGAAGTCTATTTTCCGCTTCATCAAAAATCTCCAAATGAGATTCAATTACATCATCTGTTATTTCTTCTCCTCTGTGTGCTGGAAGGCAATGTAAAACCATACAGCCATCGTTAGCTACATCTAACAATTCTTGATTAATTTGGAAATCTTTAAACTCTTTCTTTCTAAGTTCAGCTTCACCTTCTTGTCCCATTGAAGCCCATACGTCTGTATATAATACATCTGCACCCTTAGCTGCTAAACGTATATCGTCTGTTATTAAACACTTGTCTTTATATTCTTTTGCAAACTCTAAAACTGTTTCAGCTGGTCTATGATTATTTGGGCAAGCAATAGCAACGCTCATACCTACTTTTAAACAACCTACTATTAAAGAGTTTGCCATATTGTTGCCATCTCCAACAAAACATAACTTTAGTCCATCAAAAGTTCCTTTATATTCTCTTATTGTCATTAAATCTGCAAGAACTTGACATGGATGACAAAAGTCTGTTAGTCCATTGATTATTGGTATTGAACCATATTTAGCCAAATCTTCTACTTCTTTTTGTTCAAATGTTCTTATCATAATTCCATCTAGAAATCTTGATAATACTCTTGCTGTGTCTTGAATTGGCTCTCCTCTTCCTATTTGCAAATCTCTTGGACTTAAAAATAGAGCTTGTCCACCTAATTGATACATTCCAACTTCAAAAGACACTCTAGTTCTTGTTGAAGATTTTTGAAAGATCATTCCAAGCGATTTTCCTTCTAAAACCTTATGAGGAATATTATTTTTGTTTTCCCATTTTAATTGGTCAGCTAAATTTAAGATTTCAACAATTTCTTCTTTAGTTAAATCTAGTAATTTTAATAAATGTTTCATTTCTCAACCTACTTTTTTAAAATATTTTTAAGTATATCAATTGCTTGATCTATTTCTTCATATGTGATTACAAGAGGTGGCAACAATCTAACCTTAGATTTTGCTGTTAACATAATAAGCCCATTTTTTATTCCTTCTTTAACAACATCTGAAGCTTTTTTAGTTTTCAATTCAAGGCCTATCATTAAACCTATTCCACTTATACTTTTTATTTCATCAATCTCACTTAGCGCTTTTCTTATATAATCAGCCTTATTTTTTACTTCGTTTAAAAAATCCTCATTGATTGTATCTACAACAACATTTGCACCAGCACACACAATTGGATTACCCCCCAAATGTTGTTCCATGCATAAAATATGCTTAATGTACTACTTAGTTTTTTCTTAACTAAAAAAGCACCAATTGGCAAACTGCCGCCTAAACCTTTGGCAAGAGTAGTGATATCTGGTTTAATGTCATAATATTGAGATGCAAGGAAATAACCTGTTATTCCAACTCCAGTTTGAACTTCATCGCAAATAACCAAAATGTCCTTATTTTTGCAAATCTTAACTAATTCTTGAACATACTCTTTGCTTAGTTCCATAACACCGCCTTCGCCTTGAATACATTCAAACATTACTGCACATACATCTTTAGTTAGCGCTTCTTTCAATAATTGAATATTATTTGCTTCAACATATTTAAATCCTTCTGTAAATGGATAGAAATAATTATGAAAAACATCCTGTCCAGTAGCAGACAATATTGTTATTGTTCTACCATGAAAAGAATTAACTAGAGTAACAATCGTACTTCTTCCTTCTTTATATTTATCAAAAGAATACTTTCTTGCAACTTTAATTGCACCTTCATTTGCCTTAGCCCCACTGTTTGCAAAAAATACACTATCATATCCTGTTCTTTTACAAAGTTTTTTTGCTAGGGTTACACATGGTTGAGAATAGTATAAATTCGATACATGGTTTAGTTTTTTTGCCTGTTTAGAAACAGCCTTAGACCATTTTTTATCGCAAAAACCTAAAGAATTTACCCCTATTCCTGAAGATGGATCTATATAACTTTTTCCCTGTATATCTTTTACTATACAACCGCTACCTTCAACCAATTCTACATCGTATCGGTTGTAAGTGTTCATTATATATTTTTTATCAAGATCTTTAAAACTTTTCATCTTATTTAAACCTTGTTCCTATACCTTTATCTGTTAGCATTTCAATCAATATTGAATGGTTAATTCTTCCATCAATAATAATAGATTGGGCTACTCCTCTTCTTACTGCTTCAACACAACAGTCTACTTTAGGAATCATTCCTCCGCCAATTATGCCTTTTCTCTTTAATGATTGAACTTCACTTAAGCCAACCTCGCTAATTAAAGTTGACTCATCGTTTTTGTCCATTAATAGACCTCTTATATCTGTCATTAAAATTAGGTTTTAGCCCCTAAAACTGCTGCAATTCAAGCTGCTGCAGTATCTGCATTTATGTTATATGTTTTTCCATCTATGCCAGATGATACAGTTACTATTATAGGGATATATCCATTTTCTAGTGAAACCAAAATTGGATCAACATTAATAGAAACAATCTCTCCTACATTTCCTAAATCGACATCACCTTGAATCTTTTTTGCTTCAATTATTCCGCCATCGATTCCACAAAAGCCTACTGCTTTTCCGCCGCATTTTTGGATATGTTTAACTAAATCTTTGTTTACTTTACCAGCAAGTACCATTTGAACAATTTCTGTTGTTTCGTCATCTGTATATCTTAGTCCATTAATAAACTTTGCCTCTTTTCCAACTCTTTTAAGCATATCGTTTATTTCAGGTCCGCCTCCGTGAACTAAAACAACTTTTATTCCAACTAAAGAAAGCATTACGATATCTCTCATAACGTCTTCTTTTAATTATTCACATAACATAGCATTTCCGCCATATTTTACTACGACAATTTTGTCATAATATTTTTGTATATATGGAAGAGCACCTATTAATAACTCAGCTTGTTTATTGATATCCATAATTTCCCCTATGTTCTATATTCTGCATTAATTTTTACATATTCATATGTTAAATCGCATCCCCATGCAGTAGCTTCTTTGTTGCCTTGATTGCAATTAACATATACTAGTACTTCATCATTGTTCAATATATCTGTAGCTTTGTCTTCATCAAAAGCTACACCTACACCATTTTTACAAACACTGATTTCTCCCTTGCAAGATTAGATAGATTTTGTTCAATTTCTGGTGTATGTCTATGTGAAGCCACTTTATAAGGCGAAAATGCTTCATTGCAATTAGGATAATGAGTATTTTCACTTAGATTTCTTTCTGCACCAGTAACGCCCGATTTTGAGTCAATTACAATTGATCCATATAAATCTAAATGATTTACCATTATAGGAGCAAGACCTAGTGTAATACTTGTTGGATAGCAACCAGGATTTCCTACTATCATTTTGTATTTTAATAAATCTCTATGCAATTCTGGAATACAATAAGTACTTAACTTATGAAGCTCTTTTTCTTCATAAGATTTGCCATACCACTTAGAATAATCTTCCTCATTATCTAGTCTAAAATCTGCACCTAAGTCTATTACCTTAACACCTTTATCTACACAATCTTTTGCTATTTTTTCACTAACACCAGCAGGTAAAGATGTAAAGATGACATCGCATTTTGTTATCATGTTAGATACATCGTGCAATTGCATATCGCAAATATTTTTCAAATTAGGATAAATATCGCTAATTTTTTTACCTTCAAAACTAACAGAACTTAACGCAACAATTTCTGCTTGAGGATGATTTAATAAGATTCTTATTAATTCTACCCCAGCATATCCTGTTGCCCCTATAATCCCAACTTTTATTTTATTCTTTTTTATCCTTTAATAATGTATCTTTTATTATTTGTATATGTTTTTTTACAACCTCTGGACTTGGTCCACCAATGACTTTTCTTTCTTTAACGCATGTATTTAAAGAGATTGCATTATATACATCAACATCAAATACTTCGCTAATCTTTTTATATTCCTCTATTGGCAAAGAATCTAATGTTTCATTTAATTCTATACATTTAGCTACTAATGAGCCTGTTATTTTATATGCGTCTCTAAATGCTAACCCTTTCTTTACTAAATAATCTGCACAATCCGTTGCATTTATAAATCCTTTTTGACCAGCATTTAACATATTCTGCTTATTTACTTTCATAGTAGCAAGCATAGGAATCATTGTAGATATACAAATCTTAATTGTATCTATTGAATCAAAGATCGCTTGTTTATCTTCTTGCATGTCTTTATTGTAAGCAAGAGGTAATCCTTTCATCATTACAAGAAGTGTATTCAAGTTTCCTATTGTTCTTGCTGTCTTTCCTCTTACAAGTTCTGTAATATCTGGATTTTTCTTTTGTGGCATTATTGAAGAACCAGTTGCATAAGCATCATCTAATTCAACAAATTTAAATTCCCAGCTACACCATAATATTATTTCTTCACTTAATCTAGATAAATGCACCATAGCAATTGCAATGTCTGAGGCTGTTTCCATACAGAAATCTCTATCGCTAACTCCATCTAGACTATTTAGTGTAACATTGCTAAATCCAAGCAATGAGGCTGTATATTCTCTATCTATGTTGTATGTAGTAGTTGCTAATGCTCCACTTCCAAGCGGCATAGAATCCATCAATTCATATGCATTATTAAAACGAGATAAATCTCTTTTGAACATCTCAACATACGCCATTAAATGATGTGCAAACGTAATTGGTTGAGCTCTTTGCATATGAGTATAACCTGGCATTACTGTATCTAGATTATTTTCAGCCAAATCAATTAGTGTTTTTATTAAATCTAACAATAAGGCTTTTATTTCATTAATTTGGTTTTTTACATACATTTTTGTATCTACAGCAACTTGATCATTTCTTGATCTTGCTGTATGTAATCTTTTACCTACAACACCAAGTCTTTTTGTTAGTTCTGCTTCAATAAACATATGAATATCTTCCGCTTGCATATCTATTTGAAGATTTCCGTTTTCCAAATCATTCATAATATTATTTAATTCATTAACTATTAATTTTGAATCTTCAAGCGAAATAATATTTTGTTTTCCAAGCATTGTCGCATGAGCTATACTACCCAAAATATCTTCTTTATACATCCTGCAATCAAATGAAATAGAAGAGTTAAAATCATTAACTCTACTATCTAATTCTTTTTGAAAGCGGCCTTGCCACATTTTTTCGTTCATAATATCCTACTTTTTATTTTTAAGTTCCATTTGAGCTTTTACTTTTATTGGCAAACCAAATAGATTTATAAATCCTGCTGAATCATTTTGATTATATACTTCATCCTCATCAAATGTAGCTATATCTTCATCATATAATGAATATGGACTCGTTACGCCAGCATTTATAATATTGCCTTTATAAAGTTTTAATTTAACTTCTCCAGTAACCGTTTCTTGTGTTTTATCTACAAAAGCACTTAGAGCTTCTCTTAGAGGAGTAAACCATTGCCCATTATATACTAAATCAGCAAATTTCAAAGCAATTTGTTGCTTATAATGTGCGGTTTCTTTATCTAAGCATATTGTTTCTAATACTTCATGTGCATGGTACAAGATTGTTCCACCTGGTGTTTCATATACTCCACGTGATTTCATACCAACTAATCTGTTCTCTACAATATCTACAAGACCTATTCCATTAGCTCCACCAAGTTCATTTAGTTTTGCAACTAAATCGCTTCCTTTCATCTTAACTCCATCAATAGATACTGGCACACCTTTTTCAAATCCTATTGTTACATATGTTGCCTTATCTGGAGCCTTAAATGGAGAAACACCTAATTCTAGGAATCCTTCTTTGTCGTACATTGGTTCATTAGCAGGATTCTCTAAATCTAAGCCTTCATGAGATAAATGCCATAAGTTCTTATCTTTACTATAATTTGTTTCTCTGTTAATTTTTAAAGGGATATTATGCGCTTCTGCATAATCAATCTCTTCATTTCTTGATTTAATATTCCAAATTCTCCATGGAGCAATAATTTTCATATTTGGAGCAAATGCTTTGATTGTCAATTCAAATCTAACTTGATCATTTCCTTTTCCTGTACATCCATGACAAATTGCATCTGCACCTTCTTTTAGAGCAATCTCTGCAATTCTCTTTGCTATAATAGGTCTTGCAAACGATGTACCAAGCATATATTTGCCTTCATATACGGCACCAGCTTTCATTGTAGGAAAAACATAATCATCAACAAATTCGTCTGTTAAATGCTCAATATAAAGCTTAGAAGCCCCTGTTTTAATTGCTTTTTCTTCAAGGCCATCAAGTTCTGTTCCTTGACCAACATCTCCTGATACTGCAATTACTTCACAATTATTATAATTTTCTTTTAACCATGGAATGATAATAGATGTATCTAATCCACCTGAATATGCTAAAACAACTTTCTTGATTTCACTCATTTTTAAAATCTCCTTATTTTTTCACATATATAATAAAACAAAATGAATAATATTGTAAAATAATTTAATATTTTTGAATATTATTCACTTTTTTATAATTTTTATATGGTTTATGCGCATATTTATTCATTAAATATGCATATATACAATTTTTATCTTGCGTATAGAGTATCTACTAGTGTAAAGCTGTCTGAAGAAGGGTCAATATTTTGTAATGTTTGCTTGTATTGTTTTCCTCTTAATGCTTTAATTTCGCTTGTAGATAGCGCTAAAGAAGGGCCAGCATTACCTTCATTGTCTAACACTTTATTTGTATTCGCTGACATAAAGAACCAATCCCTTGTAAGAACATGGATATTGTTGTCTTTATATTGTTTTCTTAATCCTTCCATATATACAATGCTAGAATTAGAAGATAAAGTATTGTATTCTTCTTCTGTTAAACCTGAACCATTATATATAGAACCTGAAGCCATAGACATTGCTAAATATATATCCACAGCAACATCTTTATCTTGAACTAATGAATTAACTAAAGATACAAGATGCAATGTTTTTTTAGAATTAATTTTTTCTCCTGTAAAATATACAGTTTTTCCTACTTGATCTTCGTATCTTGCTGAAGTAAAATATGGATCAATAAGAGCCATTCTAGATGCAAGTAGATTTCTATTATTTACAATTTTATTATTTAAGAAATATTGTATATAGTAGTTTACTGCTGTAGTAACAAAAGCACCACAACTATGGCCTACATATACAATTTCTTGATTATATGAGCCGCCTAAATTTAGGCATAATTCTGATGCAAACATGTATCCCATAGAATATCCTGTTTTTTCAGCATTGATAAAAGTATTTGAGTAAATTGTAAACAAATTTGCAGCGATTCCACTTGCATTTCCATCAACTAAAGTTTGGTATTGGAAAGTTGCAACGTTATATTTTTCTTTTAAACTAACTACATATGATTCTTTATAATCCACACCAGCCTTTGCTTGCATATCTGAAGATGTAGATAGAGTTTTATCTGTATATGAATAAGTTGGTTCCCATCCATGAATCCAAATCAATGTTGGCTTATTAGGATCAAAATATTCTGTAGACATATCTTTTGAAGAACGAATCATGTCTTCATTTTCTAATGAATGATTTGGACCATAAAAATATAATCCATAATATGACGATGAATCATAATATAACTTGCTTTCATCAATATATGTAGAATCTACTTTATTACAAGAAGTAAATATAACAAAAGAGATAGAACATAAAATAGCAAGCATACAAATAGTAATTATTTTTAAACTTTTTTTCATAATTTTCCTCTTTATATATAGATATATTCAATAATATTTTAATACTTACATTACTTAGACGCAAGCAACAAAAAAAAGGAAGTTAAGATAAATCCTAACTTCCTTGATTTTTATTTTATGAGATTATTTATTACTTAACATAAACAATCTTTTCAGCAACGCCATCTACATAGATTATAATTGTAGAACCAGCAATAGCATCTTCTGGAGCAATTGTAGCTGTTTCTCCAGCATAAGTTACGTTCAAGCCTTCGCCTCCAACATATTTAGCTGTAACAACTCCTCTACCTTCGCCAATTGCAACTTCGATTTGACGACCAGCATTAGCTTCTTGACCTGCAACAGAGCTTACTAAAATATCTTTTTCTACTCCGTTTACAGATACTGTTACTTTGTAAGATTTCAATGCTTGCTTAGCTCCTGCTTCTGTTAGAGAAATCTTTCCATCAGCTAATTGAACATATCCGTTTGCATCATACAATGTAACTGTCTTAGCATCAATTAGAGTTGGTTCAGAATCAACAACGTTTGTTACAATATTTCTTTGAATTCCCTTTAATTCTAAGTCCATAGCACTTGGTCCAACTACAATGCTTTCTGTTGTAATGCTATTTACCATTATTTGAGAACCTGCAGAATATAATTGTTTTCTTTGTTCTCCGCCTAGGAAGCTTTGGAATCCGTTAGCAATAGAAGCAACTTTATATGTTAATCCTACATCATAGTAAATACCACCTGCGAAATAGAATCCATATGCTACATCAAAACCGTTCTCAATTTCAAGTAGGTTAGATGTTTCAATGTCTAAGTATAGATCGTTATAGTTTCCTACAGTTGCTCTTAATCCGATAGATAATACTCCACCAAGTAAATCAAATGCAATATCAGCCTTTAAGCCAACCTTGATCTCAATATTTGTTTGAGCCTCTAGTGCAATAGAATCTAATGAGTAAGAGAAGTTATCTGTAGCAACATCAAATGTCTTATCTTCGCTTTCTGGATCATAGATAGCTGTTGTTCTAAATGTCATTGTTGATGTTGATACAACTCCAATTTCACCATGGAATGCAAAATCCATTGTTGTCTTTACGTCTAATTTAACATCAGCAACACCCTCAGCTATAGGAATAACCCAGTTGAATACTTTAATTTCAACATCTGATTCATCTACGCCTTCAACCATTGCATAAATCTTAGCAATAACTTCATCTAAGTTTGTAGCTTCTGAAAGATTTACATCATCCATAACTTTTGCTTCAAATGTTAATGTGTTATTGAAATCAGCAGCAACTGTAACACCTTTCTTAGCTTCAGATAAAATATCCTTTACATTAGAACCTACAGCAATGTTTGTTGTAACTTCAATGTCTGAATAAATCTTGAATGCTAATACTAAATCTGCTTTAGTTGTTTCAGATAATTCAATTACATCTGGTAATGTCATTTTAATTTCTAATACAACATCTCCATCGTTTAATGCAGCATTGATATCAAACTTTGCATTGCCAACTCCAAATGAAGCTTCAGCAATTTCAGATAATTCTTTTGCAATAGCTTCTTCATCTAATGTTGAAACAACATCATCTTTAACGCTGCTATTTAATTGTGATTGATTCTCAATGATTAATGCTTCATAAACATCATCAGCTTGTGGCTTAGATGCTGTGCAATGATAGAATCCATCAATTTCTTCTCTTGATGTAATATAGTATGCTGTTTGCTTTCCTTCATTATCTGCGATTAAAACATCACCAACATTGATTTTCTTGCCTGTTTCAGCATAAGCATAATCTAATACAGTAATATCCTTAGCTTCATCATAAGAAATAACTTCTACAAAATCAGCTGGAACAATAACTACATCTTCTTTATAGTTAGCTATAGCATCTCCTGCTTTTGGAACGTAGAACTTAATTTCGCTGAATTCTGGCCAAGCAACAAATTGTAATGAAGAATCAAGTGCAATTCTATAATATGTATCTTCTTTATATCCTTGAGATGGAGCAACTACTTTAAAGTAATGATCTGAACCGTCTTTAGAAATAATAGTAACTTGAGCTTTTTCTCCAGTCTTTACTTCTTTAACAGAGATCAAACCTACTAATTGTTGAGCAGTTACAGACTCTGAAGAATATACTTCGAATGCAGTTTTAGAATTAACTTGCATACCTAATTCTTGAGAAGTAGATCCAATGCCATTTGAAATGTCTAAAGTTGTGTTACCTTTCTTTGTTGCTTCAGTAGTATTAGAGCAAGCAATCATACTTGCCATGCATACAACAAGCATTGCAACTACAACTAAAAGATAAATCTTTTTCTTCATAAATAACCTCCACTTATTCTTAATAAGGTCTTTAACCTCACACTTATTTTATTACATAAAATGTACTAGCGTATGTAAATTGATTGTAAAGTCGCCCCTTTTTGTGTAAAAAGTTTGTAAAAACAAAAACGAATAGAAAATATTTGTCTAATTGAGTGTAAAAAAAAGAAGATTGTCACATTAATATTTATCCTATATTTTTGTTACAATCTTCTAATTAATTTTTTATTATATTGTCTTTATAATTTGTGCAATATACATATAATGGAAATCTTTTAATTTATACCATTTTTCAATTTGTGACTCATCTAAAAAACATTCTGGTTTCATTTCTTGTACATAAAGTTTTTTGGCAATAATTGTATGCTCTGCTTCTTTAAAAACAGGAGCCTCATCAATCACTTCAAAATGTAAATTTTGATTTTGTATTTTATCCACATCTCTACCAGATTTTGAGCCCATATAATTATACATAGCCCTATATGAATCATCAAAAAATGATATGGATACATTCTCTGCTTGATCAACAAATTCTTTGGTATATCTTTGAGGTCTGATGAAAATAAATACAACATCTTTTCCCCAAAGTTCTCCAACTCCACCCCATGAAGCAGTCATAGCATTTGCTTTTCCGCTTTTATCAATTGCAGAGATTAGCATCCATTGCTTTGATATCGATTCTATCGTGTTTTTCAAATCACTTAGTTCCATAATCCATCCTACAAATTCGCTGGCATTGTAAATGGTGTTTCGTAATCAAATTCCATTACCCAGTGTGTATAATCTGCAACTCTACACTTTAATACGTTATAATTATTAAAATCGTCTTTAATTGCATAGTATGGCAAAACGATTTCTTCTAGATATTCATATGTTTCTAGTAACGACTTACTCTTTTTATAAGTCAAAGTAACTCTTTCATTATGAACTTCTGCAATTTTTGCAAAATTGTAGTTTATATCGTCTTTATAATCATCAAAGTAGGTGTATTGATCACCAGATACATCCCCATCTGAAATAGAATACTTGGTTTTGCCTTGATTTTGAGTATAATCAATAATATTGTTTGTATCAACTTTTCCATCTACAGTATATGCATATGGTCTTACAACTTGATATTGCATAATAGATGCAACTAGTCTAAATCCAGAATCAATGTTTGATACATATTTCTCAAGCAATTCATTATTTGACATATCTCCTTTCATTATACCAACTGTTGCATTATACAAAGACACATCACCTTCTTCTATTGTTGAAGTTTTTAAGTATTTCTTTGTCTCTTCAATTTCAGGTAACTTTGTTGCAGTAAAAGTGTCTGCGTCTACAGTTTTGTGAATTTGCGCAACAATATATACATCTCCGTTTTTGTATTGAATTATATATGTGATTGCTTGAGTGTACCATGGAGTTTTATCTTTACCGTTTTGGTCATAGCCTCCATTTGTCGCATCCCCTTTAAATGCAATATTGTCTTCGCTTGTATAATAGTATGTTCTTGTCGAAACAAATTTTGCGCTCCATGTAGAACCAAAGTTATTAGATAACAATGAATTTAATAAAGATTCATTTTTCTTTACTTCAGCTTTTATTGATTCATAATATTTAACTTGATTTTCATATTCCTTGCCTTCAAGGACTGTTGATGAATTTGAACATGCAAACAACATCGAACTAACAACAACCATAAGTATAACTATTGTTAAAATAAATAATACTTTCTTTTTCATTATGCTTGTCCTCCTTCTACAACAGGAGCATCAACTACAACATCCTCCACAGTAGGCGCTTCTCCTTTTGCTTCTGATTCCATACGCTTAGCATCTTTTAAACGAGCAACTTCTAGCCTTGATTGAATCTCGGCCATCTTTTTACCGCTTAGCTTATAGAATAACATTGGTACTATTGAAATTAAGTTTGTAACAGCAGGAATAATTGTATATATCATAACTAATCCCACTTTTGTAAACTCAGTTTGAATTGGTTTATGGCCTTCAATATAACCTGAAGGTTGAGCGAACATAAAGAACATCAATAGGAAGCTTAAGAAATAATCCTTAAATCCACTTGAAATTTTACTTCTTAAACTCATTAATGAGAATGTGATGCCTTCGCATCTTTCTCCTGTTTTATCTTCCCAATAATCCAATGTATCTGTTGCCATCAAGTGTGGAATAACATTTAAAATTCCAACCGGAATCATTGCAATAAACATTAATAATGCTAGTGTCAACCAGCCATATACATATGGCAATTTATCTACACCAATAATCATTACAATTACAAAGATTAATGCAAGTGCTAATGAATGCCAGAATGTAGCAAAAATAAATAATTTTTTAGAATCCATCTTAGTTCTTAATTTTGGCGCAATCATCATTCCGACCATCGAGGCGACAGCTCCAGGTATGGAGAACAGAATTTGCAAAGATCCTTTCCCTACAACATAAGAAACTACATAAATAATCATTGCTGAAACCAAGTTTCTAAAGAACGTCAATAAGTTGGATAAAATCAAAAGCATAAACTGCTTGTTTTTAAACAAATATTTAAATCCTTCCAAAATACTTGGTGTTTGAGATGTAGGCTCTAATCTTTCTTTTATAGAAATTGCTCCAAGAACCATGAATATTGGTCCTAAAACGCCAATGATTATACCCATCCACATATATGAACTTGTATAATCGTCATGTGTCAACAACAAGAATAGTGTCAATAATACAAGTGCAGATTGTTCTCCAATACTTCCCAAAATACGGCTTATAGAAATAATCTTAGCTCTTTCTTGAGTGTTTGGTGAAGCAACAGCAGGAATTCCATCTAATGGAATACCAATTATCGTTCCTAATAATCCATATAATATATATGTAACGTACATATATACGATCTTGCCAGACATCGACATTCCCGCATAAATTTGTGGTAAAAACATCAGAATAGTAATTACACCCCAAGGAATAGCTCCTATTACCAAATAAGGTCTCATTTTACCCCATTTTGTTCTTGTTTTATCTACTATAACTCCCATGATCGGATCATTTAATCCATCAAAAATCTTGGAAATCAAGAACATGATTCCTACTGCATTTGCATTAATTCCGACACATGAAGTATAGAAAAACAACAAATATCCTTGAATTAAACCTGTTACAGCAGAAGAAGCAAAACGCGCCAAAGAAAATAAAGCATAGTCGCGTGTCTTTAAATACTTTTTACTCATCAAGCGCTTTTCTTCTTCAGAAAAACTCTCAGATGTGGCAACGCTTTCAACAGGTGTATTTTCTTCGCTAATTGCAACTGTTTCTTCGCTCATCATTAACCTCCTTATATTCTTATCTTAATTATTTTTGTATCTTTTTATTAAAGAATTGTCCATCTGGATAACTTAATACGAAAGCTCCAGTTGATGACCACGCTTGAAGCATAGAACCATCTGGATGAACAGGGCTAAAGAACTCTATTGGTGTATAATTACCCCTTTCAATGTTATATTCAAACCATCTTGTTAATGGATATTTATAGTCCATATTATACATTAATTTTGCATATGCGTAAATACATGACAAATATGGCCAATCTCCTCCATTATGATAATAATATGGCAATGATGATTTTTGAACAATGTCTTGAATGTTTTTATAGAATGGATATACCGCTAAAGTTCCAAAATCTCCAGCAACTTGTTCTTTATTGTTTTTGCTTTCAAGCAACCTTTCCATATTAGTTAATATTCTTCTTGATTTTTCTTCATCAGCAATTCCAAATAGTATTGTAACTACTGTATCAATAGAAAGATTATCTTCAACAAAATCCTTAGATTTGTAATTTACATACCAACCCTTTTCTTCGTCCCAAAGCAATTCGTTTATACTATTTTTTACCTTTTCACTCATTGCTAAATATTTTTCAGACAAATCTTTATTAGATAGAGAATACAATTCTCCTAAACAATACAAAGCTCTACAATATAAAGCTTCATCATATGTACAATAATCAGATCTAAATACGTTATCGCACCAATCTCTACGATTATACTTACCGCTTTTTAGCAATAATCCTGTTTCTTTATCAACTTCTTGGTACAATCTATCCATAACTAATTTTGCGCTATCTAAAACTGTTCCACATGCAACGGCCTCACTTAATATTGATTTATCATTTGTATGCGCAATATAGTCATATACCATCATTACAAAGAAAGATGGAGAATCATAGTGGTTTCCCCAATAGTTTTTAAAATTAAACTTAACTGCACTTGGGCACTCACCTTTATCGTTAATTCCATTTGCAAGTGTAATAATTTCATTTCTAACAAGCTCAGGCTTAACTGGCAATACACTCAAAACCGTCCAATATGCATCTCTATAATATGTTCTTGCTGGGAATTGATATACTATTCCTGCTAAAAAACCTTTGAACTTTCCTAATTCTTTATAATTGGACAAAGAAGCATTTAAAACAGATTTGTAGTAACTTTCCATAAAATCGTCTTCAAGTTTCACCGTACACTTTAACATATCTATATATGCCTTAGAATCCGCAAATGCTTCATCAAAATGTTTCAAAGCATATTGAACATCTCCATATGTAAAATCATTTCTAGTTCCAGCCGAAATTACATATCTATAAATCTTTGTCTCGTCTTTTGAAATCTTTGAACCATATCCAAATTGATTAACAAATCCTCTTTCGGCCTCAAGAGCTACAGGTTCTTCAGATATAGCTATATCTAAGTAGAAATCTCCTAATACGTCTCCTCTAATATAACCTGAACCATCATTGTTTATCGTTAAACCGTTTTTCTTTTTCTTTAAAAATCCACCAATTAATGTAGCTATTGTTTTTGGAGATAATCTATTTGCTAATAATTGTTCTACATAAGAAGAATAATTAATACCAAAATTGTTTACTACTCTAAAATCCATATCTTTCTTTGCTGTAACTTTGTTTTCAACATAAATGCAATTAGTTTTTTGATCTAAAAATTGATTAATTACCATATCGAAATCCTTAGCCTTAAAACTAATAATCATTTGCTTTCCAACCATTTCTACAGTCTTTTTTGCATTCCAATCAAACGAAACACCATCAACACTAATTAGAGTATAATAAGCTGAAAATACAGAAAATTTATTCATTACAGCATATTTAGAGATTGCGCCTCTTCCGTCAAATTGTGCGGATATAAGATTATTCGCAACGTCATAAGCCACCTTCTTACTAAAAGGTACTTTTTCAATTATTTTTCCATTTTTAAATTCTACTGTCATAATTATCCTTGTTTTGTTTTATTTAATTCTTCTTGTTTTCTCTTCTCAAGTTCTTTGATAAACAAATCTTCATCAAGAGGTAGAGTTACTTCCTTTCCAAGCCATGAAGACAAATGAATAGCATTAGAGAATGTCAATCCATTTAATCCTTCTTCATATCTTCCAACAAGCTTGTCTTCAATTCCTAAAATATTATTAGAGAAATTTCTAATAACGGCAATATGTTGACCTTGATCCATAACATATTTAAATATATCTATAATATTAAACTTAACTGTTCTTTTTGATGTCTTAGGTTTACCCATAAACACTTTGTTTGTTTTAGAGAACTCTGGCTCTAAAGTGTCAAGTTTTGTAAACTCAAGTTTCATTGTGTGATCTGCTCCACCAGAAATAACTAGTTTTCCACCATCACCAGAAATTTCCAATCTATTTGTTCCAGGAGCTTCGTGTGTTGATGTAACAAATACACCTGTTGCTCCATTTTCAAATTCGCAACATGCAGTAACATCGTTTTCAACATTGATATTTCTTCCAACAGTTTTTGCTTTAGCCCAAACTTTTGTTATCTTTTCTCCAGCAAGCCATGTGAACAAATCTAATTGGTGAGGATCTTGGTTGATTAATACTCCACCACCTTCTCCATTCCATGTGCCTCTCCAGCCACCTTGATCATAATATGCTTGTGGTCTATACCAGTTTGTAATAATCCAAACGATTCTCTTTAAATTGCCAAGTTCACCAGATTCAACAATTTCTTTTGCAGCCTTATAAACTTTACTTGTTCTTTGATTTAATAATAAAGCACACTTAAGTTCTGGCTTTTGTTTTGCATATTCTGCAGCTTCTCTTACAGCTTTTGTATAAACGCCTGCTGGCTTATCTGACATAACATGCAAATTAGCATCAATAGCATCCTTTAAAATAACTGGATGAAAATAATGAGGAGTTTCAATAAGTACAGCATCTATTTCGCCGCTTTTAAACATATCTTGATAGTTATCAAAAACTTTTACTCCACTAAGCTTTGCTTTTGCCCATTCGCGTCTATCTTCTGCAATATCACATACTGCTGTTAATACTGCATTCTTATCTAAGCCTTTGTGCATTAAACGAGCATATCTGCCACCTTGTTTTCCGATTCCTACAATTCCGTATCTTACTTTTTCCATTTTTTTACTCTCCTTTATTTTCAACTTCTTTTAATATTTTTTTAAATTCGCTATATTGCCATTCAAAAACTTCTTTTCTTGAAACTTTTTGCCATTTTTTAACGCCCATCTCTTTGTCTATTCTTCTAAATACTGTATGCCATTTATTAATATTAGCAGCAGGAATTAGTGCTGCAAGCCAACAAAATGCATTAAAAATATTTTTGCAAATAGCATATCTATGAGTATGTGGCTCAAGAGTAAAGAACCCTTCATAATTTCTATTATTAATTAAATCATTAATCATTTCTCTATATCCACCTGCACCATGACCAACTGGTACTTCAATCTTTTCTAAAGAACAATCTTTAATATGGTAATATACAGTATAATCTTTTAACATCTCATATGCTTTAGGCGCATCATATCCGCATTGAATGTAGTTAGAAGCATCAAAGCACAATTTAAATTGTGGATGATTCATTTCTTTATATAATGCAAAAACTCTATTTGGTTCATCACCAAAAATGTGTTTTTCATTTTCATGCAACAAAACAATGTCTGTGCCTTTTACAACATCTAAAAATCCTCTTAATTTTTTAACAACTAGTGGAAAATATTCATCATAATTGCCTGGCTTAACTTTAAATGAAAAAATTCTAATATATTTACAATCCATTATTTTGCAAATCTTAACTAGTTCTTCTAATTTTTTTAGTTGATTAGCATATCCTTCTTCATCATATAAATCTATTTTTCCAATAGGGGATCCAATTGAAGAAAATTTTACACCATACTCATCAAGCATAGGTTTAATGTCTTTTTCAAATTCCTCTGCAGTATATGCAGCTATGTTCTTTCCATTAATGTTTCTTGGACAAAGATATTCTTCTCCAAAACTCTTAATCATCTCCAATTGTGTTTTTAAATCTGAAGTTACTTCATCATAAAAACCTGAAATCTTAATATTAGCCATTGTTCTCCTCCTCATCTGATTCTTCTGGTGGCATTTCCACTCTCTCTTCTTTTACTTTCTCTTCTAATAAAGTTACATATTCTTCATCGCTATATGGAATAGCGATTTCTTTTTCTTTCCAAGAAGACATATTTAAAGCATTGATTATAGTTAAAGCTTTTATCCCTTCACTTAAATCAGCAATTATGCCATCTTTATTCTTTGTTTCTATACACTCAATAAAGTTTTTTAAAATTCTAAATTGTTGTCCATAAATTCCATCTTGAATCAATGATAAAAGTCCATATGATGAATAAAAAACTCTACCTGTTTTATCTTTTTTATTGCCATAGTCTCTTTTTGATCTTAGATTGATTTCATTTTCAGCAAGTTTATTTATTCTATATTTCATAAAACGTTTGCCGATAATTATAACACCCTTATCTCCTGCTATTTCTAATCTGTTTTCACCTGGAACCTCATGAGTAGAGGCAGAAAACATACAATTAAATTGATCTTCAAAACGCATAATAGAAGACACATCATTTTCCGTGGTAATACGTCTTCCTTCACTTTTGCAATACGAAATAATACTTGTTGGCATTCCTAAAAGCCATTGTATTAAATCTATTTGATGAACACATTGATTAATTAATGTGCCACCACCTTCTCCAGTCCAAGTTGCTCTCCAACCTCCCATATTATAATAGAATTGAGAGCGATACCAGTCTGTTATAGTAAAATTAACTCTTTGTATTTTTCCTATTTTATTATTTTGTATAAGTTGCTTTGCCTTTTTATACATCCTATTTGTTCTTTGATTATACATCATCGCACAAATAAGGTTTTCCTTCTTTTCGTATTCCTCTAAAAGCTTTTTTGCTTCAAATGTAGTAACGGAAATTGGTTTTTCACATAAAACATTTATATCTTTTTCTAAACATTTTAAAGCAATAGCAACATGCGAATAGTGAGGTGTTGCAATAACAACAGCATCAAGTTGTTCTTTTTGCAACATTTCATCTGCATCATAGTATGCATGAGTGTTTAGCAATTTTGCAAAATAATTTGCCTTTTGAGTATCTATATCGCAAACTGCAACTAAATTTGAGCCCTTAATATTTTTGGCCAAATTTTTTGCATGCTTTGAACCCATTCTACCTACGCCAACAACTGCAACATTTACCATATTAGTTCCCCTTAGAATTATTTAACAAACTACGTGCAACAAGTGGTAGATTTGTTGTAATATTGCCATCTACAATTGGTACATATTGTATTAATTTTTCTATATCATCAACTGTAAATATGCTTATTTTTAGCCCTACTGCTTTACACTCTTCTACAAATTTTCCATTTATTCTTCTATAGTTTAAATTGATTCCCATAAAATGAGGGTTGTTATAACTATCTATTCTTTCCTTTATCTTTGCTATATTTTGTCTAATATATGGCAATCCTTTTAATCTATTAAACCAAGCTTCACCGCAATCTATGTTATCAAATTCGGAAACACATCCTGTAAAAATTAACTGGTCTTGAACACCCATAGATTTTGCCAATTTAATTACATCGTTTATTATGTGTCTTTGCTTTAAATCACAATTTACTTTTATGTTTTTTTCCTTTACTAGTTTGAACACTTCTCTAAGTTTTATCTTTTTAAAGCAAGTAAATGGTGCTGGCAAATGCGAAATATATAAAATTCCAAAATGTTTATATATATCTACTTCTATAGCGTCTGCGCCAAATATTTCCGTGTGGTTTAAATACTTTGTAGTATTTCTACCTGAACCGAAAGAGCCTCCATGTGCAGTAATCATTTTTCCCCTCCAATTATTTTATATAGTATGGACTGCAAACTAAAACATCTCCATCTTTGCCTTCTACAGTACCATACATTTCAATTCTAAATATACCCTTATCCAAAAGCGTTATTGGAATAGATACACTATCTCCATGCCATCTTTTTGCATAAATTACTTTTTCGTTAATTAGCATTCTTACGCCTTTGATTTCACAATCATATTTCTTTGCATAATCATTTGCTACTTTTGCTTCAAGATTTATGTTATATTTTCCGCGTTTAATTTCATCTCCTGGCGAATAAACTCCACTTCTGTTTTTCAAACTTCCATTTACCTCAACACCCATTGAGATATATGTTCTTCCCTTTCTTATAGCATTTAAAATGTTATCTACAGAAATAGTATCTTCTTCTATGCCTACATACGTGTAAGCATATTCAGGTCCATCCTCATCTGGCGTATGCCAATCATATCCATATACTGCAGCGATTTTATTTCCCTTTAAAAGCAATTCGCCCCATTCTTCTTTAGCTATTTCAGATTCTTTTTTAGAAAATGGAGAATAGTGAGACCATACTTCATATCCTGCTACATTTTCCCAATGCTTTAAATCGTATAAGAATCTACATTCTGAGCAAAATGGTGTTCCCAACCTTTTTGGATGAGCAACAATGACAATATCTCCAAGTTCTTTTGCTCTAGCGATTTTTTCATCAATATTAGATAAAGTAATTGTTCTCCAATCTATATCGCTATGTCCTCCAAGAACAACTATATGTCCCCAAAAGGTTGTCCATTCAATTCCAGGAATAACAACGATTCCTTCCTCTTTTCCTGAATCTATTACTTCTTGACATTGAGCAGTTGTATTATGATCAGTTACAGCTATCGCCTTATACTTTCTCACTTTTGCATTTTCAACTAATTCGTGAGGCAACATATCTCCATCTGATGCAATTGTATGATTGTGCAGTTCTACTCTAATCCATTTCATCTTCTATCTCTCCCTCAACAAGTACATGTATCTCAACTTCATCAGTCAATATTGCATTTAAAGATGCTGTAATCCTCCATTGTCCTTCGTAAATAGGAGTATTAAAAAAGCCAAATGTAGATTTTTCTGGCGAAATTGTCAAAATTTGATTTGGATTGTGTTTGTGCTTTGTTCCTATCCATTCCTTAGGCGAATCTATAGACCAAGAAATATGATTAGCAAGTGGCACTCTTTCTATCAAATCAATATCCGAAAAATCTGTTTGTTCTAATCCGGCTTTTTCAATTGCTTCTCTCATAAGCTTCAAACATTCTTGCTGATCTTCCAAATATTTTGGACTATAAGAGCAAGAAAAAATTAACTTCTTATAAGCCTTTTTTACTTCAAATGTATCAACAACATGCTTTTTGGATTGTTCTTTTGTAACAACCCAATTAAACTCTTCTATCTTTTCTAACATTTTATATCTGGTATCTCCGACATATTTACAGTTCTACCGCCTTCTTTTCTAGATATTTCAGCAGCAGCAACAATTCTATGACTCTCAATTGTATCTTGTATCCATGTATATTGTCCATTTGGATCAATTTCATCATTTATTAAATCAACAGTCGCTTTTATAACTCCTTGATCGCCTCCAAAATGACCCTTTATTACAGGAATATAATTAACAATTATCTTCTTTTCTTTTTTGCCGAATAATTGAAGTTTTAGAACACTACCTTTATCGTCAGCAATCAAAATACCTTTTGAACCTCTAATTTCAGTATGTCTATGATCAAATTCATTAAAAGCATTTACATTTAATTGAATTTTTACTCCATTTTCCATTTCCATATTTACAGTTTGACAATCTACAACATCATTGTCGCACTTAAATACGCACCTAGACCATAGCTTTCCTCTTTCATCATTTTTAAGAGCATTTATAATATCTTCTTTTTTCTCAGATATAACAAAGGCATATGGTTTCCATTTATATTTTTTCTTTTCGTGGCAAAACAATCCTTTATCTCTTCCTACATATTGATAAGTTGCCTCATAAATACAAGTATCTTTATGTGGGCAATCAAAACAAGTTTGAGTAGCACCCTCTGGAGCATTTTCTTCTTTAAAGAAAGACAAAGAACCATACGATTGAACACTTTTACATTTGCTTGATGCATACCAATACATTAAGTCCATATCATGACAGCATTTTGCCAAAAGCATTGGAGATGTTTCTTCTTCTCTTCTCCAATTGCCTCTAACATATGAATGACAAAAATGCCAATATGCTACATCTTCATCATGATTAATTAACACTATTTTTCCAAGTATTCCAGAATCTATTATTTCCTTAATTCTCTTATAATAGTGAGCATATCTTAATACATGGCAAACAAGAACTTTACATCCTTGTTTTCTTGCATACTCTTCCATCTCAAGACACTCTTCAATATTTGGAGATAAAGGTTTTTCAATCATTAAGTTATATTTCAACTCAAGCGCTTTCATTGCATGACCATAATGATCTCTATCTTGAGTTGCAATAACCATTGCATCACCAATTTTGCCTAATGCAAATAAGTCCTTTTCATCAGTAAAACACATCTCGTCTGGAACATTCCATGCAGATTTTACTTTATCTATTTTGGCTTGATATTTGTCGCAAATAGCAACAATCTTAACATTAGGCAATCCTGCCAAATGTCCACCATAGTTTTTACCTCTATTTCCAAGTCCGAGAATAACTACTTTTACTTCTTTCTTCATTTATTAAACTCCTGAGTAAGCACTAAATCCTCCATCTATAGGAATAACTACACCTGTTACAAATCCTGATGCAGAATCATCAGATAACCACATCATAGTGCCTAATAGTTCTTCAGGTTCTCCAAATCTTCTCATAGGAGTTCCTGCTAAAATCTTTTCAGAACGCTTAGTTGGAGTTCCATCTGGATTAAACAATAAAGCTCTATTTTGATTTGTTACAAAAAATCCTGGTGCAATAGCGTTAACTCTTATACCAGCACCTGCAAAGTGAACTGCTAACCATTGAGTAAAGTTTGAAACAGCAGCTTTAGCTCCTGAATAAGCAGGAATCTTTGTCAAAGGTCTATATGCATTCATAGAAGAAATATTAATAATATTTCCTCCTGTTTCTACCATATCTTTTGCAAATACTTGTGTTGTTAAGAAAATTGCTAAAAAGTTTATTTTGAATACAAAATCTACTCCGTTTGGATCTAAATCAAAGAAAGAAACTTTTGCCTCATCATCAATATCTTCTTTAAAGAAATATTCATTTGTAGTTGTTCCTTTAGGATTATTTCCACCTGCACCATTTACTAAGATAGTACATTTTCCTAAATCTTTATTAATTTGTTGACGAGCAACTTCCATTGATTCTTTTTCTAAGCAATTTACAGCATATGCTTTAGCAATTCCGCCCTCTGCAACAATTTGATCAACAACAGCTTGTGCAGCCTCAAGTCTTAAATCTAATACTGCAACTTTAGCTCCGTTTTTTGCATATTCTTTTGCCATGGCTCCACATAATACACCACCGGCACCTGTTATTACAACAACTTGATTTGACATATCTACTTTCATAATTCAATCTCCTATTTATCTGCTTTTTCTACAGCTTCTATTATTCCTTGCAAATACATTGCTCCTAATGCTCTATCATATAAACCATATCCTGGTCTTCCTGTTTCTCCCCAAATCATTCTTCCATGATCTGGTCTAACATATCCATCGAATCCATCATCATATAAAGCCTTAACAATCTTGTACATATCTAAAGAACCTTTTGAAGATAAATGTCCGCTTTCTTCAAAACAATGATCTCCAGTTATCTTTATATTTCTCAAATGAACAAATGGCATTCTTCCTTTACATGTTTTAATCATGCTTACAATATCATTTGTTGATGCTACTCCAAGAGAGCCTGTACATAATGTAACACCATTTGCTGGACTATCTACAAGTTTTAAAAATCTCTTTAGATTTTCTTCACAAGTTATAACTCTTGGCAAACCAAAAATTCCCCATGGTGGGTCATCTGGGTGTATTGCCATTTTTATTCCGGCTTCTTCTGCAACAGGAATTATTTCTTTTAAGAATGTTTCCATGTTCTTCCAAAGTCTTTCCTCATCAATGTCCTTATATTGATTTAATAACTCTTTTAAACCTTCTTTTGTATAGGAAGAATCCCAACCTGGTAAAGACAATTCACTAGTTAAAGGATTCATCGCTAAAACTGTTGCATGATCATAAGCTAGCGCATTTGATCCATCTGTTAATTCCTTGGATAAATTGCTTCTTAACCAGTCAAAAACAGGCATAAAATTATAGCAAATACATTTAACTCCAGCTTTTCCTAGTCTTCTAATATTTTCTTTATAAACTTCTATGTATTTAGCCGCATTTGCATTTCCAAGCTTTATATCTTCATGAACAGGAACAGATTCTACTACTTCAAAAGTAAGGCCCTTGTCATTACACTCTTT
This sequence comes from Christensenella sp., assembly GCA_022784465.1. Lineage (GTDB taxonomy): Bacteria > Bacillota > Clostridia > Christensenellales > UBA3700 > UBA3700. Next base: position 58,414 of record JALFUR010000009.1, on the reverse strand, counting down.
TTTCATTTTATCTATGCTTTCTTGTGGCCAAACTTCGCCAACTGGAACATCATAAATAGCTGAAACAACGCCTTCAACTGCTGGTATTTGACGAATATAATCTAACGAAATTTTGTCATTATCTCCGTACCAACGAAATGTCATTTTAAAACTCATATCTACTTCTCCTTTATAATATCTTTTGCATTTGTATAACAAAGCGCTTTTGCAACATCGATTGCATCCTCGTCAACTTCTTTGCAAAGTCCACCAAGAAAATCGCAAACGATTTGTCTATAATAATCATGTCTTACATAAGATAGAAAACTTCTTGAATCTGTAAGCATACCTACAAGACTCTTTATGTGAGAAAGCTCTGTAAGTATTTGCAAAGTTTCATACATTCCTCTCTTATGATCACAAAACCACCAACTAATACCAACGTGAACCTTTCTAAAAGCACCACACATAGTAACCAATGTGTAATACATTGATGGATTCAAGGTATATACTATTGTCTCAGGAAGACTATCTAAAGAATTTAAAGTATCTAATACTCTTGTTAAATCCGCTATAGGAATAATCTCTCCAACACAATCAAATCCAGCATCCTTTCCGCATTGTGCAAGCATTTTCGAATTACTATTTCTAGTTACCGCTAAATGTAATTGCATAACCATATTTCTTGCCTTATATTCCTTGCCTAAGAATATATACATATATCCTAAATAGCCATTGTATTCACTATCGGATACTTTTTGTCCGTTAAGCAAAGAAATAAATACTTTGTTTGCTTCTTCTTTATTTGCAATTCTATTTGGAAAACCTTGAATGCCTACATCAGAGAATTTGCAACCAAGAGATTTAAAATAATCCATTCTAGATACAATTGCTTTTTCTAAAGAATCTAAATCTACAATGTTAATATTTGAAACATCAGCTAGTTTTTTTATGTATTCTACAAAACTTGCTTCTTTTGCTAGCAATAAATTATCTACTCTAAATGAAGGAACACATTTTACATCAAATAATTTATCTTCACTTAACAACTTATGCCATTGTAGTGAATCTGTAGGGTCGTCTGTTGTAGCTATATATTCAACATTAGCCATTTTTATAAGTTTTCTTGGACTTAATTGTTTCTCAATAATTTGCATATTAGCTTGATCCCAAATTTGTTTTGCATTCTTTGCTTTCAATGGAAGAGTAATACCGAAAAACATTTCAAGCTCAAGCGCTACCCAATCTTGGATAGGATTTCCATATGCAGTTGCAACTGTTTCTATAAATGCATTAAACTTCTCTTCCCAAGAAGCTGAACCAGTAATAAAATATTCATCAACATTGTTAGCTCTCATCAATCTCCATTTATAGTGATCGCCTGCAAGCCACATCTCTCCAATATTTGAAAAAGGCTTATCTTCATAAATCTCTTTAGGAGATAAATGACAATGATAATCTATAATTGGCAAATCTTTGACTTTGCTATATAAATCTACTGCATTTTTTGTTTTCAATAAATTTACAGGTCTATCTTGAAACTCTGCCACTGCCATCTCCTCCTGCTAGTTTCTTTACTTCGTCAACAGACACAATATTGAAATCTCCCTCTATTGTTTGCTTTAAGCATGAAGCTGCAACGGCAAACTCTATTGTATCTTGTCCACTATAACCATTCTTTAGACCATAGATTAAGCCAGCACCAAAACTATCTCCACCGCCAACTCTATCTACAATTTGAATCATGTATTTTTTTGATGCATAAACATTATCTTTATCCATTAAAATTGCTGACCAACCATTTTGGCTAGCAGAAATAGATTCACGTAAAGTAAACGCAACATTTTTTAAATTTGGGAATTTTTCCATTAATTTTTTACCGATAGAAACATATCCGTCTTTAGATATTTTTCCTGATGTTATATCTGTATTATCTGCCTCAATTGAGAATACATCTTTTGAATCTTCTTCATTAGAAATCAATACATCAACATAAGTTACAAGTTCGCTCATTACTTTATTTGCTTTTTCCTTGCTCCACAATTTCTTTCTATAATTTAAATCGCAAGAAACAGTAATGCCCTTCATCTTTGCAGCTCTTAATATATGTCTTAGAAAATCAGTAGCCTTATCAGATAAAGCTGGAGTAATACCTGTCCAATGTAACCAAGAAACTCCATCTAATACTTCATTGACATCAAAGTCAGATATCTCCATTTGAGAAACAGAAGAATTAGCTCTATCATATGTAACATTGCTAGCTCTTTGAGAACATCCTTTTTCACAGAAATAAATTCCAATTCTATCTCCGCCTCTTACTATTTTTGAAGTATCTACTCCCCATCCTTTTAATTCTTTTATACACTTATCTGCCAACACATTATTTGGCAACTTTGTAAAAAATACTGCATCTTCACCAAACTCGGATAAAGAAACAGCAACATTAGCCTCTCCGCCACCAAATACTATATCAAAACTATTTGCTTGCATAATTCTTTGATAACTAGGTGGTTGTAATCTCATCATAATTTCGCCAACTGTCAAAACCTTTCCCATTGTTAACCTCCAATAATAGAATGAACTTTTTCTACAAATTCTCTAGATACTCTTTCAACTTCTTTATAATCATCATTTTGAGCACCCTTTGTTATAAATGAACCAGCGCCTACAGCATAAGCGCCAGCTTTAAACCATTCCCCAACATTTTCCATGCTTACGCCACCTGTTGGCATAATATTTGCTTGAGGAAGAGGTCCTTTAAGTGCTTTTAATCCCTTTGGTGTTGCTACATCTCCAGGGAACATCTTAATAATATCTACACCATATTCAAGAGCAGTAATTGCTTCTGTTGGAGTAAATACACCACTCATTACTGCAACCCCATATCTATTACACATCTTAATTGTTTCAACATTTAAAGCTGGAGAAACTATAAATTGAGCACCAGCAAGCATTGCTATTCTTGCAGTTTCAGGATCCAAAACTGAACCTGCGCCAACAACCATATCTGTGCCTTTATACTTGTCTACCAATTGCTTTATTATCTCATCAGCTCTTGGAACAGTAAATGTTACTTCTATAATCTTTATACCGCCCGCATAGCATGCTTCTACAGTCTTAATTGCTTGTTCAACACTCTTGCCTCTTATAACGACAACAACGCCTTCTTTCTTTACAGCTTGATAAATTTCATATTTTTTCATAAATATACTTCCTTATACGATTTAGGAGTTCAATCTCCCAATGTGCTTTTCTTATATTATAAAATACGAGCGTAAAATTTTACAATATTAATAATATAAAAATTATGGACAAAATGGTTTTGGTGTGTTATATTAATCCTACATTCGCAAATGAAGAGGTAATTAAATGGCTATTATAAACTATATTGGAAAAAATATGAAAACATACGATGTTCAAAAACATCAACATAATTATTGGGAAATAGTTTATTGCACAAACGGAAACGGAGTAATTGCTACTGAAGGCGGTCAAGCTATTCATTATTCTAAAAATCAAGTGGTTGTTATCCCTCCTTATACAACTCACACAAATACTTCTCAAAATGGATTTAGAAATATCCATATGACTGTTGCAAATTGGTCACCTGCTTTCAAAGGTGCAGTTTTAATTAACGACAATGAAAAGAAGGATTTACTAGCCATTTTATCTATGTGTTTAAGATATTTTAACACTGACGGAACTCAACACAGCGATATTATAATTTCTTTCACTGAGCTAATTTTATCTATGCTTATGAGCCTTGGCGGTTCAAATCATACATCAAGACATATTGAAATTATTGCAAATGCAATTTTAGAGAACTTCTCTGACCCAGATTTCGATATTGATGATATCTATTCTCAATTTGATCTATCTAAAGACTACATAAGAAGACAATTCATTAAAGAAAAAGGAATCTCTCCTTTACAATTTTTGAATACTACAAGAATATCTTTTGCACAAAAATTATTACTTTCAAAAAATATAAATAACTACAAGATATATGAAGTAGCTGAAATGTGCGGATTTACAGATCAATTATATTTTTCAAGAGTATTTAAAAAGATCACTGGAGTTTCACCTAAAGAGTTTAATGAAACACCAAAAATAGATAACTATAACAGCTAGTTTGTTTTTGAATTTTATTCTATAAATAGAATAACCAAGCATTTAAAAAGTCGGACATTTACATCCGACTTTATTTTTACACTAACGCTTCTTTATAGACTTTTATAGTAAATATAACTTCCAAAATTAATTGGAATCATAAACACTTTTGCTCTAACAATGAAATCTTTAAACTTAGATTGAAGAGGTTCAACTCTAGAGATATCAAAATGTGTCAAGCCGCTTCTTATCTTATCAAGTGTTGCCCCCTCTGCATCTTGAGTTATTACTATCTCTTCATTTGGAATTAAATCCATAAAATTGTCAGATAAAGGCGCATGAACAAATTGTTGATGAAGCATTAATTTTCTCACAAATTTGTCCGATTTAATTTTATATACAGCTTTTCCATTATCTATAGAAACATCAATATCAATGTTTGCTTTTGGAAGAGTTATATCTTTTTCCTTTTTAAACAGCATTGTTTTTCTATTTGTGACAACTCCATTCTCCATTAGGTCACACACTAAAACTGCCTTGTTTAAATTTGTAAGCTTTTTTAAACTCTTTATTGAATATTCTACAATACATTTTGCTTGCGATTTGCCAATTTCCACATTGAACGCTTCTTTTAATATTTCCTTTCCATCAAAAGTAATTAATTTTATTATGATTACAACTTGCTGAGCATTTATAGTATCGTTATGCGCAAATACTTTAATAGTTTCTTTTGAATCTTCTATAGATACATCTACGCTTTTAAAGAAGTGTCTTGCATCATATTGTAATGCCTTATAATTTCTTCCATAATCAACGCCCGCCCAGGAACATACTGGCCAGCAATCATTGAATTGCCAATATAAAGATCCATTGCATCTTCCTATATTTCTTCTCCAATATTCAGTAGCATCTTTAATGCATTCGGATTGGCATATCTGTGACAAATAAATATAATCAATAAAATTCTTTGGCAATCTATATTTTGTTGTTATATAGTACTGCATCTTCTTATTTCCACTTGCACATTTTTGATGAGCGTTAAAAATCTTTCCATTTAAATCATAATCTTCTTCATCTGCAAACGTTTGAATTGTCTTTATATCTGGCAAAGATTCAAAGCCAAATTCACTACAAAATCTAGTGTTTCTCTTTCTATAATATTTTAAATCTTGTAGTCCATGCCATACTGCCCACAAATGAGTGTCTCCCACATTATCTGAAGATACATCTTTCAAATGCCCTGATCCTACAGGAGTTCCAGGAATATATGGAGTATAATCATTATATTTTCTTATTTCTTTAGGCAAAATATCATAAAAGAAAATCTCGTTCCATTTAATATAATCTGTTCTCAAAATCCACGCATTGCACATAACCTCTATCTCGTTATTTCCTGCAAATATTGCAAGCGATGGATGATAAGACAACCTTTTTACATTATATTTGACTTCTTTTAAAACATTTTCTCTAAACTCGTCCATAAACAGCGGATATCCTTGACAAGCAAAAGCAAAGTCTTGCCATAACAATATTCCATATTTATCACATTGTTCATACAAATAGTCAGACTCGTAATATCCTCCGCCCCAAATTCTCAACATGTTAAAGTTTGAATCTAGAGCGATTTTTATATATTCATCAATAATTTCTTTAGTTGCTCTTGAATTAAAACTATCTAAAGGAATCCAATTTGCCCCTTTGCAAAAAACAATTTCATCATTAACAACAAATTGAAAATTATTTCCATATTCATCTTTTTGCTGATTTAAAACTAGTTTTCTAAGTCCTATTTTCTTTTCAATAGAATCTAATACTTTACCTTCCTTTTTTATTTCTACTTTTATAGAATATAAAGGTTGTTCTAATCTATCCAATAATCCATTTGGATACCAAAGCTCAGGCTTATCTATTTTAAACTCGCAATGAGCTGATTTAATTTCAATTTTTTCTTGATTTGGAGAAGTAAGGGTTGTACATATTTCAACATCTTCATCTTTAAATTGATCAATATTTGTATCTACTTTAACTGTTACTTCACCATCATGGAATTGTCTAATATCTACATCACTTATTCTTGCAATATTGAAATATTCAATATAAACCTCTTTAGATATACCAGAAGGATTTAAATTTGGACCCCAGTCCCATCCAAAATGACATTGAGGTTTTCTAATATGGGCAACTCCTGTTAATCCATTTGAATTATTTGGACATTTTTCAATGCTCTGTTTTTCCAAAACATATTTAACTGGAGATAAAAATATTATAGATAAACAATTGTCTTTTTTTGCAATGTTTGTAATATCTACATCGTATGCAATATGACAATTTTCCGTATCTAGAATTTTTGTTCCATTCAATGTGACACTTGCTATTGTGTCTAATTCTTGAAAATGCAAAAACAATTTATCAGACTTTAAAATCTCATCTTCTAAACTAAACTCTTTTACATATTCCCAATCCTTTTCGCATACCCAATAATATTTCTGTTCATTGTCTTTATAAAAAGGATCATCAATTATTTTATTATTGATTAAATCTAAATAATTACACCCAGGAACAGTAGCATCTAAATACTCTTCTTTTCCTACCTCTTTAAATTTCCATTTTCCACATAAATCAAACTTTGCCATATTACCACCCTATTAGAATTGTTTTTATTTCGTATGGTTCAAAATGAAGCGTTGAAGATGTCAATTCTACCTTATTCTTTTCAAGCATATTTGTTTCATATACTTTCTTTGCTTTTATTCCTATTTTTAACTTAGCATCGCAACTGCTTCCATATCTTTCATATAATCTTACTACAATGCCTTTCTCTGCTTGAGCAGGTTTTATTGTTTCTACAATTACATCTTCATTGTCTATATCAATTAGCTTGCCAATATCCACCATATAATCACTAATTAAAAGTGGATTGTTAAAAATATAAGATTGTTTTACTACATCACTGTCATTCCATTTGCCGTCATGTGGATATAGGGCGTATGAGAAATATTGTCTACCTCTATCACATGTTGGATCTGGGAATTGTGGAGAACGCAATAAATTAAGTGAAATCAAACCGCTTTTTACTCTATGACCATATTTACAATTATTGATTAAAGCCAATCCATATTCTTCTTTTTCATCATCTAGATTGACAAATTTGTGAGCGCATATTTCAAATTGTGCTTTCTCAACAGGATCATCTTCTTTTGTTGAACGGTCAATATTTCCAAATTGAATATCGCAGTTAACTACATCTGAATATATAGTTGGTTCGAACTCAGCTCTAAGCATCTTATTGTCTTCCTGCCAATCTACATATGTTTCAAATGTAACCATTTTAGAGTCATTGTCTATCTTTATATGTTGAACAAGTGTACTCTTGTTATATACATATGTGTTTTCTCTAACAACCTCAGGTCCATCTATATACGAATTAAAATTGATTAATTTAAATTGTTCTTTCTTTAGCTTTCTATAGTCCTCTTTTATATCCCATGCATTGTAATGCATAATTGGATCTTGGAATACTACAAGTTTATTTAAATAATTTGAACATAATTCCTTTGAATTATGCTCTTTATCTATAAGCGAGCAAATACTTCCATCCAGATTAAACTTTACAATTAGTTTATTGTTTGAAATATAATCATCGCCATATGCTAAATCTTCAACTTGACCTACAGGTAGCAATGATGCAGCTGAATATTTTGGAACCTCAGCTAGATACCACTGATCTTCAAGTTTAACGTACTCTTTTCTATCAAAATCCGTTCCGTTAATTGCTGTTAATTTTTGTTTTGTTGCAAGTTTAGATAGAATAAATAATTGTATTTGTTCTAATTCTTTTTCTAGTGCTTTATATCTCTCAACGCTTTCGTCGTATACTCTTTTAATTGATGAACCAGGAATAATATCATGGAATTGATACAACAAAATTTCTTGCCATATTTTATCAATTTTTTCCTGATCAACTTCTATTTGATTTACTTGTGCAATAACACTTAGCCACTCAATATTGTGCAAATCTTTTTCAAGTTTTCTATTATAGTATTTATTTCTTGCTTGAGAAGTATATGTTCCTCTATGTTTTTCTAGATATAATTCGCCTTGATATGATGGCAATTTTTCATAATAATTTGCTGCTAAATCATCAAAAAATTCCTCAGCTTTTCCCTGTTTAACAACATTTAGTCCAGATAAAGATTTTTCTCTCTTTACAAACTCAAGTTGTGCTTCTCCAGGGCCACCGCCTCCATCTCCTACTCCATATACAAGTAATGCTTTATCTACAATTTCTTTCTCGCCATTTTTTTGCTCAGATTTCACAATCGCCATTGGAGATGCAGTTGAATTATAATCGCCTTGAGGTGGCATATGAGTAATTACTTCGCTACCATCAATTCCTTTCCAGATAAATGTTTTATATGGAAATTTGTTATGAGTATTCCAAGATAGTTTTATTGTCATAAAATAATCTCTACCACATTTTTTGAATATTTGTGGCAAAGAAGCAGGATATCCAAATACATCAGGAAGCCAAACCATTTTGCACTTAACACCAAACTCGTCCTCAAAGAATTTTTCTCCATATAAAAACTGTCTTATAATAGATTCTCCACAAGGGATATTGCAGTCATTCTCTGTCCACATTCCCCCTTGAATTTCTAGTCTATCTTCTTGAACGGCTTTCTTTACCTTTTCCTCATAAAATTCCGGTTCTTCCTCTTTTATCCATTGGAACAATTGTGCTTGAGATGCGCCAAAAATATAATCAGGGTATTTGTTCATATTGTTAATTGCTGTAGCAAATGTTCGAACACCCTTTCTCTTGGTTTCTCTAATTGGCCAAAGCCAAGCTAAATCTATATGCGCATGACCTATAGCTGTATATTCTGTTGCTTTATAGTCAATTGGCTTAACTATTTCTTTTGCAAGTCTTTCATGAGCTTTATCAATACTCTTCTTTGATAATGCATAACTTTCATTTAAAGCTTTCTTTATTTCCTTAACTCTAGATTCAGAAAGCAAATTGTTCTTATCTTTAGTCAACAAGACCATAAGCAATTGTAGATAATCATAATAATATTCCAAGATATCATCATTACAAATGGCTATATCTTTTTTCTTTAATGCAACCTTAACGCCTTCTTTTCTATTCTTGCCATTAAATCCTGCATCGACAACTAACTCAACATGTTCGCCGCCTTCTGCCAATTTAAATAAATCTACTACTTGTTTTCCCTTTCTAGATTGAAGGATATCTATTCCTGTTAAAACTTGTGTTATACCTTGTTTTACTTCCTTGTCTTGATACACAACACCTTCGCCTTGAATATCTATAAGAGCAACTATATGCTTTCCTTTGCAACTCTCAGGAACATCTCCCTCAAATTTAAACCAAGCGCAATCAAATTTAGATCCCCAAACCATGCCTGTTTCATAATCTACAAACTCTGCTTTATCTAGCATATCTTTTTTTATTGGTTCTTTTGAAAGCGCTGCCTTACAAGAAAGCGTAGCAACTTTTGTGTAAATTTTATCTCTAATTTTTAATAATCTAGCCACGTGTTGTGGATATAAAACAATATTTTCAACCATTTTTTACCTCGTACTATTTTATCTTATAAGATAAATCTTATAAAGTCAACATCGCCCATTTTTAGCATAATATTTATACAAACAACGAAATAGCATGACAATATAGTCTTTTTTTATTTTATGTTGACTTGTTTTTTTATTAACATTTATACTTATAATATAAAAATAAGGTGGTGCTAAATTATGGCTAAGAAAAGAATCGAAGAAGATTTAGAACTTGAAGATGAAATCTTAGATGAAGAATTCGAGGAAGAAATTGACGACATCGAAGATTTTGATGAAGTTGAAGAAGACGATGAACTTGAGGAAGACGTAAAGCCTTCTAAAAAAGCCTCAAAGAAATCTAAGAAAAGTTCAAAAAAGAAATTAAGCAAAGGTAAAAAAGCAGCAATTGCTATTTCAGTAATTGCAGGTGTTGCCCTTATTGCTGTATTAGCAGTATTTGTTATCATGCCTTTACTTTCTCCTTCTCAAACAGGTGAAGTAAAAGATGCAATCGATTTTTCTTTAGAGTTGGCTAATTATACTGCTGCCCCATCAAGTGCAGTTACAAGTTCTGTAACTTATGATGTGACTTCTATCTTAAATGATTCATCTAAATCTAATGCATATAAAGCAGCCGCTGCTGTACTATTTACAACAGGTAATGAAATTTTTGTTAATCAATATGCATTCTTTAGATATCAAGTTGGAACAACAAACTTAGGTTCAAATTATGGAACTATGATATATGAAAGAATACGTAGAGAAACAACAGATGTTAAGTATGATACAACATTAAAAATGCCTATCAACCACAACTTTAATGCTCTTGCTGTTAATTTTGTTCAAAGCGCAAACATTAGATATGCTCACTATAATGTTTATCATAGAATGGACTCAGCCTTATCAGATATGAAATATAATGAGGAAACTGGTCTTATAGAAATTGCTAAATGGAAAAAGCAAAGCAGTAGTAACTGGAACAAACAAAACAGCGGAACAAATAACACATTAAGCGAATATGTAGATATGCAAAAAATAGCCCTTAATGTTGGTTCTTTAGGAGACACAGTTGCTTTATCAACAGTTAAAGATGATTTAATTAATGCATCTACAGTTACAATTGAACATTTAGATGGATATTACAAAATATATTTTGAAGTAGACATTGAAAAAGCAAATGCTGATTCTGAAACAACATCAAAATTAGACAATGATAATGGCGGTTCTGGAATCAAATATGAATACTGCAAAGTAACAATAGAAATATGGGATTGCGGACTTACAAAATCTTATGTTATAGATGAAAAATGGGGCGGCAAAATCCAAATGTTCGAAGGCTCAGCTGATTCTGTATCAAATATTAAATACAGTTATACAGATAAAGATTGTACAGACTTTTCTTATCCAGATAGCTTAATTGAGCAAATTAACAATGGTTAATATAATCATATAAACAAAAAAGGGGCTGTTAAGAAACAAATTTTTCTTAACAGCTTTTTTTAGTCTTAGATATTTTTTCTTGTATAAAAAGTGTTTTTGCCTGCCGAGTGCTTTTCAATTAAACCGTTGTCTGTTAATTTTTTCAAAGCACTTTCAATAGATTTAACTCCAAGTGTTGGACAAAGCTCAATAATGTTTGTTTTGTTGAACTTACCAAGAATTGTAATAATTGCTTTCTTAACAATTTCAATCGCAGGTAGATTGTCTGATACAATATCCACTCTTTCCTCAAAATCTCTGTAAGCAGAAATAATTATGCCAAGCAAATATTTAATAAATGCTTCAGGATTATCATTTCCATTATGCCAATCCTGTTGTGATTGTTCAAGAGCATCATAATATAGATTTTTATTTTTAGAAATCTTTGCTTCTAGTGAAATATATTTACCAACTAAATAACCACATTTATAAAGTAACAATGTTGTAAGAAGTCGGCTCATTCTTCCATTTCCATCTAAGAATGGGTGTATGCAAAGAAAATCGTGAATGAAGATAGGAATTAAAATAAGTGGGTTAACTTCGTTTTCTGCCATTGCCTTATTGAACTCATCACAAATATTCTCTATTGCAGGAGCAGTTTCGTATGGTGCAAGTGGAGTAAACAATGTATAAGTATTTCCATAGCTATCAGTTTCACTTATATAGTTTTGAACATTTTTATAGTTTCCACCAAAAACTTTTGCAGAATGACTATACAATATTTTGTGTAATTGCAAAATATAGTTAGAAGTAATTGGAATATACTTATAGCTTTCGTTAATGATATTCAAAACATCTCTATATCCAGCGATTTCTTCTTCATCTTCGTTCTTTGGAGTAGTTTTTTCGCTCAATAATTGTTTTAATCTTGTTGATGTTGTTCTAATGCCTTCAATTTCGTTAGAAGCCTCTGTGCTTTGAACTTTTGCAATTTCAACTAACTTTTCAAATTCTTCGGGTTTTTGCTTTAAAAATATTTCTTGTTTTGCTTTATATTCGTGAATTTGAGCAACATAAGCAATAATTTCATTATCCCACTTTTTATCTTTAAGTTCTCTATAATTAAAATTTCTCATTGCCTACTCCTTTTATTTTTCTCCTAAATATTGCTCAAAAATAGGAGAAAAGTCAATCGTTGAGGAATAAAATATACTATTTTCTCCTAAAAATATTGTTAAAATAGGAGAAAACTGTCAATTGTGAATAAATAGTCAAATCCTAAACTAAAATGCGTTAATGGCCATTTTTTGTCAATATTTTATTATAAAGTTTCAACTTCCTCTAGCCACATCTTAGAGATAGCATCTGACGGCATTCTCCAATCCCCTCTTGGAGATAGAGAAACAGAACCTACTTTTGGTCCATCTGGCAAGCATGAGCGTTTAAATTGTTGCATAAAGAACCTACGATAAAAATTCTTTAGCCATTTTAATATAGTTTCTTTACTATATACATTTTTAAATGTATTTACTGCTATTGCATATACTTTTTTAGGATTAAATCCCCATCTAACAACATAATATAAAAAGAAATCATGAAGTTCATATGGTCCTACAATATCTTCAGTCTTTTGAGTAATTTCTTCACCCTTTGCTGGAATAAGTTCTGGAGAAACTGGTGTTGATAATATATCGTATAATGCTTTTGCTGTTGTTTCATTAGCAAGTTCATCCGCATAATACTTTACGATATATCTAATAAGCGTTTTAGGAATAGATACATTTACTGCATACATTGACATATGATCTCCATTGTATGTTGCCCATCCTAATGCTAATTCAGATAAATCTCCTGTTCCTAAAACAATTCCGCCTTCTTTATTTGCAATATCCATTAACACTTGTGTTCTTTCTCTTGCTTGCCCATTTTCAAATGTAACATCAAAATTATTTATATCTTGATTGATATCCTCAAAGTGTTGTTTAACAGCTTTAGAAATATTAATGTCCATAAAAGAAGTTTTCAATCCTTCAGCCAAAAGCTCTGCATTAGATTTTGTTCTATGCGTTGTACCAAAGCATGGCATAGTAATGGCAATTATGTCTTCTCTACTTCTATTTAATAAATCCATTGCTTCAGCAGCAACAAGAATAGCTAGAGCGCTATCTAAACCTCCAGATAATCCAACTACGATTTTTTTACAATGTATATGTTCAATTCTCTTTTTTAATCCATTTGCTTGCATAGCAAGAATTTGTTTACATCTATCTTCTCTAATAGATTCATCGTTTGGAACAAAAGGAAATCTTGGGAAAACTCTATGAACAATTAAATCTTTTAAATTTAAAGAAAAATCTATCATTTTATAATTAAATTGATTTGCACTGAAAGTGTTTTTTCTCTGTCTTTCATGTGTAATTTTATCTAAATCAATTTCGCTTATAATCATATTGTTTTTAAACAATTTAGTTTCATTTAATACTATTCCATCCTCTGCGATTATATTGTGTCCTGAAAAAACTAAATCTTGTGTTGATTCGCCATCTCCAGCGCTAGCATACACATACGCACAGTCGCATCTTGCAGATTGAGAAGAAACCAAATCTCTTCTATAATCGCTTTTTCCAATAACTTCATTAGAAGCAGACAAATTGACAATTACTGTTGCTCCTGCTTCTGCCATATTAGATGAAGGAGGAATACTTACCCATAAATCTTCACATATTTCTATTCCAAAAACAAAATCTTTGTTATTTTCACATCTAAATAGCAAATTACTGCCAAATGGGACTATATCTTGACCAATCTTTATTTCTTGAGACAAAACATCCTTTCCGCTGACAAAATGCCTAACTTCATAAAACTCATTATAATTTGGAATATTTATCTTTGGAACTACACCAAGAATTTTTCCATTTGAAATTACAACACCACAATTATAAAGCTTTGATAAATATCTTAAAGGAGCACCTACGACAACAATTATATTTTTATCTTTTGTATATAACTTTATTTCCTCTAAGGCCTCTTCAACTTTATCAATTAGTTTGTTTTGTAAAAACAAATCATTACAAGTATACCCTGTTAAACACAATTCATTTAATACTAATAATTGAACCTCTTTTTGACATGCTCTATCTATTGATTTTAAAATGCTTTTTTTATTTTCATCTACATCGGCAACTTTAATGTTAATAGAATCAGCTGCAACTCTTACCATATTAGATAGTGGAATATCACTATAAAAATCTCCATGCTCTGATTGCAAAATATAATTATTTGTGGCTTTTAATGACTTATTATACGCAACTTTAGTAATTTGATCTTTATTACTTTTTAAAATTTCCAAGTATTTATTTGGATCAGAATATATCTCCTCAAGACATGTTAAATATTTTTCTGAAGGCAAATCCCCTTCTAAATACCTAATTATTGTACCCTCGCCCCATTTAAGAAGTTTAGACAAAGGTTTTTTGCCTATAGAATATCTGTCTAATAATACTTTTATTTTTTCATTAATTTCAATTTGATTCTCTTTTTTCATAAATTTTTTCCTCAATATTATATTATTTTGCCTTCTATCACAAATAATAATACTATTTTTATAAAAATATATCAAATACTTTAAAATATAAGTGTAATAATAAAAAAAACTGCCAAGATTTACATCTTAGCAGTAATAATTCTTTTTGTGTTATTAAAGCAATTAAGCTTCTTTTGGATATACACTAACCTTTTTCTTATCTTTGCCTTCACGTTCAAATCTTACAACGCCATCGATTAGAGCAAATAGAGTATCATCTCCACCAATACCTACGTTGTTTCCAACATGATATTTTGTTCCTCTTTGTCTAACTAAGATGCTTCCAGCTGTAGCAAATTGTCCGTCACTTTTCTTAACACCAAGTCTTTTAGCTTCAGAGTCTCTACCATTCTTTGTGCTTCCTACACCTTTTTTATGGGCAAATAATTGAATATTAATAAACATATTATCTTTCCTCCAATTTAATAAGTTTTGAAAAGCCTTCTTGTAAATCTTTTATTCCTAGCAACATCGTTTCTAGTATAACATCACAATCATGCCTTTGTTTCTCGTCCATTTCTTTTGGCAATGTTATTTTCAAATATCCATCATCATTTCTTTTAAACTCTGCCTTATTGTTTGTGATTTTCAACACTCCCATAACTGCAGTTTGAGTTATTGATGATAATGCAGCACACACTATTTCGTTTTCCGTATGACCACTACATTCCACTTGGACGATACTATTGTTAAACTTCTTTATTATTACAGTAGTCATTATTTAATTTCTGTAATTTTTAAAGCAGTAAATGGTTGTCTATGACCTTGACGCTTTCTTTCGTTTTTCTTTGCCTTATACTTAAAGATAACGATTTTCTTTGCCTTGTCTTGTGCTACAACTTCTGCTGTAACCTTAGATTTTGCAACGTCTTTACCTGTCAATACTTTACCATCATTATTAAGCATTACAACATCAAGAGTAACTTTATCACCAACGTTAGCTTCAATTTTTTCTACTTTAATGATATCATCTTGAGCAACCTTGTATTGCTTATTTCCTGTAGTAACAACTGCGTACATGTTTATACCTCCTCTCTCCAGTCTCGCTGTTAAGGCGTTTTAAAAAACTTCGTACCTTTTCCATGCGGCTCAGTGTCAATATTACCAAACACAAATCTTTTATGTCAACGAAAATATATATTTTTATATTATTTATTATTTAGAAAGCAATTAATTAATTTAAAACAATAACCTTGCATTGTCTGGTAAATCTATTATAGATGCGCTAAATCCTTGTATTTCATATTTTTCTATATGTTTATTCTCATCAGGAACTAAATAAATTCTCTTATCTTTCCATTCCTTAGTGCATTCTTTTTCCAAAAGCCTATATGCAAAAATTCTATTAAATACCTTTAAAGACAAATATACGACCGCTGTTGTAGTTTTCGGATTTTTAAAAATAAAGTTTAAATCTGTTTTTATTTTTGCAACAACGTGCTCATCGCTCTCAACAAATCCATCTCCATCGCAATATGGACATGGTTGAAGCATTATTGAATCTATCATAGAAGAAGTCTTTTTTCTTGTTATTTCTACAAGACCAAGCGGAGTCATATCAATTAATGATGTCTTAATTCTATCTTTATTCAATTCCGTTTGCAAAACTTTCATTACTTCGTCTATTTGCTCTTTTTTGTCCATATCAATGAAATCAACCACTATTATTCCACCGATATTTCTCAATCTAAGTTGCCTAGCAATTTCTACTGCAGCAATCATATTTGTTTCAAATAAAGTTTGAGATAAATCTTTTTCTCCGACATATTTTCCCGTGTTTACATCGATTACGGTCAAAGCCTCCGTTCTATCTATAACCAAATATGCTCCATTCTCCAAAACAACTTTTTTGTCTAAAAGACCTTCTATTTCTTTTCTTAAACCATAATAATCAAATAAATCTTGATCAGGTTTATCAAAATATTTAAATAAATTTGGACGTGATTTATGCACATGAGGAAACGCCATCTTTAACTCTGACAAAAGTTTTTCGTCATCCATGATTATTTCTTCAACATCCACTCTAAGCATATCTCTTACTGCTCTTTGCGCAAGTGATTGATCTTTATAAATTAAAGCTGGTGCAGAATGGTTCAATCTTGATTGTTGAATAAATTCCCATCTTTCTTCAAGTTCTATTGTTTCTTGATATAATTCTTCCTTTGTACAGCTTTGCGCTTGTGTTCTAATAATATATCCATGACCTTTTTTTCTTATAGAATCAACATACGAAACTAATTGTTCTTTTAAATTATCATCAACAATCTTTCTTGAAACACCAATGTAATCTACCTGAGGCATCAATACTAAACCTCGCCCTGCAATGGAAATGTTCATTGAGATTCTAGCACCTTTATTTCCAAATTGATCTTTTACAACTTGAACTAATATCTCGTCCCCAACTTTAACATTTAATTGATTGTTTGTATGGTTTTTTGCCTCTTCGCACTCTAACATATCTCCAGCATATAAAAAGGCATTTCTTTCTAGTCCAATATTTACAAAAGCAGATTCCATGCCTGGCAATACATTCATTACTTTTCCGTAATAAATATTACCGACAAGTCTTTCTATACTATTTCTCTCAACCCAAAACTCAACCGGTTTTTTGTCTTCAACGACGCAAACGCCAGTATAAGTAGGTTGTTTAGTTATTACTATCTGCTTCATTATTTAAATATTCCTCAACGCTTATTAATTTATTTCCTTTCTTTACAAGTTGATTTACACGCATTATGTCATTTGTGGTTGTTTCAATATTATACACATTTGATATATGTTTAACAAAAGAATCAATTCTAAGATTATCATTTCCTGTTGCACTTCTTATCCACAAATCTTTACCTTCAGCATAAATACTATACAACATAGGACGAACATTTTTAATTATTTTTTCACCCTTTTTTAGTAATTCAATAAAGTATTCATCTTCATCTAATATCTCTTCTATAATGCTAGGAACTACGTTTTTACACTTAATCAAATAATCGCTTGCAACAACATTTGCGGCAAGGTTTGGATTCTTTTTCTTTTCAATAGACCAATTAGCTTTTAACCCATCTGGCACAGCATTGTTAAATCTTTCTAAAAATTCTTGAGCGTTAACACCATTGCAGTCTACAATAAAATACTCACAAATAGATTGAACACCTAAAGGTATTGGTGTTGTGTTATAAGTCACCATATGTTTTACAAAGCCTTGAGAATAATTAACATCAATCTTTGCTCTTTTTAATGTTCTTTGCAAAACATCAACAGTGTCTTTATGAGACACATAACTTAAATCTCCAATTTTTCTGTGTTTTACAATCTCTATCATTTAAAACACCTTCCCAATTTAGCCGCACCGCAATTATTACACTTTTTCATACAATTTGGTGTCGTTTGACCTGCATATGCTAAATGCCTTTCTTTTAGCAAATATTGTTTAGTAACACCATTATCTATAACATCCCACGGAAGAGATCTGTCTTCCTCTATTTCTGATATATAGTAATTCATATCTACGCCGCACTCTTCAAATGCTTGTTTCCATTTTTCAAAATCAAAGTTTTCAGACCAACTATCAAACACGCATCCCTTCTCATAAGCCTTTACGATTACAGGAGCAATTGACTTGTCACCTCTTGCCAAAACAGCCTCTAAAATAGACGATTCTGCACCATGCCAAGTATATCTAACATTCTTAATTCTCAATACTTGTTGCAAATATTCCTGTTTTTGTTTCATTTCTTCAAGCGATATTTGTCGCTCCCATTGGAATGGTGTTAATGGCTTTGGAATAAACACATTAGTTGAAACTGAAACATTTAATATCTTTGATGTTCCATACATTTTATGTAAATATACAACCTGCTTTACAATTTGAGCAATGCCATCTAAATCTTCATTTGTTTCAGTAGGCAATCCTATCATAAAATACAATTTTACATTTTTTACATTATTCTTCATGGCACTAATTAACGAAGATTTTATATTTTCATCAGATATATTCTTGTTAATTACATCTCTTAGTCTTTGCGTTCCAGCTTCTGGGGCAAAAGTTAATGACGCGCCATTAAGTTCTTCATAAATTTCTGCTTCAAAAGAATCAAGTCTTAGAGAAGGCAAAGCAAGCTTTACTTTGCGTTTATCCGCCTCAACTTTTATGTCATCAACAAGCTTTTTAAGATCACTATAATCAGATGTAGATAAACTTGATAAACTCAATTCTTCGTAGCCTGTGCTATCTAAAAGCTTTGTTGCTTGTTCAACAAGCAATTGCTCTTTTCTTTCTCTAATTGGTCTATAGAAGAAACATGCTTGGCAGAATCTGCAACCATTTGCACATCCTCTAAATAGTTCAATTGTTGCTCTAGCGTGAACTATATCACAATTTGGAACTAGAATCTTTGTTGGGAAGTATGCAGCATTCAAATCCTTACATACAGCCCTTGTTGTCTTGTTGTTTAAAGAAGGTATATATATGCCGTCAAACTTTTGAGAAGCAAGTATTAAAAACTCTTCTTTTGTTAAGTTCTTCTTTTTGCACTCTTTATGATATTCCACAAAATTTTTTAAATTTTCTTCCCCATCTCCGATTAAAATTGCATCAAAAAATGGAGCATATGGCATTGGGTTTACAGAGCAAGGGCCTCCTGCTACAACAAGAGGGTAAGATTCATCTCTATCTTTTGCAAAATATGGAATGTTTGCCAAATCAAGCATATAAACAATATTTGTAAACTGCAATTCAAATTGAACTGAAAATCCTATTATGTCAAAATCTTTTATTGGTTTTTTTGTCTCTAATGAAAATAGTGGCAAGTTTTTTTCTTTTAATATTTTACCTAAATCAAGATCTGGAGCAAAACTTCTTTCGCATACTATATCTTCCATATCGTTTAACATGTGATATAGTATCCTAATTCCTATATTTGACATACCAATTTCGTATTTATCAGAAAAACATAAACAAACTCTTTCCTCACATTTTTTATTCATGTCAGGAAGGTTATACTCGCCCCCTACATATCTTGCGGGTTTTTCAACTTGTAATAAAATTTCTTTTAATTTATTTTCCATTTTTAATCCATTACCAAACTAGCAGCACCTATCATACCTGCCGTATTTCCAAGTATTGCTTTTTTTACCTCTACTTGTGGATAGATATTATTATCTTGAACAAACTTATTTACTCTATGATTTAGTGGTTGTATAAAATCTTTTCCCTCATTAGAAACTCCACCGCCTATAATAAATGCTTGTGGGTGCAATATTTGTATCAAGTTAATCAATCCTATTGAAACATATTCTATATATTCGTCAACTAATTGCTTTCCTATCTCATCATTTTGTCTTGCTGCTTCAAAAGCAGTCACAGCGGATACATTCTTGTATTTTGCTATTATATTATTTAGTTTACTTTGAGGATTTTGCTTTGCCATCATTTCTGTTCTTCGAGTTAAAGCTGATGCTGAAGCATATCTTTCCCAGCAACCTTTATTACCGCACGCACATTCCTCTCCATCTTTCACTATAACCATGTGACCACACTCGCCAGCAGTGCCTCCATATCCATCATAAATTTTTCCATTTATAATAAGGCCTGTACCTATTCCTGTGCCGAATGTGATAAAGACGCAATCATCATATTGTTTTCCGCCGCCAAATTTTTGTTCTGCAAGCGCTGCACAATTTGCATCATTTCCTATTTTAACTATTTTGTGTGACAATTTTGAAAATCTTTTTTCTAAGTCTATACCTACCCAACCTAAATTTGAAGCTCTAAGCACAATCCCACTTTTAGAATTAACCATTCCAGGAACCCCTATTCCAATTCCTTTAATTGTGTTGCAATCTATAGACTCTTTTTGACATAGAGAATTAATCGCATCAAAAATATTTTTCTCGATTTCTTCATATGGTCGTGGAGCACGAGTTTTAAATGATGTAGATGCTAGTATTCTACCTAATTTTGTAATTATTCCAATTTTTATATTTGTACCGCCAATATCTATTCCAATGTACATGATTGCCTCAAAAACATTATACATTAGTATTAATTGTATTATCAAATACAATTTGTTGCAATTATAGGCATATTTCTTTTAGTTTTGTGTCTATTGGATATTGTTCAGATAGTGCAATTAGGTTCTTTTCAGATATCACTATATTTGAGCCTTGAATAATAAACTCTTTTACATCTTCTTTATTGATCATTGCAAACAATTTGCTAAGAGGAACTTCCTTATCTACTACAATTGATACAAGTTTATAACAGCCCCTACTTTCTTTATCCCTAATTGATCTTAATGAAACATATTCATATAAAAGTTTATCTTTATCAAAAATCGTACTTATTATCAAAAAAATTCCAAATATAGAAAGTGTGACATTCATAGAATAAAAGATTGACACAATACTTAATGCAATAAAGATAGCACCAAATATTATGCTTATTACCTTTAATCTTTTAGCCATTCTTATCTTGTTTTTAGAAAATAGAAAAACTATTTGTGATCCATCGAGCGGATAAATTGGTAGCAAATTTACTAATGCTAAATATATATTTGATCGAATAATGTTTATTGTATAATCATATGCATTATTAATTAAACTCCACGATGACATGATTACAAGAGATAAAACAATATTTGCAATTGGCCCTGCAAAGGCAATCATCATTCCATCAAAAAAGCTGTTGTATGTATACCCACTTATTCTCCCGCCATAAGGCATAATCTTTACTGCACCTAAAGAATATCCAAGAGCCTTAGCTACTAAATAGTGAGAATATTCATGCACAATTATAGCTATTGTATAACCGGCAAAAAGCGATGCCTTTTCCGCCGCAATAAAGTATATTGCTACTAGAAAAAATAAAGGGTGAAATTTCAAATTATATTATTTTAGAAATGATTATACCAATACTAACAATAACACATACTGCTGCTTGAACAATAAATATATCAAGCAGTTCAATTTTTCTTTTCTTGGTTTGTTCAATTATTACTGAATTATTTTCCTTTGCTTGAGTTTGTATTATTTCACAATTGTCATATTTCATTCTCATCACCTCAATATATAATATTTTTAGCAATAAAAAATATGCTTATTTTATTGAGTTTGGAGAGATTATATTTATTGCATTCACTTGAATAGATAATACAAAATCATTATTTGATGGTTCTATATTCAACTCTATTTTTTTTATTTCCATATATTCTTTTAGTGTATTATATATGTCTGTTTTTAACATTTCTATAAATCCTGAGTAAGCGCCAATTTTATCGCTAAGCAACAACTTTTTTATTCTCTCTTCTGCTATTTTGCTCTCATTCATAAACGCCTCCGAACCTTGTAAAAATTCTTTTAAGCAAACTCTTATATCCTTTTGTAGGATCGTATATAGAAAGCTGTCCACTAAGCAAATAATTTGCAATTAGATTTATGCTTTTTCTTGACTTGGATTGATTTAAATCAATTCTTCCAACCTGTCCTAGTATAGTTATATAGTCATCTTCAGGGACAACACCAATCAAAAATTTCTTTAAAATATTAGCTACTTGAACACCTGAAAGCATTTCGCCTTTTTCTATCAAATCGCCACGAGCTCTATTTACAATTACATTAATTGAATCAAGATTATATCCGTTAAGCAAAGATATAACTTTATCTGCGTCTCTAATTGAAGACACATGAGACGTTGTTACAACTATTGCTTCATTAGCTCCGCAAACTGCTCTATGAAATCCAACGTCTATCCCTGCTGGAGAATCAATTAATATATAATCAAACATCATATCTAATTTGTTTAAAACAGATTTAAAAACTGCACTAGAAATATTTTCTGTTGAAAAAGCTTTTTGAGATGGCAATATATATAAATTTAGATTCTTATCATCTTGAACTAAAGCTTGCTTTAATGTACATCTGTTTTTTAGAGCATCACACAAATCATACATTATGCGATTTTCCAATCCCATAACTACATCTAGATTATTTAATCCAATATCCGCATCAATCATAAGGACACTATATCCTTTTGAAGAAATTGCAATACCTAAAGAAGCAGTTATTGATGTTTTTCCTACTCCCCCTTTTCCAGAAGTAACAACAATTTTACGTGCCATATTTACCTACCGCAAAAAAATATACCAAAATAGCGTTAGCGAAATATATAATAGATAATTTTATCTTGTCGAAAGATAATTATTTTAAATTAACAACATTTAATAAACTTGAAAGTTGTTCTTTGTGATCGATATAATACATGCCGCCATTTACTACGACATTTTCTGGATTTTCTGAACGTCTAACTGGCAAACCAACATCATTTGCTATATATTCACAAATTCCATTCATTCTACTTGTACCGCCATACAAGAAAATACCATTTGTTGCTATTTCGTTACCTATATTATCTGGAACCTGTGAAAGCATTGATAGTATTGCTGTACATATATTTTTAATTAATGGTTGAATTGCTCTTTTAATCATACTTGAGTGTATTTGAATTGTTGTTTGCTCATTTGAACCAATTCTAGTTACAATCTCATTAACAGCAAAATTTTCACCATCACCAAGTGTAGCTAATTGTTTCTTTATAATTTCAATTCGCTCAACTGCAAGCTTTACCCCAAGTTCATCCAAAAGACAATCCATAATTGCTTGGTTAATTGTACTTCCGCCAATATTTACAGAGCATCCAGCAACTATGCCATCTCTAGACACAATTGCAATCTCTGTTTTTGATGCGCCTATATCTACTAAACATTGAGCTGTGCCATCATTTATTCCTGCATAAGCAGCAAGTGGAGATTCAAGAATAATTACCTCACTAATTCCAGCTGCTAAAAGCACTTTTTCAACGTCTTTTTTCTCTGAATTGGTCAACCCACAAGATACACATGCAATTGCCTTAACTTTTGGCCTAAATATTGATTCACCAACAATCTTCTTTAGATATGCTCTATACATTAATACTGCGGCTCTTTCATGATAAATTGCACCTTCTTTAATTGGCGCAATTACTTGCTCGTTAGATCTTGTTTGTCCAATATATGAAGAAACACCTCTACCAACTTCTATAAGTTCAATCTTATTTCTTCTATTTGAAATAAAAACCAATGAGGCATCTTTTGTAATAAAGCCTTTTCCCTGTTGAGTTATTGTTGTAAACTTTGACCCTATATCGATTACTAATTGAATGCTTCTCATTGTATAACCTCTAATTTATATAGTATATCTTTTAACTTTTCTATTGGCAATCCAACAATATTTGTATAACTACCTACATAATAGTCTACCACATCATCATCTTGAATGCCATATGCTCCCGCTTTATCTAATGGGTTTTTATTGCGAATATAATCTTCAATTTGTTGCTGCGTTAGATTTTTAAATATGACTTTTGATTGCTCAACATCTAAATATCTTTCGCCTTTAAAACAAACACATATTCCGGTAAAAACATCATGTGAATTATTCGACAATTCTTTTAGAAATTGTTCCGCCTCTACTTTATCCTTTGGTTTACCATAAATTTTATTATTAAAATAAACAATGGTATCTGCGCTTATTATTAGGCTGTTAGGATATATTTTATCCAAGTTGTTCAACTTCTTTTCTGCAAGCAATTTAACATGTTCTTTTGGATTTGATTCACAAATATTTTCATCTACATTTTGTGGCATCAACCTAAAAGATTTAAATATTGAATGCAAAAGTTCGTTTCGCCTTGGAGAAGCCGAAGCAAGAATGATATCTATTGAGTTACTGTCCATAATCCATTTGAATCCTTTTGGAACTTGTTTAAAGCAACAACGGATCTTTTTTTGACATCTTCATCCTCTGCATATTCTGCACACATTGCATACCAAAACGCTGCTCTTTCATAGTCCTTAGCTTCCGAGCATGCTCTTGCTGCATCTAAATATGCTTCCTCATCCTTCTTGATTATTATTTTATCTTTATATTTCTTAACCAATTCTGTTTGTTTTGATTCTTTTGCCATTCTAACAACAGCTTTTGCGGCAGTTAAAGAACCTAAATCTGCAGCTTTTTGGTAATAATCTAAAGCTTTTGATAAATCTTGAGAAATATATTTTCCTTCTTCAAATATATTGGCAAGAAGTTCACATCCAACGATAGAATTAGCATCAGCAGCTTTTCTTAACTGTTCTAATGCTTTTTGTTTATTTTTATCTAGATTAATTCTTGCAAGTTCCGCTCCTGCATCATCACTTCCTAAGTTATATGCTTTTGTATAATACTCAACTGCTTTTTCGTCATCTTGGTTATATCCATAATAAGAATCATTTATTAAACCAAGTTGATAACAAGCAGGTGCATAATCTACATCCGCAGCATATTCAAACAATTCAATAGCTTTGTCAATATTCGTATTTACTGAAAATCCGTATTTAAAACAAATACCAGCAAAATAATTAGCTTCTACAACTCCTTTATTTACAGCATCTCTACACAAATCTATTGCTTTTGTATAGTTTCTCTTTACTCCAAGTCCGGTCATATATGCATAAATTATGTTGAATATTGCTTTATCGTATCCGCCTTCAAATGCTTTTTTGTACCACTCAAAGCTCTTCCAATAATCTCTTTGAACGCCAATTCCCATATCGTATATATAAGCTATGGCATAATCCGCGCTAGGTATAGATTCTTTTGAACAATCTTCAAACAATGCTAATGCTTTCTTGTTTTTTTCTTTATCTGTGGATGTCAAATATCTTATTCCCAATGAATATTTTGCAGGAATAAATCCTTTATCTGCAGCTTCTTTAAATAGCATTTCTGCTTTATTTAATAAAGTGTTGCCCTTTGTCTTGCTAATAGTATCTGATGATGCTGCTAATTTCTTTCCTTCTGCTTCATTTATTAGGCCAACTTCATACTTTGCCGCATAATTGTTTAACGAAGCAGCTTTCTCAAACATTTGCTTTGCTATATCCAAGTTCTTTTCTGCTCCGTATAAGCCTTTTTTTAGAATTAGGCCATAAGAATAACAAGCAACAGCCTCGCCCTTTTCTGCAGCATCTTTATAATACTCTACCGCCTTTTTCTCGTTTTTATCTGCACCTATTCCTTTTAAATAACAAAACGCAAGATAAGTTTTTGCTTCTATGCTTCCTTGCTTTTCTGCTTGTGTAAAATACGTAAAAGCCTTCTTAACGTCTTTTTCTACTCCAGTGCCTGTATAGAAACATCTAGCAAGTTTTAATGTGCTTTCACAATTATTATTTTTTGATTCTTCTCTAATTCTTTTAAGACTCATATTTATTCCTCAATAATTGATTTATATCATTATAACATTTTTAATAAAGTTTTGTCGCCTATGAATTTTATTATTAATATTTATAAATTAAATGAATACCGAATAATTATGTTACATCATTTTTGATCAAGCGACCTTTTTGACTTATTATCTTTTAATATCTAATTATCATTTAAGTCTTATTTGCGAGTTTTTAAGTACGCTCAATATAAATAAATATGGAAAAGTGTATTTTTTTGTGCTTGATTTTATAGGAAAAGTGTATTTTTTTGCGAATATTTTTATTGGAAAAGTGTAAAAAATCATTGTATTATTTATAGGAAAAGTGTAAAATGTATAAAAAAGAGGAGGAATAAAGTTATGTTGCATAGAAAAATAGAACAAACTATTATAGATTATTTACAAAATGGCTCTAATAAAATCATGATCATAGATGGTGCCAGACAAATTGGAAAATCATATATTATTAGGTATGTTGGCAGTGAACTATTAAAAAACAAGTTTACCAATTATATTGAAATTAACTTTATTGAAGATTCTCTAGGAAATAAACTTTTTGAAAACGTTAATAATAAAGACGATTTTTATTTTCGATTAAGCATGATTGCTGGCGATAAATTAAAGAACAAAAATAATACACTCGTTTTTATTGATGAAATCCAACAATATCCTCAATTTTTAACTATGTTAAAATTCTTAAAACAAGATGATAAATTTACGTATATTTGTAGCGGTTCTTTACTTGGCGTAACTCTTGCTAAAACTCCTTCTATTCCCGTTGGCAGTATAGACGTTGTTCATATGTTTCCTTTAGATTTTGAAGAGTTTCTACTTGCTAATGGATTTAATGCCTACGCAATAAATTCTTTAAAAATAAAATTTGAAAATCTTGAGACCATAGATGAAGCTACACATAACAAGCTTTTAGATTTATTTAAAAAATATTTGCTTATTGGTGGATTGCCAGATGCGATAAATAGTTTTCTTGAAAAAAAGAACATTGTTGAGGTTCGAAAAATTCAAGCAGATATTTATGGCTATTACGGTGATGATGCAAGCAAGTACGACAAAGAACACAAATTAAAGATTAAGCGTATTTATGAATTAATCCCTTCTAGTTTAGAAAACAAAAAGAAAAGGATTGTTGTGCAGGATATTGAAAATATAAAGGGTAAAAGATTTTCAAATTATCAAGATGAATTTGACTATCTGATCAATTCAGGCATTGCATTAGAAGTTAAAGCTTTATCTACACCTGTATTTCCACTTATTGAATCAAGTAGCAAGAACTTATTAAAACTATATCTAAATGATGTTGGCATTTTAACTAATATTTTATATAAGAACAATATTAAAGCAGTTCTTGATGATGAAAAAAGTATTAATTTAGGAACTGTATACGAATCAGTTGTCGCTAGTGAATTAAAAGCACATGGATACAATTTATTTTATTATGACAACAAAGCAAATGGCGAAGTTGATTTCTTAATAGATGATTATGATAATCTTTCAGTTATTCCACTTGAAATTAAATCGGGAAAAGATTATACCATTCACAGCGCAATAAACAAATTTCTTGCAAACAAAGATTATAATGTTAAAAAGGGATACGTCCTATCTAACAATCGCGAAATCTTTGAAAAGGATAACATTATCTATTTACCGATTTATATGATTATGTTTTTCTAAAACCGTTCGTTCCTAAAAACCTAACACGTCTTTTAAAATAAAGGATCTCGTTAAAAATAAATTGAAAAAAAAGCTATTGATTCTGCATCAAAAAACATTATCAATAGCTTTTGTTTTATTTTATAAAATCTGTAAATTTTTCTTATATGCTTTCTTGAAATCAGGAACACATGTTATAGCATCTTTTATTTCTAGAGAATAATCACCTTCTCCTTCAACTTTCATAATAACACTGTCTCCTAAAACATCGCACAAGATAACTTGTACAGCATTAGACATACTTCTATCTAAACTTTCTGCAATTCTTACTATTACACCAAGTTTAAAGATAGCATCTACATCTTCTTCTGTTAATACGCCTTTATATTTGTTTAATTCTGCAATATCTATATCTCCCTTTCTATGCAATGAAGCAACAAACGCAGCGCATATCAAATCTTTATGGGAAATACCATATAGATTGCTGTTTAATATCACATATCTAGAATGAATATGATGCTCATAATATTTTATTCTTGTTCCTGTATCATGCAATAAAGATGCAACTCTTAGAACTTTTACATATTGTCTTGGAAGTTTATGCAATACTTTTAGTTGCTTATATAATTGCATAGATAATTCATATACATGTTCTGCGTGCTCTATATTCGCATTTGAGAAATTCAATAATGAATATAAACTATGACCTAAAACGTCATTAATTGGCTTTTCATTTGTTGAAGGAACAGCATATCTAAACATAGCTCCTTCTCTTAAACCACATCCACTCATTGTGATTCCTTCAAATCCGTTGTATGACATAATTCCACTCATAACAGCAAGAGCAGCTGGGAATATATCTGCACGTACAGAAGACAATCCTTTTATTTTCATCGTGCTATCTAATTCTAGATTTCTAATATTTCCATATATGCCTGAGAAATCCTTATTTGAAACCTCATAGTTATGAGCCATAGATAAAGGATATTTTTTAAGCATTCTTGCGATTTTTCCTAGATTTCTAAAAGAACCACCAACTCCAATTAACTTTGTATCTGGAGCCATCTCTTTTAACCAAGGCAATGTATCTAATTGTTCTATAACATATTTTTCAATAGCTTGAGTTCTCTCAAATGGAGATAATCCTTTATTTTTAACCATATCTGTAAGAACTACAGCACCTAAAGGTAAAGTAGCGTATTGCAATAAATTCTTACGATTATAATAAATAAACTTAGCACTTCCGCCGCCAATATCAACAATTAATCCTCTTGGTATATCTAAAGAATTAATTACTCCCTGGTAAACTAATCTTGCTTCTTCTTCAGGCTCTAACACCTTTAGTTTAATTCCAGTACAGGATTCTATCTCGTCTAAAAATCCTCTTTGGTTTTTTGCCTTTCTTACAGCTTCTGTAGCATAAGCGTATATTTTAGAAATGTGATTTGTCTCACATAATCTTGAGAACATTTTTATAGTTTTTACAGTTTGTGCGATTCTAGCAGGTTGAATAAATCCATCTTCTTCCATGTCTTGAGCAAGACGAAGCGTTTCTTTTAATTGATCTTCAACTTGAAAATATCCGCCCTCTAAAACGTCGACTATTACTAGCCTAGCCGAATTTGAACCTACATCAATAATTGCAATTTTTTCCATAGTCTTCCTTAAATTAAATAAAATTTCAAACTCAATGAAATTATATCAAAATCGTTTTTTTATGTCTATACCCCTTTTTCTTCTTCTACATACAATTTTTTTTCTTAAATTTCTAGATTTAATCGAATAAAAAAAGCACTTTTCATGCTTTTTCTAAAATTGATTGTATTTATTTATTTTTTTAAATTATCTGCAAACTTTTCTAAATAATCTTTAATAATATCCATTACGGAGTAATAATCATTAATGTTTTTCATTAAAAATGGATCTGGAACATCTTTATAAACACCAATAGCTACTTCAGACAATGATTTATATTTTTTTCTAAACCAACAAGGAACAAAATATTTATTAAAGTTATTCATTCCAATAATTAAGTCTGCCTGTTTAAAATCTTTATATGCACCAAATATATATCTTGGTTTATGCTTTAATATTTCTTCTTCACTAAAACCTTCTCTTTTTAATGCTAAAATAGCTTTTGAATGTATATGAAAAGATCTATTGAATACTGCAGCTGACGAGACCTTATCTATTTTCTTAGATAAAATCTCATCGTTTGCAATCATTTTTTTAAATACATACTCACAATATGGGCTTCTACAAATATTAGAAGAACATACAAATAAAATTTTCACTATTCTTCTCCGAACTGTTTAATTTCTTTTATTATATCATCTAAGAAATCTAATACAAGTTTTTCATCCTTATCGCTACATCTTTCAGCTATACATAATTTCATTTGTCCATCTAAAGATAAACATGTCAATTGCATATAAGGCTTGTATTTAACAGCGCCAGTAATATATGCGTCATATACTTTACAACCTTCAAAATCAACATCTTCATGTTTTACTATACCCAAGTTGCTCATTTGAACAAGAGGATTTTCATATCCAAGTTTAATAACAAAAGTAGCAAGTCCATCTAATACGAACAATTTATATCCTAACGCAAGCAACGGAATACCATACAAACCTACACAATCATCTTCTTTTTGTTTATTATTATTAGCCAAAACTTTATCTAATGTGTCTTTAAAAGACTCTCCAATTCCGTCAAGTTTACAAGGCATAAATGCTGTCATGTTTGTACAGCCTTCTGAACTCTTTTTATCTGCAAAATGGCGTCTTAAATCCATCATAGATGTTATGCCTACAGTATCTGTTTTTTCTAGCCCTGCCTCTTTAACATAAGCCCTGAAAAATGCTGTTAATAACACATCGTTAATTGTTGCTCCTACAGCTTTGCCCTTTGCTTTCATTTTATTAAATGTTTCAGCATCTATCATCTTTGTAATAAATCTTTTTGATACACCAGCATCATCTGTAAACTTAAATGGCTTTTTTAGGCCCATCTTTGAAGCATTATTGTACAATGTTTTAGCTCTTTTTGCTGCATTAGGCTCCATTCTTTCATATAGTTGCTTAAAGTCTCTTCTACCTTGCTTTACTTCAACATTTTCACAAGAACCTGTTTTTATTAAAGCATTATAAGCTTCTACTATTTTATATTGAACATATTTAAAATCACTTCCATCAAAACATTGATGATTAATTATACATGCATATGCGCATTTTGAACCACACTTAAATATTTTTGCTCTTATTTGAAGTTTGTCTAAATGATGAATTTCCCCTAACAAAAACTCTCTTACTGCTTTATCTAAATCTTCAACTGTTTCTTCACTGACTAATTCTTCTTTTGTATAGTCTTCTCTAACATTCCAATATGGTTTTATAAAACTAGTTATGTATTGAGAATGCAACGTAGGAACACGATCAACTATATACTTTACCGCATCCCTCATTGTTTCCAGATTTAAATCTCCTTCATAAAACATTGCATAATGCATCATTCTATCATAAAAATTAGACAAGAAGTATTGAGTTTTATCCCATAGTTCTGCTTTTAAATGTTGTTTCATTATTTGTTTCCCTCCAAAATATTTTAATATTTTAATTATAAATGTATGAACTTAAATATTCAATAATAGATTTTTTAATAAAGTCTTATTTATTGTCTAAAAAAATAGCGCATAAAATATCTATATATAGAACCTATCTATATGTTAATTTAAAGAAAAAAGATTTTTTTCAAAAAGCTTACTATTTATAAAATTTTTTGTTATTCGTTCTACCTATAAGGTAATCGACGCTACAATTGAAAAAATCGGCTAATTTTATCAATCCACTTATAAGTGGTGTTTTTTCTCCTCGCTCCCATGAAGAAATATGACTTTGTCTTAGGCCAACTTTTTCAGCAAGTTCTTTTTGTGTCAAACCTTTCTCCCTACGCAAATTTTTTAAAATATCTTTAAATTGCATCGAACAATAACATAATATCAAATATTTAAAAAAAAAGGTTGACTTTTTCTCAAATTACACTTACTATGGAATTGAAAAAAACACAAGTGTGTTATTTTTGGAAACAAAAAAAGTTTCTTCGCTCCCTAGCGTTCGCCGCATTCGTCTTACTTTTAACAAATAATCGTTGCGGCGAACTTTTTCAAAAATACACACAATTTTTTTTATAAAATAATGAAAAATATTACAAAATTTTTTTTAATATTATTAATTTTTGTTGTTACGATTGGATGTTTTTTAATTTCTAATGACAATCTTTGTTATGCTGATTCTTCAATCACCTTTTATCATGAATATATATCAGGTAATGGACAAATCACCACAACAGCAATTGGCAGTCAAACTTATACTTTAGTTTCAAACGCTTATTATAGATATTCTTTGATAGACGACACATCAAGTGGTATTACATATTTTAAAACGCAATATAATTGTTCTAATGTTAAACTTATCAATACTTCTGATGCCGAGATGACAATTACTTCTAAAACCGGTTATTACATTACTGCTGTAACTCAAGGCACACCAGCAAAGGGATATGTGTATAATCCATATTACACAATTTCTTACGAATTAGATGGCGGAAGTAATAATTCAAATAATCCAAAAGCTTTTGATTCAACAACAAGTACACTTACTTTATATGAACCAACAAAAAGCGGATATAAATTTGATGGTTGGGCTCTAAATAGTTCCTCAGGTCAAGTTGTTACATCTATTGAGCCATCTTCATACTCTTCAAATATTACTTTATATGCAAAATGGATCAAGTTAGACTACATAGATGTGCATTACTTGCACACAGATAAAACAACATTATTTGATGATATCGTTGATAGCGTAAGCATATATTTACATAGTACTTCTGCATTTTATGTTTATAGCGATAATCTTTTAGATAAAAAGAATGAGTTAGGTTTAGAAAACTTAGTTATCTATAACGAAAATGGCAATGAAATAAGTATTACAACCCACTCTGGAATGTATATAAGCACTGCTACTCAAGGAAAGCCAGCAAAAATAGAAATTAAAGACACTTTCTATTCAATAACATACAATTTAAATGGCGGAACAAATCCTAATATCATAAACTATTATTTTATAAAAGATGACTTAAATGAGATATTAGATCCATCTAAAGACGGAAATGTATTTATCGGATGGTATTTAGACGAATCTTTTTCATCAACATTTACTTCTTCCTCTTTTACTGAACAAGACATATCATTATATGCTCGTTGGAGTGAAATTAAATACATTGATGTAACATATAAATATACAGATAATTATTCAATATTAGAAGAAGTTGTCGATACAGTTTCATATTATCTTAAACCAACAAACAACTTGTATTATTATAGTTCTAATTTAAAAGATTCTTATACAAATCTAAGTTGCTCAATATTTGAAATTAAAAGTTCAAGCGAAAATATAGAAATATTAACTCATAATGGAAATTATGTATCAAAGTTTTCTCAGGGCGAAGTTGAATCCATTTGCATATCATATCCAATTTATTCAATAACTTATGTATTAAATGAAGGAAATTTTGATACTCCTTGTGTCAATTATTATGTTTCAAGAGACTCTTTCTATGAAACCGTATCCATCCCATCTCGTAATGGCTATAAATTCCATGATTGGTATTTTGATGAAGAATTCAACAATCCTTATAGAACTTCTGATTTTGTAGAACAAAATGTAACGTTATATGCAAAATGGAGCAAACTATACCCTGTCGATGTCTTTTACTACAACTCAGCAATTGAAAATCCTGATTATGAGCATGTAGGACAAATAAATTATTATACCCATTTAGATGTATTCTATTGCTATGGTTCCTTAAGCGATACATCAGAAGGCATTGGCTTTTATCTTGACAAATACAATACAACTTCTTTTTGCGTATTAGATAAAGATGGCAAAAGATTAAATGCAACCACATCTAATGGTAATTGTTTAACGACCATATCTAGTGGAGAACCAAACGCTGTATTTATATATATTCATTACAATGTTAAGTTCTATATAAACGGAATGCTTTATTCTGAATCTAAAGGTCAACCAGGAGACGATGTAACTATTCCTAATGACATTGAAGGCTTTATTGGAAAAAACTATGATGCAATCGAGATCTCAGGCAAACCACTTGGAAACAAATATGCCGTTTATTTATTTAAAGGCTGGTCATTAACCGACACTAGCGATAGAAGTTGGTTTAATAAAGAAAGTGTAGAAATGTACGACACAACAGATATGAAATTCGTCGCTGATGGTAATTATATGATTTCTTTATATGCCTATATGACTTTCTACAAAAAAACATCTGATGTAAATTCAACTATTGATTACGAATCTTATATTGCAGAAACAAATGGAATAATTAAAACCACTTCGAAATACTCTATTGACGATTTAATTCTTGAACACGCTACAGAAATAAGCAGTGACACGGAACTATCTAACATAGAAAAAATCGCAAAAGCTCTAGGTTTGTCTAGCGACCATCCTTTTGTTAAATTTTTAGGTGGATTCTTTAACAATTCATCTTTCTCTATACAAGAAATATCTTCTAATATTTTCTGGAAAATATTAATTATTGCATGCCTAGTATTTTTAATTATTACACTTGGAATACTAACTAAAACTTTTATAAAATCTAGAGCAAAATAATTTATTTTTGAACAATATCCATCAAATGAGAACTTGCACCTAACAAGTCTTTTCTTTCACATATTGACAAATGATATTTTAAATATTCTTCAAATGCTTCCTGAGGCAATTTATTTAATGGGGTTCTAATATAATCGCTTGCTCCATCGCTGGCAATAATCTTAACTCTTCTTAAACCAACTGTTTTATTGTATGCATCTATATCTTCAATTCTAACCATAGAATATAAATCGCCTTCCTGCGCTACAACATGATAGGCATCATCAACCATTCCTTTTTTCTTACTTTCAAGAATATTACCTTTAATAAAGCCGTATGTTATAATCGCATAATCATTCATGTAATAACTTACAAATATATGGCCTGTATTTTTGCATACTCTTTGTGCTTCTTTTAGCGCTTGAATCTTCTCTTCCTCTTTTAGCAAATGATACATTGGCCCAAACAACAATACTATATCAAAAGAATTATCTAGATACATGTCTAAATTTAAAGCATTTCCTTGTCTTGCTATAACATTGCTTTTCTTTGAATTAAGTATGTCCAAATTATGCTGAACAAGTTCTATTGCGTGCACTTCATATCCCTCATTACTAAGTGGAACTGAGTATGCTCCAGTGCCTGCACCAATATCCAATATTTTTTTTGTTTTGTCATCGTTTAAATACTCATGTATATATTTCATGTTTGTTGTATATTCAACAATGCCATGTCTTCTTTTTAAACGCGTATCTTCGTTAAAACAATTATAAAAATCTTCTAATAATGACAATTTATGATTTGCTCTTTGAAAATTCATTTTAATCCTCTAATACTTTCTAATCTTTAAATATATTGGTAAATATACCAGTGCAATTCCATTTATGCTTATAGCTATAATAGAGCATATTAACAATGATATATTAGGAATAATTACTCCTAAATAAATGCACGCAAACATAACCGCTGCATATATAACAAATATAACATCAACAAATGCTGCTAAAAAACATAAACAATATAGAATCAAAAGTGGCTTATTATGTTTCATTCCCAATATACCTCTTTATTTTTTACCTCTTCAATTGTTGAATAGCCCTTTCCGGCATAATCACAAAAACTACTTGATATATCTTGTCCAACGCTACTATAAAAGCCGTCTGTAACAAAAAATACATTTTCATATATATACAATGTTTCAAACAATAAATATGCTTGATATATGCTTGAAGAAATAACACCTACAATTGCACCACTATAGAAATTAGTTACTTCTTTTTTATTTTCAAGTTCTCCAATGCAATACGAATATGAAACAACCCCGTAATCGGCGCCACAAACGCCTCCAGCATAAACAGTAGAACGAGAATCAAGAATATCCAAAACAACGCTCTCCCTGGCTGCACATTGCGTTATAACAGGCACCTTATCTTGGCTTGTTAAATAGTTTATTGCAGCAATGCCACCAACATAGACATAGTTATAATTACCGTTTACATATATTTTAGAATCACACATGCTTTTTTCTACTCCCCCATATGCGTTTATGCAAACTATACCTGCCGTATATATATTACTTAAATATCCTGAACTATTTTTATCGTTTGCATCACTAGTACATGTGATTGTTGCTGACACTTTTATATCTTTTATATATCCACTGTTTTCAATTGATACACCAGCTATATTTGGATTCCAATCTACTCCTATGCCATTTTGTTCAAGTGAGCCTAAAACTTTGCATGAAACAATATTGCTCTCCTCCATGTTCAACGCAGATACTGCACCAATGTCCACATTTTGTGTTTTTATGGAAAATTCTTCGCCGGTCCAACATTTTGTTATATCTTTATAATTAATTCCACAAAAAACAGATATTGAAGTATTAACCTTTGAGTTACCCTCACCCTCAATTTTTGAATTATATGAACAATTTTCTATTGAACCATAATTTTTATAACAATAAATAGATATATAGATGTCCACTACATCCTCGTCAGAGGAACCATTAACTACAAAATCTAAGTTAGCTTCTATTGTTACATTAGATATAGTTCCATTGTTTGTTAAAGTTAATAAAGCGAAATTGTCTTCTATTTCAATTGATATATCTTCTACTTTTATATTCAAATTAGTGATTGTTGAGTTATTGGTATTAAATAATGTATTTTTTTGATTTTTTAAAATTAAAGATTTTCCGTTACCATCAATCTTTGTATTTAAATTATCAATATTTATTGAATCAATCTCTATATCTTGATCAAGTATTATTGCATCTACGCCTTTATTTATATAGGAAATAAATTGAGAATCATTATATACTCGTAGAGGCATATTTATTGTTCCAACGCCTAAAGTATTAAACCAGCCAAGCATGCAAGCGCTCAACACTATAACTAGAGTAAACAACGCTGCGGCTCCTATAAGCAATTGCTTTGTCTTTTTTGTTAACGGAAGCTTTGGTATTTCAATTCTTGTTTCTAAGGCCTTCAAAACATCGCCTGTTTTAATTTTTTGAATAATAGATAAATTCTCTTGTATAACGCTATTTTTATATGCATCTTTATATACTGAAGCAAGTTTATTTGTCTTGCCTAATATTAGTAGCATTTCAAGCGGAGATATATAAGTGTTTTTACCTGCATATATTCTTATTACCCTTTTAGCAACGCTTTTAAATTTGATATATATCTCGTTATTCTCATCTACGATTTCGTAATCATTTAATTGCAATAACTCTTTTTCGTACTTTTTTATTATCTTTTTACTTGAATATAAGTAGCATACAGAAAGAATAGGAAATCTACCAAACGACACTCGTTTGCTATAGCCGCTTTGAATCAACAATTCAAATTCTTTTAAATCGTCTTTTTGTATTGCTTGCAATAAATCCATTATTTCTTTACTTTTATTCCTCTAGTATTAGCCCATTTATCTAATATCTCAAACAAATATTCTTCATTTACATCTTCTTTCTCCACAATACTCTTTAAGAAAGTATTTGTTGCAGAAAACGTTCTAACAAGTTCTTTTATACTTTCATGCTCGCTTTTGACAATCTCATTCATTGTCTCATTATCTTTTTTTATACTATTAATTTGTCTTGTATTTTCATTTAAAACTTGAGCAACATCTTTATTAATAAAGGTGCTGACTTTTTGAACATTATTGTTATATATATCCAAAATTCTTTGTAATTCTTTAATATCGTAATTAATTTTCTTTTCTTCAATTATTCTTTCAAGTTTTTCAATTTGATCTCTTGCTTTGACATCTAATTGATTAACAATTTCAATATTTGTTTCTATCTGCTCGAACTTTTTATACAATTTATCTACTTCATTTGTATATTTATTTGAACTCTTCATAAACAAATCAATGTTCGACTCTAATTCGGCATTTTTCTGATATTGTTTAGACAACACAGAATATATTTGATCAAGTTTTGTTTTATTGTCACCATTTAGGGTATCAGAGAGTTTTTTCAAATCATTTTCCATATAAGAATATGTCTCAACCAAATCTCTTAATCCTGATTGAATTGGAGTCAATAAATCCCTATATTGTTTAAATACATCAATTAAAGATTGTAATTCTTGAACTTTTTCCATAATACACCTACTTATTTTTCCTTTTATTTATTTTCATATTAATTATATTTTGTTCTTCCTTTAATGAAGAAAGATCATTTTTTAATGTATCTAATATTAGATTTTTAGCTACATCATTATCCATTATATCTACATAGAATTTTACAATATCATATTCCAGTTTTTGTCCATTACCATTTGCACAAGCATCTAATAACTCTATAAGCTTTTCATCATTAGACAATTTAAATTGTTCTTTTGCTTCTTCAAACATTCCGTTTTTCCAAAACTCAATTCCTGCCTCTCTATATAATCTATTTCTAACATACTTTTCATAAATATCTATCTTTCTCAAAAGCGCAAATTGTTCTTCTTCGTTGGTAATTTTCTTTGCCGTCCAACGCGCATTATCATATTGCTCAAGTTTTATAAACTCAATTGCTCTTTCATAAATGTCATCTTCATTTAAATTGTCTTTTTCTAAAATGTCACTTAAAAGTTCAACTGCATTTTTTGGCTTGAATTTTTTGAAGTTCTGATTAAAAAATGAATCAAATAAAGACACTTCTTTTCTTTCATTAACAATCAAGTTAAGCTTAGCTCTAGTTATGCCAACATATAACAAATTAAAATAATATCTATAAACTGAATTTTCTTCAGCTTTTTTACGATTAAATACACTTCTTTGTAAGTAATCCCATTTCTCGTAGTTATCTGACAAAATATCAACTAAAAGTATTGTATTTCTCTCTAATCCTTTGATTTCAGATACTGTTAATATTTCCACTTTAGGCAAAAGTAATCTTAATTGCTCTTTTTTAAATGAGTTGGCTACAACTATTGTTAAATTGCTAAAATTACCTTCTTTTAAAAAACTCAACATATTTCCATCGTTGACATACAATGCGTTTGTATCATTTGATACATCTACGCTTGTGCCTTTTAGTACGAAACTATGAAGTCCAAATTTTTCAATATTAATTTGGCTAAGGCAATTTACGATTTCCTCAATTTTTCTGCTATTTCTATAATTGTTTTTCAATTCAACAACATTAACTAATCCTTCCTCAAACATTAGATTCTTTAAATATGATAATGAAAAATAAGAAGGATTAATCATTTGAAGAACATCGCCTACACATAGCATTTTTAAAGTGATTTTCTTAAATAACAGCAAATTGATTTGCGTGAAATCCTGCACTTCATCTAAGACAACAAGCGAATATTTTATATTTGATGCAACTTTTAATAAATCGCGAGACATAAAGTTGTTGTCAATATAGCTATTTGCTTTCATGAACTTTAGATAATCAATAGCTAAAGAGTAAATAATGTCTGCTTCCTGTCTTGTAAAACTGTTTTGTCTTAAATCTATATATTGGTCTTTTGTAAGAATTTCTTCTCTTCCATTTTGAGAAAATCCAAATATAGCACCATATATTTCTTTGTAAATAATTTCATTAGACAAATATTTTATTTTATCTATATTAGCTAACAGATTATAGTTTTTTATGTTCTTTAAATATTCGTTTTTAAACGTGGATTCATCAGCAAGTTTAAAATCTTTTTTTATGTGTTTTGAGTACAAATCTTCTATTAAAAAATAATCGACTTTTGTAGATAGGTATTGACTTATTTGCTTCAATTCTTCAATAAAGTTGTCATTATTAGCACCTTCAATATTTATCCCAAGATAATTCTCCGCTGCTTTCTTATGGTTAGAATCAATATATACTATTTCATTGTTATTGTGTTTTTCAATAAAACGATCTACGTTGTATAAGAATATATTTACCCTCTTTTTTGTATCTTCTAATAGAGCATGAGAATAGGTGCTATATAAACATCTACCTGAATAGTGTCTACATGCGCTATATACTATCTTATCTATGCATATATTTGTTTTTCCAGATCCTGCTACTCCTTGCACAAGAATATTGTTATCTTCCATCTTAACAATTTTGTTTTGATTAGCATTTAATAATGGAAAATTAACACTATCTGAATTGGCTAAAACATATAACTTATTTAAATTGTCCGTTTCGTTATCTTCTATCTCATAAAAATTGAATAAGACATCTTCACTGCCATGCGCACTAATATATCTAAGTAATCTTCTATCGCCTTTTCTTGCTACTTTTCCTTGTCCAATATATTTATAAAAGATTAATTCTTGCTTATTAACATTATCGCTATCTAAGCTGTTTGCTGTTTTTATAAAGAACTTATTATTGCCTTCTAATGTTTGAAGAATATAAGAATGATTATTTTTTAAATTTAATTCGTGCAAAGAAAGAACTATTGCAGAATAACATAAATGCAAAAAAGAATCTAAATCAACAATTCCTTGCGTTTGCTTAATGAATTGTTCTGTTTTGTATATGCTTACATAAGACGAAAGCACTATTGTATTTTTTGTAGCTTTTATTGTTCTCATATTCAACTAAAAATTTCTTCTATGCTTTTATATTCACCTAAAAATGTATTTTTTGCATTTTGCTTTTGCATAGAGATTATTTTTTTCAACTCTTTCTTTTTTAATTCTATAACTTTATTTTTTAGTTTATCTATAGCTTTTTCTCTATTTTGTTTTTGCGAACGTTCATCTTGACATGTAACAACAATTCCAGTCATATAGTCGTATATTCTTACAGCAGTTTCTACTTTATTAACATTTTGTCCGCCCGCTCCAGAGGATCTATAAAAATCAATTTTAATATTAGATAAATCAACATCTTCAATATTCTCAATAATCGGATACACGCAAATCTCTATTTCATTTTTACCGATTTTGTATGTACCATTATATCTCTTAAACTGAGAAAACCTATTTATTCCATGAATCATAAGTTTGTTTTTATCTATGCTTGCAACTATCCCCTCTTGTACACATTTGCCAAAAACACAGCTTTCAATTTTTTCTACTAAATCTCTATCGATTGAATTAAACTCTAATGTAGCACCTAAGTATTCGTCAAAGTTTTCTTTTTGAAGCATATTGCGCACTTTGTTGATCTCTTTCATGTATGCTTCGTTTAGCGCCAATTCTAAGGCTTCATTTGTGGCTTTTTCTTTTTCTTTTATAATTAATTCAATATCTTCCAAACAATCTATAAATGGCTTTAATTGATTATATTCTTTAAGATAGGCATTATAAATTTTTTTATCTACCATAACCTCTTGATAGCACAATAAATCTGACAAATCTTGATATCTTGTCTTATATGATTTTAATAGATTTTGAATATTTGAAATTGAATAATCCATAATTATAAATTTAACAATACCCTTGTGGTAAATACACCTGCAGCTTGACTAAAATCCACAAGCCCTTTATATTGACTTGCAACTTTTTGGATACTTTTAACACCAATCCCTGATTTTGTTTGTTTAGTAGAAATTGGAAGCCCGCCATCAAACTCTACCTCTTGATTACATGAATTTTCAACAAGGATTCTTAATGAGCCTGTTTGATAATGTGTAGTAATATTAATAAATCTTTTTATCTCAGGATTTGTTATCCTCTCGCAAGCTTCAACTGCATTTTCAAGCAAGTTTGCTAAAAGCCCTGCAAGCTCAACTTCATCAATCATAATGCTTTCAGGAATATTAACTAAACACTGGACATCTATTCCCTCTTTTTTTGCCTTTTCTATATATATTGTCAATATACAATTTGCTGTATAATTTTCACAGTATTTCACTATTACATCATTATCAATTTTTGCACCATGCTCTTTTAAATATTCCATGGCTTTTTCATAATTTCCTTCTTGAAGCATTTTCATCAATAGCAAATCATGATGTCTTAAATCATGACGAGATTGTCTTGAGTTTTCTATTATTCTCTCTTGCAAATCTATTTGTTGTTTCCACCATTCAATCTTTTGCATAGCTTTTTCATTTTCAAGTTTTATTCTATTTTTTTCGACGATGTTATTGAATGTATAGAAAATGCCAATGTATGTTAAGAACATTGCAACAATTTCAAATAGCATGACATAATGCATATAATTTGGTCTATTGATAATCGTGATAGGATATAGGATTGTTAGACAGAATAGTATACAAAAAGCAACTGGAATCAAAACTAAAATAATCCATGCCTTCTTATCTTCTGAACTTGCAACAAAGGCCCTATATTTTTGACGAAGCCCGTTGTTATAGAAATAATAAATTGTCAAAAATGCAACAAGTCTAACTATACTTTCTATCCATATTACATTTCCAAAATATCTAGAAATCGTATTTGATATATAAACCACCATAATAAGTGCATCGACTTGAGAGGATATTGCAAACATGGTTTTTAAGAAAGAGTCTTTAGACATTATGACAACAACAACAAATAGTAACAATCCATTGAAAGACAAGATTATTGAATAATATAATTCTGCATTTTTTGTTTGCAAATTGCTGACAAAAAAATCACCAACAATACAAATCAAAGAAGCCGCAGCAAATATGAGAATTTGTTTATATCTTTTTAGTTTAAAATCCATCATGCAATAGGTTAGGCCAATTGTTCCTATCATTGTTACAAGATATAAAAATAATTTTCCAACCCATGCCATTTGTTAACTTCTACTTTCCAAATATATAATCTAAATACTCTTTTCGTATCTTACCATAAGTGTTTTTTGATAAAGGAATATTAGCATCCAAAACTTCTATGCCATAAGATGTGACATTTTTAATATAATCCATATTCACAATAAACCCTGTGTGAGGAATTAAAAATCTATTGAAATTTTTTAAATCTTCCCATAACTCAAAAGTTTTACTTCTTATCTTATATGTAGTGCCATCGTTCATATGCACATATTGATAATGTCCACTTGATTCTGAAAAACAAATATTAGCTATTAATATTTTCATCACGCCTTTATCTGTCTTTCTTACAATAAAATCTGTTTCTTCAACTTCCGTTCTTTTTAAAGCTCTAGCCAAAGCTTCCGAAAAATCCACAAAATCATACGGCTTAACAAGATAATGAACTGCATTTAACGCAAAAGCATCAACTGCAAATTCTCTTGATGTAGTCATAAAAATAATTTCGCAATTGCTTTCCTTTGCTTTCAATTCTTTTGCGACATCTGTTCCCTTCATGCCGTCCATTATGATATCCAAAATATAAATGTCAAAACCAACATTTTTATCTACATAATTGAGCATTTCTAATGGATTTAAAAATGTTTGAACTGAAATTTGAGATTCATTTTTTGTTTGTGAATATTTTTCTATAAATCTTTGTGCGCGTTCAACCTCTAAAACATCGTCGTCACATATCGCAATACTAACCATTCTATTCTTTACCTCTAAGTAACCTTTTTTTCTTTTTTATTATAAAAAATATTTATTTTATAGTCAATATAGAATGGTTTATTGGCAAAAATGTCGTAAATGAAAGTTTCAAACAAAGCAATTGTCACAAAAATTGAGGTTAATAAATTGCAAAAACAATTGATTGATATCTAATATGTTGTTAAAATAATTCAAGAGGTGAATATATGGACAATATTAAATCTTTTGAACTTGATCACGATACTATGATTCCAGGTTTTTATTGCCTTGGTGAATCACATAATGTTTATACATATGATTTAAGATTTAAATACCCTAATAAAGGCGATTATTTATCTTATGCTGCAATACATTCTATTGAGCATTTATTTGCAACTGTAATTCGAAATAGTGATATAAAAGACGACGTAATATATTTTGGGCCAATGGGTTGTAGAACTGGTTGTTATTTGCTTTTATATGGCATTCAAGAAAAACAAGCAAAAGAAAAGACCATAGAATGTTTTAAAAAATGTTTAGAACTTGATTATGTTCCAGGTACAGAAAAAAAGCAATGCGGCAACTATAAAGAACATGATTTATTAGAAGCTAAAAAAGCAATTAAAGAATATCTAGATGTATTATTAAAATAATTTGCAAACGATGTACAAAAAAAGGCTACTGGGTAGCCTTTTTTCATATAATTAACTATTTCTTATTTATATTCTTCCATTAATGTTTCCATTAATTTTTTGATTGTTTCAAGAGCACAATCATATTCAACATTCATTGTTTCTCTATTTTTTCTTATCATAATTTCAATAGAATTATTAGCAAGAGATTTAGGAGAGATTACAATTCTAATTGGCATTCCCATTAAATCTGCATCATTAAATTTAATTCCAGCGCCACAATTTCTATCATCATACAATGTTGCAATATTATTTGATTCAAGTAATTGATATAATGCTTGTGCTTTTTCATTTACTTGAGGATCATCTTGTCTTAATACGCACATATGAACAGGCCATGGAGCTATTGAAATAGGAATAATTAATCCTTTTTCGTCATTTGATTCTTGCGCTATTGATGCAATTGCTCTTCCAACT
Source organism: Christensenella sp. (assembly GCA_022784465.1). Classification (GTDB taxonomy): domain Bacteria; phylum Bacillota; class Clostridia; order Christensenellales; family UBA3700; genus UBA3700. The sequence continues at coordinate 14,147 of JALFUR010000009.1, read as the reverse complement.
CCAATGCCATAACATCCCATAATTGGATTAAATGGTTGTCCATCTGGACCAGCAACAGTCATGCCCATTGATTTTGTATATTTTGTTCCAAGTTGGAAAATATTTCCAATTTCAATTCCGTTTTCGATTCTTAATTCTCCACCACAAATAGGACATTTATCTCCAGCTTTTGTTTTTGAAATATCATAAAATTGAGGATCTTTTAAATCTCTATTTATATTGAATCCTGTATAGTGATGATTTGGTATGTTTGCACCAACAATCATTCCCTTTGTATTTTCTAAAGATTTGTCTATAACTACAGTAATTTTATCAGATAATCCTATAGGTCCGATTTGTCCACATACAACATCTTCACAAGCGCCACCCTCATAAGCTACAACATCTTGTTTAATAGCCTTCTTTAATTTTGCTTCATTAACTTCTAAGTCTCCACGAACAAATGCAATAATTACTTTTTCTGGATTGCCCTTAACTGCAAATACAACAGCTTTTGCTGTTTGTTTTTCAGAAACATTGAATCTCTTACAAATGTCTTCTATTGTTTTGTCTTCTTTTGTATCAACTAATTGCAAAGGAGCATCTTCGCATGTATATTTGTCGATAATAGATGTTGCCACTTCCATATTTGCTCTATAATCACAAGAATTACATAAAACAATTGAATCCTCGCCAACATCTGTTAATAACATAAATTCGTGGGCAACACTTCCTCCCATCATTCCGGTATCTGACTTAACATCAATAAAATTCTTTAAACCTATACGATGGAAAATACGATTATACGCTTTATGAATTTTGTAGTAATATTCTTCCATATCTTCAAATGTTGTATGGAATGAATAAGCATCTTTCATAGTAAATTCTCTAACACGAATCAATCCGCCTCTAGATCTTGCTTCATCTCTAAACTTTGTTTGTATTTGATAAATCATCATTGGAAGTTGTGTATAACTTGAAATTGTATGGTTTGCCAAATGAACAGCAGCCTCTTCGTGTGTCATTCCTAAAAGCATATCTCTATTGCCTCTATCTTTAAAACGAACCATTTCTGAACCGATGCTAGTATATCTTCCTGATGTTTCCCATAATTCTCTAGGCATTACTACAGGAAAAAGAACTTCTTGTCCGTCACATGCATCCATTTCTTCACGTATTATCGCTTGAATTTTTTGACTCATTTTTTGACATGGCATAGTCATAGAATAAATACCATTAGCAACTTGCTTAATATATCCTGCTCTAGCCAATAAAATATGACTTAAAATCTTTGCATCTTGAGGTGCATCTTTTACACGTTCACAACATAATTTACTTAATAACATTATTTTAACCTCGTTTATAAATCTAAAATATAATAGCATATTGCTCATATGCACGCAAGCGAATATAAATTTTTCTATATATTCGCATATGCGCATATGCACATATGTAAATAAAATAGCATAGCCACTTTAAGGATAAGCCTATCGTGACTACGCTATTAAACAATCTCTATCTTTTAAAAATTTATCAATTAAGTGCTTAATCTAAATAAGATTATTATTCTTCGTCTTTGTTAACTTCAAATGGAATAATCTTTGCAGATGCAGCAAACTTCTTAACAGATTCTGAACTGCTAATTGCAGAATCCTTAGAGCTATAGCTTTCACCATAATATACGATGCTTCCATTTCCACCTTTTAGAATGTATCTGAAGTTACCAAATTTATCATTATCGATAAAGAAGTTTCCTAAATATGCAGCCTTCTTAAATGTAATGATAGCATCAGCAGCTGAATCAGCAGATGAATAGAAACGGCTTGTATAAAGGATTTGTCCATTGTTAGCTGCTAATGAGAAGAAGAATCCTCTATCTTCTAATTCTGTAATTGTGAACTTACCTGAAGTCTTTGCAGGAACAGCTAAAGCTTTATCCCAATCGAAATCCTTTGGAGCTTTCTTCATACCTTTCTTTGCAGCTTCGTATGCAGCTTTCTTTTCTGGATCTTCAACATATTCAAGAACTTTACCATTTGCAGTAAATTTCTTTACTGATTCAATAGCAGCTTCTGCTTGAGCTCTTGTCTTATATCCTTCACCTACATATCTCTTGTTGATGATGAATCTATAGTTCTTATTTTTATCTTGGTAAACTGAAGCAATACCTGTATCTAAAGCTTTCTTAAATGTTTCTAAACCATTTTGAAGAGTATCTAAAGATGCAAAGCCTTGGCTTTCAAACATAATTTGATTGTTGTTAGCAAGAATATAGAAATGATATCCATCTAATCCTAAATCAAAGTCAATCTTACCAGATGCTTTTGCTGTAGCCTTTTTAGCCTTTGTTTCTTCTTTAACTTCTTTTGCTGGTTCTTCAGCAACTGGAGCTTCTTCTTTAACTTCTTCTTCAGCAGATGTTTCTTCTACTGGTGCTTCTTCAGCAGCAGGAGCTTCTTCTACAGTCTCTTCAACTACTGGAGTTTCTTCAACTTCTTCAACTGGAGCTTCTTCAACTGGAGCTTCCTCTTTAACTTCTTCTTCAGCAGGTGTCTCTTCTACTGGTGTTTCTTCAGCAGCAGGAGCTTCTTCTACTTCTTCTTTAGCTTCTTCTGTTGAATCTACAACAGGTTCTACTGAATCAACAACTTCTGCTTCATCCTTTGACTTCTTGAATAAATTGTCATTCATGATAACAAATTTTTCCATTAAGAATACGATTAAGAAGTCAGCAATTGAATATGTGATCATAGACAATGTTGGAGCCCATTCAACTAAAGCTGGAATGCTAGCAAATAATTTTTTGTATGCATTTGCTAAAGGTTCTCCAATCAATGTTTCAGCAATAATTAATGCAACACACATAATTACATAAACAGTCATACTGAAAACTAAATTGTTTACAGCACCAAATGTTTTCTTTCTATTAAGAATATATGAAATAACTTTCGCAGCAACATTTCCTACTAAGAATGAAATGAATGCAGCCATTGTGTAATTACCGAAAATCCATGCAGTAAATTCTTTTGTAGCATCAACACCACATAGTTCTAGCAATTTTGGTCCAAATTGAACAATTACAATTTGCACAACGAAAGCAACTAAACTCATAATGATAAATAAAATAAATTGCAAAAATGTACTTTTTTGTTTCTTTTCTTCTGCCATAATTTCCTCCGAGTTATTTAAATTTATTTAAATTGTAGTTTAAATTATATACGAAATATATAATATTGGCAACAAATTAGATAACTACTTTTTTTTATTTTTCGACACTTTGGCGAACGATAATTATTATTTGGCATTTTTATTCGCTTGGCTGTATATTTGTATAACCTGATTCGTATCAATTGGATAGAACGAGCCAATCATTCTTGAACCATTTCTTGTACAATTATTACCAAGAGTAATGATAGTTTTTTCATCAAGCTTACCACATGACAATTCAGGAATACAGATAGGCATATTAAGTTGCTTAAGATAGCGCTCTAAAGCATCTATTCCCTTTAAAGCAACTTCTTCTCCTGTACCCTCAATATCCCAAACCATATTGGCAAAATATACAAATCTATCTATATCTTGCTTATATACATATCTAGCCCATGTCGCCCACAAGGAGCTTAATGATTCACCATGTGTTATATCAAACATTGCGCTTATTTCATGACCAAGTTGATGAACAGAAAAATCGCTTATTCCGCCAAGTCCTGTTAGATCATTATGAGATAATGAACTTGCCCACATTATTTCTGACATTGCATTATAGTCCTTTGGATTATCATATGCAGTCTTGCCATATTTAATAACCGTTTTAAGTAATGAAATCGCAATTAAGTCTGTCAATGTGTTATGTTGTTTTTCTTTAGCATAAAAGAATCTTTCAAGTGTATGCATCATAATATCAGTAACGCCACAAGCTATTTGTTTTTTGGGTAATGTCATTGCATATAATGGATCCATAATTGCAAACTTGCATCTATATTTATTACTAGACAAACCACGCTTTTGACATATCTCTTCATTTGTTAAAACTGCACTATTGCTTAACTCGCTTCCAGCAGCAGGTATTGTCAAAATGCAACCAATTGGAAGAACCTCTTCAATTGTTTCTTTGCCACACCAAATATCCCATAAATCTCTATCACTTTTACTGCCTACAGCAATAGCTTTTGCTGTATCAATTACACTTCCGCCACCTATAGCCAATATAAAATCTGTTTTAAATTCTTTACTTATTTTTATTCCCTCTTTTGCATAAGACAAAGTAGGATTAGCCTTAATCCCCTTAAAAGTCATAAACTCTATATTTATGCTATTTAATTGATTGATAACATCATTTAACAAACCATTATTTTCTATTCTATTTGAACCATATACAATTAACACTTTTGTTGCGTTTTGTTGTGCTATTTCATTAGAAAGCTGATGCAATGAGCCCTTTCCAAATACAACTTTTGTTGGCGAGTAGTATGTAAAATTTTCCATTAATTGTTACCTCGATAATTTATCTATTAGTTCTAGTAACTCCGTATAGTTATATACCGTATAATCAGGAGTTATTGATGTGTTGTTTTCTTCTTTTTTATTATTAAACCATATAGTTTTAATTCCGCTATTTATTCCACCTTGAATATCTGATGAAAGAGAATCTCCAATAATATATGTATTTTCTCTATCTAGCCCTCCTAAATCCTTTTCTATTAGATCAAAAAATAATTTGTCTGGCTTTCTTGTTTGCATCAATTCCGAAATATATCTTTTTTTAAAATATGGCTCTAACCCGGCCTTATTAAATCTAGATGTTTGAATTGCATAAACACCATTGGTTATAACATACAAATCATGTTTATTATAGATTTGCTTAAGCATATCATGTACACCATCAATAACTTCATGTGCTTGAGATAAATATTTCCAATAGATATCTCCAATTTTTTTACAATCTAGATCTTCAATTTTATATTTATTAAATAGTCTTTTAAATCTTTCTTGCCCAAGTTGCTCTTTTGTTAACAAATTTTTTTCATACTCTTTCCAGCACTGCAAATTAAAAGCCTTGTAAGATTCAACTATGTTGTCATAGTGTAGAATATTCAATTCTTCTAAAGTTTTAGTAATTGAATTAGTTTCTGCAGCATCAAAATCCAAAAGAGTATCATCTGCATCAAATAATAGTGTTAGTTTTTTCATAGCTTTATTTTAGCATATTTTTTTTGTATATATTGACAAAATATATCATTATTTATAAAATCAAATTGTTAAAGGCAACGAAGAGAAACAAGTAGTTATTTTTCATGGTTTTTAGAGAGTCATTGTATGCTGAAAAATGATATCCTGATTATAACGAATACATTCTTGGAGCTGTACAGTCGAAGTTAATATATTATGTGTAGGCTGTAACGGAATTGTGACCGCCGTAAAAGAGTTAATGCTTTGAGCTTAAGGTAAGTTTTGCTTACGAATTGAGGTGGTACCACGGTGAAAAATCGTCCTCTATGTTTGATACATAGAGGATTTTTATATTTTGGAGGGAAATTATGTCAGTTTTATTAGCATCAAGCACATCGAGGGTTGTTGTCAACGTTTTAATGATGCTTTTGTTTTTCGGCCTAATGATTGCAATTGGAGTTATTTGCAGAAAAAAAGCAACAAATGTTAACGGCTTCGTTCTTGGTGGAAGATCTGTTGGTCCTTGGCTTACTGCCTTTGCATATGGAACTTCTTATTTTAGTGCCGTTATATTCATTGGTTATGCGGGACAATTTGGATACCTATTTGGCGTATCTAGCACATGGGTCGGTATAGGCAACGCAATTATTGGTTCTTTACTAGCATGGGTTGTTCTTGGAAGAAGAACAAGAATTATGACTCAAAAATTAGATAGTAAAACAATGTCAGATTTCTTTGGAAAAAGATTTGATTCAACAGCTTTAAAAGTTGCTGCAGCAATTATTGTTTTTATTTTCTTGATTCCATATACAGCATCTTTATTTAATGGTTTAAGCAGACTATTTACTGTCGCTTTTGGATTTACTAATGAAAATCTTGCTTACATTATTATTGTATGCATTATGGCTCTTTTAACCGCAGTTTATGTTACTGTTGGCGGATATATGGCTACAGCCGTTAATGACTTTATACAAGGCTTTATTATGATAATAGGTATTGTGGCTGTAATCGGAGCCGTACTATCTTCTCAAGGCGGTTTAACAGCAGCAATGCAATCAATGGCTACTTCCCCTGAAATTGGATGGGAATATACTTCTTTCTTTGGCCCAATGCCAGTATTTTTACTATTTGTAGTTATATTGACATCTTTAGGAACTTGGGGTCTTCCTCAAATGGTTGGCAAATTCTACGCAATCAAAAGTGAAGAAGATATTAAAAAAGGCACTATCATTTCAACCATTTTTGCATTAATAGTTGCTGGAGGATGTTATTTCCTTGGCGGTTTTGGTAGATTGTTTGTATCTAATACAAAAGATTTTGATTCTATCATCCCAACAATGCTTGAAAAAGCTGTTACTTCTGATTTATTAATGGCGCTAATTGTAATTTTAGTTTTAAGCGCTTCTATGTCTACTTTATCTTCATTGGTATTAACTTCTTCTTCAACTTTGACTCTTGATTTAATTAAAGGCAGATTGGTTAAAGAAGAAAATATGACAGACAAAAAACAAGTATTTATAATGAGAATATTCATTGCTGTATTCATTGTGATTTCTGCATTAATCGCCATTATACAAAAAGTATATAATTTTAGTGAAATTGCATCTTTGATGGGTATTTCTTGGGGAGCGTTAGCTGGAGCTTTTCTTGCGCCATTCTTATTTGGGCTATATTGGAAAAAGACAACAAAATCTTCTGTATGGACAAGCTTTGTTGTAGGTTTATCAATCATGATATTCTCTTTAATTTATAAATTAGCTGGATGGAACTTCTTAACTGTTACTCTATCTTCTGGCGAAAAACTAAATCTTGCAAATGCAGTTGTAGCTGGCGCAATAGCTATGCTTGTTAATTTGATTATTGTCCCTATTGTTTCTTTAATTACATACAAATTTGAAACAAAGAAAAACATTTTAGATAAAGAAAAAGTAGACTCTATTTTTGATTGTTATAACAAAAAAGTAGTCGTTGATGCAAAGGTAGCTTTAGACTCAGCAAGTGAAAATAACTAATACATATAACTAATTTATATAATTAAATAGGCATGATTGATAAAACTCTCATGCCTATTTTGTTCCTATATAAACATTCCTTTAATTTTCTTTTTATAAGCCATATACACATATATAACAGATATTAATGCAGTAATTAATTTAGCTATTGGGAATGCTATCCAAACCAGCATTGACGCATTTGACGATAAGCAAAATAGCCATACTAAAGGTAAGACCAAAACGACAAGTCTTAATAAAGATATTATAAGTGGTTTTTAATGCATATCCAAGTGCTTGCAAAACTCCCTGTACTCCTATCGACAATCCCATAAATATATAACCTATGCTAGATATTCTAATAGCCCATACAACCATTTGTTGTATTTCTTCCTGGCCATTGCAGCAATAGATACCATTATAGGAGAATGCTTCTTGCTTCATGCGGACATATACTCACGCATCTTAACAACCAATACCTGTTTTTGCATCTACCTTTAAAGTTGTTTTATCTATTGCATTTACTGTGCATTTTTTTACGTATAAGCCATAAAAAAGATGTTTCCATTATTGCACTAATGAAAACATCTTATAAGATTTTTAATTCAATTATTTAACAGTAACTAAGAATGCAATTCTTGCTGTATCTGTAGCTAAAACAACTACAATTGTTCCTTTTCTTGTATTATCACCAATAGTGATATATTCAACATTTTCATCTGCTGTAATATTAGTTACTTTATCTGAATCAACTAAATATGCACCTTCGTTAATGTATCCACCTGAGCCTTTTTGTAATTCATATTCTTGAGTATAAATTAATCCTGTAAGTGTTGGCTCTCTGTATTTATCAGAATCGTCAATACTTGAATCTGAATACAACAATGTATTGAATGCTCCTGTTGAAGCTAATTTTTCTGCAACAATTGCTAATGATGCACATTGCTCAGCACATGAGTCTATATTGTTATAGTTTTCAGAAGCAAAGTAGTTATAGAAATAACAATTATCTATTGTTCCTGTATTATTACCAACAAATGCTCCTTTATTTATAGAACTTTGACTTGATGTTCCACCTGTTGAATAGCAGTAAGAAACTGTGGCAGAAACATTGTATCCAACAAATCCACCGAAATTGTCTGAAGCAACAGTTCTTGATGTTGAATATGAATTTGTAATGATTCCAGCTTCAATTCTTCCGACAAATCCACCTGCAGCGGCTACTGCTGCTTCTGAAGATACTAAAGATCTTTTTGTTGGATCAAGAGAGAATTTTTCTCCAGCATAACATTTTTCAATTGTGCCACTTTCACTATATCCAATTAAGCCACCTGCGTATGCTACATCCTTAGCTTTTGCTTCAACATTACCAAGAGCAAATGAATTATTAATATCTCCTGTATTGTAGCCAACCAATCCGCCTACAAAAGCTATTCTTGAACCATATACATAATACGCATCATATTTGTCACCATTTTCTTTTTCGTATTTTCCATCTGTATATACGCCAATGCTTTCGTATTCATCATCAGTTTTTACATAGATTTCAGTAGTATTATCACCTTCATAATAAGCTTTTAATGCTTCAAAATCTCCAACTAAGAATAACGCTTCTTTTGCTTTTATATCTTTTGTTGAATATGAGCCTATAATTCTTCCATAGTTAAATCCAGCGATTCCACCAGCTACACTTTGTGCTGTAATTGTTGTTATAGATTGGCTATTTTTAATAATTCCGCTATTAGAATTTTCAGCAACAATTCCGCCTATATTTTCAATGCTTGTTAAAGTTCCTGATACAAAACAGTTTTCTATTGTTCCTTCATTTTCGCATACAATACCACCAAGCATACCTGTCTTTGGCCCTGTAATTAATGTCTTAACATTGATAACAAATAAATTCTTAATTGTTCCTCTATTGGTATTAATTAATCCTAATTGTTGATCTAATACAGAATCGTCTTCGCAATATATAAGGTTTGAAATGCTATGATTATATCCATCTAAGATTCCATCAAAATTAGCAATTGGATTCCATTCATATAATTCATTATCTAAATCACATACTACAACATAGTTGCTTAATGCATCTATTCTTAAATATTGTAATTCTCCCATAGATGTAATATAGTACCATCCGTTATATGCATCTACGAATTCTCTATATTTTGCTTGGTAATTCTCCTTACCTGCAAACATAGCTTTTATCTCTTCAGGAGCTTCTTCAAACTCTTTTGAATTATCTACAACTTCCGGCTTTTTATAACTTAAATATTTTTCTTCTAAAACAATAGTAGTTGGTGAAATTACACTATTTGAAGATCCTACAACAGTTGTTGTAATTGTAAATAGTTTTCCATAATATGATTTATCATCTTTATTTTCAAATAAATCATCTAAATCAAATGTGAATACTACTTCATCTACCTCATAGTAAGTTACACCAGGTAAAAATACAAGATCTGCTGTAGATTTTGTATAGTAAGTTACTCCATCTTCAAATTTGGTTATTGCAGATATAACGTAAGAAACGCCATTGTGTATATAATAAACCTTTGATTTATCAAACTCTTCGTTTTCGCCTACTTGAGTATATACATCTTCACCTATCGCCTCGATATATTTATCTGGAGTATAAACATAATATTCTCCGGCATTGAAAACTTCTTCGCTTTCAACATTAGCCTCAGTGTATACACCCTCTCCATTTTTTGTATAGAATGTTGCTCCACTATCATAAGTTGTAGCTAATGTGTAATAACCTGGAGTTTTTGTATAATAATGCTTTAATTTATTTGCAACTACATCTAATGTCTCAAAATATGTTGTTGTAGCATCTTGAGCAAATAAGGTTTTTTCAATTGAAGATAATTGTGAAGAACCTGATGCGGTTGTTGTTTGTAAAGATATAGATATTGAAGACAAATTATAAAGATAATTTAACTTCACTTCAATTTGTGTTTTTCCTGCTACTTCAGATAAAGTAATATCACTCTGTCTTAATGCAGGAAGAACCCATAAATCATATTTTGTATCACGCTCTGAAATATCGCTTGTTAAATATACTTTATTCTCTCCTGCATCTCCTATAGCTTGTACTTTGCAATAATAAGTACCGTGGCCATTTGTTTTAAGATCAAAGTTGGAAATAGCATAAGATGTCGATGTAGTTGTAAACTCATTAACAAGAATATCGTCTCCATCTGGATTATCATAATAAACAAATAATTTATATGATGTAGCTCCTCCAATCGACTCCCATCTAACACTTGTTGTTGTTATTCCTGACATATTTGGAGCTGCAAGTACTTTTTGTACACAATAAACAATCGAAACAGATTCAGATGAAACATAAGTAGGATTGTTTTCTCCCGGTCTTGCCATTATATATAAAGTATATCTTCCTGTTGAAGAATATTTTCTATCTTCTTCATTAACACTTGATTCGTCAAAAGAGAATGAAGTAGATGTAGTAGAAACTGTATCAAGTAAAACATTTTTATCATTGAAAATATTTAATAAATATGAACTTGCGTTTTCAACAGGATCCCATTTAACTAGTTTTGAATTTTCTAAATCAAATGCAACATTTGATGGCTTAGCCAACTTGTTTGTCTTAGTATGAGAAATAGTTGCATATTCGCTGTATACTTTTTCTCCCTTTTCGCCAGTTTTAAATGCCCTAACTTTTAATGAATACGTTCTTAGCTCAGACATATCAACTTCATAATAAGTATTTATAGTTGGAACTGGATCATTTTCATCTACTACAACTTCATATCCTTCCGCTCCCTCAACTGAATTCCAGCTAAACATAGCCCCATTTACAGCTAAGCCCTCAGGAGATGCAATAGTTGCTTCATTTTCTTTACAAGCAACCATACAGGTCATAAGTAAAATCAAAACAATCAATATAAATAAAAATCTTGATGTATTTTTCATCTTTTTTCCTCTTAATTCAGGCTTTGAATATCTTCTTTATAGTAACAAATTAATCGTATTTATTCAAGCAAATATTATTATAGATAATTATATTAATAATATACGCGCATATTGTTTAAAATAATAGTACAACTTCTTTTATTAGATAATAGAACAAATTATATAATTTGACACTTATTTTTTTTAATGCTAATATGATTTAAAAGGTGAAAATATGGTAGATAACGATAAGATTGAACAAAAAACCAAAGACGCTATAATTGATCAACAGAAATCTATTGCAGACAATTCTGGTAAAAAACAGAAGAAGCACATCATACCTGTTGGCAATATAGATACTTATCCAGAGGATGAAAACGCTCATATTGTTGGAAGTAATACCTTTGTCGATGGAGTTGTTTTTGACGATTCGTTTGAATATGTTATTCATAACCCTGTGAAAAGATTCTTTATGACCTTACTTTGGTTTACAGGAATTGCCCTTTTATCAATTGTTGATACATTTGTTTTCGGTTTTTATATCAAAGGAAAAAAGCATGTTGCCAAAGTTATTAAAGATAAAAAAGGAGCAATAACTGTTTCTAATCATTGCGTAGGAATAGATTGCGTTATGGCTTGCCAAGCAAACTGGCCTAAAATGTCATATCTTCCAACTCTTCATACAACTTTCCAATTGCCTTATGTTAGACATATTGTGCATTGGTTAAATGCTTTCCCTATTCCAAATACCACATCTGGAACTATCAAATTTGTTAAAGAAGTAGACGAATTACTACAAAACAAAAAATTCGTACACTTTTTCCCTGAAGCATCATTGTGGCCATGGTATGATAGAATTAGAAAATTTAAACCAGGGGCTTTCTCTTTTGCTTGTAGAAACAATGTTCCAGTTATCGCTCAAGTTGTTTTATTTAGACCAAGAAAATTAACTAAGTTTTTGAAAAGACCTAAGATTTCTATTGAAATACTTGAACCATTCTATCCAAACCCTGATTTAAAAGGTCATGCTCAAGTTAATGAATTAATGCAAAGAGTTCATGATGCTATGGAAAAGAAAATGATAGAAAACAACATGAAGTATTATGGTGTTAAGAGCACAAAAGCTCATCTAGATTAATCCATTTAAATTAAATATTTTATGAAAAAAGCGAAACGTATTTACATTTTATTAATAGTAGGAGTCATCTTTATGATATCTTTATTTTCTTCATGTAATTCAAAAAAATATAATTATTACGATTCTACAAAGCAAATAAATTACTCTTCAACTGATGCTATTTTTTTATCTGGAGCAACGGAAAATGACCCTTTAAAATATAGTGCAGATGTTGAAAGATATATATCTGTTAAACCAAGTGAAAGACAAATTGCACATTCAAAACTTGGCTATTATAATTTCATTCATTTTGGAATGAACACTTTTACTGGTAAAGAATGGGGAGATGGAACAACTGATCCTAAAAAATTCAATCCAACAAATCTAGATACTGATCAGTGGTGTGATGTATTATCTAAATCTGGCAGTAAAGGTATTATACTTACTGCAAAGCATCATGATGGCTTTTGCTTATGGCCTAGTGAATACACTGATTATGATGTTTCAAACGCATCCAATACAACCGATGTTGTTGGAGCTCTATCTAAATCCTGTGCAAAATACGGATTAAAGTTTGGAATTTATCTATCTCCATGGGATAGACATGAAAGCACTTATGGAACAAACGCATACAATACTTTCTTTAAAAACCAATTGACTGAGTTATTAACTAATTATGGAGAATTATTCTCTGTATGGTTTGATGGTGCCTGTGGCGAAGATTTGGATCCAGATTTTAAATATGATTGGGAAGGATACTATGAATTAATTAGAAAATTGCAACCTAATGCAGTTATATGTGTATCTGGTCCTGATGTAAGATGGGTTGGAAACGAAGCAGGTGTCGCTCGTGAATCCGAATGGAGCGTTGTTGGAAGTGGAGCAACAAACCCAGATAAAGTAGCTCAAATTTCTCAAACTGATGAAAAGACAGGAAAAGCTCTTAAGAATATAAAATACGATAGCGAAGATTTAGGAAGTAGAAGTGTGCTTCAAGCATATGATGAATTAACTTGGGCTCCTGCTGAAGTAGATGTTTCTATTCATGACGGCTGGTTTTATCATAAATATCAAAAGCCAAAAAGTTTACAACAATTATTAAACATCTACTATAAATCCGTAGGCGGAAATTCTTCCCTACTTCTTAATGTCCCACCAAACAAGGAAGGAAGAATTGCAGATAAAGATGTAGAAAGACTTCTTGAATTTGGACAAGCTATAAAAGATAGATTTTCAAATGAAATAGCTTACAATATAACTGTTGGTGATAGCGTAAATCAATATTCATATACTGAGTTAGACTCCTTGAAGGGAGATAATGGTTCATATCAATCAAAAAACAACGATTATATTTATGATTTAACTTTTTCTGAACCTAAAAAAGTTCATACCATTGTTTTATCAGAAGATATATCATTTAGCCAAAGAGTAGAATCTTTCTCTGTATATTTGAAACTAAGCGATGGCTCTTATACTCTAGTGAGCAACTCTACAATTATTGGTTCTAAAAAGATAATATGTTTAAACCCAGATAAACTAATTAATGCTGTAGGAATAAGAATAAAAATAAATCAAAGCCGAAATAATCCAGTATTGTCTAGCATAAAAGTTTACGGCAACAACTAAGTTTTTTTAAGAGTTAAGAGCAAATTTCAAGATGCCATTACGAAAAACTGCAACAAAATACAGAAATTTTTCAAAATCTTGTCAAATGTTAATAAAATGCGTTAATGCGGGAAAAACCGAGATTGACTAACTAAAATGCGCTGTTAACGCATTTTAGTTTAGCATTTGACTATTTACTTTTACAATTAACATTTTAGAATTATTCGTAAATGGAAAAAGTAAACGCAGCAGTTAAAGGCGATTGCCAAGTTAACGCAATCGCAGTTGTTTTCGAAGAAAATTAATAAGAGTCTATCGACGCCAGATGGGCTTTTTTAAATGCATAAAACAAAATAATGCATAGC
>JALFUR010000005.1 GCA_022784465.1 Christensenella sp. | reverse complement strand
GCTATGCATTATTTTGTTTTATGCATTTAAAAAAGCCCATCTGGCGTCGATAGACTCTTATTAATTTTCTTCGAAAACAACTGCGATTGCGTTAACTTGGCAATCGCCTTTAACTGCTGCGTTTACTTTTTCCATTTACGATCTTTTCTTTTATTGTATAATTAGAGTGTCGTTATAAGAGGTTTAAAAATGAAAAAAATTGCAAGGTTTGAAAAAGTTTCTTTTGATCAATTTAAAAAGGATTGGATTGATACATTTAATTCACATGACAACATTGAAGAAATATATGATTCAATAATTTTGCCAAAACGGGCAACAATGTATTCTGCCGGATACGATTTTTTCTCCCCTTTAACATTTACGCTTAAACCTAATGAAACAATAAAAATCCCAACTGGAATAAAAGCATTTATGGAACCAGGATGGGTATTAAAATGTTACCCTCGTTCTGGACTTGGATTTAAATATAGACTTCAATTAAATAATACAGTGGGAATTATTGATGGAGATTATTACAATAACGAAAACAACGAAGGTCATATTTTCGCAAAAATTACTAATGACTCAAATGAATCAAAGACTTTGAGTATAGAAAAAGGTCAAGGTTTTATACAGGGAATTTTTGTTGAATTTGGAATCACAATAGATGACGAATCGTCTCAAATACGCAAAGGCGGATTTGGCTCTACTTCTAAAAAATAGCTAATTTATTTTGTTTAAATATTAACGAAGAAAAAATGGTTTTTCTTTTGCTTTTACTATGTAAATATAGTAATATGAGAGTGGTCAATTCGGAGGAATCTTATGAACAATAATTTAAACGATTTAATAAGTACGATTCGAGTACTTTCTGCAGATCAAATTGAAAAAGCAAATAGTGGCCATCCTGGAACTCCACTTGGCGTTGCCCCATTGGTAGCTACATTATTTACAGAGGAAATGAATATTAATCCTTCAAACCCAGACTTTTTTAATAGAGATAGATTTGTATTAAGTGCAGGACACGCTTCTTCAATGCTTTATAGCATTTTACACATTTGTGGATTTGATGTAACAAAAGAAGATTTAATGAACTTTAGACAACTAAAAAGTAGAACTCCTGGTCATCCAGAAATTCATGTTACTGCAGGTGTTGATTGTTCAACAGGACCTCTTGGACAAGGCATTGCAAATGCTGTTGGCTTTGCTCTTGCTGAAAGAATTTTATCTGCAAAATTTAATAAAGAAGATATAAAAGTTGTTGACCATTATACATATGCACTTTGCGGCGATGGCTGTATGATGGAAGGTATTGAAAATGAAGCTGCTTCAATTGCTGGCAACTGGAAACTTGGCAAACTAATTTTGTTTTACGATTCAAACAATATTACTATTGAAGGTAACACAGGCTGCACCTTTACTGAAGATGTAGCATTACGTCATGAAGCTTTAGGCTGGCAAGTTATAAAAGTTGGTTCAGTTGACAATATAGACAACATTAAAAATGCTATTAAAGCAGCAAAAGCTGAAGAAAATAAACCTTCTTTAATTATTGTTGAAAGCCATATAGGTTTTGGCTCACCAAAAGTAGATTCTGCATCTTCTCACGGAGCTCCTCTTGGACCAGACGCATTAAAAGCATTAAAGGATAACTTAGGATGGGAACTTCCTCCTTTTGAAATTCCTGAAAATGTACAAAATATTGCATCTATTATGAAAGAAAAAGGAGCAAAACTTGAAGATAAATGGAATTCAACACTTGAGGCATATAAGGCAAAATATCCACAAGACTACGATACATTTATATCTTGGATAAGTGGCGAAAATGTTGCACAAGCAGCACAAAATGAATTGTTATTTAATGTTAAAAAGGATTCTATTGCCACAAGAAATCACTGTGGAGATATATTATCTACTATAAATTCACTTGTTCCAAATTTAGTTATAGGAAGTGCGGATTTAGGACCATCTAATTGCACAGCAATTAAAGGAAAAGATTTCTTCTCTAGTTCTAATCCTACAGGAACAGAAATTCACTACGGAGTAAGAGAACATGCTATGGGCGCTATTTGTAATGGTATTGCTCTTCATAAAGGATTACTTCCTATGTGTGCTACTTTCTTTGTTTTCTCTGACTATATGAAATACTCTATAAGAATGAGTGCTATGATGGAACTTCCTGTTACTTATATATTCTCTCACGACTCTATTGGAGTTGGAGAAGATGGACCTACACATCAACCAATTGAACATTTAACATCTTTACGTAGCATTCCAGGAATAGATATTTATCGTCCTTGCGATGGAATTGAAACAGCAGCTGCATTTAAACATGCTCTATCTAAAAAGGGTCCTACTGCTATTATTACAAGTAGACAAAAATTATTAGCACACAACCTATCTACAAAAGAAGGAGCTGAAAAAGGTGGATATATCCTATCTAACGGATTTAAACAAACCCCAGATGCAATTGTTATTTCTTCAGGAAGTGAAATTGGTCCTTGCATGCAAGCACAAGAACTACTTGCACAAAAAGGCATTTCAATAAGAGTTGTATCAATGCCATGTATGGAAGTATTTGATAATCAATCAGCTGAATATAGAGAGACTGTTTTACCTAAATCTGTTAGAGCTCGTGTTGCTGTTGAAGCCGGATCTAAAATGCCTTGGGGTAAATATGTTGGACTAGATGGAGATTACGTTTGCATAGATCAGTTTGGAACATCAGCACCATTTACAAAACTATTTGATTACTATGGTTTTACAAGCGAAAACATTGCAAACACAATAGAAAAAGTTTTAGCAAATAATTAATTGTAATTAATTAAAGATCTTGCACTTATAGCAAGGTCTTTTTTTTATTTAAAATTGAATATTGAATTAAAAGACAAAAATTGATATAAATAAAGGGTATATTTCAAAGGAGAAATAAAAAATGAAGATTGGTTTTGATAGCGAAAAATATTTAAATATGCAATCAGAAAAAATTTTAGAGAGAATCAATGATTTTGGCGGAAAGCTATACATTGAATTTGGCGGAAAGTTATTTGATGATTTCCATGCTTCAAGAGTTTTACCTGGTTTTGCACCTGATAATAAAATAAAAATGCTTTCAAAATTAAAGGACGATGCTGAAATTGTCATTGCCATCTCTGCCCAAGATATAGCAAAGAATAAAGTTAGAGCTGACTATGGCATTACTTACGATAAAGACGTTATTAGATTAATAGATATTTTCAAAAGTTATGGACTTTATGTTGGTGCTGTATGTATTACAAAATTTGCAGAAGACAACGAACCAGCAAAATTGTTCCAATCTAAACTTGAAAAGTTAGGATTAAAAGTATATAGACACTACCCTATTAAAGGATACCCTAATAATATACCTCTTATCGTCAGCGATGAAGGATATGGAAAAAATGAATATATTGAGACAACAAAAAAACTAGTTATTGTTACTGCTCCAGGCCCTGGTAGCGGAAAGATGGCTACTTGTTTATCTCAATTGTATCATGAACATAAAAGAGGAAATAAAGTTGGATACGCTAAATATGAAACATTCCCTATTTGGAACTTACCTTTAAAGCATCCTGTAAATGTTGCATACGAGGCAGCAACTGCAGATTTAAATGATGTAAACATGATTGACCCATGGCATCTTGCAGCATATGGCGAAACAACAGTTAACTATAACAGAGATGTTGAAGTATTCCCTGTGCTTAATGCTATGTTTGAAAAAATCCTAGGAAAATCTCCATATAAATCTCCTACAGACATGGGAGTTAATATGGCAGGATTTTGCATAAGCAATGATGAGGTTTGCCAAGAGGCATCTAACCAAGAAATTATTAGACGTTACTATAAAGCTCTTGCAAATGAAAAAAGAAACAATTTAGAACCTGACGAATCTACAAAAATTGAACTTATAATGAATTGCTCTAATTTAACAGTTGATGATAGAAAAGTATCTAAAACTGCAAGAGATTTAGAAGAAAAACTAAATTGCCCTTGTGCTGCAATAGAACTTGAAAATGGGGATATTATAACTGGTAAAACTGGTGATTTGTTTGGATGTTCTTCAGCCCTAATTATAAAGGCATTAAAACAACTTGCAGGTATAGACAAGAACATAAAATTAATATCTAGAGAATCAATAAAACCAATACAGGCTCTAAAAACTAAATATTTAGGAAGCAAAAATCCAAGATTACATATAGACGAAACATTAACTGCATTATCTATAAGTGCAGCAACAGATAAAAATGCTGTTTTAGCTCTTCAACAACTTCCTAAATTAAAAGGTTGTGAAGTTCATACATCTAGTTTATTGTCTCAAACAGATGAAAATATGTTTAGAAAACTTGGTGTTAACTTAACAATGGAGCCAAAGTTTTAATTTTTTCCGAGCAAAATAGTTTATCTATTAGGCTAAGTAAATAAGTTTTTGCTTAGCCTAAATTATTTATTGCTCTATTTTTAAAAATATAAATAAGATTCACAATATATGCTAAAATAGAATATAGAAAGACATGGAGGCTATTAATGAAACTTTCTTTTTTAGGAGCGGCAAGACAAGTAACAGGTAGTTGTTATTTATTAGAGGGTCTTGGTCTAAAAATTCTAATTGACTGCGGAATGTCTCAAGGTCCAGATTTATTTGAAACTCAAACTCTTTTAGTATATCCACCAGATATTGATTGTGTACTTCTAACTCACGCGCACATTGATCACTCTGGTTTGTTGCCTTTGCTTGGTGCAAATGGATTTAAAGGAAAAATTCACACCACAAATGCAACTAAAAATCTTTGCGATATAATGCTAAAAGACGCTGCACACATTCAAGAGATGGAAGCTGAATGGGAAAACAAAAAAGCTATTAGAAACAATGAGGAATTAAAAGAGCCTCTATATACAATCTCTGATGCAGAACACATAATGAAAGCATTTGTGCCTCATGAATATAATGAAGAGTTTACTTTATCTAGTGATGGCAATATTAAAGTTAAATTTTATGATGCTGGACACCTATTAGGTTCCGCACACATAGAAATAAGTTATGTTGAAGGCGGAAAAGAAAATGTTATTGTTTTCTCTGGAGATATTGGAAATGATGGAAAACCTATTATAAAGAACCCTACTCCAATTAAAAGAGCAGATTATTTAGTTATGGAATCTACTTATGGAGATAGAGATCACGAACAAAAAATAGATTCTGCTGCAACGCTTGCAAATATTCTTCGACAAACATTTGCAAAAGGTGGAAATGTTGTCATCCCTGCTTTTGCCGTTGGAAGAACTCAAGAAATCCTTTATTATTTAAGAGAGATTAAAGAATTAAACTTAGTTAAACAATATCCTAATTTTAAAGTATATTTAGATAGCCCTTTAGCTATTGAAGCTACAAATATTTTTGAGCATATTGGAAAAAATTATTTAGACGAAGATACAATATCTATGCTTAAAAAAAGAATTAATCCAATATCTTTTAATGGATTAACATTATCCGTTACTAGCGAAGATAGTAAAATGATTAATGAAGAAAAGGAGCCTTGTGTTATAATCTCTGCATCCGGAATGTGTGAAGCAGGCAGAATTAGACATCATTTAAAATACAATTTATGGAAACCAAATTCTACAATTTTGTTTGTAGGATATCAGGTAGCAGGTACGCTTGGCTTTGCAATATTATCTGGAGCTAAAAAGGTTAAATTGTTCCAAGAAGATATTGCTGTTAATGCAAATATTGAAACATTGAGTAATTCTTCTTCTCATGCAGATAGAACACAATTAATCAATTGGATAAAAAATATTCAAACTCCTCCAAAAAAGATCTTTATTACTCATGGACAAGAAAGATCTTGTGAAATGTTACAAGCAAAAATAGAATCTGAATTAAATTACAACACTTGCGTTCCATATTTTGGAGAAGAATATGATCTTGAAACTGGAGAATTAGTTAAAGAAAAAATCATTAGAGTGCGCAAAGTGAAAGCTGCAAAACCTTCACTTTCAGACGCGTCATTTAAGAAAGTTAATGAAGCGTTAAAGCGCCTTCAAAATGTTGTTTTTGATAGCGAGAATTATCCAAATAAACAAAAAGAAAAACTAGCAAATCAAATTAATGATTTAGCAAATAAATGGGAACACAATAAATTTTAGAGGTACATCATGATTATTAACGGATTTGAAAAACTTTCATTAGTAGACTTTCCTGGCTACACTGCTGCTACAATTTTTACTGGGGCGTGTAATATGCGTTGCCCTTTTTGTCATAATTCTGTTTTAGTATTAGACAGTAAACATCAGCCAATTATAGAAGAACAATATGTAATAGACTATCTTGTTAAGAGAAAAGGTATTTTAGATGGATTATGTATAACAGGCGGAGAACCAACCTTACAAAAAGATTTAAAAAGATTTATAGAAAGAGTAAAAAAAGAAACACAAATTAAAGTGAAACTTGACAGCAACGGAACAAATCCTGAGACATTAAAAGAACTTATTAAAGAAAAACTAATTGATTACGTTGCTATGGATATAAAGAATTGCAAAGACAAATATGCACTTACCGCTAATGCCGCAATTAATTTAGATATTATCCAACAAAGCATTGATTTGTTAAATAACAGTGGCATTAATTTTGAATTTAGAACAACTTTAGTATCAAAATTCCACACTCTTGAAGATATAGAAAAAATTGGAAAATGGCTAAAAGGCTCACCTAATTTTTATTTGCAAAAATTTGAGGATAAAGGTGGATGCATTCAAGATGGCTTAAAAGAAGTTCCAAAAGAAGAAGCACTAAAAATGCAAACTATTTTAAAGCAATATATAAATCGTGTTGAACTAAGAAATTACGAATAATATTTACTTATCTTCATACAAAAAGCGTAGCAGATTGTGCTACGCTTTTTTTGACAAACTTGTAAGTGGCTAACTACATAACTGTATTAAAAAAGCACATTATATAAATCATTTTCAGTTATGTTTGCCCTATGATATGCACACAATTTTGTCTTTATTTGTTTAATTGATCAATATATAGACATGCTGCTGTTGCGGCAATAGCTCCATCGCATGTTGCTGTTGCAACTTGTCTAACCGATTTTGTTCTTGTATCTCCAGCAACAAATACACCAGGTGTTTTTGTTGTACAAGATTCATCGGCAACAATATATCCTTGTTTATTTATTTCTACAAGATTTTCAAATCTTTTGTTATCTGGAACTTGGCCAATAGCAACAAATAGTGCAGGATAATCTACAGAAAATGATTCTACTCCTTCATATTCTTCTTTAAACTTTTTGAACTTTAGAGTTTTCAATTTGCCATCATTATCTGCGATTAGATCTGTCAAGATATATCCCATAGTTACTTCAATATTCTCTTTCTTTTCTAAAGCTTCAACTAACGCTTTATCTGCAAAATATTTATGCATAATCGTATACACATGAACTTTTTTGCAGTATCCTGACAATAAAAGAGCATATTGTAGTGCTGTATTTGCATCTCCTATTAAAGCAACTTCTTTGCCTTCATAGAATGGACCATCGCATAGAGCGCAATAGTAAACTCCCTTTCCTACTAATTGCTCTTCATTTGCTACTCCAGTGTGTTTATGCTTTACACCGTTAGCAATAATTACAGTTTTTCCTTCATAGCTTGAGCTGTCTGTTTTTACTGTAAAGATTTCGCCTTCTTTATTTACAGAAATAACTTCGCCAAAGTCGAATTCAACCCCGTGTGATACAATTTGCTCAAACATATTGTTTGCAAGTTCGGCTCCAGAAATTTCTTTAATTGAAGGATAATTTTCAACTTTTGGAGAATTTGCAATTTGTCCACCAAATTGTTCACCTTCAATAATCATTACAGTTTTATTATTTCTTCTCGCATAAAGTGCAGCAGTCATTCCCGCTGCACCTGCGCCTATAATTACAATATCATATACCATATTAAGCCTTTAGAGTTGCTATATATCCGTTAATGTTGCTTGGATTTGCATACTTAGTTCCATTTGGTAAAACCAATGTTGGAGCTTCTGTAACCAATAATTTACGCGTTAATTCTGCATTTTCTTCAGCATCTACCACTGTGAAATCAACACCAGCTTTTTGTAACAAGATCTTAGCTGTTTGACATTTTGGGCAATCCTTTCTCGCAAATAGAATTGGCTTATCGAAACTTGATCCCTTTTCTTCTTGTGGTTTGCATACAGGTGTTCCTTCAGCTTGAGGACCAACGTGAGTTAATGTGCTGTTTGCAATATCATAAGCCTTTCTATCTTTATATTCTTGAGTCTTTCCTTCGTTCCAGTTTTGAACAGGTCTATAGTAACCTGTAATTCTTGAATATACTTCTGCTGGCTTTCCGCATATTGGGCACTTGAAGTGTTCTCCAATTAGATATCCATGTTCAGAACATACAGAATATACTGGAGATAATGTGTAATATGGCAATCTGTAGTTTTCTGCAATCTTTCTAACTAATGTTGCGGCTGCTTTCCAATCTGGCAACTTTTGTCCAAGGAATGCATGGAATACAGTACCAGAAGTGTATAGAGTTTGTAGTTCATCTTGAACATCTAAAGCTGTGAAGATATCACTTGTATATCCAACAGGAAGATGTGAGCTGTTTGTATAGTATGGTTGATCATCTGGAGTCTTTGCAGCTGTAATGATGTCTGGGAATCTCTTTACGTCATGTTTTGCAAGACGGTATGTTGTAGATTCAGCAGGAGTTGCTTCTAGGTTGTACAAATCTCCATATTGCTCTTGATAATCTGAAAGTTTATTTCTCATATGATTTAATACTTCTTTTGTAAAATCAACAGCTTCTTGATTTGTTAAATCTTTTTGTAACCACTTTGCATTTAAGCAAGCTTCGTTCATACCAACAAGTCCAATTGTTGAGAAGTGGTTATTAAATGTTCCTAAATAATGTTTTGTATATGGATATAAACCATTATCTAACAATCTTGTAATAACTTCTCTCTTTGTGTGTAAAGATCTTGCAGAGATATCCATCAAATGGTCTAATCTCTTGAAGAAATCATCCTTATCTTTAGCAAGATATGCAATTCTTGGCATATTGATTGTTACAACACCTACAGATCCTGTTGATTCACCAGATCCGAAGAATCCACCAGACTTCTTACGTAATTCTCTTAAGTCAAGACGTAGTCTGCAGCACATACTTCTTACATCGCTTGGAGCCATATCTGAATTGATATAGTTTGAGAAGTATGGAGTACCATATTTAGCTGTCATTTCAAACAATAGTTTATTGTTTTCTGTTTCAGACCAATCGAAATCTCTAGTAATAGAATATGTTGGAATTGGATATTGGAATCCTCTGCCGTTAGCATCACCTTCTATCATGATTTCAATAAAGGCTTTGTTAACCATTGCCATTTCTTTTTCGCAA
Source organism: Christensenella sp. (assembly GCA_022784465.1). Taxonomy (GTDB): domain Bacteria; phylum Bacillota; class Clostridia; order Christensenellales; family UBA3700; genus UBA3700. Next base: position 1,993 of record JALFUR010000005.1, on the reverse strand, counting down.
TCTTTATATTTAAAGTCCATTTCTTTTCCGCCAACAATAGCATTTAGATTAGCTAAGTCGTTTGGAACAGTCCAGTCAAGAGTAATATTTGTAAATGGAGCTTGAGTACCCCATCTGCTTGGAGTATTTACACCGTAAACAAATGATTGAATGCATTGTTTAACTTCCTTATATGTTAAATTATCTGCTTTAACAAATGGTGCTAAATAAGTATCAAAACTTGAGAAAGCTTGAGCTCCTGCCCATTCATTTTGCATGATTCCAAGGAAATTTACCATTTGGTTACATAGTGTAGACAAATGTGATGCTGGAGAAGAAGTAATTTTGCCAGGAACGCCACCTAGTCCTTGTTGAATTAATTGTTTTAAAGACCAACCTGCGCAATATCCTGTAAGCATAGATAAGTCATGAATGTGAATATCTGCATTTCTATGAGCATCTGCGATTTCTTTATCATATACTTCACTTAGCCAATAGTTAGCAGTAATTGCACCAGAGTTGCTTAAGATCAATCCTCCAACAGAATATGTTACTGTTGAATTTTCTTTAACACGCCAGTCAGATACCTTTAAATAACTATCTACAATATCTTTATAGTCAACAATTGTTGATTTCATGTTACGAATCTTTTCTCTTTGCTTTCTATATAAAATGTAAGACTTAGCTACTTCTGTATAGTTTGTAGCAATTAAAACAGATTCAACACTGTCTTGGATATCTTCAACGGCGATTTTATCGTCAACAATCTTTTTCTCAAAATCTGCAGTTACTTTTAATGCAAGCAATTCAATAATGTCTTTATTGTATTGTGTATTTGATGCTTCAAATGCTTTTGCAATAGCAGCTGAGATTTTAGATAAATCAAAATCTACTACTTTGTCATCTCTTTTCTGAACTTTGTACATAATTTTTCTCCTCTAAATTTTTATTGCGAATGCATTATTAAAGATAACATATACAAAAGGACTTGTAAATACTTTTTTTACAATATTTTGTGACTTTTTTTTGCTCAAACCACAAGATATTGTGGTTTAGCATTTTTTAGTCTATTTTTAAGAAACTTATTTTCTATGTAAAATTTTACGATTTTTTTTGCTTAATTTTTATCCATTTATGATTAAGAAATTTTCTGTCTTAAAACCTCTTCTTTTTATTGCAAAAAAATGGTGCGAACGCGTCGCACCATATATAAATACAATATATTATATTAGAATGTTCCCATTATTCTATCGCCGGCATCACCAAATGCTGTTACGATATATCCTTTTTCATTTAATGGAGCATCTTCATATTTTGCTACATATACTTTTACATCTGGATTTTGATCCACAACTCTATGGATTCCTTCCTTTGCTCCAATTAAACATAATAGTCTTATATCTTTACAACCTGCATCTTTTATATATTTAACAGCGGCTGCTGCAGATCCTCCTGTTGCTAGTGCTGGGTCTACAATTAATACAGGACCATTTGCTACGTCTTTTGGTAATTTAAAATAATATGTATGAGGTTCTAGTGTTTCTTCATCTCTATATAAACCAATGTGACCTACTCTTGCTTTTGGGTATAAGCTTCTAATTCCATCAACCATTCCAAGTCCTGCTCTTAAAATTGGCACGATTGTAAAGTTTTCATCTAGAACAGGAGATTCAAAACTAGAGATTGGAGCATCAATCATAACGTTTTTTGTTTTTAGATCTCTTAATACCTCGTATGCCATTAATGTTGCTATTTCTGAAACGATTGTACTAAAATCTTTTGATGTTGTTGTTTTATCACATAATTTTGTAATTTTGTGTTTAATTAGTGGATGATCAAACACATAAACATTTTTCATAATTTCCATAACTTATTCTCGTATAATACATTTGGGATTTAACTAGATCATAAAATCTAAGTTAGATGTATTATTTATAATTTTTTAGATATATCTAGTTTTGCTTAGGTTTTAGGGATAGCTTTTTCAAAAGCGAGTTCCCTAAGTGTAAAACTA
>JALFUR010000012.1 GCA_022784465.1 Christensenella sp. | reverse complement strand
GGCGAAGGGGATCCACCTGTTCACATTCCGAACACAGAAGTTAAGACCTTCAGCGCTGATAGTACTTGGTTGGAAACGGCCTGGGAGGGTAGGACGTTGCCGGTTACCACTAAAAAGACATCTTTATGATGTCTTTTTTTTTACGCTTAGATTTTGTTTTACGTTCTCTTTACTTTTATTATTATATTTAATATAATAAAGGTACACTTATGAAGAAAGTAAATCTAGAAAAAAAGTATATTTATAATATTGTAATCCTTGGAGTTTTATATTTATCTTGGATTATATCTACATTTATTATACGAAAAGTAAATGGTTTTGAAGATCCTAAGAATTTTCTTTACAACTATTATGGAATGACTGTTGTTTTGGGCTCATTATTGGCGCTTATTTACACAATATTGTTACACTACCCATTATTGGGCATAATATCTAAAAATGTTAATTCTAGGGTTGAGAATGAAGTTGTCGCTCTTCGTAGAGACTATTCTATAAAATGTTTGTATACAATAATTGTAGGATTTTATTTGATGTCTATATGTGTAATTGCAAAATCTGAAAATATTGCTTCAGTTACAGCTTTAGGATTTGGTTTACTTGAATTGTTTGCAGGCTTAACAATGTTTTTATATTCTGCTTTTACTATTGAATATTCAATTAAATATAGAAATGTTCTTTTTGTAGACAAAAAACAACATCAAAATGCAGATGTTGAATCAAAATAAACAAATATTATTTTATATTTGCCAACGTAGTTTGCTTATTTTTAAAAAAGCCTCTAAAATACATAAAAATTGTTGACAATATTTGGTAATTATTATAATATAAGTATGCTTTAAACAAGCCCTTATAGCTCAGTCGGTAGAGCATGCGGCTGTTAACCGCAGTGTCATAGGTTCGAGTCCTATTGAGGGCGCCATATGGGTTGTAGGATAGCTACAATAGAAAATAGCACAAGTATACACGTATCTTGTGCTATTTTTTTTGTTGCTGTATCTTGTGTTTTTATTTATTCGGAATTAAGAAACAAATTTTGTCTCAAATAAAAAAGAGATGATGACTTAGCCGTATATTTTGAGCAAACAGATAAATTATAATAAAAACCTATGCAGTATAGAATTGTTATATCAATTTGATATTGAATGTTTTTTGGCAAAATTCTCTGTTATTTTTCCAAAAAGCAGTTTTATAACCCCTTGTAACCCCTTGTAACCCCTTGACGAATTAAAACAAAGGGGTTATAATGGGGTTACAATAAATAAATGTGGGAGATTATACAATATCTCGTGGAGACCGTAATGAATAAGCAAGAAATTCAAAAAGAGCTTTTACAAGTTAAAAAAGAAATAGCCGAATTACCGGCGGGGTATATTTCAAAGAAAAATATAAACGGCAAAACAAGATATTATCTGCAATGGACAGAGAATGGCAAAAAGAAAAGCAAATATGTAGAGGATGCGCTTGTAGCCGATTTGCGCGCGAAGATAGAGAGAAGAAAAGAACTTCAAAAGAAAGATAAAGAACTTACATTTTTGCTTCCCAAACTGCAAAAATCAGAGCGAATTGAGGAAGAGCACATTTTCAAAACCGACGTAATGCTCGGAGAAAACTTAAAAAGTTATGTTAAGGCAGTCGCAAATTACAAAAAGAGAAATCTATATAAGAATATTTGTGATTATGTTTACGGGGATGTTCGCGACAGAGTTCTTATTCTTTACGGATTAAGGCGCACGGGCAAAACGACGCTCATACGCCAAGTTATAGCCGGAATGAATGACGAAGATTTTTCAAAAACGGCATTTATTCAAGTCAGTGATGGAATCGGTTTAAGCGATATAAATCAGGACTTGAAATACCTAATGAACAGCGGATATAAGTATGTGTTTATCGATGAAGTAACTCTTATCGAAGATTTTATTGAAGGCGCTGCACTTTTTTCGGATATATTTGCAGCTTGCGGAATGAGAATCGTTTTGTCCGGTACGGATTCGCTCGGGTTCTTCTTTTCCGAAGATGAGCAGTTATATGACCGTTGCATTTTTCTTCATACCACGTTTATTCCGTACAGAGAATTTGAAGAAGTTCTCGGCATAAAGGGAATCGACGAGTATATTTGCTACGGCGGAACAATGAGTCTCGGCGGCGTTCATTATAACGAAAAATCAACGTTTGCAAATAAGAAAAGCGTTGACGAATACGTCGATAGTGCGATTGCAAAAAATATTCAGCATTCTCTTAAATGCTATCAGTACGGCGGGCATTTTCGCGCACTTTATGATTTGTATGAGAAAAATGAGTTGACAAGCGCGATAAACCGCGTTGTTGAAGACGTCAACCATCGTTTTACTTTAGACGTTCTGACGAAAGATTTTATATCTCATGATTTGGGCATTTCAGCAAAGAATTTGCGAAACGACAGGCAAAATCCTAACGATATTCTCGATAGAATCGATAAAGAGGAATTTACAAGGAGACTTAAAAATCTGCTCGAAATAAGGAACAAAGAAGAACAAACCGTAACGATTTCAAAAGAGCATAGAAGGGAAATAAAAGAGTATCTCGATGCTTTGGATTTAACGGTAGATATCGATATTAAGACATTGCCTGTTGGTCGGGAAAAGAACTTCAAAACCGTTTTTACTCAACCGGGAATGAGATATTCGCAAGCAAAAAACCTTGTGCAATCGTTGCTTGAAGACGAGGAGTTTCAGGAACTTTCGATAGGCGAAAGGAATGCTGTTATAGAGAGGATTTTAAGCGATATAAAAGGAAGAATGATGGAAGACATCGTATTGCTTGAAACAAAGATTGCAAATCCGAAAAAGCAGGTTTTTCAGCTTCAATTTGCCGTTGGCGAATTCGATATGGTTGTTGCAGATAATGTAAATGCGACTTGTGAAATTTACGAAATAAAGCATAGCAAGGAACAGGCAAAAGAACAATACAGGCACTTGATAGATGATGAAAAACTGAAAAACACGGAATTCAGACATGGGAAAATCACGAAGAGAGTCGTTATTTATCGCGGAGAAAATATGACTCTTGAAAACGGAATCGAGTACAAAAACGTTGAAGAGTATTTGAAATCTTTTTTTTGAGTTAACCAATTAAGGTTTTTTTCGAAAAAATGTTGATGTTTTTCCTAAAACAATTCATAATGAAAATAATTTCAGTGAAAAAAAATCAGAAAGAAGCGCTTAAGTTTAAATATGTATAAACGAGGCACGAAAAACATTTAAAAGGATTACGAAAAATGTTAGAAGTTGGAATGAAAGCACCAGATTTTGTTTTACCAGACAAAAACGGAAAACAAGTTTCATTGTCTGAGTATATTGGCAAAAAAGTTATATTATATTTCTATCCAAAAGACAATACTCCAGGATGTACACGACAAGCATGTGCTTTTGCTTTTAGAAATAAAGAAATTGAAGAAAAAAACGCTGTGGTTATTGGCATTAGTAAAGATAGTGTTTCTTCTCATTTGAGTTTTGCAGCAAAATACAATTTGCCGTTCGTTTTGTTATCCGACGTAGATCTTGAAGTTATTCAAAAATATGGAGTTTGGCAAGAAAAAAAATTGTATGGAAAGACAAGTATGGGAGTTGTTAGAACAACATTTATAATTGATGAAAATGGAATAATACAAAAAATCATGAATAAAGTAAAACCTGATACTAATGCTGAGGAAATACTAAAACTACTATAACAAAAATATTTGGTTTTTTATACAATATGATTTAACTCTTCTTTGACACAAATAAAACTGTTAGTTTTATTAGATTTTTATATAAAGTCACAAACTGTTTGACTGAAAATATATATGGTTTTTATAATTAAAAAAATGGTCGGAGAAGAAATTGGATAAAGAGGTTTTTAATTGTAGCGAATATATACAATCCTCAGAAATGGAATATTTTCCAGCTGAGAGATATTTTGTAAAAGAGTCTTTAAATTGTAATTGCGAAAATTATAATGCTCCAGAAATAGCTACAACGCAAGGAAAAAATACAAAAGTCGTTGATGAAGGCATGTCGGTCGAAGATGCACAAGATTATATGCAATCAACAACAGCTTCATCCTCGTCTTCTTCATCGGCTTCATCATCCGCCTCGTCTGCTTCATCTTCAGCATCTGCTTCAGCGTCTAGCTCGGCAGCAACAAGTGCAGCAAGCGCAAGTGCTGCGGTAACTGCTGGGGCAACAGTAGCAGCAAGTGTAGCAACTATATGTGTAGCTACTATTGTGGGCACTTTATGGTGCCTTTTTTAATTTAAACAAATAAGGGTAAAGGATAAAAAATTTGGTTATTATTGATTAATATTATCCTGCCTTAATAAAACTGCTATTTACGTTTTTTCTCGCCCATAAAGACTCTAAATAGTGGTAAACAACTAGAGAAGAAAGTTTTATATGCTTCACAATAATCTCTATCCACGCGGCTTCGTTTGCAGCCTCCAGCGCGACAAACAGGATAGAAATTACATGTTTTACATTTGTCTGGAATAATTAAAGACTCTTTAATAAAATCTATTGCTTTTTTTGAATGAGCCAAGGTAGGGAAGTCCGTGTCGTTTATGTTTCCTAAAAGCCATTCGTCTAAGCAATAGAAATCGCAAGGATAAACATTGCCATTACCTTCTATTACAAATTGATGTGAACAATGTCCATTTACGCCACATTGTTCAACAGGATTGCCTAAAAATTGATGCACATAATTATCTAATAATCTTACGCTTGTGTAATCATTATTTACATAGTCTTTTACATACAAATTAAATAATTTAATAAGGAAGTTTGCGTATTGTTTAACGCTCATATACAATTCACTTTCGCTCTTATCTCCAAATGGACGCAAACAAGGGATGAATTGCAAATATTTGTAATGTTGAGATGTAAAGTATTTGTATATTTCTTCTATATGATCTGCAGTCCAACCAGTAGTAACGATTAAAATATTAAAATCTACTTTTTTCTCAACAAGTAAATCAAGTGCAGCTTTTACTTTTGGGAAGGTATAGTTTAAATCTATATCCAATCTATATCTATTTGCATCTTGATTTCCATCTAAACTTACTCCTAATAGGAAATTATTGTCATGGAAAAAATTAGCCCATTCTTCATCTATCAAGGTTGCATTTGTTTGCAAAGAATAATAAATTTGACTTCTTTTTTTATTTAATTCGTTTACTTTATTAACAAAAAATTTAAACCACTCTTTTCCTGCAAAAAGGGGTTCTCCTCCTTGAAAGGCAAAATATATGCTTCCGCCATTTGCAAATGATAGAGCTTTTTCAATTACATTTGTAGTAGTTGATTCGTTCATTTTGCCGTAACTAAAACTTTCTCTTGAGCCTGCAAGAGAATGATAGAAACAATATTTGCATCTAAGATTACACATACTAGATGCCGGTTTTAACATTATAGATATATTTGGCATTTTTTTGATTAAATAAAACGCATTCTTTTTGGGAATGCGTTTTAAGTTATTCTACTTGTTATAATAGTCGTATTTTATTGCACGTCTATTATCTTTTAAATTTTGTTTTACTTGTTCCATTGTGTCTGCATATTCTTTGCATAGGTCAGGGAAGACGTCAGCTCTTTGATAACTTTCTGAAGTATCATCAGTTAAACACATAAACCAGTTCTTTCTTGTCTTATCAAAGAATTCAGGGTTATCGTTCTTGTATTGTTTGATATACTTCCATGTCAATAAATCGTTATTCTTAATAAAGCTCATTTCAGCATAATCTGCTTCATTTCCAATTTGAGAAGCATGTGTTGATGAAGCAACATATCCAGTAACAGATTCAAGAACATGTTCTTTTGTTACAGTGTATTGAATAGCTTGAACTTTTTCTCTCTTCATATGAAGAATTGGGTGATCTTTATCATGAATAAATACAGTATTTGTTGTATCATTGATTAGAGGCATCATAGACAATCCGTCAATTTCTCTATCAACATCACTTGGCATGTATACTGCTTTTGCTAAGTTATCTCCAACTTTTCCTGTAATGCCGCAAGCTTCTACAAGTGTTGGGTATAAATCAACTAATGTTGCTATTTGTTCAATAGTTCTTCCGCCTTGAAGACCATCTGCACCCCAGCCGTTGTTCCATTGAATATAGAAAGGAAGTTTTTGACCAGCATTATATGCAGAATATTTACCACCTCTTAATTCATTTGTAGAACCTTGTAGAGCAGGACCATTATCTGAAGTAAACACAATGATTGTATCGTCAAATACCCCTCTATCTTTTAGCATTGTGAACAATTCGCCTAGATAGTAGTCAAATTCTGTTACACAGTCTGCATAGATACCGCCACCAGTTGTTCCTTGGAAATCATATCCAGCATATACTGGGGCATGTGGCCATGGTGATGCATAATAAGCAAAGAATGGATTATCGTCGTTTATTTGAGCATCTAACCAAGAAGATATTTCATCGTGAATAAGTTTTGTTGCATCGCTTTGATCAAGTGAATCTGTTCCTTTTACAATTTCATAAGAGCCACCTGTTTCTGTTGCATGATAGAAAGGAGTCATATCATTAACATGGTGAGAACCATAGAAGTAATCAAAACCTTGATTTGTAGGAAGATATTGTCCGTAGTCACCAAGATGCCATTTACCGAAAGCGCCGGTATTATAGCCAGCAGCTTTAAATGTTTCTGCTATTGTTACTTCATCGCCAAGCACGCCATCTACATTTGCTCCAAGCTCAATTGAGTTATATACTCTTGTTGCAGCAAAAGGAGCGAATGTATTAACAGTTGGATACATAACGTTATCTGCATATCCTCTATAAGGATAACGTCCAGTCATTAAAGAGAATCTTGCTGGAGAGCATACGCTATAAGAAGAATAGAAATTATCAAAATCAATACCATTTTCAGCAATGCTATCAATATTTGGTGTTTCATAAGCTGGAGTCATTCCTGCTTTTCTAGCATTATAGCTTGTATCTCCATATCCAAGGTCATCCATTAAAATTATTAATACGTTTGGACTATCGCTGCTTACTTTATTTACATTATTTAGATATTCGTCATGTCCTTTTGACATATCAAATACTTTTGGGTTATTTCTTAAATTTACAGTAAATACAAAGAAAACGCTCATTCCGATTAACATAACAGAAATAGTACTTGTTATGGCAGTCTTTAATTTGCCAGCCCATTTTGCCTTTAATACAATTAGGAACATAGCAAGAATTAACAAGAAAGTAGGTCCACAAATAATAATGTTTCCAGCAAGTCTTGTCCAGAAATTGCCTTCGCCTTGCCATAATGGGTGTTCAGATGTAATAAATCCTGTATGGCCATTGTCAATTAAAGCACCCCATCCGGCATCAGCTCCGTTAAAAATACAGAATGTTGCAATACCAAAATTAACAGCAATATAACCGACTAAAAACCATAAATATAATTTTCTTTTAACGGTTACGCCAAGAGTAATTAATACGGCACATATCATCATGTAAATAGCGCCAATAAGAATAACAATGTTTAGTCCGATAATCCATTGTAACAACATTATTAATACGCCAATAGATAGTACTAGTAATGGAAGAACTTTTTTGGCCATATCTAATGTTACGGCACGATATTCTTTTTTATCTAAAGTTTCAAATTCTTCTGACATAATTTTCCTCCAAAGTTTTTTAAATATTTACTTAATTATTATAAATAATAAATAGGTAAAAAGCAATATGATAAATCCCTTAAAATCTAGCGTTATTTCAATACTAAAGTAGTAATGCTGTTTTTAGGGAATGTGAAACTTCCAGTGAAATTTCCCTTGTTTCCTACTAAAACTGAATCTGCTGAAGTAGAAATGTAAGAAGCAAAAGATTTATATTGATCTGAAAAATTCCATGTGTAATCATAATTAGTTACATTGTTATAAACAATGATGACAGTTCCATCATCTCTTGTAAATACATTATATACATCGTCGTCATAAGTAGCATCAGAATAGAATTTTCGCAATTTATATAGGCTTGTTAATTGAGATTTTTTATTAGAAATTTTAACTTCTACATATTTGTCTCCAGGTTTTAAAAAATGAGTATAGTGTTCAAAAGCAATTGATCTTGTTGCTTTTGCAACTGACATATTTTCATTGTCCCACCAATCTGTATAGCACAATCCATCGTTATAGTTATATGTAGTTGGATTTGAAACACCAATCCACCAAGTCCACTCTTGTGCATTTAAATATTTAAAATCATACGCCATAACATAAGAAAGGTATTGCGCAGTGCCAAATGACATATCTACGCCGCCGTCCATTTGGCAAAACTCAGTTATTGCTACATTATAGTCATTGTTAGGATTTAGTTCATTTTTAGAAGCGATTCTCATGTCTTTTGATGTTGGAGAATTATAAGAATGGAAAGAAATGTGATCTAATTCTGAAAAGAAATCTAGTTTTCTCAATTCTTCTAAATAATCCAAATTTGAGACAGATTGACCATTTATAGTTTTGCTACCAGTGTGCCAGCCGCCACTCTCATAGACATCAAGTTTTACATTTGTGTTATATGTTGAATTAAATTGTTTTAATGCGTTATATACTACATTTATACAATCAGCAGCATTTTTTGGGTCATAGTGGCATCCTTCTTGAGAAGCACCATCTCCGCCCCATTCCCATTGAGGTTCATTAATTGGGCTTAAGTATTTAATAGGATAAGCTTTATCTACAACAAAATATTTAAGAATTTGCATTAAATATTGAGCATATGCTTGGTAGTTTTCTTCTGGTAAGTTGTTGTCATTTGCTACTTCGCCATGAGTCTTATGATTCTTTGTCATAATGTAATGTGGAGAGTTTACAAATAAAACTATTGTGTCAATATTTCCAAGGTCATAACATTTTTTTAACATATTTTGAGCATTGGCATCTTTTGAGAAATCATAGTTGTTTGGATTAGAAACATAATTTAAAATCTCGTTCGTTGACATATCTAAATAGCTAGAAGGTTGAATTAAAAATGATTCAGTAGTTCTATCTATATTATCATAGACTAAAATATCATGAGATCCGCCGCCTATATTATATCTATAAATGTTTAAAGCAACACCATCCTTGCCATATAGATATTGGGCAATCTCGTCTGCATTAGATTGGCCACCAACAACCTGTGACCACCAGCATGAAGAAGAGCCAAAACCGTTTATGGTTTGCATTACAGTTCCTTCAGATATGGAAACAAGATTTTCTGCGTTTAGATTTACTTCGTAATAGGTCTCGTTTTTAGAGCACGAGATAATCATGGTGCAGGATAAAATTAAAACAATACAAATAGTTAGAAAAATTGTCGTTTTTTTCATAAAAATTCACCCTTTAAAATATTTATATTATAATTGTACCAAATGGTAGATTTTTTGACAAAAAAATTATAGGTTAAAATATACAAAATATGGTAGAATCAATATATAAAACAAATGGAGGTATTTTTTATGAAATATGTATGTGAAGTATGCGGATACGAATATGACGAAGAAGTAGAAGGCGTTAAGTTTGAGGACCTTCCAGATGATTATGTTTGCCCATTATGCGGTGTTGGTAAAGACGAGTTTACAGCAGAGGAATAATGATTAACCCAGAAGATTATAAAGAACCTTCCTGTAAGGTTTGTTCAAATAATTTTTATAATCCACAATCAGACGAGCCAGATGGACGTATTCCTATTTCGCGCGTTATTGAAAAATTAGATGAGTTTTTATTTAAAGAAGATTATTCTGCAGCAGACAATTTGCTTACTTATTGGCAACAAGAGGCTGAAAGCTTAAAAGATTACAGTGGCGAATTAACTATTTTAAGTGAAATGATGGGACTTTATAGAAGAACCAATAACAAAGATAAAGGATTATGGTCTGTAGATAGAGGATTTGAATTAGTTAAGCAACACAATTTAGACGGTTTAGTTTCAACTGCTACTATATATCTAAATGGAGCAACTACTCTTAAACATTTTGGAAAGCCAAGACAAGCAATTGAATGGTATCAAAAAGTTGCGGAAGTTTATAAAAAGAATGTAGATCCATATGATTATAATATGGCAGGACTATGCAACAATATGGCTTTAGCATATGCAGAAGTTAAAGAATATGAAATTGCAGAGGAAAAATATAAACAAGCATTAGACATAATGCTTCGTCTATCTGAAAAGTCAAAAGACAAATTGCTTGAAGCTGCAATTACTCTTGTAAATATGGCTTATCTATATTTTGAATGGTCAGATTTCACTGATTGTGTGCAAAAGACTCTTTCTTGTATGGATAAGGCGTATGAATATTTTACAGATAAAGATGTTCCTTTAAATGGGTATTATGCATTTTGTTGCTCAAAGAGTATTCCTGCATTTAAGTTCTTTGGATATGAATCTAAAACTGAACACTTAGAAAAATTAATCGAAAAGGCTAGAGAAAATGAACGGAATTGAACTTGCTAGAGACTTTTTCTTTAAACATGGAAAACCCATGATTGATGAGCAGTTTAATGAAATAAAAGATCGCCTTGCTTTTGGATTAGTAGGTGAAGGTTCTGAGTGCTTTTATTTAGATGATTCAATTTCTCAAGATCACGATTTTGAACCTGGATTTTGTATTTGGATTACAAGAGAAGACGAAGAAAAATATGGCTTTAAATTAGAAAGAGCATATGCAAAACTTCCAAAGGAATTTGAAGGGTATACTAGATCTGTATTAAATCCATGCGGCGGAAACAGACATGGTGTTTTAATTATTGAAGATTTTTATAAAAAATTGATTGGAAACACTCGTGCTCCTTCCTCTTGGCAAGAATGGATGCAAATTCCAGAAGACACGTTAGCGACTGCAACTAACGGAGAAGTTTTTGAAGATAATCTTGGTGTATTTAGCGCAATAAGAAATGAATTATTGGCAATGCCAGAGGATGTTAAATTAAAAAAGATTTCCGCTAAGATGATTAAAATGGGAATGTCAGGGCAATACAATTACAAAAGATGTATTGAGCACAAAGATTCTCTTGCAGCGCAATTAACTTTAGCTGAGTTTGTCAAAGATGCCATTAGTGTAATTTATTTATTAAACAATAAATATGCGCCATATTATAAATTGGCAGCAAGAGGGATGCGTAAATTAGAATATTTAAACGATTTAGAAAACGACTTTATCTTCTTGCTTGAAACGGATAACACTAAAGATTTTGCTTTAACAAAGCAAGTCATTATTGAGGAAATTGCATCAAAGATTATAAAAATAGTTAAAGAAAGAGGTCTAAGTGAAGCTACATGTAATAATTTAGATTCACATGGGTATTCAGTTTTAGACCACATAAAGAATCTAGAAATTAGAAATCTGCATCCAATGCAAGATTAAATCTAATATTAAGAAAAATAAAGGCTGCTAGAATTGTTTATTTCTTAGCAGCCTTTTTTACGTGTGTTTAGAAAAATTGTTTATTTAATACTGTCTAATATTGCATCGGCAACATAAAGTCCATTTGCACCAGCTTGAGCTAGTCCTCTTGTAACTCCAGCTCCATCTCCAATTGCATAGATGTTAGGAAGAATTTGGAATTTATCATCAATAAATTGTGGCTTTATAGAATAGAATTTTGCTTCTACTCCGTAAAGCAGTGTGTCATAGTTAGCAGTACCTGGAGCAACTTTATCAAGTGCATAGATAGTATCAATGATATTATCTAATTGTCTTTTTGGAATACATAAAGACAAATCACCCGCAACTGCATTTAAAGTTGGCTTAACAGTAGATTGAGATAATCTATGTTCGTTTGTTCTTCTTCCTGCAACTAAATCTCCAAATCTTTGAACTATAACGCCGCCGCCTGCAGTCATATTTGCAAGTTTACAAATATGTTTAGCATAAGCAATAGGTTTATTGAATGGTTGAGTAAATCTTTGTGTAGCAAGAATTGCAAAGTTTGAATTCTTTGTTTTTAATTCTGGATTAGAATTAGCGTGTCCGTTAACTGTTAGTAAGCCATCGTTGTTTTCAATAACAACTTCACCGCCATCATTAAAACAGAAGGTTCTGGTTGTATCTCCATGAGAAGGTGTTCTGTATACAATTTTTGGTTCATAAATTTTCTTTGACATGTCTGCAAAGATAATTCTAGGTAATTCAACACGAACACCAATATCTACTTGGTTATTTGTAACAGGCAAATTATTTCTTGAGCACCAATCTTCAAACCATTCTGAACCGCTTCTTCCTACAGCAATGATTAAATCTTTATAAGTAATATCTTCTGATTTATCGCATATTATTTTCTTTTCAGAGATGATGACATCTTTTACTGCATCTTCAGTTATGACAGTAATGTTTTTATTTAAAAAGTCCATTAGGTTAGACATAACTTTAAAGTTTCCGTCTGTTCCTAAATGTTTAACTGTAGCTTGAAGCAAGTGAAGGTCATGTTTTAAACATTCAAGTTTGATCTCATCATTTGGATAATATTCCTTTTGAGTTGCACCAAACTCGTTAAGAATTTGAGATACTTGATTGATATATTTCATGGTTACATCATCTCCAAGATATTCTTGTAACCAACCACCATATTCTGTTGTAATATTAAATTTTCCGTCTGAAAAAGCTCCAGCGCCTCCAATGCCTTCCATAATTGCGCATTGCTTGCATTTGATACATTTATCTACCAAATGATTTGAAAGAGGACACTTTCTCTTGTCTAAAGCTCTTCCTTTGTCTATTACGACAACAGACAAATTAGGTTTTTCTTTTATCAATCTATAGGCAGCCATTAATCCGCCAATTCCACCGCCTATTATTGCAACATCATACATCATAATCAACCTCTATAAATAGTATTTTTTCACGCATGTGACATTATACCATATAAAATTAAGTATTTAAAGGGTGAATTTTTTTTAAAAAAAATATTGTTTAAAGAAGTATTGATTAATGCAATTGATTGATTTAGAGAAAAATAATTTATAGTTTGCTGAATAATTGTTCTATGTTATTTGTAGATAGTTCGATGGTTTTTTTAGAGAGATTTTTGTTTATTAAAAGGTTAGGGAAAGTAATTTTATATGCTACTAAACATTGTCTAGACAACTTTAGTAAGTTGTTTTGTTTAATGTTTCCGTATTTTGTATCTCCAATGATTGGACAATTTATAGAGCTTAGATGGACTCTTATTTGATGTGTTCTTCCAGTGAACAATTTTACATTAACTAAAGCGTATGTATTTCTTGTTGCAATTACGTTATATTCAGAAATTGCATTTAATGATCCTTGAATAGGATTTGAATAAGATTTAACAAATCCAGATTTTGAATCTTTTTTCAAATAAGTGTTTAATATATCATGTTCTTTTTCAGGAATACCAAAAGTAATACATCTATATTCTTTTATGATTTTATGAGCTTTTATTAAATTTGTAATTTCATCATATGACGGCTTTGTTTTTGCGATAATAACTAGTCCTTCTGTTCCTGTATCTAGTCTATGACATAGGGCAGGAGTAAATGCAAAAGATGAGTCGTAATTTAAATAGTTTAAAACCCTATTTATTAAAGTGTCAGCAATTGTATTGTTGTTATCTACACAAATTAGGCCTTGAGGCTTATTAACTATTAATATGTTTTCATCTTCATATTGTATAGATAATTCATTTTTAGCAAATTTGTATAGTGGCGCAGTAGAATCCGGTAAATCATTAATAAAAAGAGTGATTTCATCATTATTTTGCAATCTATATGATAAAGGCTGTTTTTTGCCATTTACTTTAATCTTATTTTCTTTGTTGTATTTACATATTTTTCCGAAGGATAAAGAAGGATATCTATTTTGTAAACAGCTATCTAATCTATCATTTTTATCGGATGTATATGTAATTTTTTGCATGTATAAATTATAGCAATTCTATTTATTGACATCAATAGATATCAGTGTTAATATGAATCTAGATAGAGGCGCTGTATTTATAAGTAATTGTTATTTAGTCGGATGAAGATGACAGGGAAAGGAAATATGGCCGAAGCGATTGAGGAACCGATAAATCAATTGGCTGGATAAATGTAAAATATGCATTTGTCTGTCACCATATGTGAAGAGCTATCAATATCTATGCAAAGGTGCGGTATTGTTAAGTCAATATCGCTTTATTTTTTGGAGGAGGATTATGGAGGCAACATTTTGGGCGTTCGTGCCCGCAATTATCGCTATTTTATTAGCGCTTATCACAAAGCAAGTATATTTGAGTTTATTTGCCGGAATATTTGTTGGAGCAATGTTCTTGGCAAAGGGTAACCCAATACAAGCACTTGGAGAATTATTTACTATCATGGCTGAAAAACTAGGCGGAAATGCAACTATTGTTGTATTTTTAGTTATGCTTGGTATTTTAGTTATTTTAATGACTAAGTCCGGTGGTTCATCTGCTTACGGAGAGTGGGCGTCAAAGAAAATTACTTCTAGAAAAGGAGCACTAGGCGCAACAGCAGCTTTAGGATGTTTAATTTTCGTTGATGACTATTTTAACTGCTTAACAGTAGGCAATGTAATGAGACCATTAACAGATAAATATAAGGTATCTAGATCAAAGCTTGCATATCTTATTGACTCAACAGCAGCGCCTATTTGTATTATTGCTCCTATCTCGAGTTGGGCTGCAGCAGTATCAGGAGAACTTGAGGGAGATGGCTTAATTGTATTTATTAAGACAATACCGCTAAATTTATATGCATTGTTAACACTTGCTATGGTAGCTGTTGTATGCTTTACAAAATTTGACTTCTTTAAAATGAAAAAGAATGAAAACATTGCAATGCAAACAGGGGATTTGCTAGCTGGTGAAACAGATTTGCCTACAGAAGATGCACCAAATAACGTTTCTTCTGCAAAAGGAAAGGTAATGTATTTAGTTGCTCCAATTGTATTTTTAATCGTTGCTTGTGTAGCATCAATGATTTATGTTGGATATTTCTATAATTGGGATACAGGACATTTAGGAACAGAACTTCAAAGTTCAAATGTTATTGAGGCGATTTCAAATTGTGATGCTGGTATAAGTTTGTCTATTGGCTCAACTTTGACAGTAATATTTACCATGATATTCTATGCCATTACAAAAGCGGTTTCATTTAAAGAAATGATGGAATCTATTCCACAAGGATTTAAGTCAATGGTTCCTGCTATTTTGATTTTAACTCTAGCTTGGACTTTAAGTGGAATTATGGGTGCTAAAGGTGGAGCATTAGATGCAAAGGGATTTGTTCAAGCACACATTACAGCAGACAGTATGGCGCATGGATTATTCCCAGCAGTATTCTTTGTACTAGCAGGTCTTATTGCTTTTGCTACAGGTACAAGCTGGGGTACATTTGGTATTTTAATACCTATATCAACAGCAATACTTGGAACAGAAGCTAATGCTTTAACACTTTTAACAGTATCTGCAATACTAGCAGGAGCTGTATATGGTGACCATGTATCTCCAATTTCAGATACAACTATCTTGGCTTCTTCTGGAGCTCAATGTAACCATATCGATCACGTTAAAACACAATTGCCTTATGCGACAATGGTAGCAATTATTGCATTTATCTCATACTTAGCATGTGGATTTATTGCTAATTCAGCTTCATATGGAGTAATTGTATTAGTAACACTTGCAATAGGAGCAGTTCTATTTGCAGCAACAATTCTTGTTATTAATTATATTAATAAAAAAAATAAGAAAGAAGTTGTAGAAGAGGCTACAAAATAATTCAAAAAAACTCAGCCTTAGCGAAAAAACACTAAGGCTGATAGTTTGACAAAAAAAGCATAAGATGCATATAATAAAATTGCCCATGGGGAGTAGCTGCATCTAAAAAGATGAAGTAGGTCAACATACCGGGTGACACCTGGCCTACTATAAATGCGAGACTTTGGATAGCGTTATTTTGCTGTCAAGAGTCTTTTTTTATTCTTGACAAAAGGAGATGTAAAAATGAGTATACCAATGGAAAACCTTCACACTGCACTTGTTGCGTTATTGTTGGCTGTAGGTATTGTTTTAATTGTGAAAGGTGGAGACTGGTTCGTTGATGCTGCTGTATGGATTTCAGAAGTAACTCACATTCCAAAATTCATTGTAGGTGCAACTATTGTATCTTTAGCAACAACATTGCCAGAATTAATGGTTTCAGCTTTAGCTGCGGCTAATGGATCTGCACAAATGGCTGTAGGTAATGCAGTAGGATCAGTTACTGCAAACACTGGATTGATTTTGGCTATAACCTTAACTTTTGCGCCTTTTGCTGTAAAACGATCAGAATATATGTTTAGAAGCCTTGTATTATTGGGCTCTGTGGCAATTTTGTATTTAATGACATTTAGAGGCGTTTTAAATCCATGGCTTTCAATTATTATGTTGGTAATTTTGGTTGTTTTTATGGCCGACAATGTAATAAAGGCGAAGAAAGAAATATTAAATGGAAAACAATTATCTCAAGATGAAGGAAGTGAAAATGAGCCAAAAAAAGACAAGAAAACTATCATTGTAAACATTGTAAAATTTTTAGTTGGTATTGTAGCCATTGTAGTAGGATCTCAATTGCTTGTAGATGGTGGAAGCGAAATAGCTTTAAGAATAGGAATATCTGAAGGCGTTATAGCAGTTACACTTGTTGCTATTGGCACATCACTACCTGAACTTGTTACAACAATTACAGCGCTAATAAAAAAGAATGGAGCAATGTCGGCGGGAAATATAATTGGTGCAAATGTAATTGATATATGTTTAATTTTGCCAGTATGCGCAATTATATCTGCTTGTAATGGAGCAACAGGACTTCCTGTTTCAGCGCAATCTATTTATCTAGATTTCCCATTCTGTTTAGGAATAATTGCAGTTGCATTAGTACCAATGCTAATTACTCAAAAATTTAGAAGATGGCAAGGAATATGTTCTATGGTGTTATACCTAACATATATTGTTTTGTGCGTATTAATGTCAATGGGAATAATATAGAAAATATAACAAAGGTAATAAGAGCGTTAAAGAGATAAAATTCTTTAGCGCTCTTTTTTTTGTCTATATTGTAAATGTCGATTTGTTATATTAAAATATAAATAAAGGTGAGCGATATGGATAAGCAAGAGATTTTAAGTTATTGTGATCATACTTTACTTGCGCAAAGTGCAACTCTAAAGGAGATCAAGCAAATATGTGATGATGGAATAAAATACAAAACAGCTTCTGTTTGTATTCCTCCATGCTATGTTAAAGAAGCAAAAAAATATGTTCAAGACAAATTAAAGATTTGTACAGTTATTGGATTTCCAAATGGATACAATACGACAGCTACAAAGGTGTTTGAGACAAAAAATGCCATCAAAAATGGTGCAGATGAAATAGACATGGTAATAAATATAGGTCTATTGAAAGCTAGAAAATATAAAGCTGTAAAGAAAGAAATAGAAAAGGTAAAAAAAGCATGCAATGGCAAGATATTAAAAGTCATTATTGAAACTTGTTTACTTACTGAAAAAGAAAAAATAAAGATGTGTGAAATCGTTAGTCAAGCAGGCGCGGATTATATTAAAACTAGCACAGGTTTTTCAAAAGGTGGAGCAACAAAAGAAGACATAAAGTTGTTCAAACAACATATTGGTGATGGTGTAAAGATGAAAGCTGCTGGTGGAATAAAGACGCTTAGTGATGCTGAAGAATATATTGCCTTAGGCTGCTCAAGACTTGGAACGAGCTCAATTGTAAAAATAATTAAGGAAAACGAAAATGCCTAGAGTCTTTTTAATTGTATTAGATAGTTTTGGCTGTGGCGAAATGCCAGATTCAGCAAAGTTTAATGACATTAATGTAAATACATTAAAGTCTGTTTCATGCCAAAAAGAGTTCATCGCTCCTAATTTGCGAAAATTGGGAATTTTTAATTTGGATGGACTGGGCTTTGAAACGAAGGAAAAAAATGTTTTAGGTTCATATGCAAAGCTTAGAGAACTATCTATGGGAAAAGATACAACAATTGGACATTGGGAAATGGCAGGTATAGTTTCATCTCAGCCTTTTCCAACATATCCAAAGGGTTTTCCTGACTATATTATTAAAGAGTTAGAAGCGCAACTTGGCAGAAAAATTATATGCAATAAACCATATTCGGGTACTCAAGTTATTAATGATTATGGAGATGAGCACGTAAAGACAGGTGCACTAATTGTATATACATCTGCAGATTCTGTATTGCAAATTGCAGCACATGAAGATGTAGTTCCTCTTAAAGTATTATATAAATATTGTGAAATTGTTCGAAGAGTAATGACGGGCAAAGATGCTGTTGGGAGAATTATAGCAAGACCGTTTGTTGGCGAAAATGGTCATTATACAAGAACCCCAAACAGGCACGATTTTTCATTATTGCCAACAAAACAAACTATGTTAAATATATTGCAAGAAAGCGGATATGACGTTATTGCTGTTGGTAAGATTTCTGACATTTTTGCAAAGAGTGGAATAGATGTTTCATATACGACAAAAAGCAATAATGAAGGAATGAGTAAAGCACTTGAATTACAAAATCGCGATTTTAATGGAATTTGTTTTGTAAATCTTGTTGATGGGGATATGGTATATGGCCATAGAAGAGATGCCCATGGCTATGCGCAAATGATAACGGACTTTGATATTCAATTAGGCGAGTTTTTGAAGAATATGAAAAAAGAAGATGTTTTGATGATTACGGCGGACCATGGTTGTGATCCTTTATATACAGCATCTACTGACCATACAAGAGAATATGTTCCATTGTTGATAGTTGGAAATATGATAAAAAAGATGAACAATCTAGGCGTTATAGATGGACTAGATTGTATATCTGCTACTATATTAGATTTATTTAAAACAGAAGAAAGAACAAGTGGGGAAAGCCTACTAGATAGGGTGATTAAAAAATGATGACAGATAAGCAATTATTTGAACTTGCAATAAAAGCAAGAGAAAATGCATATGCTCCATACTCTAATTTTAAAGTAGGGGCAGCACTGCTTGCTAAAAATGGAGAGGTATATTTAGGATGCAATATTGAAAACAAGTCATATCCAGTTACGCTATGTGCAGAGAGAAGTGCTTTTTCTAACGCTATAGTAGCAGGAGTAAAAGAGTTTGAAAAAATTGCAATTGTAGGCGGAAAAGACAAACTTGTTTTGTGTTCTCCTTGTGGTATGTGCAGACAATTTATGCAAGAGTTTTGCTATAATGATTTTAAGATTATTCTTGGAGAAGATGTGTTTCAGTTGAAAACATTTACACTAGAACAATTGTTGCCGGAGTCGTTTGAGTTATGAGAAAGAAAGGTTTTTTAGTTTTATTAATTATTTGTGTTGTCTTGTGTGCTTCATTTTTTGTGAGCTGTAAAGATAAAGAAGAGGTAGAAGATCCAAATACAATATATGTCATGTCTTTTAATATAAGGCAAGACACATTCATTGATACAGGTGTAAAAGATTGGGATTATAGATCTGCATATGTAATTGATCATATTAAATCAAAAGCCCCACATTTAATTTGCATTCAAGAAGTAAAAGAATCTCAAATTACGGATTTAAGAGAATCGTTATCTGATGAATACGATTTTATATACTATGACAGAGGCGATGGGGAAGGCTTAGCATTAGCATATAATAAAGATTATGAATTAAAAGAGACTGATGTATATTGGCTAAGTGAAACTCCTGATGTAAAATCCAAAGGATTTGGCTCAAGGTACTATAGAATTTGCGCATATATGGTTGTTAAAAAGACGGCAACAGAAGAGGAGTTTATTGTATCTAATGTGCATCTTGACCACATGGTATTTAAAGCAAGAATAAATGGTATAAAACTTGTATTAGACAAAATTGCTGAGTATGATATGCCGAAGATTGTGTGTGGTGATTTTAATTGCTATAACACGGAAGAGACATATAGCGAAATAGCGAACGTTTTGCAAGACAGTCAAGCTGTTGCAAAAAAGACGATGGATGGCTATACATATCACGATTGGGGGAATAAATCAAAAGTAAACACTGGGGCTATTGATTATTGTTTTGTATCTGACGAGTACGAGATTAATGAATTTGATATATTTAGAGAGAATTCAATTAATGAGAATGGTGAAGCAGTTTACTATTCTGATCACTATGCAATAATGAGTAAGATTTTATTGAAAAAATAAAAATTAAATTATTCTTCGTTAAGAGAATTTAGAAGCACTTTTCTATCGTTCAAATATTTTTTTATGCTATTTTTTGTTGAAATGAAAATTCTAATATCTAGCCAAACAAATAAAGCTACGCATAAAAGCATTAGAAAATCTATACCAAGAGCAAGTGCAACATTTGATGTTGAAAAAGCTTTAACTAAATAGATTACGCAGCAGACAAATACTAAAACAGTAACAACAGCAATGGCGATAAAGCATAGGGCAATAATTATTGCAAAGATGCCATACATGATATCTGAAGCGATTATATCGTTTTTAGTTATTTTCTTCTTGTCCATTTTTATATAATAAGCAACATGCTGACGAGCTTATTGCTTCCTCTTTTCCGCAAAGTCCTAATTTTTCTGTAGTAGTAGCGCTAATGGTAATTCTATTTATGTCTATATTAAGCGCATCTGCTATGGATTTTTGTATATCTAATAAGTAAGGATTAAGTTTTGGTTTTTGAGCCATTATAACGGCTGAAATGTTTCCAATAATATATCCTTGTTTTTTTATTATCATATCAACTTCTTTTAATAAAAGCAATGAAGATATGCCTTTGTATTTTGGATCAGAATCAGGAAACAGAGTTCCTATATCTCTATTGTGAGAGGCGGACAAAAGTGCATCCATTATAGCGTGCACAAGAACGTCTGCGTCTGAGTGTCCCAAAAGGCCTTTTGTATGAGGAATGTCAACTCCGCCTAAGATTAATTTTCTATTTTCTACAAGCTCGTGAGTGTCCCATCCGTGTCCAATATATGCATTTTTAGGGCAGAAGAAGTTTAAATCTTCTTGGGTGGTAATTTTTGTATTATTGTTCTCGTTTATAAGTAAATGAATCTTTTCATTGTAATGTTGGGCAAGAGAAGCGTCGTCGGTAAAGGAAAGATTATCTTCTAACGCGCTCGTGTAATATTTTAAAATAGAATCATATTTAAATATTTGTGGAGTTTGAACTTGAACTATAGAATCTCTATCTAACGAAATAGAGCCGTCGCTTGTAATTTGTCTTAAAGAATTTACAGATTTGCCGCAAACAACACATGAGTTATATATTTTGGCTTGTTCTATAGCTAAAGAAATGGTTTTTTGATCTATAAAAGGTCTAGCTCCATCGTGAATTAATACAAAGTCTGTATCTTTGTCTAAAGACAAAAGTCCATTATATACGCTTTTTTGTCTAGTATCTCCGCCAAGTACGAGTTTTATATTTGCATTTATATTTTCAATAATTTTCTTAAAAGTAGAAAAGTCTTGCTCAGAGCAAATTAAGGTAATCGAGTTTATGTCTTCTCTTATAAAAGCGTTAATTGTTTTAACAATTAAAGGAAATGAGCCTATATCATAAAAAAGCTTGTTGTAAGATAGATTGCATCTTTTTCCTTCACCAGCACATGGAATTAAAACATTAATCTTCATTAATTACCTCATACATTAAAGAGGAATCCTGTTTTTTTACAGTTTCTTGAACAGAGAGAATTTTAAACTTAAAAGTAGAATCTCCAAAATGAAGAGTAACGATATCGTTGACCTTAACTTGAGCGCCAGCTTTAGCAGGGCGGTTATTAAGTTCAACTCTAGAATTGTCGCAGGCGTCATTTGCTACGCTTCTGCGCTTAATTATTCTACTTACTTTTAAAAATTTGTCTAATCTCATACATCAAATTTTACTATAAGGATGATTGCTAGTCAATAGAAGATGCAAGCGAGGCAATTGAAATATTTTACATAAATTTTACATAAACATCGAGAAAAATGCAAATTTTACATAAATTTTACACAAAAAATTAACTTTACAAAAAATAAAAAAATTTTTCTTGACAAAAAAATAAATATTATTTAAATTTATTTACGCACGTGTTTTCAAAAGGGACACTTTCGCCTTTTTGAGATACAGCATTCAAAAAAATAGAAAAAATTTATACAAGGAGGGCAAAAAATGCCTGGCAATCAAGATACACTTGTCAATTTGACAAAAGAGAAGACGTACCCTGGTATTAGCACTGTTAGACGTACATTCTCTAAACTTGAAACAGTCGAAGAAATGCCTTATCTTTTAGAAGCTCAAAAGAATTCTTATGAAGAGTTTTTAAAAGTTGGTATTGGAGAAGTTTTAAAGGATTTCTCTCCAGTTAGCGACAAATTAAACAAGTTTGAGATCACTTATAATGGCTATTATCTTGGTAACGAACCAAAGTATGACATTAAGCAATGTAAAGCAGGAGAACATACTTACGCTGTTCCATTAAAAGTAAAAGTTAGACTTGTACGTACTGAAACTGGCGAAATCATTGAAGATGATGTATTTATGGGAGATATTCCTTTAATGACAGAATCTGGTTCTTTCATTATCAATGGTTCTGAGAGAGTTGTAGTAAGCCAACTTATTAGAAGCCCAAGCGTTTATTGTGATAAAACAATAGATAAAGAGGGTATTGAAAGATTCTCAACACAACTTATGCCTCAAAGAGGTGCATGGGTTCAATTTGAACAAGATCACACAGATACAATTAAGGGAATCGTAGATAGAAAACACAAGATTCCAGCAACAACATTATTACGTGCTTTAATTGGCGATGGAACTGCTGAAGAAATTATTAATGTCTTCGGAGAAGAACCTCTTTTATTAAATACACTTGAAAAAGATGGTCTTGAAAATTCTGAACAAGCTAAAACAAAATTGTATCAAAACCAACGTCCTGGTGAAACTTATACAGAAGAAGCAGCTCAACATGTTTTAGACAGCTTATTCTTTGATGGTAAAAAATATGACTTGATGAGAGTTGGTAGATATAAGTTCAACAAGAAATTATCTTTAGCTTTAAGACTTGAAAACTTAGAAGCTTCAAGAGATGTAATTACTGAAGACGGAGAAGTTATTTTTGAAGCTGGTAATTATTTTGATCTTGATAAAGCAAATGAAATTCAAAATTTAGGTATCAACGAAGTATATGTAAAAGACGATAATGGTGTTGAGTTTAAGATGATAGGTAACAACACTGTAGATTTAGATGCATTTGTTGAATGTAATCCTTTAGAACTTGGCATTAAAGAAAAAGTATATCTTCCAGCATTAAAGAAGATTATGGCTGATTGTCAAGAAAACGGAAAGGATTTAAATGAAGAAATCAAGAAAAACGTTGACAATCTTGTTGTAAAGCATTTAACAGTAGATGATATCATTGCTGCATTTAACTACAATTTAGGACTTTGCCATAACTTTGGTTCATTAGATATTATTGACCACTTGGCAAATAGACGTGTTCGTTGCGTAGGTGAATTGCTACAAAACCAATTTAGAATTGGTATGGCAAGATTAGACAAGCAAATTAAAGAAAACATGTCTAAGGTTTCTAGCGATGATGATACATTTAAGATTTCATCATTCCTTAACGTTAAACCTGTAAGTGCAGTTATTAAAGAATTCTTCTGCTCTTCTCAATTATCTCAATTTATGGATCACCATAACCCAATTGCAGAATTAACTCATAAGAGAAAATTATCTGCTTTAGGTCAAGGCGGTTTGACAAAAGAAAGAGCAAACATGGACGTTCGTGATATTAACTATACTCACTATGGTCGTTTGTGTCCTATTGAAACTCCAGAAGGACAAAACATCGGTTTGATTTCATCTCTTGCTGGTTATGCAAAAATAAATCAATATGGTTTCATCGAAACTCCATATAGAGTTGTAGATAAGAAAAAAGGCATTGTAACTAAGGAGATTAAGTATCTTCAAGCTGATGAAGAAGATAAGTACTGCATTGCTCAAGCAAATACAATTCTTGACGACCAAGGAAGATTCGTTTCAGATAAAGTTGTATGCAGAAAGAGAGAAGATATCCGTGAATTTGAAGCTAAGAAAGTAGATTTCATGGACGTTTCTCCAAAACAAGTTATTTCTGTTGCTACAGCACTTATTCCTTTCCTTGAAAACGATGATACAGCTCGTGCGCTAATGGGTTCAAACATGCAACGTCAAGCTGTTCCTCTATTAAAACCAGAAGCTCCAATGATTGCTACAGGTATTGAAGCAAAAATTGCTAGAGATAGTGGAGTAATGGTTCTTGCAAAGAATGACGGTATTGTAAAGAGCGTTTCTGCTGATACAATCGTTGTTACAACAAAAGAAGGTGAAGATGTTTATAATCTTCAAAAATTTGAAAGATCAAATGCTGGTACTTGCATTACTCAAAAACCAATTGTTGAAAAAGGTCAAAAAGTAATTAAGGATATGGTTATTGCAGATGGTCCTTCTACAGATAACGGTGAATTAGCATTAGGAAGAAACATCCTTATCGGATACATGTCATGGGAAGGATATAACTACGAAGATGCTATCTTGATTAACGAAGATTTAGTTAAAGATGACGTATTCACTTCAATTCACATTGAAAAGTTTGAATGTTTCGCAAGAGAAACAAGACTTGGTGAAGAATTGATTACAAGAGATATTCCAAATGTTAGCGATTATGCTTTGAGAAATTTGGATGAAAACGGAATTATTAAAGTTGGTTCATTTGTAAATTCAGGAGATATCCTTGTTGGTAAAACATCTCCAAAGGGTGAACAAGAATTAGATCCAGCACAAAGATTGCTAAGAGCCGTATTTGGAGAAAAGAGTAAAGAAGTTAAAGATACTTCAAAACGTCTTCCAAACGGACAAAGCGGTGTTGTTATTGACGTTAAAGAATTTACAAAGGCAAACAAAGATGAACTTGGAACAGGCGTTAACAGACTTGTTAGAGTATTTGTTGCTCAAAAACGTAAGATTGGCGTTGGAGATAAGATGTCAGGTCGTCACGGTAATAAGGGCGTTATTTCAAGAGTTCTTCCAAGAGAAGATATGCCATTCTTAGAAGATGGAACAAGACTACAAATCGTTTTGAACCCTCTAGGCGTTCCTTCACGTATGAATATAGGACAGGTGCTTGAAGTTCACTTAGGATATATTACTAAGATGCTTGGACTTAAAGTTGAAACTCCAGTATTCGATGGAGCAAAGAGAACTGACGTTCAAAAGTTGTTTGTTGAAAATGGATTACCTGCAAATGGTAAGTTTACAGTATACGATGGAAGAACTGGTGAAGCTTTTGAAAATCCAGTTACAGTTGGTTATATGTACATGTTAAAACTTTGTCACTTAGTTGATGAAAAGATGCATGCTAGATCAATTGGACCATACAGTAAAGTAACACAACAACCATTAGGAGGAAAAGCTCAATTCGGTGGACAAAGATTCGGAGAAATGGAAGTTTGGGCTCTAGAAGCATACGGTGCTGCTCATATCCTTCAAGAAGTATTGACTATTAAGTCAGACGATATTTTAGGAAGACAAAAGGCTTACGAATGCATTACTAAGGGTGAACCAATTGCTGAACCAGGAACTCCAGAAGCATTTAAAGTTTTGGTTAAAGAATTCCAAGCTATTGGTCTTGATGTTAAAGTTCTTAACGAAAACGGAGATGAAGTTGATATTGCAGGATATACAAACTACAACAGCATAACAAAAGTTAGCAAACAAGGTTTGGGATCTGAAGCAAAATCATTTGGAACATCAACTGAGAATGAAGCTCCAAGCAAAGAAATTGAATTATTTGATATTGGAAATGAATCAACAGAAAGCAGAATTGATTCTAATGAGAGTATCTTTACTCATGACGATGAAGGCTTTGGTGTTGAATCAGAAGATGATTTCGATATCGGTTTAGATAGCGATTATCAAAGTTTGATTTCTAGCAACGAAGATGATGAAGATTTCTCTTCATTATAATATCTAAGAGGTGAAAACATGGCAGACGTAAATAATTTTAGTTCAATAAGAATTGGTATTGCTTCTCCAGAAACTATTAGAAAATGGTCACATGGTGAGGTTACTAAATCTGAAACAATAAACTATAGAACTCAAAAACCTGAAAGAGATGGCTTATATTGCGAAAGAATATTTGGGCCAGTTAAGGATTATGAATGTTCTTGTGGAAAATATAAAAAGACAAAGGCAAGAGGAATTACTTGCGATAAGTGCGGAGTAGATGTTGTTAAATCTTCTGTAAGACGTGAAAGAATGGGACACATCGAACTTGCTTGTCCAGTAACTCATATTTGGTATTTAAAAGGCGTTCCTTATAGAATTAGCCAAATACTTGATGTGCCTTTAAAAGAATTAGAGCAAGTTGTTTATTACAACAAATATATTGTTACTGATCCAGGAACAACAGATTTGCAATATAAGCAAATCATTGAAGATAGAGAATATCTATCTAAACAAGATGAGTTTGGTAACAACAGCTTCAAAGCAGCAATGGGTGGAGAAGCAGTTAAAACACTTCTTTCTCAAATTGATTTAGACAAAGAAGCTGAAGAATTAAAAACTATTGTTGAAACAAAAGAAGGACAAATCAAAGTTAAAGCAATGAAGAGACTTGAAGTTATCGATGCTTTCCGTACTTCTGGAAATAAGCCAGAATGGATGGTTTTAGATGTTCTTCCTGTATTACCTCCAGAATTGAGACCTATGGTTGCTCTTGATGGTGGTAGATTTGCAACATCAGATTTAAACGATTTATATAGAAGAGTTATCATGAGAAACAATCGTTTAAAGAAGATGCTTGATGGTGGAACTCCAGACTTAATCGTAAGAAGCGAAAAGAGAATTCTTCAAGAAGCCGTTGACGCATTAATAGATAATGGTCGTAGAGGAAAAGCTGTTACATCTAATAACAGAAAAGTTAAGTCATTAACTGAAGTATTAAAGGGTAAGCAAGGTCGTTTCCGTCAAAACTTATTAGGAAAGCGTGTTGACTTCTCAGGACGTTCAGTTATCGTTGTAGGACCAGAATTAAAGATGTATCAATGTGGATTGCCAAAAGAAATGGCAATTGAGTTGTTCAAACCTTTCATTGTTAAGGTTCTTCAAGAAAGACAATATTGCACAAGTATTAAGAGTGCAAAGAGAATAATTGAAATGCCTGCAGAACATCCATATGTTTGGGATATTCTTGAAGACGTAATTAAGGATCATCCAGTTCTTTTAAACCGTGCTCCTTCATTACACAGACTTTCAATTCAAGCATTTGAACCAGTATTAGTTGAAGGTAGAGCTATTAAACTTCACCCACTTGTATGTACAGCATTCAACGCTGACTTCGATGGTGACCAAATGGCTGTTCACGTTCCATTGTCATTAGAGGCAAGAGCTGAAGCTAGATTCTTAATGCTTTCAACAAATAATATCTTGAAATTGTCAGATGGTAAGCCAGTTGTTTCTCCTTCTCAAGATATCGTTATCGGTAGTTACTATTTAACAATCGACGAAGATCCAAGAAAGATTGATCCTCTTGAAAAAGAAAGAGAATTCAGAAATGTAAATGAAGCAAAAATGGCTTACAGCTTAAAACAAATTTCTCTACAAAGAAAGATCAAGGTAAGAGTTGAAAAAGAAATCGATGGCGTTAAATATTCTAAGAAGATTGAAACAACAGTTGGTAGATTAATTTTCAACGAAGCTATACCTCAAGATTTGGGATTTGTTTCAAGAAATACTCCTGAAGAAAAATTGGATTTGGAAATCAATACAGTTGTTAAGAAAGGAGAATTATCTAAGATTGTTGATAGAGTATTTGCTAAATACGGAGCTACAGAAACTGCAGTTGTTTTGGATAAGATTAAAGCATTAGGCTACAAATATTCAACAGTTGGAGCAATTACAGCAAACGTATTTGATATGAACGTTGTTGAAGGAAAACAAGAAATCATTGACGAAGCTCAAGCTAAAGTTGACAAGACATACAATGATTTGAAGAAAGGTTTAATTTCTGAAGAACAAAAATATAAAGATGTCATGAAGATTTGGGGCGACGCTAAAGATAAGATTTCAAAGAGATTGGAAACAACAAAGGATAAATACAATCCAATTTGGATGATGGCCGATTCAAAAGCCCGTGGTGGTATGGGACAAATTTCACAATTGTGTGGTATGCGTGGTATCGTGGCTTCTACATCAGGAAGAAACGTAGAACTTCCAATTAAATCTTCTTACTCAGAAGGCTTGTCAGTTCTTGAATACTTCATATCTGCACACGGTGGACGTAAGGGTATGGCTGATACATCATTAAAGACATCAAACGCTGGATATTTGACAAGAAGATTAGTTGATGTATGTCACCACGTTGTCGTATACGAAGAAGATTGTAAAGACGTTAAAGGTTATTTAGCTAAAAATACAGATTTAATCGATCTTGAAAAGGGATTACTTGGAAAGACAATTAAAGAAGATGTTATATCTAATAACAAGGTAATTCTTGAAAAAGGTACAATCATATCTCCTGAAGATATTATTAAGATTTACGATGCAAAAGTAGATATTGTAAATGTTGAAGAAGATATGGAAGGATATGCAATCAACGCTTCTAAACTTGGTCAAGCATTTAAAGATAGAATTGCTGGTAGATTTACAATTTCTGATGTTGTTGATCCAATGACAGGTGAGATTATTGTTCCTGCTGATACAATGATTTCTACAGAGCAAGCAGCAGCTATTGAAAGAGCACATCTAAAGACTGTTACAATAAGATCTGTATTGACATGTAAAGCTAGAAAGGGTGTTTGTGCTAAGTGTTACGGAAAGAACATGGCTTCAGGAAACATCGTTAAAATTGGTGAAGCAGTTGGTGTTATAGCAGCTCAATCAATTGGTGAACCTGGAACACAGCTTACAATGAGAACATTCCACACTGGTGGTGTTGCTACTCAAGGTGATATCACAGGCGGTCTATTACGTGTAGAAGAATTGTTCGAAGTAAGACAACCAAAAGGACGCGCTACAATTGCTGAAATAGAAGGTATGGTAAGTGTAGATAAGGAAAATAGAACTGTTACAGTATCTGGTATTGATTTAATTAACAATGCTCCAAAAGATATCGTATACAATATTCCTTATAACTACAATGAGAATGCCGTTGATAAATTGTATAATAAGTTCAATGGTAAACATATAGACGCAGGTGACAAGATCTTCGAAGGTTCTATTTATCCACAAGAACTTGCAAGAGTTAAGAACTTAACTGCAGCTCAAGAGTATATTATTAAAGAAATTAAAGAAACATACGAAGCTGCTGATGCGGAAGTTAACGAAAAGCATATTGAAGTAATTGTAAGACAAATGTCTAAGAAGATTCGTGTATTAAATCCAGGAAAATCTAAGTTTAACTTCGGTGATATAGTTGATGAAATCGAATACGCAGAAGAAAACGATAGAATTTTGGAAGAAACAGAAGATCCAACATTAACAGCAAAGGGTGAAAAGATTCTTCAATCTATTACAAATGCATCTATTACTGTTGGTTCATTCTTATCAGCTGCATCATTCCAAGAAACAGCAAGAGTACTTGCAGACTCAGCATTGAAGGGTAAAGTAGATAACCTAGAAGGATTAAAGGAAAATATCATTATTGGTAAATTAATCCCAGCTGGAACAGGTACAAAGTGCTACAGAAATGTAACAGTAGTTCCAAAAGAAAGCGATTTATCATTCGTAAATGAAGAAAATCTAGAAAATAAATTCGCTTCTGAAAACAATATATAATAGTTATAGTTCTATAAAGAGTGCAGGAGGGACGGACCCTATGAATGCACAGCAACCTCTCGAAAGGTGCTAAATTCCGCAAGAAAATACTTGAAAGATAGAATATAAGGTCGCTATCTAAAAGTAGCGGCCTTATTTAATGGAGAAGAAAATGAAAAAAAGATTATTTACTAGTGAAAGTGTTACTGAAGGTCATCCTGACAAAGTTTGCGATAAAATCTCAGACTCTATTTTAGATGCGCTTGTAGCGCAAGACCCAAAAGCAAGAGTTGCATGCGAGACAGTTTGCAATACAGGATTTGCTTTAGTTACAGGTGAAATATCATCAAATGCAAATGTTGATTATGAGAAAATCGTAAGAAAAGCAGTTTTAGATATCGGTTATGATAGCGAAGAAAAAGGATTCGATGGTAATAATTGTGAAGTTATTGTTAGATTAGATAAACAATCTGCAGATATTGCCATTGGTGTAGATTCTAGTCTTGAAAATAAAGAATCAAATGCTCAAAAATACGATTTAATAGGGGCTGGAGACCAAGGTATGGTTTTCGGTTTTGCGTGCGACGAAACAAAAGAATTAATGCCACTTCCTATTTCTCTTGCTCATAAATTAACATATAGATTAACACAAGTAAGAAAAAATAATATATTAAATTATTTAAGACCAGATGGAAAAGCACAAGTAACAGTTGAATATAGGGATGATAAGGTATACAGAATAGATGCCATTGTAGTTTCTACTCAACACGATGAAACAGTAGATATTGAACAATTGAGAAAAGATGTTAAAAAATATGTAATAGAGTATGTCATCCCAAAAGATTTAATAGATGAGAATACAAAATATTACATTAATCCAACAGGAAGATTTGTAATTGGTGGTCCACATGGAGATAGCGGATTAACAGGAAGAAAAATAATTGTAGATAGCTATGGTGGATATTGCCCACATGGTGGTGGTGCATATTCAGGAAAAGATGCAACAAAAGTAGATAGAAGTGCATCTTATTATGCAAGATATGTTTGTAAAAACATAGTTGCATCTGGCATTGCAAAGAAATGTCAATTAGACATTGCATATGCAATTGGAGTTGCTCGTCCTGTAGCTTTGCAAGTAAATACATTTGGCACAAGCAAATATTCAGATGAGCAAGTTTCAAAAATAATGAATAAAGTCTTTGACTTTAGACCACTTGCCATTATTGATCAATTGAATTTGCAAACACCAACTTTTGCAGCATCTACAAATTATGGTCATTTTGGAAGAGAAGACGCAAACTTATCTTGGGAGAGATGTGATAAAGTTGATGCAATTTTAGAGGCAGCAAAGAATATATAATGAGATTTGAAGGTAGTGTAGAAGAAGTTATATTTAGAAACGATGATAACGGATACTCTGTTGTAAGAGTAAAAATTGATTCGATTCATGATATAACAACATGCGTTGGATGTTTTCCTCTTGTAATAGAAGGGGAAAATGTCATTTTAGAGGGAGAATGGATATTAGACAAATTGTATGGTCGTCAAATAAGAGTTTCCTCTGCGCAGATTAAGCTTCCAACTACAGAAAAATCTATGATTAAATATCTCTCTAGCGGTTTGTTTAGAGGGATTGGTGTTAAACTTGCAACAAGGATAGTATCAAAATATAAAGAAAGAACATTTGAAGTAATTGAATTTGCTCCAAATGTTTTATCTACTATTAAGGCTATTTCTTATGAAAAAGCACTAGAGATAGGCCAAGAGTTTAAAAATCAAAAGGCGCTACAAAATGTTATAATGTATCTTCAATCCTACGATTTTACTGTAGGCCTTGCTATTAAACTTTATAAAGTTTATGGAAATAGTGTTCAACAAAAACTTGAAGAAAACCCATATCAACTCGTTAACGATGTTGTAGGTATTGGGTTTATAACTGCAGACAATATTGCAAAGCGTATAGGAATAAAAAAAGATAGTCCATTTAGAGTAAAAGCAGCTATAGGATATATCTTATCTGAAAGCGCAAACAAAAAAGGTGATACATTCTATAATTATGAGAATTTGGTTTCAGATGCTCTTAATTTACTTGGACTAGACAAGGAAAATTACGAAGATTTAATTAAATCGTGTATTAAAGAGTGCGAAAAAGAAAACTCAATAATTTTATTAGACGATGATAAAAATGTCATGTCTACATATTTTTATAATGCGGAAAAAAGTATTTCTAAAAAGCTTATATCTTTAATGAATAGCACATCAAACACATTTATAACGGATATAGATTTAGACATAAGAAATTTTGAAAGATACAAGGGCATTAAATTCCATGAAAAACAAGCTGAAGCAATAGTAAATAGCCTTCAATATGGCGTAAACATAATAACAGGTGGACCTGGAACAGGAAAAACTACTATTGTTGAGGCTATATTAAACATATTAGACACGCTCGGCAAAAGCTATGCTTTGTGTGCTCCAACAGGCAGAGCGGCAAAGAGAATGAGTGAATCAACAGGAAGAGAAGCAAAAACTATTCATAGACTTCTTGGCATTAATTTTGAAAGTGGTTCTTTATCTTTTGCTCATGATGAGACGAATCCATTAGATGTTGATGTAGTTATAGTTGATGAAGTATCTATGTGTGATGTTCACATATTTAATTGCTTAGTAAGAAGTATAAAAAATGGGTCTAGATTTATCATGCTTGGAGATAAAGATCAATTGCCATCTGTTGGTGCAGGAAATGTGCTTGCCGATATGATAAGATCAAAAGTTATACCTGTTTCGTATTTGACATATATTTATAGACAAGATGAAAAGAGCATGATTGTATATAATGCTCATAAAATAAATGATGGACTATTCCCAAAATTAGATAATAACAGTAAAGACTTTTTCTTTAGCGAGGAGACAGATCCTGCAAGGATTTTAGATACTGTTATTTCGTTAGTATCTAATAGGATTACACAAAAGTTTAATTGTGCTCAAAAAGATATACAAGTGCTTTGTCCTATGAAAAAAGGGGAATTAGGCGTAGAGAATATAAATAGAATAATTCAAAACACAATAAATAAAAGTCAGGAAAAAATCGTAAAAGAAAAAATAGAATTTAGATTAAACGACAGGGTTATTCATACGGAAAACGATTATCAATTAGAGTGGACTACAAATTATGATTTATCTCATGGAAAGGGAATATTTAATGGAGATATGGGTTATATTACAGCGATAAATCCAAAGAAAAACATAATTACAGTAACATTTGAAGATGGAAAGATTGCAAATTATGTTGGTGCAGATATTTCAGAATTAAATCTAGCATATTCAATATCTGTACATAAATCTCAAGGATCAGAGTTTAAAGTTGTAATTATTGTTTTGCCACCTTCTATTTCGCCTTTTATGACAAGAAATTTGATTTATACAGCAATTACTAGAGCCAAAGAAGCAGTTATTATTGTAGGGGCTAAAAAGACTTTATCTTATATGATTGGCAATAATAAAATCCTTGCTAGAAATTCAAAATTATTAGAATTTTTAAAATCAGAAGCAGAATATTCTTTAGATATTTAATTTTTTTCACAAAACATTATGATTCATAGCGGCGAAAGTGCTCGAAAATAGTCGTTAACTTGACTATGTAGCCTTATATTATATATAATATAATTTAGTTTAAAAAACGCGAGGTGCGATATGGGATTTTTCTCAAAATTGTTTGCTTCTCATAATGATAGAGAATTGGCAAAGATAAATAAAATAGTAGATAAAATTGAGGAATTAGAACCTTTATATGAATCAAAAACAGACGATGAGTTAAGAGCTTGTACTCAAGAATTTAAAGATAGGGTTGCAAATGGAACTAAACTAGAAGATATAATGCCAGAAGCTTATGCTGTTGTAAGAGAAGCTTCAAAAAGAGTTCTAGGAATGAGACACTTTAGAGTTCAACTTATTGGTGGTGTTGTTTTATTCCAAGGCAGAATTGCTGAAATGAGAACAGGTGAAGGAAAGACTTTGGTTGCTACGCTTGCTGCGTATCTTGCTGCACTTGAAGGAAAAGGCGTACATGTTGTTACTGTTAACGAATATTTGGCAAAGCGTGACGCTGAATGGATGGGAAAAATTTACAAATTTTTAGGATTAAGTGTTGGTGTTAATTTGGCTCATACAGATGGCGATTATAAAAGAGCACAATATATGTGCGACATTATGTATACAACAAATAATGAACTTGGCTTTGATTACTTAAGAGACAACATGGTAAATGATAAATCTCAAAAAGTACAAAGACCATTAAATTTCGCTATTATCGATGAAGTAGATAGTATTTTAATTGATGAAGCAAGAACGCCACTTATCATTTCTGGTCGTGGAAATAAATCTGCAGATACATATATCGCTGCAAATAGATTTGTTAAAACTTTAAATGATCAAGATTATGATTTACAAGAAAAAGAAAAGACAGTTTATTTGAATGAAAAAGGAGCAGAGAAGGCTGAAAAATATTTCAATATTGAAAACTTGTCTGATTATGAAAATCAAGAATTAAAACGTTATATAGATAATGCGCTAAAAGCTCATTTTATAATGAAGAAGGAAATAAACTACATTGTTGTAGACAATGAAGTAGTAATTGTAGATGAGTTCACAGGAAGACAAATGATTGGAAGAAGATATTCTAATGGTTTGCATCAAGCAATTGAAGCAAAGGAAAATGTTCCAATTAAATCTGAAGATAGAACTTTAGCAACAATTACATTCCAAAATCTATTTAGACTATATCCAAAATTATCCGGTATGACAGGTACAGCTGCAACGGAAAAAACTGAGTTTGAATCAATTTATGCATTAGATATTATTGAAATTCCAACAAATAAACCTGTTCAAAGAATAGATAGAAATGACGTTCTATATATGACTAAAAAAGCAAAATATAATGCTGTTATTCAAGATATTATCTCCTGCTATCAAAAAGGACAACCAGTACTTGTTGGTACAGTTTCTGTAGAAAAATCTGAAGAATTATCTAATTTGTTAAAGAGAAACAAAATACCACACAATGTATTAAATGCAAAGAATCATGAAAAAGAAGCAGAAATTGTTGCTCAAGCAGGAAAATTTAAAGCAGTAACTATTGCAACAAATATGGCAGGTCGTGGTACAGATATTTTGCTTGGAGGAAATCCTGAGTTTTTAACAAAAGAAAAAATGGATAAACTTGGCTATCCACATGATCTTATTGAACTTGCATGTTCTTTTGCACATATTGATGAAGACAATGTAGAAGCAATAAAAGCAAGAAATGACTATAAAAAATATTATGAATTATTTGCAAAAGATGTTGCAGAAGAAAAGGAAAAAGTAATCGCTGTTGGTGGATTAAAGATAATTGGTACAGAGCGTCATGAATCTAGACGTATAGACAATCAGTTGCGTGGTCGTGCAGGAAGACAAGGAGACCCAGGAGAAACAATATTCTATTTGTCTATGGAAGATGATGTAATGAGAATATTTGGTGGAGAGCAAATGAAGTCAATTTGTGAAAGATTAGCCGTTGATGAAAACACACCAATTGAAGCTAAAATTATTACAAATCAAATTAGAAATGCTCAAGCAAGTGTAGAAGATAGAAACTTCTCAATTAGAAAGCACGTACTTGGATATGACGACGTAATGAATGCTCAAAGAAAGATTATTTATGAGCAAAGAAATGTCGTATTAGACGGTATGGATGTTCATGAACAAATTAAAGCAATGATGCTAGATGTTGTATCTAATATTGTTCATAAATATGTAGATTACAAGGTATACCATGTTGAGTGGGATTATGAAGGCTTTAATAAGGAATTAGAGCAAAACATTTTAAATAATGATACAAACTTACTAAATCCTGATTATGTCGTAAATTTTGAAACAGAAGAAGAATTAGCAAAAGCTATAACAGATGTTGCAATTGAACAATATGAAACAAAAATCAAGCAAGTTCAAGAGGAGTTTGGTATTGATTTTGCAAGATTTGAAAGAGATTGCTTGTTGAGAAACGTTGATGTCAATTGGATGGAGCACATAGACAATATGGATCAATTAAAGCAAGGCATTTCTCTTGTAGCATATGCGCATC
This sequence comes from Christensenella sp., assembly GCA_022784465.1. Taxonomy (GTDB): domain Bacteria; phylum Bacillota; class Clostridia; order Christensenellales; family UBA3700; genus UBA3700. The sequence goes on along the minus strand of JALFUR010000012.1, from coordinate 31,964 downwards.
AAGATCCAGTTCAAGTATATAGCAGAGAAGGATACGAGATGTTTGAGGCTATGAATCAAAAAATTCAAGAAGATGTTGTAAGAGTATTAACTAAATCTAAGTTTGAAAGAAAAGTAGAAGTTAGACATAGACCTAATATGGACAACTTAAAAACAAACGATGTTAAAAATAAACCTCTTGCATCAAAGAAAGTTGGAAGAAATGAGCCATGTCCATGTGGAAGTGGAAAAAAATATAAAGACTGCTGCGGAAAATAATGAATATTAGATTAGAGCAAGAAAAAGATTATTTTAATGTTGAAGATTTAACAAGAGAGGCATTTTGGAATGTATATAGACCAGGATGCATGGAGCATTATGTTATACATAATTTAAGAAAGGATAAAGCTTTTGTTAAAGAATTAGACTATGTAATAGAAGAAGATGGAAAAATTGTTGCTTCAATATTTTATGCAAAGGCAAATGTAAAACTTGAAAATGGAGAGGATAAGGCTGTATTAATTTTTGGACCAGTTAGCGTGCATCCAAAATATCAACATAAAGGATATGGAGAGTCAATAATAAATTACACTTTGCAAAAGGCTAAAGATTTAGGATATGAGTGTGTATTTATTACTGGAAATCCTGATTATTATAAAAAATATGGATTTGAGCCAGCCTCAAAGTATGGAGTGTATTATGAGGGAATGGACAAAGATGACGAAGCTCCATTTTTTATGGTTAAAGTATTAGACGATAAGAAAATGGAAAAAATAAAAGGTATTTATTCAGATCCTAGTTGCTATATGGTTAAAGATGAAGAAGTAGATGAATATGATAAACTATTTTCTTCAAAAATTAAAGAAGTAAAAGAAGGCCAATTGGTATAAATGGTTAGTATAGATTTATTAAAAATAGACTATAACGAGAATGAAAAGGTGCTTTTAGAATTAAAAAAGGCCTTAAATTTAGATGGGTTAGAGGGCAAGAAAAAAGAACTTGAACAAGTTCAACAGCAAGATGGGTTTTGGAACGATATGGCTAAAGCGCAAAGCGTAAATAAAGAACTAGCTCGTATAGAAAATAAAATAAAACAATTTAAAGCACTTGAGTCAAGAGTAGAGGATTTAGGGGTATTGATTTCTCTTAGCGAAGAGGAAAACGATGAGAATGAATTTGAAGCTATTGACGAAGAAAATAAAAAATTAAAAAAAGATTTAGCTGAATTAAAAATCTCCACATTATTAAATGGGAAATACGATGCAAATAATGCAATATTGACACTTCATGCAGGAGCTGGTGGAACGGAGGCTCAAGATTGGGTTCAAATGTTATTTAGAATGTACACTAGATATTGTGAGAAAATGAAGTTTAAAGTTGATGTTGTAGATTCTTTAGCAGGAGATGAAGCTGGAATAAAGAGCATTACATTTATAGTTGAAGGCGAAAATGCATATGGATATCTAAAAGCTGAGAAGGGAGTTCATAGACTTGTTAGAATATCTCCATTTGATTCGAATGCAAGAAGACACACTTCTTTTGCATCGCTTGAAGTTATGCCTGAAGTTGAGGATGATGCGGATGTTGTTATTAATCCTGACGATATACGTATAGATACATTTAGAAGTTCAGGAGCAGGTGGACAAAAAGTAAACAAGACGGATTCAGCAATTAGAATAACCCATTTCCCAACAGGAATAGTTGTATCTTGTCAAAATGAAAGATCGCAAGTTCAAAATAAGGAAGTAGCATTTCAAATGTTAAGGTCAAAACTTATTGAACTTCAAGAGAGAGAAAGACAAGAAAAAGAAGCTGAGATTAAGGGAGAAATCAAGAAAATAGAATGGGGTTCACAAATAAGAAGTTATGTATTCTGTCCATACACTTTAGTTAAGGATCATAGAACCAATTATGAAAATCCTAATATAAATGCAGTAATGGATGGAGATATAGAAGGATTTATAAACGATTATTTAACGAAGGCAAACTAATGTATATAGATGTAGCAAGAGAAAAATTTGAGCAAATAAGAAACAAAGAAGATATGGTAATACTTGCCATAGAATCTTCTTGTGATGAGACTGCTTGTGCAATTACTAAAGGCAAAGAAGTACTAGCAAATATTGTTGCATCTCAAATTGATATACATAAAAGATATGGCGGAGTCGTTCCTGAGATTGCTTCAAGAAATCATATTATGGCAATACAAAACTGCGTAGATGAAGCATTAAAGCAAGCAAAAATACAAATAGAAGATATAGATTTATTTGCTGTTACTTACGGAGCAGGATTATTAGGGGCGCTTCTTGTTGGTGTGTCATATATAAAAGCGTTAGCATATGCTATGCAAAAACCTATGATTGCGGTGAATCATATAAAGGGACATATTGCGGTTAATTATATTGTTAATAAAGAACTAAAGCCACCTTATATTTGTTTAATTGCATCTGGTGGTCATACTGCAATTGCAAAAGTTGATAGTTACATGGACATTGAAATTGTTGGAACGACTCAAGATGATGCGTGCGGAGAGGCCTTTGATAAAGTAGCTAGGGTTTTAGGCTTAGAATACCCAGGAGGACCTCAAGTTCAACAATTGGCAAAAGGTGGCAAGGCTAGTATAGATATTCCTATTCCATATAAAGATATAGACACGCTAGATTTTTCTTTTTCTGGCATAAAAACTGCAGTTATTAATTATGTTCACAAAATGGAGCAAAGGGGAGAGGAAATTAACAAAAAAGATTTAGCATATTCTTTCCAAGATAGAGTTACATCCATTATGGTTAATAACACGATAAAAGCAGCTAGAAAATATGGATTAAAAACAATTGTAATTGCAGGTGGTGTTGGCTCAAATGAAATGCTAAGACAAAAGATGGATATACAATCTAAAAAGTTTGGAATAAAGGTATATTATCCTCCTGTAAAGATGTGTACAGACAATGCTGTCATGATAGCATCTCAAGCATATCATAGCGTGTTAAATGGAGCGGAAATAAGTGATATAGATTTAGATGCCAGCGCAACGGTTAAAATTACAGATAAATAATTTGTAGAAATAAATCGTCTATATTTTTCTTATTTTACAAAAATTTTACATAAAAATTTCAAGAAAATCAAAAATTTTTTAAACTCGAAAAAAAAATTATTTTATTTGTTTGACTTAATATATTTATATATGTAAAATGACTTTGCTATGCTTAGGAGACTAAGTGTAGTATTGCTATGTAATTAAGTTTTTAAAGTGTGTCGAAAAAGCTTAATTGTATACAATTGAGTTTATCCTCAAGGGGTTGCTGGGTAGCTCATCCGATCGAAAAAAGTATGGAGGTAAAAACATGCCAACAATCAATCAATTACTTAAGGCTGGTAGAGAAAAGCAAGTTTCTAAGAGTACTGCTCCTATCATGAAGGGAAATCCTCAAAAAAGAGGCGTATGTCTTTCAGTTACTACAACTTCACCAAAAAAGCCTAATTCTGCATTAAGAAAAATTGCAAGAGTACGTCTTGTTAATGGAATGGAAGGTACAATTTATATTCCAGGTATCGGCCATAACTTACAAGAGCACAGTGTAGTTCTAATTAGAGGCGGAAGAGTAAGAGATTTGCCAGGTGTAAGATATCACATTATTCGTGGTACTCTTGATGCAGCAGGTGTTGCAAAGAGAATGCAAGGCAGATCTAAATACGGCGCAAAGAGACCTAAATAGTCGGATGCACAAACAACAATCTTAAACAAGGAGGTAAAGAAAAATGCCAAGAAGAAATAGCGTACCCGCAAGAGATGTATTGCCAGATCCAATGTATGGAAGCAAAGTTATTGCTAAATTCATCAATCAAGTTATGTACGATGGAAAGAAAGGAACTGCACAAGAAATCGTTTATGGGGCTTTCGATATAATTCAAAAGAAATCAGGACAAGATCCAGTAGATGTATTTACTAAGGCTCTTGCTAATGCAACACCAGAAACAGAAGTAAAAGCACGTCGTGTAGGTGGTGCTACTTACCAAGTTCCATGTGAAATCAGACCAGCTAGAAGACAAACTCTAGCAATTAGATGGGTAGTAGATGCTTCTCGTAAGAGAGGAGAAAAAACTATGATGGAACGTGTTGCTGCTGAATTATTAGATGCTTTCAACAATACTGGTAACTCAGTAAAGAAGAAAGAAGAAATGCATAGAATGGCAGAAGCAAACAAAGCGTTTGCACATTATCGTTGGTAATATACTAGCGACATTATTACAAAATAAATTAAAGAGGGTAATATGCCAAGAGAATATTCATTAGATAAAACAAGAAATATCGGTATCATGGCTCACATCGATGCTGGTAAGACAACAACAACAGAAAGAATTCTTTTCTATACAGGTATTAATCATAAAATTGGTGAAGTTCATGATGGAGCTGCAACAATGGACTGGATGGAACAAGAACAAGAAAGAGGAATTACAATTTGTTCTGCTGCAACAACAACTCACTGGAGAGATAACGTAATTAACATTATTGATACACCAGGACACGTTGACTTTACAGTAGAAGTTGAAAGATCATTACGTATTCTAGATGGAGCTGTTGCTTTATTCTGCGCAAGAGGTGGTGTTGAACCTCAATCTGAAACAGTATGGCACCAAGCTACTAAATATCACGTTCCTCGTATTGCATTTGTAAACAAAATGGATAAAGATGATGCATCTTTTGAAAGAACAATGCAAATGATGAGAAAGAGATTAAAAGCTAATCCAGTTCCTATGCAATACCCAATGGGTTCTGCAAAAGAATTTGAAGGCGTAATCGATTTGTTAACAATGGAAGCAGTTCACTTCGAAGGAAACAATGGTATTAACGTTGTTCGTTCTGCTATTCCAGATCAATTCAAAGCTGGAGCAGAAGAATATCGTCAAAGAATGCTTGAAGCTGTTGCTGAATATGATGACGACATCATGATGCTAGTTTTAGATGGAGATACAAGTGTTGAAACTATTACTCCAGAAATGATTAAACCAGTTGTAAGAAAGGCTACAATAGCTATGAATATGACACCATGTTTCTGTGGTTCTTCATTAGGAAACAAAGGTACTCAATTATTACTAGATGCTATTGTTGATTATCTTCCATCTCCAATCGACGTTCCAGAAGTAGAAGGAAACGTTCCTGGAGAAAAAGACAAGATAATCACTCGTCCAGCTTCTGATGATGCTCCACTAAGTGGATTAGCATTCAAGATTGCTACAGACCCATTCGTTGGAAAATTAGCTTACTACAGAGTATATTCAGGTGTTATCACAAAAGGTTCATATGTATATAACTCAACAAAAGATAAGAGAGAACGTATTGGTCGTTTGGTAAGAATGCACGCTAACAGTCGTACAGAAATCGACGAAGCACATGCTGGTGATATCATTGCTATCGTTGGATTAAAAGATACAACAACAGGTGATACTCTATGTGATGAAAAGGATCCAATCGTATTAGAGAGTATGGATTTCCCAGAACCAGTTATTCAAATTGCTATCGAACCAAAGACAAAAGCTGGTCAAGAAAAGATGGGTCTTGCTCTTCAAAAACTTGCTGAAGAAGATCCAACATTCAAAACATATACAGATCAAGAAACAGGACAAACAATCATCGCTGGTATGGGTGAATTACACCTAGACATTATCGTAGATAGATTAAGAAGAGAATTCAAGGTAGATGCAAATGTTGGTAACCCACAAGTTGCTTATCGTGAAACAATCAGAGAAACTGTTAATGCTGAAGGAATGTACAAGAGACAATCTGGTGGTAAAGGACAATATGGTCATTGTAAAGTTGTTCTTTCTCCAAATGAACCAGGAAAGGGCGTAACATTCGTAGATAAGACAGTTGGTGGATCTATTCCAAAAGAATATATTCCAGCTGTTGAAAAAGGTATGCGTGATGCTGCTATGGGCGGTATCTTAGCAGGATATGAAATGGTTGATTTCAATATCGACTTAGTAGATGGTTCTTACCATGAAGTAGACTCATCAGAAATGGCATTCCAAATCGCTGGATCTATGGCATTTAAAGATGGTGCTTCTAGAGCTAAGCCAGTATTGCTTGAGCCTATCATGTCAGTTGAAGTTGTTGCTCCAGATGAATATTTAGGAACAATTTTAGGAACAATTTCTGGACGTCGTGGAAATATCAAGACAACAGAAGATAGAAATGGTGTACAAGTCGTAGATGCTGAAGTACCACTAGGAGAAATGTTTGGTTATGCTACAGATCTTCGTGGATCTACTCAAGGTCGTGGTAACTTCACAATGCAATTCTCTCACTATGCAGAAGTTCCAAAGAGCGTTGCTGAAAAGATTATCGGAGAAAGAGCAGCAGCTAAGAAGTAATCAATAAAGTCAATATCAAAATAGCGCAAATCTATATTGATATTGACAAAATATAATAAAAAATTATAAAATAGAAAAAGAATAAAACAAAAAATTAAATAGTCAATTTTTAGGAGGATATTTAAAATGGCTAAGGCTAAATTTGAAAGAACTAAACCACACGTAAATATCGGTACAATTGGTCACGTTGACCATGGTAAGACAACTCTTACAGCCGCTATTACAATGTATTCTGCAGCTAGAGGTCTTGGAGACGCTATGAAATATGATGAAATCGATAAGGCTCCAGAAGAAAAAGCAAGAGGAATCACAATTAACACAGCACACGTTGAATACCAAACAGCAACACGTCACTATGCACACGTTGACTGCCCAGGACACGCAGACTATGTTAAGAACATGATTACTGGTGCTGCTCAAATGGATGGTGCTATCCTTGTAGTTGCTTCTACAGATGGTCCAATGCCACAAACAAGAGAACACATCTTGCTTGCTCGTCAAGTAGGCGTTCCATATATCGTTGTATTCATGAACAAGACAGATCAAGTTGATGATCCAGAATTATTAGATTTAGTAGAAATGGAAATCAGAGAACTTCTAAACGAGTACGGATTCCCTGGAGATGATACTCCAATTATTAAGGGTTCTGCATTATTAGCATTACAAGCTGCTTCAGCTGGACATCCAGATGATCCTGCATGTGCTTGCATTCAAGAATTATTAGATGCTGTAGATTCTTATATCCCAGCTCCAGAAAGAGATACAGATAAGCCTTTCTTAATGCCAGTTGAAGACGTATTCACAATCACAGGTCGTGGTACAGTTGCTACAGGTAGAGTAGAAAGAGGATGTGTAAAGATCCAAGATAAGGTTGAAATCGTTGGTATTAAGCCTACAGTTGAAACAACAATCACAGGTCTTGAAATGTTCAGAAAGTTACTAGATGAAGCTTATGCTGGAGATAACATTGGTGCTCTATTAAGAGGTATCGATAGATCTGGTATCGAAAGAGGACAAGTTCTTGCTAAACCAGGTTCAATCAATCCACATACAGAATTCTCTTCTCAAGTATATGTACTTAAGAAAGAAGAAGGTGGACGTCATACTCCATTCTTCAATGGATATAGACCACAATTCTACTTCAGAACAACAGACGTTACAGGTTCTATCCAACTTCCAGAAGGAGTTGAAATGGTTATGCCTGGTGATAACGTTGCTATGGAAATCAAACTTATTACTCCAATCGCTATCGAAGAAGGACTACGTTTCGCTATTCGTGAAGGTGGAAGAACAGTTGGTTCAGGTGTTGTTTCTAAGATCAAAGGCTAATATATAAATTAGTATTAATAAAAACAGGTGCTTAGGCGCCTGTTTTTTAATGACTAATGCTTAATAATTGACAAAAAAAGTACAAATGTGTTAATTTATAAAAGATATTCGAGATAGGCAACATGGAAAATTACAATAAATTTATAAAAGATAATAAAAAGAAAATTAAGAATCTTGCATCACTTTCTTCAAAATGTGATTATATTACCGCGGATTTATTCGAAAAACACAAAGTATTTAGAGGATTAAGAGACAAAAAAGGTAACGGCGTTGTTACAGGGCTTACAGAAATTTCAGAAATTAATGCTTTTAGATATACTGAAAATGGTGAACGAATCCCTATAGAAGGCGAATGTTTTTATAGAGGAATTCCAATTCAACAAATCATTGAAGGCGGCGCATATAATGGCAGATTTGGTTTTGAAGAAACCGCATATTTGTTGCTTTGCGGAAAATTGCCAAATAAGCAAGAATTAGATGACTTTATTTTCTTATTATCTGGACTTAGAAAATTGCCAGATACCTTTTTAAGAGATGTAATTTTAAAAGCTGTTTCTGAAAATATTATGAATGCTATGGCAAAGTGTGTGTTGTCTTTATATTCTTATGATGAAAAAGCTGAGGATTTAGATATACAAAATGTATTCACACAATGCTTGAAATTAATAGCATGTTTTCCAGTTTTAGCAGTTCATTCTTATCAGGCTCATAGATATTATCACGAAGGAAAGAATTTAAAAATTAGAAATCCAAAGCCATATTTATCTACAGCAGAAAACATTTTGTATATGCTTAGAGGTACAGATAAATTTACTGCAGAAGAAGCAAGATTGCTTGATGTTTGCTTAATTTTACATGCAGAGCATGGTGGTGGTAATAACTCTACATTTACAACTAGAGTTGTAACATCTTCTGGAACTGATACATATTCAGCAATTGCAGCTGCACTAGGATCACTAAAAGGACCTAAACATGGTGGTGCAAATATTAAAGTTGTTGAAATGATGGAAGATATAAAGGCTCATGTAAAAGATTATTCAGATGATGAAGTAAAAAATTATTTGAAGAAGATTTTAGATGGTCAAGCATTTGATCATCAAGGGCTAATTTATGGAATGGGACACGCGATTTATTCCTTATCTGACCCTAGAGCTAATGTTCTTAAAGGCATGTTGTTTAATGAAAATTATCATTTTGAGCACACTCCAGACTTTGAATTATATCAAAAGGTGTACAAAATGGCGCCTGAGCTAATTGCCGAAAAAAGAAATGTGTTTAAAGGAGTTGCAGTTAATATAGATTTCTATACTGGATATATCTATAAAATGCTACATATCTCTAAAGAATTATTTACACCAATATTTGCTATTGCAAGAATTGCAGGTTGGAGCGCTCATCGTATCGAAGAATTAATAAATCAAAGTAAAATTATTCGTCCTGCATACGTTGCCGTTGGTGATAGACAAGAATATGTTAAGTTAGATCAAAGAAAACCTTCACAAGGTTAAATATAAAAATAAAAAATAAAAAAGAGGACATATGGGAAGAAAAGATTGGTTATATGGTAGAAATGTTGTTTTAACAGGTTGTTCTACAGGAATGGGAAAAGAAGTTTTATTAATCTTAGTTAAAAAGTATGGCTGTAATGTTATGGGTGTAGCTAGAAATAAGGCAAAACTAGATGAATTAAAAGCTGAACTTGGAGACAAATTTTCATATAGAAGATTTAATATTTCTTCACAAGAAGAATGGTACAAATTTGCTGAAGAATTAAAAGCAATGAATTTTGGTGTAGATATTGTTATTAATAACGCTGGAATGATTCAACCATTCACACAATATACAGATTTGCCTGATGATCAAGCAATGAAAGTTATCAATACAAACTTATTGAGCATTGTATATAGTTGTAAAGCAATGATTCCACTTGTTAAAGAAAGTCAATTTGGATTTATTTGTAACGTTGCTTCTGCTTCTGCAATTTTGCCTTTTGGAGGACAAGCAATTTATTCTGCAACAAAAGGTGGCGTAAACGGATTAACACAGTCTTTAGTTCAAGAACTAAGAGGATACGGAATAGGCGTTTGCTCAATTATGCCAGGACCTGTTAAGACAGATATTTATAAAGCAAGAGAAGGAGAGGCTGCTGGACAACAAAAAGCAGATAAATTAGTTGAAGGACAAGGTATTACAGCAGCAACAGCTGGTAAGAGAATTGTCAATGCAATTGGAAAGAGAAAAATTAGAGTAGTTCTAGATGGAATGGCAAAAATGATGGACTTAGGAATGAGAGTTTGCCCAAGAATTACTGTAAAATTAGTTGCTAAAGCTATGAAAGGTGCATCTTCTTTTGTAAGTTCATTTAAGCCTATATTTGCTGAACAAATAGAAAAGAAAGATGAAATTAAAGCCAAGATCAAGGGAAGAAAAGCTGTTATTAAACACGACATCTCGCAAGTAGCTCCAGGACCTTTTGCAAATGACGATTTAACAAATGTCTAAATAATAAAAATTACAAATAATTGCTCCTAAACTTTATATATTCATAAAGCTTAGGAGTATTTTTTTTGCTTGAATTATACTACACGATAAACTTAAAGCTCCTTTTATATAAAATATAAATTATAAATATAATTCGTTTGACAGCACAATATTCATGTGTTAGAATGATAACGCACTCATAAGAAACGGGGTGTATTTTTTTAGCGGAGGAATATAAAAATGGCAAAGAGCACATCTACAGCAAGAATTACTCTAGTATGCACAGAATGCAAACAACGCAACTATGACACATACAAGAATAAGAAGAATACTCCAGACAGACTTGAATTAAACAAGTATTGCAAATTCTGCAAAAAGACAACTGCACATAAAGAGTCTAAATAATTAGGAGAGAAAGATGGCAAAACAAGAAAAGTTAAGAGAAGCAATGGAAAATAGAACAGAAGCTCCTGTTTCTACTTCAACAAAAGCTGACAAAAAAGATAAGAACCAAAAAGAAAACTGGTTTGTAAGAACTGGAAAGAAAATTGGTAAAGCATTTAAAGAAATGTTCTCTGAATTAAAGAAGGTTAATTGGCCAACTTGGAAAATTACATTGACTTCTTTAGTAACAGTTTTGGTTGTTGTTCTTTTCTTTTTATTAGTTGTTATGGGCTTCGATAGCCTTTGGGCATGGTTACTTGGATTGCTAGTATAAGGAGGTAAGACGATATGTTAGAAATGGACGTTCCACAATGGTATATTCTAAATATTCAACACGGCTATGAATCAATCGTTGAACAAGAAATTAGAGAACTTATAAATTCTGATTTATATAAAGATCTAGTACTAGACGTATCTGTACCACGTGAAATCACTTATGTAGAAAGAAACGGCAAGAAGAAAACTGTTGAAAAACCAAAATATCCTAACTATGTTTTTGTTAAGATGATTTATACAAAACAAAGTTGGTGGGCTGTTAAGTCTACAAGAGGAACAAGAGGTTTTTGCGCAGATGCAAAAAATATTCCTATTCCAATGTCTGCAGATGAAGTAAAGAAAGCACAATTGGAAGAAGTAAAGATAGAAGATTTGAAGATCAAAGTTGGAGACAATGTTTCAATCTTATCTGGTCCATTTAAGGATTGGGAAGGTGAAGTTATTGATATTAGACCAGATGATCAAAAGATTAAGGTTAATATCGTAATTTACGGAAGAGAAACATCAATGGATCTTGACTTTGCTCAAGTTGAAAAAATTTAAGTTAATAAAGCTCGCAAGAGCATGGGAGAAACGTAAATCTATTTAATGCGTTTCGATATACCACGATTGCTATATGGAGGATTAAACTATGGCAAAGAAAGTTAAAGCAGTAGTTAAATTACAATTACCAGCCGGCAAGGCAACTCCAGGACCACCAGTAGGATCATCTTTAGGACCTCACGGTATTAATATTCCTGCATTTACAAAAGAATTTAACGAAAAGACAAAATCACAAGATGGATTCATTATTCCAGTAGTAATGACAATCTATGAAGACAAGAGCTTCACATTCATCTTAAAAACTCCACCAGTTCCAGTATTAATCAAGAAAATGGTTGGAATTCAATCTGGAAGCGCAAAGCCTAATAAAGATAAAGTTGCTAAACTTACAAAGGCTCAAGTAGAAGAAATTGCTAAGCAAAAGATGCCAGATCTAACAGCTGGATCATTAGAAGCAGCAATGAGCATGGTTGCAGGTACAGCACGTTCAATGGGCGTATTGGTAGAAGAGTAATAGGAGGAAGTAGATATGAAACAAGGTAAGAGATATTTAGAAGCTGCTAAGTTAGTTGAATCTGCTAAGGCCTATGATATCGGTGAAGCAGTTAATGTTATGTTACAAACAGCTACAGCAAAATTTGATGAATCTGTAGAATTACATGTTAAGCTTGGTGTTGACTCTCGTCACGCTGACCAACAAGTTAGAGGCGTTGTAGTATTGCCAAACGGAACAGGTAAAACAAAGAAAGTCTTAGTTATCGCTAAAGGAGCAAAGGCTGATGAAGCTCAAGCTGCTGGTGCAGATTATGTAGGCGGAGAAGAATTAATCAATAAGATTAAGAATGAAAACTGGTTTGATTTCGATGTATGTGTTACAACACCAGATATGATGGGACTTGTAGGTAGAATCGGTAAGGTTTTAGGACCTAAGGGATTAATGCCAAATCCAAAATCAGGAACAGTTACTATGGACGTTACAAAGGCTGTTAATGAAATCAAAGCAGGTAAGGTAGAATATAGATTAGATAAGACAAATATTATTCACGTTGCTATCGGAAAGAAATCTTTCGGAGCTGAAAAAATAATTGAAAACTATCAAGCTATATACGAAGCAATTTTAAAGGCTAAGCCATCTTCAGCAAAGGGTCAATATGTAAGAAGTATTTCAATTTCTTCAACAATGGGTCCTGGCGTTAGAGTTAAGGCTTAAAAAACACGTCAATTTATTTGACACACATAATACATTATTGTATTATAAATTACGAAATTTATTCTTGCCAAAGACAGCAAGTGCTTGAAAAAGCTTAATATCTTGCCGAGGTTAGAGAAAATAGTATAATTGAACTATTATCCCTCTATGTCTTTGGCTAGAGGGATTTATTATTTATAGGAGGTAAGGAATGTCAGTAGCAAGAGATTTAAGAGCTCAACAAATCGAAGATATCAAATCTAAGATCCAAGCTTCTAATGGTTTTATTCTTGTAAGCTACAAAGGTATTACAGTTGCTGATGATGTTGCACTACGTGCTGCATGCAGAGAAGCAAAAGTTGAATACAAAGTTTTAAAGAATAGACTTGTAAACAAGGCACTAGAAGAACTTGGCATTGAAGGATTTGCAAATGATTTACAAGAGCCTACTGCTGTTGCCTTTGCAAACGGAGAATTAACAGCCGCTTGTAAAGTAATTAAAGATGCTTCAGCAAAAGTTAATTGTTTAAAAGTAAAGAGTGGATGCATGGATAATGCATACATCACAGCAGACACAGTAAATGCATTAGCAGCTATCCCATCAAAGGAAGTACTTATTGCACAATTACTTGGTATGTTACAAAGCCCAATCAGCGGCTTAGCAAGAGCGCTACAACAAGTAGCAGAACAAAAAGCTTAATAGCTTAAAAAATTTAGAAATTATTGGAGGATATAAAAATGGATATCGCAAAGTTAATCGAAGAAATTAAAGGAATGACAGTATTAGAACTTAACGATCTAGTTAAGGCAATTGAAGAAGAATTTGGTGTTAGCGCAGCAGCTATGGCAGTTGCAGCTCCAGCAGCTGGTGGTGCAGCAGCTCCAGCAGCAGAAGAAAAGACAGAATTTGATGTTATCTTAAAGGCAGCTGGTCCTAATAAGATCGCTGTTATCAAAGTTGTTAAGGCTGCTACAGGTTTAGGCCTTGCTGAAGCTAAAGCAGTTGTTGACGGAGCTCCAAAGGCAGTTAAGACAGCTTGTCCAAAGGCTGAAGCTGATGATTTAGCTAAACAACTTACAGACGCTGGTGCTGAAGTAGAAGTTAAGTAATTTATCTTTACGAACCTATAAAAATATAAAAGGCTGTCAATGACAGCCTTTTTGATATATAAATATTAAATAAATTGATTTAATTCTTTATTGTAGTTATAACCTATTGATTTAAGTTTTGTTATAATTTCTTCTTTTGAAATGTCTTCTGAATCACATAATGAATCAAGGGAAGAATATGAATCTCTAAGTTTCATGTTTATAATTGATAAAAGCATATAGTTATCTTGAGGAATATACATTTTTGATTTCTCCTTATATACTTTAATAATACTATAAATTGACTACAAATAATAGGTATGATAATATGTTTTCGAGGTGAATTACATGTATTTTTCAAAGTTAGTTGAATCTATTTGCCCATATGTTGCTGGCGAACAACCACAGGACAAAAAATATATAAAAATCAATACAAATGAAAATCCTTATCCTCCTTCTAAAGAAGTGGAAAAGATTATTAAAAGTTATGATTATTCGTCATTGAGATTATATCCAGATCCTGACAGTAATGTGTTAGCAGATTCTTTATCCAAGATTTACAACGTAGGGAAGGAAAATATCTTTTTAGGAAATGGATCGGACGAAGTACTTGCCATGTGTTTTCCTGCATTTTTTGATCCAAATGATTTGCCTGTTGCTTTTGCAGATATAACTTATTCGTTTTATAAAGTTTGGGCTAATATGTATAAAATTAACACTCATGTTATTCCTTTAAATGACAACTTTGAAATTGAAGCAAATGATTATATAAATTTAGGTAATAAAGTAAAGGGAATTATTATTACAAATCCAAATGCGCCAACAGGAATTATTCTTGATAAACAGGATTTGATTTCTATAATAAAGGCAAATAAAGACAAAGTGGTAATTGTAGATGAAGCATATGTAGATTTTGCTAATTATTCTATGGCAGAATACATTAAAGAATTTGACAATCTACTTGTTGTTAGAACTTTTTCAAAGTCTTATTCTTTAGCAGGAATAAGATGTGGATTTGCTCTTGGCAACGCTAAACTTATTAGTGCTCTAAATACAATTAAAAATTCAATCAATTCTTATACCGTAAATAGATTAACTCAAGCAGTAGCAAAAGCGGCGATTGAAGATAGAGATTACTTTGAATCTAATATTAATAAAATTGTACAAACTAGAGAGTGGACAATAACAAAATTAAAGGAATTGGGATTTTATGTTTTGCCTTCATCTTCGAACTTTGTATTTGCAAAGCATATTGAATGCAAGGGAAAGGATTTATATTTAAATCTAAAGAAAAATGGAGTGCTAGTAAGACATTTTGATTTAGATAGAATTAGAGACTATTTAAGAATCACAATAGGCACTCAAGAAGAGATGGAAAAACTTATTGAAACACTTATTGAAATAATGTAAAAATAGACAAAATAATATAAAACTACCACGTATAATCGTGGTATTTTTTTTAATATGAATATTAAATATGAAACTGATTTTAATAATTTAAAAAACTATATGTATTTAGGGAAAACATCTTTAATAGTTGAAAAAGATCAAAATATAGAAGAAATTGATAATTACTTTTCTATTAATAAAATTGAGTATAGAAAATATACATTAGAAGATAATTTATATGAGGCAGTAGAAGGAGTAAAAAACGTAATTGTATATGGAAGCATTAAGACGCTCAAAAAAATAGATGTATATCCACTTGATTATATATTTATACCAAGCGATTTGTTTATGCTTGATGTACTTTCGCTCATAAGTCCACCAAGATGCATTGTATTTATGCAAAAATATGAAACATCTTTATATTGTGATATATATTCGCAATTAGCGTTATTATTACTTGAATATAATGACATTTCAATTAATTACACAAATCCAATAGAATCATATGCTTTGGCAATGCAAGCACATCAAGAAGAGTCGCAAAAATATGATCTTGTTGTTAAATACTTTTCATCTATTTGTGAGGATATAAAAAAGGATTTATTTGTCTTGTGTTTAATGATGATCATAAGATTTTATATGGCTGTTAAAAACATTAACATGTTAACTTATCCAGGAGATTTTGATAATGCAATAAAAATAATGTCAAAGATGCTAAATATCCCATCTTTTGGGATACTTAAGACTTTATCTAGCAAAAAAGAATTAGGGAAAGAATCCTTTAAGTTTATCAGTTCATACAATATAGAGTCGTTTAAAAGAAAATATGATGAGGTTATCCCGCTTATTAAAGCATATAAAAATTGTTTAAAAGATAAAGGATATGATATGAGTATATCTTTTAGAAAAATATATGACTATATTTCATATGCGGCTATTTTTTCTTCTCAATCTTCAGATTATTTTCAACTATTTTTACTTGGATTGATTTAAATATTAAATATTGGTCAATACTTTAAGCGAGGCAAGAATGAAAAAAATAATATTGCTTGTAATTGTGTCTATACTATTATGCGTTATATCTATGCTTACATATAAGGTTAATTTGCCTAATGCAGACGAAATAAAGGTGTATTCTCAATCAAGCGATTTAGATATTGATGCAGCATCTAAAACTAGCGCATTTGGGGTAACAAGATATACCTTATCCAATAGAGACATAGAAAAAATACAGGAGGATTTTTCAAATATAATATCTATCGAATTTACATATAAAAAGATTTCAATCGATGAAATAATAGAGCAATTGAACTGCATTATTGTTTCCTATGAAAAAGTAGAGAATGTACTTATATATTATTTGTACACAAGTTCTATCGATGAATCTATAGAAGTAGACAACAGATATATAAATGTGGAAGTTGCTATTTCGAAAGAAAATGTAAAAATAGGTATTCCTTTGCTTGTAGGGGAATATTAGGAGGTATTATATGTCAAAAGGAAATAAAACAAATGAAAAAGCCGCTGTTATAATGAATAAAGCATTAACATTTTTAAAGCATAATATTTACTATATTATTATGGGAGTTTGCGTTTTGGCACTTGCAACAGTAATTACGGTCGCTGCAGTAATTAATTCAAATAAAGCGAAAGCTCAAATCCCAAATGATAATGAAGATATTTTGTCTCCTGCACCTGATAATACAGATGTAGATAACCAAGATCAAGATACAAATCTAGATTCTAACGAACAAAAACAAGTAGATAATCCAACTATAGATGTAGAAGAGACTTTCTATATTATAGCTCCACTAGATTCGTATGTTGAAGGACAGGGATTTTCAGATACAGAATTGGTATGGAATGCCACTCAAAAACATTGGGCAACACATGAGGGAATGGATTTTAAAGCAGAGGCTGGCAGTGAAGTAAAATGTGTTTTCGATGGCGTAGTAGAGAGTGTAACGACAGATAGTTTTAATGGAACAACTGTAACAATTTCTCATATAAAAGGATATCAAAGTGTATACAAATTACTTGATGGTGTTTCCTTAAAAGCTGGAGATAAAGTTCAAAAAGGACAAGTAATTGGTAAAATATCTGAAAATGCATTAAGTGAAATAGCAGATGGACCGCATTTACACTTTGAAATATTAAAAGATGGGAAGAGAGTAAATCCACTGGATTATTTAATAAATGGAAATAAATAATATGTACACCCGCAAGGGTGTATTATTCTTCTTTTGTAAAACAACGAGTTTTTAATAATCCATCTTTAATATCAACTGTTTTGCTTGTGCAAGTACATCCTTTGTTATATTTGCAAGGAAAGCAATTGCATTGAATAAAAGTGTCATCATTATCTTCATACGAAAAGTCTTTGCTTGCTTCCATATTAACCTTAGTTTGTTCTAGTATTCCCATTTCACGTTTTTGTCTTGTTTCGCAAACACCGCGCTTATTTATAGTAATAAAGCCTGCTGTGCAATGATAATTGTTATTAAACTCGCAATTTGAAGTTGTACATTTTAGTCCTTTCATTTATCTACGCCTCCTATCTTTATTATTTTTATTATTGGAGTTTTTATTCATTTTTCGCTGTTGAATAAAAAATATTGTTATGCTAATATTATTTCGAGGTGATAAAAATGAAAGTATTGTTATTACAAGATGTAAAAGCTCAAGGTAAAAAAGGCGAGATTATTGAAGTTAATGATGGCTATGCAAGAAACTTTCTAATTAAGAAAGGATTTGCTAAAGAAGCTACTGCAAGCGTAATAAATGAAACAAATCAAAAAAATGCAGCAGAGGCAAAACGCAAAGCTGAAGAACTAGCAGAGGCAAAGAATATTGCCAATATTTTAAACAATAAGGTAATTACAATTTCAGTTAAATGTGGAGAAACAGGAAAACTATTTGGTGCTGTTACTAGCAAGGAAATTGCAGATGAAGTTTCTAAACTAGGATATACAATTGATAAAAAGAAATTTGTAATTAAAGACCAAATAAAAGCTATCGGCAAATATAGCGTTGAATGCAAGATTTATACAGGAGTATCTTTTAGCATAGTTGTAAACGTTATTGCACAATAGAAACATTAGTGATTATATTGTTTTCAATAAGAAAGTCAAAGTTTTTAATTACATTTTGACTTTCTTTTTTATATAGAAGGGAAACTCTATTTTTAACATAAAAATCGTTTAATAATATGATTTTTTCAAATCCATTTAGCATATCTAAAAAAATGTCATATGAACTTTCTAAACATAGTTTTTTTGCGTACTCGAAGTCTTTTATATATATGCTTTCTAAAAAGATATATGGTATAGAAAAAGAGGATATATTTGGTGCTACTCTATAAGCAAATTCTCTTGAAACTTCTTTATATTGTCCATCAACAAAGCAAAAATGTCGTTTAACAATTCTTTTTAAAGAATCGTTTATTTCATCTATTAATATAATTTCATTATCTATAAAGACAATATCATCGCATTGACAGGATAGAATAGAGGTGTAATCGTCGCCATAAAACAAAATATTAATATATTTCTGTTTTTCTATATTTGCAAGTATTGTGATTAATTCTCCAAAGGAAAGTTCCGCATGTTTTATAGAGATTTCATTAAGCTTTCCTGGAGTAATAGCATTATAAATCTCGCTTTCAGTTTCTAAAGATAAATAATATATGTTCGCATTTTCATGAGCAGTAAAAATGTGTTGTTTTTTTAATTTCAATTCTTCCTCATAATATATGTTTGGTTGAGTTATGCAGGATATATCTTTTTTGAAAGATATGTAAAAGGAGGAAGGATTTATTTTTGCAATGATGAGATATTTGTTTGCTTGTATTTCATTGTTCACTATCTTAATGGTGGTAAAAATAGGGGAAGAAGTCTCGTCAAATGGAATAAAAATAAGCGGCAAGATATTACTTGATGTTTTATAGCAATATTCCACAACACATTGATTACAAATTATGCATCCATTTTGATTATCAAAATATAAAGATAACATATTATAAAATATGAAAAAAGGCCACCTAATATGATTAAGTGGCCATGTGAATTCATTTCTAAACTTATTTTAGTATATATTTATAGTCGCCTTCAAATATAGCTAAAACCACATTTGAGTATCCATTTATTAATTGAGAATCATTAACAACATAACAAGAAACAGCAGCGCTTTTTCCTGTTAAATCATTAGATGTAGTAGCGGATACTTTTCTATATTCATATTCTACTTCGTTGTAAACATATTTTTCCTCACTTGCAGCACAAGTAGTAGAAACTTGAATCTTTTCTTTTTTATCTATATCGTATGTTTTAAAAGTAAATCCATTAAAAGATGTAGTTACAACTCTTAGTGCAAAATATAACATGCAATTTTCATAATATGCACTTGAAGTATATGTGTCAGATTTCATATTGTCTTCTTTTACTATTTCTCCATTAACTAATTTTTTGAAATAGCATTTTTTGCCGTCTTCGTTTTGTTTAACGACAACAGTAGTTGTGTCGTTTTCAACAGTTTTAACGTAAGAGCCAAAGAATTGTAAATTGTTATATACGCAAGTATAAGAAACTTGAGAATAAGATCCATCATCAAGAATCAATTCATTAGAAATAATATAAGCATTTGGCTTTGTTGCTTTAAATGTATATAGTGCAGTTTTTTCACTAGATTGAGTTTTAGTAATACCATCTTCGTAAACATAATATGCTACATCTTTAGCCATGTTTTCTACTTTTGTTGTAAGTTTTCCAATCTTTTCATCTGTTTGAGCAACCATCATGTCGTATTCAAAAGTCTCTGGCAAAATTCTTTCAAGCCATAAACCCATTTCTGAAATACTAGATTGTAATGTTGCAGAAGAGTTATTGCATGAAACAAAAGCTAAAGATAAAACCAAAATAGAAATTACTACAACTATTAATAAAAATGTCTTTTTCATTTTTTAAATTCCTTAATTTAAAATTCTAGTTTATTGTAACAAAAAATGTCTTTATTGTAAATCAATATAATATGGAGCAAAAATTTAGTTTTTTGCAATATGGCAAATGCAAAAATATTAAAATCTTTTGACAACAATTTAAGAAAAAAGAGATGTCTCATTATTAAGACAGCACTCCAAAAAATACTAAGAGCTCTATATACAGTAACGCAAAAATTTATTATTATATATATTGAGAATTTTTTATAAAATAAAAAAATGTAGAGGGAAGAAACGATGGCGAATCTGATTATATCTAATACACTTGATGGAACCTTTGTTCTAGAGAAATTAAAACAAAATTTTAAAAAGGGAGAAAAGCAATTAATTATCGTCCCAGATAGGGTTGTGCTTTCTTATGAAACGAGGACTTTAGAATATTTAGGTATTGTTGGATCTTTTGATATAGAGGTTGTTTCTTTTTCTCGTCTTGCAGATTTATATCTAAAAAAAGAAAACAAAAAGATATTTAATAATCAATCTCAAATGATGCTTATTAGAAAGGTAATTGAAGAGAACAAGTCTAAATTACTTTATTACAAAACATCAGCAGGATATGTTGGATTTTCTAATGAAGTTTTAAAAGTGATAAATCAAATAAGACTTAATAATATTACTACTTCAGACTTATCAAAATTACTAGAATCTTTACCTGAAAAATATCAAAATAAAGCTAAAGATATTTTGCTTATTTATAATAAATATCTTGAGGCAAGTGTTAATTCTTGCTACGATGCCGTTTCAAAATTAGAAGTAATAAAAGAAGCTGCAGATAAAGGGGAGTATTGTAATTACAACATATATATTTGCGAATTTACATATTTTAATAAATTGGAATACGATATTATATTTTCATTGCTAAAAAATCAAGATGTAGATAAAAAGTTCTATATTGGTGTAATAGAATCAAATGACGACAACAAACACATATACCCAAAGACAAGACAAAGTATAGAAGCTTTAGTAAAAGGCGCTGGATGTGATTTACAAAAGGAATATATAAATGAGGTTTTAGATGAGGAGTTTGAAGAAATAAGAAAGAACTTGTTCTCATATAAAATCCCAGATAATAATATTAAATCTAATAAAGTTCAATTAATGATGGCGACAGATATTGAAGAGGAAGTTCAAGGGGTTGCTAATCAAATAAAAGCAATTATATCAAAGGGCGATCAAAGATATAAAGATATGTCTATTGTTTGTTGCGATATAGACAACTATAAATCTTCAATTCAATCAATATTTAGAAGAAATAATATTCCTTTTTATATGGATGTAAAGACAAGTTTGTATAATCAAAGTTTTATTAAGCAATTATTATTTGCTTGCAAAACTGTTTTAAACGGATATAGACAAGAGGATGTCATTGCTTATTTAAAGGAAATGGGTTCAACTAAAGAAGGAAATGCAATTAATTATTTTGAAAACTATATATTAAAATATGGACTAAATTACGAAAAAGGCTTTAAGCAAGAGTTAAAATATGGAACAGAATATGAATTGGCTAAAGCAAAGAAATATCAAGAAAAATTACTTGATAATCTTAGTCCTTTAGAGAATATAAAAGGTAAAACAGTAAAAGAATATGTAAATGCAATAAAAGATTTTATGCAAAAGGTTGAGGCAGAAAAAACATGTGAAGATTTTGCTTTAGAACAGGAAGAAAAAAGTTTTATTGTTGAAGCATCTATAACAAGACAAGTGTGCTCAAAGTTAAATGAAATTTTATCTCAGCTTAGTGCTATTTTAGGTGAGTGCGAAATGAGCTTTGAAAAGTTTGTTCAAATCTTAGAATCCACTATATCATCTCAAGAGATAAGTACAATTCCTATGTATATAGATTGCGTTTATATAGGTTCAGTTAATAAGACTGTATATATGAAAAAAGATTATATGTTTGTAATGGGTGCAAACGATGGTCTTTTCCCAAGCGAAACAACAGAGGCAGGATTAATATCTCCTCATGAATATCTAGAATGGAATAAACATGGGGTTTGCATATATCCAAATGTATATGATGTTAATAGTATAGAAAGATTAAATGTTTTAACTATTTTGTTGAAAGCTAAAAAGGGCTTACAAGTCTCATATCCAAAAAGCGATATCTCCGGAGCAGAGTTACAAGCCTCGCCTGTAATTGAATATTTGCAAGATATATTAAAAACAGAAGTTTATTCGTTTGGAAAGATTGAAGATGATACTCCAATAGATTTAATGATAAAAAACATTACAAGCAAAAAAAATGTTTTGCTTGAACTTATAAAACTAAAAGAGCAGGTAGAGAAAAAGCAAGTTCAATATAAAGGCAATATAAGAAAAGTGATGAATGTGTTATATCATATTTGTTGCGAAGAATATGGCCAAGAAGTAGTTGAAAATATTATATATAAAAAAGAACGAATTAAATCATCTTTAGACTTAACTAAAGTAAGTAATGACTTCAGTCCATTTGGAAAAGAAGGTACTATTTCTATAAGTAAAATAAACAAATATTTATCTTGTCCTTTTACATATTATATGGATTATATTCTTAAAGTTAAAGAAAGAGAAATTGGTGGTGCTAAGGTAAGAGATAACGGAACTATTCTTCATGCTATTATGGAAGCTTTTTTCGGTGATAGTCAGTGGGAAACAATGGATATAGATGAGTTTGTTAAAGAAGCTTTAGATAATTTTATAAATTTAAACAAAGATTATCAATATTTAAATAACGATGAGCTTTCTTTTACCAAAAGAACGATTATCGAAACAGCATCCAAAACCTTGAAGATATTAAGAGAAAAGATGAAAGTTACTAAATTTAAACCAAAGTATCTTGAATACGAATTTGGAAAAGGGGATAAAGAAAGTATTACAATACAAACACCAAAAAGAACATTAAAACTTAAGGGAATTATAGATAGAGTAGATACCTGTGATAAAGAGTGTTTGGTTATAGATTATAAAACAAAGAGCAAAATTGAGTTCACACCTAAAGAGATTTGGTTCGGGCAAACAACTCAACCATTGATTTATTTAAAGGTTTTAATGCAGAATTTGAAAATGCAACCGGCTGGAGCATACTACTTTTTACTAAATAACAAGCTACAGGATAAAGAAGATACAAAAAATAACCTAAAGTATATAGGTTTTTCTAATAGAGAATTAATTGGAAATTTGGATAATACAATTAATGATAGTAATAAAGAATCTCAATTGATTAGTATGCAAGAAAGATCAGGTAATAGTGTCGGTAATATTCTTGATACTAAGGAATTTGAAAAACTATGTGATTATTCATATGATTTAATACAAAATGCGGCAAAAGAAATAGAAGAGGGATACATTGCATCTTCTCCTATGGCTAAATCTCCTTGCTCTTATTGTAATTACAAAGCGTTTTGCAATATCAACAATCATATAGAAAGACAAAGAAAAGACAACTGCAATAAAAAAGCTATTTTTACAAAAATAACAGAAAGAGGTAACAATTAATGAGATTTACAGACGAACAGAATGCAGCAATAAATAGTATAGGTCAAAACACAATTGTATCAGCTTCAGCTGGTAGTGGAAAAACTACGATAATGATGGAAAAGGTTGCTAGATTAATATCTGGAGAACTTGGTCCTAAGGTAGAGACAAATAGCATGTTGATTGTAACCTTTACAAAAGCCAGCGCAAGAGATTTAAAGAATAAAACAGCCAAAAAAATAAAAGCGTTAATAAATAAAACAGACGATGAAGAGTTGCAAGAGAGTTTAAAAAGGCAACTAGAAGAATTACCTCTTGCAAGCATTTCAACACTTCACTCTTTCTGTAGCATTATTATTAGAGAATATTTTTCAAAGTTAAATCTAGATCCAACTTTTTCTGTTATGGAAGAGGATGAGAGCAATATAATTCTAAAAAAGGCTATATCTAATGTAATAGAAAAACACGCGAAAGATGATAAATCAAAAGAATACAAAGATTTGAATAGATTGATGGGATATTCTTTTGAAAAAAACATCATTAGCACGTATGAATTTTTAAGAGTTTCTAATGTTTCAAAAAAACCAAATGAAACATATAAAGACAATGAAAATAATATAAGAGCATATGAATGTTCTGAAGAGATAAAAAAGAAGTTTTATGCAGATATAAAAAGAAAGTTCATAGAATTGTTACAAAAAGGACAAGAATTAAAATCCAATTTATCTATCGAAGAGAAAGGAAGGAATTGTTTAAATGATTTATTGTCTACAAACGAAGATTTTATTGGAAAATGTGAACTTGATAAGCCAGTGTTTGATAAGATTCCTAACCTTCCAAAAGGAATGTGCGAAGAAATAAAAAATTATAAACAATCTATGGCAGATATTCTTAAGAAAATTAAAAAGACTGATTCTGGTATTTCCTTTAATCAATATGATAGAAATATAATCGATGCTTATTTAAACATTATTGATGAAGTCGATGAAGAATATTCGACTTTGAAATCAAAAGACAATAAACTTGATTTTTCAGATCTTGAACATTATATGTTAACATTGCTTGATGATGAGGAATGCAAAAAGACTTTAAGAGAAAGATATAGATTTATTTTTGTCGACGAGTATCAGGATATCAACAAGGTTCAAGAAACAATAATTAACAAATTATCAAACAATAATAATGTGTTTATGGTTGGGGATGTAAAACAAAGCATATATGGTTTTAGACATACTGATCCAACAATTTTTATTGGAAAAGTTGATTCTTATACTAAGGACCCTACTCAAGGAAACGCATTGTCATTAAAAAGTAATTATCGAAGCAGAAAAAAAATATTAGATTTTTGTAATGATATTTTTAATGAATGCATGGAAAAAGAAACAACAGGTGTAGATTATAGGAATGATGCTCAATTGGAATTTGGACAACAGTTTTATGATTGTGCAGAGGTAGATCCTATTGTTTCAATAAAGATTTGCAACACAACTCCTCAAGATTCTATTGAAGACAAGGAAGAAGAAAAAGAAGCAAAAGACGTATATAGCGTTAAATTGGATGTAGAGAATATAAATATTATTAAAGGCGAAGCAGAAGGAAAATATATTGCAGAAAAAATCAAATACTTAGTTAATAACAAAAAGATTGTTAAAGAAGGATTTGAAAAAAAAGTTGAAGCTATGGCTAAAAGTGCCGCTCAAATGGAGCAAAAAGAGTATAATGCCGATTATCTAAAAAATTATATTGAACATAATTCAAAGAATAGATGCTCAGAATATTTAAGAAATATAGAATATAAAGATATAACACTTTTATGTAGGGCAAAAGATTCTGCTCAGCCAATTATTCAAGCAATAATTAAAAATGGTATTCCTGTTGACGTCTCAGGTGTTGCTGTAGACGATGATAACGAAATAATTTCGAGTTTAATGTCTTTGTTGAAAATTATTGACAACTATTATGATGATGTAAATTTGGTTTCTGTATTATTGTCAAACTTTGGAGGCTTTACACAAGAGGAATTAGTTAATATTAGAGATAATTTTGATAAATCTAACAAAGATGGGAATTTCTATCTTGCTTTTGATAATTATAAAAAAGAAGATGAGATTAAGACGAAAATTGATGCTTTTAAGGAAAAGATTAATGGCTATAAGTTTAAAGCAAGATATTGTAAGGTTGATGAGATTCTTGAAGAGATAACTCAAGATGATTTATTTGTAGAGAATATACTGTCTAATCCAAATGGTTCTAAACTTCTTTTCCAAGTAAAAACATTTATTAATCAAATAAAGAGTAAAGCATATAATGTTTCGCTTTCTAGATTCTTATCTATTGCTAGAACTAATCCTAATATAGAAAAAATAGAAGCATCAAACCTTAGTAGTGATAACTGTGTAAATACATCAACTATACATGCAAGTAAAGGTTTGCAATATCCTGTTGTTTTCTTAATTAACGCAAACAAAAGATTTGCGGACGGAAATAAAGGCAAAAATAGCACAGAACCACTTAAAGCAACTACAAATAAAGAATATGGCGTTATGCTTCCACATATAAGCGAAGAAGAGGATTGTTATGAAGACTCAAATCAAAAAAACATGTTAAAGTATCTAAATAATAAAGAATCTATTACGGAAGAGATGAGATTGTTATATGTAGCTTTAACAAGAGCAAAAGAATATTTGTTTGTTACAGCTTCTAATGTAGATGAAAAAAAATCGGATTTATCTTTTAGTGATATTAAATCTTTCTTTGATATATTACTTTATACAAACCAAAAAAATCCTAAATTCTTTGACACATATCTTGATAAAACTCCTATAGAAAATGAATTAGATGAAACAGAACAAGATATAGAAATGTTTAAAGATGAGATAGATGAGGATTTGTTACATAAGATTAAAGCTCAACTAAATGATACATATCCTCATATAGATTCTACGACTATGAGTCTTGTTAAAACCGTAACAGAAGCAAATAAAGCAGCAAGAGACGAAGATGAGGTTGTCAATTATTTGCCAAGCAAAAAGGACAAAGAAAATATATATAGACATACGACATCTGAAGGAACAGCATATCACCATGTTATGGAATTAATAGATTTTAATAACTATACGTTAGAAGATGTAAAAGAATCTATTGAAACAATGCTAGCTAAGGGCCAAATAACAGAGGATGAGGCTAAAATAGTATCTCCTAAAATTATTTATGAATGCTTAGATAGTGAATTGATGAAAATTGCTAGACATAGTGAATGTTATAAAGAAAAGAAGTTTAAGATGTATCTTCCTTCGAATGATGTGTTTGGCGATGGAATAGAGGATAAGATATTGCTTCAAGGTACTATCGATTTAATAATAAAAGATCCAAATGCGGATAGTGTTATATTGGTAGATTATAAATATTCTAATGAGAGTATAGACAAGATAAAAGAAACCTATCAAGTGCAATTAAACTTGTATCAAAAAGCTATTGAAACATGTATGGGAGTAAAAGTAGATAAGAAATTAATATACGTATTAGGAAAGAACGAAATAATACAATATTAATAACAAAATAGAGTAAAACATAAATAGTTTTTTTGTATAAAAACCGTCACAATATTGGCGGTTTAATTTTTTTAAAATTTTTTTTGGTTTTATGGTTGCCAAACGTTTTTTAATTGGTTATTATAAGTTTACTATTAGCGTAGGAGGTGAGAGCAATGATTGAAATCTTCAAAACTGATGTTAACAAGAAGCTTCAACCTATTACAGAAGAACTTTTCTTAAGTCCAGAATATGAAATCAAAGATAGTTGGATCAACCTAGTCAATCCTAGTGACAAGGAAGTTGCTTTGATTTCTAAAATTAGCGGAATAGAAGATGATGTTTTAAAAGCTGCTCTTGACTCTGAAGAACGCTCAAGAATTGAGACAGAAGATGATTACGCTTTAGTTTTAGTAGATATTCCAGTAATTGAGGAAGAAGATGATTATTATTCTTATTTTACAATTCCATTAGGAGTATTGGTAAAAGAGAATTTGATAATAACAGTTTGTTTAAAAGATACATCTGTTATAAGAGATTTTATTCGCAATAGAGTAAAAGGCTTCTCAACCTCAATGAAGTCAAAATTTATGTTCCAAATTTTGAATAATGTTGCTTCAAAATTCATTGCATATCTAAAGCAAATTGATAAAGCATCTCAACGTATTCAAAACGAATTACATAAATCTACGCGTAATAAAGAATTGATTCAAATGTTAGATTTAGAAAACTCTTTGTTATATTTCTCTACATCATTAGCAGGAAATGATGCCGTAATCACAAAACTTATGAATTCAAAGGGAAAACTTGGTGAATTCTTAAAGATATACGAAGATGATAGAGATATATTGGAAGATGTATCAATTGAAACAAAGCAGGCTATAGAAATGAGTAGTATTTATAGAAATATCATATCTACTACTTCAGAAACTTTCGCATCTGTTATTTCTAATAACTTAAATGTGGTAATGAAGGTTTTGACAAGTGTTACACTTATAATTTCTATCCCTACATTAATTGCTTCTATTTGGGGAATGAATACATGGGTTCCATTCCAAACTGGAAGCGTGCTTGATAAAGCAGGGTTCTTTATTGTCGTTGGAATATCATTAATATGCACGATAATTGCAACGATAATTTTGAAAAAGAAAAAATTGCTATAATCGCAAAACGCAGGTCTTAAGAGTAAGGTTCATTTACGTTTAAAAGACAGAAAAATGCGCTTTGAAACTATATTAAAAACAGCGAAAAAATTTATATAAAAAAGTACAAAAAAGTATTTGACAAGGTATTAGCGCTTTGTTATTATATAAAGGCTGTCTAAAAAAAGCATAAAAAAGATAGCACATCCACATTGTGGGGGTATAGCTCAGTTGGCTAGAGCGCCTGCCTTGCAAGCAGGAGGTCAAGAGTTCGACTCTCTTTATCTCCACCACAATGGGCTCATAGCTCAGCTGGTTAGAGCACACGCCTGATAAGCGTGAGGTCGGTGGTTCGAGTCCACTTGAGCCCACCACTCGGTCTAACCGAAAAAAAACTGCACATTGACAACTGCATAGTAGAGAATTACTTAAAGACGAAGAGTAATTCAGTATGGTGAAAGACATACAAAGATTAGTTAAATATAATACGAGAAAACGACAACTAAGAAAAAAGATAGTTGTGGTGATATGTAGTATATGTACTAACAATTTCTATCAACAAAGCAAAATGCTGAGGAAAACAGAAACATAAAGATCTGAAATAGGATAATCGACAAAAAAAATGATTAAGCTACGAAGAGCGTAAGGTGGATGCCTTGGCACTAGGCGCCGAAGAAGGACGTGACAAGCTGCGAAAAGCTACGGGGAGTTGCAAATGAACTGAGATCCGTAGATATCCGAATGTGGGAACACAACCAATGCAGATTGGTTACTCATACATGAATACATAGTGTATAGAGAGGGAACCCGGGGAACTGAAACATCTAAGTACCTGGAGGAAGAGAAAGTAAATAACGATTTTCTGAGTAGTGGCGAGCGAAAGGGAAAGAGCCTAAACCGATGTATAGTGATATACAGAGGGGTTTGGACTAACACAAGTGAGTTGTAAGATAGTTGAACAATTTGGAAAAATTGGACAAAGAGGGTGAAATTCCCGTAGGCGAAATCTGAAGACAGCGGTTAGAATCCAGAGTATCGTGGGGCACGTGGAATCCTGCGAGAAGGAAGGAGGACCATCTCCTAAGGCTAAATACGACCTAGTGACCGATAGCGTATAGTACTGTGAAGGAAAGGTGAAAAGAACCCTGGGAAGGGAGTGAAAGAGAACCTGAAACCTTATGCTTACAAGCAGATATAGCCCTACTAACAGGGTGGTATCGTACTTTTTGTAGAACGGGCCGGCGAGTTACGTTGTGTAGCGAGGTTAAGTGATTAAGTCACGGAGCCGTAGTGAAAGCGAGCCTTAATAGGGCGATAGTTGGATGACGTAGACCCGAAACCAGACGACCTAACCATGAACAGGTTGAAGCGGTAGTAAAATACTGTGGAGGACCGAACCCACGTTCGTTGAAAAGCCCGGGGATGAGTTGTGGTTAGCGGAGAAATTCCAATCGAGTCTGGATATAGCTGGTTCTCCTCGAAATAGCTTTAGGGCTAGCCTATATTGAGAGTAGTGAAGGTAGAGCACTGAATTGTCTAGGGGGCTTCGCGGCCTACCGAAACATATCAAACTTCGAATGGCACATACTTGTTAATATGGAGTCAGACTGCGACAGATAAGTGACGTGGTCAAAAGGGAAACAGCCCAGATCTACAACTAAGGTCCCAAAGTTCAAGTTAAGTGGTAAAGGATGTGTCGCCGCTAAAACAACCAGGATGTTGGCTTAGAAGCAGCCACTCATTTAAAGAGTGCGTAATAGCTCACTGGTCGAGTAGCGATGCGCCGAAAATTATCGGGGCTAAAACTTGACACCGAAGTTTAGGGATGTAGTAATACATCGGTAGAGGAGCAATGTATATAGGATGAAGCTATAGCGTAAGCGGTAGTGGACGGTATACAAGAGAGAATGCCGGCATGAGTAGCGAGAGGCAGGTGAGAATCCTGCCCGTCGAATGTCTAAGGTTTCCTGGGGAAGGCTTGTCCTCCCAGGGTAAGTCGGGACCTAAGTCGAGGCCGAATGGCGTAGATGATGGACAACAGGTAGATATTCCTGTACTTTTAAGAGACGATTAAATGAAGCAATGACACAGAAGGATAGTTAAGGCGCATAGATGGAATGGTGCGTACAAGCGGTGAGGCTAGCAAATAGTTAAGTACGTTTGCTGTTAGGCTGGGCCGTGACGTGGAGTGAAAATAGTAACGAAGTTAATGAATTCACGCTGGCGAGAAAAGTTGCTAAATAGTTGAATAAAACCCGTACCGCAAACCGACACAGGTGGACGAGGAGAAAATCCTAAGACGGACGAGAGAAGCATTGTTAAGGAACTCTGCAAAATGACCCCGTAACTTCGGGAGAAGGGGTGCCAACGAGAGTTGGTCACAGAAAA
Source organism: Christensenella sp. (assembly GCA_022784465.1). Classification (GTDB taxonomy): domain Bacteria; phylum Bacillota; class Clostridia; order Christensenellales; family UBA3700; genus UBA3700. Next base: position 1,371 of record JALFUR010000012.1, on the reverse strand, counting down.
GAGGCCCAAGTAACTGTTTACCAAAAACACAGGTCTCTGCGAAATCGTAAGATGACGTATAGGGGCTGACGCCTGCCCAGTGCTGGAAGGTCAAGGGGATATGTTAGACGCGAGTCGAAGCATTGAACTTAAGCCCCAGTGAACGGCGGCCGTAACTATAACGGTCCTAAGGTAGCGAAATTCCTTGTCGGGTAAGTTCCGACCCGCACGAATGGTGTAATAATTTGGGCGCTGTCTCAACAGTGATCTCGGTGAAATTGTAGTATATGTGAAGATGCATATTACCCGCGACTGGACGGAAAGACCCCGTAGAGCTTTACTGCAGCTTGATATTGAATTTCGGTAAATAATGCACAGGATAGGTGGGAGACTAAGAAGGTAGTGTTTCGGCATTATCTGAGTCGATGTTGGGATACCACCCTTTGTTTATTGAAGTTCTAACCATGTACCATGAATCTGGGCAAGGGACAGTGTCAGGTGGACAGTTTGACTGGGGCGGTCGCCTCCTAAAGAGTAACGGAGGCGCTCAAAGGTTCTCTCAGAATGGTTGGAAACCATTCGTAGAGTGTAAAGGCAGAAGAGAGCTTAACTGCGAGACTGACAAGTCGAGCAGATACGAAAGTAGGACTTAGTGATCCGGCGGTATAGAATGGAATTGCCGTCGCTTAACGGATAAAAGTTACCTCGGGGATAACAGGCTGATCTCCCCCAAGAGTTCACATCGACGGGGAGGTTTGGCACCTCGATGTCGGCTCGTCACATCCTGGGGCTGGAGTCGGTCCCAAGGGTTCGGCTGTTCGCCGATTAAAGTGGCACGCGAGCTGGGTTCAGAACGTCGTGAGACAGTTCGGTCCCTATCCATCGTGGGCGTAGGATATTTGAGAGGCTTTGTCCCTAGTACGAGAGGACCAGGATGAACAAACCTATTGTGCACCAGTTGTCACACCAGTGGCACAGCTGGGTAGCGAAGTTTGGATGGAATAAACGCTGAAAGCATCTAAGCGTGAAATCCGCCTCAAGATAAGATATCCCATATCGTAAGGTAGTAAGACCCCTTGAAGACTACAAGGTGATAGGTCAGAGGTGTAAGTGGAGTAATTCATTGAGCTGACTGATACTAATAGGTCGAGGGCTTGATCATAGGAAGACTATTTCAGGTCTAAAGAAAAAAAATAGATACTATGCAGTTGTGAATGTGTAGAAGACACATACAACCATTCCGGTGACAATGGCGAAGGGGATCCACCTGTTCACATTCCGAACACAGAAGTTAAGACCTTCAGCGCTGATAGTACTTGGTTGGAAACGGCCTGGGAGGGTAGGACGTTGCCGGTTACCACTAAAAAGACATCTTTATGATGTCTTTTTTTT
>JALFUR010000006.1 GCA_022784465.1 Christensenella sp. | reverse complement strand
TCCATCGTATTCAGCCCATTCAAAATATGAGCCTTTAAATTGGTCTGTGGTTTTGTCTACCAAATGACAATCTTTGATGCAATCTTCAAAAACTCTAATGTAAGGAGTATTTTTCTTACTCATACAAGTAGTAATAAGATCTGTATCTGTGATATATCCTATCCCAGATATTTTAAAGTTTTCTTGTTTTGTTACTTTAGTTACTGAATAAATAACTTTTTTCATTTTCATATACCTCCATATATTTTATTTTGCCTTTCGGCAGGGACCAAACAGCATAGCTTTATTTGAATAGGGAAGAATACAAAGGAATAAGAAAATTATTTTGTCTTTAAAAGATAAATAAATTAAATGTTTAAGCAAAATCTTTTTCCCTTTGTATGAGAATAAAATATGCTAAAAAAGGACCAAACGAAAAGGCAAAATATATGGGGGTAATTTAAGCTAGTTTATCTGGGAATGTATTGTTAGAATATGTTTTAATACATTTGCTTTCCGCCAAGAAATCTTTATCCGCACTCTTTTAAAATTTATGGAAAAGTGGATAAAGATTTTTTTATACTATTTTTCAAACGATAAAAATTCAATTTACAAAATGGTGGGTTGAATTCTATACATGGCGGAAAATGGCGGAAAAGAGCATATTATCAAAAAATTGAGATTCGATTCTATCGCGCTTTTCAGCCATTTGCGTAATAAATTTTTAAAAATTTAAAAATCACGAATTTGTACTTTGGTAATAAAAAAATCAACAGAAACATATAAGGTGTGCTTCTGTTGACCGCATGGCGGAGTGAGAGGGATTTGAACCCTCGCTACCGTTTCCAGTACTACACCCTTAGCAGGGGCGCCCCTTCGGCCTCTTGGGTATCACTCCGTAGTTAATCTGTTTCTTCAAAAATAATAACACAAAATATTATTATTAGTAAAGATTTTAATAATGGTGACTCCATGGGGATTCGAACCCCAGTAGCAGCCGTGAGAGGGCTGAGTCTTAAACCGCTTGACCATGGAGCCATTTAAGTAAAGCATTCAAATAATATCATAACAAGAAGCATTTGTCTATTGAAATAATCTAAAAATGCTTCTTAAACTATGTCCAAAGCATATATCCGAAAACTAAACTATTGCGCTTATATTTTATTCTCGAAAAGGCGTTTGGCAAAACTTATGTACAAATTGTTTGCTTCAACAGCGGCCTTTCCTTTCCAGATGCTAGGGAAAGTATGATTGTCCAACATTTTTGAAGAATGGTACTCTTCGAAATATACATTGTTTTCTTTAAGTTTTTCTATAAAATCTTGTCCTTGTCCATTGCAGAAAATATCTTTCTCAGAATATACTATACAAGTTTTTGGAAAGTTTTTAGTGACATGTTCAACGGGCGAAATTTCATGTATAAATTCATATTGCTTTAATTCATCAATTCCTACTCCAGTAAAACTTTTGCATACGGAATTAGTTAAATTAAATGGCATTTTAACACTTAAAGCTTTATTTAAATTGTAAATACCACAATTTAATAAAATGCCTTTAAATTTAAATTTTGGAGTAAAGTTGAATTTTTCCTGCATTTTTATATCATCCTGCATAGCGCATAATTCAGCGGAAAAATATCCGCCTGCAGAATCGCCAGTGATAATGGAATTATCTAAGTCAAAATTATATTTTTCAGCATTGTCATAAACCCAATCTAAAGCTTTTTGAAAATGTTTCATTATCTCAGGGAAATAATACTTTGGGCCAAGTCCGTAATTTACATTTATTACATATGCGCCAAGTTCTTCGGCAAACCATGAACTAAGATGTCTTCTATATTTTTTATCTCCAGCGACAAAACCTCCACCATGTATTATGAAAACAATAGGGTATTTATTAGTAGTATCTTTTTTAATATGATAAAGATCTAACTTGCAAACATCTGGCAAAGATTCATCATAAACAATGTCTTTTTCTACCGTAACGATTTTCTTATAATGTCTCATTTTGCTGGTTCTATTTTGTAAATAATTATATACATAATCTATAAATTTAAATACCACTACATCTAAAGTCATTTTTTAACCTCTTTATCCTTTCAATAACTTAAATAAAAAAACAAGCGAACAATATATAATTATTCGCTTGTAATAATATTATGATTTACTCTTTGGTTTTCTTATTTTATTTAGTTTTTTATTTAATGCAAGTATGGTTTCTTTAGGAATTTTTGATCCTATCATAGAGAAGACTCTTTTAATAGGGAAGCCAGCGGCAATTTTCATCATAGATTTTAAAGAATTCATAGTTACAGGCATTCCCATAATTTCCATTTTCTTTTTGCCTTTTTTGTTTTTTGAATCTTGGTTAGATTCTTTTGATGAAAGAGCTTTTTTCAAAGAAAGAGCTAGCTTTAGTAGAGTAAATTTACCTCTAAATGTTGACCAAACTTCTCCGACTGTATCATTAACAGACAAATATCCGGCTGGTGCTTCGATTTCGAACCAGTTAATTACTGCACCTTCTTCTTTCATTACATAAGATTCATTCATTTTGTCTACTTTTCTAATTGTTGCTGTGTCTTCTAAATCACCAGCTTTAGCAAGAAGAGTTGTTTCGCCTTCATTGTTAACTTCAAAGTAGAAGAAAGGGAATTCTCCTTTAGATTGCTTGCCTACGCTGACCCCGTTTGCAAATAATTCAACTTCGTCTTGATTAGAATAGATTGTGACTTTGGTTTTATCTTCAACTCTATCAATATATCTTTTTGAACAAATATGAAGAACAGGTTCTTTTGACCACCAAGCTTTATATGCATAGAAAGCATCTTTTTTATATTTTCTATCAAAAGTGACTAAGCCTTTATGATTCATTCCGTTTTCTCCGCCTTCAGCTCTTGCATCAGCAGCGAAATCAAACATGTTCCATAAATGCGTTGCCCAAATAAATTGTCTAGTTGATATTTGTTTAATTAATTCTTCATGATAATATGCTTGGTATTCTTCGGTATAATCTCCTTGTGTTGGCGTAGAAGTATGCCAATTTAGCGCTTCACAACCATATTCACTTAAGCCAACTGCAATGTTTGGATAATCTTTATGGAATTTATCGAACCATTCTCCATTCATAGATGTGGTTCCACCATACCATCCAAAATAATGGTTAAATGATACTACATCAGGTATTTGTACATATTCAGAAGAAGGGTCGCACATTGTTACAACAGCCATAGTTGTTAATCTTGTTTTGTCTAATTTGTGTACAAGGTCATTTAAGATTCTATGATTGTTGACCATACTTTCATCAGAAGCTCCATTTAAAGTAATCTCATTAGATAAGCCCCAAGTTACAATACAAGGGTGGTTATAGTTTTGGATTATTAACTCTTTCATTTGAGAAATAGTATTATCTAAACCGTTTGGCATATGTCTAGAAATGTATGGAATTTCTGCCCAAATAACTAAACCTTTCTCATCGCATAAATCATAGAAAGCTTGAGCATGTTGATAGTGTGCAAGTCTTATAGTATTTGCTCCAACTTCACAAATTAAATCAATATCTTCTTTGTGATGCTTATATAAAAGAGCGTTTCCAATTTCTGGTCTGTCTTGGTGACGACAAACGCCGCGAAGAGGGTATTCCTTTCCATTTAAAATAAATCCTTTATTAGGGTCAATTTTAAATGTTCTACAACCAAATCTTGTTGATACCTTATCAATTTCGTTTTCTCCATCTAATAAAATTGCTTCTGCTGTATATAAATATGGGTCTATAGTTCCATTCCATAAATGGACATTGTTAATAGTTAAATCAACACTAGGATTATTGCCAGTGATTGTTTGAGTAGCTATTATTTTCTTTTTATCAATGATATTAAACTGAACAGTTCCATTTGCATAAGCTTCTATATTTACATTTGCATTAGAACCATTAATTGATGGTGTTACTTTAATACCTGGAGTTCCATAATAATCTAGTTCAAAGTGATTTTTCTCAACAGATAAAATGGATACATCTCTATATATTCCTCCATAGAATGTAAAATCTGCCGTTTGAGGATAGACTCTATCATTGACAGAATTGTCTACAGCAACAACAAGCAAATTGGATTCTTTGATGTCTTTTAATGGGACTCTAAATGTTGAATATCCTCCATCGTGGGAGAATAGTTTTTCTCCATTAAAATACACATCGCATGAAGAGTTTACTCCATCAAATTGAATATAGTTCACTTTGTTTTCTTCAAAAGAAGATATTGGTAATTCTTTTGCAAAATAGCAAGTGCCTCTATAATAGTCGTTTCCTCCATCTTGTCCATCCTTGCCGTTCCATGTGTATGGCAAATCAATGCTTTCCCAATCTTTTGGTAGGGAAGTAGGAATTGCCTGATTGTTTTTTGTAAATAACCAATCTTTGTTAATGTTGTTAATTATTCTCATTGTTTACCTCGTCTTTTACAATTTGTTCATCTTGTTCTATTGCAGTATTTTCATCGTTATGTAATAATGCGTCTATTTCTTTTTCTACAATTTTCTCATCACCTAATTTATATAAAAGAAGCATAGATACAAAAGCGATAATAGATCCTAATAATGGTAAGAATCCAGTCATAAAATATATCTTATCAGCAACACCTGCAGCTTGTTCAGCAGCAGTTAAAGCTGAATTATATCCAGTTAAGCCAAGAGCAAAAGCAACAACAGAAGCACCAACACCTTGTGCGATTTTTCTAAATAAAGAATATGTTGCATAGATAGATCCTTCTTCTCGTCTTCCTGATTGTGTTTCTTGGAAGTCGATACAATCTGCAACAAGTGCCCACATAAGAACCATATAGAAACTTGTTCCAAACAACATAAATGCAGCACAAATCATCCATATAAATGGATTAGATATTTTTATAAAAGTCATAATGGCACTTGCCACTATAGACACAACAAAAGGATATGTGCAAAGTTGTTTTTTGGTGAATTTTTTTGTTGCTGGTTTTACAAGTACAAGTCCAAGAACAACAGGTAGTCCAGAAATTACTGTAGCAATTGATATTAGTGCTGTGTTCTTGAAATATATCATAAATGTATATTGAATAGAAGTTGTAACTGTCATCATTAAGGCAAGCATTGCTACGCTTGATATTGTAACTCCAAGCATATGCTTGTTTTTAAAGAATGATATTAATGTCTTTAAATAGTTTGTTTTTTGATCATTGATAACTGGTTCAACTCTTTCTGTTGTAAGTTTTCTAAGCAAAATAAAGGCAATAAAACCTAAAACGCCCATAACTGCTACGATTATAATAAATATTTCTCCTTTAGGATTTTTGTCATTATCATAAATAATCATAGGTAAAAGAATCATAATAGGTATTTGTGCAATCATAGCTCCTATGCTTCTCCAAGAAGACAATTCAGTTCTTTCTTTAGGATTTGCACTAATTACAGATTGCATAGATCCATAAGGAACGTTTACAGAAGTATAAGATACACTCCAAATGCAATATAGCACTAAACACATTGCTATTTTTAATCCATATGGAGCTTCTGGAACATATATAAACATAACTATACTTGATAAAAGTAAAGGAATAGATGCCCATTTAATCCAAGTCTTAAATTTTCCTTCTTTTCCAGGTTTAGAAGCATCACATATAGCACCAATAATAGGGTCGTTAATAGCATCGAAGATTTTTGCTAATAAAATAATAATTGCAAAATGTTCTGGCTTGATGTGCATGCAAGTTACAAAGAACAGCATGAAATAACTGTTGATAAATGCAAAACTCATGTTGCATCCGAAATCGCCTAATGCATATCCAATTTTGTCAGACCAACCAAAAGGCTTAGAAGCTTTTAAAGTATTTTCCATAATTTCCTCTTTATGTTAATTTGTACTTAAATTATAGCATGTAAAATATAATTGTTAATATACAAAAATTTCGATATTTATATAGCTTTAATCAAATATCAACGTGTTGACTTTATTTATTTAAAAAGTTTATACTCCTATGTGAAATCACTAGCAAAATTGTTGGCTATGTTGTTAAATTTTAAGCACTCATAGTTTAACGGATAAAACAAACCCCTCCTAAGGGTTAGCTCTGGGTTCGATTCCCGGTGAGTGCGCCAATTTGAGCGTAAAACTAACAATTTTTACGCTTTTTTATTGTAAAGTTAAGCTCAAACTTCCAATTATGTTTTTTTCTTAATAATACAACTGGAATTTACTATTACAATTAACAAGATTTTTACATTATTCAAATTAACTTGACCTTTTATTTTTTCGGCTATAACAATATTGGAAAGTGAATTAGCCGAAATGGAGGTTGGTTATGTATATCAAAAGACATGCAGAAAAAATCAGCTAAAAAATTATCCGAAATTTTTGGAGCGGTGCTTGTAGAGCCGGTCCAAGGAGAAGTAGGAAAAACAACCATGCTTGAACAAATAACTAAAGGCAATTAAATATGGAAAGTAGACATATCAGAACAAAATGAAGCGTTTTATCGATAGCATTTTTGCAAAAAATTAAAAATCACTATCCATAACTTGACTTTTTTTATTTTTTTTTGATATAGTATTCGCAAAGGAGATTTCTAATATGGACTGGTATATCAGAGAAAATTACTTAAAAAAAATACGTGGTTTCTACCATGCGGACGATTTGATTAAGGTTATCACAGGTGTACGTCGCTGCGGAAAATCAAGTTTAATGCAAATGATTGCAAATGAGCTTAAAGCAGCTGGAATTCCAGAATCGAGAATCATTTATCTCGACCTCGACAAACGTGAATATAGAAAAATTGTAACGGCTAATCAATTAGAATCTTTGATTATGTCAAAATGTAAAACGGAAGAGATGAAATATCTCTTTATCGATGAAGTTCAAAATGTCACAGATTTTGAGACAGTTATTAACGGTTTTAGAACAGAAGGAAACTGGTCAATTTTTATTACTGGATCAAACTCGTATCTATTAAGCGGTGAATTAGTTACGAAACTGACAGGTAGATATGTCGAGTTTGAACTTTTTACGTTAAATTTTCAAGAATATGAAGAAATTAAAGCTTTCTTTGGAAAACCTATAAATCCTAATCCAATGATAGAGCTTACGAATTATATTCTTGAAGGCGGTTTTCCGAGAGCGGTTCTGTTTGATGATACGGCTGATAAAAGAAAATATGTTCAAGATGTCGTTTCGGAAATTTTTGAAAAAGATATTCGAAAACGTTTGAAAATTAAAAACAAAGAAACCTTTGAAACAATTCGCAAATATGTTATCAACAACTTTGGTGCTACTACGAGCCTGAACAATATTTGCGATGCAATAAGAAAAAGCGGTACACCTATCAATATCTCTACCGTTTCAAAATACGTCAAAGCACTAATCGATGCTAAGATTTTGTATGAATGCCCTCGTTTTGACATGAAATCCAAACGTTCTCTTTCCGGAGAAAAGAAATACTATCTTGCCGATTTAAGTTTTTATTATGCCGAAAATACGGATAACAAAATTAACTACGGACCGGTACTTGAGAATATCGTCTATATTTATGCAAAGTCGCTCGATTATTCTGTAAGCGTAGGTAGATTCGGCAAGTTCGAGTGTGATTTTATTGTTCGCGGAACGGATATGCAATATGCTTATATTCAAGTCGCCTATACTATTGCTTTAAGCAAAGAAACGGAAGAACGTGAATATCGCCCGCTTGAAAGCATAAAAGATAACTATCCGCGATATGTTGTTACAACCGACTATCTTTTGCAACAACGTAGTGGGATAAAACACGTGAATATGGTAGACTTTATCAGCAAAAATGAAAAGTTTTAGGCAGCGTTCAGTACTAATGTTAAAAAGGAGAAGAACAAGTCAATTGTAAGTATAGTTTATTTACCTGAAGGAATAGCTATAGCTGCCGATAGTAGATTAACTGGAAGTCAAAAGAAAATTGACGACGGGGCTACAACCATAAAACAGTTTTCAATTTCAGATAATGCTCAAAACGGTGAAAAACGCAACAAAATTGCAGTTTTCACGATATTTGGCAAAGGACAGTAAACTCCTAAGGGGGTGTTATTCCTGACATGAACCCATCAAAACGGGGCAAAACAATGCGAAAACTGCTCAAAATCGTGCATTTTAGCGATAAGGCAGACTGCTAAAATAAAATTTGGTGACCTATTTGGTGACCACGGCGAAAAAAGTTCTCCAAAGTGGGTATTGCTATATCCTGTAAAAAACTGAATATGTGTCCGTAGTTAAATGGATATAACCGTGCCCTCCTAAGGCACTATTGTGACTTCGATTCTCGCCGGGCATACCAAAATTTGAGGTACATTTATAATGTAGCCTTGATTTATCTCAGGAGTTATATATGAAACCAGAACCTAAAAGGCATCACTATATCCCACAATTTATTTTGCGAAATTTCCAAGACGAGAATTCGCAAGTAACATACTGGGATATTGAAAACAGCAAACTAGAAAAACGCAATACTAGAAGTGTGTTTATGAACATGAATATGTACCGAGATGAAATAAACCATCAGGACAACCCCACTAGTATAGAAAGCACCCTTGCTGTTTTTGAAAAGGAAATTGCTGAACTTATAAATAAAAAGTTTTTGACCAATAACGAAGTTGTGATTACCCGCGAGGAACTTGAAAAATTAAGGATTTTCTTGTCGTTGTTGTCTTTTCGTTCTAATTCTAGAATGGAACAGTATCGTAATAATAATTTTAACGAAAGTACTCGTAAAATTCTAAAGGAGTATTCTACTGAAGGTTTTGAGGATTTATGGAAACGCGAAGTAGAAGAACTGGCAAAATGCCGTTCTTACGCAGACGTGCAATCTAATGAAGTTGTTGACCCTATTATCAAAACCGACTTTTTTAACGACTTAAAGGGTATGTATATGACTCTTGTTGATGCACGTGGCGGAGAATTCCTTTTAACGGACATTTATCCAACTTTAGAAATTTTTCCCGTACAACCTGGTATAAATTTGCATATGCATTGCTTTTATCCGTTATCGCCAACAAGAATGCTCATATTAAACCATGTTATGTTTAAGGGAGAAGTTAATAGTCCTTTGTTTGAACAAATCAAATCCTTCTCAAAAATATCTGGCGATATGATTATACCGCCTAAAAGCAAGCGTGCGATGGCGACGGCTTTTCTTCCTAGTGACACGTACACCTATAGGGTGAGAAAAATTTACCAAGATGACGTTGAGTACATAAATGCCTTATTTCTCAACGAGGCTCGTGTAGGGGTTATGTTTAGGGACGAAGAACGCATTGCTGATTCAATCTACGCCTTTAATAGGCGTGGCGATATTAAACAAAACTATCACCTATTAGAAGACGAACTTTTTGAAGAAGAAAGCGAATAAATAAAACGACCGATTTTTCGCATACGCTCGAAAAACATGAGCACGAAATGATGGTTAACGGCAACGGCAATCCCACTAATGGCGACTTACTTGCGGTAGGTAAAGAATTTAGAATGTCTGTTCCCAATTGTAAATCCATCATGAATGCCATTGAAAAAACATGTAAAAGTTAAGGAGAAATTATGCCTTTTCTTATAATAATCCCTGTGATTCTTTTTATAATATTATTTATAATATTAATTGTTTACCTAAAACACCCGTCAGCACGAGGCAAGTATGGTGAAAATAAAGTTCGTCGGGTAATCGGAGAAACAGTTGAAAATGAGCAGTATGTTATTAACGACCTTATTCTCGTTAACGAAGAAAAAAGTTCTCAGATTGACCATATCGTTATAAATCCGCACGGTATATTTGTTCTTGAGACGAAAAATTATTCAGGCGAAATTTATGGTTCTGAGAGTCAACGTGAATGGACACAGGTTTTGGCTTATGGGAAAGTTAAAAATAAACTTTATAACCCTTTGAAACAAAATGCTACTCATGTTTATAATGTTAAAAAGATTGTTGGTAGGCTACCTGTTTACTCTTTAGTAGTGTTTGTTCAAAATAATACGCATAATATTGATATAAAAGGCGTTATTCCTTTATCTGCATTAAGAACAGCGCTACAATCGGGTGAAATTATTTTGACGGTTGAACAAATGCAAACTGCTTATAACTTATTATTATCAAATCAGTCTGATATTTCCACAAAAGAACATGTACAAAACATTAGGAAACAGCAACAGAATTTAGAACTTGGAATTTGTCCTCGTTGCGGTGGGAACTTAGTTTTAAGAAATGGTAAATATGGTGAATTCTGGGGTTGTTCTAATTATCCAAAATGCAAGTTCATTAAAAAGGATTAAATAAAAAATAGCGAAAGCGTGGTGTAAATAAACCTTGGTCACAAGATTTGGCTGCCTATTTGGTTGCCTTGGTTTTTTTGAACGCTATAAAAGTTATGAAACGGTGTAGAAAATACGCAAAATACGACGAATAAACGGCGGAAATGATGCAAAATATGCATTTTAGGTATTTTGCAAACCCTACATTAGGAGCGGCAATATCCTCCTAAGAGATCGTACGATTATCTTTTGCTAAGTTTTGAGCTATTCTTTTACAAGACAAATCTTGCTTTAAAGCAGAGCATATGTGATATTTTTCATCTAAAGTTAGATGTTTTGTTCCTTCCTATTCATAATTTATATACCTCTTTGGAAATTTAGAAACCGGAACAGTATTGCATAACTTATTTTTATGATATACTTATTTATGAGAGAAGAACTAATTTGCGAAAAAAACATAAAATGGTCATTAACGTATTTTAGTTTAGCATTTGACGCTAAAACAATTGACATTGTCTAGCAAGTGTAACGTATTGCAAAAAAATATAAATTAAGTTAAATTGTTATTATAGTTTGGTGAATAAAGTATGGATGAAGTACGAATTATTGAAATTAAGAAGAGTATATTTGATGACAACGACAAAGATGCTAACAGATTGAGGGAAGAACTCAAAGCAAAGGGTGTATTTTTGCTCAATCTTATGTCTTCGCCGGGCAGCGGCAAGACGACGACGCTGATTAGTACTATCAACGCATTGAAAGACAAAATCAAAATTGCGGTTATGGAAGCCGATATTGATTCGGACGTGGACGCCATTAAGATAAAGGAAGCGACTGGGGTTCAATCGATACAGCTGCATACGGGCGGAATGTGCCATTTGGACGCAGAGATGACGCGTCAAGGCTTGAGAGGGCTTGATCTAAACGACGTAGATTTAGCTATTTTGGAAAACGTGGGCAACCTTGTATGTCCTGCCGAGTTCGATACGGGTGCAAGCAAGAACTGTATGATTTTGTCGGTACCGGAAGGACACGACAAACCGCTAAAATATCCTTTGATGTTTTCGATATGCGACCTAGTGCTTATCAACAAAATGGACGTCGCGCCATATTTTGATTTTGACCTTGACAAGTGCAGTCAATATATAAAAATGAGAAACCCGAACGCAGAGATAATACCTATCTGTGCCAAGACGGGCGAAGGAGTCGACAAGTTTGCCGACTGGATAATAAAGAATATAGCAAAATGGAGGAATAACGAGAATGCCTGAGATAAGTAGTAAGTACGTACCGGCGCACATGTTTGACAAAGACCCAAATCCAAAGCTTTTGAAGTTCGTGAGAAGGGTCACTGACAGATTACCAGGAAAAGTGAAGGGAATTACAGCTAAAGACCCTGAGTATTGGGGCTTTGCGTGCATTTTTGAAGACGAAATGAGTGAGCAAGAGCGCGACAACTCTTTAGACCTATTACTCAAAATGAAGACTAGAGTAAAGTACCCTTATGCCAAATTGAAAGAAATGGCAGGATACGATGACAAGACTTTTGACGAAATCGTGGATAAACTATCATTTTTGGGTATGCTAGAATATGATTACGGTGACAAGTACACTAAGGACGGACCTATCCCTGGCACTACATACAATCGAGAAGATAGACACTATTGGGTTCCTCTCTTCGTGCCGGGTTCTGCCGAATATACCAACATGAACACCAAGCTTATGGATAAACACCCTGAACTTGCGATGTTCTTTGAGCGTATGACATTTTTGCCACTTGAGCACGTTACTGCAATGGTTCCACCTGGGGGTGGCGGAATAGGAATGCACGTCATTCCTGTCGAGAAGGCAATCTCTATGGAAAACACTACTATGGATATAGAACACATATCCTATTGGTTGAAAAAATACGAAGGACACATTGGCGCATCGATTTGTTCTTGCCGTTATGGTAGAAAACAGCTAGACGAAGGTTGTGCAGATGATTATCAAGATTGGTGTATCGGCGTTGGAGATATGGCTGACTACTGTCGTGAGACGGGTAGAGGTCACGATATCACTTACGACGAGGCAATGGAGATATTGAAGAGGGCCGAGGATAACGGTTTTGTGCATCAAGTTACCAACATTGACGGTGAAAATAAGATTTTTGCAATTTGCAACTGCAACGTCAAGATTTGTAATGCGTTGCGTACGTCGCAACTTTTCAACACGCCTAACATGTCCGCATCGGCATATCGTGCACACGTTGACAAACAAAAGTGTGTGGCATGCGGTGCGTGCGTAGAATATTGTCCTGCTGGAGCTTTGAAACTTGGACAAAAGCTATGTAAGTCCGACGGCAGTGAAGTTACTTATCCAAAACAACCTCTCCCTGACACTTTCAAGTGGGGCAAACATATGTGGGACGAGGACTATCGCGACAAAAATAGAATCAACTGTCACGATACGGGTACTTCCCCTTGTAAGACGGCTTGCCCTGCGCATATTGCAGTACAAGGCTATCTTAAAAAGGCTTCGCAAGGTAAGTACAAAGAGGCGCTAGCTATCATCAAAAAGGAAAATCCGTTCCCTGCAGTGTGCGGAAGAATATGCAATCGTCGCTGTGAGGACGCTTGTACACGTGGTACGATAGATAGAGCAGTGTCGATTGACGCAGTCAAGAAATTTATTGCCGAGCAAGATTTGCATGCCGAGCATAGATACGTGCCCGATATCGTAGTGGCATCCAATAGGGGACGTTGGAAAGAAAAGATTGCTATCATCGGCGGTGGACCTGCCGGATTGTCGTGCGCGTACTATCTAGCACAAATGGGATATTATCCAACAGTATTTGAAAAGAACGAAAAGCCGGGTGGTATGCTTACATACGGTATCCCTTCTTATAAACTTGAAAAGGACGTAATCGACGCCGAAATAGATATAATGAGAGAAATGGGCGTGGAGATAAAATGCGGTGTAGAAGTGGGCAAGGATATCACTATTGACCAATTGCGAGCCGAGGGGTACAAGGCGTTCTACGTTGCTATTGGTTGTCAAGGAGGAAAAAAACCTAATGTTGTCGGTAGTGACGCCGAGGGCGTAACGACTGCCGTTGACTTCCTTAAAGTTGCCAATTGCGGTGGCTATGCCGTGAAGGGCAAGACAATAGTCGTTGGTGGCGGTAACGTTGCTATCGACGCAGCTAGAGTATCCGTTCGTTCGGGAGCAAAAGAAGTGGCTATGTATTGCTTGGAAACTCGCGACATTATGCCTGCTTCCAATGAGGAGATCGCAGAGGCGCAAGAGGACGGCGTTGCTATCAACTGCGGTTGGGGTCCAAAAGAAGTCGTCGTTGAAAACGGCAAGGCAGTAGCCGTGGTATTCAAAAAGTGCCTATCGGTATTTGATGAAAATCATAAATTTAATCCTGTATACGACGAGAACGAAACTCAAACAGTAGCTTGCGACAATGTTATCTTTGCCGTAGGTCAAACTATCGTATGGGGCGATTTGCTTAAAGGCAGCAAGGTTGAATTTGGTAGAGGTAACGGACCTGTAGCGGACACCTTGACATATCAAACTGCTGAGGAGGATATCTTCGTCGGCGGTGACGTATTTACGGGACCTAAGTTTGCCATCGACGCCATTGCACAAGGACACGAGGCTGCTGAGTCTTTGCACCGTTATGTGCAACACGGTCATATGACGATTGGTAGAAATAGAAGACAGTTTATACAAATTGACACCGACGATATCAAGGTAGAGAGCTATGACAATTCTTCTCGTCAAGAAGCAGGCATGGACGAAAGCATTGACGCTAAGTCCTTCAAAGACGCTCACAAGACGCTCACCGAGGAGCAAGTCAAGACAGAAACGTCAAGATGCTTGGGCTGTGGCGTAACCGTTGTAGACGTAAACAGATGTATCGGTTGCGGTATCTGCACTACTAAATGTAAGTTTGACGCAATTACGCTCCACCGCGATCACCCTGAGGCTTCGAAGATGGTGGTTGCCGAAGATAAGTTTAAGAGCATTTTGCCGTATACCGCAAAGCGTGCAGTTAAGATTCTCTTCTCTAAGAAGGACGATGCCGACAAAGAATTCGTTAAAAAGAGAAAAGAAGAATTTAAGAAGAAAAAGGAGAATAAGGACTAATGCACGAGTTGGGTGTGGTGTTTCATTGTATCAAACAGGTCAATGAAATAGCCGAAGAAAACAACGTGAAAAGGGTGAACTCCGTCACGGTCGAAATAGGCGAAGTGTCTACTGTAATACCTTATTATTTCGAAGATTGTTGGAATTGGGCTGTTAAAAAGGAAACGGTGCTCAAAGACGCTAAACTATATATCGAAAAGATTGAAGCTGTCACGCATTGCGAAAATTGCATCAAGGATTATCCAACCGTGGCTCACGGCAAAATATGCCCTTATTG
Source organism: Christensenella sp. (assembly GCA_022784465.1). GTDB lineage: Bacteria > Bacillota > Clostridia > Christensenellales > UBA3700 > UBA3700. The sequence continues at coordinate 80,249 of JALFUR010000006.1, read as the reverse complement.
TGGCAGTGAAAAAACCTATCTTTTGAAGGGTAATGAAATATCTATCAAACAAATAGAAGTAGTGGACAATTGAAGTCTTAGACCAATAATAAATACCCGCAAGGCTAACGCTTTGCGGGTAAATTGTTTAATAACCTGATACGAGTTGTGAAAAATTATCGCTACGAATTGATAGTGATAAAATATTCCGTAAGTTGTTCTGGCGATTGCTTGAAATCCGTATCTATCCAATATCTAATTATCACCAAGAAATTTTCGATGATGCTATTGATTTTGATATCCTTAGGCAAATCTTGCATAGGTACGAAATTGCTTTCAACGCACCTCACGACAAGCGGACGAATGGACTCTCGCAAGTATTCTGAAAAGACATCCTTGCTTTGGGATAGAAAGATTGCCGCCATGAGTTGCTTTTCGTCGTGCAGATGATAGAAGATATGGGTGATAAAGTGCTTGTATTCAAATATCGACGACTTTGAAAAGTCGTGGCTTTTTTCTTCTTCGAGAGTATGCGAAAAAACGTGCTCAAATATAGTGATACATATCGAGTGTAACAAGTCTTCTTTTGTTCTATAATGGGCGTAAAACGTGCTACGTGCAATGCCCGATTGGTCTAATATGTCTTGTATGCGAATTTCGTTGTAATTTTTGGTATACAAAACCGTTTCGAAGGCTTTATATATTTTTACGTTGGTCTTGGAAAGTTTTTTGTTCATAAGTTTGCCTCTATCGTCATTTTATCATACACGATGTTTTGCGTCAATTACATATCAAAACATTATATTCGATTTTGTTCGAAAAATTTTGCATAAACAATACAAAAACAGCCACTTTATTTGACTTGGTTGAGGTGGAATGTTATAAATAATATGTGATAGTAAAGTATGTTAGCGGAAAAATAGAAGCTATACTTAGTAAAACTAAGAAACTCATCGTTGAAGGCGTAAGTTTTTGTTTAGACGAGGGGCAAAGTTTGGCAATCATTGGAGAAACAGGGTCGGGTAAGACAACTCTAGCCTATTCTATTATGAATACTTTGCCACCCAACATGGTTTGCTCTGGACTAAGCTTTGAATTTGAGGGAAAACAAGTAAAAAACAAAGAGAAAACTCAAAAATTACTAGGCGATCAAATCGTGTACGTGCCACAAAACGGACACGAATGTCTGTCTATTTCGCGTAAAGTCATGCACCACGTATATGATAGCCTTAAAAAGATAGGTGTGCCACGTTGCGACCATTATGCTGTCGCTATCCAAAAACTAAAAAGCGTTGGCTTAAAAGCCCCAGAAGACGTTTTGGAAAGATATCCCTTTGAGCTGTCGGGTGGAATGGCTCAGAGAGTGGTGATCGCGTTGGCTACTTGTTCCAATGCGAAATTGGTAATAGCCGACGAACCAACTGGTGGTCTTGAGGATGATAGAAAAGGCGAAATTCTCTTGCTACTTAAGGAACTCTTTCCATCGGCGGCGTTGTTAGTTATCACGCACGATATTTCCTTAGCTAAGAAATGCGACGAAGTAATAGTGCTCAACCAAGGCAAGGTTATGGAGAGAGGCAAGACGAGTATCGTGCTAGACAACCCTCGCCACCCTTACACCAAAGCGTTGATTGACGCATTGGTACAAAACGGAATGAGAGAAACTCCTCGCTTGAGAGAGCAAAGAGGAGAATGTCCTTTTTATAATCGTTGTGTTAGTGCTAGCCAAGAATGCTTGCATAATATCCCCACAAAGAAGGAAGAGGGGGTAACTTATACCTGTAAATTATGATAGAACTTATAAATATATCCAAAAAATACGGCAACAAACAAGTGCTTGACAAGGTAGATATGCAAATATGCACGGGCACAATCGTTGGACTATATGGTGAGAGCGGAGAGGGTAAGACCACCCTTGCCAAAATTTTGTGCGGCGTAGTTGTGCCGGACGGCGGAAGAGTGGAATTGGATGGAAAACCTCTCTTGTCGGACAAGCAAAAATACGATAGAAAGTTGGGACTAGGTGTTCAAATGGTCTATCAACAACCTTATTCCGTGCTAGATCCGTCTCAAAAGATAATCAAGGGATTTAAGGAATTGATACGCTATCACAGTATCGTCAAAGCCAACGAAACAGATAGTTTTATTGACAGAATAGCCGAGGAAATGGATTTGGATAAGGATATATTTTATCATTTGCCACACCAAATATCGGGAGGAGAAGCGCAGCGCATAGCTATAGCCAAGAGTCTAATGTTTGAGCCACGCTTGCTTATTTTAGACGAGGCAACTTCTATGCTTGACATATCCACGCAAGCCAACGTGCTAGGAATAATAAAAAAACAAACCAAAAAGTATGACGGCTCTATATTGATAATAAGTCACGATAAGCAACTGTTAGACTGCATTTGCAATAGTGTCTTTGAACTGCATAACGGCAAAATAATGCAAAGGAAATAAAATGAAAGTATTGAAAAAAATAGGCGTAATAATAATGATTGAAGCTATCTTGACGGCGTGTTTTTTCGTCAGTGGTTGCGCGATTGTGCATGAAGAAGACAACATTTCAACGGTGGTTATTGGTACTACCTCTAAGATAGAAAAAGCCATTCGAGACGAATACACTTACGACGTTTTGGCAAGCGGAGTATCGGAAATGCCACTAATTGCAAAAAGCGCTACGGGTGAATACTTGCCATTAGTTGCCGACTTTGCAACAACGGATAGCAAAGCTTGGACTTTTACGGTCAAGGAGGGGTTGACGTGGTCGGACGGAGTGCCGGTGACGGCGAATGATATCGTATTTTCGCTAAATTATGAGGAAAGCATAGCAGAAAAATTCCAGCAAAATCCGGTCGTTTCTGAAGATAATAAGAGCGTTATTTTGCAGCTGAAATCTAAGAACGTCAAGGCGCTTGACGATATGACGACCTTTCGCATTCGTCCGAAACATATCTACGAGAACAAAGACGTATCTCAAATTACTACACAGGAGGCGAGGGTGAGTTGTGGACCGTATACGCTCAGCGACTTTAATAAACAAGCAAACACACTGACTTTCGTGATCAATGAGTTTTATCCTCAAAGACCTAACGTTGAGCAAGTGACGTACAAGTTATTTGACAACGAAGAACTATTGTACGCTTCTCTTATGAACGGTGACGTTGATATGGTGTGGAACTATTCTATGGGTGTGGACGCAAATTATCAAAAACTATTGGGTGGTGTGAGCAGTGTAACGCTTGAGAGCGTTGCTGCTACCAACTGTCCCGCAATGCTTGTTTTTAACAATTCAAGAGGTTTGTTTGCCGACAAAGACTTACGTTTTGCCGTGTCTTACGCCCTCGATTATCAAGCTTTCAAAGAATATTTTGGTTCGCCTTACGCTGCAACCCCCAATCGTAGTTTTGCGCCATCTACTTTAGTGGGTTACGTAGAAACCGAGCAACTGAAAAACGATATAAACCTAGCTTCGCAATTTATGTCGAAAGCAGGTTATAGCAAGTCGGGAAAATGGTGGCAGAAGGAGGATAAGGTAGCGGAGTTTTCGCTTACCGTCAATGCGTCTAAAACCAACCATATCGGCTACGCGGAGTTTGTCAAGACACAACTAGAGGAATTTGGTATCAAGGTGAATCTAGAAAGCGTGGACGCAACTTCTTACAACGTCAAGACAAGCAACAAGTACGCCACCGAGAAGGGCAGCGGAGTTATCACGATGGAGGCGGCGATAATGGGATATACTGCGTTTGGCATGCAAAATTTGGGAGATATGTATATTGACGGTAATCACGCCGTGCAAGGAGGTGCACAAGTATTTAGCGATACTTTGACTGCAATCAGAGTAGAGATGTCGTCCGCCGATACGCTAAATCAATACTTGTCGGCAACGGCAAAATTGCAAAACTTTTACGTCGAGCAAACGCCTGCTATAGCGCTGTATTGGGATAGTATGATTTTGGCTCACTCGGCAAAGTTAAATAATCTAGTAGTTGACTCGACTTTTGGTTTGAACAACGTCAACACGTGGTTTTCTATAACGAAAAAATAAATATAGGGGGGCATATCTATGAAAAAATACATAAAACATATCGTAGTGGCATTGATATGCTTTCTTTTGATACTCGTGCTAAACTTCGTTCTTCCGCGCGCACTATCGGGTGACCCTATTGCGTATTTGACGGGCTTTGAAGAAGAAGAGATGTCGGCGGAAAAGTACGAGTATTATTATCATGCTCTGCATTTGGACGAGAGCATCTGGGTACAATTTGAATATTATTTGCTATCGATTTTTGACGGAACGTTAGGATACTCTTATCAACAGCAATCCACGGTCAGTACTTTAATATTAGAAAAGCTGGGATATTCTTTGCAAATTACCATTCCCGCCACATTGATTTCTATAATAATCGGACTATTCTGGGGACTAAACAGTGGCTACAAAAAGGAAGGTTTAGCAGACAAAATATCTACCTCGGCTATGGTTATAATCAACGCTTTGCCCGGATTTGCGATAGCTTTGATATTAGCTATAACATTGGGAGTTCAACTCAAGTGGTTCCCTTACGTGGGGCTTTCGAGCAGCTGGGTTCAGGTAGGAACTTGGCAGTATTTAGTAGATAGAATATATCACTTGATTTTGCCTATTACAGCTGTGGTATTAGCTTCGCTGCCTTCTAAGTATTTGCTCGTTCGTAACACGGTAGCAAAATTCGTAGACGACAAAAGCGTAACGTACGCCAAGCAAAGAGGCCTTGGAAATGGAAAAATCAAGCGAGATTACGTCTTAAAAAACGTCGCGCAACCTTTCGTGACCATGGTCGGTTCGTCGATAGGCAGTTGCGTGGGCGGGGCGATAGTAGTAGAAAGCGTCTTTTCTATCAAGGGTATCGGCGGACTGCTCAACCAAGCCGTGTACACACTCGATTATCCGCTTATGCAAGGCATTTTGTTAGTGACGACATTGTCTATAGTCGTGTGTGTGACGCTGTCTGATATAGTGTGCATTTTGATTGACCCTAAAGTGAGAAAGGGGGAAGAAGTATGAAAAAATCTCGCCTCGCTTTTCTTGTAATCGGCATTGCTATCCTAGCCTTTTTCGTGCTGATGGCATTATTCCCTCAGCTTTTTAGTTCTCTTGACCGCAAGCAGTCTTTTGGGGCGTGGTTGCCACCTTCTGCCGAGCATATATTGGGGACCAATTCTCTCGGTTACGATATTTTTGCCGAGTTAGTTTATGGTGCTTCCGTCACCTTGACGGTGGCGATAACTGCAAGTCTGTTGAGCCTAGTATTTGGCATACTGGTTGGAATATTGGCAACAGCCAAAGGCTTGGTCGGGGTGCTATTTAACGGATTAATCAACGTGTTTGTATTGTTGCCGAAGCTGATAATATTGATAGTATTGTCGTCGTTTTTGGGTAGTTCGACGATCAATCTCATAATACTGATTGCTTGTTTCGGTTGGGTTGGTACTGCTCGTGCCGTGCGTGCAAAGGTCGTGCATATCTATGCTCAACCATATATAGAAGCGTGCAAAATATATGGGTATTCTAGAGGTCATATAGCTCTAAAGCACGTATTACCCAACTTGTACGACGTGATTTCGTCAAGGTTTTTAGCGTCGATGACCAGTTGCATAATGATGGAATCCACCTTGAGTTTCTTGGGTTTTGGCGACCTATATTATCCTACTTGGGGAGTCATGATCAATTTGGCTCGCCTTAGAGGTGCAGTTCTTTTTGGGGCTTATCAATATCTACTTGCGCCTTGCGTATGTATCATGCTCGTATCGCTGTCATTTTATTTTGTCGGCATCTATATAGAGGAAAAACATAGCACAATCAACGGCGTGAAATAGGAGAAATTATGTGCAAGATAACCAATCAACAACACGATAAATTATATAATACGCATATCCACGTAGCACTTGCCGATATTCGCTCTACTGTCCAAGCGGAATTTTTTGGGGAGCAATCGAATATAGAGGATAGCGAGGAAGTAAGACATGCCCAAGAAAAGATAGACATCGAAGGGGCTACATTTGACAACCTTTTAGCGCTCGCAAAAAACTTGTGCAAGCAGTTAAGATATAGAGAAGCTATCGTATGTTGTCATAAGGCGCTTGAGATAAAACCAAATAGTTATGAAGCACGTAGGCTCCTTGCTATTAGGTATTTATCTATAGGGCAAGCCGATAAGGCATTGAAAATATTTGTCAGTCTGAAAGACGAGAGCACCGACAAATTAGATATTGCTTATCGCATAAGCCTATGTCATTTTTATATGGCTGATTACGAGCAAGCAAAAGAGAACTTTTGCGATACTTTGGCTATGTGCAAGGATAATCACGAGATGTATATTGCTGCATTATATTGGTATATTTGCTGTATCGTAAGACTAAACCAAGATGTCGAGCAAGCCCTAAATAGGTTTTATTTTCCTATGAAGATAACCCACCACGCGGGGTATGACTTGGCGATTCGATTGTTTTTGGGCGCATCGCCGGAAGAATTAGAACAAGACTCTCAAACCGACAACCTAACGAGGGTTATGTATCTATTTGGGCTCTATCATTATTATCTATGGAAAGGTGAGAATCGTATGGCACAAGAGGTTTTTTTACGTGCGCTCGATTGCGACGAGTATTGGGCGAGTTTCTCGGGACTTGGTATTTGGTATTTATACAAAATGTATGCAAATTATCGCCCAAAATGCACGTTTTGACCTTATATTTGCGGTTTAGAATCCATTTTTGCATATTTTTGAAACTCCTAAGGGTTAGCTCTGGGTTCGATTCCCGGTGAGTGCGCCACAAACCACAATACATTGTGGTTTTTTCTTTTTATTTGACACAATATATAGAAAACGAGAAAAGATGAACGCGAAAAAACGCATTACCAATTACATTACTAATTCTATTTTTTACGTTTTTTCTTTCCGTTCGTATGACCTTTGTAGGTTTTGACGTAAATTTTGAATTCTTTTAGTACTTCGTCTTAGTTTAACACCTATCTGTTACCGTGTTTGAAACTAATAATCTTTTCGTTTTTTTATTAGATATTCTATGTCGTGCTTATCAATTTGTCACCTTTTATAACGCTTGTTCCAACTATTTACATAGTAACGAAGAACTCTCAGACGTGGCACTTCGTAATGTTCGCTCATTGATTTTGGGTTGACTTTTCTCATAAAGTTTTCAATGTCTATTAACCAAGCCTTTTCGTGTATTTCCATAAATATGTCGTTGTTAAGGCAAAACTTTCGGCAGTTTGGTCGACGAATAATTGTGTTTGCATCTTCAGCAAGAAACAGTTTTAGCAACTTACCGGAAGTAATTAGGTTTTTCATTTTTTGTTCCCTCGAAAGTGAAAATATAGCTCGTCAAGGTTAACGAGCCAAACATTTCCGTATTTCATTGCAGTGAGTTTCTTTTGTTAGATTAACTCTTTAATTAGGGCATAGGTTATCACCGATTTGGGATCGGATTCTCTCATTTCCTTTACCACGTCGGGTATGATTATCCAATAATTATGGTGTATTTCCTGTGTGTTTTGTTGAAAAACACGAAGAAATACGAAAGAAACGCGAAGAAAACGCGAAGAAAACACGAAATTCTACCTGAAAAGCGTTGGAATTAACAGACTGGTGTGCTACAATATATTCGAGGTGAATAATATGATGCTTAAAGAATTGAGAATTCAAAAAGGATTATCGCAAAAAGAATGTGCCGATTATTTGGGAATGACCGTGCGAAACTATCAAAACTATGAAAACGATGCCCAAAAAGTAAGTACGGCACGTTACAATGCAATTTACCAAAAAGTCGAGAATTACTCGGCAAACAATATAACACCAGCCGTTTCCGCATCCGCATCTTTTAATACAAACGTTGTTACGGGCGAGCCTCTCCGCTTGTTTTATAAAACAGTTGCAAAATTTAAAAAAAGAAAGTGTTTCGAGCAATTAAAACGCTTTGTGACAGGAGATTATAGCGGCAAAATATGTATTCTGTACGGGCTTCGCAGAACGGGAAAAACAACTTTGCTTTTTCAAATGCTCGGAGAACTGCAGGTAAACGAAGCGGCGTATATCAAAACGCAAGTAACCGATACAATGTCTGATCTTTCCAAGGATTTGACGACATTGCATAATATGGGCTGCAAATATGTGTTTATCGACGAAATAACATTGCTTGACGATTTTATCGATACAGCAGCGGTTCTGTCCGATGTCTTTAGTATGATGGGGATGAAAATCGTCGTTTCGGGAACGGATTCTCTTGGCTTTGCGATGGCAAACAGAGATGAATTGTACGATAGAAATATAATGATTCACACGTCGTTTATTTCGTTTAAGGAGTATGCAAGACTTCTCGGCCTGCGTTCGGTTGACAAATACATCGAGTATGGCGGAACGCTCAAAATGGAAAATATGAGTTTTGACGATCCGGACTATATGTTAGACGACGTTTCGTTTAGAGATGACGAGAGTACGAGAAAATACATCGATACCGCTATCAGCCGTAACATTCAACATACGCTTAAAAACGATAACGGGGGCGAATATTTTAACGAACTGCGTGCCCTATACGAAAACGGCGAACTGACCAATATAATAAATCGCATCGTGGAAAACATGGGGCATCGTTTTTTGCTTAGCGTTATCGAAGATAGATTCAAATCTCACGATTTAGGCTCGGTAAAAAATCTTCTCTTGCACGATGCGCCGAACGAAAGGGCTTATGTTTTGAACGCTGTCGACACACAAACCATTATCGAGCGATTAAAGCATATTATCGATGTTAAAGAAAAAGAAGAAACAAGGGTAAAAGTCACTCCGGAGCATATCGAGAAAGTTAAAAAGTATCTCGTTTTGCTTGACCTGATTGTAAATTGTCCGATTCGTTATGAAAGCGGCAAAACGGAAGAATATTACGTCTTTTCTCAGCCGGGTATGAGATATTCCATTGCAAAAGCGTTAGTTTATTCTTTGATACAAGACGAATATTTCAAATCGGTATCGGAAAAGGACAAGGATTACATCATAACAAAAATACTCGAAGACATAAAAGGCAGAATGCTTGAAGATATCGTGCTTCTTGAAGTTACAAAAGTACTACCGAAAAACAAAGTAGCGTTCAAGTTCAAGTTCGATATCGGCGGCGAATTCGATATGGTTATCTTCGATAAATCCGCTTACACCTGCAAAGTTTATGAAATCAAGCATAGCGACAAAGCTGTAAAAGAACAAGCGCGCTATTTGCTCGATGAAAATAAATGTGACATCATTGAACATAAGTACGGAAAAATCACACAAAAATGCGTTTTGTATCGTGGTGACGATACGACTATTGACGGTGTTGAGTACAAGAACGTTGAACGTTTCTTGATGGGGCTGTGAAAGTTTGGGAAGATAATTTAATTAGGGAGAAAAACAATGGAAAAACACTTTATGTTTGGTGCCTTAAATGATAGGTGTTAGAACAATTGCCCTCTCCCTCCAGAGACGAATTGTATTTATTAAAATATTCGGATAATGCACCATCGACAATTTGCTTTCATGCGTTATACTTTTTAAAGATTCTTGAACATAAAAGAAATGGAGTGTTTTATACCAACTGCTAACAAATATGAAGATATGAGTGCTTTGACTGCACTTAAATTTGTGAAAGACAAGAATATTCTCTTGCCCGATATTCAAAGAGAATACGTCTGGGACGTTTCGGAGATTGAAAGACTTTTTGAATCTATTGCAGATGATTATCCGCGATATGTTGTTACAACCGACTATCTTTTGCAACAACGTAGTGGGATAAAACACGTGAATCTAATAGACTTTATCAGCAAAAATGAAAAGTTTTAAGTGCTATTTTTATGTATTGGCAAACCAAAGCAAGTGATTATTCCATGTTAAAATAAACAAAAATCATCTTATTTTGGTCGTAGAAATTAGCAATATAGTATATATATTTTTAGCAAAATAACATTAAAAAGTGTAAATAATACATAAAATAATACTCTAAAAGGTGCAAATAATGCTTTAAAAAACACCGAAAAAGGTGCAAATAATACGTCTGAACTCTTGCAAAACAATTATACTTTCGACGATAAGCAGAAATTGTTAACCATTCCTTTTTACTTCTACTTTTTTATCGCGGAAGGTTTGTCAAAGGAACATCCTTATAATCATGAAAAAACTCTAGTTAAATTATTATTCTTTTGTAATCGATAACAATCAACACTCTAATAGTATTTATCAAATTAATTTTCTTTAACTAAATTAGTTTTAATTGGTATAAAACGAGTAAACAAATATTGCAAAAACATAATAAAAGATAAAGCTGAGAAAATATATATTTGAGCAACAGAGGAAACTTTACATGGTCCAGGAATAATGTTTGCTTCTTTCATAGCATAAAACGCAGTAACGAAGAAATAACCTATAGTGGCAAGGGAGAATAACCCATGTTTTATGTTACGAAAAAAGGTAGATAAAAATAATAATATTGTTGTTACAATTAATAGAACAAATCCTGCTGTGGCTAGATTGTTATGGATTTGTCTTAATTTGTTATAGTATTCTGCTTTTTCTCCTTCAATATGAAGCCAAGGAACAGAAATTCCCCCAATTAAAACCATGCTACTAATTATGGCAAGGGAATAAAATATTATTTTCCAAATTTTAGTAAAACCACCATTAAACAAAACGAAGGTAAGAGCAAAAAAATATCCAATTAAAAAAGCTAAACCAAGTATAAGAACAATTGCCATATGTCCTTCCGTATATGCTAAATAGGAAAGAGACTTATATATAGCTCTATCTTCACCTCTTGTAGAAATAACAGCACAAAGAGTTGGTACTACTATGCAGCAATATAGAGCAAGGATGATTTCATATATATTTTGGTGTTTTAAAATGAATTGAGGCATCTTGTTGCTTGGATCAAATATTCTTAAACTTTTCACTTTCATACCACCTTAGTATTTGTCGTAGATAAGTTTATCTTAATTCTCTTTGTCGAATTTTGTCAAATATAGAATTGTAAAGGAATTGTAATGAATTATATTTTCATATAATGAAAGTGTATATTTTTAGGAAAATAAGCAATTATTTTAAAATCTAACTTGAAAAAAAGATTTGAGTCATTATATTATGATTGTGTTAGTAAATATTTATATTATAAATAAAGTTTATTCTATTTAACAATTATAAATACAATTTATTAATAATGACTTTTTGGAGAAAAAATATGAATTTAATAAAACAAAATAAGGCAACGCTGTTTGTAACATTATTACTAATATTGCTTACAATAGCAGTTTTTCTTGTTTCAATTGCTACAAGTGTAGAGGCAGAAAGTGTAAAGGTTGGCGAAATAGAAATTGCTCACATAACAGATTTGCACTATTATTCGTTTGCTTCTTGTTATCACGGAGATCCAAATTCTGCAGATTACAAAAATACAGAGTTTTATTCAGATATGCAATCAGCAACACAAATGAAACATGAGTCAACTTCTTTGTTTGCAGAAACAATTCAAGGGATTATAAAAGAAAGCCCTGATTATTTATTGGTTAGTGGAGATATCACATCAAATGGAGAATTGTTAGGTCATTATGATGTTGCAAATGCTTTAAGATGGATGCAAGAGAAAATTAGAGCAAATGGAAAACCAAACTTTCAGGTCTTAGTTGTTCCTGGTAACCATGATTTATATAACTCAAGAGCATCATATTATGCTGATAGTGATTGTGTTATCGATGGCGTATCGTATAAAGCTGGAGATGAAATTAAGATAGCTGATAATATTACAACTGCTGAAGCTTTTGCTATCATTTATCACGGATTAGGTTATCCTGATTTAACAGAAGCTGAACTTAGATCTACAGCAATAGGCTCTCACATGATGTCATATTATGATGATCAAGCAAGTGCAGAATATGCTTTTACAACTCAATATCATGCTTCAAATAATGCTGATAATTTAACAATTAGTTATTATAAAGATACTCTAGGTGCAGATTGGTATCCTAATAGATATGATAGACGACAAGGATGCTTATCATATTTTGTTCAAGCAGATAATAACTACTCGTTTGCATGTTTTGATACTACAGAAAGAGAATACATTTTAGAAGATTATCCTGAAGGAAAACATAACACTTTAAATAATACATATTCATACTATGAAGAATTGACTGGAGGAAGAGTAGGAGTAGCAGTTCAACAATGGATGAAAACTGTTGCAGCTACAAGCATAGCAGCAAAGGATACTACTATTGCTGTTGCCCATCATAATTTTGTTCCTCATTATTCTTTAGAAGAGAACTTTACAAAAGACTTTGTGGTATATAACTGGCAAGATGCTGCATCATTCCTTACAGATGAATTGGGAATTAGATATGGCTTTACTGGACATATGCATTCAACAGATAGAGCTCAATTTATATCATATGAGGGAAATATCCTTCAAGATTTTGAAACAGGAAGCGTTATTTCTGTAGGAAATCCTTCTAGATTTACAAAGGTGTCTAGATATTTAGAATCAGACACAGTAAACGAAATTGTTGAATCATTGGTTGTTAAACTAGAATCGTTAGAAGGGGTTAAAGGATTGAAAATAGATGATCCATCTGCAAACGATGCTTCTTTGTATTTGTTCCAAAACATTTTATATTTAAACAAAGCCACAAGAGAAGACATTTTCTATAATATTGTAGATAGAATGTTAGGTGGATTATTAAATGAAAAATTGGTAGATACATTAAATGATTTAGTTGCTAATTTGGATTTGTCTTCAATTACATCTTTAGTTAAGCCAATCAACTCAATAAAAGATTTAGCTCCAATTCTTATTCATGAAATTTTCTACGATTTTGATTTCAATATTGATGGTGTTAGTGGAGAAAACTTGGCTGATTATGTAATGAATTTATTAGATAAAGAAGGCGAGTCTTTGAATATGGTTATATATCAAGAAGATGGAGAGTCATATACATTAGAACAAATGGTATTATGGGCATATACATCTCATCTTGCTGGAGAAGAAGGATCTACTTATGATTTAAATACAACAAGAGGCAGAGCTGCTCAAAAGATGATAAGTATGATGGAAGATGGAACTTTAGTAAGGCAATTGTTTAGCGATTTATTAGACCCATTATTCTATGCAGACAATTCAATTTTAAAGCAATTGTTTACTCATGAGTTTAATGTGTCTTCTTTGGTTTATAGCGAAGATACAGAAAAGAGAAATAATTTTATTGCTTTAGTGTCATTATTGATTCCAGATACAGATCCTACTCATCCTGTAAATAATGGCGGAAAGCTAACAATTAATAGTTTGTTGCGTTCAGATGCAAAGATTTTAAAAATAGTTCTACCTTTATTAAAGCTATCTTCTACGATTACAGATATGATTAATGAAGTATTGAATGTAGGCGTAATTAATTGGGCGGATGATTTTTTGGATAAGTACTTGACGGATAGTTTTTATACAGGAATAGGCGGCTTGCTTGCTGAAGCAATTATGTCATTCTCAATTGATGAATATAATGATGGAAAGATTATTTTGTATAAATCTAGCGGAATAGAAGAGTCAGATTGGGTTGGAACTGCGATTATTCCTGATGTTGAAGGCTACGATTCTTCTTATACATATAATGGCAAGGCTTTATCTATAGAATTAAATCCACCAACATTTAAAGATGGAAGACTTCCTTCAATATTTACATCAACATTTGGTGATGATGCAGCTTCTTCTCAAAACTTTAAGTGGTATACAGATTATAAAGTTGGTGGAAAATTGCTTTATAGAAAAGTTGGAGAAACACAGTGGATTGAAGCAACAGTTACTACGACGAGACAAATAGTGGAAATACCACTAATTGATTTAGGATTATTTGCAACAAAAACTGCTACTCAATATAAACCAGTTACCGTTACAGCAGATAGTTTCAGTGTTGACAAAAAGAAAGATATTGTATATACAACAGAGGAGCAATTCTTTATAGATAGAGAAAGACATAATGTTACTTCTTCTGTAAAACTTGCTAATGTTCATGAAGTCTTTTTGACTAACTTAGAAGCAAACACTGAATACGAATTTAAAGTATATGGTACATATAAAGGTGACGAATATTGCTTGCAAGATTATATTGAGGATTGGGAAAAAGGTAAGGCATATTCATTTAAAACAGCAATCAAAGAAGGTGAATCAAATGACTTTACACTTTTAGCAATCTCAGATTTACAAGGAACAATAGAATCATCATATGAACTTGCTAAAAAAGCATTGCAAGCTAGCGCTGATACATTTAGTTACGATTTTATAATAAATTGTGGAGATGTTACAGATAGTGGATCAAATATCAAACAATGGAGTTATGCTCAAAATAAACTTTCTACTATTTTAGGAAACACAACTACAGTTATCGCTGCAGGAAATCATGAAGCTTCATCTGGTGCTTTAGCTGCATATTATAACTTTGGTAATCTTGGAAATGCTTCATCTCAAAAAACAGATACAGGTGTATATTATAGCTTTAATTATGGTAAAACTCATTTTGTTGTACTAAACACAAATGATTATAAAACAGGTTTAGCAGATAAACAATTAACATGGTTAAAAGAAGATTTACAAGCTGCAAATGAGAATACTAATATAACAAATATTGTTGTAGCAATGCATAAAGGATTGTATTCAGTTGGATCTCATGTGTCAGATAAAGAAGTAATTGCAATGAAAAAACAATTAACTCCAATATTTGCTGAATATGGTGTAGATTTAGTTCTTCAAGGACATGACCATGTTTATAATACAACTCAAGTTATTGATGCAAATGGAAAAGTAGTTAAAGATTTATCTAATAAGGATAATGCTTTCACAATATCTAACAATGAGGGCGGAGTTGTCTATATGACTTTAGGAACAATTTCTGACAAATACTATGAATATAGACAAGTTGCAGAAACAGAAGCTTTGTTAAATGATGATTATACTATTTATAGTCAAATTAATGCTCCTATGATGACAAACATATCATTTAATGATAATGGGGCTATTGTTGTAAGTACATACGCTTATAATAAAGATACAGATTCGCTTATGACTATAGAAGAGTATAAAAAGTATTTAGATGGTGGATTTAAATATTGGTGGATTGTCATAACAGCAGCATGTGTTGTAGTGGCTGTAGGAGTTGGATTAGCAATATATTTTGTTCAAAAGAAGAAAAAACTTACTCCTGAGCAAGTAATACTTCAAAGCGACACAATTGAAGATAAAACTAGCGATAAGGAAGAATCTCAAAACGAATCAGTTGAGTTGGTAGACAAACAAGAATAATAAAACATAAACGCCCAAGATAAAAAAACTTTGGGCGTTTATTTTATATGTAAATAAATTAAGAAAATATATATTAATTTGGTTATGCAAAAAGTATAATTGTGCTATTATATGCATACATAGACAAAAGGAGTTTTTTATGAGCGGCATTTTTGGTGTAGCAACAAAAGAAGATTGTTTTAATGATGTATTTTTTGGAACAGATTACCATTCGCATTTAGGAACAAGAAGAGCAGGTATTGCAATATATGATGGCAAATCTTTCAATAGAGCCATCCATAATATTGAGACAGCACCTTTTAGATCAAAATTCCAAAAAGATATAGAGAAAATGCATGGCAACATGGCGATTGGTTGTATATCAGATTATGAACCACAGCCATTATTAATAAAATCTCATCATGGAACATATGCAATAACGACTGTTAGCAAGATTAATAACGCAAAAGAGCTTGAAGAGGAATTATTTAAAAATGGCCATTCTCATTTCTTAGAAATGAGTGGTGGTGATGTAAATCCTACAGAATTAGTAGCATCGCTTATAAATCAAAAAGAAAACCTAATTGACGGTATTAAGTATGCTTTAGACTCAGTTGAGGGCTCTTTGAGTTTACTTATATTAAATGAAAAAGGAATTTATGCTGCTAGAGATAAATATGGAAGAACTCCTATTGTTGTAGGTAAAAGAGAAGATGGTTATTGTTTATCCTTTGAATCTTTTGCTTTTTTAAATTTAGGATTTTCTCAATATAAAGAATTAGGACCAGGAGAAATATGTGTTGTAGATAATGAAAAAGTAACTACACTAGTTAAGCCTGGCAATAAAATGAAAATATGTACATTCTTATGGGTTTATTATGGATATCCACCAACATCGTATGAAGGATTAAGTGTTGAAAAAATGAGATGTAACTGTGGCCGCTATATGGCACAAAGAGATAATGTAGAGGTAGATTCAGTTGCAGGTGTTCCAGATTCGGGAATTGCGCATGCTGTTGGTTATGCTAATGAATCAGGAGTTCCATTTCAACGTCCATTTATAAAATATACGCCAACATGGCCAAGAAGTTTTATGCCACCAGTTCAAAGCATGAGAAATCTTATAGCTAAAATGAAGCTAGTTCCTGTACATGATTTAATTAAAGGAAAGAGATTGCTTTTAATAGACGATTCAATTGTTAGAGGAACTCAAATGAGAGAAACAACAGAATTTTTATATAAAAGCGGAGCTAAAGAAGTTCATATACGTGCAGCTTGTCCACCGCTTCTTTTTGGATGCAAATATTTAAATTTCTCAAGATCTACTTCGGAGAATGAACTTGTTGCTAGAAGAGTAATTAATAAATTGGAAGGAAAAGATGCAACAAGAGAAGAAGTAAAACAATATGTTGACCCAGATGGAGCAAAATACAAAGCTATGGTTGATGGCATATGCAAAGAATTAAACTTTACATCTTTAGGGTTCAATAGATTAGATGATCTTAAAAAAGCATGCGAGATTGATCCAGACAAATTATGCACTTATTGTTGGACCGGCGAAGAATAATCAATATTATTTGACTATATATGGAGAGAGCGCATCTCTCCATTTTTTTATCAAATTATCTAATGAACAAGCCGCGTTTGCTGAACTTGTAGATGGAAGCGATATAACATTTAATGTAATATCTGGAAAGAATTTGTAAAATAGCGAAGTTGCTTTCTTTCCATTTAAGAGTATTAGTTTAATGTTTGCCGAGCTTATTAGCTCTTGCAAGGGAGCGGGAGTGACATTTTTAATTGAAGAATCACTAGATAATGAAATATCGCATTCTTCAATTACATCATATAAAGCAATTTTATTATCTAATAAAATTTTTGCTTTTTCATTTGGAGATTTTGAGTACAATTCAATATTTAAAATAGCTTCTAACACTTTCCAAAATCTATTGCTTTTGTGTCCATAATAGAAACTTTTTCTAGACATAACAGAAGGGAAAGAACCTAATATTAATATTTGAGATTCTTTGTTTATTATTGGTTTTAGTAAGTGAGAGCAATGTGTTATCATATATATATACATTATACAGCAATGGTAGAGAAATTAAGCAATGAAAACAAATGTTACAAGGCTACTTGATGTAGCGAAAATTAAATATAATATTCACGAATATGACAATAACACTACTGATGGAGAGAAGGTGGCACAACTTTTAAATCAAGATCCCCATCAGGTATTTAAAACGCTTGTTACAATAGCAAACACAAATGAGCACTTTGTGTTTTGTGTTCCGGTATGTAACAGCTTAAATTTGAAAAAAGCAGCAAAGGCTGTTGGGGTAAAATCAATAGCGATGATTCATCAAAAAGAATTATTGCCATTAACGGGATATATACACGGCGGATGTTCTCCAATTGGAATGAAAAAACAATTCAAAACAGTAATCGATGAAACAGCGATGCTATTTGATACGATATGTGTTTCTGCAGGCAAAGTAGGAGTTCAGATAGAATTAAATCCAAATGACCTTTGTTTATATGTCAAGGCAGGCTTTGAAGACATTACAGATTAGTTTGGTTTTTTCTAATTTTAATCCAGTTAAAAAATCCATAAATATCATTTGCTAAAAACACAATAAAGTTTATTAGAACAGGCAAGCACATAATATTGGTTATTGTTTCCATTGACCATAGAACAATAAGAACAATATCATTTAGGGCATAACCTATTGCATAATAAGGTGATCTTATTGCCATAAACGATACGGCAATGAAACTGGTTGTGATAGATAATGTGCTAACAAATATATTTGGAGTGTTAAATATTTTTAGAATAAAATAACATATTATAGAAAAAGAAATAGCTAAAAAAACAATAACAAGTATTGATTTTTTTTCGCTTTTGCCAACTTGTACTTGAGAAGTTTTTTTATCAAAAGGATGCTTAAGCCAAACTATTAAAGTATATACAGCCATTGGCAGGCTTAAAAGAAGAGAGCATATTAATTCGCCGTAATATTTTGACTTATATGAAATGTATGAATACATAATCATGAAAGCTATTCCCAAGATTTGTCCAAGCGGATAACCTTTCGCTATGAAGATTAGAGAAGCTGCTCCAATAAGAGACGTTATAGTTGCGAAAATATCACCTTTAGTAACTATTGATGATATAATTATTACTAGGCTAGATATTGACCACAAGCAAATCTCAAAAATAGATAATGATTTAAAAATGTTTTTTATTTTCATAGCATGAACAAGTATATCAATAGAAATAGAATATTAGCAAGAATATATATTTATTATTAAAAGTTGTAAAAGACAAAAAAAAGGTCTAAAATACTATATGATTTAAATGCGAGGTGAAAAAATGGTTAAAGTTGATGTAATTTCAGGTTTTTTAGGTTCTGGAAAAACAACATTAATTAAAAAGTTGCTTAGTGAAACTATAAAAGATAAGACAGTTTTAATAGAAAACGAGTTTGGTGAGATTGGAGTAGATGGCTCTTTCTTGAAGGATTCTGGAATTGAAATTAAAGAAATCAATTCAGGATGTATTTGTTGTTCATTAGTTGGAGATTTTGAAAAGTCTCTTGGGGAATTAATTACAAAATATAGTCCAGAAAGAATTATTATTGAACCATCTGGTGTTGGCAAATTATCAGACATAATCGTTGCTATACAAAAGGCTCAAAAATCGTTAGATTTGACAATTAATTCTTTAACAACTGTTGTTGATGGAATTAAATGCAAAATGTATATCAAAAACTTTGGAGAGTTTTTCAACAATCAAATAGAAGCTGCTACAACAGTTATTGTTTCAAGAGCAGATAAAATGACTTCAGATAAAATGGAAACTGTTGTAGAGGAAATAAAGAAGATTAATCCTCATGCAAGAATTATTACAACACCTATTTCTTTATTATCTGCAGAAGAGATATTAAAAGTAATGGAAGGAAATCATAGAGATCTTGCTCAAGAGTTAAATCTAGAATTTAACAGTGAAGAACATGAGCATCATCACCATCACCATGACGAGGATGGAGAATGTTGCTGCGGACATCATCATCACGATGACGACGAAGAGGACGAAGAGCACGAACATGAGCATCATCACCATCACCATGACGAGGATGGAGAATGTTGCTGTGGACATCATCACCACGATGACGACGAAGAGGACGAAGAGCACGAACATCACCATCACCATGACGAGGATGGAGAATGTTGCTGCGGGCATCATCACCACGATGACGACGAAGAGGAAGAAGAACACGAACATCATCACCATCACCATGACGAGGATGGAGAGTGTTGCTGCGGACATCATCACCACGATGACGATGAAGAGGACGAAGATCACGAACATCATCACCATCATCATCACCATCACGGTCATGATGCAGATGAGGTCTTTACTTCAATCGGTATTGAAACAACAAAAGTGTTTACAGAAGACCATTTAAAAGAAATTCTTGAGACTTTATCTAAAGAAGACAATGGCTATGGAACAATTCTTAGAGCTAAGGGTATTTTAAAGGGAGAAGAAACATGGTTTTATTTTGATTTAACTGTAGACGAATATGAAATTAGAAAAGGTGATCCAGATTATACAGGAAGACTATGTGTAATTGGTTCAAACCTTAATGAAGATAAAATAAGAGAATTATTTAAGTAATATGGAACAATTAAGCGCATTTATAGTATTAGGATTTTTAGAATCAGGAAAAACTTCTTTAATTAGAGAAACTGTTACTCAAGATGGTTTTTCAGAAAAAGGTAATACTTTAGTAATAGTTTGTGAAGAAGGCATTGAAGAATATGATCCTATTCAAATGGGAACAGCCTATACAGCTGTTGAATACATTGAAAAAATTGAGGATTTTAATCCTACTAATATTGATAGACTAATTCAAGCTCATAAGCCAGATAGATTGATTATAGAATTTAATGGAATGTGGGATATAAATGAAGTTGATTTGCCAAGCTATATAAACATTGGTCAAATTGTTATGATGGTAGATGCTTCAACTTTTGATATGTATTTTAACAATATGCGTCAAAAAATGGTTACCATGATACAAGCAAGCGATGCAATGATCTTTAATAGAGCAAATGAGAGTATGAATTTGCTATCAATGAAAAGAAACTCAAAGCTTGCCAATCCAAATACTCAAATAATGTTTGAAGGTGAAAATGGTCCAATAAATTCTTCTTTTGAAGAAGATTTACCATATGATGTTCATAAAAGCATAATTGAAATTAACGATGAAGATTTCGGCATTTGGTTTTTCGATGCAATGGAACTAAGAGATAGATATGCTAATAAAATAGTTAAATTTACTGCTCAAGTATATAAACCAAAGGGAATACCTGAAGAGTTCTTTATTCCTGGAAGAGTAGCTATGACTTGTTGTTCAAACGATTTAACAGTTCTTGGATTTCCTGCGATTAACGAGACAAAAAAGAAAGTTAAGGAAGGGGAGTGGGTTAAAATCACTGCTAAATTAGAATATGTAGATAGCATTGAAGAAGGCCCAATGATGCACGTAATAGATATTGGAATGGCGTATCCTATTGAAGAGCCAATAACAAAGTTTTAATCATTAAGTGTTGCGAATTTAGCAACACTTTTTTTTATAAGATTTTTTTAAATATTTTAAATCATTATTATTGACAGCGCATGTAAACTTGTATAATATAATAGTTGAATAATTGTTCAACCATTGGAGGGGTATATGAAAGATTTAGTATGTAGCGAAAACCATGTTCATGAGAATATAGTAAGTATTGTAAAAGAGAAAATGCCTGATGATGATTTAATTTATGATTTAGCAGAATTATTTAAGGTTTTCGGTGATTCTACAAGAGCAAAGATTTTATCTTCGCTTGAGATAAGTGAATTATGTGTTTGCGATATTTGTGAATGCTTAAATATGACAAAATCTGCAGTATCTCATCAGCTTAGAATACTAAGACAATCTAAACTTGTAAAAGCAAGAAAGAGCGGAAAGGAAGTGTTTTATTCATTAGACGATGACCACGTTTCAAAGATTTTTGAGTGTGGTTTATCGCATTTATTAGAAAAATAAAAGGAGCAGAGTATATATGAAAAAAGTAATAAAAATTGAAGTAGATTGCGCAGTATGTGCACAAAAATGTGAAGAAGCAATAAAAAAAATTGAAGGTGTTGAGTCATGTTCAATTAATTTTATGACACAAAAAATGATTATACAGGCTAAAGATGATCAATTTTCTGAAATATTAAAACAAGCTCATAAAGCAGCAAGAAAAATAGAACCTGATTTTGAAATGGAATATTAATATGAGTAAAAAATTAAAGAAAAGATTAATAAGAATATTAATCGCATTAACAGCTTTTATTGTTTTATTTGTTCTAGATAAAATACTTGTATTGGCAACAGTAATTCCAGGGCAATATGGTTGGCTTTTAGCTTTTGCATTATATTTATCTATATATTTATATATTGGTTACGATATCCTTTACAAAGCAGCTCGAAATATTGCTCATGGTCAATTGCTCGACGAAAACTTTTTGATGTGTATAGCAACTATAGGTGCATTTGCTTTGGCTATTTTTAGAGCATTAAACAATATGGAAGTTGAAGGATTTGATGAAGCGTGTGCGGTACTTTTGTTTTATCAAGTTGGGGAATGGTTCCAAGCATATGCTGTGGGTAAGTCTAGAAAAGATATATCTTCATTAATGGATATTAGACCAGATTATGCCAATGTATACAAAGATGGAGTTCTAGAAGAAATGGTGGATCCGTCAGAAGTTAATGTTGACGATGTCATTTTAGTTAAGCCAGGAGAAAAGGTTCCTCTAGATGGGGTCGTTGTTAAAGGTATGACAACTCTAGATACAAAAGCATTAACAGGAGAAGCTATTCCTTTAGAAGTAGGAGAAGGAGCAAATGTAATTTCAGGCTCAGTAAATATGTCTAGTACAATTGAGATTAAAGTAAAAAAAGCCTTTTACGATTCAACTGTCTCAAAGATTTTGGATTTAGTTGAAAATGCATCTTCTCAAAAATCTAGAGCGGAAAATTTTATTACAAAATTTTCAAAGTATTATACGCCAATTGTTGTAATTTCTGCGTTTTTGCTTGCTTTAATTCCAAGTATTATTACTAAAAATCCAGCTATTTGGATATATAGAGCATTGACGTTTTTAGTTGTCTCTTGTCCATGCGCTTTAGTAATTTCTATTCCACTAACATTTTTCGCGGGAATAGGCGGCGCTTCAAAAAATGGTATATTAGTTAAAGGCTCAAATTATTTGGAAATGTATAATAAAGCTAATATCTTTGTCTTTGATAAAACAGGAACTTTAACAAAAGGAAACTTCGTTGTTACTAAAGTGTTTCCAGAAGATAAAAAAGACGAAATATTGCATTATGCAGCTATTGCCGAGAGCGGTTCAAATCATCCAATAGCTAAATCAATCGTTGCATGCTATGGTAAAAAAATAGATACAGATTATGTAATTGAAGATGTTCAAGGATTCGGAATTATTGCAAAAGGAGAATCTACTATAATATGCGGCAATGAAAAATTGATGAAAAAAAGAAACATTGAATACGTGCAAGCGGATGGTGTTGGAACGTGCGTTTATGTAGCAAAAGATGATGAGTATCTTGGATATATTTTAATAAGCGACGAAATTAAAAAAGAGAGCAAAATCACAATAAGCGAGTTAAACAAACTAAATGCTAAAACAATTATGTTGACAGGGGATAACGAAACAATTGCAAAAAGCGTAGCAAGCGAAATTGGATTAACTCAATATAAGGCTTCATTGTTACCACAAAACAAAGTAGAAGAAGTAGAAGCGTTACTTAACAATAAGAAAAAAGATGATGTGTTATGTTTCGTAGGAGATGGAATAAATGATGCGCCAGTATTGATGCGTTCAGATATTGGTATCGCAATGGGCGGAGTTGGCTCTGATGCCGCAATAGAAGCTTCAGATATTGTTCTAATGAAGGATAATATATCCGACTTAATCAAAGCAAAAAAAGTATGCAAAAGAACAATGAGAATTGTTCATGAAAATATATATTTTGCTCTAGGAGTAAAAGCTTTAATTTTAATATTAACAGCACTAGGCGTATTTGGAAGCATAGGAATGTGGATGGCAATATTTGGAGATGTTGGCGTTGCGTTCATTGCCATAATTAATGCCATGAGAGCAAATAAAAAGATAAATAATTAATATAAGTGTAGTAAAAATGGTCTTTTTCAGACCATTTTTATTCACTATATATTTTTCCTGGATATATACCACTAAAACAACCAGTACAAAAATCAACTTTTGAATTTGGGGCAATTTGCTTGACTGTTTCAAGTTTTAAAAAACCTAATGAATCAGCTCCAATTTTCTTTCTTAACTCCTCTTCACTCCATTTGTTACAAGCAAGTTGATCACGACTAGGAATATCTGTTCCAAAATAACAAGGATACATAAACTTTGGAGATGCAACTCTTACATGTACTTCTTTTGCGCCAGATTTTTTTAATAGTTTAATTATATTTGCTAGCGTTGTACCACGGACTATTGAATCATCTATCATTACTACTTTCTTATCTTTTATATTCATAGATAAAGTGTTTAACTTTAAAGCAACAGACTTTTCTCTTAATGCTTGAGTAGGCTGAATAAACGTTCTTCCAATGTATCTGTTTTTTATTAGTCCAACGCCATATTTTATCCCACTCTCTTCAGCATATCCTTGCGCTGCTGCTAGTCCAGAGTCTGGAACGCCAATTACTATATCTGCATCTATTGGATATTGACGAGCAAGTAGTTTACCAGCATTCGTTCTTGCTTCTTGAACGCTCTGACCATCTATTATACTATCTGGTCTTGCAAAATATATGTGCTCAAAAATGCATAAACCAGTTTGATTCCATGCTAATGAAGTATCATAGGATATTCCATTTTTTGAAACTACTATAATTTCTCCAGGTTTTACATCTCTTTTATATGTTGCTCCTATTGTCTCAAGCGCACATGATTCACTTGAAAATACAATGCTATTATCAAGTTCGCCCATGCATAATGGTCTAAAGCCATAAGGATCACGTAAAGCGATTAGTTTTTCTGGGGACATAACTAAAAGCGAAAAAGAGCCTTTTAATTTAGGCAAAATATTTTTAACAGCCTCCTCAACAGTAGAGCAGTGAAGCCTTTCTCTTGCTATTAAATAACATATTACTTCACTATCTGATGTGGTATGAAATATTGCGCCTTCGTTTTCTAGGTTTTGTCTTAACTCCTGAGCGTTATATATATTTCCATTATGACAAATAGTTAAATTGCCTTTAGCATATCTAACGCTAATAGGCTGTGCATTTTCCAAAATATTACCACCGCAAGTTGAATATCTTACGTGTCCAACAGCAATATTTCCAGTTTGTTCTAAAAATGAATTATCGCTAGCGAAAACTTCACTAACGAGCCCCAGATTCTTTTTAAGATAAATATCTCTATTAATATTTACAGCAATACCTGCTGCTTCTTGGCCTCTATGCTGCAAGGCAAATAGACCATAGTATACTAAGTTACCAATACATGGAATATTCTCTTTATTATAAATTCCAAATATTCCACATTCTTCTTTTAATTGTTTTGTCTGCATAATTCCTCAAGTAATAAAGGGGAGAGACCCTATTGTCTCTCCCTTATTATGACTATTCATCTTGCAATGCTGCATAGTCCCATTCGCCAGTACGAACTTTATAGACATTATCAACATCGTAGACAAATATTTTTCCATCACCATAGTTACCTGTATAAAGAGCATTTTTTGCTGCCATAATTACTGTTTCTACAGGGATCTTTGATACAACAAGTTCCATCTTTATCTTTGGACGTAATGAAATATCAACTTTAACACCACGATAGTAATTGTTTGTATCACCTTTTTGTAATCCGCATCCTGTTACATTAGTAACTGTCATACCTGTAATTCCAATTCCATCCATAGCTTTTTTCAAATCTTCAAATTTAGCTGGGTTTGCTAAAATTACAATTTTACTCATCTTTGGACCTTCTTTTCCAATTGAAGTAGTAACCTTCTTAACAGGAACAGATTCATCAACTGTTAAAGGCTTATTAACATCAAATACTTCATCTTTAGATTTAACAACCTCTTGTGTAGCCATTTCACCTTTATCCATTGAACCAGTTAATGATTCACCAGCAACTGTAGGCATAAAGTCTGCATAAGAACTTACAAGACCATGCTCTGTTAAATCTAGACCTAAAATTTCTTCTTCCTTTGTAACTCTTAGTTTTAATGTCTTCTTTAAAATGAAGAATAATACTAAACCACAAGCAATAGTGAAGACAGCACATATAGCAACACCAGCTACTTGAATTCCAAAAAATTTAAATCCTTCGCTAACTGTTACATTTTTTGTAATAGCACCATATATACCATTTATACTAAATACGCCTGTTAGCACTGTTCCTAAAGCACCATTGAAGCAGTGAACACCAACAGCACCTACTGGGTCATCAACATGCAATTTTTGATCCAAAAATTCAATACCAAATACAACGACAAAACCGGCTAATAAACCAATACATACTGCACCAAATACAGAAACTTGATCACATCCTGCTGTAATAGCAACAAGACCAGCAAGTGTTCCATTTAATGTCATAGAAACATCAGGCTTTTTATATCTAATCCATGTAATGATCATAACAGTAGTTGTAGCAACGGCTGGTGCCATAGTTGTAGTAACAAATACTAAAGATACATTTGCTGCTGTTTCTGCACCAACAATAGCATATTCACTTGCACCATTGAATCCATACCATCCGTAGAATAGGATGAATACACCTAATGCACCAAGAGTTAAACTGTGTCCAGGAATAGCTTTAGATTCTAATTTTCCATTTTCTAATTTCTTATATTTACCAATTCTTGGGCCTAGCATCCATGCACCGATTAAAGCAAGGATACCACCAATCATATGAACTGCTGTAGATCCTGCAAAATCATGGAAGCCCCATTGAGATAAGAATCCACCATTCCAAATCCAGTTACCTGTAACAGGGAAGATGAAGGCTGAAATGCAAACACTATATACACAATATGTAATAAATCTTGTTCTTTCTGCCATAGCTCCAGATACAATAGTAGCTGTTGTAGCACAGAAGACTAAGAAGAACATAAAGTGTAGCATGTCAACATTCTCAGTAACACCATCTACAACATATGTCATAGTAATAGGATTTATAAGATGGCCAATCATAATTGAGTATCCAATTAACCAGAATGCGATTGCACCAAGACAAAAATCCATCAAGTTTTTCATAATAATGTTTCCTGCATTCTTTGCACGTGTGAAACCAGTTTCTACCATTGCGAATCCACATTGCATGAAAAATACTAAAGTGATTCCAACTAAGATCCAAGTCGCATCTAATGAACCAGTAATCTCACTTAGTGCAGGAAAAGCTTGCAATAATTCTTCCATATATTTATCCTCCAAAATTTTAATTCGAAAAAGAAAGATGTGCCCTAAAGGTAAGAGCACATCTTTGTGTTTATAATATGATAAGTAATAATGTTTTATTTAACAGAGAACAACATGTCACCATAACTTGGATATGGCCAATACTTCTTTGCAGTATTAACTTCCATTGCGTCAACATAAGTTCTTAATTCTTCCATCTTCTCAAATACACTCTTTCTAAATGCTAGTGCTTGAGCTTCGCCATCGCTAATGCCTTGTGCTTCATCAACAGCTGCAATTAATTCATTTACTGCTTTATAGGCCTTGTTATATAAATCAGTTACAGTTTTTAATTGTTCTTTTTCACTAGACATATCAATGCAATCACAAATGCTTGTTGCTTTAGAAATTGTCTTAGCTAATTCTTTTATGTATTCAAGTTCAGCAGGTAATACTTCTTTCTTTGTCATTTCAATCATTGTATTTGCTTCAATATCAATAATCTTTGAATAGTTCTCTAAAAGAATCTCTGTTCTTGAAATGACTTCAGCTGGAGTAAATACACCATGTTTTTCAAATAGTTTAATATTCTTCTCTGCCTTAAATAGAGGAATTGCTTCAGGAGTAGACTTAATGTTTAGTAAGCCACGTTTTTCAGCTTCTTTAACCCATTCATCAGAATAACCGTTTCCATTGAAGATTATTCTTCTATGTTCAATAATAGTCTTCTTGATTAAATCTTTAACAGCACTTGTAAAGTCACTTGCTTTTTCAAGTATATCAGCAAATTCTTCTAATTCTTCTGCCATCATTGTATTTAGAATAATGTTTGGACCAGCAATAGATAGGGAAGAACCTAGCATTCTGAATTCAAATTTGTTTCCAGTAAAAGCAAATGGAGATGTTCTATTTCTATCTGTTGTATCCTTAATGAATGTAGGAAGTACATCTACGCCTAATTCAAAAGCGCATTTTGCACGTTTTGAATAACTTCTACCTTCAGCAATAGCATCAACAATACCAGCTAATTCATCACCTAAGAACATAGATACAATAGCAGGAGGGGCTTCGTTTGCGCCTAATCTATGATCATTGCCTGCTGTTGCTACAGATACTCTCAATAAATCTTGATATTCATCTACACCTTTAATTGTTGCAGCTAAGAATAATAAGAATTGTAAGTTTTCTTCTGGTGTGTCGCCTGGTTTAAATAATCCTTCACCTGATGATGTTGACATAGACCAGTTGTTATGTTTACCAGATCCATTTACTCCTTTAAATGGTTTTTCATGTAATAGACAAACCATATCATGTCTTGAAGCAACTTTTTTCATAATCTCCATTGTTAATTGGTTATGATCTGTTGCTGTGTTTGAATCTCCATAAATTGGAGCAAGCTCATGTTGAGCTGGAGCAACTTCGTTGTGTTTTGTCTTAGCATAAAT
This sequence comes from Christensenella sp., assembly GCA_022784465.1. GTDB lineage: Bacteria > Bacillota > Clostridia > Christensenellales > UBA3700 > UBA3700. The sequence goes on along the minus strand of JALFUR010000006.1, from coordinate 51,999 downwards.
TCCAAGTTTCCATAGTTCTTCATCAAGTTCTTTCATGTATGAAGCAACTCTTTCCTTAATTGCACCAAAATAGTGATCTTCAAGTTCTTGTCCTTTTGGAGCTGGAGCACCAAATAGTGTTCTTCCAGTGAAAACTAAATCTGGTCTTTTTTCATATACTGATTTATCTACTAAGAAATATTCTTGTTCAGGTCCTACTTCTGATGTAACTTTATCTACATCTTTTCCAAATAATTTTAGTATTCTACATGCTTGCGTAGAAACAGCTTGCATAGATTTTAAAAGTGGAGTCTTCTTATCTAAAACTTCTCCAGTATATGAACAAAATACTGTAGGAATGTATAAAGATGAATCTTTTACAAATGCAAAAGCTGTAGGGTCCCATGCTGTATAACCTCTTGCTTCGAAAGTAGCACGAATTCCGCCAGAAGGGAAAGAAGAAGCATCAGGCTCACCTTTAACTAATTCTTTACCGGAAAATTCCATAATTACTTTTCCATCACTTGAAGGCTGAATAAATGCATCATGTTTCTCTGCAGTAATACCTGTCATTGGTTGGAACCAGTGAGTGTAGTGTGTGCAACCTTTTTCAATTGCCCAGTCCTTCATTGCATTGGCAACAACTTGAGCAAGATCTAAAGGTATAGACTTATTATTTGCTATACATTGTTTTAATTCTTTATATGTTGCTTTTGGCAACTTTTCTTGCATAACCGCATCGTTAAAAACGTTGCTACCAAAAATTTCTGATGTACTCATTTAATATATTCTCCTTTCTTTGTTTATTCTTCAACAAATGAAAAAGGCGCCATTTAGATCAACACTAAACGCGCCTTTGCAATTCATTTATAATTTATGGCATCATTATACGAACATATTTTTTTGTTGTCAATATTAAAATACAAGTTTTTCAAAAAAAATTTTTCTTGGAAAAATGAGCTAAAAAAATCTTTTTAAAGCTCTATATAGATAAAATTTTTTTAATAAAAATTATATAAAAAAGACTTAAGAATTTAATCAATATTAATTTGCAAAAGTAGGATTTTTTCAAATAATTTTTGTAAAAAAATATTGACATGACAAAAGGATTTAAATTACACTAATGCAAAAGGACAAAGGTGTTCAAGTCGTATGTGCGATTTGGCACCTTTTCCTTTTTTTGTTGTTTAAAGGAGTAAATGGTATGTTAAAAGAAGGAGAAGTAAGAATACCATCAGGTTGTGCAATTTGTGGAATCATTAATAAAGATGGAGAAGCTATTAATGGTTCAGCAATTATAAAATCTATTGCTACTATGCACGATAGATCCAATGGTCTTGGCGGTGGTTTTGCAGGATATGGAATATATCCCCAATACAAAGATTTATATGCATTTCACATTTTCTTTGATTCAAATATATCTAGACAAGAATGTGAACAATATTTATATCAAAACTATGCAATTATAAATATGTCTATGATTCCAACAAGAAAAACTAAAGGGATTACAGATGAGCCTCTAATTTATAGATATTTCGTTAATCCTTTGGACGCTAGATTGCTTGAAACTAATTTAGAAGAAAAGGAATTCGTTGCTAGAAGCGTTATGAAAATTAATACACAAATAAAAGGCGCATATGTTTTTTCTAGCGGAAAGAATATGGGCATTTTTAAAGCTGTTGGTTTCCCAGAAGACGTTGGCGAGTATTATCGCTTAGACGAATATGAAGGATATTGCTGGACTGCGCATGGAAGATATCCAACAAACACTCCTGGTTGGTGGGGAGGCGCTCATCCATTCGGCATATTAGACTACTCAGTTGTTCATAATGGAGAAATATCTTCTTATGATGCAAACAGAAGATTTATTGAAATGTTTGGCTATAAATGCACTTTAATGACAGATACAGAAGTTATTGCCTACATTGTAGATTATTTAGTTAGACGTCAAAAATTGTCTATGGAAGAAATGGCATCAGTTATTGCTGCACCATTCTGGTCTACAATTGCATCAAAGCCAGAAAAGGAAAGAGAAAAGTTTGAATACTTAAGAAACATGTTTTCAAGCTTGTTAATCACTGGTCCATTTTCTATTATTGTAGGATATAACGGCGGACTTATGGCACTAAACGACAGATTGAAATTAAGAAGTATGGTTGTAGGCGAAAAGGGAAATACGACATATATTGCATCAGAAGAATGTGCTATAAGAGTGCTAGAGCCAAATATTAAAAATATTTGGGCTCCAAGAGGTGGAGAACCAGTAATTGTTAATTTGAACAAAAAGGAGGATCGTTAATATGGCTATTAATTATATTGATCCTATTTATGAAATTGTAAGAGATCCAAATAAATGCATTCAATGTAGAGTTTGTGAAAGACAGTGCGCAAATGAAGTTCACAAATATGATGCAGATTATAAGCTAATGGTTGCAGATGATTTAAAATGTGTAAATTGCCATAGATGTGTTTCTATGTGTCCAACAAGAGCGCTAAAAATTGTAAAATCAAACAATACATTTAGAGAAAACGCAAACTGGTCATCAAGTGCCATGACAGCAATTTATAAGCAAGCAGAAACTGGCGGCGTGTTATTGTCATCAATGGGTAATCCTGAGCCACTTCCGGTTTATTGGGATAAGATTTTAATAAACGCATCTCAAGTAACTAATCCTCCAATTGATCCACTTCGTGAACCAATGGAAACTCAAACATTTTTAGGAGCAAAACCAACAAATGTGGAAAGGCTAGAAGATGGATCTTTAAAGAACAATTTAGCTCCTCAATTGAAATTGCAAGTTCCTATTATGTTCTCTGCAATGAGTTATGGTTCTATAAGTTATAACGCTCATGAGTCATTAGCTAGAGCAGCTACAGAACTTGGCACTTTCTATAACACAGGTGAGGGAGGTTTACACGAAGATTTCTATAAATATGGCAAAAACACTATTGTTCAAGTTGCATCAGGAAGATTTGGTGTAGATAAGGACTTTCTAGAAGCAGGAGCTGCTATTGAAATAAAAATGGGACAAGGAGCAAAGCCAGGTATTGGTGGCCACTTGCCAGGAATTAAAGTTGTTGAAGATATTTCAAAAACAAGAATGATTCCAGAGGGTAGCGATGCTATTTCTCCAGCTCCTCATCACGATATTTATTCTATTGAAGATTTAAGACAATTAGTATTTTCTTTAAAAGAAGCTACCGAATATAAAAAACCAGTAATTGTAAAAATTGCTGCAGTTCATAATGTTTCTGCTATTGCTTCAGGTATTGCAAGAAGCGGTGCAGATATTATTGCTATAGATGGATTTAGAGGTGGAACTGGTGCTGCCCCTACAAGAATTAGAGATAATGTTGGTATTCCAATTGAACTTGCTCTTGCTTCTGTAGATAAGCGTTTAAGAGACGAGGGAATAAGAAACAATGTATCAATTGTGGTTGGTGGATCAATAAGAAGTAGTGCTGATGTAATTAAAGCTATAGCTTTAGGGGCCGATGCTTGTTATATTGCTACAGGCGCATTAATTGCTCTTGGATGTCACTTGTGTCGTTCTTGTAATTTGGGTAAATGCAACTGGGGAATAGCAACACAAAGACCAGATTTAGTTAAAAGATTAAATCCAGATATTGGCTCACAAAGATTGGTAAATCTTGTTAGAGCATGGGATCACGAAATAAAAGAAATGATGGGCGGAATGGGTATTAACTCTATTGAAGCTTTAAAGGGAAACAGATTGATGCTAAGAGGTGTAGGTCTAAATCAAAAAGAGTTAGACATTTTAGGCATAAAGCATGCAGGTGAGTAATATGAAAAGAATTTATGTAAATGAAAAATGGTGTTTAGGATGTAGACTTTGTGAATACAATTGTGCATTTGCAAATTCAGGTAAAGAAGATATGGTTAAAGCTTTAAAAGGGGTAAAGATAAATCCTAGAGTTAGAGTTGAAACTTTAAACGGAGTGTCTTTTGCTGTTCAATGTAGACAGTGCGAAGACCCAGTATGTGTTCGTTCATGTATTGCAGGAGCGCTTAGTATTAAAGATGGACTAATTTGCATAGATAAAGAAAAATGTGTTGGTTGTTTTAGTTGTGTAATGGCATGCCCTGCTGGAGCTATAATGCCAAGCGATGAGGGCCCAATGCAAAAGTGTGAACTATGCACCAAAAATGCTTGCGGTGAACCAGCTTGTGTAAAGGGTTGCCCAAATAGAGCAATTGTATATGAGGAGAGATAAAGATATGGCAAAGTATGTTATTATTGGAAATTCAATTGCTGCATGTGGTTGTATTGAGGGTATAAGAGAAATAGACAAAGAAGGCTCAATTACTGTAATTGGGGAGGAAAATCATTTTGTCTATGGACGTCCATTAATTTCTTATTTATTAATGGGAAAGACTTCATTAGACAAGATTGATTATAGAGATAAAGACTATTATATAAACAATAAAGTTGAAACGATATTAGGAGTAAGAGCAACTGCAATAAATAAAGAAAAAAAGGAAGTTGTATTGAGTAATAATCAAATTATTCCTTATGAAAAATTAATGTTAGCAACTGGTTCTGTTCCTTTTTTACCAAAAATGGAAGGCATTGAAAATGTTAAAAATAGATTTTCTTTTATGACGCTTGATGATGCTCTTTCGCTAGAGAAAGTGTTAACTAAAGATTCAAAGGTGCTAGTAGTTGGTGCCGGTTTGATAGGATTAAAATGTGTAGAGGGTATTAAAGATAGAGTAGACAAAATTACTGTTGTAGATTTAGCAGATAGAGTGTTGCCAAGCATATTAGATTCAAGAGGTAGCGAGTATATAAAAACTTATCTAGAATCTTTGGGCGTTGAATTTATTTTATCTGACAGCGTTGCAAAGTTTGACAAAAATACTGCGATATTAAAATCTGAAAAGAAGGTTGATTTTGACATTCTTGTAACGGCGGTAGGAGTTAGACCAAACGTTCAGCTTCTAAGCGATATCGGAGGAAAAGTTGAAAAAGGTATAGTTATAGATAATTGCTCTAGAACGTCTATAAAAGACATTTATGCTGGCGGAGATAATTGTGTTTGTCATGATATCTCTTGCGATACAGATAGAATTGTTGCAATACTACCAAATGCATATTTTTTAGGTCGCGCAGCAGGTAGAACAATGGCAGGGGTAGAAAGCAGTTTTGATCAGGGGCTACCTATGAACTCAATTGGATTTTTTAATCTACATGTAGTTACCGCTGGTAGTTATATTGGAGATAAAGACGTTGTGTGCGATGATGGAAAAAATTATAAGGTATTATTTACAAAAGATAATGTTCTTAAAGGTTTCATTATGATTGGAGATATATCAAGAGCTGGTATATATACATCGCTAGTTAGGAGCAAGACAGATTTAAAAGAACTTGATTATTCATTGATTAGAGTTGCTCCTCAATTGATGGCATTTAAAAAGGAAAAGAGAGAATACATTCTTGGGAGGTCGCATTAATGAAAATTATTGATTGCAACGGAAAGGATTTTCAGGAAATTTGTAAAGAAGTAAGAGAATCTGAAGAAAAGAACATAAAAATTATTAATTGTATGGGACATAGATACATATGTTCTGGTGTTGGTGGCAAGAATGTTGTTATTGAAGGAACTCCTGGAAACGCTCTTGGCTCGTATTTAAATGGTTGCAGAATCGAGGTTATGGGTTCTGCGCAAGATGCTGTTGGCGATACAATGAATGATGGAGTAATAATAATCAGAGGAAATTCAGGTGATGCTACTGGATATGCTATGAGAGGCGGAAAGATTTTCATTGAAGGAAATGCTGGATATAGAGCAGGAATTCACATGAAAGCTTATAAGGAAAAATATCCTATTTTAGTAATAGGCGGAAAAGCGGGAAGTTTCTTGGGCGAATATCAAGCTGGTGGTGTTATAATAGTTCTAGGCATTGGTGTTGAAAACGATAAAATAGTCGGTTATTTTACTGGAAATGGAATGCATGGTGGAAAAATTATATTAAGATGTGATACTGTTCCGGAACTTCCAAGTCAAATCGTTTGCCATAAGGCAAATGAAAAAGATATAGTAGAAATTGAAAAATATGTTTCAGAATATTGTGATTATTTTGGAGCAAAAAAATCGGATATTATGAAAAAGAGCTTTTATGTTCTTGAAGCTAATAGTAAAAATCCGTATAAACAATTATATGTAAGTAATTAAAAATAAATCTAAGTACGTTTATATGTAAAATGAGGTAGAAAAATGAATCAAACAATTAGAGAAGTTATGGATTTTATTCAGGAGAATGATGTTAAGTTTGTCAAATTAACATTCTGCGATATTTTGGGAAATTTAAAGAATATTTCTGTTCTTGCTTCTGAAATCGAAGATGTTTTTGAAAAGGGCATATCCATTGATGCTGAAGCTTTTGATGGAATTGCTTCTTATGACAAAGGAGATATAAGATTATTCCCAGATCCATCAACAATACAAGTACTACCATGGAGACCACAACATGGTTCTGTTATAAGATTATATTCCAATTTAAAATACCCTGATGGTACAGTTGCTGAATGCGATTCAAGAAGTTTGCTTCAACAAGCAGAAAAGGAATTAAAGAAATTAGGATATAAGTGTACAATTGGCTCAGATTGCGAATTTTATTTATTTGAATTAGACGAAAAAGGTCAACCAACTAATATTCCTTTTGATAGAGCAGGCTATTTAGATGTAGCTCCATTAGATAAAGGTGAAAATGTTAGAAGAGAGATCTGTTTTACTCTTGAAAGATTAGGACTAAAACCTACCTCATCACATCACGAAAAAGGTCCAGGACAAAACGAAATTAGATTTAATTATAATGATGCGCTAAAAGCTGCAGATGACGTAATGACATTTAAGACAACAGTTAAGTCAATTTCTGCATCTAATGGCTTATATGCATCATTTTTACCTAAGCCATTAAAAGACAAAGAAGGAAGCGGTTTAAAGATAAATATATCTTTACTAAAGGGATTAGAAATTTGCGATATAGATAGTGTAGAAGTAAAATCCTTCTTAGCTGGAATATTGAATAGATTGAGAGAAATTGCATTGTTTATGAATCCAATGCCAAATTCTTATGAAAGATTCCAATCAGAAAGTTCTCCAAAATATGTAGCTTGGGCATCTCAAAGATTTAACCAAGTTATAAAAATTGGAAAATACAAAGCAACAATTAATTCTGCAGATCCATCATGTAATCCTTACATTGTATACGCATTACTTTTGATGGCAGGTCTTGAGGGTCTAAAACAAAATATGGTTTTAGAAAACAAAATCGAACATAAATTAGATGAAAGTGATGGAGCTTTATCTTTACCTCAAGATTTACATGAAGCAATAGAATTGGCAGAAAACAGCGAATTTGTTAAGAGTGTACTTCCTGATTCGTTGTTTAAACAAATAATTGCATATAAGAAGAAAGAAATTGAAGATGTTGAGTCATCTGGAGACAAGCACAAATATTTAACAGAAAGATATTTTGGTAGAGTTTAATTAAATGCTAGACACGTTACTTTTCGTTTCAAAAGGAGAGATTCCACAAGAAATCACGCAGGTTATTAAGTCTGCTGGATTTTTAAACATCCAAAGAGTTACAAATGGAAGTGAAGCGAGAAGAATGCTTGGCGCGCAACCTTTTTCGATGGTTATAATTAATGCTCCACTTGAGGACGAATTTGGCAGTGATTTATCCCTTTTCGCGCTTGATAATAATATCACTAATGTGATACTATTAGTAAAATCGGATATTCGTGAGGCTGTCGAGTCAAAGTTGGAGAGTAACGGAGTTCTAGTTTTACCAAAACCTGTATCACTATTATTGTTAATGAAAAGTCTATCAATTTTTAGAGCAATGAACGAAAGATTTGAAAATCTTTTAAAGAAAAACAGGAAGTTAGAAGACAAGATTGAGGAACTAAAACTAGTAGATAGGGCAAAATGTGCACTTATTATTCACGAACATATGAGCGAGGAAGATGCGCATAAGCATATTGAAAAAACTGCGATGAATCAAAGACGAACAAGAAAAGAAATCGCGAAGGCCGTTTTAGACATATATGAATAATTTTAACAAGAGGGCCAAATGAAAAAAGTTTATTTAATTCTTGAAAACGGAGAAATCTTTGAAGGCCAAAGCTTTGGAGTAGAGGGAGAAGTAATTGGCGAAGTTGTTTTTACCACAGCAATGACTGGTTATTTAGAGACCCTTACAGATCCAAGTTATTATGGTCAAATTGTAGTTCAGACATTCCCATTAATTGGCAACTATGGTGTAATCCCATCAGATTTTGAAAGCAAAAAAGTTTACCACAAAGCATATATCGTTCGCGATGTATGTGATTTTCCTTCGAATTTCAGAAGCCAAGGCGACTTAGATACTTTCTTAAAAGAAAACAATGTAATAGGAATTCAAGGCATTGATGTTCGTAAATTAACAAAAATTGTTAGAGATCACGGCGTAATGAATGGTATGGTTTCTTTCACTAAGGATATAACCGAAGAAAAAATGCAAAAGCTTCGTGATTATAAAGTTTTAGGCGCAGTTGCCGCAACTTCGTGCAAAGAAGTTGAAATATTAACTCCAGAAAAAGTAGATAAAAAAGTTGTATTAATGGACTATGGTGTTAAAGGAAACATTGCAAAAGAACTTTTAAAGAGAAATTGCCAAGTTTATATAATGCCTCATAATACTTCCTTTGAAGATATTATGAAAGTTAATCCAGATGGGGTAATGTTGTCTAATGGCCCAGGAGATCCTAAAGAAAACGTTTATGAAATTGAACAAATTAAAAAACTATTAAATACAAACTTGAGCGTATTTGGTATTTGCTTAGGAAATCAATTGTTAGCATTAGCTCATGGAGGAGACACTTATAAATTGAAATATGGTCATAGAGGAGCAAATCAACCTGTAAAAGATTTGTCTACATCTAGAGTATATATAACAACACAAAATCATGGATATGCAGTTGACCCAGAATCTTTAGCAAGTGATGTTGCACAAATTAGTTTTATAAACGCAAACGATGGAACAGTGGAAGGTGTTAATTATTTAAAGACTAATGCATTTTCTGTTCAATTCCATCCAGAAGCATGTGCTGGTCCACTAGATACAAGATTCTTGTTTGATCAATTTATACAAAGAATGGGAGGAGTAAGATAATGCCACTAAGAAAAGATATTCAAAAAGTTATGGTTATTGGCTCCGGCCCAATTATTATAGGACAAGCAGCAGAGTTTGACTATGCTGGAACACAGGCTTGTAAAGCTTTAAAAGAAGACGGACTTGAAGTTGTTCTTGTAAACTCAAATCCTGCTACAATTATGACCGATCATGCGGTTGCAGATAGAATTTATATTGAACCTTTAACAATTACAACAATAAAGAGAATAATTGAAAAAGAAAGACCAGATAGTTTACTTTCAACAATGGGAGGACAAATTGGATTAACTCTTTCTATGCAGCTTGCAAAAGAAGGATTTTTAGACAAAATGGGAGTTAAGCTTTTAGGAGCAAGACCAGACACCATTGATAAGGCAGAAGATAGACAATTATTCAAAGATACACTTGCATCTATAAATCAACCAACAATTCCATCAGAGGTTGTTAACGATATTGATTCAGCAATTGAAGTTGCAAGAAAACTTGGCTATCCAGTTATAGTTCGTCCAGCATTTACACTAGGAGGAACTGGTGGTGGAATTTGTAATGATGAAGATCAATTTATAGAGATTGCACAAAACGGATTAAGAAGTTCTCCAATACATCAAATTCTTGTTGAAAAATGTATATCAGGTTGGAAAGAAATAGAATTTGAAGTAATGAGAGATAGCGCTGGTAATGTTATTACTATTTGTTCAATGGAAAACTTTGACCCTGTTGGTGTGCATACAGGAGATAGTATAGTAATTGCTCCAGCTGTTACTTTAGCAGATAGGGAATACCAAATGCTAAGATCTGCTGCTTTAAGCATAATTGATGCTTTAAAGATAGAGGGTGGATGTAACTGTCAATTTGCATTAAATCCAGATTCGTTTGAATATGCAGTTATTGAAGTAAACCCACGTGTTAGTAGATCTTCCGCTTTAGCATCAAAAGCAACAGGATATCCAATTGCTAAAGTAGCTACAAAAATTTCAATAGGATATACACTTGACGAAATTAAAAATGCCGTAACAGGAACAACATATGCTTGTTTTGAACCAGCATTAGACTATGTGGTTGTAAAGTATCCAAAATGGCCTTTTGATAAGTTCTTCTATGCAAGTAGAAAACTTGGAACACAAATGAAGGCAACAGGAGAAGTTATGGCCATAGCTCCTACTTTTGAACAGGCTATTATGAAAGCTGTTCGTGGAGCTGAAATTTCTCATGACACATTTAATGATCCAAAGTTTATGGCAATGGATGATGTAGAATTAGCACAAAAGTTGTACGATGTAGACGATGAGAGAATCTTCTGTGTATATGAGAGCTTAAAAAGAGGAGTTTCTATTGAGAAGATTAATAGAAAGACAAAAATAGATAAATGGTTTATAGCAAAACTTTCGAAATTAGTTCAAATGCAAAATAGATTGCAAAAAGAGGAACTAACAGATGAATTATATCTAGAAGCAAAGAAATTAGGCTTTTTAGATAAAACAATAGAAGAGTTTTCTAATCAAAAAATTAAGAACAAGAGACATGCAGTATATAAAATGGTAGATACTTGTGCTGCAGAGTTTGAAGCTCAAACTCCATATTTCTATTCAACATATGATGATGAAAATGAAGCAGCAGAGTTTATAGAAAAAAGGAAATCTGACAAGAAAAAAGTAATAGTATTTGGTGCTGGCCCAATAAGAATTGGCCAAGGAATCGAGTTTGACTATGCTTCAGTTCACTGTGTTTGGTCGTTAAAGAAAGCAGGATACGAGGTTGTTATTGTAAATAATAACCCAGAAACAGTATCTACAGATTTTGACACAGCAGATAGATTGTATTTTGAGCCATTAACAAATGAGGATGTAATAAATATTCTTGAAACGGAAAAGCCATATGGCGTTGTTGTTGCTTTTGGTGGACAAACAGCAATTAAGTTAACAAAAATGCTAAAGAATATGGATGTTAAAATTCTTGGTACTCAAATAGAATACATCGATATGGCTGAAGATAGAGAATTGTTTGATGAACTTTTAGAGAAGTTGAAGATAAAGCGTCCTGTAGGATATACAGTTATGACGAAAGAAGAAGCTTTAAAAGTTGCAAATGAAATTGGCTATCCAACATTGCTTAGACCTTCATATGTACTTGGTGGTCAAAACATGACCATTTGTAACAGCGATGAAGACGTAATTGAATACATGGACGTAATTTTGTCGCAAGGAATTGAAAACCCAGTACTTATTGACCAATATTTAATGGGAGCAGAACTTGAGGTTGATGCTATTTGCGATGGAGAGGACATTTTAATCCCAGGTATTATGAGACACGTTGAAAGAACTGGTGTTCACTCAGGTGATAGTATTGCTGTTTATCCTGCATTTGGTCTTACAGACGAAATGATAAATAGAATAATCGAATGCTCAAAGAGTTTGGCACTTGAACTTCATACAATTGGTCTTGTAAATATCCAATATTTAATTTATAAAAATGAGTTATACATTATTGAAGTAAATCCAAGATCTTCAAGAACAGTTCCATACATTTCTAAAGTTACAGGTGTTCCAATGGTAGATTTGGCAACAAAATGTATCTTAGGTGAAAAATTAAAAGATTTAGGATTTGGAACAGGATTGTATCCAAACTCTCCATATGTTGCTGTAAAGATTCCAGTATTTAGCTTTGAAAAATTAATAAATGTAGATACTCATTTAGGACCAGAGATGAAGTCTACTGGAGAAGTACTTGGTATTGCTACAACTCAAGAAGAGGCAATTTATAAGGGACTAATCGCTGCTGGATATAAACTTGAGAAAAAGGGCGGTGTATTTATTACTGTTAGACAAACAGATAAAGCTGAAATTGGAGAAATCGCACAAAAGTTCTCTGATTTAGGTTACAACATCTATGCAACAGAAGGAACAGCAAGAATTCTTAGAGATATTGGGCTTGAAGTAAATATAGTAAATAAGATTCACGAAGATCCTATACACAATTCCTTAACATTACTTGAAACAGGAAAAATTAACTATATTATATCCACATCATCGAAAGGTAAACTTCCAACAAGAGACAGTGTAAAGATTAGAAGAAAAGCTGTAGAAAGAGCAATTCCTTGCTTAACTTCTATTGATACAGCTGCTGCTGTTGCTAATAGTCTATTGAGTAGATATACAGAATACAATACAGAACTTATTGATATCAATAAGCTTCATAAGCACAAACAAAAAAGACCATTTACAAAGATGCAAGGTTGCGGAAATGACTACATCTATTTTGATTGTACAAATAACAACGTGCTAGATAATCCAGAAGAATTATCTGTAAGATTATCAGATAGACACATTGGAATTGGAGGAGATGGAGTTATCTTAATTTGCGATTCAGATGTTGCTGATGCAAAAATGAGAATGTTTAACCTTGATGGCTCTGAAGGAAAAATGTGTGGAAATGGTATAAGATGCGTAGCAAAATATTGCTATGATAACAATATTGTTCATAAAAAAGAATTTAAAATTGAAACTTTATCAGGAATTAAAGATGTAAAAGTTCAGACTGTTTATGGAGAAGTTAATGCAGTAACTGTAAACATGGGAAAGGCAGAACTTGATCCAAAGAAGATTCCAATAAAGTTCAATGGAAAATCTATGATAAATGAACTATACACAATCAATGGAAAAGATTACAAGATTACATGTGTTTCTATGGGGAATCCTCATTGTGTAACATTTGTAAGCAACGTAGATAATCTGGACATTGAAAAAATAGGACCAATTTTCGAGAACGATCCACTATTCCCAGAGAGAGTAAATACAGAATTTATTAAAGTGGTTGATGACCATACTTTAAAAATGAGAGTTTGGGAAAGAGGAAGTGGCGAAACTTGGGCTTGCGGAACTGGCGCATGTGCTAGTGCTGTAGCTGCCGTTTTAAATGGATATTGTAAGAGAAATGAGGACATAACAGTCAAACTACTTGGTGGAGATCTTACAATAAGATATACAGATGACGATGTTGTATATATGACCGGTAGCGCTGAAACTGTATATAATGGAGAAATCGAGGTATAAATTATGACAAAGTACATTTTCGTTACAGGTGGTGTAGTATCTGGACTTGGTAAAGGTATTACCATGGCATCTTTAGGTAGATTGCTAAAAGCAAGAGGATTGCAAGTAATCGCTCAAAAATTAGACCCTTATGTTAACGTTGACCCAGGAACAATGAGTCCGTTTGAACATGGTGAAGTATTTGTTACAGCTGATGGTGCTGAAACAGACTTAGACCTTGGTCACTATGAAAGATTTATTGATGAAAATCTAAATAAATACTCTAATTTGACAACAGGTAAAGTATATTGGAGCGTTTTAAACAAAGAAAGAAGAGGCGATTATCTTGGTAAGACAGTTCAAATCATCCCACATATTACTAACGAAATAAAAGAATTTATTTATAGAGTTGGTAAAAAAAGTAACGCAGATGTAGTTATGACAGAAATTGGTGGAACAACAGGTGACATTGAATCTCAACCATTTTTAGAAGCAATAAGACAATTCTCACTAGAGGTTGGTAGAAATAATTGCGTGTTTATTCACGTAACATTAGTTCCATATATCTCTGGTTCAAATGAATTAAAATCTAAGCCTACTCAACACTCAGTAAAAGAGTTAATGGGACTAGGTATTCATCCAGATATTATTGTTACTCGTTGTGATATTCCAATGGAACAAAACATATTAGAAAAGATTGCATCATTTTGTAATGTTGAAAAAGATTGCGTAATTGAAAATGCTACAGTTCCTGTTTTATATGAAGCTCCAATGATGCTTGAAAAAAGTCATTTTTCTGAAGTTGTATGTAGAAAATTAGGTTTATTAACTCCTGATTTAAAGATGGAAGAATGGATGGAAATGATTACAAGAATCAAGAACATGAAAAAGATTGTAAAGATTGCTCTTGTTGGTAAATATATTAAACTTCACGATGCATATTTATCTGTAGTTGAAGCTTTAAAACACGGCGGATATGAAAATGAATCAGATATAGATATTAAATGGATTGAAGCTGAAGATTTAACAGAAGATACATATGTAGCTATGCTTGGAGATTGCGATGGTATTTTGGTGCCAGGAGGATTTGGAGATAGAGGAATTGAAGGAAAAGTACTAGCATGTAAATATGCTAGAGAAAACAATGTTCCATATTTTGGAATATGTTTAGGTATGCAAATCGCAGTTATTGAATATGCAAAAAATGTTTTAGGTTTTGAAGATGCAACATCTAGCGAATTCCACCCAGAGAGCAAACATTGCGTAATAGATTTAATGCCAGATCAACATGGTAATATTCCAAAAGGCGGCACAATGAGATTAGGTGAATATCCATGTAAAATTGTAAAGGGCAGTTTGATGGAACAATGCTACAAGACAGATATGGTAAAAGAACGTCATAGACATAGATATGAATTTAACAATAACTTTAGAGAGCAATTAATTAATGCTGGTTTAAAAGTTACAGGAACATCACCAGATGAAAGATTAGTAGAAGCCGTTGAAGTTCCTAAAAATGATTTCTTTATTGGCGTTCAATATCATCCAGAGTTTACTTCTCGTCCAAATAGAGCTCAACCAATTTTTAGAGAGTTTATAAAGGCAGCAGTAGCTCATATGGAGGCTCATAAATAGAGTTAAAATAAACAATATTATTTGATAATAAATAAAAGGGCAACTTGCAACATAGTTGCTTTTTTAATGAATGCATTTTACTGCATTTAGGAAGTTTAAAAAAATGTAAAAATTGTAAAAAAAGATTATTGACAAGTATAAAAAATGGAATTATAATCAAGCCATATTAAATAAAGACGGTGACTGAGACAAGTAGATTTAGTCAACTATGCACAGTGAGTTGGTGATAGTGAAAAACCATCGATAGCCTAAATTGAATAACACTCAGAAGTTGTGAACTGAAATCGCAAGAGAGTAGGGAATCCGGGTACAGCCCGTTACAGGTGTTAGCTTTACAATGACGTGAAGTGAAAAGAGGCTCTTTATGAGTGAAATTAGGTGGTACCGCGAAGCAGCAGCTATTCGCCCTAAAATAATTAGGTCGAGTAGCTGTATTTTATTTGTGGAGGTACACAATGTGTTCAATTATGAGTTATGCTGGTTTGGATATCAGCTTAGAAGAATTTAAAGATAGTTTGTCTAAAACTAGTAAACGTGGTCCAGATATGACAAGGACTATTCAATTAAAGTCGGGTTATATTGGTTTCAACAGATTAGCCATTATGGGTTTAACAGATGAAGGTATGCAACCATTTAGTTTAGATGGGGACTTTGTTGTATGCAATGGAGAGATTTATTGTTTTAGACCAATAAAAGAAGAGTTGTCTAAAAAATATAAGTTTAAATCAGATAGCGATTGTGAAATTATCTTGCCTTTATATAAAGAAAAAGGCGTAGAAATGTTTAAGGAATTAGATGCTGAGTTTGCAATGATTATCTATGATTCAAAAACAGATTCATTTATTGCAGCAAGAGATCCAATTGGTATTAGACCTTTATTCTATGCTTATTCTAAAGAGGGTAAAATAATGTTTGCATCTGAAGCTAAAAACCTTTTAGCTTTTTCAGATAAAATTATGCCATTCCCACCAGGACATTATTATAAAGATGGAAAGTTCATTTGCTACAATGATATTGCTACTGCTAAATCATATGTAGATGATGATTTAGACACAATTTATAAGAAAATCCATGATAAATTAACATATGGTATAGAAAAGAGACTAGATGCTGACGCGCCACTTGGATTCTTGTTAAGTGGCGGATTGGATTCTTCACTAGTTTGTGCTGTAGCACAAAAAATGTTAAAAAAGCCAATAAGAACTTATGCTATTGGAATGAAAAAAGATGCTATTGATTTAAAATATGCTAAAGAAGTAGCTGATTATATTGGTTCAGATCATAAAGAAATAATAATGACTAGAGAAGATGTATTGTCTAGCCTAGAAGAAGTTATTAAAGTATTAGAAACGTTTGATATAACGACAATTAGAGCTTCCATGGGTATGTATTTAATATGTAAAGCAATACATGAACAAAGCGATATAAGAGTTTTGTTGACAGGTGAAATATCTGATGAACTTTTTGGATATAAATATACAGATTTTGCTCCAAGTGCAGAAGAGTTCCAAAAAGAAGCAGAAAAGAGAATATCTGAGCTTTATATGTATGACGTATTAAGAGCAGATAGATGCATCTCTGCAAACTCAATTGAAGCTCGTGTTCCTTTTGGAGATTTAGATTTTGTCAAATACGTTATGAGCATTGATCCTAAAAAGAAAATGAACACATATGGCAAGGGTAAGTTCTTGCTTAGAAAAGCTTTTGAAGGAGACTATCTTCCTGATTCTATTTTATATAGAGAAAAAGCAGCGTTTTCAGATGCCGTAGGACACTCAATGGTTGATGATTTAAAAGAATATGCAGAGAGTTTGTATTCAGATGAAGAATTTGAAGAAAAGAGAAAAAAATATGCATACCATGCAATGCCATTTACAAAAGAAAGTTTATTGTATAGAGAAATATTTGAAAAATATTATCCTGGACAAGCAGAAATGATAAAAGATTTCTGGATGCCAAACAAAAAGTGGAAAGGTTGTGATGTTAACGATCCATCCGCTAGAGTATTATCTAACTATGGGGAATCAGGAAAATAATACTTATTCTCCTCTATCTACTTTAATAACGAAATTATTTAATTTAGATTCGTTTTCAAAAGATTTATTCAACGCTTCATTAATACTTTGAAGCGTTGTTTGATCTGAGAAAGGAACAACTACATCAAAGATTATATTATTTGAATTTGCACAAAATACAACTCTAAAATCGTGAATTTTAAGTTGCTCATCAAAGCTATTTAAACAATCTATAACCTTTTCCTTTAGCCTATTAACTTCAGGATTATCTACAACAATTGGATCAATATGGATAGAAGCTTTTATATTAAAATCTTTTTCTAATTTCACCTCAATTTCATCTGCAAGAGAATGGCTATCCATTATAGACATATTTGCATCGACTTCAACGTGTACCATTAGAATGTTTATTCCTACTCCATAGTTGTGAAGCATTAAATCGTGAATTCCAAGTACTTTATCATAAGACATAATAGCATCTACAATTGATTTTACAAGTTCAGGATCTGGCTTTGCTCCTATTAGAGAATTAATAATCTCTTTAGTTAATTTAACTATAGATAAAATAATGTAAATTGAAATTATTACACCAAATATTCCGTCTATACTTACTTTTGTTGGTCCAACTATATCTATTACAATTGTTGAGATTAAAACAATAGTAGTTGTAATTATATCGTTTAGACTGTCTTGAGATGACGCTTTTAGAGAAGATGAATCAATTTTATTTGCAAAATTTCTATATAAGAAAAGCAAAAAGACTTTCATTAAAATAGAAGCCGCAAGAATTATATATGTATAGATAGTAACAGTTGTAACACTTGGTGAGATTATTTTTTCAATTGAAGATTTTAATAGCATTGCTCCAACAGCAAAAATAAGCATTGTTACCATAAAAGCAGCAATATATTCAAATCTAGCATGACCATATGGATGTTCCTTATCTGCAGGTTTTGCTGCGATTTTAAATCCAAATAGTGTAACGGCACTACTTGATGTGTCAGATAAATTGTTTATAGCATCGGCAATTATTGTAATGCTATTACCAATGATACCAATCAAAAGTTTAAAGGCGAATAAAATGGCATTTACGACAATTCCAATTATTCCTGCAGTTGTTCCATATCTAAAACGAACTGTAGGATTTTTTGTATCTTTATAATCTTTTATAAATAATTTTGCTATTAATTCCATATATTATTAATTATATTATCACTATGCGATTGTTGATACAATAGTTGTTTTTATTTTTTTTACTTAATTGTTTTAATTAAATAAAATGTGTCAAAACTAATAATATGCAACAAGAATTATCTATAAAAATTTTCGATATGTTATGTAAGATAAAAGACATTCCAATTGTTATTCAAGTTCATAAGGGAAGGAAGAAATATAAAAAATTTAAAGGGATTATAAATGGTGTATATAACAATATATTTACTATTGTTCCTTTAGATGAAACTAAAATTACTCAAAGTTACTCTTTTACCGATTTAATAACAAAAGATATTGTACTAATTGGTTATGCATAATAGGTATATTTAAAGCGTCTTCTTAATAAAATGTATTAAGGAGCGAGGCGCAATGGATATAAAAACAAATTATGAAGACTATACAATTTCAGGAGAAGAACTATTTTGTCAAAAACAAGTAATAACACAAAGCAATATAGATGTTTCTCAAAAAGGGGAAATAAGTAAAATCCTATTTAATGAAGCAAATAGCGTTATTGTAAAGACGCAAATTATAGGAAAACAAATAAAAATCCAGGGAAAGACTTTTGTTAAGGTTTGCTATTGCGACAATGAAAACAATATAAAAGGATTGGATTATGTTATAGATTTTACAGAAAGCGTTTTAACAAATGATTTGTTAAAAGATGAAACTATTGATTTTAAAAGCAATGTTATAGATAGCATTGCTACTATTATAGGGGAAGAAATAAGAGTACAAAACGTGATTCAATTATGGGGATATAAAATTGTATCTAATGAGCAAAAACTATTAACTCAAATTGATGGTGCTATATATAAAACACAAGAAGCAACAATACAGACATTTGAAAGATATTTAAATGAATTTGAAACAATAACTCAAGACATATCAATAGAAAAACCAATTGATGAGGTAATTTTGTATACTCCAAAAAGCGCGATAATAAGCGTTGAGTCAATGGAGAATAAAGTAAATATTGTCGGGCAAATTAGCGTAGATATTTTATATAAATCAAATAACGAGATTGAGCAAAAAATTGAAGATTTTACATTCTCTAAAGAAATTGATTCAATTGGTTCAAAACCTGTTGTTTGTCCATATATTTTAATTAACGATTCTAGATTGATTATTCCTTCAGATATGAAGGGGCAGATTCGATTAGAGCTTGACACATTTATAAAAGGCGCATTGTTTAACATTGAGCAAAAAGAAATAATAGAGGATTTATATTCTCCATCAGTCAACATTGAGACAACTAAAAATAATTATGAATATTTTTCAAAAGTAGGATTAACTATAAATGAAAGCAGATTAAATGCCACGGCAAAGATGGAAGATAACATAAAGAAGATTATCTCAATAAGCATAACAAAAGAAGATATTGTGCCAATTGTAGAGCAAGATGGGATATTCGTTTCAGAAGGAATTATATACGCATCAATTATCTATATAAACGATAATGACGAAACCAATTCGCATATAGTAGAGATGCCGTATGCTTTTGAGGTGAATAATTCAAAAGAGTTAATCAATTGTGATGTATATCCAGAAGTATTGGTTTTAGGAATATATTCAAAGATAAAATCTGCAAATGAAGTAGAATTGATTGTAAATGTCGTGTCAGGATTGTGTAATTGTAAGAAGATAGATCTAAATGGAATTAGCGAAGTTGTGATCAAAGAAGAGAAAAAGGAATGTCACTGCGCAATTAGAATATATAAACCGCAAAAAGGAGAATCTTTGTGGGACGTTGCAAAAAGAATTGGCGTAGGAATGGATGAGATATCTAAACAAAACAATGACATAAAAGATGTTATGGATGGAAATGAGAATATTTTGGTATTTAAAGAAATAGGCACATCTTACTAGCCTATTCAAAATTGTTCAACTAGTGATATAATAAAAATATGGAGAGTATATCACTAAAGGTCAATGGAAAGATAAATCTTATACTTGATATCCGTGGTGTTTTTGACGACGGATATCATTCATTGGACATGCTTGAGGCGTCAGTTGATATATATGATATTGTTAAAGTATCAAAGTCTGATTGCGTTGAAGTTTTTATGGACAACCAAATTCAAGATGAAACAAATACTGCAACTAAAGCCGCTCAATTATTAAAACAAGCATATGGTTATTCAGTTAAAGTAGAAATTGAAAAACATATTCCTATGAATGCAGGACTTGGAGGATCAAGTGCGGATGCAGCCGGAGTATTTTTTGCGTATGGGAAACTATATGGGATTAAATTAGAAGACATGACAAAACTTGCTCTTCAAATAGGCAGCGATGTTCCATATATGCTTAAAGGCGGATTGGCAAAAGTAAAATGTAGAGGAGAAATAGTAATTCCTGATCACAGAGAGATTAATCTAAATTTGGTCGTTGCTCAAAAAGAATATGGGGCTAGCACTAAAGATGTTTACAAAGAGTTTGATAATCATGAAAAACAAATAGAGCATATTTGTGTAAGTGAAGAATTAGTATTATATAATGTTTTATCTCATCCTGCACAAGTTTGTGCTCCAGGAATTGTAAAGGCAAAACAAGATTTATTAAAATTCACCGACAAGGTATTAATGACAGGGTCAGGAAGTGCTTTTATTGGAATTTTTGAAAGTTTTGAAAAAGCGCAGGAGTGCGTAAAGAAACTAAGCGATTATAAATTTGCAAAAGCTGTAAAACTTCTTCCTAGTGGAATAGAAATAATTTCAGAAGAATAAAATCTGTATATTTGGTCAATACTTGAAATTGTGAGGTTATTCATGAAGAGAGTATTGATTGTTTTTTTGCTTATATTTTTATTATTAGGAATCTTTTGCGGGTGCGAAAGAAAAAGTAACGAAGAATATTTGAGAATTCATATTAGAGCAAATTCTAATAGTGAATTAGATCAGGCAATAAAGATGCAAGTTAAAAATGAAGTTGTTACATATTTATCCAAAAAACTTGAGAATTGTTCTAGCAAGCAAGAAGCTATTGAAGTTATAAATAGCGAATTAGATAACATTGAGTTTTTGGCAAATACAACATTGCATCTAAATGGAATGCAATATGATTCTAGTGCTATTATTCAAAAAGAAGATTTTCCAACACGCTCATACGGGGATATTACATTAGAATCCGGAGAATATGATGCACTGATTATTAATTTAGGTAGCGGAGAAGGAGATAATTGGTGGTGCATAGTTTTTCCACCGCTTTGTTTTGTAGACAAAAATAATAATAGAGAATATAAGTCGTTTTTTTATGAGTTATTTAAAAAATATTTTTGTTGATATTGAGGAAGTTTAATTTGATTTGTTATACTATCCCTATAGAGGATGGTTATGGCAAAATCTGGATATATTGTAATACTTATTTTAATACTTGTTTTATGTGTTTGTTCGTCCCTAATGTTTGTATTTTTTAGAGATACTTTTTATGACACAAATTACGAAATAGCATCTATGTGTTATAGCACCAAGTATTATGAAATATCTAAATATGGAGAGTCTTCCACTGAAGTGTGGAGACAAGGAATGGTTTCAGGAAATGGACTTCAAGGTGTAATTACGGCTTCTTCTCCTTATGAGGATACATTTATTTATCAGAACATTCATTTCATAATGCCAAATACCAATTTAAGAAAAAATATCGATACATATCAAGAACTTGATACAGTAAGGCAGGCAATTGTAAATAAACAAGACTATCAAGATAATCAAGAATATTTGCATGAGTATTGTTATCACCCAGGCGCTCAAGTAAGATTGTCAATTTCGAGAAACATTTTAAAGGACTATATTAGATATACTAATTATGAAACTGCAGAAGTAGTTATGAAATATAAAGATTATAGTGGAGACTGGGAAAGAAAAACTTTCACGTCTCAAACAGATGGCGTTACTATTACAAAATTTGTAAATACTACTTCTTCAAATAGTATTAATGCCGAGGTTTCAATTGACGACATTTCAAAATTGCCAAACTTTGGTAAAAATGGCGATTGGGAAGAGGGCGAAAAAGATATTCAATATAAAAAGATAGTTTCAAGCGATGGCTCATATATTGCGCAAGTTGCACATTACCCAGATTATGAAAACAGTGATTTAAAAAATGCAGGATATGCAACTGTTACATTTGTAATTTGCGAAGATGGAAATAAAGAAGTTTATTTAGGTAGAAAAACTCAGGAAGAACAAAATGTTGGATATTATGCAAATCCATCAATTAAAGTATCTGATTGTAGTGCCTTATATTTAATCTCTATATCAGATAGGGATTTAGACATGGGATCATTAGAGGATTTTGCAGGATATAAAGAATATGAAATTGTAAATCTTTTAAAAGAAAAATTGCAAAATGTCGTCAACAAATATTCAAGTAATGGAAAATTTAATTACGATTTAGCTTTAAGTAATCACAGTGATGTTTTTACTCCTATGTTTAATGCTGTAAAGTTTGATTTATCTTCTTCATCAAGCGACAAATATTATTCAAATGAGCAATTGATTGCAAAACAGAAAAGATCAAAAACTATCAATGAAGTACTTGCAGAGCGAGCTTATTATTCTGGTAGATATGCGATGCTTTGTTGCTCAGGAACAGCAACATCTAGATTATATGGAATGTGGACTGGCGAATGGAATGGCGGATGGGGAGCCAAATATACCATGGATGCTAATGTCAATTTGCAGACTTCTTCTTTAAATAGTAGCAATATAGAAATTGCACCTATAGGATATGCTAACTTTATATTACGACAGGTTGACGATTGGGAAGATAATGCAAGAGCAACACATAATTTTAATAACTGTATTCAAGCACCAGTTAATTCAGATGGAGATAGAGCTTTAATGATAGAAAGCTGCTATCCTTATCCTTTTAGATATTGGAACGCTGGGGCAAGTTGGCTACTCGAACCTTTATATGAGACTTGGCAAACTTACGGCAATATTAAAGTTCCAATAAGTGAAGAGTTTAATTTATATGATTTAAAATCCGTATTATCTACTCAGGAAGAAGATTTAACTGATGAGTATATAGAGTCTTTAATAAATAGAGGGTATTTATATTTAGAAGAAGATATATTGTTGCCTTTGCTTATTAAATCTGCATCATATTGGGATCAATTATGCACGCCTCAGTATTATACAGACGCACTTGGTCAAATACATTATGATGCATCAAAGGAAAGTTTGAACGATGATGAAACATATTGTATAATCCCTTCGTATTCTCCTGAAAATCAGCCAGGAAATTACAATTCGCCATCAGCGGCAAATAGTGCAATTGATATAGGAGCATTTAATAGTAATATAAATATGCTTTGTAATATTATGCTTGATTTGAATGAAGGAGCAGATGTTTCATATTGGAGGCAGCTTCAAACAAAGATTCCTAAGTATTTATATGATGAAACAAATGCGCTAAAGGAGTGGGCTTCTACTTCCTTTACTGAGAACAATGAACATAGACATATAAGTCACTTATATTGTGCTTGGCCACTTGATGAAACTCAGCACAATGAAAAGCTAAGACAAGGAGCAATTCAAGCTGTAAAAAATAGAGCAAGCGAAAATGCCGCTTCTCACGCACTAGTTCATAGGTCTTTGATTTGCGATAGATTAAAAGATAAAGAAGGATTAGAATTGGCACTTAGAACATTAATGTCAAGTAAGATTTACTATACATCTTTATTGACTAATCACCATATGAATGCACGAAGTGCATATTGTACAGATTTTGCTATAGGATATACTGGTATAATAAATGAAAGTTTAATGTATTCTAATACAAACGAACTAGAAGTATTGCCAACAAAAATCTCCTATTGGAAAAAAGGAAGTATAGAGAATCTAGCTGCAAGATGTAGAGCATATGTTTCAATAAAATGGGACGAAGATAGTGTAAGCGTTGATATAACGGCTATAGATGATACAAACTTTGAGTTAAGATGCGGAGAGGAGTATTCATCTATTGAATATGCAAATTGTACGAGTTTAAATCTTAATCTGCAAAAAGGAGATAACGTAAGCGTTAAATTTTTGTTAAAATAAGTATGTCGTTATATGTATAATGGGATTTACTTTTGTAAATAATAAAAAATTAACGTGTTAAAGATTTGTATATTTATTTTTTTAGTGTTAGAATAGTATTGAACATTAATAAAAACTCGAGAGGAATTTAATGGAGTTACCCGCGAATCGAATAGCTTTTAATTTTTGTTTAGCAGATATTGCTGATATTTTTGTTATGAAATCAAGAAAAAACAATCTAATATACTACGGAGGCATTGTATGAGACCATATTATGAGTCTATTTTTAATTTTGATAAAGATTTATCAAACATGGGTATAATTGCTTTGGAAGGAGCAAAGGAATTAGCAAAAAAAGTTGATTATTACTTAGTAAATTGGTACAACCAAGAAGCAAAAGCCCATAACACAAATTATCATAAGGACACATTCCTTCTTGAATCAAGATGCCCAAGATTTACTACAGGTGATGGAAAAGGTCTTGTTCTAGATTCAGTTAGAGGAAAAGATATATATATTATGGTCGATGTTGGAAATTATTCTTTAACATACGACATGTTTGGAACACCAAACCGCATGTCTCCAGATGATCACTATCAAGATTTAAAGAGAATAATTGGAGCAATTGCAGGAAAGGCAAATAAGATCACTGTTGTTATGCCAATATTATATGGTGGAAGACAACATCGTCGTAATTCTAGAGAATCATTAGATTGTGCACAAATGATGCACGAATTAAGGGCAATGGGCGTAACAGATATTATTACATTTGATGCTCATGACCCAAGAGTTCAAAATGCTCAACCATTAATGGGATTTGATAATTTCTTCCCAACATATCAAATTTTAAAAGCATTATTAAAAAGATTCCCAGAAATCGATATGTCTAAAGAACATTTCATGATAGTTTCTCCAGATGAAGGTGCTATGGGAAGAAATATCTATTATGCATCAGTTTTAGGTGTAGATTTAGGTATGTTCTATAAACGTAGAGATTATGCAAATATTGTAAATGGTAGAAACCCAATAGTTGCTCATGAATATATTGGTAACGATGTAAAGGATAAAGCTATTTTCGTAGCAGACGATATTATTGCTACAGGAGATAGTATGTTGAAATTATGTAAAGAATTAAAAGCTGCAGGATGTGGCAAGATTTTCCTTTGTGCTACATATGCTTTATTTACTGAAGGATTAGAAAAGTTCCAAAAAGCTTATGACGATGGATTATTTACTGCAGTTTTAAGTACAAATTTAACATATGGAACACAAGAAATGATTAATAAACCTTGGTTTGTTCAAGCTGATATGTCTAAATATTTAGCATATATTATCTCAGCTTGCGATCAAAACAAGTCTTTATCTCCACTTCTTGATCCACATGATAAAGTTGTAGAATTAATAGAAAAACACAATATTAATAAGCCACAACAATTAGAATTAAACATAGAGGAGTAATTATGAAAATTCAATGGCTAGGACATTCTTGTTTTAAATTGACAGAATCAACTGGCACAACAATCGTGACAGATCCATATGAAAGTTATGTTGGATTTGAAATGGAAAAAGTACAAGCAGATATTGTTACTATATCTCATCATCATAAAGACCATGATGCGGTAGTGAACGTTCTTGGCAATCCTACTATTATTGACAGTGTAGGATCATGGGAAATAGGTGGTGTAGATATTTGTACACTAGTAAGCAGTCATGATGATTTGCATGGAAAGAAGAGAGGAGAAAACCATATCTTTACATACAGAATGGACGGAATTGATGTATGTCATTTAGGGGATATTGGTGAGGAATGTACAGTTAAGCTTGCAGATTCTATTGGAACTGTGAATGTTTTATTAATTCCTGTTGGTGGTACATTTACAATCAATGCGAAACAAGCAAAAGAATATGTAGATTTATTAATGCCAGATGTTGTAATTCCTATGCATTTTAAATCTCCAAAAAGTTCATTTGATGAGCTTGATACTGCTGAAGAATTTATTAATTTATTCGAAGAAGATCAAATTCTAAAGATTGAAGGTGATACTGTAGAGTTTGATAGAGAAACTTTTGATGGTGAAACTACAAAAGTGGTTCAATTTTACAACGACAAATTTTAATTAATTATATGGGCGATTTCTTCGCCCATATAATCTAAAAAAATCCAAATATTTTAAATTATAAAGGTGAATATGGCTAAGATTTATTCTGAAAAAGAATTAGAAGCAATGAATCTTTTTAAATTGAGAGATATTGCTAGAGAAATGAACATCGAAACAGGTGGATTATCTGTTGATGAAATTAGAAAAAAGATTTTCAATGGTGACAATAAGCAAACAATTTCAGTTCAACCTGAATATACAAGAGAATCTTTAGAAAAAATGAAACTTGAAGAACTAAAATCAATTGCACAATCAAAAAATGTTTCTGGAAAAAAGAAGGCTGAATTGATTGATGGTATTTTGGCAACAATTGAAAAAGTTGTAGAGCAAGCAAATGAAGTAAATTCAGCACAAAAAAAGGAAAAGCCTCAAGAAGAACCTGCAACTGAAACAGAACTAAAATCCGGAGTATTAGATATACATCCAGATGGATATGGATTTTTAAGAGCAGAAAACTGCGAATATGGAATAAAAGATGCATATGTATCTGCTAAAATGATTAAATCTTTAGGTTTAAGAAGCGGAGATTTTATTAAAGGTGTAGCGAAAAAGAATCCTGAAGGCTCAACAAAACCTAGTGGTATTATTAGTGTTGATTCAGTAAATGGTATGCCTACAGAGACGGCAAAAAATAGAAAGAATTTTGATTCTTTAGTTCCGATTTTCCCAGATAAAAGAATTACGCTTGAAGTTGGACCAGAAAGCGATTTTGCAATACGTTGTATTGATTTAATTGCTCCAATAGGAAAAGGACAAAGAGCTATGATTGTTTCTCCTCCAAAAGCAGGAAAGACAACATTATTGAAAAAAATTGCCAACTCGATCTCAAAGAATTACTCAGAAATTGAATTGTTCGTATTATTAATAGATGAAAGACCAGAAGAAGTTACAGATATGCAAAGAAGTATAAAGGGTGAAGTTGTTTATTCTACATTCGATGAAACTCCAGAACATCACTGTAAAGCTGCTGAACTATTAATAGAAAGAGCAAAGAGAAATGTTGAACTAGGAAAAGATGTTGTTATTATCATGGATTCGTTAACAAGACTAGCAAGAGCATACAACCTTACAATCCCACCAACAGGAAGAACATTATCAGGTGGTATGGATCCAGGAGCATTACATCCACCAAAGAAATTCTTTGGTAGTGCAAGAAATATAGAAAATGGTGGAAGTTTAACAATTATTGCAACAGCACTTGTAGATACAGGAAGCAGAATGGATGATGTAATTTACGAAGAGTTTAAAGGAACAGGTAATATGGAAATCCATTTAGATAGATCACTTAGTGAAAGAAGAATATTCCCAGCTATTGATTTAAATAAATCAAGCACAAGAAGAGAAGATTTATTATTATCTCAAAAGGAATATATAGGTGCATGTAATATACGTAAATTATTGGCTACAGGCGATCTTGCGGAATCTACAGAAAGATTAATAGACATGCTTGTAAAGACAAAGACAAATAATGAATTTATTGATAGAGTCTGTAAAGATGTAGATATTCAAGAAGCTTTAAAAGCTAAAGGATTTAAAAGTATTTAACAAAAAAAACAGGGCCGAATAAGCCCTGTATTTTTTTAAATGTTTTTATCAGTCTCGAACAATAACTCCGTTTTCGATATCAAAAACTAGTTCTTGAGATTCTATTCCATTGATATTGTATTCAATTGAAATAAGTGATTTTGTAATATATTCGGCAGAAACAATTTCAATGTCATCAGTTTTCAACAAATCTTCTAAACGTTTTAGGTTTTGATTTGTATATGTAGCTATATTATCTGAAACAAATAGTACACCACCAAATAATTTATTTACATCTGCAAGAATAAGTCGTTGTTCTTCATTCATTTTAATATTGTAATCACGCAAGAAGAAAACATCTGGATCGTTTACAAAAGTTTTTCCGTTTAGATGTCTTCTGAATATAGAATTGTTGATACCATTTATAGTAGAAACGCGTTCTCTATGTAAGTATTTATCAAACATATTAGGATGCCATTTTAGTCCAACATCGCAACCTATTCTGCATAAATCTACTTTGCCAAAAGCAGGGCCAAGAGGCACTCCGCATCCTAGAATTAATTTGTTTCCTACACATTCACGAAGAAAATCCATAGCTTCGCACATTATTTGTCCACGAGATTTGTTTTGTCTAGGTATCATACATGTAGCATATAAAAAATCTAATTTAACCATATCAAAGCCCCATTTGTTTAATACTACGTCAAATACCTCTTTTAAGTAGTCTTGAACTTGAGGTTTAAGAATATCTAATACATAAAAACCAAGAGGATCCCAGTTGTTTCCGCCTTTAACCTTTCTGCCTTTACTATCTACTAAAAGCCAATCTTTGTGTTCTTTATATATTTTAGACTTTCTTGTACATGCAAAAGGAGCAAGCCATAATCCTGCTTTAATTTTCTTTGAATGTATCAAATCAGCAACTTCTTTCATGTCGCCAAAATCTGGTTTTATAGAAAGCCAATCTCCTACTTGTGTTTGATATCCATCATCAATTTGGAAAAAATCAATAGATATATTTTTTTCTTCAAAACTATTTAAGTCTTGAATTATATTGGCTTTTTTTACATTTGTATAATAGTTGTACCAAGATGTATATCCTGTAGCGTTTTTAATTTTAAGAGCAGGTAAGTTTTGTAAAGAAAAATATCTGTCAAATACTTCATCGTATTCACCTTCAAAATAGCCCAAATCAAAAACTTCATAAGGCTTTGTAATTTCAACGCCTTCTAATTCTTTAGTAATACTTACGCAATTTTTTCTCGAATTAAACGTAATTATTGTGTAACCATTTCTTTCGCTCATAGAACCAAATAAACATACTTTGTTTAAATCGCGAGTGTAGCCGTATGTAAAACCATGAAAAACGCCTTTAAATGGAGAATATTTAACAAAATTTTCATCGCCATAGGCTTTTAAAGTAGGCAACAATTTTGCACATCCTCTTATTCTTGGCATTTTCTCATCAATAAAGAATTCTTTAGAATCGGTCCATGATTGATATCCATTTGCAAAAACTCTTGTTTGAGGATTATATAAATGAACACATTCCATATTGATTTTTAGATGTGAAATTTTTGCTTTTGGATTAATTGTCACTTTGATAACTTCCTCGCGTTCTGAAAGGGTAATATCAAAATGATCACAAGATAAACCTTTTATTGTATAAAACAAGCCATCAACACAATAAGAAGTTAAAAATTCAAATGTTTTTTTCATAATTCACCCCAAGAAGTAATGTTATAAATATAATATTATAAAAATGAATAAAAAGAAAGAATATAAAAAAAATAAAATGAGAAT
This sequence comes from Christensenella sp., assembly GCA_022784465.1. Taxonomy (GTDB): domain Bacteria; phylum Bacillota; class Clostridia; order Christensenellales; family UBA3700; genus UBA3700. The sequence goes on along the minus strand of JALFUR010000006.1, from coordinate 22,434 downwards.
AATTCTCAATTTAATGTTGACTTATGATTATATCGTGATATAATTTAACTATGAAAACAAATTATTCTTCTCAGAGAAATCTAGTTGAACAAGTGCTGAAATCTTGTTGTGATCATCCTACAGCAGAGATGATTTATTTAAGATGTAAGCAAGAGAATCCAAATATTGGATTGGCAACAGTATATAGAAACTTAGAGATTCTTGAGAAGCAAAATAAGATTGTTAAGGTAAGTGGTACAAAGGGAAAAGAAAGATATGATGCCGATGTTTCGATACATTCTCATTGTATCTGTCCTCAATGTGGATGCGTTGTGGATGTGGAATGTTCAGAAGGTCTTTTGAATATTTTGCAAGAAGAGAAATCAGAAGAAGGATACGATTCAGTTCACATTACGTATTATAAAAAGTGTAAAAATTGTAAATAATAAATTTAATATTTTATGGAGGTTTTAATATGAAATATGTTTGTCCAGTTTGTGGTTACACAGTAGAAGCAGATGAAGCACCAGCAGAATGCCCAGTATGTCATTGCAAAAAATTCAACGTAGTTGATTCAACTCAAGAATTAGTTTTTGCTGATGAACATAAAGTAGGCGTTGCTCAAGGCGTTGAAGAGGATGTTATCGCAGGATTGAGAGAGAATTTTGCAGGAGAATGTTCTGAAGTAGGAATGTATCTTGCTATGTCTCGTCAAGCAGATAGAGAAGGATATCCAGATATTGCTGAAGCTTATAAAAGATATGCTTTTGAAGAAGCAGAACATGCAGCTAAATTCGCTGAATTGTTAGGAGAAGTTCTAACAGATTCTACAAAGAAGAATCTTGAAATGAGAATTGATGCTGAACATGGCGCTTGTGCAGGAAAGTTAGATCTTGCAAAGAGAGCAAAAGCTTTAGGATATGATGCAATTCATGACACAGTACATGAAATGGCTAAAGATGAAGCTAGACATGGATGTGGATTTAGAGGATTGTACAAGAAACATTTTGACAAATAAAAAGGCATCATAATAGTTCGAAGATATACGTCACTTATGCGTTTTGCTAGGTGGCGTATATTCTTTTTTTTTCTCTATGATAAATAAAACTTGAAGGAGTATTTTATTATGTTATAATAAACTTGTGGTTAAAAACATAATTAAGAGGAGATTTTATGGGAGAGACTGTGAATCAAAATACTAGATTGAAATTAGACGTAAAAAGAACTTTGAAAGTAGGTCTTGCTTTTATGGGCATTATGCTCTTTTGGGAAGTATATGATTACATAATGCCTTTAGTATCATCTAATTACTTTGGACTATCAACATCTGAATATGGAATTATTATGGGATTAGACAATCTTTTAGCGATTTTCTTGTTACCATTTTTTGGATCTTTATCGGATAAATCCCATGCAAAGATGGGAAGACGTACAGCCTTTATTTTCTGGGGAACAATAGCTGCTGTTATCTCTATTGTTATTTTAATGATAGTTGAACTACAGCAATTTAAACTTATAGAAGGAACAACACTTCAAGCTATACAAGCTATTGTTGAGGAAGCAAAGAAAAGCGCAACTGGTGAACTTAGCAGTGAGAATAGAACTCAAATAGTTGCTTTATTTAATCAAATAGTTAACGATGGATATTTGACGACTCAAGATGTGCAAGTTCTTTCAAATCCTGAGTTTACTATTACAACGATAACAGAACTTCAAGTACTTGTTGCTAGAAATCTTATGATTACTAAGCCTGCTTTACTTGGTATATTTATCTTATCTTTATTAATGATACTTGTTGCTATGGCATCATATAGATCTCCAGCAATTGCTTTAATGCCTGACGTAACACCAAAGCCACTAAGATCTCAAGCAAATGCCTTGATTACTTTCATGGGAGGCGTAGGCGGAGCTTTATCTATCTTGGTATATAAAATGTTTGGTAGCCAAAAATATGAATCTCACATTTTACTTTGGGTAGTTACAGCTGGACTTTTAGCATTAGTGTTAGTTTTATTCATGATTTTAGTTAAGGAAAAACAATTTGTTGAGAAAAGATTAGAAGAAGAAAAGCAAGCTAATGTTGTAGACGAGGAAGAGGAAGAAGAAAAACATGGACAAAAAATGCCAAAAGAAAAATTTATTTCTTTACTCTTGATTCTAGGAACAGTATTTTTATGGTTCATGGGCTACAATTGCGTAAGATCTCATATGTCTAACTATGCAACAAAATTCCTTGAATTATCTCAAGGATTTGTAGGTACAATCAATTTGTTTAATGGAATTGGTGGTGCTATTGCCTTAGTTCCTTGTGCATTTTTGGCTAGTAAATTAGGAAGAAAAAAGACAATATTTGTAGGACTTGGTATTGCTGCAGTTGCCTTTGTTCCTTTGTATTTTATGAAAGCAAATACACCACTTGTAAATGTATTTTTCCCAATATGCTTTATAGCATCTGGTTTTGGTATGGTATTTATTAATGTTAATACTTTGCCAATGGTTACAGAATTATCTAAAGGAAGCAATGTAGGAAAATATACAGGATATTATTATGTAGCTTCAATGACAGCACAAGCAATTACTCCATATTTTTCTGGTCTAGTTATGGGCGATTCAATTTCTACATGGAATAATTTATATATTTACTCAATAGTCTTTATTGCTCTTGCAACAATTACTACAGCACTTATAAAATATGGTGATGTAAAAGCAGAAAAAGCAAATGGAATAGTAGATATTATTAATCAAGACGGAGCAGACTAAAAGTGGCAAAAAAACAATCTAAAAGAGCAGTAAAGAAAATAGCAAAAGAAGTTATAAAAGAAACTAAAAAAGGTAATAAAGCCGCCATAGCCCTTGTGGTTGTGGTGGTAATCGCCGTTATTGCTGTTGGCGTTTTATATGTACTTAGACCAGATATATTTAGCTTTTTAAATCAAGGTCAAAACGATTTAGATAAAACAGGAAATGGTAGTTTATTAGATAATTCTATACATGAGGGTGATTTAAATATATATTATATAGACGTTGGCCAAGGAGATTGTATTTATATACAATTTCCTGATGGAAAAGACATGTTAATAGATTGTGGAAATGAACATAATTCAAATACACAAAAAGAAACAACTTTAGCATCTTTGGATAATTATGAACAAGATAATACAATAGATTATTTAATGTTAACACATTCTGACCGAGACCACGTTTCGTACTTGGATGAAATATTAGGTAGCTACCAAGTTAATAATATTTATATGCCAAATATTAAAGCTAGTCATTCTAGCGTTGCTGAAGCAAATTTAGATCAAGATAAATTAGATTTGTTTACAGATCCAGACGAAATTGATACAAAAGTTTATGCAGATTTCTTTATAGCTGCTCTTTCTGAACCTAATTGTAATATATATTTAAATATAGGCATATTTACTATAAGCGGTGAAAACTGGAAAATAGATTTCTTTGGATATACATTAGAAGAGTGGACAGCAAAACATGTAGATAATGCAGAAGCAAAGAATGCGGTATCTCCAATTGGTATATTACAGTACAATGGAAAGAAAGTTGTTTTGACAGGAGATTCAAATGAAATAAATGAACCTCTTGCAATTGAAAAAATGAAGTCATATTATGGTATAGAGAGTTTGGATTGCGACGTGCTTAAAGTTGGCCATCATGGTTCTGAGACATCTTCAGTAAGCGAATTTTTGGATTTTATTACTTGTGAATATGCAGTTATATTATGCGGAACAGGAAATACGTATAAACATCCAAGAGAAGAGACAATGGCAAGACTTAGAGAAAGAAATATGACTATTTATAGAACCGATTTACAAGGTGATATAAAGATGGTTATATCAAGCTCGACAATAACTTTCCAAACAGCAAAAACAGCATCTGAAGCAGAATTAAATGTAGGTTTAGCAGGTAAAGTATGAGTAAGTTTGATATAGAATTAGTTGGAAAAATAGGTTCAATGGCCCTTATAAATAAAGAATGGGGACAAATGGACTACAATGTTATTGCAAGAATATCTAGAGAATTGAGACCTGGCGATATTTGGGTTACATCTGGTGCCGCAGAGATTGGACGATTAGATTTTATACAACGTAATGGATATGAGCTTGAAGGGAATAAACAAGACGTAAAAACAGACTATGCAGCTCAAGGTCAAACTATTTTAATGAACACTTATAGAAACTATGTTCATCCTAAATATAGTTTAAGACAAATATTAGTTGAGAATCAGCATTTTAATGATGAAGCAAAGAGAGAATATTTAAAAATGCTTTTGCTAAGATGTCCTAAACAAAATGCCATTCCAATTATAAATTATAATGACCCAGTAGCAAATGATGAAATTGTAAAATTGGAAATTGAAGACCTTGTTAAAAAGGGTAAACAAGCAGTTCATTTAGTAGATAATGATGAGACTGCATCTCAAGTTGCATGTTTAGTTAAGTGTGAAAGTTTACTAATATATACATCAACAGTTGGTATATATTCTGATCCAAAAGACCCATCTACTTTAATTAAAGAAATCTCAGGAAAAGATATATATGAACTAGTAGATAATATAAATCACGCGCAAGAAAAATGCGAAGGAGCATCGCGCGCAGGGGCTAATGGTGCTAAAGCTAAACTTGAGTACATAAAAGAGCCAGCAAAAAATGGTACAAAGATATATATTGCAAGTCCACAATATACTATTAAAGATGTTTTGTCGGGGCAAGCACCTTGTACAAGAATTTTTGTTCGCTAATAACAATAATATGATATAATACAAATATAGCAATGGGGCTTAAAGAGAAATTCTTTAGGCCCCAATTTTTTTTGGAGGAAAATATGTTTAACAATAGACCAGTAATTGGAATTATGCCACTTTATGATAAAGAAAAAGATAGTTTTTGGATGCATCCTGGATACATGAAAGGACTTCAAAAGCAAGGAGCTATAACTCTTATGCTACCAATGACAAATGATGTTCACGATTTGAACTATTTTTTAAAGGAATGTGATGGTTTTTTAATTCCGGGCGGTCAAGATGTTGACCCATCATCATATAAAGCAAATAAGAGCGAAAAATGCGGTGAAACCTGCATAGGTAGAGATTTGATGGATCAATATATAATTAAAAAATGCTACGAAATGGATAAGCCACTACTTGGTATTTGTAGAGGTATACAAATTATGAACGTCACATTTGGGGGCAGTTTGTTTCAAGATATAGAAAGTGAATATAATTCTAATGTAAAGCATTTAATGGTGAAACCATATAATAGAGTTCAGCATAGAGTTGATATATCTGGACCTCTTAAAGATTTAATTGGAGAAACAAATATTGGCGTAAATAGTTATCATCATCAAGCAGTAAAAGATGTAGCATCAATTTTTGATGTTATGGCAACAAGTGAAGATGGCTTAGTTGAGGGCATATATATAAAAGATAAAAAATTTATTTGGGGTATACAATGGCACCCAGAATTGTCATATATAACATTTGATGAGTCTGAAAAGATATTTAGAGCATTTATAAAAGCTTGTAAAAAATAATAATGATTATAAAAAATGGCTTCAGTTTAACCTGAAGCCATAATTTTTATTTGTTTATTGTAGATTATTCAGATAATTTCTTATATCCTTCGTATCTAGCTTTTGATTCTTTTTCGTTAATTTCGAATAATTGCTTAGCTACTTCTGGCTTAGCTTTTGCTAATTGAGCATATCTGTTTTCACCCATTAAGAATGCTTGATAATCTCCTGTTGGTTCTTTGCTATCCAAAGTGAATGGCTTTTCAGCAGCAGGATTATATCTGTACAATTGCCAGTATCCTGTATCAACAGCCTTCTTCATTTCTAATTGAGAAGCACCCATATCTTTTAGACCATGGTTAATACATGGAGCATAACCGATAATCAAAGATGGTCCATCATATGCTTCAGCTTCTTTAATAGCCTTTAAGAATTGAGCTGGAGAAGCACCCATAGATACTTGAGCAACATATACATAGCCATAAGACATAGCAATCTTACCCAAATCTTTCTTCTTTGTTAACTTACCACCAGCAGCGAATTTTGCAATAGCACCTGTTGGAGAAGACTTAGAAGCTTGACCACCAGTATTAGAGTAAACTTCTGTATCTAGAACCATAACGTTTACGTTTCTGTTCATAGCTAGAACGTGGTCTAATCCGCCAAAGCCGATATCATAAGCCCATCCGTCACCACCGAAGATCCAAATTGACTTCTTAACAAGTTCATCTTTGTTCTTAGCAATGCTTGTATATAAAGCTTTCTTAGCAGAATCTGTTTCGTTTGCTGCTAGAGCATCGATTGCAGCTTTAATTGGTTCAGAAGTCTTCTTGCTGCCTTCTGTATCGTTCATAGATTCAATCCATGCTTCAAACATAGCCTTAGTATCATCAGCAACTCCTAGTTCGATTAATTCAGACATGTCTTGAGCAAGTTTAGCTCTACGTTGATCTGTAGCAATGTTCATACCATAACCAAATTCAGCGTTATCTTCGAATAAGCTGTTTGCCCATGCTGGACCATGGCCCTTAGCATTCTTTGTGTATGGACATGTTGGAGCAGAACCACCATAGATTGAAGAACAACCTGTAGCGTTAGCAATGATCATTCTGTCACCGAACATTTGAGTAATAACTTTTAGATATGGAGTTTCACCACAACCTGCACAAGCTCCAGAGAACTCGAATAATGGTTGTTTAAATTGTGAACCCTTAACATCATCTTTAGAAATTGGAGCATCTGTTTCAGGAAGAGCAACAGCATATTCCCAATTAGCAGCTTCATTATTTGCTAAAGCTTTTGCTAGAGGAACCATCTTTAATGCCATGTTTTCAGGTTTTTCATCTTTAATTGCTTTTTGGTTAACTGGACAAACCTTTGTACAGCTTCCGCATCCTAAGCAGTCAAGAGGTGAAACTTGAACTCTGAATTTGTATCCCTTAGCAGCTCCAACTTTAACGTCTGCTGTAGCGAATGATGCAGGAGCATCAACAAATTCTTTTTGCATTGATGGACGGATTGTAGCATGTGGACATACAAATGAACATTGGTTACATTGAATACATGTTGTTGGATTCCATTCTGGAACTAATACAGCAACACCACGTTTTTCATATTTTGTTGTTCCTGTTGGAACTGTACCATCAGCATTATTAATAAATGCAGAAACTGGAAGTTTATCTCCTTCTTGAGCAAGCATTGGGCTGATGATTTCGTTGAAATATTTATCATCTGTTACTGGAGTAGCAACGGCACCTTCTGTTGTTGTTGCCCATGATTCTGGATATTTGATTTCTTCTAGATTTGCAATTGCATTATCAATAGCAGCATTGTTCATGTCTACGATAGCTTGACCTTTCTTAGAGAATGATTTAATTACGAAGTCTTTCATATGACGATCAGCTTCTTCATATGGCATGATGTTAGCTAACTTGAAGAAACAAGCTTGCATTGTTGTAGAAATACGGCCTTTTAATCCGATTTCATTAACAACAGCAATTGCATCAATATTGAAGAATTTAACTTTCTTCTTAGCAATAATATTCTTCATAGAAGCAGGAAGGTTTTTATCTAATTCTTCAACTGTCTTCCATGGAGAGTTTAATAAGAATGTTCCACCATCTTTTAAGTCAGAAACCATATCGTATTTCATAACATAAGCTGGGTTATGACAAGCGATAAAGTCAGCTTGGTCGATAAGGTATGAAGACTTAATTGGATTATCACCAAATCTTAAGTGAGAAATTGTTATACCACCAGATTTCTTTGAATCGTAAGCAAAGTATGCTTGAGCATATTTGTTTGTATAGTTACCGATAATCTTAATAGAGTTCTTGTTGCTTCCTACTGTACCATCAGATCCAAGTCCATAGAACTTACAGCTAATAGCACCTGCTGGAGCAGCATCAATTTTTTCTTTAACTTCGATGTAGTTTCCTGTAACGTCATCAACGATACCAACAGCAAAGTGATTCTTTGGTTGAGCAGCATCCATGTTAGCATAAACAGCATTAACCATTGATGGGTTGAATTCCTTAGAACCTAAACCGTATCTTCCGCCAACAACTTTAACATCAGCTTTACCAGCTTCAAATAATGCAGAAACAACATCTAGATATAGAGGTTCACCTAAAGAACCAGATTCTTTAACTCTATCTAGAACTGTAATCTTCTTACAAGTAGCAGGGATAGCATCAACAAACTTAGCGCCAACAAATGGTCTAAATAATCTAACTTTAATTAAACCTACTTTGTCTCCTTTAGCATTTAGATAGTCAACAGTTTCTTCAATAGCTTCAGCACCTGAACCCATAATTACGATAACTTTTGTTGCATCCTTTGCACCATAGTATTGATATAATTCATATTTTCTTCCTGTGATTTTCTCAACATCAGCCATAGCATCTTCAACACAAGCAGGAACTGCTTCATAGAATTTGTTACAAGCTTCTCTGTTTTGGAAATAAACATCAGGGTTTTGAGCTGTACCTTTTTGAACTGGGTGTTCTGGGTTTAAAGCTCTCTTCTTGAAGTCATCAACATACTTCATATATTTGCTTTCAAAAATTGGTTTGATTTCATCGTAATCGATTCCGTCAATCTTTGAAACTTCATGTGATGTTCTAAATCCATCGAAGAAATGTAGGAAAGGAACTTTAGATTGTAATGTTGCAAAATGAGCAACAAGAGCCATATCCATAACTTCTTGAACAGAGTTTGAGCATAACATTGCAAATCCAGTTTGACGACATGCCATAACATCTGAATGATCTCCGAAGATGTTTAAAGCATGATATGCAAGAGCACGAGCACTTACGTGGAATACGCAAGGAGTCAATTCACCTGCAATTTTGTACATGTTTGGAATCATAAGTAACAAACCTTGGCTGGCTGTAAATGTTGTTGTTAGAGCACCAGCTTGTAGTGAACCGTGAACAGCACCAGCAGCACCTGCTTCTGATTCCATTTCTGCTAATTTTAAGACTTGACCAAATAAATTCTTTCTTCCAGCTGTAGCCCATTCATCACAGTTTTCAGCCATTGGAGAAGAAGGTGTGATAGGATAAATAGCAGCAACTTCGCTAAAAGCATACGCAATATGAGCGGCAGCTGTATTTCCATCGATAGTCATCTTTGTAGCCATTGATTTACCTCCATTAATGTATAAATTATTATTTAAATCGAATAATATTATATATAATATTTTATTACTTAGTCAAGAAATAAGGGCACATCCTTTTAAATAATTTGTGTAAAAAAATAGCATATGCTATAATATTCATAATTTTGGAGAAATATGGGTGCAATCGAGCTAGAAAACGTCAGTTTTTCTTATGTTTTAGGAGAAAAACAAATCATAAAAGCAGTTAAGAATATTTCCTTGAATATAGAGGAAGGTTCTTTTGTTGCAATTGTAGGTCATAATGGCTCTGGAAAAAGTACTTTAGCAAAATTGTTTAATGGATTATTAATCCCAGATAAAGGAACAGTAAAGGTTTTTGGAATAGACACAAAAGAGGAAAAACGCATTTTCGATGTAAGAAAAAGCGTTGGTATGGTTTTCCAAAACCCTGACAATCAAATGGTAGCGTCTGTCATTGAGGACGATATTGCTTTTGGACCAGAAAATCTAGGAGTAGAAAGAGAAGAGATTATAAAAAGAGTGGACTGGGCTTTATCTAAAGTTGGAATGCTTGAACATAAAAAAGGCACGCCTTTTAAATTGTCTGGTGGTCAAAAACAAAGATTGGCCATTGCTGGCGTTTTAGCTATTAAGCCAAAAGTGCTAGTGCTAGATGAATCTACTGCTATGCTTGATCCTCAAGGAAGGGCAGAAGTAATGAAAGTTGCACATGAGCTTAACAAAGAAAGTGGCATTACTGTAATTGCTATAACTCACTATATGGAAGAAGCATTAGACGCAGATAGATTAATTGTTATGAACGATGGAGAGATTGTGGAAGATGGTGCACCAAAAGATGTATTTTCTAAATATGAAAAATTAAATAGCATCAAATTGTCCGTACCTTTAGTTACACAAATATCTAGAAAGATAAATCAAATGGGAATTACAATTGATCCTACAATTATGAAAAAAGAGGAATTGGTAAATAGTTTATGTCAATTGTTGTAAAGAATCTTTCCTATACTTATGGTGTTGATTCTCCATATGAGAAAAAAGCACTAAATAACATTAATTTAACCATTAATGAAGGGGACTTTTTGGGCATAATAGGCCATACAGGTTCAGGAAAAAGCACTTTTATACAGCATATAAATGGATTAATAAAAGTTCAAGAAGGCGAAATTCAAGTATTCGATGTAAAACTAACTAATGCCAAAAAACCAAAGCCAGATTTAAGAGCGCTTCGTAATAATGTTGGAATGGTTTTTCAATATCCAGAATATCAATTGTTTGAAGATACTGTTTTTAAGGATGTTGCTTTTGGACCAAAAAATCAAGGATTATCTACAGAGGAGATTGCTCAAAGAGTAGAAGAGGCAATAAACCTTGTTGGATTAGATTATGAGACAATAAAAGATAGAGCACCATTTGAATTATCTGGCGGACAAAAAAGAAGAGTTGCTATAGCTGGAATTATAGCTATGAAGCCAAAGGTTTTAATACTTGATGAACCAACAGCAGGACTTGATCCATACGGAAAGGAGCAGATTCTTGCTTTAATTTCTCACTTAAAAGAAAAAAGCTCATCAACTATTATTGTTATTTCTCACGATATTGATGAAATTACTCGTTTTGCAACACGTTTGATTGTTTTTAATGACGGAGAAATTGCATTTGATATTCCAATGAAAGAATTGTTTAAACATAGAGAAGAATTAGTAAAAATGGGATTAGATATTCCTCTTGCTGTTCAGATTGCAAATAGCCTAAGAGAAAAGGGTGTTGCAGTTTCTGACGATGTTGTCACAATACAAGATTTGTTACGTGAAGTTGTTAGAATTTACGAAGAGAAAAATGGCGTAACATTAGATAAAAGAGCAATAGATAAGAGCGAATTTGAATTTGATTTTGAAGGAGGACAAGGTGAATAATTTTGCGTTTGGTCAATACTATCCAACAAACTCCGTTATTCATAAAATGGATCCTCGTTGCAAGATTATAATTGTCATATTGTATATGGTTGCAATTTTCTTGGTAAAATCATACGCAGCATATTTGCTTACTATTATTTTCCTTTTAACATCAATATTTATTTCTAAAGTTCCTCTAAAAGTAGTTCTTAGAAGTATAAAAGCAGTTATATTCTTGCTAATTTTTACGCTTTTGATCAATTTGCTATTTTATAAACAAGGCAATGTTTTGTTCCATTGGGAATTTATAACAATAACTGATGGCGGAATAGATTTTTCAATTAAAATGTTATTTAGATTATCTTTGCTTGTAATGGGCGCTTCAATGCTAACATTTACAACTACCTCTTCAGAACTTACAGATGGTCTTGAAAGTTTACTAAAACCACTAAAATACATTGGTGTTCCTGTACATGACATAGCAATAATTATGAGTATTGCTTTAAGATTTATTCCAACTCTTGTAGAGGAGACTAATAAGATAATGAATGCACAAAAAGCAAGAGGTGCACAATTAGACACTGGAAGCTTTTTCCAAAGAGTAAAAGCTATGCTACCAGTTTTAATTCCACTATTTGTTTCAGCATTTAGAAGAGCAGATGAACTTGCAAACGCTCTTGATGCAAGATGTTATAATGCTTGTGAAAATAGAACTAAAATGAAGATATTAAAATTCGGAGTTGCAGATTATTTGTCTCTAGCGGTAATTGCTGTTGTTATTGCTTTGATTTGCGTAGATGCTTATGCATTTGGATCTTGTTGGATAGATAAAGCTATATGGGCTTTACTTGCGGGTATTTAAATGAGATATTTGTTGACTATTAGCTACGACGGCTCAGACTTTTTCGGTTTCCAAAGACAAAAGGATTTATTGACGATTCAAGGAGAACTTGAAAAGGTTTTATCTACTATTTTGCAAGAAGATATACAAATTGTATCTTCAGGAAGAACTGATGCTAAAGTTCATGCTTTAGGTCAAGTTGCTCACTTTGATACAAGTAAAGAAATAAAGGATTTAGACAAGTTTGTATATTCAGTAAATTCTATGATAAATAAAGCTATTTCTATCTTGTCTATTCAAGAAGTTCCTGGTGATTTTCACGCTAGATATTCATCAAAAGAAAAAACATATTTATATAAGATTTTTTTGTCTAAAGGAAACGAACCATTAAAGAGAAAATATTACCATATTTGTTCATATAATCTTGATATAGATAAAATGCAACAAGCTTGTAAAAAATTTTTAGGAGAGCATGATTTTACTTCATTTTGTGTTAATAATGAGCAATTAAAATCTAATGTAAGAGAGATTTATGATATTCATTTAGAAGTAAAAAATGAGGGAAAAGAGATAGACCTTTATGTTACAGGAAACGGCTTTTTACACAATATGGTAAGATCAATTGCAGGAACGCTAATAGATGTTGGTAGAGGGCGTTTTGATATAGAGGATATAGATAGAATTTTTGCAGAAAAAAACCATCAAAAAGCCGGAAAGACTTTAGATGGTTGTGGTTTATACTTAGTTAAAGTAATTTATAAATAAATTAGTTCGCCAAATTTATTTAGATTTTTTTCTTATTTCAGCAATTTTTTCAGCTGCTGCTTTGTCAATTACTTCAATGTTATTTGCTTCTGCAATTTGTACAATTTGTAAAAGTGCTGCTTTTAAGAATGGGCGAGGAATTTTTACATACATTTCACAAGCTTCTTTAGTGAATTTGATTTTTGTATTTAATCTCTCTGCACAATACATTACGCTTTCAACAGAGTTCGAATTTGAAGAGGCAATAGGTTCAGCAATAGGTCTGAATCCTTTGAACTTTTTATACCAGAAATTCTTGCTATCATGATAACCATAATCTACTGGAACGTTAGGGAAAGAAGTGCTCTTTAGACCATTTATAAGTCCATTTGCATATTTTTCTTCCATTAAAATGTTGTCAATTTTTAATATAAAGTGACAACCAAACTTAGATGTTATACCGTTAAAATTGTTGTATGGTGGTTCAACGCCTTCTAATTTTCCAATATGTTGTTTTGCTTTATATGCATCCTCAAGAGAATCGTCCCATGTGCATTCTAGAACTTGATAAGCATCTTCTAAAATTAATGGTCTATCTCCCTCCGCTTCACCTTTAATAAGTTTTAGATTGCAATCTTTCATTTTTTCAGCAGGTGTCTTACCTGGGAAACCTAATCTGACAAGTTCTTTGAAATATTTTTTATCGTCTTTAATAAAATTAAGGGCGCATTTTCCATTTTTCAAAATGTTTTGAGCAGTATTTGATGAGTTTCTTGCTTCAAGTAACATTGCATAATAGTCTTTTCCAGCTATATAGTATGGAAAAACTAAAGAATAACTACCGATAGTTGTTGTGCCATCATCGCATAAAGTTGTAATTGCAACTGTTGGCATTGGGAAAAATAAATTGTTTTGATAAAAATTATCTACGATTTTTAAATTTTTAAATTTTGACATGAGCTGTAACTCCTTGATGTAATATCATAAATATTATATATTTATTTTGAAAAAACAGCAATATTACAAAATCGACAAATAAACTAAATTTAGCGTAATTGATCAAATTGAATAAAAAATAGCAAAAAGCGTTTGACATAATAAAAGCCTTTTATATAAAATAATTAGGCGATTAATTAACGCGGAGTAGAACTAGCCCCTTGAAAAGCGTTGACAAGCAAAACAAAAAAAATACAATGGAGGGTTTTTAAACCATGAAAACATATATGGCAAAGCCTGAGGATATCCAAAAGAAATGGTATGTAGTTGATGCTACAGATTTAGTTCTTGGTAGATTAGCTTCAAATGTAGCTAGTGTCCTTAGAGGAAAAAACAAGCCTACTTTTACACCAAATGTTGATACTGGTGATTATGTAATAGTTATAAACTGTGATAAAGTTGTTTTGACAGGTAACAAACTTGAAGACAAATATCACACACATTATACAGGATATATTGGCGGATTAAAGCAAGTTCAATACAAGACTTTAATGGCTAATCATCCAGAACAAGCAGTTTATTTAGCAGTTAAGGGAATGCTTCCAAAAAATAGTTTAGGAAGAAAACAACTTACAAAGCTACATTGCTATGCAGGAGCAGAGCACGGACATGATGCTCAAAAGCCTGAAGTTTTGAAATTCTAATAAGGAGTATTAAAAATGGCAGCTAAGAAAACATCAAAGAAAAAGATTCAATATCTAGGAACAGGTAGAAGAAAGAAAGCTATCGCTAGAGTTAGATTAATTCCAGAAGGATCTGGTAATATTGTTATCAATAAGAAGTCATTAGATGAATACTTCGGATTAGATACATTAAAATACATTGTAAATCAACCACTTGAATTAACAAATTCAAAAGCTAAATATGACGTTATGGTTAACGTTTATGGCGGCGGATTTACAGGACAAGCTGGTGCTATTAGACATGGTATCTCAAGAGCTTTAGTTCTTGCAGATGAAAGCACAAAGGCTGATTTAAAGAAAGCAGGATTCTTAACAAGAGATCCAAGAGCTAAGGAAAGAAAGAAGTACGGATTAAAGAAAGCAAGACGTGCTCCACAATTCAGCAAGAGATAATTATTTCTTAAAACTATACAAAGCCTCGCGAAAGCGAGGTTTTTTTATGCAAATTATACATATTGTTTTTTTTGGTAAAGTTGCGTTTACGTATAAAAGAGTTTAACTAAATGAGATTTATATAATTTATTAAATAAATGGTTTATAACAATTAAATAAACAATACATTTATGTATTATCCATATTATGCATCTTTTAATATTTTTACATTACTTGCAAATTGGTTGAAGTTAGTTTGTTATAATTTTCCTTTTGCGTTTTTCTCTCAGATTTTCTTTATTCAACCTGTTGTAAGATTGTTGTTTAGAAGATTGTTTGCAAAAGACATCGCCAAAAACATGCAAGCAAAACAAGAGTAGGGGAAAAACAATAATTATTGCATACAGGGGATAAATTATAGGATTTTGACTTTTTTCTAATTAATAATATTTTATTAAATTAGAATATAGTTATGCTATAATCAAAACTGTGAAAGGAATAATTATTGTTAATTCGCATACCCATAATTCTTTACTAGATTATCAACCAAAGAGATTAAAACACGAGTTTGAATTGCTTGGTCATAGCATTGATATTGTTGATAATGATTGTTTTGTTGTCACAATTGAGAATCAAGGTTTTAAATCTAAGCTTAATGAGTATGATTTTTGTATATATTTAGATAAAGATATTCCTACACTTAAAGCAATTGAAAAGACAGGAATAAGAATTTTTAATAATCCAAGCGCAATTATAAATTGCGACGATAAAGCACTAACCTATATTGAATTATGCGGTTTAGTTTCGCTTCCTAAAACTCTATTTGGGGCAAAGATATACAATCAAGAAGAAATAAAAAACTCATATATAGAAAACATTGAGAAAGAACTAAGTTATCCATTTATTTTAAAAATAAATAAAAGTTCGCAGGGAAGAGGTGTTTTTCTTATAAATAACAGAGAAGAATTACTTTGCCAATTAAACTTAAATAAGGATAAAGATTTGATTTTCCAAGAATATATTTCTCAAGCAAAAGGGGAAGATATTAGAATTCTTACAATAGGACACAATGTTATTGGCGCTATAAAAAGATATTCAACAAATGGCGATTTTAGATCTAATTGTGCTGTTGGCGGAAGTGCAGAAGTTTATCCTCTTGACGATCAATTAAAAGCTATTGCCTTAGCAATAGTTGATAAAATGAATTTAACTTACAGCGGAATAGATATATTGAGGACAGGCAGTGGTCAATATATGGTTTGTGAAGTGAATTCAAATGCTTTTTTTAAAACTTTTGAGGAGACAACAAAGGAAAATATTGCAAAGTTATATGCTATGTATATATTAAACGAGATAAATAGAAGCTAATGAAAATTGTTTCAAAGGTTTTTCTTAAATATTGGTTATACATTTTAGGCGCATGTTTGTGCTTAATTGGAGAGGGCTTATGTGAGCTTCAACTTCCAGGATATATTTCAGATATTATTACATATGGAGTAGCAGTTTCTAATCTTTCAGCAGTTAAAGAATATGGCTTAAAAATGATTGTTTATACATTAGGCTCTATTTCCTTTGCTATAGCTGTAGGGTATTTTTCGTCATCAGTTAGTTCATATATTGCAAGAGATTTACGAGAAAAGGTTTATACTAAAACCCTTCAAATGGAAACTAAAGATTTTAATAGGTTCTCGACTTCATCATTAATAAATCGATGTTCAAACGATGTTAATCAGATTCAATCATTTGCTACAACTCTATTAAGAACATTCATGTTAATTCCAATAATGGGTGTTGGCGGTGTTATAAAGGCAATTAAATATTCTGGAGGAATAAAACAAATAGAGAATATGATTGCAATAGGAATAGGCGTTATCATTTTCGTTATTATTGCAGCAGTATTAATAGTTATTCCTAAAGTAATAAATATGCAAAAGAAAGTTGATGAAGTAAATAAAATTTCTGGAAATCAACTAAATGGGAAACTTGTTATTAGGGCATTGAATAAACAAGAGGAAGAAGAAAAAAGATTTGATAACGCAAACACGCAATTGATGAAATCAACTTTATTTGTAAATAGAATCATGGCGGTTATGATTCCTGCCATGACAACTGTTATGTATGTTATTTCAATTTTGATTTTGATTATTATAAAAAATGTTGTTGAAGATGTTTCTCAAATTGCAAATATGTTGGCGTTTATTCAATATGTGTTACATATAATAATGGCTTTTACCATGATAGCTATGGTTTTTATATTAATGCCAAGGTCTATTGTTGCAACAAAAAGAATTGAAGAAGTATTATGTGTTGATATAAAAAAGACAAATGAGTCAAATAATAATTCAATTAGTTTCCCAATTGTATTTGATGATGTTTCTTATTCATATGACAATTCACAAGCTTTAGCTCATGTTTCATTTCAGATAAATGAAGGAGAGAGTGTAGGAATAATAGGGGCAACAGGTTCTGGAAAGACTACACTTGTAAAACTAATTCCTGCTATTTTGTCATTAAATGGTGGAGATATATATTTTGGAAAAAATAATCAAAAGGATATAGATGTTGATTTGTTGAGAAAACAAGTTTCTTTTGTTTCTCAAAAAAGTTATCTATTTTCAGGTTCAATTAGATCAAATGTTGCTTATAGCAATAGCACTTTAAGTGAAGATAAAGTATTAGAAGCAATTAAAGCAGCGCAAATAGATGAATTACTAAATGACAAAGAAGGGTTAGATAAACATGTTTCTCAAGGCGGAGCAAATATATCTGGTGGACAAAAACAGCGTTTATCTATAGCTAGAGGAATTGCTAAAGATGCCGAGATTTATATATTTGATGATGCATTTTCATCGCTAGATTATAAAACTGAGAAAAAAGTTAGACAATCTATAGACGAAAAATTAAAAGATAAAACAAAGATTTTTATTTCTCAGCGTATTTTGTCGATAAAAAACTTAGATAAAATTATTGTTTTAAACAAAGGAAGAATTGTTGGCATTGGCAACCATAAGCAATTGATGGAATCTTGTTCGTTATATAAACAAATTGCACAAAGCCAATTTGTTGAGGAGGTTTGAAAATGAGTTCAATTAGAAAACCTCAAATGATGAACAAAAGCAATG
Source organism: Christensenella sp. (assembly GCA_022784465.1). GTDB lineage: Bacteria > Bacillota > Clostridia > Christensenellales > UBA3700 > UBA3700. The sequence continues at coordinate 4,636 of JALFUR010000006.1, read as the reverse complement.
TTGGCGAGATAGAAAAAGCTAAGGATTTTATTGGCACAATAAAAAAACTTGCCGCTTATTTAAAAAAGGATTTGCTAGCAATAATTGTTGCTCTAGTTATTGCTATTGGAAGTGTTGCATGTATGGTTATCCTTCCTCAATATTTAGGTGATACAACAGATATTCTAATTTCTGGAATTATTCAAAAACAAGCATATAAATCGGTTCAAACAGGATATGAAAAAGTAGAAAACTTGCTAAATAAAGTAGATGAAGTAAAACAGGTAGTTTATGAAATAAATTCTGATCCTAATTATGATGCTACGTACTATGATTTAGTATCTAGAGATTGTTCTGTGGGTGTATTGGTAAACTTTGCTAAAGATCCAAACTCTATAATGGGAGAAGATTTGAAGGAAAAAATATTATCTATTCCAGAAGAAATGTATTCTATTCCATTAAGAAGAGTAATGGGATACTACTTTAATGGGGTGCAAGTACATGAGCCTATATATAATCAAGATAAAACATTTAGGGAATATCTAGAATATATTAATTATGAACTAGATATTTCAAGCGACATTCCTTCATCATTATTGGATGTATTATTGGATATGAAAATAAATGATCCTAATGGTTATTATATTTTAAATGTCTACAACGATTCTGAAACTATAGGAGAATTTATTAAGAAATTAAATATAGAGGATAGTATATCTGTACCAAAGGCATATTTAGATATTGTATATTCAATGTCTCTTCATGATGCTCCTGAAATAAATTGGGACTTATTTGTAAAGATGATTATAAAGCTTGCCATATTAGCTGCGGTATATTCAATATGTTCATATCTTCAAGGATTTATATTAGCAGGAGTTGCTCAAAGAGTAGCTTATAATATGAGGAAAGAGGTAAGCGAAAAGATAAATAAACTTCCTTTGTCCTATTTTGATAAAGTATCTAATGGCGAAATAATGAGTTTAATAACTAACGATATAGATTCAGTTTCAAATGCTTTAAATCAAACCATATTGCAAATTTGTACTTTTATAACAACTGTGATTGGAATGTTTATAATGATGTTAAGAATCTCATGGTTATTAACTTTAATTGCTGTTTCATGTGTGGCTTTTTCATTTATATCTATGGCTATAATTATACGAGTATCTCAAAAAAGATTTAAAGCACAGCAAGAAAACATAGATACTATAAATGGAACAATAGAAGAGTCTTTTGCGGGAGTTGGGGAAATTAAATTATATTGTCATGAGGACGAGAGTATACAGGAATTCAAGAAGCTTAATGATGAGCTTTGTAAAAATTCAAGAAAATCTAATTTTATATCAGGTTTAATGCAACCTATATCAAAGCTAATTGGAAACTTGGGTTATGTTGCAGGATGCGTATTTGGTGCTGTTTTAGTTATCGATGGAAAAATAACAATCGGTTCTATGCAATCATTTGTTCAATACCTAAGACAATTCACTCAACCATTTAACCAGGTGTCGACAATGTTTAATATGTTCCAATCCTCAATTGCGTCTGCAGAAAGAGTATTTATCTTTTTAGGACAAGAAGAAGAAAAAGAAATAGCCCTAAATGAACTTGAAAATGTATATGGTAATGTAGAGTTTAAAAATGTTAGTTTTGCATATGGAGATAAGACAACTTTAGATAATTGTAGCTTAAGTTGCTGCAAAGGAGAAAAGACAGCAATCGTAGGACACACTGGATCAGGAAAAACTACACTAGTAAAATTGCTTATGGGCTTTTATGAATATAAAGAGGGAGAGATTTGTATTGATCAAAAACCATTAAAGAGTTTATCTAAAAAAAGTGTTAGAGACCATATTTCTATGGTTCTACAAGATCCATGGCTTTTTGAAGGTTCTATTATGGAAAATATAAAATACGGAAATTCTAAAGCAAGCGATGAGGATGTATATAATTCTGCAAAAGCTTTGAATTTGCACGATTATATTTTATCTTTGCCAGGAGGTTATGATTATATAGTTAATTCAACCTCTTCTAATCTTTCTCAAGGTCAAAAGCAGCTCATTACAATACTTAGAGCGCTTATCTCTGACAAGGAAATAGTTATTTTAGATGAAGCAACATCAGATATAGATTCATTAACGGAAAAACATTTACAAGAGGCTATAAAAAGATTAATGGAAGAGAAGACAAGCATTATAATAGCTCATAGGTTTTCAACGATCAATCAAGCGGATAAAATTGCAGTAATTGAAGATGGAAAAATTGTAGAACAAGGGCGCCATGTAGAGTTAATGAAAAACAAATCTTATTATTATGAATTGTTCAATTTACAATATGAATAATTAAATGGCAATAAGTATATTAATTGTCTAAATATCTATTTATAATTTATGCGCATATATTATATAATGTGTTATACTTTAATAGTTCAAGAGATATTCAAATGGCAGAAAGAAAGAAAATTAGTTGGATTAATTTTATAGGTTTATTTATTGCTGGCATAATCAATGCTGTTGGTGTTGTTTTGTTTTTAAAACCTGTTAATCTGTATGACAGTGGCTTTTCAGGTTTATCTATGTTTTTGGGACAAATCACACCTGAATGGTTTAGCATGTCAGTTTTCTTAATTGTTGTTAATTTTCCTTTTTACATATTTGCATTAAAAAAGAATGGTTGGGTTTTCACTGTATATTCATGTTTTGCAATACTTGTATATTCTGCATTTGCGTACTTATTTTCAAATGTAATATTTGTTGATTTTGCAAATGGTTCTCCAATAGCCGGCTCTGATATATTGTTATGTGCGTTATTCGGTGGTGTAATATCTGGAATCGGAAGTGGTTTAACGATAAGATTTGGTGGAGCAATTGACGGGGTTGAAGTGCTTGCCGTATTATTTGCAAAAAGAATTGGACTTTCTGTTGGAACGTTCGTAATGATATTTAACGTTATATTGTATATTGTTATTGGTGTTGTATTTAAGTCATGGACAATTCCGTTGTATTCAATAATAGCTTACGCAATAGGTATTAAATCAATCGATTTTGTAGTGGAAGGACTTGACAAAGCAAAAGGCGCATTTGTTGTTACTAAAAACCCAGAAAGCGTAGCAAAAGCTATAAATGATGAGTTTGTAATGGGAATTACTATGATAGACGCTAAAGGCTATTATTCAAATAAGGACCAAACATTGCTTTACTGTGTTGTAAGTAGGTTTCAAATTGGAAGATTAACAAAATTAATCAAAGAAACTGATCCACAAGCGTTTATTTCCATTGTTGAAATATCAGATAATTCAAATTCTCAAACAAAGATTAACGAATTAATAAAGAAGAGATTTAAAGATGAGTAAGAAAAGAGTTGTTGTAGGAATGAGCGGTGGTGTAGATAGTTCTTTATCTGCATTGTTACTAAAAGAACAAGGTTATGATGTAATTGGCTTGTTCATGCGTAATTGGCACGAAAAGGACGATGGCGGTTGCTGTACTGCTGATGAAGATTTTTATGATGTTCGACAAGTATGCAATAAAATAGGAATTCCTTATTATAGTGTTGATTTTGCAGATAAATACTATGATAACGTTTTTAAGCAATTTGTTGAGGAGTACAAAAAAGGTAGGACTCCAAATCCAGATGTATTATGCAATAAGGAAATCAAATTTGGGCCATTTGTGGAACAAGCATTAAAATATGATGCAGATTTTATTGCAACTGGTCATTATTGTAATGTAAGACATGATGGGGACAAGCATTATTTAATTAAAGCCAAGGATCAAAATAAAGACCAAACTTATTTTTTAAATCAACTATCTTCGTCTCAACTTGAAAGGGTAATTTTCCCAATTGGAAATTTAGATAAGCCCGAAGTTAGAGAATTGGCGAAAAAATATGGATTATCTACTGCTGAGAAGAAAGATAGTACAGGAGTATGTTTTATTGGGGAGAGAAATTTTAGAAAGTTTCTAAGCGAATATATTCCAATGAAAGAAGGCCCAATAATGGATTTAAATGGAAAAATAGTAGGTAAACATAATGGAGTATATTATTACACTATTGGACAAAGAAAGGGACTAGGTATAGGCGGATGCGGAAGCGGAGAGGCATGGTTTGTTGTTTCTAAAGATGTTAAAAACAATATTTTATATGTTTCTCAAGGCGATCAATCTATGATATATCATTCAAACTTAGAGTGTGATAACTTTAACTACATAACATATAAGCCAAGTGAAGCATCATTTAGATGCACTGTTAGAATAAGACATCGTCAACCAGAGCAAGCCGCAACAGCTTTTATAAATGGGGACGGATTAAAAATTTCATTTGATAACCCGCAAAGGGCAATTGCAGAGGGTCAATATGCTGTTGTTTATGTAGATGATGTATGCTTAGGCGGTGGAGTTATCGAAAGAAAATACTAATTAATAATAGGCATATACGCGTAATATTTAAAGAAAAAAATTTTTTAAAAAAATCAAATAATTTTTGTTGACACTAAAAAATGCCTATGTTAATATAAATAGGCTGTCGAAAAGAGGCAGTAAAAAGAGCACCTTAAAAAGTAGATAGAAAGAAAGATTGGAATAGAGGTAAAGACTGTAAATAAAAAAACAGAAAAAATAACTATTCAAATCAAAGAAGAATGTAAGAAGAAGTGTACAAA
>JALFUR010000007.1 GCA_022784465.1 Christensenella sp. | reverse complement strand
TCCATCGTATTCAGCCCATTCAAAATATGAGCCTTTAAATTGGTCTGTGGTTTTGTCTACCAAATGACAATCTTTGATGCAATCTTCAAAAACTCTAATGTAAGGAGTATTTTTCTTACTCATACAAGTAGTAATAAGATCAGTGTCTGTGATATATCCTATCCCAGATATTTTAATGTTTTCTTGTTTTGTTACTTTAGTTACTGAATAAATAACTTTTTTCATTTTTATATACCTCCATATATTTTATTTTGCCTTTCGGCAGGGACCAAACAGCATAGCTTTATTTGAATAGGGAAGAATACAAAGGAATAAGAAAATTATTTTGTCTTTAAAAGATAAATATAATTAAATGTTTAAGCAAAATCTTTTTCCCTTTGTGTGAGAATAAAATATGCTAAAAAAGGACCAAACGAAAAGGCAAAATATATGGGGGTAATTTAAGCAAGTTTATCTGGGGTTGTATAACTATAAGTTTTTAACAGTTTTCAGACAATATTTTTCTATAGTGCAAAAAATTGAGAAAAATTTTTCTTTAAAAAAATAGGGGGTTTACAAATTGAAATTTTTTCGTTTGTAAAATGGTGGGTTGAAAGAAAATTGCCAATACTATATATAGTATTGGCAAAAAATAAAATTCAGGTCAAAATTATGGCGAAAAAAAAGTTGGCAATTACCAACAATTTTTTTACTAATTTCGTGCAATTCTCCCATGGTGCGCCTTCAGGGACTCGAACCCTGGACACCCTGATTAAGAGTCAGGTGCTCTACCAACTGAGCTAAAGGCGCTTAGCATTATGTGGTGCGGATGAAGGGACTTGAACCCCCATGTCGAGGACACTAGATCCTAAGTCTAGCGCGTCTGCCAATTTCGCCACATCCGCACAATTATGCTGGTGACCCATCCGAGATTCGAACTCGGGACAACTTGATTAAAAGTCAAGTGCTCTACCGACTGAGCTAATGGATCGGATTTAATTATAGTTGCCAATATGCTTTTTTGAGTTGGGCTATAATAATACAATTTTAATTTTGGCAGGGGTAGCAGGACTTGAACCTACGAATAACAGAGTCAAAGTCTGTTGCCTTACCACTTGGCGATACCCCTACAAGGCCTGCACTTTAATGTGGGGTGGGTAGAGGGATTCGAACCCTCGGCCTCTAGTGCCACAAACTAGCGCTCTAACCAGCTGGGCTATACCCACCACTTTATGGTGAGCCTGGAGGGATTCGAACCCCCGACAACCGCCTTAGAAGGGCGATGCTCTATCCAGCTGAGCTACAGACCCAATTTGGAGCGAGTGATGGGAATCGGACCCACGCGGCCAGCTTGGAAGGCTGGAATTCTACCATTGAACTACACTCGCATTTTTTTCAGTGCTTGTAAATCTTAACATATATGTAATTTGCTGTCAACAAAATTAAACAAAAATAATGCAAAATTTATAAGCACAAATAATTGTAAAATTAGATATATTTCTTTAGTTATTTTCACGAGCAGATCTTGCTGCTGCTCTCATTCTTTCAGCTTTACTTAGTATTACTTTTCTTAGTCTAATGCTTTTTGGCGTAACTTCAACAAGCTCGTCATCTTTAATAAACTCAAGGCATTGCTCTAGAGATAAGGTTGTAGGAGTAATTAGCTTTAAAGCATCATCAGCACCGCTTGATCTACAGTTTGTTAAATGCTTTTCTTTACATACATTAACAGGCAAGTCTTCTTCTCTTGAATTTTCACCAACAATCATACCTTCATAAACGTTTACGCCTGGAGATATAAATAGGGTAGATCTTTCTTGAGCATTAAATAATCCATATGTTGTTGAAACACCATTTTCCCAAGCAACAACAGAACCTCTATTTCTTTCTGGAATATCACCCTTATATGGTTCATAGCCAATTAAAACATGGCTCATTATTCCATAACCTCTAGTATCTGTTAACATTTCGCTTCTGTATCCAATAATGCATCTAGATGGTATTTTAAACTCTAATCTTGTTCCGCCTCTACCATCAGGATCCATCTTTACAAGTTCGCCTTTTCTTGCGCCCACTTTTGACATTACTGGACCAACATATTCATCAGGTACATCGATTACTAATTCTTCAATAGGTTCGCATTTTTTTCCATCAATAGTTTTATATATAACCTTTGGTCTAGAAACTTGGAATTCATATCCTTCACGACGCATGTTTTCAATTAAAATTGAAAGATGTAATTCACCTCTTCCATATACTTTAAATGAATCTGCAGAAGAAGTTTCCTCAACTCTCATACTAACGTTTGTTTCTACTTCTTTAAATAGTCTAGCTCTTAAATGTCTACTTGTAACATATTTTCCTTCTTTTCCGGCAAATGGGGAATTATTTACCATAAATAACATTGATAAAGTAGGTTCATCTATATTAACAAAAGGAAGGGGATCTACTTTGTCTACATCACAAATAGTTTCTCCGATGTTTATTTTTTCTATTCCACTAATTGCTACTATATCACCAACAGAAGCGCTATCACTTTCTACTCGTTTTAATCCTTCAAATTGATATAACTTAGAAATTTTTACTTGAGTGTTTGTGCCATCTCTATGGCATACAACGGCTTGTTGGCCAGAAGTGATTTTGCCTCTTGTAATTTTTCCAATACCAATTCTTCCTACATATTCATCATATTCAATATTGCAGATTACAGTTTGAAGTCCGTTGTTTAAATCTCCTTCTGGAGCTGGAACCTCAGAAATAATTGTATCTAATAGGGGATCCATATTTGTACCAGGTTTTGTAGGGTCAAGAGTAGCCCAACCTTGCTTGCCTGATGCGTAAACTGTTTTGAAATCTATTTGCTCGTCGTTTGCGCCCAATTCTAGGAACAAATCAAGAACTTGGTCTATAACTTGATTAGGATCTCCGCCTCTATCTATTTTGTTTATACAACATACAACAGTTTTAGATAGTCCAAGTGCTTTTTTTAATACGTATCGAGTTTGTGGCATACAACCTTCTACGGCGTCAACAAGTAAAACAACACCATCTACCATAGATAATATACGTTCAACCTCTCCACCAAAGTCTGCGTGTCCAGGAGTGTCAATGATGTTTATCTTGACACCTTTATAGTGTACAGATGTGTTTTTAGCTAAAATTGTAATTCCTCTTTCTCTTTCAATATCTCCGCTGTCCATTACTCTATCTACAACGGTTTCATTTGTTCTAAAAACACCATTTTGAACTAATAATTGATTTACCAAAGTTGTTTTACCATGGTCTACGTGAGCGATAATAGCAATGTTTCTTACATCATTTCTTTGCATTTTTTAATCCTCTATTTTTGTACAATTTTATATGTTAAGTTGTTATTTGCAATAACTAAATAACAGTAGGTTCTTGTGTAGGTGATAGAGCCAGGATTGATTAAAACAAGATTTTTATTAATTTCATCAATTTGTGGTCTATGGGTATGTCCATATAATCCGTAATGAACATTTTGATATTCGCATTCAAAAGCTAAATCGAACAAATCATCCTTTACGGAAAACTTGTACCCATGTGTTATTAACACTTTTACACCTTCTATGTCAATTATTTTATATGGTTCTTGTGAAAAAGAATCACAATTGCCATAAACATAGATAAATTTATCTTTATATTTTTCTTTTAATGTCTGAATCTCTCTTATTCCGTCACCTAAGTGAATGATATAGTCTGATTCATCTAAAACATTCCAAAAATCCTCATCTATTGGTAATAAGCCATGAGAATCAGAAATAACTATACAAGTTTTCATAGTTTCTTTAATAAATCTAACAATGCTCTTGCTCTATGAGAAACAGTATTTTTTTCATCTAATGTTATTTCTGCAAAAGTTTTGTTTAATTCGTAGCAATAAAAAAGAGGATCATATCCAAATCCGCCATTGCCTTGATATTTAAAGAGTATTGTGCCATCAACGCTGCCTTGTCCAACGAAATATTTTCCATCTGGATAATATAAAACAATGCAAGAAGTAAAGTGAGCAGCTCGTTCTTCTTTTGTAATGGCATGTTTTTCTTCAAGGATTTTTAAAAGTTTTTGATTGTTGTTATAATCGTTACATGGTTCTCCAGCAAAGCGCGCTGAATAAACGCCTGGAGCTCCATCTAATATATCCACGCATAGTCCTGAATCATCAGCGATTGCAGGCATATTTGTGATTTGTGAAATAGTTTTAGCCTTAATTAAAGCGTTTTCAAAAAAAGTTGTTCCTGTTTCTTCAATATCTATGTTAATATCCATGTCTTTTAAAGACTTTACATCTTCAAAAACATCCTTTAAAAATGTTTTAATCTCTACAATTTTGTTCTTATTATTAGATGCAACTACAGCAATCATTTTGTTTCCTCATCTGGAAGAATTTCAACAGCAATATTTATAGATGTATTCTTTATTTGTGTAATAAATTCTTCAATTTTATTATCGTGAATATTTATTTGTATTATATTTGCTTTTAGCGAAGAAGAAGTGTCGATTACATCTGCATTATCTTCGTCACATTTGACATATAATAGCAAAATGGTTTTTTTATGATTTGTACGTACAAGTAAAATATCTTCTGTATTGATTTCAAAATACTTTAAAAAATATGCAGCATAACATACGACTTTATTGTCTTTTATTTTGTATCCAGTTAAAAATGTGCATAGATTGATTATAAGTAAAACAATTATCATTATTATTGAAACAACAGTATCAACAACAGGATTTGTAGAACGTAAATTACCGACATTTGCAATGGAAAGAAAGTTGACAATAATAGCTGCTAAAAGTATAATTGTTAACGTTATTGTAGCTATATATATTAATTTTTTTTGCTTTGCAAAATAGAATTTTTCCATAGTCGCTATTATAACATACGCTTTTTATAAAAGTAAAAGGAATTAAAATGGTTTTTAGAAAGATTTGTCAAGAGGATTTTAAGATAATTAATGAGCAGTTAAAGTCTACTCAGTATAACGGTTGTGAATATCAAAAAATATATCTTAATGCTTGGCCTTTTTTTAATATTAAAAGCATGGAAATTTCAATTGAAGACAATATTATCTTTTTAAGATTCCATCCAAGTGAAAAATACGTAGAAAACGGGAGTAAGATATGGTATTATTTTGCGCCTTTAACTACTATTGATAGGGTGGTAGAAGGCATAAAAAAGATTGAAGCAAAGTGTAATGCAGAAAATGAGAAAATGCAAATTATAAATGTTCCAAAAGAATACATTAATTTATTAAACACCGATAACTATTCTATAGAAAATGATAGAGATTATGCGGAGTATTTATATTCTGTTCAAGATTTAACAAATCTTGTAGGTAAAAAATTTCATGCAAAAAGAAATCACATTTTAAAGTTTGATAAATTGTACAATTATGAATTTCGTGAATATAGACAAGAAGATTACGATGATGTTATGAAACTCTTTTTTAATTGGTACAAATCAAAACAGGATGAGTTTTTTGGTGAGGCTGAGATAGAAGAGGAAGATGAAGCCTATGCACTAAGAACAGAATTAAATTTGGTGCTAAATGAGGCAAATGCTTTTGCAGATGTTTTGATAATTGATGATAAAATTGTCGGATTTACATTAGGTGAGATTTCTGCTTCTAATGTAGGCATTGTTCACGTAGAAAAATGCGATATATCTTATGAGGGTATTTATGCAAAAATAAACAATTTGTTTGTAAAAAAACATTTTCAAAATGTAAGAATAATTAATCGTCAAGAAGACATAGGGATTGAAGGTTTAAGAAAGAGTAAATTGTCATATAATCCAATAGATTTTTGTGAAAAAAACTATATTTTCAATAAAGATTAGCCCTTAAAATATTAAAAATTTTACATTTGCGCTCGTATAATAATAGATATATAATAAAGGCATGAGGAGTACTGGCGTAAAGAAATTTAGCATTTTATGTATATTGCTAATTATTTTAGCATCTTTATTTGCGTGTTCTTTTGACATTAATACAAACTCTTCAACAAGCGGAAGCGATTTAAGTATCGGAAAAATTTCATATTATATTCCTAGTTCAAATGGTGGATGGACATTCCTTTCTTCAAAAACGACAAAGGGAGAAGCTTTGCTTGTTTTTCCTAAAGAGCCAGCAATAAAAGGTAAGGTTTTTTATGGCTGGTATGATTCCGAGGATTTTTCAAACGAGATTATTGAAAGCTCATATTTAACTACTACAATCACAAGTGAAATAAAATTATATGCAAAATATATTGATGAGAAAGATGCTGTAGATCCTACAATCACATTTGTAACAAATGGTGGAACTACAATAGCTCCAACAACTGTCAATTTTAAGTCGAAGCTTCCTTCTGTTGTTACAACAAGAAAAGATGGTTCTTTTGTTGGATGGTATTTTGATGAAGAATTTCAAAATCCAGTAGATATTGAATACTATACATTTAGAGAAAACATTACTTTATATGCAAGATGGAGAATAGATGGAAATAACTTGTATTGGGAACTTAATGGCGGAGCTTCTACTGCATATCTTCAAGATACATATTCTTCATCATATAAAATTTCGCTTCCTGATTCTTCTAAAATAACAAAACTAGGTTACAAGTTAGATGGTTGGTACATAGATTCAGCTCTAACTACAAGATTTTCTGGAAACTCAAGTGATTATTCAGGGGAATTGACTCTTTATGCAAAATGGAATGGTAAAGAGTATAACATTTCCTACCACGTAGATACGAATATATTTGATTTTGTTGCACAAGATTATCCAACAACATTTGTTTATGGCACCTCATTAGAACTTTTTGATCCAACTCCAAAGGATAAAAAGTATATATTTGCCGGCTGGTATTTAGATTCAGATTTAGAGAATGCGCTAGATAAAAACAATTTGCCAGCAAGCGACATTGATTTATATCCAAAGCGAGAACTATATGGGGATGCTGTTTCTTGGGAATTAAATGGCGGTGCTTGCTCTAGTGCGCTTCAAGATATATATTCTTTTCAATATCCAATTATAGTGCCACAAGCATCTAGTTTGACAAGATTAGGATATACATTTGCAGGTTGGTATACTAACGCAGCTTTAACAGCAGCATATTCTGGGGATTCAAGTGATTATTCAGGAGCTATAACGCTTTATGCAAAATGGACTGGAAACATATACACTATTACTTATCATGTAGATGAAGAATTATACGATTTTGATTCTATGAGCAACCCTTCATCTTTTGAATACGGAAAGAGTATTGAAATTACAAATCCAATAGCAAAAGATGTTAAATATGCATTTGCAGGCTGGTATTTAGATTCGTCACTTCAAACACCACTAAACAAGAACAATCCACCAGCAAAAAATATTGATTTATATCCAAAGCGAGAACTATATGGAAATGCTGTTACTTGGGAATTAAATGGTGGTACATGCTCTCAAGAGCTTCAAGATATATATTCTTCTCAATATCCAATTGTATTGCCACAAGAATCAAGTTTGACAAGATTAGGATATACATTTGTTGGTTGGTATACAAATGCTTCCTTATCAGTAGCATATTCTGGAAACTCAAGTGATTATTCAGGAGCTATAACGCTTTATGCAAAATGGAGTGGTAATGAATACACGATTACTTATCATGTAGATACCAAAATATTTATATTTGATGAGTCAAGTTATCCTTCTACTTTTATATATGGCGATCAACTAGTTCTTTCAGATTTAACTACAAAAGATTCTTTAAATACTTTTGCTGGTTGGTATTTGGATTCAGCTTATTCAACAAAACTTGTTTTAGAAAATATTCCTGCAAGCAATATTGATGTATACGCAAGATATGTTGAGGGAAATATATTAGACGAATTTGATGAGGTTCCAAATCAAGAAACTATTATATATAGTTCATCTATAACAAAGTCTCTTGGCGTTACCTTAGACTCAAATATTGAAGTTTATGCTTCAAGTATAGATGCTCAAAACTATATTGCATACAATAAAAATTCATTGAGTTTATTAATCTTTAATAAAGATTATTTGTCATCTATTAGTGTTGGCAAGAGAGAAAAAGTAACATTTAACGTGAGAAATAAAACAGATGATACAGTCTCAGAAATCTCATATTATTTAGTTCCTGTTACGACAACACCATATAATTTTGACAAGATGTTATCGTATGAAAAATCTACAGCATCAAGTTTAACAATTACTTCATCATTGACTATATCATCTTCAAGCATTTATTGTGTATTTATTGATAATGCAAAATTTGATTACACATATTCTTCTAATTCAATAATTATCTCAAGTAGTGATATGTCTAAATTGACAACTGGACGTCATATATATGAGATTTATACAGATTTAGGAGTATCTAGTGGAATTATAGATATAACATGTGTTTCTAAAAAAGCTCCATACAATGTTGAGATTGATATAGACAGCAGTTATCCTACTATCTATATAACTTGGGATTGTGATTTTACTCCTGATTATTACAAGGTAACAATAGGTTCTAACTCATACACATCAACTTCTTATCCAAGCAAGTTTAATGGAAATGTATTTAATGCGACAAATCTTATTACAACAAAGGGTACTATTGTTACAGTATCTGCAATTAAGGATACTGTTGCATATGAGTCTTTGTCTGACACTATGCCTTTAACAATTGCTGATGGAGCAGAAGAGGTATTATCAAAAGAATATGGATACACATTTGCTGGGCAAACGAGCAATTGGTATTTTACAACATTTGATGAAATATATGATGCGATGTTCTATACAAGAACATATTGGTTAGATTTTGAAAAGAAAACGACAATTGATTCAAATATATTCTCATATTTCCATTACTGTATAAATGAGGAAGTATTAAATGATAGCAGAATTGATTTTTCTGATTCTAATTTGAATTATTACTCTAAAAGCAATGTATCGACAGCATTTACCGAAGAAGAAAAAGTAATAACAAACGCAGCGTATGCTTTTGGTGTTTTAAAATATGTCATGTCAAAATTGCCAGAAGCAGATTCTTATTCTGCAGGTTATTTAGCTCCTACTGATACTACTTTTGCTACAAGTAATGATAATGATTATTATTTCTATTTCCGTTCTAGAACGGGATTAAACAAGGCTCCAAATGAAACAGATGAACAAGCTATAAGAAATCAATCTGAAGTAAGTGGTTATACTCAAATAGAAAAGCAAAATACGCATTTTGGTAGTGGCTTGCCAGAAGATTATGTATTTCCTATTGAACAAAATAATAAAGGAAATGCGGTTGTTAATTCTTCAGTTGAATTATATGTAGCTTTAGAAAAAGGATATAATCCTATAATTAATTCTGAAAACGCATCATTAACTAATTTGTACAATATAATGAAGCAATCCTTGAGAAGCATTCTAGATACTACTATGAATGAATTTGAAATTGCTATAGCAATATATGAATATTTAGACTTAATTATTTTATATGATCATACGTTAGTTGCAGATAAGACAGTAAATCCAACAGACGATCCATATTATTATTTCTATACAACATATTACTTAGAAGGTGTCTTTATTTATGGCGTAGCGGTATGTAATGCAATTGCTCCTGCATATGCATCACTATTAAACATGATGGGTATTAATGCTCATAAACTTGTTGGCGATACGACAAGCGGTGGTCATGCTTGGGTTGAATTGCAAATTGGTGGATTATGGTATATAGCTGATCCAACGTGGGGAAATCGTGCATTTAAAATTTCAGAAAATAACATCTACGAGATGATAGATTACTCATACTTGTTTATTCCATACACAACTTCATACAATCAAGGAAGAACACTAACTGAGCCAGAGGTATATGGAGAACATTATAGCGGAGATGAAAGTATAGATATATTTAAAATGTTGACTTTTACGTACAATTCGGTAGAATATGATTATTATATTGAATCTTCTTATGAAGTGAGTGTTGCAAGGACATATATGGTTAATAAGTTTGGCTCTTCAATGACAAGTGGAGAATATATGGCAATAGAATTAAAATTTGCATCCACAACTTATTATACAAGCTTTATAGCAACGCTTTCAGGATATACAATTTATTCAGGAAGCACTGGCAATAATACATATTGTTTCTTAATAAAAAAGAACTAATTTAAATTATGGAGATATAGATGATTGATTTAATTTCAAAAGGAATGTTTTATGTAAATGGTGAATTTTATTCACAAGAAGAACTTTTAGCAAAAGGTGTTCAAGGAAAAGAACTTGAAAACGCATATATGGGTACTATGGCTTACAACATTTTAAAAAGTCATAATACATCAGGAATTACAAAAAAGGGAGAAGCTTTGAAAATCAAGTTTGATGCAATGGCTTCTCATGATATTACTTATGTAGGTATTATACAAACTGCAAAAGCAAGTGGATTAAAAGAATTTCCTATTCCTTATGTTTTAACTAACTGCCATAATAGCTTATGTGCTGTTGGTGGTACTATAAACGAAGACGATCATGTTTTCGGACTTAGTGCTGCTAAGAAATATGGCGGAATTTTTGTTCCACCTCATCAAGCTGTTATCCACACATATATGAGAGAATGCATGAGTGGTTGCGGAAAAATGTTGCTTGGTTCTGATTCTCACACAAGATATGGAGCACTAGGAACAATGGCAATGGGAGAAGGGGGCCCAGAACTTGTTAAGCAATTATTGAATAGAACATATGATATAAAATATCCAGATGTTATTGCTATTAATTTAACAGGCAAACCAAGAAAAGGCGTTGGACCTCAAGACGTTGCTTTATCTATAATAGGTGCCGTATTTAAAAATGGATTTGTAAAGAACAAAGTAATGGAGTTCGTAGGCGATGGAATCAAATCTTTGCCTATAGAATATAGAAATGGCATTGATGTTATGACAACAGAGACAACATGTTTGTCTTCAATTTGGATGACAAATGACGATGAAGTTAAAAACTATTACACAATTAGAGGAAGAATTAACGATTATAAGTCATTAACTCCAGCAAACATTGCTTATTACGATGGTGTTGTTAATGTTGATTTGTCTACGATTGAGCCACAAATTGCACTTCCTTTCCATCCAAGCAATGTGTACAACTTAAAAGATGTCATCTCAAATCCATACGACATTTTTGCAAAAGTTGAAAAAGAAGCTAATGAACTTTTAAAAGGAAAATCTACAATTAAATTGTTAGATAAGATAAAAGACGGAAAAGTATATGTAGAGCAAGGAGTTATAGCAGGTTGTGCAGGTGGTACTTTTGATAACATTTATGAAGCGTCAACTATACTTAATGGTTCATATACAGGTTCAGATAAGTTTACATTAAGCGTATATCCGTCATCAACACCAATTTATGAAGATTTGCTTGAAAAGGGCGCTTTGACAAGATTGTTAAAAGCTGGAGCAAACATTAAAACATGTTTCTGTGGTCCTTGCTTTGGCGCTGGTGATGTTCCTGCAAATAATGCATTGTCTATTAGACATTCAACAAGAAACTTTGAAAACAGAGAAGGTTCAAAACCTGCAAATGGTCAAATTGCTTCAGTTGCATTAATGGACGCAAGATCAATTGCCGCTACAGCTAGAAATGGTGGCGTTTTGACATCGGCAATGGATCTAGATTACGATAATACAATTCCTCAATTTAAATATGATGATTCAATCTATAAAAATAGAGTTTATAACGGATTTGGCAAGCCAGATTCAAATGCACAACTTCAATATGGTCCAAATATAAGAGATTGGCCAGAAGTTATATCTTTGACAGATAATCTTATTATTAAACTTGCAACAGTTATTAATGATCCAGTTACAACAACTGATGAATTAATTCCATCAGGAGAAACATCATCATATAGATCAAATCCACTTAAACTTGCAGAGTTTGCGCTTTCAAGAAAAGATCCAAAATATGTTGAAAGAGCAAAAGAGATCTATTCTAATGAACTAGCAAGAAGAGAAAGTGGAATTAAAGATGAATATTTAGATGCAATAAAAGTAGCAAATGTTGAATTAAAAGGAACAACATCTATAGGCAGCGGAGTATTTGCTATTAAGCCAGGAGATGGTTCTGCAAGAGAACAAGCAGCATCTTGTCAAAGAGTTTTAGGTGGAGTTTGTAATATTTCAAGAGAATATGCAACAAAGAGATATAGAAGCAATCTAATCAACTGGGGAATGTTGCCATTTATTAATAAAGATGACGAGTTTGAAATAAACGATATCATTATCGTTTTAGGCATAAAAGAAGGTATTGAAACAAATAATCTTGAGTTTAATGCAAAACTTGTTAGAAATGGAAAAGCTAAAGATATTAAGTTGTATTGTGATGCTTTAACGCCTGATGAGAGAGAAATCATAAGACAAGGTTGCTTGATAAACTATTATAAAAGCCAAATGTAATAATGAATAAGCAAGAGGAAAGAATCTTAATCAAGCAAAGACTTGAAAAGTTAAAAAACAAGGAAGAATTAGACAAGAAAATTTATAATAATCTAATAGAGTCTAAACTTCTTAAAGGACAAAAAATTTGCATATATAATTCTTTAAAGCAGGAAGTTGACACGAAAGACATCATAGACTACTGTCTATCTAATGGGTATAAGGTGTTTCTTCCTGTCAGTAAAGAAGAAGATATTGTTCTTGTTCAAATAGATAAATCAACTGTGTATAAACAAGGAAAATTTGGCATTTTAGAACCAATAGGAATGGAAAGCCAAGAGAATATTGATTTATGTATTATTCCTCTTTTAGGATATGATTTAAAAAAACATAGATTAGGTAAGGGTAAGGGTTATTACGATAGATTCTTAAAAGATAATAATTGTACAAAAATTGCATTAGCTTACTCTTGTCAAGAATTAGATTTAGTAGAATCCATGCCACACGATGTTTTAATGGATTACATAGTAAATGAAAATGGAGTTATTTAATGAGAGTAATAGCAGGAAAATATAGAGGAAAAGTCTTGCAATCTTTTGAAGGAAGAGATATTCGTCCTACAATTGATAGAGTTAAAGAATCCATATTTAATGTTATTCAATTTGATGTTAAAGATTCTATTTTTGTAGATTTATTTGCTGGCACTGGAAGCATAGGGATTGAGGCGCTATCTAGAGGCGCTAAAAGCGTAATTTTTTCAGATATTGCGAAATCTAGCCTTGACATTATAAATTCTAATTTAAAAGGGATAGACGGCAATTATAGGGTTTTAAATAGAGACTATAGAGAAACTTTATACAGCATAAAAGACCAAGTAGACTTTATTTTTGTTGACGCTCCATATAAGATGGATTGCATTGAAGAGATTTGCGAGATTGCAGATTCAAAAAATTGTTTAAAAAATAATGGCTATATAATTTATGAACATGATGAAAACAAAGAGTTCAATTTGCCTACAAAATTCTATATAGAAAAGAGAAAGAAATTTGGAATAGTAGTTGTAGATTATATAAAAAAGACGGATAAAATATGTGCAGTTACAGGCAGTTTTGATCCAATAACATTAGGTCATATGTGCATAATAGAGCATGCAAGAAAACTATTTGATAAAGTAGTCGTTGTAATTGCTCAAAATGAAGAAAAAAAGAGTTTCTTTACATTTGATCAAAGAAAACAAATGGTTGAAGAGTCTTTAAAAGAATATTTAAATGTATCTGTAGAAGTATGTAACGGATATGTTTTTGAATATTTAAATAAAAAAAATATCAATGTGATTGTAAGAGGCTACAGAAATAATGTAGACTATGAATATGAGCGAGAAATGAGTGCTTACAATAAAGAGCATGGAAATATAGATACTCTTTTATATCAAGCAAGTGAAGAAGAATCTTTTATTTCATCTACTCAAGTTAGAAACTATTTAGAAAAAAATGAAAAAATAATAGGACTTGTTCCTAAATCTATAGTAAAATTAGTAAACAGGTTTTATAAGGAGAAAAATAAATGATTGAATTAAATGTTGAAGAATGGTTACAAAAGCTAGAAAGTCAAATTACTCTTTCAAAGAAAGGTATTTTTAATGGAATGAAGCAAGTTGACGAGGGTGCTTGTTTAGAATGTATTTCTCAAATTAGAGCATTACTTCCAAGCGAGTTATCTGAAGCTAGATTGATAAAAAAAGATTCTCAAAATATAATTGCACAAGCACAAGCACAAGCTAACAAGATTGTTCAAGATGCACAATTAGAAGCACAAAGATTGGTTGAAGAGAATAGAATTGTTGAGGATGCAAAAGCTCAAGCTAACAAGATTATTCAAGATGCAACAGATTACGCAAATAGTATGGTTGGACAAGCATATTCAGATATGGCTAAATTATTTAATGATGCCGAATTGCATGCAAGAGATATTTTGCAAGTTGTAATGGATACAAAAGCTCAAGTTTTTCCTGGGTATGACCAAAATCAACAACCATCAGATCAACAATAATAGATAGCAAATTATAATTGAAATTATAGATTGGGTTAGTTTTGTTAATAAATAAAACCCAAGTTTGATACCTGTTGGATGAATAAAAGCTAAGCTTTGAGCTCCAATAGATAATCCACCAAAAGAGATTAATCCTGCCACTATAGGTAGGATTTTTGTTTTGTCATTATAATCCTTTAAAAGACTAAGACCTCTAGTTAATTCAATCAAGGATAAGATAAACGGGTTATCATTTAGAATGCGAAGATAAATCAAAATATCTACAATAAGATAAAACAAGCAAATATATCCGCCAATTATGAGTAAAGATAAAACTGAGTCTTTCATGGACTCAAGTAAAATATTTCCGCTTTGATTTGATGTATCAATGCAATATATGTTGTCGTCTTTGCGCCTGTAAATAAGGCCATTTATTAATGATGCAAAGACTATTGAAATAAATAAAATATATCCTAAATGAATACTGTCTAGATATGCATATCCAACTGTATATACGACAAAAATAGGGCTTGATATTGAGGTAAAAGATAGTAATGTTTTTGCTTGATTTTTATTAATTTGTCCGCATGTGTATAAGTCAGATATTAGCTTTGCATTGTTTGGGTAACCGCTAATTAAAGACAAAAGTACAATGGTTCCTGCTTTATTTGATACACCATAAACTTTATTTAAAGGGAGTAGATTAAAATTGCGTATAGACATAGAAAGAAGTTTAGATATAAACAAAAAAGGAAAGCAACTAGGGGCGTAATTTAGCAAAAACAACATAAACCCGTTTTTAATGGATTGAGAAAAAGTAATTGGCTCTTTTAGGATGATAATTAAAACTAAAAAAGAGACAAAAATAAGCGCTGAGGATTTAATAAAGCGTTTCATAAAATAATATATGAGAAGGAATAATTAAAGTATTCTAATGAATGAATCGTATGAGTAGTTTAAACTAGTGAATAATCTTTTGCTAGCATTAATTAAATCTAAGTTTAGATTGTTTTTCTTTATATCGATAGGCTTTGTAATAACAGTAGCTTCAATGTTTGACAATAACGATTTAGAATCTTTATTTATTGCAAGAATATTGATATAGTCAATTGGCTTGTCAATAAGTTCATCAAATTTGCTGTAATTTTCGATTAAGCAATTTAAGATAATTCTACAAATTGCAGTATATGTATAGCGTTTTGTCTTAACTTTTGCAATAAATTCGTCAAAGGATTCTGACTCATTTAAAGAGGATAATATGCGATTATGTAATCCTTCATTTATGCCATAAATCTGATCAATATTTAGAGTTTTTGGCAATTGATATTTTATTAAAGAAAACAAGTTTTCCTTTATGTTTTTGATTTTGTACAAGTCTTGTTCTACATATTTTGGAACATATGAAGAAACGCTTAGTGATTGCATAATTAGTTCTCTTAAAGATTTGGCAGAAGGATTTGACGTATCTAAAGAGTCGTTATAATTACCCATTCTTTGCATGGTATAACAATTCACGCTATCATCAACGGATTTTAAGTATTCAACTGCAAGTGTATTATTTGGATGAGATAGTATTTCGCTTAAATCTTTACTAGTGCATTCTTGAATAGCAAGAGAGGATGCTTGAGCGTAATTTATTCCTGTTTTAATATGAGCTTTTAAAGCTGATTGATATTGAGGTGTTTGCATAATTGAAGCAACCTCATTTAGCTTTTCTATATTTCCGCATTCGGAACCAAAGAACAATGCTTTTTCACCATTAAATAAGGATATGATTTTGCTTGCTCCAGTTGCAAATATTTGAGCGGAGGCTAAAGTGTATTCAGGAGGAAGCTCAACCACCATGTCACAGCCCGCTTGTATTGCCCATGTAGCTCTTGTATATTTATCTACAATTGCAACTTCTCCTCTTTGAACCAAATCGCCACTCATTATACATACGATTTTGTCGCATAACGATTTAGCGGACTCAATTAATTTTAGATGTCCGTTGTGCAAAGGGTTAAATTCGCAAATAATAAATCCTACTTTCAAAATTTTGTCAATTTCCTTTACATAATTCGCGCGTAATGTTTATAATGTCATTGTATTACAAACTAATGAAAAAATAAAGCGCGGAGGCTTATATAAATGAGTAAAGTTATTGATAGAATTATTGATAAAGCAAAATCATTACAAAAAACAATTGTTTTAGCTGAAGGTGAAGAACCAAGAACAGTTAAAGCTGCTGAAATTATTACAAAAAACAAGATTGCAAAAATTATTTTGCTAGGAAACGAAGACAGCATTAAGTCTAAATACCCAGAAGTGAACTTTGATGGAATAACAATTCTAGATCCATTAAAACAAGACACTTCAGATTATGCAAATACATTGTATGAACTAAGAAAAGCAAAAGGAATGACTGAAGAACAAGCAAAGAGTGAAATCGTAAAGACTTCAGCTGGTGGATATTTAAACTATGGAGCAATGATGATTAAAAAGGGTGATGCAGATGGTATGGTTGCCGGTGCTGTAAACTCTACAGGAAACGTGCTTCGTTCAGGACTAACAATTGTTAAAACTAAGCCTGGTATCAAGACAGTTTCTTCTGTATTTTTAATGGCTTTTGAAGGAACACCATTTAAAGATCAAGAAGTTATGGTATTTGGTGATTGCGCTGTTAATATTGACCCAAGTGATGAACAATTAGCAGATATTGCTATTGCTTCAGTTGCATCTGCAAAAGAATTAGCAGGAATAGAGGAACCAAAAGTTGCTTTATTATCTTTCTCAACAAAGGGAAGCGCAAAACATGAAAAAGTAGACAAAGTTACATCTGCACTTGCTCTAGTAAAGCAAAAGGCTCCAGAATTAGATGTAGATGGAGAACTTCAAGTTGATGCAGCTTTAGTTCCTGCTGTTGCTAACTTAAAAGCTCCAGGAAGCAGTGTTGCTGGAAAAGCTAATGTATTTATTTTCCCAGATTTAAATGCTGGAAATATTGGATATAAATTGACTCAAAGATTTAGCGGAGCAGAAGCTATTGGACCTATTTGCCAAGGTTTTGCTAAGCCAATTAACGATCTATCTAGAGGATGCGTTCCAGAAGATATCGTTGCTGTTGTTGCAATTACTGCATGTCAAGCAGCAAACAATTAATTGTACATTTAAAATTTAGTAATTAAGAAGGAGAAAAGTTATGAAAGTATTAGTAGTAAACGCAGGTAGTTCTTCATTGAAATATCAAGTTATCGATATGACAACAGAAGAGGCTTTATGCTCTGGTGGAATGGAAAGAATTGGATTTGAAAAATCTAAGATTACTCATAAGGCTAAAGGGCAAAAATGGGTAATGGAAGATAAGGGATTAGCAGATCATACGGTTGCTTTTAATACTCTTATAGAAATTCTTACAGATAAAGAAAAAGGAGTTTTATCTTCAATTGAAGAAATCTCTGCAATTGGACATAGATATGTAAATGCAGGAGAAGCATATGTTGCTCCTACGTATATCACAGATGAAGTAATAAAAAATCTAAAAGACAATATTTGTTTTGCTCCATTGCATGATCCAGCACATATTGCTTGTATTGAATCATGTCGTACACTTTTACCAAAAGTTCCAAACGTTATTGTTTTAGATACAGGATTCCATGCTACAATGCCAAAATCAACAGGATTATATCCAATTCCTTATGAAGATTATGAAGCATATCATATTCGTAGATACGGTGCACATGGAACAAGCCATAAGTTTGTATCATCTGAAGCAATTAAATATCTAAATGCTCATGGATATAAATCAGAAAAAATCGTTACATGTCATTTAGGAAATGGTTCTTCTATTACTGCAGTATTAAATGGAAAGAGTATAGATACATCTATGGGAATGACTCCTCTTGCAGGAATTCCAATGGGCACACGTTGTGGAGATATTGACGTTGCAGCTGCTGAAATGCTTGCAGATAGAAAGGGCATGTCATTTAAAGAAACTGTTACATATTTAAATAAAAAATGTGGATATCTTGGAGTAAGTGGTGTTTCATCAGATTCAAGAGACTTATATGCTGCTACAGCAGAAGGAAATGAAAGAGCAAGACTTGCATTAGACATGTTCGTTGTAGCTACAAAGAAATACATTGGTGCATATGCAGCAGAAATGAATGGACTTGACTGCTTAGTATTCACAGGTGGAATTGGAGAAAATGCATTTGAATCAAGAGAATCAATTTCTGAGAACATGGAATATCTAGGAATAGATTTTGATAAAAAGAAAAATGCAGGCTCAAGAGGCGAGTTTATTGATTTAGCTACTAAGGATTCAAAAGTAAGAGTATTAGTAATTCCAACTAACGAAGAGCTTGTAATTGCAAGAGAAACAAAAGAGGTAGTAGAAAACCTTAAATAATATAAGTTTTTCGTTTGACAAGGTTTTATAAATAATATATAATGCAATAGCATAAAAAAGCCAAGAATTATCGATGGAGGTGACTTAAATGGCAGTACCTAAGCGTAAAACATCTAAAGAAAGAAAACATACTAGATCAGCAAACTGGAAGATTTCAGCTCCAGCTCTTGTAGAATGCTCTCATTGTCATGAACTAAAGAAAAACCACGAAGTATGTCCATATTGCGGATATTATGATGGTAAAGAAGTAGTTGCTCAAAAGACGAAGAAAGCTAATGATTAATAAAAAATAGTATTTAACTGAGGCGGATTCAAATCCGCCTTTTTTTCAAATAGAGGGTATATATGAAAATAATAGTAGATTGCTTTGGTGGAGATAATTGTCCAGATGCTGCAGTAAAAGGTGCAGTACTAGCCTTAGAAGAGGATAAAGAATTGAATGTTGCTTTATGCGGAGATGAAGATAAAATTCAAGCTGTTTTAAACACTTTATCTTATGATCAATCAAGAATAAGTATTATTGATGCAAAAGATGTTATCACCAATGAAGACAAGCCAATAGATGCTATAAGAAATAAAGAAAATTCTTCTATGGTTGTTGCTTTAAATGCTGTTAAAAGCGATGAATATGCTGGCGTTGTTTCTTCAGGTAATACTGGAGCATTACTAACAGGCTCTACACTAATTGTTGGAAGAATTAAAGGTGTTTCAAGAGCAACACTTGCTCCTGCTATGCCAACGCTTATAAGCGGAAAATACACAATACTATGTGATGCTGGGGCAAATGTTGATTGTAAAGCAAGTATGTTAAAAGAATTTGCTATTATGGGTTCTATATATGCTAAAAAAGCCTTTGGTATAGAAAATCCAACAATTGGTTTATTAAATAATGGCGCAGAAGAAGAAAAAGGTAATGCGTTAACAAAAGAAGCATATCAAGTTTTAAAAGAATCTAATCTAAATTTTGTTGGCAATATTGAAGCACAGGATTATACATCAGGAAAAGTAGATGTTATAGTTGCTGATGGATTTGATGGAAATGTAGGATTAAAAGCTACAGAAGGCGCAGCAAAAGCAATAATGACTCTATTAAAACAAGGTATTACAAACGGGGGAATAAAAGCAAAAATTGGTTATTTATTACTAAAGCCAATTTTAAAACATATAAAAGGTTTTTTAAGTACAGATACGGTAGGCGGAGCAATTTTCTTAGGTGTAAAGAAAGTAGTTGTTAAAGCTCATGGATCATCAGGGGAGATTCCATTTAAAGCCACAATTTTGCAAGCTCATAGAATGGCAAAAGGTAATCTTGTTTCTTTGATTGAAGACGGTGTAAAGAATGGATAATAATACAATAGCAAAGATAGAGGAAATTTTGGATTATAAATTTAATAATCCGGATTTACTAATAACTGCATTGTGTCACGATTCATACAGCGTTTTGCATGAAGGATATACATCATATCAGGTACTTGAATTTTTAGGAGATGGAATAGTTGGATTTATTATAGATGACACGTTGACTCTACTTCACCCAAATTATAAAGTTGGTGATTTAACTGGAGTAAAAAAGACAATAGTTTCAACTAAACCTCTTTCAAAAACTATTAAGCAATTACAATTAGATAAATATATATTGGTAGCCAAAAATACTATAGTTACTGAAAAGATTTGTGAGGATGTATACGAATCATTGGTAGGTGCAATATATAGGGATTCCTCAATTGATGAGGCTAAAAGATTTGTTTTGAGAACACTAAAACCACTTATAGAGACTCAAACTAAGGAAAATTCCATTGATTACAAAAGTACACTTATGCAAAAATATGTAAGATCTAGATGTGATTTTAGGACCGTCAATGTTACAGGACCTGCCCATAAACCGATGTTCACTATTGGTCTTTATATAGATAATGTTAAAGTTGCACAAGCGGAAGCTTCTAGTAAAGCTAAAGCCCAAGAAGAATGCTGCAGAATTTTCTTAACAAAAGAAGAATAAATTTTAAAAAATATTTTAATTATTTCAATCAAAAAGTGAAAAGCATTTAAACAAATAAGTCATTTAATGATACCAACCTTGCAAAAAAAAGTTTCTTTAATAAAATAATTTTTAAAAATGGAGCATTAATAAAAAATGGCTAGATTGTGGAAAAGATTTACAATTATGAATAGAAATAGAAGAGTTGCATCCATAAGAGAGGATGGGACTTGTACTATTTATTTGCCAAGAATGCTTCCGTATAATATCTATTTAGAGAAAGTTGAAAATATTAAAGATATAGATACTCGATTAAATAACCTTGAAAATTTTTATCATTGGTGTTCGTCACGTGTGTTAACTTTAGATAGAAAATATGCAAAAGAAATATTTAATAGTTTACATCAAAAGCAATCTATTACAGATAGGGAAAGGGCAAATATTGCTATTGCTTACCATGGGGTATCGTTTGTTGACACTTATTGGATAAAAGGAAATAGAGAAAGAGTTAATTTTAAAGATATAAACTTATATACTCATTCATTATCTGATTCATTTGTTGATGTTTCTTTAAGAGGAAAGCAATTAACTGCACAAAATACGGAGTTAATAAATCCACTAGATGTAGCGGGCGATTTGTCAACCGTAGGTGTTGCACCAAAAGCATGGGTTTGTAGAGATGGTATATTCTATTTGCTAAAAGGTGGTTCAAAAGATGAGGTTGAAGCAGAATTATTGGCAAGCAAAATTGCAAATTGTTTTAATGTTAACCATGTAAATTATGAACCTGATTATTATGACGGAGAAAAAGTTTCAAAGTGCAGAATAATTACATCTCTAAAAAAGAGTATTATACCAATAGAATACATTCAAATATATGCACAAAATAGAGGATTTGACTATCTTGAATATGTATTAGAAAAAGATAAATATAATTATCATATGATGAATATCATAGACTATCTTGTAGGAAATATAGATAGGCATTGGGGTAATTGGGGATTTGAAATTAATAATGATAATAATAAACCAGAAAAACTATATAGCTTAATGGATTTTAATAAATCATTTAATGCATACGATAATATTGAAGGCTCTAGTTGTCAGACTACAAAAGATAACATTTCTCAAAAAGAAGCAGCAATTATTGCTGTTAAAGAAATAGGACTAAATCAAATAAGCGAAATAAATAGATGCTGGTTTAATAATCCTAATGATTGGGAAATGTTTAACAAAAGATTAAATATTTTAAAGAACATAAAATAAAGAATATTTTGTTAAATGAATATAATTTAATTTAAGACATTCTTATTTTAGAAGAAAATGACCATTAACACATTTTAGTTTAGCATTTGACTTCAATCAAAAGGCGTTAACATACCCCTTATATAAGACAAGAAATAATTGAATTATTTAGTATTTTATGATACTATATTTTAGGTATATTATTATACGCGCAAAATAATATTATATAAGTTAGGAGTAGTTGTGAAATTTGAAGGTATAGAAATATACGGCTTTAAATCGTTTGCAGACAGAGTTACAATTGACTTTCAAAATGGATTAACTGGTATAGTTGGGCCAAATGGATGTGGAAAAAGTAATGTAGTTGATGCGATAAGATGGGTACTTGGAGAACAAAGTGCTAAAATTTTGCGTGGTAAAACAATGCAAGATGTTATCTTCAACGGAACTGCAAGAAGAAAAAGTTTATCTTTTTGTGAAGTAGATTTAAAGTTTAACAACGAAGGTCCTAATAGAATTTTTAAGAATTTAGAATTTGATAAAGTTATAATCTCAAGAAAATTATATAGAAATGGTAATAGCGAATATTTAATCAATGGAACAAATGCTCATCTTAGAGATATAAGGGCCATGATAAGAGAAACAGGTTTAGGTAGAGAAGGCTATTCTATTATTGGACAAGGAAAAATTGATGAGATTATAAACTCTAAACCGGAAGGAAGAAGAGCAATATTTGAAGATGCTGCAGGTGTTTTGTCTTCTAAACTTGCAAAGAAAGAAGCAGAAGCAAATTTGGCGGATTACCAGATTAAAAAAGATCAATATATCTCTTTGTTGCAAGAAGTTGAAAGGTCAGTAAATAGACTTGCAAAAGAATCTGAAACAGCAAAAAAAGCGGTAGAAATTGTCAACAGATTGACATATCTTGAAGCTAACTCATATGTATTCCAAAAGGAAAACAATGGCGTTCAAAAGGAAAAGATAAAATCCAAAATTGAAGGTATTAAAGAACAAATAGAATCTTTAACAAAAGAGAATCAAAAATATATAGATCGTTTTACTGAATTAACGGAAGAGCAGAAATCTTTAGATGTTCAACTTGGACAAATAAGAGATGAAAAAACAAAATTAGCAGTAAAAGAGGAAAGCGTTAGAGGTGCTGGAAACACGCTTCTTGCTACTCAAGAAGGCTTATTAAATACAAAAGAAGATTATTCTAACAGATTGAAGGATCTTGAGACTGAAAACGACGCAAACAATGCTCTTATTCGTGATTTAATAGCTCAAAAATCCATGACTATTGAAGAAAGAGATGATCTTCAAAAAGAATATAATGCTGCTATAAAAATACAATCTCAATTAATGGGAGATATCTTATCTAGAGAACAAGAGATAGAACTTCAAACAAAAGAGGTTACAGATCTTATAAAAACTCTAGGAGATTTAAAAGGCGATTTAGGAAAAATAAATGCTCAAAAGGTTGCTGTTCTTGACCGTATTGCTGATTTAGTAGAAGAAATAGCATCTCTTGAAAATCAATTAAGTGAGCATGAAAAGAATCGTGACGCACACGAATCTATTTATCAAAAATCTAAAAAGGAAAAAGAAAGATTAGACAATACTGTTTCAGAATTGTTGAATACTTTCCATGAGCTTAGAGCAGAACTTGAAGAAATAAGAAATGAAGCTCAAGAATTGCAATCAGATATTTCTGCAGAAAAGGCAAGAGTCGCTATTTTAGAAGATTATGTTAACCAACATAGTGCTTTTTCAGGCGCTGTACAACGACTATTACAAGCTGCGGATGTGGATTCTAGTATAAGCAGTAAAATCTTGGGTGTAGTTGCAAACATTGTAAAAGTAGAAGAAAAATACCAAGTAGCTATAGAGACTGCACTTGGAGCTAGCATTCAGCATATTGTTGTAGAAGATGAAGAGGATGGTAAATTCTTAATTAGATATTTGCAAAGTAGAAATTTAGGAAGAGTAACATTCTTGCCAATTTCAAGCTTTAAAACTCGCGAATTAGATCCTGTATATATGCCTATTTTGAAAGAAAGAGGCTGTTTAGGCATTGCGAGCAAGCTTATATCTTATCCATCTAAATTTGCTAGCATAATGAGTGGTTTACTTGGTAGCACTATTATTTGTGACAATATAGATAATGCTGTTAATATTGCAAGAAAATATTCATATGGTGTAAAAATAGTAACATTAGATGGTGAAGTTTTAAATACATCAGGTTCAATGAGTGGTGGTTCTACAAAATCTGGAGTATCTATTTTATCTCAAGAAAAGCAACTTGAGACTCTTCAAGCAGAATTGAAAAAGCATGAAGAGAGATTTAACGAGTTAAAGAGAATTTTCAAAGAGAAAAATGAAGAATATATAGATATTGATGAGCAGCTAAAAGAATATGAATCAAACGTAAAAATTGCTAATGATAATTACATTAGAGAAAATGCAATATATGAAGCTATTGTAAGCAATATTATTGATGTTAAAGAGCGTTTAGAAAAAGCAAAAGAGAAAAAATTAGAGCAAGAAGAAAAAATTGAGATTATTAATAAAGCTTTAGAAAAAATAGATAAGCAAAATCAAGATATAAGCGGAAACACATCGAGCATTGATGGTGAGGCTAAGAAAAATAGAGAAGAGTTTAATCAAAAGAAAGAAGAAAAAGCAAAGATAGATGCTAGAATTACTGAGATTAAGATATCTTTAGAGGGACTAAGGGTAAAACTAAATCAAATTGAAACAGATTTAAATCAAGCAGAAGAAAAGAAAAAGATTATTAAAAGCAATATAGACGATTGCAGAAATATTTTAGCAACTAATGATTTCAAGTTAAAGGCAACTACTTCAAATATTAGTAAAAACGTTTTGTCTGAAGAGGATAAAAAGCGCTTAAAAGAAATAGATGCTGTCATTAAAAAATATGATGAAAGAAAACTTGAAGTTGTGGAAGAAATTAGAAAGAATGACGAAAAGAGAACAGACATATCGAATAAACTTATTTCTTTAAACACACAAAAGACAAATCATGAGAATTCATTAGCTAGAATGGATGAAAGAATGAATGCTTTAGAAATCAGGATTAGAGAAGATTATGATCTTGATTACGAAAAAGCATTATTGTATAAAGATGACGAGTTTGACTTTGAAAGCGCTCAGACTGAAATTAAATCATTAAAAGGACAACGTTCGCAACTTGGACCAGTAAACTATAATGCGGTAGAAGAATACGCAAAAGAAAAGGAAAGATTTGAATCATTAGATAAAGAATATCAAGATTTAATTATTGCGGAAAATGATTTAAAGGGTGTTATTGCAAACTTGTCTCAAGAAATATTAGAAAAGTTTACTGTTGAGTTTAACAAGATAAATGAACATTTTAAAGAAATATTTAAAGAAGTATTTGGTGGAGGTTCAGGAGAACTTAGAATAAAAGAGCCAGAAGAGGGACAAGATCCACTAGATGCCGGCGTTGATGTATATGCTCAACCACCAGGAAAGAAAGTTGCTTTATTAATGCAACTATCAGGTGGAGAAAAAGCTTTGACAGCTATAGCAATATTGTTCGCTATATTAAGATTAAGACCAATGCCATTCTGCGTGCTTGATGAAGTTGAAGCTGCATTAGATGAAGGAAACGTAGGTGTTTATGCAAAATATCTAAAGAAATTCTCAAAAGAGACACAATTTATTGTTATTACACATAGAAAACCAACGATGAAGCTTGCAGATATCTTATATGGTGTAGCAATGCAAGAACAAGGTGTTTCAAAGGTATATTATGCATCAATTGAAGAGGCAATAAAACACAGTTCTGAGATTCCGGAGAGAGTAGAATAATTATGGGATTTTTTAACAAAATAAAAGAAGCATTTCAAAAGAAAATATATGAAGTTTTTACTGCAAAGCAGTTAGACGAAGATTTTTATGACGAACTTGAGGCAACCTTAATTTCTGCAGATTTAGGTGCAGAAGCATCGTCAACAATCATTGAGAACTTTAAAGACAAATGTTTTGAACATAGAGTAAAAACGCCAAACGATGCCATTGCGTTATTAAAAGAAACTATGATAGAAAGTATTGATTATGAGGTTGAGCCATATACTTATCCTTTAATCATTTTGGTTGCTGGTGTTAATGGTGTAGGAAAAACAACGGCTGTTGGCAAGATGGCAAGATATTTTAAAAATCTTGGTAAGAGTGTTGTTATTGCTGCTGCAGATACTTTTAGAGCTGCGGCTTCAGAGCAATTACAAGTTTGGGCAGATAGATCAGATATAAGATTAATTAAGCATGAAGAAGGATCTGATGCTGCTGCTGTTGTGTTTGATGCTCTTGCTTCTGCTAAAGCAAAAAATACAGATGTCGTTTTAATCGATACAGCAGGAAGATTGCAAAACAAGAAAAATTTAATGAATGAACTTTCAAAAATAAATAGGGTTGTTGAAAAAGAGTGCCCAAATGCAGATTATAGAACTTACATTGTTATTGATGCTACAACTGGCCAAAATGCAATATCTCAAGTTGAGGCATTTGATGAAGTTATAGATATGGATGGTATTATACTTAATAAACTTGATGGTACAGCTAAAGGCGGTGTTGTATTTGCCATATCTGAAGAAAGAGGATTACCTGTTATTTTCTGCGGAGTAGGTGAAGGCGTAAATGATTTAAAACCATTTAATGCTACAGAATTTATTGGCGAGATTTTTGATTAATTAAATATTATTTTTATGGATTTAAGTTTGTTTGGTTTTATCAAATAAACTTTTTTCTTTTATATAAAATATTTTAAGATGCTATATTAATTTGACAAGTATAATTAATAATGCTAATCTATAAAGGCAAAATACTTTAACAAGTAAAAATACTTTACACGATATGGAAAAGAAAGATAAGTTATTTATAAGTATATATAATGATTATTATTCAGGAATTTTGACAGAGTATCAAAGTTCAATAATAAAGATGTATTATGATGAGGACTTATCGCTTGGCGAAATCGCGGAAAGATTGAATATAACACCACAAGGTGTAAGAGATGCTTTAAAAAGAGCAGAAAAAACATTAATTGAAATGGAACAAAAACTAGGGCTTGTTAAAAAATCCGAGAAGGTTAAATCACTACTTGAAGAAATTAAAGATCAAGTTAATGAAGAAGAACAAAAAAAGATTAACGAAGCTTTAGAAATATTGAATAATTAGGAGTATTATGGGAGCATTTAGTAGTTTATCTGAAAAATTATCTCATGTTTTTTCAAAATTAAAGAACAAGGGAAAATTAACAGAACTTGAAGTAAAACAGGCGATGAGAGAGATTAGAATTGCTTTGCTTGAAGCGGACGTTAATTTCGATGTTTGCAAGAAATTTATTGCATCAGTTTCTGAAAAAGCATGTGGAGAGAATATACTTCAAGGACTAAATCCAACTCAACAAGTTATTAAAATTGTTAATGATGAATTGGTTGCTCTTATGGGTGGAAATAGTAGCAAAATTGAGATTGCTCCAAAACCACCAACACTAATACTTATGTGCGGTTTGCAAGGTTCCGGAAAAACAACAATGTGTGGAAAACTTGCAGTAATGCTTAGAAAACAAGGCAAAAAACCTATGCTTGTTGCTTGCGATATATATAGACCTGCAGCTATTAAACAATTGCAAGTTGTTGGAAAAAATGCAGCTGTTCCTGTGTTTGAAATGGGACAAATTGAACCAAATAAGATAGTAAGAGCCGCATTAAAAGAAGCAGAAAAAAATCAAAACGATATTTTAATTATAGATACAGCAGGAAGATTGCAAATTGATGAAAAATTAATGGATGAAATTGCTTCTTTAAAGAAAGAGTTTAATCCAAGTGAAATTTTGCTTGTTGTAGATTCAATGACAGGACAAGATGCTGTCAATGTTGCACAAAAGTTCAACGAAGTAATGGATGTTACTGGTGTCGTTTTAACAAAACTTGATGGCGATACTAGAGGCGGTGCAGCTTTGTCTATTAGAGCCGTAACTGGAAAACCAATAAAATTCTGTGGTATTGGAGAAAAATTAAGCGATATTGAGCAATTCCATCCAGACAGAATGGCTTCTAGAATTCTTGGAATGGGCGACGTTTTAACAATTATTGAAAAAGCGCAAAATGCCTATACAGAACAAGAAGCAATAGAAATGCAGAAAAAGTTTAGAGAGAACTCATTTACTCTTGATGATTATCTTGTTCAGTTTGAAAAAATGAAGTCAATGGGTTCAATGCAACAAATGATACAAATGATTCCAGGATTGTCTGGAAGAATAAAGGGCGATGTTGAAATTGATGAAAAACAAATAGAAAGAACAAAAGCTATTATTTTGTCAATGACAAAGAAAGAAAGAGAAAACCCTTATTCAATAAAGTCTTCACAAAAGAAGAGAATTGCAGCTGGAAGTGGCACTCAAATCCAAGATGTAAACAATGTGCTAAAGCAATATTTCCAAATGCAAGATATGATGGAAAAAATGAAGAACATGGGTAAGCGTGGCTTCATGGGTAAACTTCCATTTTAATAATGAAAAAAAATAAATTTAATATATAAAAGGAGAAAACAAAAATGGTTAAATTAAGATTAACAAGAATGGGCGCAAAGAAGGCACCTTTTTACAGAATTGTAGCAATTGATGAAAGAAAGGCAAGAGGAGCAGAATATCTAGATAATATTGGATATTACAATCCTACAAAGAACCCTGTAGAGGTTAGAATTGACGCTGAAAAAGCTAATACATGGTTAAAAAATGGCGCTCAACCAACAGAAACAGTTAGATCTTTATTAAAGAAAGAAGGCATTATTAAATAAGAGGGCTAAATGGAAGATTTAGTAAGATTTATTGTAGATAGCCTTGTTGACAATAAGGATGCGGTTACTATTGAGTCTAGCGAAGAAGATGGTGTTTTAGTAATCAATATTATTTCCGAAAAAGATCAAATTGGAAAAATTATCGGTAAACAAGGAAGAATAGCAAAAGCGATTAGAACAATTGTAAAAGCTGGAGCTAATAAGAAAAAAATTAAAGTTTCAGTTGAAATTATTGAGAAATAATGGATAGATATATTGTTGGTATTGTTTTAAGACCACATGGGGTAAGAGGCGCAATTAAAATTGAACCTCTTACTGACGATATATCGCGTTTTAAAAAGTTAACAAAAGTTTACATAGAAAATGCGTGTTACAAAGTTTTAAATGCGCAAGTTTCTAAAAACGAAGTGTATTTAACATTAGATACCATTTCGGATAGAAATGCGGCAGAGCTTTTACGAAACAAAAAAATTGAGATAGACAAACAAGATGCTGTTCCTCTTGAAGAAGGCAGATATTTTATCGTTGATTTAATTTCTTCAGATATTGTTGTAAATGGTCGCTGTATAGGAAAACTTATTGATGTTTTACAAAATAGAAGTGCAGATGTATATGTCGTTGAAATGCCTAATCGTAAAACGGCTATGTTTCCAGCATTGAAAAAATTAATAACAAATGTCGATATTGAAAATAAAACAATAACATTAGATGAAAAGGTATTTGAGGAAGTTGTAGTATATGAGGATTGAAGTACTTACACTATTTCCAGAAATGTTTAATTCTTTAAATGTTGGAATATTAAAAAAGGCTCAAGATAATGGGCTTTTTTCTGTAAATGTAACAAATATTAGAGATTATTCATTAGATAAACATCACAAAGTGGACGATACTCCATTTGGCGGTGGCGCTGGAATGGTAATGGCACCTCAGCCTCTTCACGATGCAATTTGTTCTATAGACAAAGAGCATGTTTGCAGAAGAATATATCTTTCACCAAAAGGAAAAACATTATCTCAATCAAAAGTGGAAGAATTATCTAAAGAAAAGAATCTCATGTTTGTGTGTGGCAATTATGAGGGCATAGATCAAAGAGTCATTGATTTAGATATTGATGAAGAGTTGTCTATTGGAGATTATGTGTTAACAGGAGGAGAATTGCCAGCAATGGTTACCATTAATGCTGTCGTAAGATATATAGATGGTGTGCTAGGCAATAGCGAATCAGTTAACGAAGAGAGTTTCTCAAATGGGCTACTAGAATATCCACAATACACGCATCCACAAGAATTTGAAGGGTTAAAAGTGCCAGAAGTCTTGCTTAGCGGTAACCATCAAAATATTGCTAAGTGGAGATATGAAAAACAACTTGAAATAACGAAAGAAAGAAGACCAGATCTATTGAAATAATTATGAAATACAAAAATTTTATAGATAGCATTTTAGATGAAAACTGTACAGATATAATTTATATAGAGGATGAAAATAAGCAAAAAATAGCTTATGAGCAAATTGCTTTAATTCCTTATGATAATAAGTTATATACAATTATGGTTGAAAAATCTGCATTTGATTCTATGCAAGAAGATGCAGGAGAAGTTTTTTTGGTAGATGAAAAGAAACAGCAATTAAAGCTTGTTGAAAATGTAAATATAATTAGTTCTGTTTTTGAAATATACGACAGAATGTTTGATGAAATCGGAGAATAATATGCATATACAATGGTTTCCTGGACATATGACAAAAGCAATGAGGATGATGCAAGAGAGCATCAAACAAGTTGATTGCGTTATTTATGTTCTTGATGCTCGTGCTATTGAATCTTGTATGAATCCGAAGTTTGATGAAATGATTAAAAACAAGCCTGTTTTATATGTAATCAACAAACAGGATTTGGTTGAATACAAAGATTTGCAAAAGTGGCAAAAGTATTTTGTTGAAACGAACAAACAATTTGTTGTTGCCGACTCTTTGTCAGGAAAACAAAAAGATGCAGTTATAGATAAATTAAAACAAATAAATCGTGCTTTATTGGAAAAATACTTAAATAAAGGTGCGATAAAAACCATAAGAGCAATGGTTGTTGGCGTTCCAAATACAGGGAAATCAACACTTATAAATTCCTTGTCTAAACAGAAAAAAGCAATTACAGGTAATCGACCTGGAGTTACTAGAGGTAAGCAATGGGTGTCATTGTCTGAGGGAATAGAACTACTTGATACACCAGGTACTCTTCCACCAGCATTTGACGATCAGCTACGTGCAATGCACCTAGCGTTTATTGGCTCAATTAAGGATGATATTTTGTATCTAGATGAATTGACAATTGAAATAATTAAATATTTTAGACATTATAATCCTACAGTTTTTATGGAGAGATATAAGATGACTTCTTTTTCCGATGATAACATCGAAGTTCTCGATTTAATCGCGAAAAACAGAGGATTTTTATTAGGTAAAAACAACTATGATTATGATAGAGTTTATAGGGCTGTAATTGATGATTTTAGAAAACAAAAATTAGGAAAAATTATGCTTGATTTTCCAGGAGATAAGAAAAATGAAGAGTAAGCATGATACTATGACAATGCTTGAATATGAGCACAAGAATATTCAAGAAGGAAGACGTGTTATAGCGGGTGTTGACGAGGTTGGAAGAGGACCACTTGCTGGACCTGTAGTTGTATGTTGCTGTGTTATGCCATTAAATGATGAAGACATTATCCAAGGCGTTAATGATTCAAAAAAAGTATCTGAAAAGAATAGAGAGATTTTGTTTGATAAAATCAAGGAAAAAGCAATAGATTATCAAATAGAAATTCTAGATGAAAAGACAATAGACGAAATAAATATATTGCAAGCTACTAAGCAATGTATGGTTAAGGCTATTGAAAATATAAATAAAAGAACGCCTTTAGACATTGTTCTAATTGATGCAGTAAAACTTGATGTATCCGTGCCAATTGATGCAATTATTAAGGGTGATGCTAAATCGTATTCTATCGCATGTGCATCAATACTTGCAAAAGTAACAAGAGATAGAATGATGGTTGAATACGCAAAAAAATACCCTCAATATGGATTTGAATCCAACAAAGGGTATGGTTCAGCTAGTCATATAGAGGCAATTAAAACAATTGGTCCTTGCGAGATACATAGAAAGACATTTATCAAAAATTTTGTAAATAATTGATTTATATTGCTTGCGCGTATAATAATTATTTGCTATGATTAACAAGCACATGGCTTCGGAACAGTCCGCTTTCTATCAAAACTATAATAGATATGAATGTTTCGTGAAATAAAATGGAGGTAAGTCAAATGAGCAACATTATCGATGTAATTGAAAAAGAAGGAATGCGTACAGATCTTCCTGAAATGAAAATCGGAGATACAGTAAAAGTATTCGTTAAAATTAAAGAAGGAAACAAAGAAAGACTACAAGCTTTTGAAGGCGTAATCATTGCTTTTAAAAATGGTAGCATCCGTGAAACATTTACAGTTAGAAAAATATCAAATGGTGTTGGTGTAGAAAGAACATTCCCATTGCATTCACCAAAGATTGACCATATCGATGTAATTAGACATGGTAAGGTTAGAAGAGCAAAGTTGTATTACTTAAGAGATCGTGTAGGAAAGGCTGCAAGATTGTCAGAAGTTGTAGACAAAGCTTAATATTTACTACAGATAGTAAAACTAGAGCCTGTGTAAACAGGCTTTTTTTATGCAAAGAAGATATAAATTTTTTAATAACAAAATTAAGTATTGTTACTTTCAAATCTAATAGAATATTATAATTGGCATTGAGTTGGGATTAAAAAATTCAATAAATACAATGATTTAATTTTATCGTAAAAGTCAATTTAAGGGTATAAAAAATTTATTTTTTAAAAAAACACTACCCTTAAACGCCATTTAATGATACAATATTTTTGAAAGAAGGTGAGGTTATGAAGAATAAAATTTATCCTAGAGAAAAATATTTATCTAAAATTAGACCTTTTTATGATAGTGATATTGTAAAAGTCATTACAGGTATTAGAAGGTCTGGCAAATCTTCAATTTTGAAATCCATTATTAGTGAGTTAGAATCCAGAAATTTATCTGATAGGATTATATTTTTGCCACTTGATAAGAGGGGATATAAGGAAATTGTTACACCAGAACAACTTGAAACTAAAATTGAGGAACAAATTCAAGACTCAGATATGTATTATATAATTATTGATGAGGTTCAAAATGTTAAAGGTTTTGAAAAGGTTATACTTCAATACGAAGAAGAAGGTTATTCTATTTTTTTAACGGGTTCAAATTCCTATCTTTTAAGTGATGAAATATCAACGAAATTAACTGGAAGATATATGAAATTTGAGACATATCCATTAGATTTTTATGAATATATAGAGATGAAAAAATTCTTTAACAAGAAGGTTAATGATAATCTTTATGAAGAATTTAATACTTATATTATTGAAGGTGGTTTTCCAAAAACTTTAGAGTTTGATGATCGTAGTTCAAAGCAATTATATACAAGTGAAATAATAAATGAAATATTTAACAAAGATGTGACAGCTAGAAATAGGGTGTCAAATAAAGCTCTTTTTGAAAGAGTTCAGTCATATATTATTAACAATTATACATCATCTTTTTCTCTAAAAAATTTTTATGATTCATTAAAAGATGCAGGAATTAATGCAAAACTTACAACTTTAAAAAATTATATAGAAATTTTAAAAAAGGCAAAAATAATATATGAGTGTAATAGATTTGATTTAAAATCTAAACGATCTATATCAAGAGACCAAAAGTATTACTTAGCAGATTTATCATTATATTTTTCAACTAACGTTAATAATAATTTAAATTATGGTCAATCATTAGAAAATATAGTTTATTTATATTTGGTTAGTAATGGATATCAAGTAAGTATAGGAAAAATAGGAAATTTTGAATGTGACTTTATTGTTAGAAAACAAAATGGTGATTATGCATATATTCAAGTCACATACACAATGACAGGAAATGAAAAAGTAAAGGAAAGAGAATATAGGCCATTTAGGGAAATAAGAGATGGATATCCTCGATACATTATTTCTCTTGATATGTTTAGAGATCAACAAGAAGGAGTCCATCATATAAACGCAATTGATTTGTTCCTTGGGAAGGAAGTTATCTAATCAAAACGGGGAACGATTTATTGATTATTACTCCTAATAAGAAAATAATTCTAGGTTAATATGTACTTGATGGTGTTTTATTTTGTCGGATAAATATTATTAATAGCAAAAATTAAGTGCAGATAATTTTTAATTTGAAATAAAAATATGAGTAAATCGTCTTATTATTATAATATTATAATTAAAATATTTAAAATACTTGAAATGGGGGAATAATTTATATATTATTAATATAATAACAACTTCATTAGGTGATTATAATGAATAAAAAATTTTTATATCTTTTAACAATAATTGTTTTAGTTGTAAGTTTGACTATATGTTTTTCTTCATGTTCAAAAAAAGGAGAATATGGTGTAAACGTTTTAACTAATTCAAGTTTTGAAGAAAAGGGATCAAATGGATTATCTATTTCTAATTGGGTTGCTTCTGATTCAACTAGTGTTTCATTTATTTCTAATACACGCGATGACGATGCATACAATGTTAAATTAGGTAAATATTATGCCAATATTAAGGCTTCTGGCCAATATGTATACCTTGCTCAAAACGTAACATTAGAGAAAAATGAAATTTATAGAATAACTGCAATTGTTAAAGTTGATTCTATTGTTGAGAAAGACGGGATAGGTCTTAGATTCGGATTTGATACGGATGCAGATTTTTATGGATTAAATATTGTTGATGTAACTGATGATGAATGGATTGATGTTGAATATTATTTTACATCAAGCACAAATAAAGAAGTTAAATTTGTCATCGGTGTAGGTAGTCCAAATATAACAACATCTGGTGTTGTTTATGTAGATAATGTTGTTTTGGAAAAAGTTAAAGAAGTTCCAAATTCATATTTAGAACAAGTAGATGAAATTGAAGTTTTAAAATTTGCTGACGATTATTCTTTAAATAGTGCTGGTTCAATTAGTTTTGTTGTTATTATGAGCATCGTAAGTTTGCTTATGGTTGCTGGAATTTGGGTACTTTTAAAACTTGCTAAAAAAGGACCTTCTTTAAAAGTAGAATTGCATGAAGAACAAGAGCAAATAGCGGTTGATAAAAATAAAGAAATATTTAATAAAATTGTCAAATTCTTATCTTCTAATTTTGCAATGTTCTTATATGTTCTTGTAGGGGCGTTTTTAATTAGATTTATTATTTCTATATGTTCATTTGGTATGGTATCTCAAATTGATTCCCTAGAGACTTTAGCAGAGAGTGGAGTTAAGGAAGGGTTGTTGTCGTTCTATTCAGTAAATGAGAGTTCATCTCCTGTTGGAATAACTTTGTTGTATACAATCCTTGGCCATTTAGCTCAAGTGATGAACATAAAAGTTGCATCTTTAGGTTACTCATTATTAATGAGATTGCCTTTAGTTATTGCAGACATTGTTATTGTATATTCAATTTATGCGTTTGCATCAAAACATGCTGACGAAAGACAAGCTACAGTTTATGCGGGAATATATGCATTTATGCCAATATTCTTCTTCCATGGTGCTTTCTATGGTTCTACAGAAACGATTGGACTTATGTTTATAATCTTGACTTTAATGGCATTGCTTAATAAAGATTATATCTTTACAAGTTTGCTATATACATTGGCTTTACTATTTAGCAATTTCGCTTTAATAATATTGCCAATAATCTTGATTTTTGAAGTATATGCTATAATTACAGACTCAGAAAACAAAATTGCGCTAATTATTTCTATGTTTGCATCATTTGTAATTTTCTTTGCGCTTGCATTGCTTGCAACATGGGATAGTGTTAGAGATGGAAATGTATTTGAGTATTTTAAACGTATGTATAAATATTTCCAAGATATTAAATATCTAACATTGGATTCATTTAATATTTATGCAATATTTGGGGCGGGTTCATCAAAAGGCAGAACGACTTTAATTGAGGTGTTAAACTGGTTGTTTGTTGCTGGAATGAGTGCATGTCCTGCATATTTATATATTAAAAATAAGAACAGATCAGATTTGGTTTTATATGCTGGATTGATGTTTGTGGCATATGGTGTATTCGGAGCAGGTTCTTTAGTAACAATTATGCCAATTGGATTAGCTATTTTAGTTCTATATCTAGTAATTGTTCCAGAAAACAGAATGATGGCAGCAAGCGGAAGTCTAGCTACATTGTCATTCTTAAATATTGCGCAACTTGCATCTCAATCAGGTTTTATATCTGCAGTAGAAGGAGCACAATATGTTTCGTTTGAACCAAAGAGTGCATTTATGATTATATTTAGTATTATTACAGTTTTAATTTCGTTCTATTTGATATATGTTGCTGTAGATGTTTCTTTCTATAGTCAAGCAAGTGAAATAACACCATTTAAGAATGGAATTAAAAGTGATATTTTAGAAACTATTAGTTCCTTCAAAAAGAAGAGTTCTAAAGCAAAAGTAAATAGGAAGTAAATAATGAAATTGATTATAGTTGAGTCGCCACATAAGGCGACTACGATAGGAAAATATTTAGGAAAGGATTTTAAAGTTATTGCATCAAAAGGGCATGTAAGAGATCTTCCTGCAAATAGAACTGCAGTAGATATAAAGAATAACTTTACACCTGAGTATGAAATATCGCCAGATAAACAAGCGATAATAAATCATATTAAAGAGGAAGTTAAAAAAGCAGATTCGACATATTTAGCAGGCGACCCGGATAGAGAAGGAGAAGCTATATCTTGGCACATTGCAGAGGTTTGCGGAATTAAGGGAGACGATATCCGTATAGAGTTCAACGAAATCTCTAAAAAAGCAGTTGAAAAAGCAATTCAAAATCCTAGAGCAATTAACATGGATTTAGTTAATGCTCAACAAGCAAGAAGAGTACTAGACAGAATAGTTGGATATGAATTATCTCCTATCATTTCATGGAAGATTACAAAAGGCTTAAGTGCTGGCCGTGTTCAATCAGTAGCTTTAAAAATGATTGTAGATAGAGAAAATCTAATAAGAAATTTCAAGCCTGAAGAATACTGGAATATTTCAGCTCATATTACAAAGGCAACAGCTTCTAAATCATATAAATGTGACTTCGTTTCATTAAATGGAAAAAAGACAAAGATAAATAATAAAGAAAAGGCAGATTTTGTTCTAGAAAAAGCAAAAGGAGCAAAATGGAGTGTTGAAGCTGTGAAAAGAAGTGAATCTTTTACAAAAGCACCACCACCATTTACTACTTCTACTATGCAACAAGAAGCAATTAGAGCGCTTGGATTTGATGCTGCACAAGTAACAAAATACGCTCAAAGTTTGTACGAAGGAATAGATATTCCAGAAAAAGGCCAAATTGCTTTTGTAACATATATTAGAACTGACTCAGTTAGAGTTTCTAGTGATGCTCAATATGCTGCACTAAATATGATTAAAGATGTATTTGGAGAAGATTATGCTCCAAAATATCCAAATAAATATGAGACAAAAGATTCAGCACAAGATGCGCATGAAGCTATTCGTCCAATAAATATTAATTTAACACCAGAAAAATTAAAGCCATTAATGTCAAAAAACATTAATGAATGGAAATTATACAACTTAATTTACAACAGATTTTTAGCATCTCAAATGGCGCCAGCTAGATACGATACATTAGATGTAAGTATACTTGCAGATTCAGCGGATGCAAAATTAGGATTTAAGTTAAAGGGCAAGACTTGTAAGTTTAAAGGTTTTACTGCTGTTTATGATATGGGAACAGAAGAAAAAGATGAAACAAAAACATTGCCAAATTTCCAAGAAGGAGAAGATTTAGTCTTTAAAGATATTAAAGCTGATCAAAAATTCACAAAGCCTGATCCAAGATTTACTGATGGAACTATCATTAAAGCTATGGAAGACAATGGAATAGGTAGACCTTCTACATATGAAAAGACAGTCTCAACATTGATTTTCAGAAAATATGTAGAAAAGAAAAAGGGTGCAGAAAGCAAAAAGATGGAACTAGTTCCAACAGAACTTGGGGAAAAAGTTTGTGAAGAATTGGTTGAAGATTTCCCAAAAATTATGGACGTTAAGTTTACTGCAAATATGGAAAAGGAATTAGACACAGTTGCAGAGGGAAAACTTGAATGGACAAAACTTCTATCTAATTTCTATCCTTCATTCCATGAAACTGTAGAAATGGCTAAGATGAAGGGAAAAGATCCAACTAAACAAGTAAGTTTAGAAGTAAGCAATGTTAGGTGCGATAAATGTGGCGCTATGATGGTTGTAAGACAAGGTAAATTTGGAAAATTCTTAGCATGTCCAAATTATCCATCATGTAAGAATACAAAGCCAATGCCAAGCAATGATAATTCCCAAGACTATGGAAAATGTCCACATTGCGGAAGAGCAATGATAAAAAGAACATCAAAGGCAAATAAACCATATTATACTTGTTCAGGATATCCTGATTGTAAGTTTATTTCTTGGGATATACCAGCACCAATTTTATGTCCAAAGTGTAAAAATGCTATGAGAATAGTAAAGAGTAAAGATGGTTCAATTAAATATGTGTGCTCAGATGCAAAATGCGGTAACGTTGTGGCGGCAAAGGAATGATTGAGAAAGTAAGAGTAATAGGTGGAGGTCTTGCAGGTTGTGAAGCAAGTCTTCAGTTATTAAAAAGAGGATACAGCGTAGAGCTTTATGAGATGAGAGGCGTAAAAAATACTCCATGTCATAAAACTACAAACTTAGCTGAACTTGTATGTTCAAACTCGTTAAAAAGCGTAAATGAAGATACAGGGCACGGACTTTTAAAACTAGAACTTGAAAAATTAGATTGTGAGTTGCTTAAGTGCGCATATAAAGCAAGAGTACCTGCAGGTGGTGCATTAGCAGTAGATAGAGATTTGTTTAGTAAATATGTCGAAGAAAAATTATATGCATATGATAACTTTTCAAAAGTAAATAAAGAATATGTAGAAATTGATTCTTCTATTCCAACAATAATAGCTACAGGACCATTAACTAGCGATGAATTATCTAAAAACATTAGCAAACTACTTGGTGAAGAGTATCTCAATTTCTATGATGCAGTTGCTCCAATTATATCTAAGGATTCAATTAATATGGATAAAGCTTTTTTCGCTGCAAGATACGACAAAGGTGGCGATGATTATATTAATTGTCCAATGAATAAAGAGGAGTATTTAAATTTCTATAATG
Source organism: Christensenella sp. (assembly GCA_022784465.1). GTDB lineage: Bacteria > Bacillota > Clostridia > Christensenellales > UBA3700 > UBA3700. Next base: position 23,999 of record JALFUR010000007.1, on the reverse strand, counting down.
CATTAATAAATGCGGAAAGAGCAACACTTCACGATTTTGATATAAACGTCTTTGAAAACTGTATGCCTATTGAAATAATGGCATCAAGAGGTGAAGATACAATGCGCTTTGGACCACTTCGTCCAAAGGGAATTAGAAGACCTGGAAGCGATGAGAGATTTTATGCTGTTGTTCAACTTAGAAAGGAAAACAATGAAGGTAGTGCTTACAATATAGTTGGTTTTCAAACAAACTTGAAGTTTAGTGAGCAAACAAGAGTATTTAGTCTTATTCCTGGACTTGAAAATATTGAAATACAAAGATATGGCGTAATGCATAGAAATACATTTATTAATGCGCCAAAAGTGCTAAATGAAACTTTTCAATTAAAAAGCGATAAAAACATATTCTTTGCCGGACAACTTACAGGAGTTGAAGGATATGTTGAATCAATAATGAGTGGACTTATAGCAGCAATTAATTTAGATATGCAATTAAGAAATGTTGGCAATTTAATATTGCCAAAGGAAACAATAATTGGAACATTACAAAGACATGTTTCGCAAGAAAATATGGATTATGAACCAATGAATGCAAATTTTGGAATCTTGCCACAACTTGAGAATCCAAAAAGAGATAAAAAGGAAAGAAAACTACAGTATAAAGAGAGATCTTTAGAAAAAATGGACGAGTATTTATCTAAACTTGTTCAAGCGATATAGAGAGGTATTATATGGAAGTAGAATTAAGAGGAACAACAATTTGTGCAGTTAGAAAGAATGGAAAGACTGCAGTTGCAGGTGATGGACAAATAACAATGGGACAAAGTGTTATTTTAAAAGGAACTGCAAGAAAAGTAAGAAGAATATTTAACGATAAAGTTGTTCTTGGATTTGCTGGATCTGTTGCAGATGCAATGGCTTTAAGCGAAAAAATGGAAAAAATGTTACAAAAATATAGCGGCAATCTTATGAGAAGTGCTGTGGAACTTGCAGAGCTTTGGAGAGATGATAAGTTGCCAAGAAAACTTGATGCAATGATGATCATTGCTGATGAAACAACATTGCTTATTGTTTCAGGAAGTGGAGAGGTTATTGAACCGGATGAAGGTATTTGTGCCATTGGTTCAGGCGGAAATTATGCTCTTGCAGCAGCTAGAGCTCTTGCACAAGAAACAAATTTAGAAGCTAAAGATATTGCATATAAGGCACTTCATATAGCTAGTGAATTATGTGTATTTACAAATGATCACATCATTGTTGAGGAGGTGTAGAAAATGGATGAATTAACACCAAAACAAATAGTAAATGAATTAAATAGATTTATCATTGGACAAGAAGAAGCAAAAAAAGCTGTTGCTGTTGCATTGAGAAATAGATATAGAAGAGCTCAATTGCCTAAAGAACTACAAGATGAAATTACTCCAAAAAACATCATTATGAAAGGACCAACTGGAGTAGGTAAGACAGAAATAGCAAGACGTTTAGCTAAACTTGTTAAGGCTCCTTTTGTAAAAGTTGAAGCAACAAAATTTACAGAAGTAGGTTATGTAGGAAGAGATGTTGAATCAATGGTTAGAGAACTTGTTGAGGCTTCATATAGATTGGTAAAGGAAGAACAAGCTAAAAGTGTTGAAGAAAGAGCAAGAGAAAAAGTTGAAGCTAAAATCATTCCTGCAGTTTTAGAAAAGAGAAAGGATTCTTTCCCAGATTTAAGCGATGGTCAAATTAAGGCTTATTTATTGCAAGAATTAAGAGAAGGAAAAATTAATGATTTAGTAATTGATATCGATTTGCCAGAAGTTCAAAAACCACAAATGTTAGGACAAGGCGCTACACTATCTTTTAATATACAAGATATTACAAAGTCAATAATGGGTGGTGGAAAAACTCCAATGAAGAGAAGAAGTATAAGTGTTGAAAATGCTTATAAGCAACTTATGGACATGGAGATAGAAAGTCTAGTAGATAAGGATGATATTGATGCTGAAGCTATTAGAAGAGCAGAAAACGATGGAATTATCTTTATCGATGAAATAGATAAAATCACATCTAAAGGACATCAAGGCAGCGGACAAGATGTTTCAAGAGAAGGTGTACAAAGAGATATTTTACCTATAGTTGAAGGTAGTACAGTTAATACAAAGCATGGAAACATAAAGACAGATTATATCTTATTTATTGCGGCTGGTGCTTTTCAAATTGCTTCTATTTCGGATTTGATTCCAGAATTACAAGGAAGATTCCCAATAAAAGTAGATTTGCAAAGTTTAACTAAAAAGGATTTTGTTGAGATCTTGACAAAGCCAGATAATGCGATTTTGATGCAATATACAGAATTGTTAAAAGTAGATAAGGTAAAATTGCAATTTACTAATGATGCTATTGATGAGATTGCTGAAATTGCTGCAGCACAAAATGAGACAGAAGAAGATATAGGAGCAAGAAGATTGCAAACTATTATGGAGAAATTACTTGAAGATGTTAGTTTTGATGCAGCTGGATTAAGCGAAGAAAAGGAAGTTCTTGTTGACAAAAAGTTTGTAGAAGAGAGAATGAATTCTGCATTAAAGAAATTAAATCTAAATAAATTCGTTTTATAAGAGGAAGAGAATATGATTAATATACCAAAGGGAACTAAAGATGTATTGCCAAATGAATCATATAAATGGCACTATGTTGAAAACGTTGTTAGAAGTGTTGCAAAAGACTTTAATATAAAGGAAATAAGGACACCAACGTTTGAGCACACTGAATTGTTCTTACGTGGTGTAGGAGATACTACAGATATTGTAAATAAAGAGATGTATACATTTTTAGATAAGGCTGAAAGAAGTATTACGCTAAAGCCTGAAGGAACAGCAGGTGTTGCTAGAGCCTTTATTGAGAATTCTTTGTATGCAAATCCTCAACCAACAAAAATGTATTATATTACTCCTGTATTTAGATATGAAAAGCCACAAGCTGGTAGATTACGTGAGCACCACCAATTTGGAATAGAGTATTATGGATCTTCATCTGCTATCGCCGATGTTGAGGTTATGATGGTGGCAAAATCTATTTTTGACAGATTAGGGGTTAGCAATTTAGTTTTAAATGTAAATAGCATAGGATGCCCAGAATGTAGAAAAAAATATAATGAAGCATTAAAAAAATATTTAAAAGATAATTTGTCTAATATGTGTCACACATGCCAAGAAAGATTTGAAAAGAATCCATTAAGAATCTTGGACTGTAAAGAAGAAGCATGTAAACAAATTACACAAAATGCTCCTGTTGTTTTAGATTATTTATGTGATGATTGCAGAGCACATCATGAAATGGTTTGCAATCAATTAACAAAACTTGGTGTTGACTTTAAAGTTAATCCACACATAGTTAGAGGCTTAGATTATTATACAAGAACAGTATTTGAGTTTGTTTCAAATAATATAGGCGCTCAAGGTACAGTATGTGGAGGCGGAAGATATAATAATTTGGTTGAGCAAGTAGGCGGAAAACCATGTCCAGGAGTTGGATTTGGAATGGGGCTTGAAAGATTGATTCTTACTCTTGAAAACTTAGGATTAAGTGTAGGAGAGGAAGAAAATCCAGATTTATATATTATTGCTATGTGCGATAGAGCAAAACAAGACATTTTAGTTTATGCACAAAAACTAAGACAAGCTGGCGTTTCTACTGAAATTGATGTAATGGATAGATCGTTTAAAGCACAATTAAAGTATGCTAATAAAATCAATGCAAAATATATGGTTGTACTTGGCGATGAGGAAATTGATACAAATAAAGTGTCAATTAAAAATATGGCTACAGGTGAGTCTGTAGAAGTTGATTTAGATAAAATTGAAAACTTTTTTAAAGAGGCATAAAGATGATAGATTTATTGGGAAAGACAAAAAGAACTCATAAATGTGGAGAGTTAAGATTAAGCGATGAGGGAAAAATAGTTACCGTAATGGGCTTTGTTTCTAAATATAGAAACCTAGGTAGTTTAATCTTTATTGATGTTAGAGATATTTCAGGTATAGTACAAGTATCTTTTGACGATAGTGTTGATGAAGCTGTTTTTAAAAAGGCAGCTACATTGAGAATGGAATACAATGTCGCAATAAGCGGTGTTGTTCGCTCTAGAGGCACAAATATCAATAAGAATATGCCAACTGGAGAAATTGAAATACTTGCAAGTGAATTGAAGATTTTGGCCGAGGCAGAAACTACACCTTTTGAAATAAAAGATGATACAAATGCTTCTGAAAATTTACGTTTAAAATATAGATATTTAGACTTGCGTAGACCAATATTGCAAAACATTTTAAAAATAAGAGACAAAATATCTATAACTGCAAGAAACTATTTATCTGAAAATGGCTTTTTAGATATAGAGACACCATATCTTGGCAAATCTACACCAGAGGGAGCAAGAGACTATTTAGTTCCATCAAGAGTTCATCCAGGAGAGTTTTATGCATTGCCTCAATCTCCTCAATTGTATAAACAATTGCTTATGATTGCAGGTATGGATAGATATTATCAAATAGCAAAATGCTTTAGAGATGAAGATTTAAGAGCTAATAGACAACCAGAGTTTACACAAATTGACTTAGAAATGAGTTATGTTGAAGATTGTGAAGATGTAATGAGCGTAGCAGAAGGATTAATTAAGAAAATTTTCTCTGAAACAGCAGGTTGTCAATTTGATGGACCATTTAGAAGAATTACATGGAAAGAAGCAATGGAAAGATGGGGAAGCGATAAGCCTGATACAAGATTTGGCTTAGAACTTAACAATGTTTCTGATTGCGTAAAAGAATGTGGTTTTAGTGTATTTGAAAATGCAATAAAAGCCGGCGGCGCTGTAAGAGCTATTAATGCTAAAGGTCTTGGCACAAAGATGACAAGAAAAGACATAGATTCATATGGTGAATTTGTTAAGTCATATGGAGCAAAGGGATTGGCATGGGCTACAGTTAAAGAAGAGGGCATAACATCTTCATTCTTTAAATTTATTTCTGAAGAAGTTAAAGAAAAGCTTTTGGCAAAATTAGATGCTCAAATAGGAGATATTTTATTCTTTGTTGCTTCTGAAAAAGAAAAAGTTACATTTGATGCTTTAGGAGCGCTAAGATGTGAACTAGCTTCTAAATATAACTTGTTTGATAAATCTCAATATGATTTCTTATGGGTAACAGAATTCCCAATGTTTGAGTGGAGTGAAGAAGAGAATCGTTTGGTTGCTATGCACCATCCATTTACAGCTCCAATGGTAGAAGATTTCGACTTATTAGACACAGATCCAATTAAGGCAAGATCAAACGCATATGATATGGTTATAAATGGCCAAGAAGCTGGTGGTGGTTCAATAAGAATACATAACCCAGAATTACAGAAAAAGATATTTAATTTGATTGGATTAACACAAGAGCAAATTAAAGAAAAATTTGGTTTCTTTGTGGACGCATTTAGATATGGAGCTCCTCCTCATGGTGGACTAGCTTTTGGACTAGATAGATTAACAATGCTTGTAACTCAAAATGAAAACATTAAAGATGTAATCGCTTTTCCAAAGGTTCAAAGCGCTTCATGCTTAATGAGTGATGCTCCATCTGTTGTAGATAAACAACAATTAGAAGACTTAAAAATTACATGTACAGAAAATAATTAAAGAGGTGAATATATGGTAGAGCATGCAAACAGTTCGAATTTTAATGATTATATTTCAAGCGGATTAACTCTAGTAGATTTTTATGCAAATTGGTGTATGCCATGCAAGATGCTAGCTCCTAGAGTAGAGAGCGTATCTGAAGAGATGGGCAATGTTGCAAAGTTTATTAAAATAGATACAGATGAAGCAATGGATCTTGCTATGAGATTTGGTATATCTGCTATTCCAGCATTGTATTTGTTTAAAGATGGAGAACTAGTAGACAAATCCATTGGGTTGATTTCAGAAGAAGAAATAAAGAATTTAATTAGAAAGAACATTTAGGAGAAAAAAGATGATAGATTTAAAAACAATAAAGCAAACAGATCCAGAATTAGTTGAAGCGTTTGAAAAAGAGTTGTCAAGACAACAAAACAATATTGAACTAATTGCAAGTGAGAACATTGTTTCTCCAGCTGTTATGGCAGCAATGGGAACTCATTTTACAAACAAATATGCAGAAGGCTATCCAGGAAAGAGATATTATGGTGGATGTCAATTTGTAGATATAGCAGAAGAATTAGCAAGACAAAGAGCTTGTGAATTATTTGGAGCTAAATATGCAAATGTTCAACCACACTCTGGTGCAAATGCAAACTTGGCAGTATTTTTTGCGTTATTACAACCAGGAGATACAGTTTTAAGTATGTCTCTTGCTCATGGTGGACATTTATCTCATGGTAGCCCAGTTAATATTTCTGGTAAATATTTTAATATTGTTCCATACGGAGTAGAGCAAGATACTTGTGTTATTGATTATGACAAAGTAGAAGCGCTAGCAAAAGAATGTAAACCAAAATTGATCCTAGCTGGTGCAAGCGCATATCCAAGAACTTTAGATTTTGTAAGATTTAAACAAATCGCAGATTCTGTTGGAGCTTATTTAATGGTAGATATGGCTCACATTGCAGGATTAGTAGCTGCCGGATGTCATCCAACACCTATTGGAGTTGCTGATGTTGTTACAACTACAACTCACAAGACTTTACGTGGACCTCGTGGTGGCTTAATTTTAACAAACGATGAGGAAATATATACAAAGATTAATAAAGCCGTATTTCCAGGCACACAAGGCGGTCCTTTAATGCATGTTATTGCTGCAAAGGCTGTTGCTTTTAAAGAAGCATTATCTCCAGAATTTAAGGAATACCAAAAACAAATTGTTAAAAATGCTAAAGTATTATCTGAAGCTTTAATGGAAAGAGGAATTAATTTAGTATCTGGAGGAACAGATAATCATTTGATGTTACTTGATTTAACAAGCAAGGGAATGACAGGAAAAGAGCTTGAAGCTTTATTGGATATGGCTCATATTACTGCAAATAAGAATGCTATTCCTTTTGATACACAAAAACCTTTTGTTACAAGCGGTGTAAGAATTGGAACTCCTGCTGTAACGGCAAGAGGAATGAAGGAAGATGATATGATAATAATTGCAGATTGCATTGCAGATTTAGTAAATGAAAAAGAATCTGCAGTTGAAAAAGTAACACAAAAGGTAGTTGCTTTATGCAAAAAGTATCCTATTTATGAGAACGATATAATTAGATAAAATAAAATACTTATAATATGAAGATGGCTGTCTATTTTAGACAGCCATTATTCTATTTAGTTTTGTTTACATAAGGATTGGAGACACCTTGGCGTTCGGCGCACAACTTCCGACGCCAAGGATTTATCTAAAAGTTTTTCTTTACACCTATATGTTACAAAATAAAGATTAAATCATTATTAAATTGAAAAATTTTTTATTTAATTTTTGTTTTAATAAAAATTGCATAAATACGCTAAAAAAGGCTGTTTTTGCAGCCTTTTAGAATGTTAAATTAAATTAAGATTAAAAAAGTTTAATTAATCGTTTGGTAATCCATTTTTATCAAATTCTTCAATCATATCAATTGTTATATCTAATACTTTAGATAGACATGCTGGAGAAAGATTATCATAATTATCTTCTCTTGTATGATAATATTTTTGAACGTTTGGATTCATTGCGGCAAGACAGGTTGCTTTGCGTCCAGATTGAGAAAACGCTGCTGCATCTGTAGCACCAGCAAAGACAGATCCGTATTTTAAATTTACGCCATTTTTTTGCGCTGCATTTTTAGCTAATTTGCAAACTTTTGCATCGTTTTTAGTAATGCCGTTCATATCTCTATTGTATATAACTAAATGTTCAATTTCTCTAAGTGTTTCATATGTAATAAAAATTGTTTCAATGCCTTCTTCTTTTCCATAAGTAGGATTTGCTTTGCAGAATTCTTTTGCGCCTCTTAATCCTGCTTCTTCAGAACCTGTAATTAAAGCAACAACCTCAGTATTTTCAAGTTCTATTCCACTTTCTTTTAAAACCTTTATAGCAGCTATAGACATTTCGCACGCTGTAAGATTATCATTTGCTCCAGGAACAACAGTTTTATAATCGCAGAACCATAAAAACATAATGTAAAAAGGAGTAAATACAAAAGCAGCAATTCCCATATATAAAAGCCAACCTTCAGGAGTTCCAAGTGGCCCTTGTAAAAAAGTAGCTAAAAGGGAAGTAACTAGAGAATAAATAAAACCAACAAGAACTGTTATTATTGATGTTAAAAATAAAGGATATCCGCCAACATGATGCCAGTGCCATTCATAAACGGCATCTGAGTGTCCATTAAGGACAATACGTTTTTTTGTTTCTCCCTTTGGTTTATAAGTAGCAAGAACATTTCCAGATACTCCATATTCAAATAGAGAATCAATAAATGGCTTGTAAAAAACAAACTCAAATAACATTGGTACAAAAGCAATGATATAACAAAGAATAGAAAATACTGGAGTCATGAAATATATAGCATTTCCTAAAATAGTAAATATTGAAACAAAATAAGTCCACCCAAAGAAAGCTCTTGGCGCTACAGAGAAGTTTTGCTTTATTGTATTATCTATACCAACATTTTTAGCAAGCTCTTCTCTCATATGATTTAAAGCATCGTTTTCGTTTTTGCTTCCAGGTACTCTAGGACCATAACTTTCTATAATAGTCTTAATCTCTGATTGAATATATTCAACTGCTTCATCTTTTTTCTCTTTGGAAATATTCATATTTTGCTCCTTTTTGTTTGGTTTGTACAATAAACCTCTATTTTTTATTATATTATAAAAAAATAATTCACTCAATAGTTGAAAATATGTGGCAAAAATATAAAAGTATTGTATAATATAACTATGTTAAGTTTGTTATGCGCTGAGGCGTTTTCTAAAGCATTTATAGATTTTAAGTTTTATGCTATTTTAATAACATTAGCCGTTGTGCTTGTTTTTATTTGTGTTTTATTTGCTAGAAACGATAAATTTAAGGAAAAAGCAAAAAAGAATGTTATTATAGAGAAGCCTTATGAATCACCAACTATTATTTTTGTTAAAGAAAAAAATAAATAATTTTACATTTTTTGTATACCAAACAACTTTACACGATTTTTACAAAATGGTAGAATGATTTTGAAAATACTTATGGAGGATTTTAAAATGAAAAGAAGTTTAGTTTTAGTTGCTACTATAGTTGCTTTAGTAGTTATTTGTGCAGTTGTATTTACAGCATGTGTTCCATCTGATTACAACAAAGCTGCAGAAAAATTTGAGTCTGCTGGATATAAAGTTGCTAAATCTGATTCTAATGTTGCAACAGCTGGTGTAAAACTTGCAATTTCCGCATTAGTTAAATTAACTGGAGATGTTCAAGCTCAAGTTACAGCTGTTAAAGATGGTTCTTCTGCTACAATCACATACTTCACAGAAAAAGAAGATGCTAAAGCTTATGGTGAATACTTAAAGAATCATCAAGATGAAGGATCTGAAACTGTAATTAAAGTTTCTGGAAAAGCAGTTTTCGTTGGTGACGAAGCAGCTTACAAGGCTTTATAATTTTTAGAACTTTATAAAAAAAGGAGTCTCCTTGTGAGATTCTTTTTTTTGCATTTTAGTTTGAAAAAAATGTATTTAAGTCTATAATAAAAACAAGGCGGAGGATTGAAATGAATAAAAGATTAATAATATCGTTAGTTTGTTTAATTATGCTTTGTTCATTTGTATTTGTATTTTGTTCATGCGATACAGGAACATATGTGTACGATGGCGTTTTAGGCCAAGGCTCAATCAAACTAGGCTCATTTAAAAAAGCTACAATTGCTACGGAAATAGTAGGACTAACATATTCAGCTCAAGGCAAATATACTATTTCAAAGAAAAAGAGCGACGGAACTAAAGATGTTGTAATTTCATTCTCTGTAGATGGGGAAGATAAAAACATTTATGGATATATTGATTTAGATGGTAATTTAATTCTAAATGATGTATATAGATTTGTTAAATAGGAGAGTTTAATTATGGCAAGAAAAAGAAAAAGTGTATTTGGTAAGATTATATCAACGATTATAATTATTATCGTTTTAGTTATAGCTGCAGATGTTGCATGTTTCTTTTTAGTAACACCAAAAGAAGCTAATGTAGGAAAAGCATATACTTTATTCGATTTTAATAGATATGAATCAGAACTTGTAAGTGGTATCACTGGATTATTTGGGGATTATGAAGTAATAAATTATTATAAATATACAAGTACTTCAGTTTTAGGATCAAATTCAGATGCTATCGAATTTACAGAATGCCAAGATGCTGATGAGCCATGGATAACAATGTGTTTTTATGCTTCTGAAGAAGATTGCAAAAAAGCATACGATGATATGAAAGCTAAACAAAAAGAGACAAATGAAGAAGCAAAGAAAGATTCAGATGTAGAAAAAGATTCTAGAGTTATTTTAAGAAGAGGATCTGTTTTAGCATATGGAAATTTAAAAGGCGTAATGATTTTTGCGGTTTGTCCATTCTAATTATAGATAAAAAACATTCAAATATTAATCCCTTCAAGGTGTGTCTTTGGAGGGTTTTTGCTTTTACAAGGCAAGATGAACAATTTATTTTGACATAATAATATATATTTATATATAATAAACAAGCAAAAAATAACTTTGGGAGGTTCTGTATGGAAAAGAACGTTAACGAAGTTGTTGAAAACGGACAACAAATAAATAATGTGGAAGATGTAGTTTTAACCCCACAAGCCCAAACAAAAAAAGAATTAAAAGTATGGGAAATCGTAAAGAAACTTTCTAAAAGATGGTTTATTGATGCCTTTACGGGCATGTCGCTAGGTTTATTTGCAACGTTAATTGCTGGTACAATTTTGTGTACAATTGCAAAAATATTTAATGCTGATTCCAAAATGTTTTATCTATTAAACACCATTGGCTCTATAGCCAAGTCATTGATGGGTGTTGGAATTGGTGTTGGTATTGCGTTTAAATTAAAAGCAAAACCACTTGTAATATTTACAGCAGCATTAGCTGGATTTGTAGGAGCTTTTTCAAACACAATAATTGCGTCTACATTTGTTTTGGCTCTTGGTGCACCAGGAAATCCAATTGGCGCATATATTGTTGCACTTATGGCAATAGAAATAGCTAATTTGTATGCTGGTAAAACAAAGTTTGATATCATTTTAATTCCTCTTGGAATGATGATTATTATGCTTGCTGGTGTATATGTTGCTTGGCCATTTATTTGGTTAATTAATAAATTAGGAGTTTTAATTGCTGCTGCTACAAAGACAACACCATTTTTCATGGGAATAATAATTGCAGTAATAGTTGGAATCTTACTTACAATGCCAACATCGTCTGCTGCTATATGGGTTGCTGTTGCTGGACCTGTTTTGACAGGATTTGCTGCAGGAAATGTATCTGAAGAGTATTATAATGCTATGCTACTTGCAGGCGGGGCTGCAACTGTTGGTTGTGCTTGTCAAATGGTTGGATTTGCTGTAATGAGCTTTAAAGAAAATGGTTTTTCTGGTTTAATCTCACAAGGATTAGGAACAAGTATGCTTCAAATTCCTAATATCATGAAAAACGGCTGGACTTTTGTTCCTCCAATTGTAGCATCAGCAATTTGTGGACCTTTATCTACATGTTTATTTAAACTTAAATGTGGCTCAGCTGGCGGCGGAATGGGAACAAGTGGACTTGTAGGATGTATTGATGTAATTTCTACAACAGGAAGTACTGCATTATCTTGGATTGGTGTTATACTATTAATGTTTGTTCTACCTGCTGTAATAAGCTTTGCAGTATGTTTATTATTGAGAAAAACGGGTAAAATTAAAGATAACGATTTATTGTTACCAATAGAATAAAAATAATAGAGGCGAAAAAATGAAAGTTAAAAAAAGAGATGAAATCGATAATCAATACAAATGGAGGTTAGAAGATATTTATTCTTCAGATCAAATTTGGAGCGATGACATAAAAAAGGCAAAAGAATTGTCAGATTTGCTTATTGATTTTAAAGGCAAATTACATAATGATAAAAAATCTATTTTTGATTGCTTAAATCTTAATTCAAAAGTTGGCTATATTTTGGAAAAATTGTATGTATATGCAAGGATGAGACTTGATCAAGATGTAACTGTAACTAAGTATAAGGAAATGGTTTCTAAGGTTGAATCTTTATCTGTAAATATAGATGCAAAAACAGCATTTATTCTTCCAGAATTATCTGCAAATGATGAAGAGTTTTTATTTTCATTATCTAAAGATAAAGATTTTGAAAAATATTCTTATTCTTTAGAATTAATAGTTAAAAGAAAAAAACACACTTTATCTACAAAAGAAGAAACATTACTTGCAAAAATGGGCAAGTTTACATCTTTGTTTAAAGAATCTTTTTCAATGCTTGATAACGCGGATATTAAGTTTGAGGATTTTGTAAATGATAAAGGAGAAGTTGTTGCTCTTTCTCATGGCATATATGGATTATATTTGCAAACAGGTTCAAGAGAGGAAAGAAAAAAAGCCTTTGAATCTATGTTTAATGCATATAAGCAAAATATAAATTTGATTACCACTTTATACAAAGGTAATGTAGAGAAAAATGCATTTTATGCTAACGTTAGAGGATATAAGTCTTGCTTAGATAGAGCAACATCAAATGAGGATGTTCCTTCTGAAGTTTATGAAAGATTAATAAAAAATATTCATTTAAATTTGCCATATTTGCATGATTATATGAGATATAGAAAAGAAGAGCTTAAATATGATGAACTTCATATGTATGATCTTCACATGCCACTTGTTGAAGATGTGACAGAAACAATAGAGTATAATCAAGCAAAGCAAATGGTTCTTGAGGCATTAGCTCCTTTAGGAAAAGATTATAATGAACTTTTACAAAAAGCTTTTAATGAAGGATGGATTGATGTGTATGAAAATAAGGGCAAAAGAAGCGGAGCATATAGTTGGGGATGTTATGGCACTCATCCATATGTATTATTAAATTATCAACCAGTTTTAAATGATGTATTTACCATAGCTCATGAACTTGGACATGCTATGCATACGTATTTTTCTAATGAAAATCAACCTATGGAAAAAGCTGGATATGAGATATTTGTTGCGGAAGTTGCCTCAACTGTTAATGAGACATTGCTTGTTATGCATTTGTTAAAAACTGCTACTGGAAATTATAGAAAATATTTATTATCGTATCTTCTAAACATGTTTAGAACAACAGTGTTTAGACAATCGCAATTTGCAGAATTTGAATATAAAGCACACACTATGGCAGAAAATGAGGAGCCAATTACCCCAGATTCTTTATGTAATATGTATTATGATTTAAATAAACAATATTATGGAGAAGATGTAGTAAATGACGAATTAATTAGATATGAATGGGCAAGAATACCTCATTTCTATACTGCATTTTATGTTTATAAATATTCTACAGGTTTAATATCTGCTGTGTGTATTGCTTGCGATATATTAGAAAAAGGAGAGCCGGCTGTTAAAGATTATAAGAAATTTTTAAGTGCAGGGGGTAGTATGTCTCCAGTTGAAATATTAAAACTTGTAGGAGTAGATTTGACGACAGATGCTCCATATACAAAAGCGATGAATTTCTTTAAACATACATTAGAAGAAATAAAACTAACAAAGTAAGTGGTGTTGACTTAAAATTATTATAAATATATAATAAAAAGCACTAATCAATCTTAACGGAGGATAAAATGGCAAACAATAAAGACTACAATAAAAAGGGTGATCCTGCTATAAAATTAAAAGGACAACCTAATAATGAGCAATTAGAAAAAGACATTTTATCCATTATAATGAATGATCCATCCGTTGCTGATGATGCTTTTAATATATCAATAGATGATTTTTATATAGAAAGACATAGAATTATTTACAAAAAAATGTTTGAGCAACATCAACAAGGATTGCCTTTTGATTTAGTTGCAATTATTTCTTTGTTTACAGAAGAGGAAAAAGATAAAGTTGGAGGTATTGCGTATTTATCTGATATAAGCAATACTTATATGTCTTCAGTTAATTTATCTTATGAAATTGATCTTTTAAAGAATTTGTCTAGAGCTAGAGAATTGATTTCGGTATCTACAAAGATGAGTAGCATGGCATATGATAATTCAGAACCATTAGATATTATGACGTTTGCTATGAACGAAATAAATAGAATCTCATTAGATCTAGATAAAAAAGATTTAAAACAAGTCGCTGAAACAGCAAATAATGTAATCGATGAAATTATCAATATTTATAATACAGGAGAAAGACCAAAAGCATTATCTACTGGATATTCCAACCTTGATTCTATAGCAAACGGTGGTTTTTTACCAGGACAAATGATAGTACTTGCTGCAAGACCTGGTTGTGGAAAAACATCTTTTGCTATGAGCATTGTTGCTAATATTGCGCAAACAAATCCAGAGAAAGTTATTGCGGTATTTAACCTTGAAATGTCTCAAGAAGAATTGATAAAAAGATTAATAGCTTCACTTGCTCAAATTGATTCGAAAAGTGTTATTAGAAACGAATTAACTTCTGATCAAATATCTAGAATTCTTGAAACTAAAAAAGATTTTTCAAAGTGTCATATATATATTGATGATTCATCTAACATTACAGCCGATCAAATCAAGGCAAAAGTAAATAAATTAAAAAACAAAGAGGGTAGGATAGATTTAATTGTAATAGACCATATGCAGCTTATTGCAGACAACAAAGTAAGATCAAGATATGAATCTATGACAGAGATTTCACGTATGATGAAAATTATTGCTAAAGAACTTGAGGTTCCAGTTTTAGTTTTGTCACAAATGTCCCGTAATGTTGAAAAAACAGATGAAAAAAATAATAGTGGCGAAGTAATAAAGCAAAAGAAACCAAAGATGTCAGATTTAAGAGAATCTGGAGCAATAGAGCAAGACGCGGATATGATTATATTCTTAACTCCTGGAGATGAAAGTGAAGAGGTTGCAGAAACTGAAAATACTGCTTTACTAGACGCAGTTGTTGCTAAAAATAGATCAGGTGAGGCTGATGTAGACTTGTTCTATGTATGGCATAAAGATACAATGACTTTTGTGCCAAAGAAAAAGATTACATTTATTAATAAGCCAAAGAAGCAGGAAGCAAAGACGGAAAATAGTGGCAGTGAGCAAATAGCAAACAATGATTATTATATTGATGATAGTGTTTTAACTGATGCTGAAGCCCCAGAAGAGTATTCAGTAGATTCAGATTATTTAGATGGAGTGAATAATTTTGAAATATAACACATATTCTTTAGTGTGGTATATTTTGATGAAATAAAACATTTAATTAAAGACAATAGAAAAAAGTATTTTCGCATTATTATAGAAGATACTTTTTTTGTTTGTGAAGGAAATGTGTATATACAAAGCTTAGATGAAACTAAAATCGTATTAAATTATATAGACAAAAATATGGTTTTTATAGGTCAAAATTTTAAAGTAAAGCAATCTTCAAAATATCAATTAATCGTACAAGGAGCAGTAGAGAAATACGAAATATATAAAAATTGAAAACATTTCAAATCTTGAAAGCTTTTTAAATTACTGTAAAGGCAGATTTCCAGTTAAGGTTGATGAGCGTAATGTTTATATAAGCCGCTCATATTTATATGATGTAAAAAGGATAATAAAAAGACATAAAATAGAAGCAAATATTGTATATGAAAAAAATTGGGAAGCAATTTCAAAGAAGGTAGTTTTATTAATTATTCTTGTTTTAATATCTGCATTTTTCGTTGCTTTAAGAAATATTTCTAGTATAAGCATTGATTGTAACGATGAGATTGTAAAGAGGGAAGTTCAAAAATACATTGAAGAAAATTATTCTAAAAGTGAGTATACAAATGCTAAAGAAATAAAGATTGATTTATTAACTAATTTTTCTCGTATTGCAATGTGTGATGTTGTTTTTGATAACAATGTATTAAACGTTACAATTTATTTGAATAAAGAGCATAAAGATTATTCAATTGGGGATTGCATTATATCGCAAGAGAATGGGATTGTTTCAAGAGTTGATGTTAAAAGCGGAAGGGCACTCGTAAAGAAAGGAGATATTGTAAAAAAGGGAGATAAATTAATTGAAGGAAGCTATATAGATTATGAGGAAAATGTAGTTGAGGTTATTCCTCAAGGAAGTATTTACGCTAAAGTGTATAAGCATCAAAATGTTATTATTCCCAAAAAGGCTATAAGAAAGAAATATGAAAAAACTAAAAACATGTATTCTTTTTATGCTTTTGGAAGGAAAATATATTCAAACATAAAAAGCGATAGCAATCTTGCACAGTTTATATCAAGCATATCAACATATAATGCATTTGCCTTAAAAATAAATAGGGTTGAGTGCTACAAAATTCATTGCGTGGAATATGAAATTGACGAAATGGAACTTAATGAAATAATAGCTAATGAGCAGCAAAGTTTTATTGAAAATTATAGCGCTAAAGCAAGTATTATTAACGTGCGCGTAATAAAAAAAGAGATAGACAATTGTTATTTTATAGATATATACTATGAATTAGAGCAATGCATAAGCATTGAGGAGGTTTAAGTATAGAAGCGTCAATAGAAATTTTGGATATGCAAGATCAAATTGCGTTATTTGGAAATCGTGATTCAAACATAAAATACATTAGAAAAATTTGTGATGTTGCAATATATTTAAGAGATCAAAAGATAATAATAGAGGGAGAAGAAGATAAAGTTAACAAAGCTGTTAACCTTTGTACATTTTTATTGCAAAAATCTCGTACTAATACGATTAACAAAGTTTATATTGATTTGATTAGCGATTTAATAGACGAAGACAACTTAGATGCTCTTGATGATGTAACTCAACTAGTAGGTTTTACTTATAAAGGCAAAAAAATTTCTTGTAAAACATATGGACAAGCTAGATATGTAAATGCAATAAAGAATAAGCCTATAGTGTTTGGCGTAGGGCCAGCAGGAACTGGAAAAACCTACCTAGCAGTTGCTTTAGCTGCGCTTGCTTTTAAAAACAAACAAATTGATAAGATTATTTTAACTAGACCTGCAATAGAAGCAGGTGAAAAACTTGGTTTTTTGCCTGGAGATCTAACGGCAAAAGTTGATCCATATTTAAGACCTTTGTATGATGCACTTCAAGAAATGTTTGGAATGGAAACATTTAACAAATTAATAGAAAAAGGAAACATTGAAGTAGCTCCACTAGCTTATATGAGAGGTAGAACACTATCTAATGCTTTTATAATATTAGATGAAGCGCAAAATACTACACAAGAACAAATGAAAATGTTTCTAACTCGTATGGGAGAAGAAAGCAAAATAGTTGTGACAGGAGATATTACGCAGATTGATTTGCCTATAGGAAAACAGTCAGGATTGTCTCATGCTATAAAGATTTTACAAGGGATTAATGATATTGCTATAATTAATTTGACGGCAAAAGACGTTGTTAGAAGCGAACTTGTTCAATCAATTGTTAAAGCATATTCTGAATATGAAACAAAAGAAAAGAAAGGAGAAAGCGATGATAGAAAATGAAAAATCTTCAAGAAAGGAGAAAATTCTACGTTGGTTTAATTATATATTAGGCCTTATTTGTTTTTCTACTTTAACATCTTTTGTATGTATTGGAATAGTAAGTAAAAATATTAAAAACTTTGTCAATTTTGTTCCATTTACGCTTTTAGTAGATTTAATTGTATTTGGAATTTTATTGATTGTATTTGTTTACCATATGGTAATCGTAAAAGGATCATACAAAAGTTTTTCAAGACTAAGAGAATATTTAATTATAAATATTTCTATATCACTTGGCTCTATGTTTTCTTGTTTGATGTATGTCCATGTTTCGCCATATGCTGTTCCTGTAGCAACGGCAGCGTTATTGATTTCAATCTTGATATCTCAAAGAATAGGAATATTGACTGCAATAGGAACATTTTTAATTTCACTTGTTACTTGTCCACTTTCAGTATTTTTAATCGAAGGTTCAATAACAATTGGACAAATTGGTGGTTTGTGTATAGGTCTATTGAGTTCTATATGTATGACATTCTTGGTTCATAGAGGCTATACGAGATTTAAAATTACATGTGGAGCATTGTTAATTGGTTTGATTTCGCTCCCATTTGCTATTCCTCTTGGGATTGTTGAAAAAGCAAGTACATTTGTATCGGTGTTAAAGACTTGCTGCTTCAGTTTTCTTGGAAGCGCAGTTGCAGTAGGTTATGTAAGTGTTGTTTTGCCAGTATACGAGAGGATATTTAGAGTTTGGACAGATTTTAAATTAGCAGAGGTATGTTCACTTAATCAGCCACTATTAAGAGAATTAAAGGAAAAGGCGCCTGGTACATTTAGCCATTCGCTAACGGTTTCTACATTGGCTGAAAATTGTGCAATTGCAATTGGTCTAAATCCATTTATGGCAAGAGCCTGTGCAATGTATCATGATATTGGAAAAATTAAGAATCCAGAATATTTTATTGAAAATCAACAAGGAGGATATAATCCTCACGATGATTTGATTATAGACGTGTCTGTAAAAATTATTATTGAACATCCGGAGCTTGGTGCGCAGGTTTTGAAAAAGCATAATCTTCCTGATACTGTAATTAAAGCAGCCTTAGAGCATCATGGTGATTCTACACTTATGTTCTTCTATTTGAAAGCCAAGGGAATTACAGAGGGAAATCTTGAAGCGGATAAATATAGATATCCAGATCCTAAGCCTTCAACAAAATATAGCGCAATAATAATGATTTGCGACATGTGTGAGGCTATGATTAGATCTAAAAAACCTACATCTTATGAAGAATTGGAAAGTATTGTTTATGAAATTATTGAGGGAAGAATATTAGATGGACAATTGTCAGAATGTGATATATCTATTCTTCAATTACAAAAGATAAAGACAAGTATTTGCCAAGCAATGCCATCAATGCTTCACGAGCGAATTGACTACGATAAAGCTAAGGAGCGTAGATAATGGGTTTAGATATATATAGAGAAACAAAAGGAACTCGTATTAATAGACGTTTTCTTGACATGATTTATAAATCCGCACTTAATCATTTTAAGTTAAGTGATATTTTTGAAATTGAGATTTCAATTGTTACAGAAGAAACAATCCAAAATACTAATAAACATACAAGGGGAATAGATAAAGTTACCGATGTTTTATCTTTCCCAATATGCAATTTTGTGTTTCCTTTTAAAAAAGAAGATTATCGCAATTACATTGACCCTGAAAGTGGAAATATAATGCTAGGTGAAATTATGCTATGCGAAAAAAGGGCGCAAGAACAAGCTGAAGAGTATGGACATTCTTTTAATCGAGAAGTTGGTTTTTTGGTGCTACATGGTATTTTGCATTTGCTAGGATTTGATCATATCGAAAAAGATGATGAGGTCGTTATGATGGGTCATGCGGAAAAAATATTAGAAGGATTAGATTTAAAAAGAAATGTTTAAAACGGGTTATGTAACAATTATAGGAAAACCAAATGTAGGTAAATCTACATTGATTAATTATATGGTTGGAGAGAAAATATCCATTGTGTCATTTAGACCTCAAACTACAAGAGATAGAGTTCTAGGTATTGTTAACGATGAAGATTCTCAACTAATTTTAGTTGATACTCCAGGAATTCATAATCCAAAAAACAGATTGTCTGAATATATGATGAAAAACGTATCTTCATCAATTGATGGCGTTGATGCAATAGTTTATATAATTGCTTGTGATAAAGTTTTAGATGAAAAAGAAATTAGTCAAATTCAAAGATATGCATCGATGGGTACTCCATTTTTTATTGCAATAAACAAATGCGATGAAGTTAAGCAAGATGTGATTTTTAAAAAGATTGAACAATTAAAAGATGTTTCTTCCGTTTTAGCTATTATTCCTATATCTGCAAAAACTGGTAAAAATGTAGATTATCTAAAGAGTGAAATAAAGAAAATTTTGCCAGAGGCAGAAGCAAGGTTTGACGAAGATGAGATAACAGATAAATCTACTAGATTTATAGTTGGTGAATATATAAGAGAAAAAGCATTAAAATTGCTTGGCGATGAAATTCCATATGGTGTTGGAATTGTTATAAATAAGTTTCAATACAGAGAAAATGGAATAGTAGATATCGATGCTGACATTGTTTGTGAAAAACAAGCTCATAAATCTATAATCATAGGTAAAAATGGGGCTATGATTAAAGAAATTTCTTCTCAAGCAAGAAAAGATATGGAAGAGCTTTTACAAACAAAAGTATTTTTGACTATTTTTGTCAAAGTTAAAGAAGATTGGAGAAACAATCCAAGTGTGTTAAGCAATTTAGGTTATTCAAATAATTTGTAGTATATTTTTGTCAATATTGCGCAATATAAATAATATGAAAAAGACAAATAAAAGTATTTGGGAATTATTTGAAAAAACAGGAAAAATAGAATTTTACAATTTATACAAAGATATACAAAAGGACGATAATGGATATTAGTTTTGATGCTCTTTGCCTTAAAAGTATTGATTATAAAGATAATGACAAAATAGTAACTTTATATGCGGTAAATAAAGGTAAAATATCTATAGTTGCAAAAGGTGTAAAAAAGCAAAAAGCCAAGTTGAAATATGCTGTGGCTCCTCTTTGTTTCGGCCATTATTATGTCAATACAAATTCCAAAAATGGGACACTAACTGGTTGTGATTTAGTTGATTCTTTTTATGATGTTGTATTAGATCCTGTCAAATTTTATGCGGCAAATGTTGTTGTTGAAATTTTAGATAAAATGGGAATGGAAGACGATTATAATAACGAGTTATTTATTACAGCGCTAAAGTGTTTGAAAGAATTATGTTATGAGAGTGATACGCCAAAAAAGACTCTTTTTACATATATGGGAAGGATGTTATTAGCCTTAGGATATGAGAGTAAAGCAATAACACTAAGAGATTATTATAATTATTTGCTACATACATTTAACGTTCACATAAACTCACTAAAAGAGCTGCTACTTCTTTAAGTGCCAATTTTTATAAAATTACATATAATAGCGCGTAATAATACTTGTATAACGCGCATATTTTTTGTAAAATAAAACTACTGAAAATTATAATTTGATACTCGAAGGAGGAGTAATAATGACAAAATATGTTTATTTGTTCACAGAAGGCGACGCAACAATGCGTGAACTTTTAGGTGGCAAAGGTGCAAATCTTGCAGAAATGACTAAAATTGGTCTACCAGTACCTCAAGGTTTTACAATTACAACAGAAGCTTGTACAAAATACTATGAAGATGGTAGAAAAATCAATGACAGCATTATGGAAGAAATTATGGCTAATGTTGCCAAAATGGAAGAGATCAACGGAAAGAAATTTGGAGATTTAAATAATCCTTTATTAGTTTCTGTTCGTTCAGGAGCTAGAGCTTCAATGCCTGGTATGATGGATACAATTCTAAATCTAGGTTTAAATGATGAAGTTGTTAGAGCTATGATTAAAGGAAATCCAGATCCAAAATTTGAAAGATTCGTATATGACTCTTACAGAAGATTTATTCAAATGTTCTCAGATGTTGTTATGGAAGTTTCAAAGAAAGAATTCGAAAAACTAATTGATGCTAAAAAAGCAGACAAGGGAGTTACATTCGACGTTGAATTAACAGCTGAAGATTTAAAGGATTTAGCAAATCAATTTAAGGCTAAATATAAAGAAAAATTAGGAAGAGATTTCCCAGAAGATCCAAAGGAACAATTAAACGAAGCTATTAGAGCCGTATTTAGAAGCTGGGATAACCCAAGAGCTAACGTATATCGTATGGATCATGATATCCCATATAGCTGGGGAACTGCAGTTAACGTAATGCCAATGGTATTTGGTAACTTAAACAATAATTCAGGAACTGGTGTTGCATTCACAAGAAACCCTGCTACTGGTGAAAAAGGACTTATGGGTGAGTTCCTAGTAAACGCACAAGGTGAAGACGTTGTTGCTGGTGTTCGTACTCCAATGAAAATTGAGGAAATGAAAGATAGATTCCCAGAAGCATATGATCAATTCCTTGAAGTTTGCGATAAACTTGAAGCTCATTATAGAGACATGCAAGATATGGAATTTACTATTGAAAATGGTAAATTATTCATGCTTCAATGTCGTAATGGTAAGAGAACAGCTCAAGCAGCTATAAGAATCGCTTGTGATTTAATCGACGAAAAGATGATTACAGAACAAGAAGCATTACTTCAAATTGATGCTAAGACATTAGATATGTTATTGCATCCAACATTTGATGCTAAAGCACTAAAAGAAGCTAATAAATTAAATGTTGTAGGAAAAGGAATTGCTGCTTCTCCAGGAGCTGCTGCTGGTACAATCGTATTTACTCCAGAAGATGCTGTTACTGAAGGAAAGAAGGGAAAGAAAGTAATTCTTGTTAGACTTGAAACTTCTCCAGAAGATATTGAAGGTATGAAGTATGCTCAAGGTATTTTGACTGTTCGTGGTGGTCAAACATCTCACGCAGCCGTTGTTGCTCGTGGTATGGGTACATGTTGTGTTTCTGGTTGTGGAGACATCAAGATGCACGAAGAAGAAAAATATTTTGAATTAGGCGGAAAGACATTTAGAGAAGGGGATGGAATTTCTCTTGATGGTTCTACAGGTTTAATTTACGATACAATTATTAAGACTGTTCCTGCTGATCCAAACAGCGGAGATTTCGGAAGAATCATGAAACTTGCAGATAAGTATAAGGCACTTGGTGTTAGAACAAATGCTGATACTCCTGCTGATGCTCAAAGAGCTGCAGAATTAGGCGCTCAAGGTATTGGTTTGTGCCGTACAGAGCATATGTTCTTCGGAGAAGGAAGAATTGATAAATTCCGTCAAATGATTTGTTCAGAAACTGTTGCTGAAAGAGTATCCGCTTTAAATGATATTGAACCAATGCAACAAGCTGACTTTGAAGGATTAATGGAGGCTTTGAAAGGTCAACCTGTTACAATCAGATTCTTAGACCCACCTCTACATGAGTTCGTTCCAACAATTGATTCAGATATTGAAAAATTGGCTGAAGCTCAACATAAGACAAAGCAAGAAATTAAATTATTCTGCGATAGCTTACATGAATTCAACCCAATGATGGGACATAGAGGATGTAGATTAACAGTTACATATCCAGAAATTGCAGTTATGCAAACAAAGGCTGTAATTAAAGCTGCTATTGCTGTTCAAAAGAGACATCCAGATTGGAATGTTGTTCCTGAAATTATGATTCCACTTGTTGGAGATGTTAAGGAATTGAAGTTCTGTAAAGATGTTGTTGTAAAAACTGCTGATGAAGTAATTAAAGAAGCTAAAGCTAATTTGAAATATGAAGTTGGAACAATGATTGAAATTCCAAGAGCTGCACTAACAGCTGATGAAATTGCTAAAGAAGCTGAATTCTTCTGCTTTGGAACAAATGACTTAACACAAATGACATTTGGTTTCTCTAGAGATGATGCTGGTAAGTTCTTACCATCATATTATGGTGCTAAGATTTATGAATCTGATCCATTTGCAAGATTAGACACAACAGGTGTTGGAAAATTAATGGATATGGCAGTTAAATTAGGCCATTCAACAAGACCTGATATTCATTGCGGTATTTGTGGAGAACATGGTGGAGATCCTTCTTCTATTGAATTCTGTCATACTATTGGCTTAGACTATGTATCTTGCTCTCCATTCAGAGTACCTATTGCTCGTCTTGCTGCAGCACAAGCGAATATCCGTAATCCGAGGGCGACCAAATAAGGTCAAAAACGGCTTAAAAACTCATATTTTATACTAAAACAAGCAAAAAGCAGTCATTCTTGAGAAAGAGCGACTGCTTTTTTTCTTCTCCAAGTTTCGCAAAAACCG